>NZ_FMWU01000002.1 GCF_900103195.1 Methylobacterium sp. UNC378MF | reverse complement strand
CCCTGAACCATCCGTCTGAGTCAGTGCACTAGGACCGGCTGGCGCCCCCTGCCTCTGGCCGGGCGGGCTCCAGGACGGCCCGTGCAGGACGCGGCCCCCGCTCCATCAGAGTCGGGGGCCGCTTCGCGTCCGGCCGGGCCTGATGGCGCCCGCCGCCGGCGGGGCGGAAGCCGGATCGATCTATTCCGGCAGCGGCCGGCCCCGCGTTTCCGGCATGAACCACGGCACGACGAGGCCGATCACGTAGACGCCCGACAGGGTCAGCGCCGCCGCGGCCACGCCCCCGAAGGCGGTCACGATCTGCCCGGCGAGGATCGGGAAGATCCAGGCGATCAGCCGCGCGCCGTTGAACACCACGCTCGCCGCCGTCGCCCGGACCGCCGGGGTGAACAGCTCCGCGAGGTAGATCGCCATCCACGAGAAGGCGAAGCCCAGGGTGAAGAACCCGTTCAGGAAGGCGAGCGCCATGAACGGCACCAGCCCGCCGGTCCAGAGGTAGCAGGCGAGCGACGTGGCGATGCACCCGACATACGTCAGGAGCAGGAAGGCGCGGCGCCCGATCGCGTCGGCCACGAAGCCCGAGATCACGTAGGCGGTGATCGCCCCGATATTGTAGATGATGCCCATGCGCGGGCCCCAGACATTGGCCGGTTCGCCCGCGGCCTTGGCGAGCCCCTCCGTGTAGGCCGGGAGCCAGGATGAGACCGCCCACCAGCCCACCGTGGTGGCGAAGGAGAGCAGCGTGGCGAGCAGGACCCGCCGCCGGCTCTCGGGCTCGCGGAAGATCTCCGTGAGCGAAAACGGCCGCGTCCCGGTCTTCGGGGTGCTCCGGGCATCCTCGGTCGTGGCGGCCCAGCGCTGCGCCTTCACGGCCTGCATCCACTGCTCCGATTCCTCCAGCGCCCGCCGCAGGTACAGGCAGACAAAGGCCGGGAGCGCGCCCAGCGCGAACAGGATCCGCCAGGATTCCGCGCCCAGGGGCTCGGTGGCGGCGAGCACGGCCCAGACGATGGCGGCCAGAACCGCGCCGCCGCCGAAGCCCGATTGCAGGAAGCCGCAGCCTTTCGGGCGCGCCCGGTTCGGCCAGGTCTCGGCCACCAGGGCGATGCCGGTCGACCATTCCGAGCCGATGGCGAGCCCGGTGATGAAGCGCAGCAGCGCGAGCTGCGTGAAGCTCTCCGCGAAGGCGGTGAGCCCCGTGAACAGCGCGTAGCCCAGGATCGACACCATCATCATGCGCTTGCGGCCGATATAATCGGCCGCGATCCCGCCCATCAGGCCGCCGATACCCCAGCCGAGCAGCGTGATGCCGATGGCGAGCCCCACGTAGAAGGCCGGCATCCGGGCCTGCTCGGTCGTGAGGATCGAGGCCAGCGCCGGGCGCAGGGCGTAGACCAGGGCCACCGCCTCGTAGCCGTCGAAGATCCAGCCGAGATAGCTGCCCCACAGGATCCGCCAGTGGCGCCGGGTGAGACCCGCGTACCACGGAGCGCCGGCCGCCTCGCGCAGCCCGCCGTCACCCGCGCCCATCGCCCGTTCCTCCTGCCGGGGCGCATCGGCGGCGCCCTCCCCGCCCTGATAGGTCGGTTGTGGCATCGGGTCGACCACATCCGGGCAGTTGATCCGGCGCGCCGGCGATCACGGTCACAGCGCGCCTGCACATCATGCGCGTGCCGCGCGGGACCGTCGTGCGGTCGGTCTCAGCGCGCGGCGTCGAAGGCGGCGAGAAAGGCCGAGAGGTTCTCCGGCAGGGCCGCGCAGAGGTAGCCGCCCTCCTGGATGAGGGCCGTGGGCAGCCCGGCCCGGGCGATCCGCTCCGCCGCCCCGACGAAGCCCGCCCGGGTCACCGCGAAGGCGCCGATCGGATCGTCCGCGGCGGCGTCGAGGCCCAGCGCCACCACGAGGGCCCGGGGTCTGTGCGCGGCGATTGCCGCGAGTCCCGCCTCCACGGCCTCGAGCCAGGGCGCGTCGCCCGAGCCCGGCGGCAGCGGCAGGTTGCGGTTGAACCCCGCTCCCGCCCCGGTGCCGGTCTCGTCGGCGTAGCCGGCGAAGAACGGGAAGTAGTCGGACGGGTCGGCATGGACCGAGACCGTCAGCACGTCGGCGCGGGCGTAGAAAATCCCCTGCGTGCCGTTGCCGTGATGGACGTCGATGTCGAGGATCGCCACCGGGCCGCCGGTGGCGGCGCGCATCCGCTCGGCCGCGATGGCGCTGTTGTTGAGGAAGCAGAAGCCGCCGGCGGAATCCGCGTAGGCGTGGTGGCCGGGCGGGCGGCACAGGGCGTAGGCGTGCCCCACCGTCAGCGCCGTGTCGGCGGCCGCGACGGCGCATTGCGCCGACCCGTAGACTGCCGCCCAGGTGCCGGCGCGGATCGGCGTCGAGGTGTCGGCGGTGTAGAGGCCCAGGCGCCCGAGGAGGCCGGGAGGCGTCCGGTGCATCTGCGGCCGGGCGAAGGCCCCGGTCAGGATCTCGTCACCGATGTCGGGGATCTCGCCCCGGCGCGCCCAGGCCTCGGCCAGGAACGCCACGTAGCCCGGATCATGCACCGCCCGGATCGGCTCGAGACCGTGATCGGCCGGCTCGGCGAGGTCGTGGCCGCCCCGCAGGGCCGCGTCCCGCAGGATCGTGTAGCGGGCGGCCTGCTCGGGATGCGGGATCGGCGCGCCGCGCCGCATGTAGCGTTCGGGATCGTGCCGGCTCGAATCGGGTGTGTGGACGATGCGCATGCCGGCAGGTTAGGGCCCGCCGGGATGCGCGTCATCCGCCCCGGACGGGCTCAGATGAGATAGACCGTGCCGTCCGCGCGGAACACCTTCGGGCAGTTCGCCCCGTCCACCAGGCGCTGGGCCGCCTCCAGGGAGATCTGGCGCGTCAGCGCGATCTCCGGCAGCGTCTTCCAGGTCGTGGTCATGGGCCCGCTCCGTCCGTGATCCGTGCGTGTCCGGGATCAACGGCGCAGACGCGTCCGGGTTCGCCGTTGGCGCCAGGAGCGCGTCGAGGGCGCCGATGCACCATCCCGTCGGGGCGGGCGCAGCCGGGGCGACCTCGCGGAGCAGAGTCGGGACCCGCGCCCAGGGTTCCGTGACCGGGCCGGCACTCGGCCGCACCGCCGCCCGGTTCTGCCCGCCGGCGACGCGGATGTCGGAGAAGCGCGCGCAGAACGCCGCCACGCAGGCCGGGTCGAAATGGCGGCCGCTCTCGGAGCGGATGCAGTCCAGGGCCGCGTCGAAGGACAGGGCGTCCTTGTAGGGCCGTACCGTGGTCAGGGCGTCGAACACGTCCGCCACCGCGACGATCCGGGCCGACAGGGGAATCGCGGCGCCGGCGAGCCCGTGCGGGTAGCCGGCGCCGTCCCACTTCTCGTGATGGAACTCGGCGATCTCCGCGGCCAGCCGGATCAGTTCGGAGGCGCTCCCGCCCAGGATGCGCCGGCCGATCGCCGGATGCGTCTTGACGAGGTCGAACTCGTCCCGGTCGAGCCGGCCGGGTTTCAGCAGGACGCCGTCCGGGATGCCGACCTTGCCGACATCGTGCAGCGGCGCCGCGAGATAGAGGTTGCGGCAGATTTCCGGCGCCAGCCCGAGCCCCTCGGCCACGATCTGGCTGTAGCGGGCCACCCGCCAGGTGTGGTCGCCGGTGTCGTTGTCGCGATACTCGACGGCCAGTGCCAGGCGGAAGATGATCTCCTCTTCGCGCTCGCGCATGTGGCGCAGAGCGGCCTCCACTTCGCCGTCGAGCCAGGCCGCCTGCTCGGCCAGCCGCCGCACCGCCCGGGCGAGCCGGATCATGTTGCGCAGCCGCACGGTGAGTTCGACGCCCTGCATGGACTTGTCGAGGAAATCGGTCGCCCCGGCCTCCAGGGCGGCGAGCCGCACCGTGTCCGAGATGTCGCTGGTGACCATCACGATGGGCACCTGCGCGTAGTGCGGAATGGTGCGCATCTGCCGGATGAAGGCGATCCCGTCGATTCCGGGCATGTGGCAATCGACCAGGACGAGATCGAAGGCCCGCATCTGCGCCTCGACCATCGCGGCGGCCGGATCGCCGTGATCGGTGACCGACACGTCGGGCTTGGCCTCGAGCAGGAGGCGCAGCCGCATCCGCATCGTGGCGCTGTCGTCGACGAGGAGCGCGTCCATCAGCGGCTCCCGGATCGCCACAGGCGATCGGGGGGCGGCCGCTCGACCGGATGTGTTGACGCAGGAACCATCGCCGCGAAGCCTTTCGAACTGACGAAGAGCATTGGATTGTGTGGCGTTAACGGGCGGTAAAACGGCATCTTCGGCAGAATCTGGTCGTGTCTGCTGTATTCGCGGAGAGGATCTGCCTGATCCCAGGGTATCGGGTGCCAGAGACCGGCAGGCGCGCGTCGATCGACGGCGGGGGCGTGCGCCGCTCCGCACCGGAGGCCTGAACGATCGGGCCGGTCTGTAACCGGGAGCGCCGCGGCGGGCCGTGTCCGCCGGCGTTCCGGGCCTCTGCCGCTCCGATGCCGGGGCATGGCCGGCCGGAACGCCTGACAGGCGGCCGCCCCGGCGCTACCGTGGGGCCGCGACCGACGGGGCCGTCGACGCGCGGCCGGACCGGGGCGGGCCGGCGCAGTGGGCGGGCCGGGAGGCGCCTTCGCGATGATGCGGTTCGATCTCACCGATCTCGGCCTGTTCCGGCACGTGGTCGAGGCCGGCTCGATCACCCACGGGGCCGCGCGGGCGAACCTCGCCCTGGCGGCCGCCTCGACGCGAATCCGGCTGATGGAGGAATCCCTCGGCGCCGCCCTGCTGACCCGCGGCCGGCAGGGTGTCAGCCCGACCCCGGCCGGGCGCGCGCTCCTCGTCCATGCCCGGGAGGTCCTGGCCGGGGTCGAGCGCCTGCGCGAGGAGATGGCGGCCTTTTCGGGAAGCGCCTTCGGCCAGATCCGGGTGCTGGCCAACACCAACGCGCTGACCGAGTTCCTGCCGGACGCGCTCTCGGCCTTCCTGGCCGATCACCCCGGGATCGGCGTCGAGATCGACGAGCGCACCTCCGAGGAGATCGTCGGGCTGGTGGCCGAGGGCGCGGCCGATCTCGGCATCCTGTCCGGCACGGTGGATACCGGCTCGCTGCAGACCTTTCCGTTCCGGGAGGACCGGTTCGTGCTGGTGGCGGCCCGGGACCATCCCCTGGCGGCGCGCGGGACGATCCCGTTCGCCGAGGTGCTCGGCCATGACCTCGTCGGGCTCGACCGGCGCAGCGCGATCAGCCGGTTCCTCGTGGCCCAGGCGGTGCGGGCGGGGCGGCCGATGCGCCTGCGGGTGCAATTGCGGGGCTTCGACGCCGTCTGCCGGCTGGTCGAGGCCCGCGTCGGGCTGGCTGTCCTTCCGGAGAGCGCCGCCACCCGTGCCGCGCAGGGGCTCGCCCTGGCGGTGGTGCCCCTCGCCGATTCCTGGGCGCGGCGCGACCTGACCCTGTGCCTGCGCGACCTCGACGGGCTGCCGCCGTTCATCCGGGCCTTCGTGGCGCAGCTGCGCGCCTGAGCGGAGCCCGCGGAACACGCCCCGGGACCGTTCGATCTTCGTGGACATGATCTGCGTCGGGCCACCCGCGGCGCCCGTCCGAAGCGACGTCAGCGCCACCGCTCGTTCGTGCAGGCCAGCACGTAGACGACGTGCATGCAGCGGGCCTGGGCGGCTTGCGAGTTCGCGTCGCCCATGCACGCCCGCATCCCGGTGGAGAGCAGTCCGCGATCGACGTCCTGATCCCGCGCGCAGGTGAAGATCGGCTGGAAGCCCTCGAATCGGCTGACCTGCCAGAAGATGACCATGAACGACATCAAGCAGAACGCGCAGACCAGGAGCCGGCTGTCGTAGAACCAGTGCCGCCGGTCGGCATCTGCGGCGTCGCCCTCGGTCATCCCGTCACCGGGGGCGCCAGCAGGATCGTGGTCTGGATCATCGTTGCACTCCCCAGGGGATCGCCCGCTCCATCCCGCCGGATCCCTCAGCCGGGCCCCGCCGGCGGGGGCCGTCAGTCGATCACCTCCACGATGCGGCGTGACCGCGGCTCGACGAGAACCGGATGCCCGTTGACGATCGTGTAGCTGTACTCCGGCAACGCGAATTCGCGCGGGACATCGTAGTACACGACGCCATCCTCCGGTAGCACGGTCCCGACCCGCACGGGGCCCGCGAGCGCGACGGACGGGCGGCGCTCGCCGAGCGCGTAGATGCGGAATCGCTCCCGCCGGTCGACGCCCAGGATGCCGTTGGCCGTACCCACGGCCGCACCGATCGCGCCGCCGACGATCGCGCCGAGGGGCCCCGCCATCTCCTCGCCGCGCGAGGCGCCCTCCTGGGCCCCGCGCTCCAACCCCTGCGCCTGGGCGGCCGCGGCGAGGCCCAGCGTGGCCAGAAGCGCAAGAGGAGCCGCGATCCGCATGATGTGTCGTCCTGGTCGGTGGCAGGGAACGTCAGGCCTGCGCCTGAGGGAGCGGGAGCGTCCCGCCCGCAGGATACGACGAAAATGGCTGCCGATCGGTTGCTGCACGGCATCCGCGGGGTGCCGCATCCCGTGGGTCGCCCGGATCGCTCCCATCGGGCCGGTTCGGCCCCGCGGGAGGCGGGCGGAGCCGCGGCATTGCCCCGGCCCGCTCATGGTTTAGCCTCCGGCTGATTCCGCCGGAGGGAACTGGGACGATGCCGATCGAGACCGTGGAGACCGCCGGCCGCCGCCGGGGCGCCGACCTGCTGGTGGAGGTACTGCGCTCGGAGGGCGTGCGCTACATCTTCGGCAATCCCGGCACCACCGAATTGCCGCTCATCGACGCGCTCACCGAGGCGCCGGATATCGGCTACATCCTCGCCCTG
The DNA here is from genome assembly GCF_900103195.1 of Methylobacterium sp. UNC378MF. Lineage (GTDB taxonomy): Bacteria > Pseudomonadota > Alphaproteobacteria > Rhizobiales > Beijerinckiaceae > Methylobacterium. Next base: position 320,657 of record NZ_FMWU01000002.1, on the reverse strand, counting down.
CAGGAGGCGACCGCGGTCGCCATGGCGGACGGCTACGCGCAGGGCGCGCGGCGCCCCGCCTTCCTCAACCTGCACACGGCGGGCGGCCTCGGCCACGCCATGGGCGGGCTGGTGAATTCCCAGGTCTCCGGCACGCCGCTGGTGGTCACCGCCGGGCAGCAGGACCTCCGCCACGCGCTGACCGACCCGCTGCTGATGGGCGACCTCGTCGCCATCGCCGACCCGGTGATGAAGTGGGCGCGCGAGGTGACGAGCCCGGACCAGATCCCGATCCTGCTGCGCCGCGCGTTCCACGATGCCGGTGCCGCCCCCTCCGGCCCCGTCTTCCTGTCCCTGCCCATGGACGTGATGGAGGCGATGAGCGCGGTGCCGGCCGGCGAGACCTCGACCATCGACCAGCGGGCGGTGGCGGGCTCGCTCGACCGGCTGGCCGAGAAGCTCGCCGCGATCGCGCCGGGCCGGCTCGCCCTGATCGCGGGCGACGAGATCGACGCCTCGGACGCCTCGGCGCAGATGGTGGCGCTGGCCGACCTGCTGGCGGCGCCGGTCTACGGCTCGTCCTGGCCGGCCCACATCCCCTTCCCCACCGCGCACCCGCTCTGGGCCGGAAACCTCCCGACCCGGGCCGACGCCATCGCCGACATCCTCGGGCGCTACGACGCGGTCTTCGCGCTCGGCGGCAAATCGCTGATCACGGTGCTCTACTCCGAGGTCTCCGCGGTGCCGCCGGGGGTGCAGGTCTTTCAGCTCTCGGCCGACGTGCGCGACCTCGGGCGCACCTACGCCACCTGCCTGTCGACGGTGGGCGACATCCGCGCCTCGCTCGACGCCCTGCTGCCGCTGCTCGGCCCCCGCCTCGCCGACCGGGCCGACGCCTTCGAGCAGCTGCGCAGTCAGGCCGTGACCGCCCGGGCCGAGCGCCGGGCCAAGCTCGCCGCGGCCGCCGACGCGGCCTTCGAGGATCCGGTGATCGCGCCGCTGGTCGCCGCGCGCGAAGTCGCCCGCGCGGTCGGGGCCGAGACCACCATCGTGGACGAGGCGCCCGCGACGCTGACCCACCTGCGCACCTTCCTCGACAGCCCCTCGGCGCACCAGTACGCGGCGATGCGCGGCGGCGTGCTCGGCTGGGGCATGCCGGCCGCGGTCGGGTTTTCCTTAGGCCTCGACCGCGCGCCCGTGGTCTGCGTGGTCGGCGACGGGGCAGCCATGTACTCGCCGCAAGCCCTCTGGACGGCCGCGCACGAAAAACTGCCGGTCACCTTCGTGGTGATCAACAACGCCGAGTACAACATCCTCAAGACCTTCATGAAGGGCCAGGCGCACTACGCCTCGGTGCGCGCCAACCGCTTCATCGCCATGGACCTCACCGACCCGCGGATCGATTTTTTGGCCTTGGCCGCCTCCATGGGCGTACCGGCCCGCCGGGTGACCCGGGCCGCCGACATCGCCCCGGCGATCGAGGCCGGGATCCGGTCAGGGGCCGCCAACCTCGTCGAGGTGGTGGTGCGGGCGACCTGAGCGGGGCGGTCGGCGGGGGGTTCACTCCAGCCCCGGCACCGGCACCCCGAAGGCCGCCGCCAGCAGCACCATGTTGAGGGCGAGCACCAGGGCGGCCCCCGCCACGGCGGCGGCCTGGGTGAGCGGCCCGTTGGCGAAGGGCCCCATCACGCTGCGGCGCCGGGTGAACACCACCAGGGCCACCATCGGCACCGGCAGGGCGAGCGACAGCACCACCTGCGACAGGACCAGGGCCTGGGTCGGATCGACCCCGATCGCCACGACCACGAAGGCCGGCAGCATGGTCACGAGGCGGCGGACGAGGAGCGGGATGCGCCAGCCGGTAAAGCCCTGCATCACCAGCTGGCCGGCCAGCGTGCCCACCACCGAGGAGGAGATCCCGGAGGCGAGCAGCGACACCAGGAAGGCCGCCCCGGCCGCGGGGCCGAGCAGCGGCGTCAGGGTGCGGTAGGCCTCGCCGATCTCGGCGACCCCGCTGTGGCCGACATGGAAGGCCGCCGCCGCCATGATCACCATCGCCATGTTGACGAGGCCCGCGAGCAGCAAGGCCACCACCACCTCCCGGTTCGAGTAGCGCACCAGCAGCCGCCGGTCGGCCTCGGTCCGGGGATTGCCCCGTCCCTGGGTCAGGCCCGAATGCAGGAACAGCGCGTGCGGCATCACGGTGGCGCCGATGATCCCCACCGCGATGGTGAGCGCCTGCGCGTCGGGGATGCGCGGGGTGACGAGGCCCTTGGCGGCCTCCCCCCAGGCCACCGGCGCCACCAGGAGCTCGACCGCGTAGCAGAGGCCGATCGTGCCGACCATCGCGCCGATGGCGATCTCCAGCGGCCGGAACCCCTCGTGCTCCAGGAGCAGGATCGCGTAGGTGACGAGCGCGGTGATCGCCATGCCGGCCATCAGCGGCATGCCGGTGAGCAGCGACAGGCCGATGGCGCCGCCGAGGAACTCCGCGAGGTCGGTGGCCATGGCCGCCACCTCGCTGATGCCCCACAGGCCGAGGCGCACCGGCCGCGTCGTCGCGTCCCGGCAATGCTCGGCGAGGTTTTTTCCGGTGACGATGCCGAGCTTGGCCGAGAGCGCCTGGAACAGCATGGCGGTCAGGTTGGCGAGCAGCACCACCCAGAGCAGGCCGTAGCCGTAGCGGGCGCCGGCCTGGATGTTGGTCGCGAAATTGCCGGGGTCCATGTAGGCGATCGACGCCGTCACGGCGGGGCCCGCGAACAGCAGGAACCGGGCCCTGCCGCCGCGACGGCCATCGAGGACGTCGCGGATGGCGCCCTCGGTCCGCCGGCTCATCGCTCCGGGCGCGGCGCGCCCCGGGGCCGTCGCGGCGTTCGGCGCCACCATGCTCACCCTCTCCTCTAAGATATAGCGTAGGCTATATTCAAGGTTCGGGGCCGGGATTCAAGGGGGCTCCGTCGACTGCGCGGGACTCCCCTCCCGGTGGCAGTGTTTGCTAGACAGGGTTCGGGCGGCGTGTGCGTGCCGAGAGGGGGGAGAGCCGATGCAGGAACCGTCCGAGCCGGGCTCGCCCGAGACCGTGCTGGTCGATCCCGAGCGGCACGTGGAGAGCTTCCGCCAGGCCCGAGAGGCACGGCGCTCGGAGCTCGTGGAGGATTACGTCGAGCTGATCGACGATCTGATCGGCGACGGCGGCGAGGCGCGGCAGGTGGACATCGCGGCCCGGCTCGGGGTCGCCCAGCCGACCGTCGCCAAGATGCTGAAGCGCCTGTGCGAGGACGGGTTCGTCCAGCAGAGGCCCTATCGCGGCGTGTTCCTGACCGAGGCCGGCCGGCGGCTCGCCGCCCAGGCCCGGGAGCGCCACCGCATCGTCGAGCGCTTCCTCTGCGCGCTGGGGGTGAGCCCCGAGACCGCCCGGCGGGACGCCGAGGGGATCGAGCACCATGTCAGCGCCGAGACCCTGGCGGCCTTCCGCGCCTTTGCGGAACGGCACGGGGGGGCGTGAGGCGCCCCTTCAGCCGTCATCGCGAGCGCAGCGAGGCGGCCCAGGGCGGCGCGAGGCCTGCGGTCGTGGCACCGACGGGCTTGCTTCGCTCCGCTCGCGATGACGGCGTGCCGTCCTCGGCGGCCCTGCCCTCACACCGTCGGCGCCGCCACCTTCTGGCGCAGGCCCATGATCACCGCGCGCAGCATCTCGGCCCCGGCCTCGCCGGCATCCGGCAGGGTGCCGGTGCGGGAGGCGTAGATCCGCTCGTGCACGAAGGCGAGCTTGGCGATCACCGTGGGCGTCAGCTTGAACGGGTACAGCGCCGGCTGGCCCATGCTGTGGGAGAGCGAGTTGATCGCGTAGGTGAGCGGCAGCCACGCCGCGATCAGCCGGTCGAGATCGGGGATGTTGTACGGGTCGAAATCGATCACGGTCGGCGCCGCCTGCCCGTGGCGCAGGCGGGGGCGCACGTGCAGCTCGAAGGTCGAGGCGGTCTCCACCGTGTCGACGATGTGCAGGTAATGCGCGAAGGTCTCGGCGAAATCCTCCCACGGATGGGCGGTGGCGTAGGCCGAGACGTAGGCCTCGTCCCAGTCGGCCGGCGCGCCCTTCGCGTAATGGTCCTGCAGGGCCTGGACGTAGTTCAGGCTCTCGTCGCCGAACAGCGCCCGGAAGGCACCCATGGTGGGGCTGTTCATCACCAGCAGATACCAGAAGTAATGCCCGATCTCGTGCCGGAAATGGCCGAGCAGGGTGCGGTAATGCTCGCCGAACAGGATCCGGCGGCGCTCCCGCTCGACGTCGTCGGCTTCGGCGATGTTCATGGTGATCAGGCCGCTGACGTGGCCGGTCAGCACCGGCGCCCCGCCGGAGAAGCTCTCCGACGGGTCGACCAGGAAGTCGAAGGCGAGCCCGTCCGTGTACTGGGCGCGGGTGGCGAGCGGCAGCTCCAGGCGCAGGAGCGAGTAGAACAGGCGGTGCTTGGCGGCCTCGATCTGGCGCCAGCGGGCGAGGTTCCAGCTCTGCGTCAGGTCCGGCACCACGCGGTTGTGCCGGCAGGCGGTGCAGTAGAGATCGGGGCTGTCCTCCGGCACCAGCCAGTTGCAGGCCGCCGACAGGGCGTTGTTGCACAGGCGGTAGCGTCTGCCGGGATCCGCATAGGCGTGGAAGATCTGTGCCCCGCCCATGAGCGGATGGCTCGAGAGCCCTTGCGGCTCCAGGGCCGAGACCTCGTGGACCGCGCAGACATAGCCCAGCTGCCGCGCGCAGCTCTCGCAGGCCGTCGCCTCGAAGGTGACCGGCTGGTCGCAGGCTTGGCACTGGAAGATCTTCATCGCGCAGTCCGGGGCCAGCCTCCGGCCCATCTGCCGGTCAAGCGGGGCCGGGCGGCAAAGTTCCTGCCAGGCGGTCCGGGCCCCCGTTCAGGATCCATGATGTCCCGGGGCATGGCTATGGCCGGGATGACGGCGTGTCAGGGCGTGCCGCTGCCCGCACGCGTTCGGGCCCGCGCCGCCCGCCGCACGGAAATTGCTTGTGACAGGGTCTGTAGCGCATAACCGCGCGGTGGGCGCCGGCGCCCGGGACCGGCAACGAGACCGCGTTCGATCCTTTCGACGGAGCCATCGTGTCGATCAAAGCCGCCCTGCACCACGTCACGCATTACCGCTACGACCGGCCGATCAGCCTCGGCCCCCAGGTGATCCGCCTGCGCCCGGCCCCGCACGCGCGCACCAAGGTCCCGGCCTACGCGCTGACGGTGACGCCCGCCAACCATTTCCTGAACTGGCAGCAGGATCCGAGCGGCAACTGGCTCGCCCGCCTCGTCTTCCCGGAGAAGACCGACGAGTTGAAGATCGAGGTCGACCTCACCGCCGACATGGCGGTGATCAACCCGTTCGACTTCTTCGTGGAGGATTACGCGCAGACGCGGCCCTTCGCCTACCATGCCGACCTGGCGGAGGAGCTGGCCCCCTATCTGATGCCCGTCGACGCGGATTGTCCGGAGATGGAGGCGCTGCTGGCCCGCCTCCCCGCGGAGCCCAGCACCGTCCAGTTCCTGGTGGCGCTCAACGGCCTGATCGCCCGGGAGACCGCCTACGAGGTGCGGATGGAGCCGGGCGTCCAGACGCCCGCCGAGACCCTGCGGCTCAAGAGCGGCTCCTGCCGCGACTCGGCGTGGCTGCTCGTGCAGGTGCTGCGCCGGATCGGGCTCGCCGCCCGGTTCGTCTCCGGCTACCTGATCCAGCTCGTGCCCGACACGACCGCGGTCGACGGGCCGATCGGCGCGTCGGCGGACTTTACCGACCTGCACGCCTGGGCCGAGGTCTACCTGCCGGGCGCCGGCTGGGTCGGCATGGACGCCACCTCGGGCCTGCTCACCGGCGAGGGCCACATCCCGCTGGCCGCAACGCCCCACTACCATTCGGCCGCGCCGATCTCGGGGGCGATGGAGCCCGCCGAGACCACCTTCGACTTCGGGATGAGCATCACCCGCGTCGCCGAGACGCCGCGGATCACCAAGCCGTTCTCGGAGGAAGTCTGGGCGTCCATGGACGCGCTGGGCGAGCGGGTCGACGCCGACCTCGCCGCGCAGGACGTGCGCCTGACCATGGGCGGCGAGCCGACCTTCGTGTCGGTGGACGATTTCGAATCGCCCGAGTGGAACATCGCCGCAGTCGGGCCGACCAAGCGCGGACTCGCCGACGAGCTGATCCGGCGCCTGCGCGACCGGTTCGGGCCCGGCGGCCTGCTCCATTACGGCCAGGGCAAGTGGTATCCCGGCGAGAGCCTGCCGCGCTGGGCCTTCGCGCTCTACTGGCGCAAGGACGGCAAGCCGATCTGGCGGAACCCGGACCTCATCGCTCCGGAGGCTGCGCCCGGGGAGGCGGGGACAGCCACCATCGCGCAGGCCAAGGCGTTCGCGGACGCGCTGGCCCGCCGCCTCGGCCTGTCCGACTACGTCTTTCCGGCCTTCGAGGATGGTGAACTCTGGGAGAAGAAGATCGCGGAGTTGCCGGTCAACGTCACGCCGGCCGACGCCAAGTCGGGCTCGGTGGAGTTCGATGCCCGGATCAAGCGGGTCTACGCGCGGGGCCTCGAGGAGGCCGCGGGCTACGTCCTGCCGCTCGCGAGCCTGCCCACCGGCAAGGACGGCGACGCGGAAAGGGTCTGGATCTCGGAAAAGTGGGATTTTCGGCGCGGCGCCGCCTTCCTGGTGCCGGGGGACTCGCCCTTGGGCTTCCGCCTGCCCCTGTCGTCGCTGCCCTACGTGCCGCCCGAGCACTATCCCTACTACCAGCCGCAGGACCCCCTGGAGCCGCGCGGGCCGCTCTCCGATGACCCGATGGCCGAGACCGTCGTCAACGGGGCCGGCATCACCGGCGTCGCGGTGCGCACCGCGCTGGCGATCGAGCCCCGGGACGGGGTCGTCCGGGTGTTCATGCCGCCGACCCAGCGCGCCGACGAGTATCTCGAACTCGCCGCCCACCTCGAGGCCGCCGCCGCCGAGCTGAACCTGCCGATCCACATCGAGGGCTACGAGCCGCCCTACGATCCGCGCATCGGCCTGATCAAGGTCACCCCCGATCCGGGCGTGATCGAGGTCAACGTCCACCCGGCCGCCTCCTGGCGGGAGGCGGTCTCCATCACCACCGACCTCTACGCCGAGGCCCGCCAGACCCGGCTGGGCGCGGAAAAGTTCATGGTCGACGGGCGCCATACCGGCACCGGCGGCGGCAACCACGTGGTCATGGGCGGCGTCACGCCGGACGATTCCCCGTTCCTGCGCCGGCCCGACCTCCTGAAGAGCCTCGTGCTCTACTGGCAGCGCCATCCGGCCCTCTCGTACCTGTTCTCGGGCCTCTATATCGGCCCGACGAGCCAGGCGCCGCGCATGGACGAGGCCCGCCACGACGGGCTCTACGAGCTGGAGATCGCGCTGGCCCAGGTGCCGGCCCCCGACGCGCCCAACATCCCGCGCTGGCTCGTCGACCGGATCTTCCGCAACATCCTCGTCGACGTCACCGGCAACACCCACCGGTCCGAGATCTGCATCGACAAGCTCTACTCGCCGGACGGGCCGACCGGCCGTCTCGGCCTCCTGGAGTTCCGCGCCTTCGAGATGCCGCCGGACGCCCGGATGAGCCTCGCGCAGCAATTGCTGCTCCGCGCCCTCGTGGCCTGGCTGTGGCGCGAGCCGCAGACCGGCGGTTGTGTCCGCTGGGGCACGAACCTCCACGATCGGTTCATGCTCCCGCATTTCCTCTGGTCCGACTTCCTCTCGGTGCTGGAGGATCTCCGGGCGGCGGGGTACGCTTTCGATCCGGTCGCCTTCGAGGCGCAGGCCCAGTTCCGCTTCCCCGTGTTCGGCACGGTCGAGCAGGGCGGGGTCCGGATGGAACTGCGCCAGGCGCTGGAGCCCTGGCACGTGATGGGCGAGGAAGGGACCAGCGGGGGCACCGTGCGCTTCGTCGACAGCTCGGTCGAGCGGCTGCAGGTCAAGGTCGAGGGCTTCGTGCCCGAGCGGCACGTCATCGCCTGCAACGGCCGACGCCTGCCCATGACCTCCACCGGCCGCGGCGGCGAGGCCGTGGCGGGTCTGCGCTTCAAGGCGTGGCAGCCGGCCTCCTCCCTGCACCCGACGATTCCCGCCCACTCGCCGCTGACCTTCGACATCCTCGATGCCTGGAGCGGCCGGTCGCTGGGCGGCTGCCGCTACCACGTCGCCCATCCAGGCGGCCGCAACTACGAGACCCACCCGGTCAACGCCTACGAGGCGGAGGGGCGCCGCCTCGCCCGGTTCCAGCCGCACGGCCACACGCCGGGCCGGGTGGAGATGCCCCGGGCGGAAGCCAGCGCCGAGTTCCCGCTGACCCTCGACCTGCGGATGCCGGCGCCGCAATGACCGGGGGACCGTGATGGAGGCGGCGCTCGCGGCCGGCGCTGCCCGGGCCGAGCCGCCGGAGGGCCCGCGGGAGCGCGTCGCCCGCTGGAGCGCGGGCTATCGGCCCGCCCCCGGCCGGCCGGACGAGTTCCTGGGACCCGACGGTCGGCCCCGCGGGGCGTGGCCGCGCCTGCTCGACCGTCTCGGCGGCCTCACCGAGCCGGAGATCATGGCCCGCTTCGTCGCGGCGGAGCGGCACATCCGGGACGCCGGCATCTCGTTCCGCATCGCCGGCGACCAGCGCGAGCATCCCTGGCCTCTCGGCTGCCTGCCCCTGGTGATCGAGGGGCCCGAATGGGAGGCGCTCAGCGCCGGGATCGTCCAGCGCGCGGAGCTGATGGAGGCGATCCTCGCCGACGCCTACGGCGAGGGCCGCCTGGTCGCCGAGGGGCTCCTGCCCGCCGCGATCGTGGCCGGCACCCCCGAATTCCTGCACCCGCTCCACGGCGTCGCGCCCCCCGGCGGCCATTACCTCAAGCTCTACGCCGCCGATCTCGGCCGGGGGCCGGACGGGCGCTGGCAGGTGCTGGCCGACCGGACGCAGGCGCCCTCGGGCCTCGGCTGGGCGCTGGAGAACCGGATGGTCCTGGCCCGGACCTTCCCGGACTTCTTCCAGGATCTCCACGTCGAGCGCCTGCCGGCCTTCTTCCAGGCCTTTCGCGATGGGCTGGCGCTGGGCGCCGAGCGCGCCGACCCGCGGATCTGCCTGCTGACCTCGGGCCCCTACAGCAGCACCTATGTCGAGCAGGCGGCGCTCGCCCGCTATCTCGGCCTGATGCTGGTGGAGGGCGACGACCTCGTCATGCGGGACGGGTGCCTGCACGTGCGCACCGTCTCGGGGCTGAAGCGCGCCGACGCCGTGTGGCGGCGGATCGACGCCGACTTCCTCGATCCCCTGGAGCTGAACCCGGCCTCGCGGCTCGGCGTGCCCGGCATCCTCGACGCCCTGCGCAACGGTTCCCTGGTGATGGCCAACATGCCGGGGGCGGGGCTCGTCGAGTCGGCGGCGCTCGCGCCCTATCTCGACGGCATCGCCCGTCGGCTGCTGGGCGAATCCCTGCGGCTCGGCCATCCGCGCACGTGGTGGTGCGGCGACCTCGAAGGCCTGGCGCACGCGCAGGCCAATCTCGACAGCCTGACCCTGCGCCCGGCCGCCACGCCCCAGCGCGGCGCGGGGCGCGACGCGATCCTGGCGGGGCCGGTCCTGGCGGCCGAGCGGGAGCGGGTCGTGGCGGCCCTGCGCGACCGGCCCTTCGACTACGTCGCCCAGGAGGCCGCGCCGCTCTCGACCATGCCGGGCTGGGAGCGCGGCGAGGCCGGCCTCGTCCTGGTGCCCCGCCCGTTCGTGGTCCGCGTCTTCGCCACGCGGACGCCGCTCGGCTGGCAGGTCATGCCGGGCGGCTTCTGCCGCGTCTCGGAGCGCGAGGACGTCGATCCGATCGAGATGCGGCTCGGCATCCGCTCCGCCGATGTCTGGGTCCTGTCCGAGAAGCCGATCGCCGCGCCGCTGATCGGCTCGCACGCGGCCCCGCGGGTGCGGCGGGTCGGCGGCCACCTGCCCTCCCGGGCGGCCGACGGCCTGTTCTGGCTCGGCCGCTATCTCGAGCGCGCCGAGGCGGTGATCCGGCTCGTCCTCGCCCATCTGCGCAGCGTCGGGGACGCGGTCGGGGCCGACATCTCGGGCGCCCTCGACACGCCCGCGGCCCTGGCGCTGCGCACCCTCCTGCACGAATGGGGCAGCATCGGCGCGGCCAACCTGCCCACCGCCCGCCTCGCCCAGGAGGCGCTGGCCGGGCATCAGCGGCCGGGCTCGGCCCACGCCCACACCGTCTCGGCCCGCCGCAACGCCGCCGCGCTCCGCGCCCGCCTGTCGGGCGAGACCTGGCGGGTGCTCGCCGACCTGGACGAGTTCCTGTCCCTCGACACCGAGCGGGCGCTGACCGAGTCGCAGCTCGCCGGTCGCGCCGAGCAGGCGCTGAGCCACCTCGCGGCGCTCTCCGGGCTCACGCACGAGAACATGAGCCGGGCGGAGGGCTGGCACTTCGTCGAGCTCGGCCGGCGGATCGAGCGGGCGATCAACACCTGCACCTTCGCGCTGGCCTTCGCCAACGACGAGGCGACCCCGGGTTGCCTCGGGGTGATGCTGTCCCTCTGCGACTCGCAGATCAGCTACGGGCGCCGCTACATGCAGGGCGCCGCCCTCGACCCGGTCCGCGACATGGTCCTGCTCGATCCCTACAATCCGCGCTCGATCGCCTTCCAGGCGGAGGCGATCGCCCGCCACCTCGCCGACCTGCCGGCCCTGGCCGCGGACGGGATCCCCGAGCCGCATTGCCGCCTCGCCACCCGGATCCTGTCGGAGCTGCGCAGCGGCGAGGCCGCGGATTTCGACGCCGTCCGCCTCACCGCGCTCGCGACCGACCTGGAGCGGCTCGCCGACGGGATCGCGGTCCGCTACTTTCCCACCGGGCCGAACGCGCTGCGTCCCGAGAAGCTGACGGGGCTGGCGTGATCTATACGCTGCGCCACCGCACCACCTACCGCTACGGCAAGCCGGTGCATTTCGCCCGCTGCACCCTGCGGCTCAAGCCGCAGGATTGCGAGGGCCAGAGCGTGCTGGCGAGCGCCGTCACCATCGATCCGAGCCCCACCCGCGCGGTGATGCGGCGCGACTATTTCGGGATCGACGCGGTGGCGATCACCCTGGAGGCGCCCCACACCACCTTCAGCGTCGAGGCGCTCTCCACCGTCCGGGTCGAGCGTCCGACCCCGCCGCCGCCCGAATCCGGGATGCCCTGGGAGCGGGTCCGCGACGCCGTGGTGGCCGGGCGCGACCTCGGCGGCCGGGCGCCCGTGCACTTCCTGTTCCCGAGCGGCCGGGTGCCGCTGCTGCCCGCACTCACCGACTATGCCAGGCCGAGCTTCGCGCCCGGCCGGAGCGCCTACGGGGCGGCCCACGACCTGATGCTGCGGATCGGCCGGGATTTCCGCTTCGATTCCAAGGCCACCACCGTCGCCACGCCGCTCGCCGAGTCCTTCGCGCTCCGGGCCGGGGTCTGCCAGGACTTCGCCCACGTGATGGTCGCGGGCTTACGCGGCATGGGCCTGCCGGCGGCCTATGTCAGCGGCTACCTGCGCACCGTGCCGCCGCCGGGCCGCCCGCGCCTGCGCGGGGCGGATGCGAGCCACGCCTGGGTGGCCGTCTGGTGCGGCGAGGGCTGGCTCGGCCTCGACCCGACCAACGGCGTGGCGGTGCGGGACGACCACATCGTGGTGGCCCGCGGCCGCGACTACGGCGACGTGGCCCCGGTCGACGGCATCGTCAGCGGCTCGGGCAAGCAGCGCCTCAAGGTCGAGGTCGACGTCATTCCGGATACGGAGACGCAGGATCTCGCGCTGGTGGGGTGAGGTGGCTCCGGCCGCCCCGTCCTTTGCGGACCCGGCGCAGCAATCCCGCGGCGGCGCGCCGGGCGCTGTCGCGCCGCCCCGGTTGTTTCACCGCGCACGCGAAGACGACGGTATCCGGGTCTCCACGCCGCCTTGACGCCTGCCGATCCGGCATCCCGTCTGTTCCATGTAACCGAGATCGGGACAGCGATGGTCACGCCGGTCACCCAGAGAGTTTGAAAGCGTCGGGCGGCGTTGCGCGCCGCCGGGCTCCGGCCTGTGCAGATCTGGGTTCCGGACACGAGGCGGCCGGGCTTCGCCGAGGAATGCCGGCGCCAGTCGCTGCTCGTGGCGGAGGCCGATGCGGCCGACCGTGAGCTGAACGCCTTCCTCGACGCCGCGCTCACCGATCTCGACGATCCGGCCGAGCCGTGACGCGCGGCGATCTCGTCACCGTCGCCATGGCGGGCGATTTCGGAAAGCCGCGTCCGGCGCTGGTGATCCAGTCCGACGCCTTCGCGCAGAGCGGCGCGGTGACGGTCCTGCTGCTCTCGTCGGCACGGTTGGACGCACCGCTGATCCGGCCAACCGTGCAGCCGACACCCCGGAACGGCCTGAGCAAGCCGTCTCAAGTCCAGATCGACAAGGCCATATCGGTCAGGCGGGAGAAGGCCGGGCCGCCGATCGGCCGCCTCGATGACGCGACCCTGCTCTGGCGGTGACCCGCTCTCTCGCGCTGGTCCTCGGCCTCGCATAGTATCGGCGGCCGAGCCGGCCCTCACCACATCGTCTTGGCCGCCCGCTCCGGCCATTCCGCGTCGTAACGCTGGCCGCCGACTTCGCCCGCGGTCAGCGCCGCCAGGATCGCCCCCGGCGTCGGCAGGCTCGCCGGGTCCACGCGGGATTCCGGATCCCACAGCCCGGCCCGGATGATCGCCCGCGCGCACTGGAAGTAGATCTCCGCGACGGTGATCACGAGGGCGGTGCGCGGCGCGTGGCCGTCGACCCGGAAGGTCGCGAGCAGGTCCGGGTCGGCCGAGATCACCGCCCGCCCGTTCACCCGCAGCGTCGTGCCCGAGCCCGGGATCAGGAACAGCAGTGCCACCCGCGGATCGCGCACGATGTTGCGCAGCGAGTCGATCCGGTTGTTCCCCCGCCGGTCCGGCAGGATCAGCGTGCGCGGATCGGCGACCCGCACGAAGCCCGGTCGGTCCCCGCGGGGGCTGCAATCGAGCCCTTCCGGACCGGAGGTCGCCAGCACCGCGAAGGGCGAGGCTTCGATCAGCGCCGCGTAGTCCGGCGTGACCGAGGCCGCGACCTTCATCGTTGAGGCGGGCGCCAGGGGCGCATGGTAGATCGCCTCCAAAGCGGCGAGGCTGTCGATGATCATCGCGCCCTCACGCGACCGGGGACGCGACCGGCGTCGCCTTGCCGGCCGCGAAGCCCGCGTGCTCGGCCACCAGCGCCCCCGACAGGGCCGAGGCGATCAGGCCTCGGGTCTCGTCGACGCCGTAGAGGGCCACGAAGGAGCCGAACCGGGGGCCGCGCGCCTCGCCGAACAGCACGTTGTAGAGGCTCGTGAACCACGCCTGCGACACGCCGGGCCGCCCGTCCGGGCTCTTGGCCTTGCCGGACGTGTCGGGGAAGTGGCGCCGGCCGACCTCGTAGACCGCCGCCTGCAGCGCCTCCGGATCGGTGGAGCCGGCATGCGCCTTGAGCGTCTCCGAGAGGTCCTCCAGGGCGGCCAGCTCCTCCGGGGTCGGCGCCCGGTAGGTCTTGGCCGGCCGCACGAAGTCCGAGAAGTACTTCAGCGCGTGCCTGACCAGCCGGTCGAGGCCCGGATGGGTCTCCGGCCCGGTCTGCGGCGCGTAGCGGCGGATGAAGCCCCACAGCACCGCCGGATCCTCGGTGTTGGCCACGGCGGCGAGGTTGAGCAGCATCGCGAAGGTCAGGCTCGCGCCCTCGACCCGCTCGGGCTCCGGCGGGTTGCCGGCATGGAGGTGCCAGACCGGGTTGCCCAGCCGCAGCTTCGCGTCCTGGCCGGCATAGCGGTCGAGGAAGCCGATATACTCGTCCACGTGCCGGGGGATCACGTCGAAGAACAGGCGCTTGGCCTCGCGCGGCTTGTTGTACATGAACAGGGCGAGCGATTCCGGCGTGCCGTAGGCGAGCCACGCGTCGATCGTCAGGCCGTTGCCCTTCGACTTCGAGATCTTCTGGCCCTTCTCGTCGAGGAACAGCTCGTAATTGAAGCCCTCCGGCGGCTCGCCGCCGAGCGCCCGGGCGATCTTGGCCGAGAGCTTGACCGAGTCGATCAGGTCCTTGCCGGCCATCTCGTAATCGACGCCGAGCGCCACCCAGCGCATCGCCCAGTCGGGCTTCCACTGCAGCTTGGCGTGGCCGCCGGTCACCGGCGTCTCGTAGCGCTCGCCCGTGGCGGGATCGCGCCACACGATCGTGCCGCTCTGCGCCTTCACCTCGTCGATCGGCACCTGCATCACGTGGCCGGTGACCGGGTGGAGCGGCAGGAACGGCGAGTAGCTCGCCGAGCGCTCGGCGCGCAGCGACGGCAGCATGATCTCCATCACGGAATCGTAGCGCTCGAGCACGCGCAGGAGCGTCGCGTCGAACACGCCCGCGCGGTAGCACTCGGTCGCGGAGCGGAACTCGTAGCTGAACCCGAACGCGTCGAGGAAGCGGCGCAATTCGGCGTTGTTGTGCGCCCCGAAGCTGTCATGGGTGCCGAACGGGTCCGGCACGCGGGTGAGCGGCTGGTTGAGATGGTCGGCCAGCATCTCGCGGTTCGGCACGTTGTCGGGCACCTTGCGCAGCCCGTCCATGTCGTCCGAGAAGGCGATCAGCCGGGTCGGCACCGCGTCGCGGGTGAGCACCCGGAAGGCGTGCCGCACCATGGAGGTGCGGGCGACCTCCCCGAACGTGCCGATATGGGGCAGGCCCGAGGGGCCGTAGCCGGTCTCGAACAGCACTTCCTTCTTGCCGGATTTCTCCAGCCGCGCCACGAGCTTGCGCGCCTCCTCGAAGGGCCAGGCGGCGGCGTTGGCGGCGGCCTCGATGGTGTCGGAGTCGAGGGTCAGGGCTGGGGGAGCGGCGGCCATGTCTTCGGGGGTGAATGCGATCTGGGAGCGCGCACCCTAGAGCGGTTCGCATCGGAGCGGAACGCCCGACGGCGCAATGAGGGGTTCCATCGCGGGCCCGCCCGCGCGGCCTGTGACGGCGCATCTCGGTTTCGGCTCAGCGGACACGTCCCCGCCTGCGAACGGATTCCCGAACGCGCCAGGACGACATCCCGGATGTCCAGATCTCCACCTCATCCCGAGGCGCCGCGCCCCTCAGAACGGGCTCACCGGGAAGAACCGCAGGTACAATTCGGTGTATTTCCCGTCGTCCCAGACCCGCTGGAGCGCGTCGTCCAGCGCCCGGGAGAGGGCCGCGTCCTCCTGGCGCGTGATCAGGCCGATCCCCTCCCCGAAATACCGGTTCTCCAGGTAGTCGCCGCCGGTCAGCGCGCAGCAATTCTCCGCATCCTGGCCGCCGACGAAGAGGGCGAGGTTGAGGCCGTCGGCGAAGACGTAGTCGATCTCGCCGCGCTTGAGCGCGCCTTCGGCCGCCGCGAGGTCGGTGAAGTCCCGCGGCACGGCCTTCGGGAAGAACGCCTTGAGGTAGGCCGCATGCGCGCTGCCGGCGATGACCCCGACGCTGCGGTCGGCGAGCGCCGCCGCCGAGGGCACCGGCAGACCCTTGTCGGCCCGCGCGGCGAAGCGCGCCGGCCAGCGGAAATAGGGCCGCGTCGCCAGGAATTTCGACCGCAGGGACGCGGTCAGCGGGATGGCGGCCGCGACCACGTCGCCCTGCTTGCCGTCGAGGGCGTCCAGCAGGGTGTCGAAGCGGCGCGCCTGCACCGTGCAGGGGATCGTCAGCTTCTCGCAGACGGCCCGGGCGAGTTCGACCACGAAGCCCGTCGGGTTGCCGTCGGGGCCGGCGAAGTGCAGCGGCGGGAACTCGTCGTCGGTGAGGAAGCGGACCGCCCGGCCGGTCTGCGGCGCCTCGATCCGCTCGCCCCGGCTGCGCGGGTTCCAGAAATCCGGCACCGTGACGGCGGGGGGGACGGCCGAAGGGTCGACGGCGTGGGCGGCGGCCCGGGGCTCGGTCGCCGCCGCGGCGCCGACGGGGGTCGCCCCGAGAAGCGCCCTGAGAAGCGCGGCGGCGAGCGCGGCCGTCGCCACCCGGAATGGGATGCCTGTCCTATCGCCTCTTGACGACGGGGAAGGGGTGGTGCTCCTCTCGGAGCGCGGGGGCGGGGACTGGCTCACCCCCCTCCTCTACCACGTCCTGGAGCCACCGGGGGAGCGCGTGGCGTGTCGTTCCAGCGCCCGCCCGTGGAGCCGGCGGCCCTGCCGCCGGAGATCGCCTTCCTGCTGGCCGAGGGCGTCGACGGCCGGCTGCTGATTCGGGCGGCTGCCGAGGCGGCCGAGGTCGGGACCGACGCGGCGACCACCCTGATGAATGCGGGCCTGATCGCGGAATCGGCCTATTACGCGGCCCTGGCCCGGGCGCTCGGCGCCCCCTATCTCGACGGCCCGATCCCGTTCGGCCTGGGCCTGCGCTTCCCCGACACTCTGGTGGCCGGCCTCGCGCCCCTGGTGCCGGGATCGGTGGCGCCCTGGGTGCTGGCGCCCCGCGGCCGGGCGATCGCGGACCTCCTCGACATGCCGGGCCGCGCCGCCGTGCCGGCGATCACCAGCCCCACCCGCCTGCGCGAGGCCGTGTTCGCGGCCATCCCCGAGCAGGTGGCGGATTACGCGGCGCACGAATTGCGGCGGCGCGCGCCCGAGCGGGCGACGGCCCCCGAACCGGCCCTCCGCTGGCTCGCGGTCCTTGCCCTCGGCCTCACCGCCGCACTCTGCCTGTGCGCGGCGTTGCCGGACCCGTTGGCGCGCGCGATGGTGATGGCCGGGCAGATCCTGTTCCTGGCCATGGCGGCCCTCCGGATCGCGGCGCTCGCCATCGCGGCCCCGGTGGCTCCGGAGGCGGTGACGCCCCTCGCCGAGGCGGACCTGCCGGTCTACACGATCCTCGCCCCCCTCCACCGCGAGGCGGCGGTGGTGCCGGATCTGCTCAAGGCGCTCTCGGCCCTCGATTATCCCGCCGCCAAGCTCGACATCAAGCTGCTGCTCGAGGCCGACGACGCGGAGACCGCGGCAGCCCTCCCCCGCGACACGCTGCCGACCCGGTTCGAGGTGATCACGGTGCCGCCGGGCGAGCCGCGCACCAAGCCCCGGGCGCTCAACGCCGCGCTGCCGCTGGCCCGCGGCGCCCTGCTCACGGTCTACGACGCCGAGGACGTGCCCGATCCCGGGCAATTGCGCCTGGCGGCCGCCCTATTCGCGCGCCTGCCCGCGCGCACCGCCTGCCTCCAGGGCCGGCTCGTCATCGACAATGCCGGCGATTCGCGCCTCGCCCGCGCCTTCGCCCTCGAATATGCCGGCCTGTTCGACGTGCTGAACCCGGCCTTCGCCCGGTGCGGCCTGCCGGTCCCGCTGGGCGGCACCTCGATGCACCTGCGCACCCGCGTGCTGCGGGCGCTGCACGGCTGGGATGCCCACAACGTCACCGAGGATGCCGATCTCGGCCTGCGCCTCGCGCTGGCGGGCTACGCGGTCGGCGACCTGCCCAGCCCCACCTTCGAGGAGGCCCCGGCCCGCCTCGGGCCCTGGCTCGGACAGCGCACCCGCTGGCTGAAGGGGCTGGTCCAGACGAGCCTCACCCACGGGCGGCGCCCCCTCGCCAACGCGCGCAGCCTCGGCGGCCTGGAGGCGCTCTGCGCCGCCGCTTTGGTCCCCGGCACGGTGGCCTCGGCGCTCGCCTACCCGGTCTGCCTCGTCGCGGCGG
Source organism: Methylobacterium sp. UNC378MF (assembly GCF_900103195.1). GTDB lineage: Bacteria > Pseudomonadota > Alphaproteobacteria > Rhizobiales > Beijerinckiaceae > Methylobacterium. Next base: position 302,949 of record NZ_FMWU01000002.1, on the reverse strand, counting down.
CCTGGTCCTTCCTGGTCCTGGACATCCCGGCCGCCCCGGTCTTCCTGGACAACCTCTCCACCGGGCTCGCCATCACGCTGTTCGGGACCGGGCTCGCCGCCCTGGTCCTCCCCGCCCTCGTCGGCTGCGCCCGGCGCGGCTGGGGGGACCTCGCCCAGTCGGTCCCGTGGATGCCGATCTACTTCCTGCTGGTCAGCCTCGCGGCCTGGCTGGCGCTGATCGAGCTGGTCCGCGCCCCGCTGCGCTGGAACAAGACCCGGCACGGCCTCGCGCGCACCTCCCGCAGCGGCCGGCGACGCCGGCGGCACGCGACAGCCTGCAGCACGGGACATCCTGCGGCGCCCCGCGAAACCGGCCGCTAGCGTCGGCTGCCGGCCCATCACCTCCGACGCGCCCTCGAGCACGCGGACGGCCGGCGCGGGCTCGCCTTCGCCAGCGACTGCCTGGAGGCGGACGACGTGAAGGCGGATGACGTGGAGGCGGCGATCCGCAACGCCCGCGACCCGTGCCGGAGCGCCGCCACCATGTTCCTCACCGGGGCGGTGCTGACGGATTCGTTCGGCCGGATCCTGTGATCGTTCATCCTGGCGCTCGCCTGGGAGCCCTCTGCATCCGGGCGGCGCGTTGAGGGCCGCGCGGATTGGCGCGCCGGGCGCCGTGCAACGCCTGCGGGACGCGCGCCGTTGTCCCATGCTGGAGAGGCCAGGCGAGGGGCCGTGAGAGAGGCCATGACCACGATCGCGATCCTGATCGGCACGCAGGCGGGTGCGCGCCTGCTGGCCGCCGCCTCCGAGCGGGAGGCGGCCCTGTCGGCCGAGGCCTTCCTGCTGCGCCTGCCCGTTCGCGCCCTTCCGGCGCCCCTCTGGGTGCAATGCGCGGATCCGGCGGTCAGCGGCCGCCTCACCGGCTATCTCAACGGGCTGCAGGCCGAGCAGGTGCGCGAGCGCGACGCCCGCCGGGTCTGAGCCGCGGCCGGTCTCCCGGAACAGATTTCCCTGCGCCGCGCCATGCTCTAACGCCATCCGCATGAGCGAGACACGCGATGCGGGCCAGCCCGGACCGAACGGGGCGCGGGACGATAACCCTGCGGCGGAGGCGCCCCTGGGCCGGCTCCTGCGCCTGATGGCGACCCTGCGCGATCCCGTCGCCGGCTGCCCCTGGGACGTGGCGCAGAGCTTCGCCACCATCGTGCCCTACACGATCGAGGAGGCTTACGAAGTCGCCGACGCGGTGGCGCGCGGCGACCTCGGCGACCTGCGCGACGAACTCGGCGATCTGCTGCTCCAGGTGGTGTTCCACGCCCGCATGGCCGAGGAGCAGGGCGCCTTCGCGTTCGACGACGTGGCCCGCGCCATCGGCGACAAGCTGGTCCGGCGCCACCCCCATGTCTTCACCCCGGACGGCGCGCCCCTGCCCGCCGGCTCGCCCCTGCGCGACCCCGCGGCGGTCGAGGCGCAGTGGGCGGCGATCAAGGCGCAGGAACGGGCGGCCCGGCAGGCGGAGCGGCGGGAGGCCGACAACTCGGCCCCGACGCCGGACCCGGCGCCGGACCCGCTCGGCGGCGTCGCGCGGGCGCTGCCGGCCCTCGCCCGGGCCGAGAAGATCTCCCGGCGGGCGGCCGCCTACGGCTTCGACTGGGACGATGCCGTCCAGGTCGTCGACAAGGTCCGCGAGGAGACCGACGAGGTCGCCGAGGCCCTGGCGGCGGGCGATCCGGAGGCCCTGTCCGAGGAGATCGGCGACCTCCTGTTCTCGGTGGCGAACCTCGCGCGGCATGCCGGGATCGACCCGGAGACCGCCCTGCGCGACGGGACCGCCAAGTTCGAGCGCCGCTTCGCCGCCATGGCGCGGCATCTCGCGGCCTCCGGCGGCGCCCTCGGCCGCTCCGACCTCGCCGCCATGGAGGCCGCGTGGCAGGCGGCCAAGCGCGACGAGGCGGCGGGACGGTCGTAGCGGCGCGCGGCGCGGATCGGACACCCGGCATTCCCGCGCAGCCCGCGACGGGCGGCCTTCGCCGGTCCATCTCCGCGCGGCGATGGCACGTCGCGGACGTCGCGCGGCCGGTCGGGCTGCCTCCGGACGCGGCACCCGGCACGTTGGCGTTCCGGAGGACGGGCGTTAAACCCACGCCATGTTCGATGACGCGGCCGCTCGGCGCTATCTCGCGGGACTGGCGCCGGTGGCGGCGGGGTCGGTGCGCTGGCTCATCTACGATCACGACCGGCAATGGGTCTCGGTCGTGGACGGCAGCCTTGCGTCCCTGCGCCAAGACTGCGCGCAGGTCCTCAGCGCCTCCGCGGCGGGGCAGGCGGCCGAATCCCTCGCCGACGCGATCCGGGCGTTCCTCGCCGAGGGGGCCGCGTGCACCCCGCAGATCGTCGCCCTGTCATGCGCCGTGCTGATGCAGAGCGTCGGGGACCTCGACGCGGTCTTCGCCCAGATCCAGTCCGGCGTCATGGCGACCCTCGTCTACGCCGAGGACGTCGTGGTCAGGCCCGTCGCCGCGTAGCGCGGATCGGGACGCGCCCGGACGAACGGCCCGCCCGCCCGCGCGTCGCGTCCGATCCTGAGCGGCCGCGGCAAGGAAGGTGTCGTCCGGGGGCGGGGCTTGGTCTAAAGCTGTGTCCGAGGGGGCGTCCGATCGGCGGCGCCTCGGGGTTCGCGGGGACTCATGGTGGCCGACGACGCGACGCTGCGCCGGCTGCTGGCCGGGATCGCGCGGGGTGAGGCGGACCGGCTCGCCGAACTCTACGATCTCTCCAGCCCGAAACTTTACGGGTTGATCCTGCGTATCCAGCGCGATCGGGGCTTGGCCGAGGACGTGCTTCAGGACGTCTACATGCGGATCTGGCAGGCCGCCGGCGCCTACAGGCCGGATGCCGGCCCGCCGATGCCCTGGCTGGTGACCATCGCGCGCAATCGCGCGATCGACAGCGTGCGTCGCAAGACCGAGGTGCAGGGTCCGGAACTGGAGAGCGGCGAGGACTGGGTGGCACGGATCATCGATCCGCACGACGCGGCGGTCGCCTTCCAGGACCGCGACGCCCTTGCGGCGTGCCTCGGCCGGCTCGAGCCGCTGCACAGGGATTGCGTCGTGCTGGCCTACTGCGAGGGTCGCTCGCGCGAGGAGTTGGCGCGCCATTTCGATCGCCCGGTCAACACGATCAAGACCTGGCTGCATCGCGCGCTGGCTGCCTTGAAGACCTGCCTGGAGACCGTGTCGTGACCGGGACGGGCGCACCGGACCCCGACGCGGATCCCGGCGATCCCGACCTGCGCGCGGCGGAGTACGTGCTGGGAACGCTGGACGCCCGGGAGCGCGAGGCCGTCGCGCGGGCGGCGGCGCGGGATCCGGCCGCGCACGCGCGGATCGAGGCCTGGGAGCGGCGCCTCTTCCCGCTGGCGGAGACGATCCCCGCCGCGGCGCCGCCGCCGCGTGTCCGCGCCGCGCTGTTGCGGGCGCTGCCGGGAGGCGCGGACGCGCGTCAGATCGCGCGTCTCCGCGGCCAGGTCCGGCGCTGGCGGATGGCCGCCGGGAGTGCCGGGCTGCTGGCGGCCGGGCTCGCGCTGTTTCTGGCGGTCGGACCGACCCTCGAACCGTCGGGCGGCCGCTACCTCGCCGTGGTCCAGGGCGGCGGTACGCTGCCCGCGCTGATCGTGCGCGTCGACACCCGCACCGGCATCGCCCAGGTGCGACCCGTCGGCGCCGAGGCGCCGGCGGATCGAAGCCTGGAGCTGTGGTATGTCGGCGCGCAGGGACCGAGGCCGCTCGGCCTCGTCGGCGCCGGGCAGAGCCAGGTGAGGCTGCCGGCCGGGGCCGCTCCGGACGGGGTGATCGCCGTCTCGGTGGAGCCGCCCGGGGGCTCGCCCAGCGGCCAGCCCACCGGGCCGGTGGTCTACACCGGCAAGCTCCTGGCGGAATGACGCGATCGCGGCGGTGTGCCTGACGGCGCCCGCGCCGGGGTGGCGCCCGCAAACCCTGCCGGGGCCGCGGGCACCGCACCGCTCGGGCCGATCAGGGCATCAGGACGGCGTTGACGACGTGGATGACGCCGTTCGACTGCATGACGTTCGGGATGGTCACCGTGGCGGTGTTGCCCTTCACGTCGGTGACCAGGACCTTCTTGCCCTGCACCTCGACGGCGAGCGGCTCGCCCGCGACGGTGGTGAGCGTGCCCTGCCCGCCGCCCTTCCGGGCCAGCGCCGTCAGGTCCTTGGCGGTGTAGACGCCCGGGACCACGTGGTAGGTCAGGATCTTCGTCAGCGTCGCCTTGTTCTGCGGCTGCACGAGGCTCTCCACCGTGCCCGGCGGCAGCTTGGCGAAGGCGCCGTTCGTGGGCGCGAAGACCGTGAACGGGCCCGGGCCGTTCAGCGTGTCGACCAGGCCGGCGGCCTTCACGGCGGCCACCAAGGTGGTGTGATCCTTCGAGTTGACCGCGTTCTCGACGATGGTCTTCTGGGCGTACATCGGCGCACCGCCGACCATGGGATTCTTGGCATAGGCCGCGCCACTCGCTCCGAGGCCGAGCGCGAGGGTCAGGGCGAGCGCCTTGGCCGCGCGGCGGCCGGTGTTCAGGGTGAGCATCGTGTTTCCTTCGGTCCCAACCCCGATGAGCGGGGCAGCGCGCGCCCTTACGGGAGCTGGGGAGGAAAAGTTTCGCGGGACCGTTTCATCGGGCCGGCCCGCGCTGGCGGAACCTCAGCCCCGCCCGGGTCCTCGAGGCCTGAGCGGGTGCACCCGCACGACCGCGCCGCGATCCCCGCGGCGATCCTCTGCGGCCGACCCGTGCGCCGAGGGCTCGACACGGGGCGGCGCGCGGATATGTTCCGCGCATGCGCCTCGCCCTGCCCGCCCTCGCCGCCCTCGCCGTCACCGCCGCCCTGTCCCGACCCGCCGCGGCCGAGACGATCGCTCAGGAGCGGTTCGGCTGCCACAGCCAGGAGGTCACGGACCGCCTGTTCAAGCTGGTCATGGCCGGCGACGAATCCGGCTTCGGGCAGCTGCTGCAGGGCAGCCTCGCCAGCGGCGAGTGCCGGTCCTTCAAGGCCGGCGAGGAAGTCCAGCTCGAATCCCGGACGATGAGCTACGGCTGCCTCACCCTGAAGGACACGCAGGACCGCTGCTACTGGACGCCGCTCAGCGCCATCGAGACGGCGAAATGACGGCCCCGGGAGGCGGTCCGGCGCCCCGGAGGGCGCCGGACCGCCCCGTGATCAGGCGGCCTTCTTCCCCTTGCCCTTCGCAGCCTCGGCGGACTGCCCGCCATCCTGGGGATCGCCCGCGACGTTGATCGACTCGGCGATCTTGGAGAGCAGCGCGTCGGTCTTCTTCTCCTCCTGCAGGGTCTCGTCCAGGAGCTTGGCGGCATCCGCGTAGCCGAGCTGGCTGGCCCAGGTCTTCAGGGTGCCGTAGCGGGCGATCTCGTAATGCTCCACCGCCTGGGCGCAGGCGGCCAGCACCGCGTCGGCGGCCGGGCTGTCGGCGAAGTCGTCGAGATCCTCCTCCATCTCGGAGACGATGCCCTGCATCGCCTCGCAGGTCTTGGCCCGGGCCGGCTTGCCGATGATCTCGAAGACCTGCGTCAGGCGCTCCACCTGCTGGGCGCTCTCCTCGGCATGGGTCTCGAAGGCTTGGCGCAGCGCGTCGTGCTCCGCCGCCTTGGCGGATTTCTTGAGCGCTTTCACCGACTGCTTCTCGGCGTAGTAGACGTCCTTCAGGGTCTCGTAGAAGGCGTCCTGCAGCGTCTTCTGCTTGGCCATGGCGCTCTGTCTCCGTTGAGGGCCGCTGTCTGTGTCCGCGGCATCCGCACGGGGAACGCCGGTCCGGCCGGCTGTATCCGGGCGATATCTTCGCCCTGTGGAGGAACCTTTTCGGGCTCAGCGGCCCGCCCCGTCCGGGCGCGTCTTCCGATCGGAGCCCGCGCGCGGCGGCCCGGAATGCCGGGTGCCGCCCGGCTTCGGGCGCAGGCGGTCGAGGGCGGTTTCGAGGGCACGCTCCACCGCGTCGCGGTCCGGCACGGTCTCCGGCACAGGCAGAGGCACAGTCTCCGGCACCGCGCCCGGCGGAGGCGATCGGCCTGGGTCGCGGCGCTTCGGCATGTCGTCCGCCCCTATCGGGGCCGGGCGCACCGGTCTTCCGGCCCGCACGGCGGCTGCCGGCCGGTCGACCGGCCAGGATCCTGGGATCAAAGCCTGCCGTGATCCGGGGATCCCGGGATCCTGTGATCAAGGTTTCCGGATGGTTGCCGGCGCGTCCGGTCCCCGAGCCGCCGGCGGCGGTGCCGGATCGCGGGAGGTGTCGGGCGCGACGTTTCCGGGTCTGCGCAGGCCGCCGAACGGCCAGTCGATCAGCCCGCCGGCCCAGAGCGCCGCCCAGACGAAGACCGGCTGAAAGGCGAGGCGCGGGCCATGATACCACCAGGAATCCGGGATGCCGTCGACATGGACATGGTCGAAGGCATGCTTGAGGTTGGCCGGGTAGACGCAGACCGCGTAGAGGGCGAGGCCGATCGCGGCCGCCCGGCGGAACCGGCCGGTCAGCAGCCCGGCGGCACCGGCGATCTCGCACAGGCCGGTCGCCAGGATCACGAGCCGCGGCTGCGGCACCCAGCTGGGCATCAGCGGCAGCATCGCGTCGGTCGCCGCGAGGTGCACGATCCCGATGAAGCCGTAGAGCGCCGCGAGCCCGTAGCGCAGCCGGCGGCGGCCCGTCTCCGCGGCGCGGCCGGTCACGCGACCACGTCCTCCGCCACGCCGCAGGATTGGGCCACGCGGGCCCGGAGCGCCGCCACGAGGCGGGCCACCGCCGGGTGCCCGGCCGCCGCCGGGAAGGCTGTCTCGCCGATCGCCGTCACGGGCGCCAGGAGCCGGAGGGAGTTGGTCAGGAACACCGCCTCGGCGCCCAAGAGGTCGGGCAGGCCCAGCGACCGTTCCTCCGCCCTGAGCCCGCATCCGGCGGCGAGCGCCAGGATCTCCGCCCGCACGATCCCGGCGAGGACGCCGTCGGCGAGCGGCGGCGTCACCAGGGTGGTGCCGAACAGGGCGAAGAGATTGCCGGTGCCCGCGCAGGCGACGCGGCCCCGGGTGTTGCGGAACAGCGCCTCGTCGAACCCCGCCGCGGCGGCGTCGCGGGCGGCCAGCACCGCGTCGAGGTAGCCCAGCGTCTTCAGCCGGGCGGCCGGAGACGTGTCGTTGCGGACGATCGGCGTCGGCCACAGGCGCAGGGACGCGAAGGCGGCGGCCCTGGCGCTCGCGGCCGCGGTGGCGAACAGATTCGGGCTCGGGGCGTCCGGCGGCTTCAGGCCGCGCGGGCCGGAGCCGCGGGTGAGGGTCGTGCGGATCGCGAGCCGCTCCCCCTGCCCCGCGAGGTCCCGCATGGCCGCGCGGATCCGCTCGGCTTCGGCCGGCATCCCGAGACTCTCCGCGGAGGCCACGAGCCGGGCGACGTGGGCGTCCTCGAAGGCGACGCGGCCGCCCAGCGCCAGCGCCGTGTCGAACAGGCCGTCGCCGAGCGTAAGGCCGCGGTCTGTGTGGTCCAGCGGCGCGATCGTCCCGGGCGCGATCGCCCCGTCACGCCACAGCATCGCGGGGGCCCTCCGGCCGCTCGCGCCACGCGCGGGCCAGTCCCAGGAAATTGGCGAACAGGGCGTGGCCGCCCTCGGTCAGGACCGATTCCGGGTGGAACTGGATGCCGTAGGTCGGGTGGGTCCGGTGCGACAGCGCCATCACTTCCCCCTCCTGCGAGACCGCGTCGACGGACAGGTGCCGCTCCATCTCGGGGCCGGGATCGACCACCAGCGAGTGGTAGCGCCCGACCGGCATCGGCGCCGGCAGGCCGGAGAACAGGCGCTCGCCGGTATGGGCGATCGGCGTCATCTGCCCATGCAGGGGGCGCTGCGCCCGCGCGACCGTGCCGCCGAAGGCCGCCCCGATCGCCTGGTGGCCGAGGCAGACGCCGAGGATCGGCACCTCCCCCGATAGGTCCCGGATCGCCGGCAGGGAGATCCCGGCTTCCGCGGGGGTGCAGGGGCCCGGCGACACCACCAGCGCCTCGGGGGCGAGCGCCCGGATGCCGGCCACATCCAGCGCGTCGTTGCGCACGACCCGGATCGTCTCGCCGAGCTCCTCCAGGTAGCGGACGACGTTGAAGACGAACGAGTCGTAATTGTCGAGGACGAGGATCATGCGAAGGCCTCGAAGACGCGGGCGGCCTTGGCCAGGGTCTCGTCATATTCGGGGCCGGGCTCCGACAGCAGGGTCACCCCGCCCCCGGCCTGCAGGACCGCCTGCCGGTCGTCCATGAACACGGTGCGGATGGCGATCGCGGTGTCGAGCGCCCCGTCGAACCCGATCCGGCCGATGGCGCCGCAATAGAGCTCGCGGGCGTCGCCCTCGATCTCCGTGATGATATCCATGGCGCGGATCTTCGGCGCGCCGGTGATCGAGCCGCCGGGAAAGGTCCCTTGCAGGAGGTCGAGCGCGTCCAGCCCGTCGCGGAGGTCTCCGGTCACCACCGACACCAGATGGTGGACGTTGGCGTAGGTCTCCAGGCCGCAGAGCGTCGGCACGGCGACGCTGCCCGGCTTGCAGACCCGCGACAGGTCGTTGCGCAGCAGGTCGACGATCATGACGTTCTCGGCCCGCTCCTTGACGCTGGCCTGGAGCGCCTCGGCCACCGCCGGGTCGTCCAAGGGGTTGTCCGCGCGGCGGGCTGTGCCCTTGATCGGGCGCGTCTCCACGTGCCGGCCGTCGAGGCGGATGAACCGCTCCGGCGAGGACGAGGCGACGGTCAGGCCCTCCAGCTCCAGATAGGCGCCGAAGGTCGCCGGGTTGGTCTCGCGCAGCCGCCGGTAGAGGGCGAACGGGTCGAATCCCGCTGGCAGGTCGGCGGTGAAGCGCTGGGCGATGTTGGCCTGGTAGATGTCGCCGGCCCGGATATAGGCGCGGACCTTTTCGACCGCCTCCTCATAGCTTTGGCGGTCGAAGTTCGAGCGCCACGCGAGCGGCTGGGCCGGCCGGGCGGGGGCCGGGACCGGCGGCTCCGCGCCGCCGAGCAGGTCGGCGAAGCGGGCGAGCCGCGCCTCCGCGCGAGCCCGCCGCGCGTCCGGCGCGATCTCCGGAAAACCCGTGGCGACGAGCCGGCACGTGCCGACGGCGTGGTCGACGACCAGCACCGTGTCGTAGAGGTTCAGCGCGATGTCGTCGGTGAGCCCCGCCCGCCGGACCGGTGCCGCCACCCGCTCCAGCGCCGCGCCGAGGTCGTAGGCCAGGTACCCGATCGCCCCGCCGGGGAACGGCTCCGACCCGGGCTCGAGCCGGTAGGGTTCGAGGCAGGCCCGGAGCGCCGCCATCGGGCCGCCCGCGACCGGATTCCCGTCGAGGGTCGCGCGTCCGTCGCGATAGCGGAAACGCGCGAACGGATCGGCGGCCACGATCGAGTGCCGCCCCAGCGGATCGTGCCGCATGGCGCTGTCGAGGAAGGCGAGCCCGGGCAGGGCGCGCAGCCGGGCCGCCGCCGCGACGGGATCGATGAAGGGGATCTCTCGGGTCCACATGACCGGGTTCGGGGCCATTATCCTCGGGCTTTGCGTCGTCCGCTGCCGTCGCACAGGCGATGCCGCGGGGAAAGCGACAGTTCCACGCAGGCCCCGCCGCGGCGCACGGGCGGGCCGTGTCCGGGGCGCAGGGCAGCGCCGTCCAGGCCTGATGTGGGGTCTGAGGATCCTGTCGTAAAGCTTTGCCATAACGACAGGATCAGCGGCCGGCGGCAGTCTCGCGCCCAGGGCCGGTCACCCCTGCGGCGGCCGGCCTCGCGCGGAGGCGCGGGAGCCTGTATAGGAGCCCGACCCCGAATTCCTGGTCTTGCGCTCCGGGCGGCCGATCGCCGGTTGCCCTGCCGGACTGTCCGACCCGAATGCCATGACCGCCACGCCCGCCCCCCGCGGCCCCGCTCCCGGCGCCGCCCCGAAAATCTCGTTCGTCTCGCTGGGCTGCCCCAAGGCGCTGGTCGATTCCGAGCGCATCCTGACCCATCTCCGCGCCGAGGGCTACGAGCTGGCCCGCCGGCACGACGGCGCCGACGTGGTGATCGTCAACACCTGCGGCTTCCTCGATTCGGCCAAGGCCGAATCGCTCTCGGCCATCGGCGAGGCCATGGCGGAGAACGGTCGGGTCATCGTCACCGGCTGCATGGGCGCGCAGCCGGAGGAGATCCGCGAGAAATACCCGGATCTCCTGGCAGTGACAGGGCCCCAGGCCTACGAATCGGTGGTGGCGGCCGTCCACGAGGCGGTGCCGCCGGCCCACGACCCGTTCCTCGATCTCGTGCCGCCGCAGGGGATCAAGCTCACCCCGCGCCACTACGCCTACCTGAAGATCTCGGAAGGGTGCAGCAACCGCTGCAGCTTCTGCATCATCCCGTCCCTGCGCGGGAATCTCGTCAGCCGCCCCGCCGCCGACGTGCTGCGCGAGGCGGAAAAACTGGTCAAAGCCGGCGTGAAGGAGCTGCTGGTGGTCAGCCAGGACACCAGCGCCTACGGCGTCGATATCCGCTACGCCGAGAGCCCCTGGCAGGACCGGCAGGTCCGGGCGAAGTTCTACGACCTGACCCGGGAGCTCGGCGAGCTCGGGGCCTGGGTGCGGCTCCACTACGTCTACCCCTACCCGCATGTGGACGAGGTCATCCCGCTGATGGCCGAGGGCAAGGTGCTCCCCTACCTCGACATGCCGCTCCAGCACGCGAGCCCGTCGGTGCTCAAGCGCATGCGCCGCCCCGGCAACCAGGAGCGTCAGCTCGACCGGATCCGGAGCTGGCGGCAGACCTGCCCGGACCTCGCGATCCGCTCGACCTTCATCGTCGGCTTCCCCGGCGAGACCGAGGCCGAGTTCGAGGAGCTGCTGGCCTGGCTGCAGGAGGCCAAGCTCGATCGCGTCGGCTGCTTCGAGTACGAGCCGGTGGCGGGCGCCACCGCCAACGCGCTCGGCGACCTCGTGCCGTCGGCGGTGAAGGCCGAGCGCAAGCGCCGGTTCATGGAGACCCAGAACGGGATCGCGCTCCGGCTGCAGCGCGCCAAGGTCGGCAAGCGGCTGCCGATCATCGTCGATTCCGTCGAGGGCGGGGTCGCGCGGGGCCGGTCCAAGGCCGACGCGCCGGAGATCGACGGCACCGTCCACGCCGCCTTCCGGCGCCCGGTGCGGGTCGGCGACATCGTCACCGTGAAGATCGACCGGGCCGAGGCCTACGACCTTTACGGCAGCGTCGCCTGAACGGGCTGCGGCGGACCCTGACGGACCTCCAACCCACATCCTCATCCGGAGGCGCCGGAGCGCAGCGGAGGCCTCCTTCGAGGCCCGCTGACGCGGGCACCTCAGGATGAGGGCGCGGGCGGGATATCCCTGTTGAAGGCGCGACCGGCCCTGCTTGACCCCGCTAGGTTGCCGCGATCATTCAGAACAGAGCAGGAACCCACGGCGGATCTCCGAGGCGGCGATGGATCCGGAGGTCGCGCTCCGCAAGATCATCCACATCGACATGGACGCGTTCTACGCCTCCGTGGAGCAGCGCGATGACCCATCCTTGCGCGGCCTGCCGCTGGCAGTGGGCGGCTCGAAGGAGCGCGGCGTCGTGGCGGCGGCGAGCTACGAGGCGCGGAAGTTCGGCGTCCGTTCGGCCATGCCGTCGGCCACCGCGCGGCGGCTCTGCCCGGACCTGCTGTTCGTGAAGCCGCGCTTCGAGGTCTACCGGGCGGTCTCGGAGGAGATCCGCGCGGTCTTCGCCCGGCACACGGCCGTCATCGAGCCCGTGGCGCTCGACGAGGCCTATCTCGACGTCACCGAGAACCTCCTCGGTCTCCCGACGGCGACGGCCGTGGCGAAGGCGATCCGGGCCGAGATCCTGGAGCGCACCGGGCTCGTCGCCTCGGCGGGAGTCTCGTACAACAAGTTCCTCGCCAAGGTGGCATCCGACCACAGGAAGCCGAACGCCCTGTTCGTCATCACCCCCGCCATGGGACCGGACTTCGTGGCCGAGTTGCCGATCGGCCGGTTCCACGGGGTCGGCCCGGTCACCGAGGCCAAGATGAAGCGGCTCGGGATCGAGACCGGGGCGGATCTGCGCGCCTGGCCTCTTGAGCGCCTGCGCGAGACCTTCGGCTCCGCGGGCGCCTACTACCACGCGGTCGCCCGCGGGATCGACGCGCGGCCGGTTCGCGCCCACCGGGTGCGCAAGTCGATCGGGGCGGAGACCACCTTCTCGGACGACACGGCCGCCTTCGAGGTCCTGGCCGCCCGGCTGGGGCCGCTGTTCGACAAGGTCTGGGCCGGGGCCGACGCCAAGGGCATGCGCGCCCGGACCGTGACCCTGAAGCTCAAGTTCTCGGACTTCGCCCAGGTCACCCGGGCGAAGTCGCTCACCGTTCCCGTGGCTGACCGCGCTGGCCTGGAGCGGATCGGCCTCGACCTGCTCGCCGGCCTGTTCCCCTTGCGACGCAGCGCCCGGCTGATCGGAGTGTCGCTGTCGGGTTTCGCGCAGGAGGCGCCCGAGGAGCCGCTCCAGCTCGGGCTAGCGCTGTGAGGCCGTCTCTCCGCCGCCGTCGCTGCGCGCGGGATGACGGAGCGGGTGAGCAGCCGAAGCGTTCAACTCGGACCGAGAGACACGCGCCTCTGAGCTGGTGCCGGCGATGCTGCGCGGCCCGACGGTGCGGTCCCGCACGTCGGGCCACCCAGACAGATCCCAGAACGGAGCGATCCAGCGCGGATCGGGGTTGGCCGAATACGCGCGCATCGGAGGACCCCGCCCATGACGAAGCACGTCTCCCTGGCGCTGGCCGCCGCGCTCGTGCTGACGGTTCCGGTGGATTTCGCCCGCGCGGATGGCACATCCGCCTTCGGCGCCGCCAACGCCGCACAGCTGCGGGGCTACACCGCGAGTCCGGCGCAGCTCTCCATCCCGGCGGGCGGCCCAGACGCCCGGCCTGCCGCTGCCGTACCTGCGCCGCGGCGGCCGAAGGCACCGGCACGCGGCCGCTGAGATAATCGGCCCAGGCCGTGCCGGCCCGGGCCTCCCGTCACGCGTTCTTGCGCGGCCGGTGATCGGGGTCGATGCCGCCGTCGAGCTTCGTCTCGTTGTCCACGTCGCCCTCGAAGGTCGAATCCGCCTGCAGATCGGCAGGATCGGCGCCGCTCATGCCCTTCGAGGTGCCGATGCCGGGATTGCCCTTGAGGTCGGCGTCGGTCGGGGTGTCGGTCTTCAGATGCTTGGACGACATGCAGGCTCCTGTCGGATGCTGATGTCGGGCCAACGCACCGGGGCGGAGACGGTCTCCCGCGCCCCGTGCGGCGGTTCGCCTCCGGTCCCCGCACATCCTCAGCCGATCGCGGCCGCCCCGATCCGGCGGATGCCCGCCGCCTCCATCCGCGCCCAGGCCTGCGCGAGGGATCCGTCCACGTCGATCCCGCGCACGGCATCCTCCACTACCCAGACCTCGAAGCCCGCGTCGCGTGCATCGAGCGCGCTCCAGGCGACGCAGAAATCGGTGGCGAGGCCGCACACGGCGACGCGGGCGATGCCGCGCTCCCGGAGCGCCCCCGCGAGGCCGGTGCGCGTGGCCCGGTCGGCCTCCAGGAAGGCCGAGTAGCTGTCGATCCGCGGATCCAGCCCCTTGCGCACCACGAGGCTCGCCCGGTCGGTGGCGAGGCCCGGCGCGAAGGCGGCGCCCGGGCTGCCCTGGACGCAGTGGCGCGGCCACAGCACCTGCGGCCCGTAGGGCAGCGACACGGTCTCGAACGGGGTCCGCCCCGGATGGGTCTCGGCGAAGGAGACGTGATCCGCCGGATGCCAGTCCTGCATCAGCACCACGTGCCGGAAGCGGTGCTGGAGATCGTTGATCGGGCCGATCACCGCCTCGCCCCCCGGGACGGGGAGCGCCCCGCCCGGCAGGAAATCGACCTGCACGTCGACGACGAGGAGCAGGTCGGCGTTGCCGGGCGTCACGGCCGCTCCCTACGGCAGCATCACGATCGAGCCGGTGGTCTCCCGGCCCGCGAGGTCGCGGTGGACCTGCTGCGCCTCGGCCAGCGGGTAGGTGGCGTTGACGGCGATCTTCACCGCGCCGTCGCGGACCACCTTGAACAGGCGGGCGGCCGCCTCCTCCAGGGTGGCGCGATTCGACGAGAAGGTCGCGAGCGTCGGGCGCGTCACGTAGAGCGAGCCGCGCGGGGCCAGCAGGCCGAGGTCGAGCCCGGTGATCGCCCCGGAGGCCGAGCCGAAGCTCGCCAGGAGACCCAGCGGCGCGAGGCTGTCCAGCGAGCCCATCAGGGTCGCCTGCCCGACGCCGTCGTAAACCACCGGCACGCCCTTGCCGCCGGTGATCTCGCGCACGCGCTTGGCCACATCCTCCTCGCGGTAGAGGATGACGTGGTCGCAGCCGTTCCGCTTGGCGAGCTCCGCCTTCTCGGGGCTGCCGGCGGTGCCGATCACGGTGGCGCCGAGGTGCTTGGCCCACTGGCAGGCGATCAGGCCGACGCCGCCGGCGGCCGCCTGCCACAGGATCGTGTCGCCGGGCTTCACCGCGTAGGTCCGGTGCAGCAGGTACTCGACGGTCAGGCCCTTGAGCATCATGGCGGCGGCGGTCGTCTCGTCGACGCCGTCGGGGATCGGCACGGCCGCGGAGGCCGGGATCACCGGCTCCTCGGCGTAGCAGCCGTCCGCCACCGAGCCGTAGGCGACCCGGTCGCCCGGCTTGAACTGGGTGACGCCCTCGCCCACCGCCGTGACGGTGCCGGCGCCCTCCTTGCCGGGGGTGTAGGGCAGGTGCGGGGACTTGTAGGCGCCGGTGCGGAAGTAGATGTCGATGAAGTTGACGCCGATGGCGGCCTGCTTGACCCGGATCTGCCCGGGGCCCGGCTCGGCCAGGGGCACGTCCTCGAAGCGCATCACCTCGGGGCCGCCATATTCGTAGACCCGGATCGCCTTCGGCATCGTTGGACTCCCGCTCGCCGCCCCGTCCGGGGCGTTGGCCTTCGAGATAACGGAGCGTCGGCCGGAGGCAATTTGTTTTTGCCCTCTCGCGCTCCGGTTGTAACCCGTCCGGCCACGGCCCCGTTCTGGATCCGTCGGCCGCGGGCGCCTATCTAGGCTCTGCCCGTTGTCCGAGCCGAGGTCCGAGATCCATGTCCGGCACCACCCGCACGAGCGCCGACCTCGATCCGCGCCGCCGCCGCCTCCTCTACCGCGCCTGGCACCGGGGCATTCGCGAGATGGACCTGATCATGGGCCGCTTCGCCGATGCCGCGATCGGCGACCTGTCGGAGGCGGAACTCGACCAGTTCGAGGCGCTGATCGAGGTGCCGGACCGCGACCTGTTCAAGTGGCTCACCGGCGAGGCGGAGACGCCCTCGAACTACGATACGGCGGTCTGGCAGCGCGTGCGCGCGTTCCACCGGCACGACGCGCCGATCCATTCCTGAGAGCGACCGGTCGAGAGAGCCCGCGATGGACGAGTCCAAGCCCAATTACGATCACCCGGCCCGGTCGATCGCCACCGAGCTGGTGGTGCGGATCATGCTGGAGATGATGGAGCGCTCCGATCCGGCGCTGCGCGGAGAGATCCTCCGGCAGGCGACGGCGCGCGCCGCCGCGATGACCGAGCCCATGCCCAACGCGGATTTCTTCCGCGGCCGGGTCGAGGCGGCGCTGGCGGAGATCGTCGGGCCGGACGCCTGAGGAGCGCGGGCCCGGAGATCCTCACGCTCCGGCCTCCGATGCGGCGCGACACGCCCCTCTCCCGTGCGGGAGAGGGTTGGGGTGAGGGATCCGCCATCTCCGGATCGGGCACGCCCCTCACCCTGTCTCTCTCCCGCACGGGAGAGGGGATTCGCGTTCCTTGACCGACGCCCTGACCGACGATCGGCCGCACATCGGCGCAGGGCCGTTCCCTGCCGCGACGGAGCTTCCATATAGGCTCTGTCCCGCCACCCGGCCGCCGGCGCCGTGCTTTATCGCGGCGGCCCGATCGGCTAACGCCACCTGATCATCACCCCTGACGCGCCCGGCGGGATTTCCCGCGAAAGACCCGATGGCCAAGCCTCAGCCGAAGCCCCCCGCCCCCGCTGCCAAGCCGCCGGTCGCGCGCTTCGCGCTGCCGAAATCCTCCGCGCTCGCCCGGGCGATCGACGCCCTGAAGCGCGGTGACAGCCCGATCCTGGCGAACGCCCCGGAGGGCTTCGACGCGCTGGCGCTCGCCGACCTCGCCCGCGCCCTGGCGCCGACCGTCGATGCGCCGGCGGTGCTGGTCCACGTGGCGCGGGATTCCGGGCGCTCGGCCTCGTTCCAGGCGGCGCTCGGCTTCGTCGCGCCCGAGATGGACGTGATGAGCCTGCCGGCCTGGGATTGCCAGCCCTACGACCGGGTCTCGCCGACCACGGCCACGGCCGCCGCCCGGATGACCGCGCTCGCCCGCCTCGCCCGCACCCGCTCGGCCGAGGATCGCCCGCGCATCCTCTGCACCACCGTCAACGCCCTGGTGCAGCGGGTGCCGCCCCGCGCGCACATCGCCCGGGAGGCGTTCTCGGCGGCGATCGGCAACGTCGTGGCGATGGACGACGTGGTGGCCTGGGTCGAGGCCAACGGCTTCCTGCGCACCGGCACAGTGCGCGACACCGGCGAGTACGCGGTCCGCGGCGGCATCCTTGACCTGTCGCCGCCGGGCCTGCCGGCTCCGATCCGCCTCGACTTCTTCGGCGACACGCTCGAATCGATCCGCGCCTTCGACCCGGAGACGCAGCGCACCACCGGCCAGCTCCGCTCGCTCGACCTGATGCCGATGAGCGAGGTCCAGCTCACCACCGAGACGATCCGGCGCTTCCGCCAGGGCTACATCCAGAGTTTCGGCGCGGCGACCCGGGACGACCGGCTCTACGAGACCGTGAGCGAGGGGCGGCGCTATGCCGGCCTCGAGCACTGGATGCCACTCTTCTACGACGGCCTCGACACCCTGTTCGACTATCTCGGCGGGGTGCCGCTCGTGTTCGATCCGCAGGTCGAGGATGCCGCCGCCGAGCGGATCGCGCTCGTCCAAGATTACTATCAGGCCCGCGAGGGCGCGATGAAGACGCCGCAGGCCGGCGTCGCCCCCTACAAGCCGCTGCCGCCCCGCGCCCTCTACCTGACGCCGAACGAGCTGAAGGAGCGGATCGCCACCGCCACGGTGGCGCGGCTGACGCCCTTCGCGCAGCCCGACTCGCCCGAGCGCGCCGTGATCGACTGTGGCGCCAAGGCCGGACGGAGCTTCGCGCCGGAGCGGGCCGACGAGAATACCAGCGTGTTCGACGCCGCGGTGGCGCATATCCGCGACCTCCAGGGATCCGGGCATCACGTGATCCTGGGAGCCTGGTCCGACGGCTCCCGCGACCGGCTCTGCGGCGTGCTCACCGACCACGGCCTGAAGAAGCCCGTGGCGATCACGCGGCTCACCGACGTCTACGCGCTGAAGCGCGGCACCGACGCGGCGGTGGCGGTCTGGGGCCTGGAGGCGGGCTTCACCGCGGGCGAGCTGGCCGTCGTCTCCGAGGGCGACATCCTGGGCGACCGGCTGGTCCGCCAGAAGCGCAAGGCCAAGCGGCCCCAGGACGTGATCCTGGAGGTGCAGGCGCTCCAGCCCGGCGACCTCGTCGTGCACGCCGACCACGGGATCGGCCGTTTCGTCGGGCTCAAGACGATCCACGCCGCGGGCGCCCCGCACGATTGCCTGGAGCTGCAATATACCGGCGGCCTGCTGCTGCTGCCGGTGGAGAATATCGAGCTCCTGACCCGCTACGGCTCGGAGGATGCCGAGGTCGCCCTCGACCGGCTCGGCGGCGGCGCGTGGCAGGCCCGCAAGGCCAAGATGAAGCGCCGCATCCTCGAGATGGCGGGCGAGCTGATCAAGGTCGCGGCCCAGCGCTTCGTCCGGAAGGCTCCGGCCCTGCAGGCGCCCGAGGGGCTCTACGGCGAGTTCGCCGCCCGCTTCCCCTTCGAGGAGACCGAGGATCAGGCCAACGCCATCGACGCGGTGCTGGACGACCTCAATGCCGGCCGGCCGATGGACCGGCTGGTCTGCGGCGATGTCGGCTTCGGCAAGACCGAGGTGGCTCTGCGTGCCGCCTTCGCGGCGGCGATCTCCGGAAAGCAGGTGGCGGTGATCGTGCCCACGACCCTGCTCGCCCGCCAGCATTTCCGAACCTTCGCGGAGCGCTTCAAGGGCCTGCCGGTTCAGGTCGCCCAGCTCTCGCGCTTCGCCTCCGCGGCGGAGATGAAGCAGACGCGGGCGGGGCTCATCGCCGGCACGGTCGACATCGTGGTCGGCACGCACGCGCTCTTGGCCAAGAACATCGCCTTCAAGGATCTCGGCCTGATCATCGTGGACGAGGAGCAGCATTTCGGCGTGGCCCACAAGGAGCGGCTGAAGGCGCTCCAGGCCGACGTGCACGTGCTGACGCTCTCGGCGACGCCGATCCCGCGCACGCTCCAGCTCGCCATGACGGGCGTGCGCGAGCTCTCGATCATCGCGACGCCGCCGGTCGACCGGCTGGTGGTGCGCACCTTCGTGACGCCGTTCGACCCGCTGACCATCCGGGAGGCGCTGCTGCGCGAGCGCTACCGCGGCGGACAGGCCTTCTACGTGGTTCCCAGGATCGAGGATCTGGCGGAGGTCAAAAAATTCCTCGACGCCGAGATGCCCGAGATCAAGGTCGCGGTGGCCCACGGCCAGATGGCGGCGGGCCAGCTTGAGGACGTGATGACCGCCTTCTACGAGGGCAAGTTCGACGTGCTGCTCTCGACCACGATCGTGGAATCGGGCCTCGACATCCCCACTGCCAACACGCTGATCGTGCACCGGGCCGACATGTTCGGTCTGGCCCAGCTCTACCAGCTGCGCGGCCGGGTCGGCCGGTCGAAGGCCCGCGCCTACGCGCTGTTCACGACCCCGGCGAACCGCCAGCTCACCGCCCAGGCCGAGCAGCGGCTCAAGGTGCTCCAGAGCCTCGACACGCTGGGCGCGGGCTTCCAGCTCGCCTCCCACGACCTCGACATCCGCGGCGCCGGCAATCTCCTGGGCGACGCCCAGTCGGGCCACATCAAGGAGGTCGGCTACGAGCTCTACCAGCAGATGCTGGAGGACGCGGTCACGGCGCTCAAGGCCGGCATCGAGGACCTGCCCGAGGAGGCATGGTCGCCGACTATCGCGCTCGGCGCGCCGGTCACGATCCCGGAGGATTACGTCGAGGATCTGGGTGTCCGGCTCGCGCTCTACCGGCGGCTCGCCACCATCCAGGACGATGCCGAGATGGAGAGCTTCGGGGCGGAACTCATCGATCGGTTCGGGCCGCTGCCGCCGGAGGTGGAGCAGCTCCTCAAGATCGGCACGATCAAGATCCTGTGCCGCAAGGCCAATGTCGAGAAGGTCGAGGCCGGACCGAAGGGCGTGGTGGTCCACTTCCGCGACCGGTCCTACGCCAACCCGCAGGGGCTCGTGGCCTACGTGGCCGAGCAGGCGTCGTTCGCGAAGGTGCGGCCGGACATGAGCGTCGTGTTCGTGCGCGAGCTGAATACGGTCCCGGCCCGGCTCAAGACCGCCACCGAGGTGCTGCGCAGCCTCGTGACGATCGCCGGGCGGGCGAAGAAGGCGGCGTAAAGGGGCAGGCCGAGTAACGCTCCTCCCACCTGCCCCCTCATCGCTACGATATTCACACCTATCTAGCCGCTGGGCTCTCTCCTCCCCCTTGCGAAGAGGAGTTGGAGGTGGGGTGGTGCAGACGGCACCGAGACGCTTTATCCTGAACCACCCCCACCCCAAGCCCTTCCCCGCAAGGGGGAGGGGAAAAGCGCCCTCCTTTCAGGATTAGGGCGACAGTCGCGCGATCGTTGCACGCTCGACGCATCTCTGCTCTCTCCTCCCCAAAGCCCAGGAGACGCGTGGATGGCAAACCCGGCGCAGGTCACCGGCGTGCCCGAGCCGGTGAAGGCCGGAACAGGCGCCTTCCTCACGCCGCTGTTCACTGACCGGCGCGTCGCCGCGGTGCTCGGGCTCGGTTTCGCGCAGGGCATCCCGTTCCTGCTCGTCTACGCGACGCAGTCGGCATGGCTCGTCCAGGCGAAGGTGCCGCTCGCCACGATCGGGCTGATGAGCGAGCTGACCATCGCCTACAAGCTCAAGTTCCTCTGGGCGCCGTTCCTCGACCGCCACGACGCGCCGCTGCTGGGCCGCTGGCTCGGGCGCCGCCGCGGCTGGATCGTCGCCACGCAGATCCTCGTCGCCCTGGCGCTCGCGGGCGTCGCCTTCGGCGACCCGGCCCACTGGCTCGCCTGGACGGTGGCGTTCTCCCTGGCGCTCGGGGTCGCGGGCGCCACCCAGGACGTGGTCATCGACGGTTGGCGCATCACCGCCGCGCCCCCCGAGCAGCAGGCGCTGATGTCGTCGTGGTCGGAGATCGGCTACCGGATCGGCAACCTCGCGGCGGGTGCGGGCGCCCTCTACCTCTCCGACGCGTATGGCTGGCGCGCCGCCTACCTGTGCATGGCGGCGCTGATGGCGCCGGGCACGGTCGCGGCCCTGCTGGCGCCCGAGCCCCCTGCCCCCGAGACGCCGGCGACCGGCGGCTTCGTCGAGACCGTCTGGGCGCCGATCCGCGACCTCCTCGCGCGGCTCGGGCCGCTCGCCGTGCCGGTGCTGGCGCTGGTCGCGGGCTTCCGGATGCCCGGCTACGTCTCGAACGCCATGGCGATCCCGCTGTTCAAGACGCTGGGCTATTCCAACACCGACATCGCCACCGTGACCAAGCTGTTCGGCTTCTGGATCGCGCTGGGCGGCACCTTCCTGGCCAGCGCCATCATCCCGCGGATCGGCATGATGGCGAGCCTGCTCATCGGCACCGTGACGGCCTCGGCCTCGCACCTCGCGCTGGCCTATCTCGCTTGGCACGGCGGCCATGGCGGGGCGGCGTTCTGGACCTTCGCGCTGACCGTGGGAATCGACGGCTTCGCCTACGCCTTCGCGTCGATCGTGCTGATCACCTACATGTCGCGGCTCTCCGCCACCGCGCATGCGGCGAGCCAGTACGCCCTGCTGACCTCGCTCTGCGCCCTGCCCGGTAGCCTGCTCGCCGGGTTCTCGGGCTTCGTGATCGAGTGGACCGGCTTCGCGTGGTTCTTCGTCGGGACGTCCCTGATCGGCGTGCCGGTGGCCCTGCTCTGCCTGCTGGTCGCGCGCCGCCACGGGCCGATGGAGGCGCCTGTGGACGCGCCCGGTCGGGCCACCTGAAGCTGTGTCCCAACACGGGAACGCGCGCGGAAACTGTCTCTTTAGCGGGGATTAACCACACCGCGGCTTAATGGGGGGACGGTTGATGTCCTCCCCAGACGGGCGACCCGGGCCACGTGCGCGAAAACGGCTTTCGCGGGCGAACGGCGACGGCTGCCCAGGGGAAGCGCGTACGCGAGTTCCCGAATGGCCCAGGCTGCGTTGTCCCAAGCCGCGTTCCAGACCGCGTATCCGAGCGCGGAACCGGTGCGACCGGCGCCCCCGCGCCTCACCTACGTTGAGACCGCCTACGATCCGGTCGTCCGCACCCGGGCGCCGTTCCCCAGCGCCATGCGGCGCGCCCGTCGCCGCGCCCGGCTGACGGCACTCATCGCCCTCACCGGCGCAACCCTGGCCGG
Organism: Methylobacterium sp. UNC378MF; assembly: GCF_900103195.1. Taxonomy (GTDB): domain Bacteria; phylum Pseudomonadota; class Alphaproteobacteria; order Rhizobiales; family Beijerinckiaceae; genus Methylobacterium. Next base: position 281,255 of record NZ_FMWU01000002.1, on the reverse strand, counting down.
CTGGGCCGTGTTCAGCCACCCGCAGGGGCCCGGCCGCCCCGACGCGGAGACCGTCGCGGCGGCCGGGCCGGCCGCCGCGACGGTCCCGCAGGCCGTGGCGGCGCCGCGGCCGAGCCTCGCCTGGATGCTCGACCGGAGCCCGGCGCTGGGCTCCGGCACCGCCACGGCCTTCGGGGGCGAGGCCCCGCCGGCCGCCGGCTTCCAGATCGCCGCCGCCGCGCCGTCCCCGGCGGTCCGGGAGATCGCCCGGCAGGTCGCCCAGGCGGAGCGGGTGCGGACCGCCCAGGTCCGGATTTCCCAGGCCAGGGCCGCGGAGAGAGCGGCGGACAAGGCCGCCGAGAAAGCCGGCGAGAAGGGTGCCGAGAAAGGGACAGGGGCGTCGGTCCGGATGGCCGCGGCCGAGCCCAGCCCCGCCGCCCTCGCTTCCGCGTCCGCCCTCGTGCCGCTGCCGGTGGCGCGCCCGCCCGAGTTGCGGCGCGCGCCGGCGGCGGCGCCCGCGCGGGTGGCGAGCCGCGCCCTGCCCCGGACCCGCGACGTGTTCCGCGCCGCGATGGCCGAGGAGCCGTCCTTCTTCGAGAAGCTGTTCGGGGTCGGTGCCGCCGCGCCGTCTCAGGACAACCGTCAGGAGCCCCGTCAGGTGCTGGCCTATGCCAGCCCGGACGCCCTGCCGCAGGAGGCGCCGCGCACCCGGATCAGCCCGGAGCCCGATTCGGTGGCCGGCACGGCCGTCTACGACATCAGCGCCCGCACGGTGACGCTGCCCTCCGGCGAGGTGCTGGAGGCCCATTCCGGCCTCGGCGAGGCCATGGACAACCCGCGCTACGTCCACCTGCGCATGCGCGGCTCGACCCCGCCCGGCACCTACACGCTGACCGAGCGCGAGCGCCTGTTCCACGGGGTCCGGGCGATCCGTCTCAATCCGGTCGGGGGCAGCGCCGCGATCCACGGCCGCGACGGCCTGCTGGCCCACACCTACATGCTGCGGCAGCCCGGCGCCTCGAACGGCTGCGTCTCGTTCCGCGACTACAACCGCTTCCTGCAGGCCTTCCTGCGGGGCGAGGTCCGGCGCCTCGTGGTGGTCGCCGGCAGCGAGGCCGGCGGCATCCTCAACCGGATCGGCATGATCGGCCGCCGGGGCGGCCGGGGCTGAGGATCGGCGGCCCCGGAGGCGCGCTGGGCCGAACGTCCGAGATCACGAAAGTCCGAGATCACTTTGGCGCGGCGCGGCTTTACGCGCCCGCCTATGCTGCCTTAACGGGGCTCAGACGCCAGCCCTGACAAGAGGCACCCGATGAAACTGCCCCGCCGCTTCTTCCAGCCCCTCGCCACCGGCGCGCCGGCCCCGTTCCGCGAGCTGCCGGTACGGCTGGAGCGGATGATCCACTTCGTGCCGCCCCACAACGACAAGGTCCGCGCCCGCGTGCCGGAGCTCGCCGGGACCGTCGACGTGGTGCTGGGCAACCTGGAGGACGCGGTCCCAGCCGACCAGAAGGAGGCGGCCCGCAAAGGTTTCGTGGCCATGGCCCAGGCCACCGACTTCGCCGCCACCGGCACCGGCCTCTGGACCCGGATTAACGCCCTCAACTCGCCCTGGATCTTGGACGACCTGTTCACGATCGTGGCCGAGGTCGGCGACAAGCTCGACGTGGTGATGGTGCCCAAGGTCGAGGGGCCGTGGGACATCCACTACATCGACCAGGTGCTCGCCCAGCTCGAGGCGCGCCACGGCGTGACGAAGCCGATCCTGGTCCACGCGATCCTGGAGACCGCCGAGGGCGTGGCCAACGTCGACGCCATCGCGTCGGCCTCGCCGCGGATGCACGGCATGAGCCTCGGGCCGGCGGATCTCGCGGCGTCGCGCGGCATGAAGACCACCCGGGTCGGCGGCGGCCACCCGGATTACCGGGTGCTCAGCGACCCCTCCGGCGATGCCCCCCGCGCCACGGCACAGCAGGATCTCTGGCACTACACGATCGGAAAAATGGTCGATGCCTGCATGGCCAACGGCATCAAGGCCTTCTACGGCCCGTTCGGCGACTTCTCCGACGGCGCGGCCTGCGAGGCGCAGTTCCGCAACGCCTTCCTGATGGGCTGCGCCGGCGCCTGGACGCTGCATCCGAGCCAGGTGGCGATCGCTAAGCGGGTCTTCGCCCCCGACCCGGCCGAGGTGGCCTTCGCGGCCCGGATCGTCGAGGCCATGCCGGACGGCACCGGGGCGGTGATGCTCGACGGCAAGATGCAGGACGACGCCACCTGGAAGCAGGCCAAGGTCATCGTGGACCTCGCCCGGCTGGTGGCCGCGAAGGACCCGGATCTGGCAGCGGTCTACAAGCTGGGGTGAGCGCGCTGCCGGACTCGGGCGTCGTGTGCGCCGCGGCGACGGGACGAAGCGCGGGTCCCCTCTCCACCCAAGTCGGGCTTGCCCGACTTGGGCTTCTCAGGGCGGATCTCGGGCAGGCCCGAGATCCGTCGGGAGACGGACAGGGTGAGGGATCAGGTCTGTCCGGAATAAGCGCGCCCTGTCGGCACGTCGATCACGTGCTTGATCCTGGGCGTTCTCGTCCCTCACCCCAACCCTCTCCCGCACGGGAGAGGGACGCGTCGCGCCGGTCTGGACCGGCGTCGTCGCGGACCCGAGCGCGTCGTCGGGTCAGGCCCGCGCAAGCGAGGCCTCCGTATAATTTACCGGGTCCGCAACTGCGTTGCCGGAACCGCGCGGTGAGCAGATCGATCCCGCGCGCCCGCAGCCTGCGGCGCGCGCAAACAAGCGCCGAGGCCGAGCTGTGGCGCGTGTTGCGCAATCGCGCGCTCAACGGCTGGAAATTCCGCCGCCAGCACCCGATCGACCGGTTCGTCGTCGACTTCGCCTGCGTAGAGGCCAGACTCATCGTCGAGGTCGACGGGGCAACGCACTCGACCGCCGGCGAGATCGCCCGGGATGCCGCGCGGACCGCGATCCTCGAATCGCTCGGCTTCGCCCTGCTCCGCATCCCGAACGGGGACATCCACGACCATCGCGACGGCGTGCGCGAGACGATCCTGGCGGCCCTCGAACGCCGCGACACGGTCTGACACCTCACCTGCCGAACCGCGCCCGGTACTCCTGCGGCGTCGCCGCGACGTGCCGCAGGAAGCTGCGCCGCATCGTCTCCTCGGAGCCGAAGCCGCAGGTCCGGGCGACGCGCTTCACCGGCTGCGCCGTCTCGGCGAGCGCGCGCCGGGCCGCCTCGACCCGCAGGCGCTCCACGGCCTTCGCGGGGGTCAGGCCGGTCGCCTCCAGATAGTGCCGGCTCAGGCTGCGCGCGCTCATCCCGGCCGCCGCGGCGAGCGCCGGCAGCGACAGGTCGCCCGCCAGGTTGTCGGCGATGTGGGCGTGGAGCCGCCCGAACCGCTCCTCGCCCGCCTGCAGGGCCAGCGCTGCGCTGAACTGCGCCTGCCCGCCGGGGCGCTTGAGGAACATCACGAGGTGGCGCGCCACCGCAAGGGTGGTCGCGCGGCCGAGATCCTCCTCGACGAGCGCCAGGGTCAGGTCGATGCCCGCCGTGACCCCCGCCGAGGACCAGACCGGGCCGTCGCGCACGAAGATCGGGTCTGGCTCGATCCGGGCCTGCGGGTAGCGTGCGGCGAGCGCGCCGCAATGCTTCCAGTGGGTCACGGCCCGCCGCCCGTCGAGGAGCCCCGCCGCCCCGAGCAGGAACGCGCCGGTGCAAACCGAGGCGACCCGGCGGGCTTGGCCCGCCCGCGCCCGCACCCAGGCCACCAGGGCGGCGTCGTCGCAGGCCGCGACGACGCCGGGGCCGCCCGCGATCACCAGCGTGTCCACCGGCGCGTCGGGATCCGGCAGCGGGTCGGCCACCAGCCGCAGGCCGGCCGAGGCGGTGAGCCCCGGGTCGCCGGCCGCGATCACCCGCGGCGCGTAGGGTATCCCGGCGCCGCCGTGCTCGTTGGCGGTGGCGAAGACCTGGAGCGGCCCGGCCACGTCGAGGAGCTGCACCGCCGGGAAGGCCAGCACCTCGACCGGCCGCGGCGCATCTGGCGAGGAACGAGGGGTCTTTGGCATTTCGGCCAGATCCTGACGCGGTAGGGTCTTCCTGTCCACCACGGAGGCTTCGGAATGATCCCGCCCGACACTCACCTGCAGATCGGCTCGCTCTTGTTCGAGGGGCTCGACCAGATCGACCTCACCGGCCCGTTCGAGGTCCTCTCCCGGGTGCCCAACAGCACCTACCGGGTCTACGCGCCGGGCCCGGAGCCCGTCCGCGACGTCCGCGGCCTCCGGATGCTGCCGGATGCCACGCTCGCGGAGGCCCCGCGGCTCGACGTGCTGCACGTCCCGGGCGGCACGGGCCAGGAGGCCCTGATGCGGGACGCGGCCGTGCTCGGCTGGATCCGCGACCAGGTGGCCGGGGCCGGCCACGTCCTCTCGGTCTGCACCGGCGCCCTCGTCCTCGGCGCGGCCGGCCTGCTGGTCGGGCGGCGGGCCACGACCTACTGGAACGCCGTGCACCTCCTCCCGTTCTTCGGCGCCGAGCCGGTGGACGCACGCGTGGTAATCGACCGCGACGCGGACGACCGCACCTGGGTGTTCGCGGCCGGCGTCACCGCGGGCATCGACGGGGCGCTGCAACTCGCCGCCGCGCTGCGCGGCGAGGAGGCCGCCCGGACCATCCAGCTCGGCATGCAGTACGCCCCCGAGCCCCCGTTCGACAGCGGCACGCCGCGCACGGCCTCCCCGGCCATCGTGGCGCGGGTGCGGGCGGCGGCGGCCGACATCACGGTCCGGCGCGAGGCCACCGCCCGGGCGATCGCGACCGAGCTCGGTATCCGGATCCCGTAGGAGACTTCCGATGGACCTCACCCACGTTCGCGGCTTCGCGGCCGCCCTGGCGGCGAAGGACCGGGACGCCATGCTGGCGCAGATGGCCGAGGGGGTGGTGCTCAACACCCCGCTCGCCGTCGAGCCCGTGCGCGGGAAGGCGGTGATCCGGCCGGTGGTCGACGCCCTGCTGGCGGCGGTCGACGCTTTCGAGATCCGCGAGATCCTGGAAGGCCCCGCGCACGCGGCCGCCTTCTTCGGCGTGACAGCCGGCCCGCACCGGCTCGACGGGATGGATTACTGGCGCCTCGACGCGGCCGGGCGCAGCGCCGAGATGACCGTCCTGTGGCGGTCGCTGCCGGAGGCGATCGCCGTCCGGGACCGCCTGGCACGCACTGCGGAAGCGCCGACTTCCGCGGCGACCGGGTGACACAATCCGTCATCGGACCTATCTGTCCAATCTGGACGGGTTGAACCATGTCGGACGTAACACTCAGAACCGCGAAATTCGCGATCGGCGCCGTGGTGCGCCACCGGATCTACCCGTTCCGAGGGGTCGTGTTCGACGTCGACCCAGTCTTCGACAACACCGAGGAATGGTGGCTGGCGATCCCCGAGGAAGTCCGGCCGCGCAAGGATCAGCCGTTCTATCACCTGCTCGCCGAGAACGCCGAGACGGAATACGTCGCCTACGTGTCGGAGCAGAACCTTCTGCCCGACACGTCGGGCGAGGCCCTGCGCCACGCCGGCATCGCCGAGATGTTCGAGCGCGACGCCGCGGGCGCCTATCGGATGCGCGACCGCGCCACCAACTGAGCGGGCCGGGCTCGTCAAGATCCTGGCAAGCGCAGTGCGCTAGGCCGAGGCGGCTGGTGCCGCTCGACGAGCCCGCTCGATGGTCGCCAAGCCCCGTTGCGCCGGCGCATTTCTGGCTGCCGGCCTGCTCACGAGCCTGGCCCGCGCCAATGACAGCGCTGCCGAACTCGGTGCTGGCGGCCTGGTCCTGCGGCGCGAGCCTGGGATCGTGCTGGTGAGCGAGGACCGGTCGATCGCCAGCGACCGGATCAGCGTGACGTACCTGTTCCGCAATCAGGTGGAGGAGCCGCGCACGGTCCGGATCGCCTTCCCGTTGCTGCCGATCGACGGGCGGGAACTCAGCTTCTCGGCCCTCGCGCTGCCGCAGCCCGACAGCCCGAGCTTCGCCGGCTCCACCCTCATGGTCGACAGGGGCAGTCCGGAGGCAGTCGTGAGCTTCTGCCGCGCGGACATCCGGAAGACCGGGCCGACCACGTTCCGCTGGGGGCCCGGGACTACGTCCCCGATCACGACCTGCGCGTGCTGTTCGTCCAGCCGAATCCGGGAACCTTGGTGAAGCGGTAGATCCCGCCGGGCGGATCAAACGCGAAGGGCCGGACCTCGCGGCCCGGCCCCGGATACGGACCCGCCGCGCGGCGGGTCGATGGCGATCCCGGAGGAACGCGGGCGCGAAGCGCTTACTTGGCGGCCGGGGCGGGAGCCGCGCCGCCGGCGGCCGGAGCCGCGCCGGCGGCGCCACCCTGCTGCTCGAGCTTCTTGCGCATATCCTCGGAGCGCTTCTCCAACTCGGCCTGGAGCTTCTTCTGCTGCTCCTCGAGCACCTTCGGGTCGATGGCCGGGCCGTCGAAGGCCTTGCCGAAGCCGGCCAGCGGCACCGCGAAGGTGACCTCGCGCTGGGTCTGGTTCTGAACCGAGACGTTGAGGGTCGTGCCCTTCTTCATCGCGGCGATCACGCCGGCATCGACGCCGCCGGCCTCGGCGAAGCAGCCGTTCGGGAAGCAGACGGCGAAGCGGCCGGCGGTCGCCGCCTGGCCGTCGACGCTGAAGCGGATGCCCGGCTGCAGCAGCAGGCCCAGCGGCAGCAGGTAACGCACCACGCGCACCTCCTGCTTCTGGGCGGCGTTCTTCATCTCGTAGACCGCCACGGCCAGCACCGGCTGGCCCTGGTCGGACACGAAGTCGCGGGTCGTGTAGCAGATGTCGGTGCCCGAACCCTGATCCTTGCCGCAGACCTTGGTCCAGTCGGCCTGGCTCGGCTCGGACTTGACGGCGACGATCTGCGGGCCGGTCTGGGCGGCCGGGGTGTTGGCCGCCGGGGTACCCGGGGCGGTCGGCGCCGGGGCGGCCGGCGCGGGAGCGGCGGGCTTCTTCGGCTGCGCCAGGGCCGGCGCGGCCGCGAGGCCGAGGCCCGCGAGGCCGAGGAGGGCGGCGCGCGCGAGCGTCGCGGTGCGGGTGAAGGACATCGGCTCTGACCCCTTGGAAGAGACGTGGTGTGGCTGGCAGGATGCGGATCCGGCCTGGCGGCAGGTCCGCCGGAGCGTCCGGATGCCCGCCGCGTTGGCGTGCCACCCGGAACTCCGGATGAATCGGTCCGGCCATCGGGCGGGACGGGCGCCCGTCTGCGCGCATCCCTCACCCCGGCGACCGGGCGGCCTGCCTTTCCCCTCGAATGAGGCGAAGGCATGACATCGCGGCCGAGGAGGCTGTCAGAACCGTCCTGGTCGCGCCCGGCCCCCGATAGGCCCCCATCCGCCCCGCCGCAAGCACGACGTTGTGCCGGCGCGAGGCACGAGCGCGTGATCGGACCGCACCGTCGGCGCCCTCCGGCCGCGGCCCTCTTAGCGGTCGGTTAACCCTGCCGGGTCGACCATGGTGGGAGTTCTGCAGGATGGCGGGGGCGGGGTGAGCGCGTTGGCGGTGGCGGAGTGGGCGGCCGACGCCACATCGGACGCACCCGCGCGATCCGGGAAGCCGTCCGGGAGCCTGTTCGGCGGCTTGTCCGACGGTCTCGCGACCGGCCTGTTCGCGGCGGCGCTTGCGGGCCCGCAGCGCACGATCCTGCGTGATTCGGGCGACCGCGTCGCGTGGTGCGGGCGCCCGTCCATCACCTGGACCTACGCGGCCGCCGCCGAGATCGTCGGGCGGCTCGCCCGCGGAATCGGTGCATGGCGGCTTCCGGCCGGCAGCCGGATCGGCCTGTGGTTCTCCGGAGGCGCCGAATCGGCCCTCGCCCACCTCGCCGTCGAGGCGGCGGGCCATCTGCCCTGTGCGATGCCCGCCCTCTGGGACTGCGCGCAACTCTCCGCCGGGATCGAGGCGGCAGGCCTCGTGGCCGTGCTGACGGAGGGCCGCCGCGGCGCGCGCCGGCCCGCGGAGGACCTCACCCGCGCGGCCATGCGCCATTTCGGCCTGCGCTACCTTGCGGCTTTCGGTCCGAGCGTCCCGGACGGCGTGATCAGCCTCGATGCCATGGCCCTGGAGCGGGGCGTGGTCGAGCCGGCGGCGAGCCGCGGGCTCGTCACCTTCGCGGGCGGTGACCCCGGTCGGCCGGTCTACCGCACCGCCGCGGCGTTCGCGGCGGCGGTCGCCGCCCATCTCGACGCGCTGCCCCTGACTGCGGACGAGCGGGTCCTGACGCTCCTGCCCGGCCACGACCTGCGCGGCCTCGTAACCGGCCTCGGCGCCGTCCTGGCGGCCGGCGCCGGCCTGGAGAGCGTGCTGCCCTTCGACGAGGCCGGGTTCCGTGCCGCCCTGCTGCGGCCGGTGCCGACCCGGCTCGTGGTTCCGGCCCTGTTCGAATCGGCCCTCGCCACCCTGCCGCTGCCCTGGACTGTCCGCGTCCTCGACGTGGTCCACCGTGCGCCCGCGCGGCTGACCCTGCGGACCATCGGGCTCGCGGGGCCGCAGCGCCTCGATTCCCTGGTGCTGGGCGAGGCGGCGGTGCTGACGCGCCCCGGTCTGAACGACGTCGCCGCGACCCTGGCCGATCCGGAGCAGGCCCTCCTGCCCCGCGAGCTTCTGGACCTTGCGCGCGGGGTGGACGGCGACCTCGCCTGTCGCGGGCTTGCCTGCGCGGCGACCGCGCTCCCCCGCGGCGAGACCCCCCGGACGGATCCACTGGCGTGGCGGAGCACGGGCTACAGGCCGCTCCTGTCGGGTGGAACGGCCGTGTCCATTGCGGAAGCCTGAACGGCGGCCGGCCGCCGGTTCATCCGGCGCTCAGGCTGCGCAGATAATCTCGCATCTGCACACGGGCCGACGGATCCGATCCGCCTGTTCGCGGGTTCTGCATCGGATTGTCGTGACGGCTATCTTTCCAAGCCGGCCCGGATGGAGTACCGCTCAAGCTTATGGGTGCGCTGCAACAAGTGCTCGTGGTCGACGACGGCGTCCGCGCCGTGGACCGGTCCCTTTCGGGCGAGCTGGCCAGCCTCGGATATGCGAGCGTAACCGCCTCGATGGAGGCGGCGGACGACGTCCTTGCCGTGATCGCCCGCCCGGCCGCAGTGCTTCTGCAGGCGCCCACCCGCCGCGATCCCGCCTATGCGCGCCGCGCCGCCCGCCTGCGCGGTCATCTGCGCGACCGCGGCATCCCGGTGATTCTCATCGGTGATTCGAGCGAGGCCAGGGCCGGCGGCCCGGTCGATCTGGCGACCCGCCTCGGCGCCTACGTGGCCGCCCAGCCGGACCTCTGACGTTCTCCTTTCGGTTCTCGGCAGAGCGTCCGCCTTGACGGCGCTTCGGTTCTGCGCGCGAACGAAGGAATGCCGGGCGCAGCGACATCCGGCATCGTAGCGCCGCCTGGATTGCTTCGCTCCGCTCGCAAGGACGGCGGCCCTGCGGCCGGTTTCCGCTAGCGCGCCGCGCGCATCAATTCCGGCGCGCCGATTCGGGGCAGCACGCCCTCCCGCATCACCAGGCGCCGCAGCGGTCCGAGCTGCGTCATCGCCAGCAGGCCGAGGCCGCGCAGCGCGTCCACCGGCAGCAGGTCGGTGAGCAGGCTGCGGTTGAGGAGATCGACCGCGGCGGTGCGCGCCGCCGTGTCGACGCGGCGCGCCCGCGCGTAGCCGTCGAGCACGGCGCGGGAGCCGGGATCGCGGCGGTCGCGAGCGGCGGCCAGCACCGCGTCGCGCAGGGTCGCGGCGTCGCGCAGGCCGAGATTGAGCCCCTGCGCGCCGATCGGAGGGAAGACATGGGCCGCCTCCCCGATCAGCGCCAGCCGCGGTGCCACGGGGGTCGCCACCGCGAGACCGCGCATGGGCACGAGGCCCCGGGGACCGTCGACCCGCATGGCACCGAGCATCGCCCGGGCCTGCCGCTCCACCGCCTGCCCCAGCGCCGCGTCGTCGAGGGCGGCGAGCCGCCGGGCCGCCCCCTCCCCGGTCACCCAGACCAGGCTGGACCGGTGGCCGCCCGGGAGCGGCACCAGGGTGAAGGGTCCCGACCGGGTGTGGAACTCGGTGGAGACGTCGCGATGCGGGCGCTCATGGGCGAGGATCGTGGTGATCGCGCTCTGTGGATAGGCCCAGCTGCGCACGCGGACGCCGCTGGCGGCCCGCAGCGGCGAGTGCGCCCCGTCGGCCCCCACCACCAACCGGGCCTCGACCGCGCCCCCATCTGCCAGCGCGATGCACGCGGCCGTCTCACCGGGCACGGCGCCGGCGGCGTCCGCCTCGACCAGGGTGAGGTTGTCCTGCGCCCGGGCGCAGGCGCGCAGGCTCTCGACCAGGCGGGCGCTCTCGACATTCCAGCCGAAGGCGTCGAGGCCGATCTCGGCGGCGCGGAAGCGCGCCGGCGGCGGCCGGAACAGGCTGCCGGTGTCGTCGACGATCTGGAGCTCGCAGAGCGGGCTCGCCTGCGGCGCCACCGCGGCCCAGGCGCCGAGCGCCCCCAGGAAGCGCACCGACCCGTCGAGAAGCGCCACGGTCCGCCCGTCCGCCACCGGGGCGTGGCGGCCGACCAGCGCCGTGGGGATTCCTTCGCGCGCGACCGCCAGCGCGGCGGCGAGCCCCGCCGCCCCGGCCCCGACGACGGCGACCGCGAAGGGTGTGCCGGCCGCTTCGGCCTCGGTCCCTGCGGCCCCCTCGAACTTGGCTCCTTCGGACATGCTGCCCCGCACGCTCTCCATCCGCTCGTCGGGCCGCCGACCCGCATCGCCGCGGCCCTCGACCAGGCCGGGCTCGCGGTCCGGCATCCGCGCGGCCCGTGCCCGTATCTGAGCTTTCGGGTATCTCTGCCAAGCCCGATCCGCGAAGGCCACAGCGCCGCAGCTCGGTGGCGCACCTGCTACAGCCGGCCAATCGCCGCCGAACTGTTCCCTGAGCGAGTGGCTCTCCGCCGAGTGCTGTGCGGGGCCAGGTTCCGTCGACGCGGCAGCCCCGGGCGAGACCATCACGGCCCATCTCGCCGTCGACCTGTTCCGGGCCGGCGGCCGCCTCAGCGCAGGAACGCCGCCAGCTCCGAGAAAACCGCGTCCGGCCGCTCCTCCTGGAGGGTGTGGCCGCAATCAAGGGCCCGGCCCGAGACATCGACCGCCTTCTCGCGCCACGTCTCCAGCACGTCGTAGGTCTGGCCGACCACGCCCTTCGCTCCCCAGAGCGCCAGCAGCGGCGCCGTGATCCGGGTCTCCGAATCGGCGGCGTCGTGCTCGAGGTCGATCCCGGCCGCCGCCCGGTAATCCTCGCAGATCGCGTGGCGGCAGGCCGGGTCGGCATAGCAGCGCAGATACTCGGCGAAGAGGTCCGGCGGAGTCGAGCCGGGGGTCTTGGATTGGCCCTCGACATGGTGGCGCAGAAAGTATTCCGGATCGGCCCCGATCAGCGTCTCCGGCAGGGGATGGGGCTGGATGAAGAAGAACCACCAGAAATAGCGGGTGGCGAAATCCTTGTCGGTGCGCGCATACATGGTCGCGGTGGGCGCGATATCGAACACCGCGATCCGCTCGACCGCTTGGCGGTGGTCAAGGGCGAGGCGGTGGGCGACGCGCCCGCCCCGGTCATGGCCGACGACGGCGAAGCGCTCGTGGCCGAGCGTCCGCATCACCGCCACCGCGTCCGCCGCCATGGCGCGCTTGGCATAGGCGGCGTGGCGCTCGCCCCCCGGCGGCTTGGCCGAATCGCCGTAGCCGCGCAGGTCCATCGCCACCACCGTGCGGTGCTCCGCGAGGCGCGGCGCGACGTGGAGCCACGTCGACAGGGTCTGCGGATGCCCGTGCAGCAGCAGCACCGGCGGCCCGGATCCGGCCGAGCGGGCGTTGATCGTCACGCCGGGTGCGGTCTCGATCCGGTGCCGGTCGAAACCCGGCAGGAAGTCGCGGGCCATGGGATCGATCTCCGGAGTCGGTCTCCATCCTGACGCACTGGCGCGTCGGGATGCACGGGATGATAAGGCGCCTCCGGCACCATGTCCGCCGAACCGTCATGACAGATGCACGCGCGCCTCAGGATCCGGCCTTGAACGACCCCGACGCGGCCGACGAGCCGGGCGGGGAGGCCGGCCCCGCGCCTGCCCTGCGGCCGAGCATCCTCGATCCGCTGTTCGCGCCGGCCCGGGCCCTTCCGGGGATCGGGCCGAAGATGGCGCCACTCATCGAGAAGTTGCTCGGCACCCCCGAGCGCGAGGCGCGGGTCGTGGACCTCCTCTTCCACCTGCCCCAGGGCGGCGTGGCGCGGAAGCTCATGGGCTCGATCAGCGAGGCGCCGACCGGCGAGCCGGTGACGATCGGCGTCACCGTGGTGGCGCACCGCCCGGCCCAGATCGGATCGGGCAAGCGCCCGCACCGGGTGCAGGTGGAGGATGCCTCCGGCGACATCTCGCTGGTCTTCTTCGGCATGCCCCGCGCCCGGGTTGAGAAGATGCTGCCGCTCGGCGCGCATCGCTACATTACCGGCCGGATCGACCTGTGGGACGGCACCCGCCAGATGGTCCACCCGTCGCGGATCGTCGACGAGGCGGGGCTCGCCGAGCTGCCCGCCGTCGAGCCGGTGTACGGCGCCACCGAGGGGCTGACCTCGCGGGCGATCAACAAGCTCGCGGTCGCGGCCCTCGACCGGCTGCCGGTCCTGCCGGAATGGCAGGACCCGGCCTGGCTGGAGCGGAACCGCCTGCCCACCTTCGCGGACGCGCTCCGCCTCGAGCACCGCCCCGAGGAGGCGCCCCCGAAGGCCGAGGATCCGCTCCAGCCGCCGCCCGCGACGCCGTCCCGGAAGCGGCTCGCCTACGACGAACTCCTCGCCTCGCAGCTGGCCCTGGCGCTCCTGCGCGCCCGCCAGCGGCGCAAGGCCGGCCGGGTCAATGCCGGGGACGGGGCCTTGAGCGCCCGCCTCGAATCCGCCCTCCCCTTCGCGCTGACCGGCGCCCAGGCGCGGGCGGTGGCGGAGATCCGCGCCGACCTCGCCGCGCCCCGGCGGATGCTGCGCCTGCTCCAGGGCGATGTCGGCTCGGGCAAGACCGCGGTGGCGCTGCTCGCCATGGCCTCGGCGGTCGAGGCCGGGCGCCAGGCCGCCCTGATGGCGCCGACCGAGATCCTGGCGCGGCAGCATTTCGAGCGGCTGAAGCCGCTGGCGGGGTCCCTGCGCCTGCGCCTGATGACCGGACGCGACCGCGCCGCGGAGCGCAAGGCGACGCTCGCCGACCTCGCCGCCGGCGAGATCGACATCCTGGTCGGCACCCATGCCCTCTTCCAGGAGGCGGTGACCTTCCGCGATCTCGGCCTCGCGGTGGTGGACGAGCAGCACCGGTTCGGCGTCCACCAGCGTCTGGCGCTCGGCGCCAAGGGCGAGGCGGTGGACTTCCTGGTCATGACCGCGACGCCGATCCCCCGCACACTGGCGCTGACCTTCTTCGGCGACATGGACGTGTCGATCCTCGACGAAAAGCCCGCCGGCCGGCAGCCGATCCGCACGATCACGCTGCCGACCGAGCGGATCGACGAGGTCGTGGCCGGCCTCGCCCGGGCGATCGCCGGGGGCGAGCGGGTCTACTGGATCTGCCCGCTGGTCGAGGAATCGGAGTTCGTCGACCTCGCCGCCGCGGCCGAGCGCTTCGACGACCTGCGGAAGCATTTCGGCGATGCCGTCGGGCTGATCCACGGCAAGATGCCGGGTCCCGAGAAGGACGCCGCCATGGCGCGGTTCGCCGCCGGTGAGACCAAGCTCCTGGTCTCGACCACGGTGGTGGAGGTCGGGGTCGACGTGCCCGAGGCCACCATCATGGTGATCGAGCATGCGGAGCGGTTCGGTCTGGCGCAGTTGCACCAGCTCCGCGGCCGGGTCGGGCGCGGCTCCAAGGCCTCCTCCTGCCTGCTGCTCTACCGGGGACCACTCGGGCAGGTGTCCAGGGCCCGGCTGGAGATGATGCGCGCGAGCGAGGACGGTTTCCGCATCGCCGAGGCCGACCTGAAGCTGCGCGGCGAGGGCGAGGTGCTCGGCACGCGGCAATCCGGCATGGCCGCGTTCCGGCTGGCGCGGCTGGAGAGCGACGCCGCCCTTCTGGAGGCGGCCCGCGACGACGCGCGGATGATCGTGGAGCGCGATCCCGGGCTGAAGAGCCCGCGGGGGCAGGCGCTGCGAGCCCTGCTCTACCTGTTCGAGCGGGAGGCTGCGATCCGGCTGATCGGGGCCGGATGAACGGAGTCGTTCAGGAAAGTCCGGCGTTCCTGAATGGCTGGACCCGGCATCGTCCCCGACCAGCCAGATCGGTAGTTCGATGCGGCAATGTCACAGGCTTCCTGAGAAGATGAATGTGATCAGGTGCTTAGCCTAGGGTCTCTGAAGCTTGGCGGCGCCGTGCGGGCGGTCCGGCCGGCTCCGGACAGGCCTCGTGACCTTGCATCAGCCACATTCTTCCCTTAACTGGAGATGAACGAATGGCCCGGTAAGCCGGGACATCACGGACGAATCTGGAGGACGGACATGTCGAACGGACTGTTCCAAGGCCTGCCGGGCTCCCACGAGATGGCCGGTGCCCACGCCCTGCCGACCGAGCCCTGGCTTCTGCCGATCTCGGATGGTGCCGCCGAGGCGGCGAGCAAGACCGCGGACGAGCTGCAGGCTGCCGTGCGCCGGGCCGCCCGCCCCTTCTGGCTGGCCGCCAACGGGCTCTGCATCGCGCTGGGCCTCGCGCTCACCCTGCAATGCGCCGCAGGCTGGGGCCCGACGGCGCCCCGCACTGCCGTGACGGTTGCGCAGGCAACCCCGCCGACCATCGCGCCGCAGACGGCCTCGCTGCAGCGCTGAGCCGCTTCCGGCAGTCTGAAGGCTTGAGGGTCGCCTCGCTCGCGCGAGGCGACCTTTTTTCATGGCCGATCGTCCTTCCCGATCACGGGACGCAACGGCTTGAACAACGTTCGTCCAACCCGCGACCTCATCCTGGAGGCCTCCGCAACGCGGCGCGTCCGGATGAGCTGGAGGATGGGACAGGCCCGCCTGTTGTCTCCGGCCGGGACGCCCTCACGCGTCCTGGGGCTCCCGTCGCGGTGCCGGGCCGCCCGCCTGATGAGCCGCCCGCAGGGACGCCGCCATGGCGTTGAGGCGCCCTTGCGGGTCCTCCGGCTGGATCACCCCCGCCGACATCACCAGCTTGGCCGCGTCGTCGACGCTGATGTGGAGTTCCACCACCTCGGCCCGCGGCAGGTAGAAGAAGAAACCCGTAGTCGGATTGGGTGCGCAGGGCAGGAAGACGCCGACGAGTTCGTCCGCGGCGGCGCCCCGGGCGCGCAGCGCGCCCTCGATGTCCGGCGCCGCGGGGGCGGACAGGAACACCACCGACCACGTGCCCTTCACGGGGAACTCCACCAGCCCCACCGTGCGGAACGAGGTGCCGTTGGCCGAGAACAGCGTCTCGAAGATCTGCCGCAGGCCCTTGTAGAGGCCCGAGATCACCGGCGTCCGCGCCAGCAGGACCTCGCCGAACTCGATCACCGACCGACCGACGAGGTTGGCTGTGAGGAAGCCGAGCAGCGTCACCGCCAGGAACGCGATGACGAGGCCCAGCCCCGGGATCGAGAACGGCAGGTAATGGTCCGGCAGGTAGCTCGTCGGCACGAGCGGCTTCACGAAGGAATCGATCAGCGCGATGAACCACCACGTGATGTAGGCGGTGATCGCCAGCGGGCCGGCCACGATGATGCCGGTGAGGAAGTAGGTGCGCAGCCGGCCGCGTGCACTGACCCGCGTTTTCGGGGCGCCGCCCGCCGCAGCGGCGTCGGGCTCGGGGACCTGGATCGGCGGGGGACTCAGCGCCACGGGTGCCCTCTCGGCCGCACCACGCGCGGCGATGAAGCTGCGGGGATCCTCCCCCGTTGGCAGAGGTAGCGGTTGCGCTTGTCCGCCTCAAGGGTGGGCTTCCCTGGCCCGGCGACCCTCAGACGCCTGGGCCGGGCTTCCGAAAGGCGGGAACCGGCATCGCCTCCCGCGGAATCACGGCACCGCGATGCCCGATGACCGCCCCGGCCAGGCGATGCGCCTCGGCGGCGGCGGCCTCCGGCGCCAGCCCGGCGAGGCGCGCGGCGAGGTAGCCCGCAGCGAAACTGTCACCCGCGGCCGTCGTGTCGACGACCCGCGCCGCCCGCCCGGCCGGCACGGAGGTGTCACCTGTGTCGTACAGAACCCGGGCGGCGGGGCCGGATCCGTCCGAGCTCTTGAGCACGATCTCGGCCCGGCCACGGTGGCGCAGGACCTCGTCCTCGCCTGTCGGGCCGAAGAGCCAGTCCAGATCCTCCGCCGAGGCGAAGATCAGGTCGGCCAGAGCCAGGGCCGTGCGGAAGGCCGCCCAGGCCTCGTCCCGGTCGGGCCAGCCACGGGGGCGATAGTTGGTGTCGAAGGCGACCCGGCCGCCCCGGTCCCGCAGGCGTGACAGGGTCTCGAACAGGGCGGCGCGCCCGTCCTCGCCGTAGAGCGAGAGGCTGATGCCGGACAGGTAGACGAGGTCGTAGCGTGCGAGTTCCGCCGCGGTCTCGGCGGCGCGCGGTTCGGTGAAGAGGTCCCGGGCGGCGGCGCGGTCGCGCCAATAGTGGAAGCTGCGCTCGCCGTTGGCATCCGTGCGGATGATGTAGAGACCCGGCATCCGGCCTGGCAACCGCCGGACCTGGTCGAGCCCGATGCCCTCGCGCGCCCAAGCGGCCGCCATCTCGTCG
This sequence comes from Methylobacterium sp. UNC378MF, assembly GCF_900103195.1. Taxonomy (GTDB): domain Bacteria; phylum Pseudomonadota; class Alphaproteobacteria; order Rhizobiales; family Beijerinckiaceae; genus Methylobacterium. The sequence continues at coordinate 264,489 of NZ_FMWU01000002.1, read as the reverse complement.
CTCCAGATATCGTCGCCCAGCGCCGTCACGTAATCGACCGCGACGCCGAGGCGCGCGAGGTAGAGCGCGGTGTTCAGCGTGTCGCCGCCGAAGCCACGAACCAGATTTCCGTCCGGGCGCTCGGACAGTTCGACCATGCACTCGCCGATGCAGGCGACCCTCATGCGGTTCCTCCCGGTGCGCGACCCTGTCTCCCCGCATTGTTCGGCCCGACCTGTCAACGGCCCGCCGGTCCCGGTCTCGCCAGGTCGATCCGGCAAGGAGCGGGTCTGAGGCGGGCGCCTGGATTGCGGATCCGCACTTGTCAGCGCCGTCCGGCAATCTGGTGAGCCGGTAGGCGCGCTCGGGAGCGGAATGCAATGAGAAATAATATGTCGCTCACGAACGGTTATAATCATAGATTTTTGCTGGTTAAATTTCTGCAATTAAGCGGTATTCCATATTAATTACCAGCAGTATATCAGAATCATCGAAATCGAAAACGTGAAATCTGAAGTCGTGTCGTGTTAGAGGTCTTCAGAAATTTCGTGGACAATCATAAATGTGAAACACGAGATCGGCGAAAGCGGTGTTCGCACATGCGGCTGATTTCGAGCGGGTGTTGGTCGCGCCGCTGCTGGGCGGTGTCCGGCCGCGCTCGCCCGAGTTTCAGGGAGAGATCCGGGACGTCGCTCCACCCTTGTCGTCGAGTATGGCAGAAAAGTGTATGCGCACGAAACCAGAAAATATTCGCCGATATTATATCAGTGATTCATCGCATGAAACGATGATGTGAGCAAACATGCGTCCGACTTTGCGCGCCATGTTTGAACGTATTTTGAATTTCATGGCGGAAAGTTCTTGTGCTCGATCAGAAAATATGATGACACGGATTATGCGGTGCCGAGATGTTCCATAGTGCTTTGAGTGCTCTGACGTTTTCTTCGGGAGAGTTCCTGACTCTCACGGAGAGTCGGGGAATGAGCGGTGCCTGGAGCTGGGTTTTCGCCGGCGGGGAGCAGGTCTGGTCTCCGGGGTTCTACCGGCTGCTCGGGCTCGCTCCGAATGCCGCGAAGGCGCGCTATGACCTGTTGCTGAGCCTGATCCATCCGGAGGACCGGCACCTGATGCCGGCGATGGCCGATATCCGGCAGGGACACGTCCCGCGCGAGGTCATCGTCCGGGTGATCCGAACGAACGGCACGGTGCGCACCCTCTCCCTGACGATGGAGGTGCGGTTCTCGGCGGAAGGGCGACCTGTCGCCCTCAATGGCACGGCGCTCGACGTGAGCGACCGCGAGCAGATGGCCCGTCTGCGGCACGAGGAGCGCCGCCGGCAGGGCGCGCTCTATCTCACGGAGCATATCACGACCTTCTCGATGGGGCTCGACCTCATCCGGGACATCCCGATCGCCGTCTCCCAGGTCCACGGCCTCCCCATCGAGGAGATCTGCGCCGATCCGTATCTCCTGATCGTTCCCGAAGAGCGCGAGGCCTTCCGGGCGGCGGCTCTGGAACAGATCGAGCGCCGGGTCTTCTTCCAGCGGACGGCCCACGAGCGCCTCGCCAACGGCGATCTCTGGCACTTCCGGATCCTGACGATGCCGGTCTGGGATCCGGACGGGACCTATCTGGGCCGCTGCGGACTGAAATATCCTGTCCGCAACCACGTCCCGTCCGTTGCCGGCCTGCAGGAGGGCCTTGAGCAGTCCGTGGCGGGGCATCACCTGCGGGCCGCGCGGGCTCTCCTCGACTGGTCGATGATGAATCTCGCCCAGGCCAGCGGCCTGTCGCATTCCACGGTGCGGCGTCTGGAGGAGGACAGCGAGCATCGGGGAAGCCGCTCCCGCTTGCAGGCGGTCGAGGCGCTGCGCCGGGCGGGTGTCCGCTTCGTTGCCATCGACGATGGGACCCTGGCGGTCGCCCGGATCTGAGCGACACCCGCACCCGACGGGCGAATGCGCGGGATCCGTCCTGTCGCGCCGCACCGGAGCCCGACTCCGCGCGTGGGCCGCCGTGAGGGCCCCCCAGCCCCAGCGCGGAGACCGGGACGGGCGGATCAGGCGATCCGCCGTCATGCGCTCCCGCACCCGCTTCCGACGGCGCCCCGGACGGGCCGCCGACGGAGGGCGGGGCAGGCCGCTCCACCTCAGGCCGCCTTGTGGCCGAGCTGGATCGCCTTGGCGATCTCCGAGCGCTTGGCGGCGTAGCCCGGGGCGACCATCGGGTAGTCGGCGGGCAGGCCGTACTTGGCCCGGTAACGCTCTGGCGTGAGGCCGTGTGCCGTGAGGTGACGCTTCAGCGTCTTGTAGGACCGGCCGTCGATGAAGCTGATCAGGCCATCCTGCTGGATCGAGGACTCGATCTGTGCCGCGGTTGGACCGGTCCAGCCCGGACCGGATCCCGAGGCGCTTCCCTGAAGCACCGAGATGGCCGTGTGTACCTGGTCGATCAGAACCGGAAGGTCGCCCACACCCACCACATTGCGGGACACGTAGGCCGCAACCAGTGATGCTGTGCACTTGATCAGGTCTGTATTCAGATCTGAAGTCTTTTCATTCAAATCGATCGTATTCATAAATCCCCCAATACAGAGAGTCGAGGCACGGTGATTGACGCATCGATAAAGCCGAGAGTTTGATCGGCATTTATCGCCCAATCATACGTCAAACTGCTTCGAGTCTGCCAAGATTGGCACGTAACTATACAAAGACTGGTCAATTTGTCTAGAGTTTATCTCAAGATGTTATTTGAACGTTTTGTGTTCTTCTGAAGCAACATGAGGTTGCCCTGCTTCGATGTCGTCGCAAATATTGTGCAGCGTTGAGATTTGGTTTGGCGTCCTGTCGGCGATGACTTCGAACGAACGCGCGATGACAGGCTGCGATCGTGCGAATCAGTCGTGGAGATATGGGCCGATCAGGGACGCTGCCCCGCCGCGAGAGGGTTGCGCTGCGGCCTGCGGGCTTTTCCTGAGGCAGGGCGCGGCAGGATCCCGGGCCTCGTCAAGGTTATCCGCGGCCGGCGCGCCGGCGCTGGCGCCTGGCCAAGGCCACGATTAACAAAGTCATCAGGCAAGTCGTGGATCGTGCGGCCCGGGCGCTTCGCGATACTCTCGCTTGTCGGGAGCCTCCCTCCGGCCGTGACGGCACGGCGGCATCTGTGCGAGAGGCTCGTCGGCGCACGCTTTCGAGGGCGACCCTAAATGTCCGGACCGTGTTCGACCTCCATCCCGCGCGCGCTCTCGGCGCTTGAGGCGGCCGGACCGGACGGCGCGGAGGCGGCGGGCAGCCGGATGGCGCCCCTCTGGATGCTGCTCGTCGGGCGGTCCGCGGTCCGCCGCCACTGGCATCTCATCGTCGCCATGGGGCTGCTGTGGTCGTCGCTCGGCATCCTCGTGGTGATCGATTCCCTTGACGGTGCGCTCCACGTGCCGGACCGGTGGTTCGGCCTGATCCTGCTTGCCGAGGGCATGAGTTCCCTCGCCGTCGGTGCATCCGCAATCGGCGCCGCACGCCGCCTGCGCCTCGCCAAGGGGGCGCTGCTGTCGGTCATGGCCGTGCTGATCATGATGGCCACGCGGCACAGCACCTTCCTGCTCGCCATGATCTTCGGCATCGCCTTCGTGGCCGACGGACTGGTCCGAATCACGATCGCGAGCCTGCTGAAGTTTTCCGGCTGGCGGATGTCGGTGGCCCTCGGCGGCCTCAGCATTGCCTTCGGCCTGTTCCATCTCCAGCCCTGGCCGACTTGGTATGCCGGCACGGTGGGCTACTGCATCGGGATGTTCCTGATCCTGAACGGGGCCAACCTCGCTCTGGTCGGCCTGCGCACCCGCCGCCTGGGCACCGCCGAGCCGGCCGTGTCCGTCAGCGACGCCGAGGCCGGTAGCCTGACGGTCTATGTCTGGACCCCCACCGGGCAGGCGACCACGCCGGCCGGCCAGCGGCTGCTCCGGCGCTACGTCGCCTCCGTCGACAAGGCCGGGCGGTTCTCCACCGGCCACGCCGCCCTGCAGCAGGGCGACGACCTCTATATCAGCCACTATCCCGCGGTGGAGATCGACCGCTCGCCCACCAATCTGCGCTCGAGCCTGCGCGCCGGTCCCGAGAACGACGTGCCCGGGCGCTTCCTGCCCTCCCACGCGGCGGAGGTGGCGGATTGGTGCCCGGCGACCGTGGCGGTGACCCTGAACGGCATCGACGCCGCCCGGCTGCGGGCGTTCTGGGCGCGTTACAGCGTCGATACCACCTACAATTTCATCAGCCGCAACTGCTCCACCACGGTCGCCCGGGCGCTGGATATCGCCGTCGAGGGTGCGTTCAGCCGGGGCGGTCATCCCTGGCGGCAGCTCGCCGCGGCGCTGACCACGCCGGAATTCTGGGCTGCGGCCTTCCTGCGCAACGGGGCCCGCTCCATGACGTGGACCCCAGGCCTGGTGCTCGACTATACGCGGGCGCTCAGCGCCCTCGTCGATCCGGCCTCGCCGGTGCCGTCGATCGCGTGGAAGCGGGTCGGGTGGCGGCTCCTGCGCAACTGGCGGGTACGGGGCCTGACGGCGCTGACCCCGGTCGTCCGGGAGCCCTCCGTGCCGGGGGGCGGCCCGACGGAGGCCTGATCAAGTCCCGGTCGCGGCCTCCCGCTCAACGGTCCCTGCCGGCGGTGCGACCGCTGGCGAGATCGGTCGCGATGGTCTGCATCACAGTCAGCGTGTCGATCTCGTCCTGCTCTGCGCCGTGGTCGCTGAGCTTCACGATCACCGTGCCGGTCTTCTGGTTCACGTAGATGTACTGGCCGTAGACGCCGATTGCGGAGATGTCGTCGTCCTCGCCGCCCGGCGCATGCCACCATTGGGCCGAGTACTGCCAGCCGTCGACGTCGCGCCGGGCCGGCGTCATGATCCGTTCGATCCAGCGGGCCGGTATGATGCGGTTGGCGCCCGACCGGCCCTGATCCGCCACCAGCAGGCCGAGACGGGCGAAGTCGCGGGCCGTCGCGTTGATGCAGCAGAACGCCTTCTCGATGCCGTCGGGCCGGTCGAGGTTCCAGGTGGCGTCGGCCTGGGCGCCCATCGGTTTCCAGATCCGCTCCGAGAGGATGTCGGCCAGCGGCTTGCCCTCGGCCCGGGCGAGGATCAGGCCGAGCAGCTCGGTATCGATGCTGCGGTAGCGGCCCTTGCTGCCGGGCTTGAACGCCAGATGCGCGTTGTCGCGCACGAAGGCCGTGATGTCGCGCGTCAGGTACATCCCGGCGGTGCCGGTCAGGGGATGCCGGGGATCGTAATTCTCCGGCACCGCGATCCCGCTCGCCATGTCGAGGAGATTGCGCACGGTGATCTGGCCGAAGACGGCCCCGTTCTTCAGGTCGGGCAGGAGGGCCGAGACGCGGTCGGTCTCGGCGAGCTGGCCCCGCGCCACTGCGGCGCCGACCAGCAGCGAGACGATGGACTTCGCCACCGACCACGACGGAAACAGCGTGTCCGGTCCGGTGCCCGCGCGCTGCCATTCGTGGATCAGGGTGCCGTCCTGCACCACCAGGAAGGCATTGGTGTGGGTCGCCTCCAGCACCGTCATCAGCGGAACCGCTTTTCCCTTCCAAGGGACGCGGTCGACGATCGGGCGCGGCCGGGCCGGCAGGTCGCTCGCCCGTGCGGGGGCCTGGACGATCCGGCTCGGGAACCACGTGCCCACCGAGGACGGCTCGATGACCGCGAGCGCCGTCAGGGTGACGGGGTCGGGGACGTTGATCAGCGCGGCGGCGGTCCAGGCGCAGCCCGCCACAGCGGCACCGCCGGCTGCCGCAATCACGCTCCACCGGCGGCCCCGGCGTGTGCGGGCCGGAGAATCCGGGGTCGCCGAGGACGCGGTCATACTGGATCTGTGTCGCTCTGGATCGTCGCTGTCGCACCGCCGACCCCGCGGCGGGACGGCGCGCCGCCACCATGATCAGGAGGCATTAACGAAAGCCTCCTGTGCCCCGCGTCCGGTCGCAGCGCGCCTTGTTCGCTGCCTGCGAAAGTCCGGGGCGCCGGTTCGGAAATGTTCATGGATCTGTGGCCTTGTATCGGGCAGCGGCCGCCGATGTCCTGCGGCCGCTTCGAAGCAGAGTTGGGCCGGCCCACGCCTCTCCGTCTGCTCGGGCGTCCGATTCGAACTTCGTTCTACACGCCTCGGTCGCCCGCCTCACCCAGCCTGTGCAGCCTGAAAGTTCGCCGTGCCATGAATCCGTACCTGATCCTCGGGCTCGCCATCGGCGCGGAGGTCACCGCCACCCTGGCATTGAAGGCCGCCGAGGGTCTCACCCGCCCGGGGCCGACGGTGATCGTGGCCCTCGGATACGGCACCGCCCTTTGGCTGATGTCGACCAGCATGGACATGCTGCCGATCGGCGTCGTCTACGCGATCTGGTCGGGAATCGGCATGATCGGCGCGGCGCTTGGCGGTGCGTGGCTGTACGGCGAGGCGATCAACCCGACGATGCTGGCGGGCATCGGGGTGATCGCCCTGGGCGTGACCATCCTGGCCGCCGGCCAGGGGCAGCACTGAGGCTCCCGGGGCCGGGCCGGTCCCGAAACGGGACGCCCCCGCCACATCCTCGCCGCGAACGTGCCGTCAAGCTTGGCCTTCGTCCGGTCGGAGCGGAACACCGCCCGACGGGTCAGGCTGGAGGAGCACGGAGCGCGGATGCATGCAGGGTAGCGAGAGGACGAAGGTCGGTTCTGCACTGATCGTTCTGGCGGCGACCGGCGGCCTGGGGGCCTGCAACACCGCGTCGCCGGTGCTCACGACGGGATCGATCCCCGACCGCAAGCCGCCGATGGCCGTCAGCGACGCCGAGCGCGATTGTCTCGGCCGCGCCATGTACTTCGAATCGAATCGGAGCGACAGCGACGGGCTGATCGCCGTCGGCACGGTGGTCATGAACCGGCTCGAGAACGCGATCTTCCCGGGCGGCATCTGCGCGGTGGTCGGGCAGCCGGGACAATTCGCGCCGGGCGTGCTCACCAAGCCGATGCAGGAGAAGGACTTGCTGAAGGTCGCCGATGCCGCCGACGCCGTCCTGGCCGGCGAGCGCCACCCGAAGGTCGGGAAGGCGATGTACTTCCACACCGCGGGCCACCGCTTCCCCTACACAAACATGCACTACGTGGCCGTCGCCGGCGGCAACGCCTTCTATGAGAAGCGCGACAGGCAAACGGCCAAGCTGGAGAAGCAGGAGAAGCCGGGTCAGCAGGACAAGCCGGCCACGCCCGCCCTCCCCGCGACGGCCTTGACCTTCGCGGCTGTGCCCGCGCCGCTGGCTGTCGGCCATTGATCGAGCACGCGTGATCTGATCGCCCCGCTTTGAGGGAGGCCGCGCGATCGCGTTCCGATCAGCCGGCTGCCTCCTCCGCGCGGATCGCGTGCGGGTTCCGGGCCTCCTGCCGGGCCGCCGCCAGCACCCGTTGCCGGCTCCGCGGCTCCCGCAGTGCATCCCACAGGCGGAGCAGTTCCAGGGCCGGCAGCACGTCGCAATCCAGTCCGGATGCGTCTCCGGATTCGGACCCCGATTCCCGGACGAATATATCGACCGGCCTCCCGAGTGCCTGGGCCAGTCTCCCCAGCAGAGCGTCGGCTTGGACGGTCGGGATCATGGGGAATCCTGTTTCTGCGCCGTCGGTCGAACCGGATCCTTGCCTTTAAGTTGTATGCTCGGCATTCAACCAGGTTACTGCCCCGCCATGTCCGACGACGACGGTTTTGACCGCATGGTGGAGGCGGCGATTGCGGCCCATCAGCTCTTGGCCGCGCATGGTACGTCGACGATGCGGCTCCTGTCCCGGCTGCTGCTCATGGAGATCGGCACGGAAATCGCGGCGCGACGCGACTCCGGTACGGCCGCCAACGACAATCCGGATGCGGTGGAGGAATAGAGCCCTTTTCGCCGCCGTGAAGCCGGGCTGCCGGTCATCGGAGGAGCCGGATCGATCCGTAATCATTGGAACCGTGCAATGGAAGGGGCCGCAAATCTGTTGATCGGCCTACCCATCTAAGCGAGCGGCATTTACACCGCGAGCTAACGGCCTAGCTTGTCGGTAGAAACTACCCACGAATCACGGGTCCTTCGCCGATGATCGCGAAACGGGTAGCGCTCGCTGGTGCGCTCCTCCTGCTGAGCATCACGCCCTCGATCTCCCAGTTGCGCCGTCCGATGACGTGCACAGAGGAGGCGTCGGTCAGGCTCGATGCCGCCACCTCTGAAGAGGCGAAGCCGCAGCCCCGCAAGGCCCGGACGTTCTCGGTGGTCTCCAGCGGCGGTCTGCTCACCGTGATCTCGGCGGGACGCTCCGATTATTACGAGTGTCAGCCCGCCTCGCCGCGGCTGAATGAGCGCACGCCGCGCAACGCGATCAAATGTCAGAACGGTGTCTATTTCCTGCTGATCGATCTGAACAGGATGAACTTCGTCGAGGCGCAGCTCAATCCCGAGGAGCGCCAAGAGGTGAAGGTCAGCTACGGGACCTGTCGGACCCTGTAGGAGCGGCGCGGAGCCTCCATTCGCCGCCCTCTCCTGTGCCGAACGCCTGCCGTCGCGGTGGCCGGCCGGGTTAGTCCATGTGGATCAGGACGTAGGCGGCGGCGGCAACGGCCGTGAGGGTGAGGGCGATCAGCAGGGCTGTCTTCCCGGATGGCCCCTCCGGCGGGTCTGGGGCGACGATCATGCGGCTTCTCCAGGCCGGTAAACGGACGAAGACCGCTTTCCGGTTCGATGATCGGCAGGCGGCGGGTCGCCTCTGCCGAAAGACACGGGTCTTTCCGTTGGTTCCCTGGGCCGCGCCGGTCCGCATTCCCGCCGTCCCCGGAGCATCACCGACAGAAGCGCGCCGCGGCCGGTGTCCACTGGCCGAAGCCCGTCGCGACCATGTTCGCCACGACCCGGCAGATATAGATCTTCTGCGCGGCGTTGTTGTGCGGACCGGCATGGTAGCGCGCCACGGCCATGGTCCAGCTGCCCTCGCGCTGCTTCAGATCCCGCAGGAATTGCGTTGCGTAATCTACGTTCGCGTGCGGGTCGATCATGGCCTCGACCGAGCCGAACTTGCCGCCGTGATAGTGGTGATTGATCTGCATGCAGCCGAGATCGATCAGGCGCACCCCCCTGCGGCGCGCCTCGGTGAAGTGGGCGAGCACATCCTGTGGCCCGGTCGCGAAATAGGCCGCCCCGGCGATGTTCATGGCATAGGGTTGGAGCGAGCCGCGCTTGCCTGTCTCCGTGAGGCCGACCGCATAGAGGACGCCGAGGGGGACACCGTAACGGGCCGAGGCGCGGCCCATCTCGGCCTCGCACACATTCGCGGTGGCCGGGACGGCGCTACAGATAAACGCCGCCGTCGCGAGGACGTACCGTCTCATCCATCCGTTCCCCGTCGCGTCTGTCGGTCGCCGGCCGCTGGTCAGCCTGCCGCTGCCTGTCCCCACCGTCGCCCGGTCGGGCACCGCCATCCGTCAAGGCGGATTGGCCCTGTGGCGGGGCCCCTCCGGAAAAGCTCCCGGCCTCGGCCGGTCGAGCCGGTTCGACGGTTACGGCAGCCTGGTAATTGGCCTGCTTGAGCAGGTCGGTGAGGATCGCCGCGTCCCGATGCAGGAGAGCCGCTGTCTCCGGTCGCGAGGCGCGCAGATGCGTCTCGAGCTGGCCGTCCGCGAGCCGCAGCTCCACCGTGACCGTTCCGAGTTCCTCCGGCCTGAGCTGGATCCTGAGCATGCGCAGCGGCCCGTCCGGAGGTGGCCTGACCGCCGGGTCGGCGTGGATCCGCGCTTCCGGCTTCTGGGCGGCCGCAGGGTCGATCGCGTCCGCGATCGCGGACGCGATCGACGGTAGCCCAAGCAGGGGGGAGCCCGGCTCGGCCCGGTCCCCGGCCCGGAGGCCGGAGGCGGGATAGTCCGCCAGAGCGTGTCGGCCGGCTGAGGCCGGGACATCCCTGGCATGTCCGGGTTCCGTCATTCTGACGATCGCGCGGCCGTCCTCCGGTTCAGGGACGTCCGCTCGGTCCGACTCGGCCGTACCATCTCCGAGCCGCAGGCCAGGCTCGATCCGGGCCAGGAGCGGGAGTTTCGGCGCCGCTGCGGCGGCCGAGTCGGGCAATCCGGTCCGGACGGCCGGACCCGCTGCGGCATCGATGTGTGTCGGGGCGGCTGCGGCCGCTGCGGCGATGGCCGGCCCGCTCGAACCCGGTGCGGTGACGGCGGGTACCGGAGCGGCCGGCATCGCGCGGGACGGGACGGGCGCGAAGTGGATGGCGCGGTCGACCACCGCGACTTTCGGTGCGCGTCCGATCCCCGCATCGGTGGCGCCATCGAAGTCCGACCCGGACCCCGCCGGGCCGCCGGCGATCCCGGCTGCAGCGGAGAGCCCGGAACCGGGCGGTGCTGCTCCGGCTGGCCCTTGGATTCCATTCCCGGATTCGGTTGGTGCGGCCGGGGCCGGAGCTTCGGCCGCGCGTGCCGCGCTCAGGATGCCGGCGAGGATTGCGGCACCGTCGCTCGCCGGCACAGCCAGGACGGTCCCCGACCCTGTTCCGGGTCCGGCCTTCGGGTCGGGCTCGCCCGTCCCCTCCGCCTCGTCCGCACCCCAATCGGCGGAGGCAGCTGAGGGGGCGCGGGCGGCCGCCCGCATGACGGCTTCGAAACCGCGCTTCGGCGACGCCTCCGGCGCAGCCTGCGGATCGGCCTCTGGATTGGGCGATGCCACTTCCCGATCGAGCTTCGGGATGGATTTCTGAACCGTGGCGGTGATCGAGGTCACGGGCGCGCCTTGCTGAGCAGCAGATCGACGTGGTCGATGGTCGATTGGGCCTTGGGAATCAGGCTGTCGGGCCTGTCGGCGGACGCCTCTCGCATGTCCCGCGGGGATGCGCTCTCCGCCTCCGGAGTAAGTGATCTGCCCCCGAGACCGCGTCCGATCTCCTCGGCCGTTGAGAGCGCCGTCGCAAGAAGGGGCAGGTCGCCGGCGGGCAGGTTGGACCGGTCCAGGTTCCTCAGCGTCAGCAGCCCGGACTTGAATGTTGCCAGATTCACGATCTCGGCCGCTGCCCGGTATAGTCGGGCCCGGGCCGCTTCCGGGCTCCCGGGCGCGCAGAGCGCCAGCGCCCTGTCGGCGATCAGGAGGGTCGCGGCCGTCTTGCCCTGCCCGATCGCCGTCCGGGCAATCAGCAGGTACAGGTCCCGCCGGCTCTCGGGGTCGAGTTCGCTCAGGATCCGGTTCATCGCCGTGAGGCGCGCCGGGTCCTCGGCGACGTTGAACTGGGTCAGCTGGAAGCCGAGGCGTTGCCGGAAATTGCCGGCATAGACCGAGTGCGGGTAGCGGCGCAGGTACTGGATGGCCAGGGACTCGAACTTCTTCAGGTCGCCGACCTGACCGAGGGTGAAGATCTCGCGGCGCAGAGCCCCCTCCTCAGCCAGGGTTCCCGGCAGGAGCAGCCGAACCCGATCGAGCAGATCGATGGCGCGGACCGGGTTCTCGGTCAGGGTGAGGGAAGCCTGCGTCAGGCCGACGGCGCCGGCCAGCGCCGGCGGCAGGCCCGCCGTGTCGATCTCCCCGAGGAGGCGTCTCGCCTCGCTCGCCCGCCCTTCGATGTAGGCGAGCGCCCCGCGGGCGAGCGACGCCTCGGGTTCGGCGAGATCCTCCCGTGCGATCAGGTGCTGCAGGACGGCCGGGCCGCCGCCGCTCAGGGCGAAGGCCACGGCCGCATGGAGATTGTGCCGATCGGCCCAGACGTCCGGTGCCGCGTTCAAAAGATCCGCGTTGATCCGCGCGATCAACAGGGGCTGGCTTTCGTGGGCGATCAGGGATCCCGCAGCGATACGGTCCTGCAGCAATTGCAAGGTGCGCACCCAGGCGACCGGTCCCCCCGTTCCGGCCGGTGGTGCGACGACTGGCGGCTGGGACGGGATGGGGTCTGGATTCGGCTGACGCTCCACCTGCGGCGCCACCAGCAGCGGAGGCACAGGTTGCGCGACGCCCGGAACCGCGAGCCCGGCGGCGATCAGGCCGATCAGGCCCCGCACGATCCGCCTCATCCCGGAGATCCTTGCAGGAGGATCTCGATCCGACGGTTCTCGGGGGCCTTCGGATCCGCAGCATTGCGCGGCGTCCGGTCGGCCGCCCCCTCGACCCGCCAGATCCGTGCTTCATCAAGGCCGGCCCGGGTCAGCATGTAGGATGCCATGTGGGCGCGCGCCGTCGACAGCCGCCAGTTGTCGTAGACCTCGGAGCGGAACGGGCGGCTGTCGGTATGGCCGCGGATGATGATCCGGCCCGGCCGCGCGGCGATGGCCTTGGCGAGGCGTTCCATCGTCCGTACCAGCTCGGGTCGCGGTTCGGCGGACCCCACCGCGAACATGCTGAAGGACAGGTCGTCCGTCAGGTTGATCAGGATTCCCTCCGGAGTGCCCTGGACGTCGACGCGCGGACCGGGCGTACCGGGGGGCCTTGAGAAGATCCCGGCGATCTCCGCCTTCAGCGCCGCAGCATGATCCGTCGGCGTCGGGGCCGACGGGTTCGCCATGGCCGCCTCGGGCCGTGCCTGCCCGTCCTTGGACTCCATCGTCTTGCTGTCTACCGGCTTGCTTTCAGCCATCCCGGGGCCGACCTCCGGACCAACGACGGCGGCGCCGCCGCGGGCATCGGGCCGGGTCCCGGCCGGCGGCGGCGTGATTCCGACGGGCGCGGAGCGGTCGGATCTCGCCGGGACGAGCGTGGTCACCTGCCAGTAGAGCGGATCGAACGGATCGCGCACCACTTCGCCGCCTCGCCGTCCCGCCTCGCCGAGATCGCCGACCGTGGCGCTCTGCGGCTTATCCGCCTCGGTCTCGGCCGCGAGTCCGGCCAGGACGGCATAGGGATCCTGGAACAGCTCCCGCTCCCGGGCGGCCGAACCCGGTGGCAGCGGTCTGCTCTTGTCCTGCGTACGACCCGCCGTCGCGAATCCGTCCATCCTGCTGTCCGTTGCCGGGTCAGCCGAACTCGGCTGCGGATCGCTCAATCCCTTCCGGACCGGCAGGGCCTCCGACAGGTTGATCGGATTGAAGTAGTTGGCGATGCTGGTGCGGGTTTCCTCATTCGTGGCCCTGGTGAGCCACAGGACGAGGAAAAGCGCCATCAACGTGGTCATGAAGTCGGCCAGGGCGATCTTCCAGACGCCGCCATGGTGGGTGTCATCATCCTCGGCGGGCCGCCGGACGATGATGATCTCGGACTGCTTGTTGGCCATGGTCAGCAATCCTCGACCAGGGCGGCGACGCGCTCACCCCAGGCCTGAAGCCGCGTCTCGATCACGGTGCCGTTCGTCCGGATATGCAGGTCGGGGCCGCCCTCGGTGGTGATGGCGAGTTGGCCGGGCGACAGGTCGAGGCGCCGGGCGAGCGCCGCCACTAGGTCCGGCGGGCCGGTTACCGCCAGCGTCCCCGACTGATCGTCCGCCGCGATCGCCGCGAGCGTTGCGTGCAGGTCGCGGATGGCCTCCTGCTGCAGGGCGGCCGTCAGAAACGGCTGGAGGACGCGCGCCAAGCTCGCGGCCAGGCGCGTCTCCAGAGCCTGAATCTCGGCCGCGAAGGTCTCGACCAGAACCGCTGATTCCGCTTCGACCCAGCGCTCCCGCGCGGCCGTGAGTGCGACGGCTGCGGCTTCCCGCTCCGCGACGGCGGCGGCCTCGGCAGCCCGATGGGCGAGTGCCTCGCCTTCGCGTCGCCCCTCTGCCCGGGCCGCCGCAGCAAGGGCGTCGAGATCCGGCGGTGGCGGTGTTGGTGATTCGGTCTGCGCCCGCTTGGGGGCCAGCGCGGCGAAAGTGGAGGAGGATCGCTGGCCCGCACCCGAGAATACGGTCCAGATCTGGGACGCATCCGCCATCACGCGGCCTCGTCACGGGTAAGCCATTGCTTCAGGATGTTGGCGACCTGCTCCTCGTCGAGATCCACCAGCTGTTCCAGCTTGCGGATCGGCGAGCGCGCCATTTGCTCCGTCAGGTCGGCGATGAGGTTGGGATCGGCGGCTCCCTCGGCCTGCTCTGCCGGGAGCATGTCGAGCGCCTCCCCGCTTTCCGACATGGTAAGCGCCAGTTCTGTGCCGACGTCGGACGGTCGGGCCAGGATCGCGTTGACCGCCGGGCGCAGCCCGAACCAGATGAGCAGGCAGCCCACGATCAGGATCGTGGCCGCGTTGATCAGGGTCCCGGACTGGCGCATCAGCACCTCGCCGAAGCCGAGGGCGGGGACGGGAGCGAGAGGCTGCCCGTCGTTCACGAAGCTCACTGCGGCCACCTTGATCTGGTCGCCGCGCGCCTTGTTGAAGCCGGCCGCCGAGGCCACGAGTTGCTCGATCTCCGCGATCTGCGGGTCGAGTTCGGCTTTGTTCCCGTCCTTTCCGGCCTCCTTGCCCCCTCCTGCCAGGGTCTCAAGCCGGGACCGGTTCACCAGCACGGCGACCGACAGATTCTTGACGGAATAGCCGTCGCTGACCGTCTGGACCGTCTTGGAGGAGATCTCGAAATTGGTCAGCTCCTCGCGGCGCTGGCTCTCGGAATTGGAACTCTCGCTCCCCTCCGCGCGGACGCGCTGGTCGGGCAGGTTCTGCTGGGCCGTGGTCGGCTTCTGCGGCGTGCGGTTCTGAGAATTCTCCGATTCCTTCACGGTTCGGAGCGAGCGCTCCACCTTCTGGTCCGGATTGAAGATCGTCTCGTCGGTCTTGGTCTTGTCGGTGTTCAACCGGGTGACCACGCTGACCTCGAAATTGTTCGGCCCCAGATAGGGGGTGAGCGTCCGGCGGATGTTGTCCTGGATCTCCCGATTGACGGCCTGCTCGAGACTCGCCAAGCGGCCGGCCGGCGCCGTGGTCGTGTCGTCCCCGGCGAGGAGGACGGTTCCGTCCGTATTGAGCACGGTGACCTTGTCGGGCTTCATGCCGGGGATCGCGGCGGCCACGAGCTGGCGGATAGCGGGCGCCACCGTCGGATCGTTGGCAGGCTCCGTGCGCACCACGACGGAGGCCGAGGCGGGCTGCTGCTCGCGGCGGAATGAGCCGGGATCGGGCATCACGATGTGGACCCGCGCCGCCTTCACGCCCTTGAGCGTCTGGATGGTGCGGGCGATCTCTCCCTCAAGGGCCCGCACCCGGGTGATGTCCTGCATGAAGGAGGTCAGGCCGAGGGACCCGAGATCATTGAACAGCTCGTAGCCCGCCTTGCCGCTCTGGGGCAGGCCCTTCTCGGCAAGCAGCATCCGGGCCTGCGCGGTCTGCCCGTAGCTGACCAGGAGGGCCGTGCCGTCCGCGCTGACGTCGAACGGGATGCCGGCCTCCTTGAGCGCGGAGCCCATGCGGCTCACGTCGTCCCGGCTCAGCCCGGAATAGAGGGTCTCGCGGAGCGGGCGGCTGAGATAATAGGCCCCCAGCCCCACCGCGAGGAACACGGTGAGTCCCACCAGCCCGAGCGCGATCAGGCGCCGCGGACCGAGTTCCAGGATGTTGTGCCACAGTTTTTCAATGTGCTCGCGACCGGGCATCGGCGGGACTCAGGCCTCCACATCTGTGGCTCGGCCTAGGCTTGGCCGATCAATCTTGCCCGGGGATGGTGTCATGCACGACCCGGCCCAAAGAAGAGGGCCGCACGCCCGAAGACGCGCGGCCCCGATCCGCCCGTAGGGCGGATGCCGATGCTGCTGAGCGGCCGATCTTACGACCGGAACAGGCTCAGGATCTGCTGCGTGCTCTGGTTGGCGATCGTGAGCGACTGGATGCCGAGCTGCTGCTGGACCTGGAGGGCCTTCAGCTTGGTCGATTCGTCTTCCATGTCGGCGTCAACCAGGATGCCGATGCTCTTCTCGTTGTTCTTGATGAGCGTGTCGACATAGTTCGACTGAGACTGGATGAGGCTCTGCACGGCGCCGAGCTTGGTGGCAACGTCGGTGATGCCCGTCAGAACCTTGTCGGCCATGTTGACGTAGGCGCGCAGCTTGGAGAGATCGCTGTTCTGGATGCCCGCGATGTCGATCGTGTCGACCGACAGCAGATAGGCGTGATTGAAGCCGTTCTCGTCGGCGCCCACGACGGCGTACTTCTTGTCGAGGAGGCCACCCTTGCTGTCGACACCCGCGGTTGCGCCCGCGTTGGTGGTCTTGACGGTGTTCTGGTAAGTCGCCATCGCCGTATTGTAGGTGGCGGTCGCCGCATCGCGGGTCGCGACGGCAGCCGCATCTTTGGCGCTGTTGTTGAAGGCGGCGATTGCAGCGTCGTAGGTCGCCTGGGCCGTGTTGCGCGTGGCGATGGCGGCGGTCGCAGCCGCGCTGCCCGACACCGTCACACCGGTCGTGCCCGCCGACGCGCCCGTGAAGACCTTGGCGTCGTAGAGCTTGGTCTCGTCGAGATTCACCGAGACGGTGCCGACCGCGATCTGGCCCTGGACGCGGCTGAACGAGGCGACGATCTTGCGGTCGGCCGAATAGTTGCCGGCGCCCGAATCGGTGGAGAGCCACGATTCGCCGTTCAGGGTCGCGCTGGTGGCCGAGGTCCGCAGGTCGGTCTGACGCGCGTTGATTTCCGACTGGATCTTGTTGCGATCCACGCTCGGGCTCAGCGCCGAGGTCAGCTTGTTCTTGAGATCCAGGAACGTCGTCCGGACCTGCTCAAGGCCGTTGATGGCAGAATTGACGGTGGCGAGACCGAGGCCGATCGCGTCCTTCACGGCACCGAGCGAGCCGTTGTCGGCGCGGATGGTGGTGGCGATCGACCAGTAGGCAGCGTTGTCAGCGGCGGTCGCCACCTTCAGGCCGGTCGAGACGCGGTTGCTGGACTTCTCCAGATCCTGATTCGTGATCTTGAGGGTGGTGAGCGCCGTCATCGCGGCGGTGTTGGTCAACAGGCTCGACATAAAGATGTCCCTTCGGAAAAAATCACGGTGGTGGGACATGCCGGGTTTTCGCCGGCATAGCAGAGCGACATCATGTCTATGATCCGAGCGGCGAGGCTTGACGGATCAATCTGCTATGAATAGCGCCGGCAACGATCTTGAAATCTCAGTTTCAAGATCGCCTATCTGCTCGGCAGCAAGACTGAAATGGACAAGCTCCGGAAGAAAGTCAACACCTATCTTGTCCTGCCCGGTAAGAAGATTATTTTTGTGTTCATGGGAAGGATTTTACGGAATAGGTCAGAAATATGATCTGACGAGGCCGCTGATAAGTAGGTTCCATCCATCGATCAGGACGAAGAAGAGGATCTTGAATGGTAGCGAGATCACGGTCGGCGGCAGCATCATCATACCCATCGACATGACGAGCACGGCGATAACCATGTCGATGACGAGGAACGGCAGCGCGATCAGGAACCCGATCTCGAACCCGCGACGCAGCTCCGAGATCATGAAGGCCGGGATCAGCACCCGGAGGTCGGTCCGGCCGCCGTCCGGCGCCCGCGGGAGATTCGCTGCCGCGATCTCCGCAAAGGTGTCGAGGTCCTTCGGGCGAACATGGGCCAGCATGAACTCCCGGAACGGCGCCGTCACCTTGGCGAAGGCCTCCTCCTCGGTGATCCGATTCTCGGTGAGCGGGCGGACCCCGTCCTGCCATGCCCGGTCGAAGGTCGGCCCCATGACGTAGAAGGTCATGAACAGCGACAGGCTGATGAGCACCAGATTCGCCGGAGCGCTCTGCAGGCCGAGCCCCGAGCGCAGGAACGACAGCGCGACCACGAATCGCGTGAAGCTGGTCACCATGACGAGGAGGCCGGGCGCGATCGACAGCACGGTCATCAGCGCGATGAGCTGGATCATCCGCCCGCTGACGGATCCGTTCCCGGGGGGCAGCACCTGATCGAGGCCGAAGCTCTGGGCGCTCGCAGCCGTGGCGACGAGGAGCAGCGGGCTCGCCAGAAAGACGCGACGCAGCATGGCGTGACCGGTCCTGATGTTCTTCGGCCATGCCCGCGGGAAGGGCCGAGGCGGCGCCCTACTGGACGACGAGCGTTTCGATGAAGAAGTCGCGGGCCTGGCCCTTGCTGCGGACCTGGACGCGCTCGGTCAGGTCCTCGCGCAGGTGGCTCAGCCCGCTCGGCCCCTCGATCTGGGCCACTGTCAGGGTGCGCAGATAGCCGAGGATGTCCTGGCGGATCTCGGCGACCATGGCCTGGGGATTCGCGAAGGTCCCGGTCTTCACGACGACCGAGGCTTCGAGGCGGACCCAGACGTCACCGGGGCCCGCCAGATTCGTCACGATGGTGCCGAGGCTGGTGACGGTGGAACCCGTATCGTAGGTGACCACCCGCTGGAGGTTCTCCTCCTCGGCCCGCTTCCGCTCGTCCACGGCCTTCTCGACCTGACCGATCAGGTAGAGGCCGCTCACGCCTCCGGCTCCGACCGCCAGGGCGGTGAGCAGTGCGAGCAGCAGCAGCCAGCGGAGCTGCGCGCGGCGGGAGACAGCGTCGGACGCCATGGATCAGGTCCGTTTCGGCTCAGAACGGCGAGACCAGGTCATAGACCTGCTGGACCACGGCGGGCTGCTGCACCTCCATGAGGCGCCCTCGTCCGCCATAGGAAACCCGCGCCTCCGCGATCTTGTCGTAGTCGATCGTGTTCCGCCGGGAGATGTCCCGCGGCCGCACGATGCCGGCGATGTTGAGGACCCGGACCTCGAAGTTGACCCGAACCTCCTGGGAGCCGCTGATCAGCAGGTTGCCGTTGGGGAACACGTGGGTAACGACGGCGGCCACGGAGAGCCGGAGCTGCTCCTTGCGGTCGATGCTGCCCTGCCCCTTCGTCGACGAATTGCCGTTCACCTCGTAATGGTTCTTCGATTCCGGCGTGAGGCCGAACAGGTCGAACTGGAGATCGACGCTCGACTTGGCCCGCGAGTCGCGCGACCGATCGGTGGCGTTGTCGAACTGCGCCTTGTCGTTCATCGCGATGAGAACGGTCACGACGTCGCCGACATTCTTGGCGCGGGGGTCCTGGAACAGGTCGGCGCTCTGCTGGGCCCAGGTCGAGTGGTAGCCCTGCGCCTGCGACGCGACCGCCAGCGGCGGCACCGCATCGTGATTCGGATCGATGCCGAATCCCACGGGCGTCAGGGCCGGCGCCCGGCCGATCTCTTGGACGGGCGTCGCGCAAGCCCCGAGAGTCGTGAGCGCCGCGATGGCGGCCAGTCGCTTCATCCTGATGTCTCGCTGTCCTGCGGGCGGCGCCCGCCCGCGTCCGATCGCGGCTCGGGCGGCGCTTTGACGGCCGCGTCGGGCCTGGGCGGCACCACGTTCTTCGGTGGCGTGTTGGTGATGACGTTGGCCAGGCGCGCCGCCCGGCCGGGCTCCATCTCGTTCATGATCGCGCTGGCGATGCGCGCGTCGAGACGGGTCAGGATGGCGGCAGCCGCCTCGCTCTCCATGGCGGTCAGCTGCTGCGCCGCGGAATCCGGCCGCATCTTGGCGTAGATCGCCGTGACGCTCTCGTCGGCCTTGGCCAGGAAGGCCTGCCGGCGCTTCAGCCAATCCTCGTATTCGGCGCGCTTGGCCTCGAGCTGGCCGATCCGCACCTCGATATCCTTGGATAAGGCCGTGAGCGTCTCCTTCTGCCAAGCGAGGCGGGCGTCGGCCGCGGCATTGGCGATGCCGGCGCAATATTGCGTCGGTCGTCCGTCGTCCGCCTTGCTGACATCGCCGGGTTTGGGCTCGGCCGTCGCCTGGGTCGCGGCCAGCAGGGCAGCCGCCGCGAGGGAGAGACGAAGCCGGCGATTCGGGCTGTTCACGCCGAGGCGGCGCGCGCGGGCCGGACAAATCATTGGATCACGAGCTCCGCCTGGAGGGCGCCCGCCGTCTTCACCGCCTGGAGGATGGCGATCACGTCCGTTGGCTTCATCCCGACATTGTTCAGGCCCCGGATCAGGGTCTGGAGGTCGGGCCCCGAAACGATGGCCAGGCGGGCCATCTGCTCGCCCGCCTCGATATCGGTGCGGGGCACCACGGTCGTCTGGCCGTCGGAGAACGGCGCGGGCTGGGATACCTGCGGCGTCTCTGTGATGCGCACCGTGAGATCGCCGTGCGTCACCGCCACGGTGGAAACCTGCACGTTCCGGCCGATGACGACGGTGCCGGTCCGCTGGTCGATCACCACCTTGGCGGGGATGTCCGGCTGAACCTGCAACTCGCCGATCTCCGCCATGAACCGCGTCCGGCCGACATGGCCGGGGCGGGACAGGACGACGGTCCGGAAGTCGCGCGGGCTCGCCGCGCGCCGCCCGTATTTTTGCAGCGTGTAGGCGTTGATCGCGTCGGCGATCAGGACGGCGGTGTGGAAATCCGGGTTCTTCAGCTCGAGGGCCATGCCCGGAAGCTCGCTGAACGTGCCGGCGACCGCGCGCTCCACCAGGGCGCCGTTCGGGACCCGCGCAGCCGTCGCCACCCCGGAGACCAACGATTCCGCTTGGCCCGTGGCGCTGAAGCCCGAGACCACGAGGGCACCCTGGGCGACCGCGTAGACCTGCCCGTCACCACCCGAGAGCGGCGTCATCAGCAGGGTGCCGCCGCGCAGCGACGTGGCATCGCCCATGGAATTCACGGAGACGTCGACCCGCGATCCCGGCTCGACATAGGCCGGAAGGTTGGCCGTCACCATCACGGCCGCGACGTTCCGGGTCCGCAGCCGCTGATCGCGGACGTTGATGCCCAGCCGATCGAGCATCGACTGCAGGGATTGCTCCGTGAACTGCGCGTTGCGCAGCGTGTCGCCGGTGCTCTGCAGGCCAGTCACGAGCCCGTAGCCGACAATCTGGTTGTCGCGCACGCCCTGGAGCGCGGCGATGTCCTTGATCCGCGTCGCCGCCGCGGGCGCCGGCCACAGGCTGAGGCCGGCCATGAGGAGGAGGATCAGCCTGCGCATCATGGCTGCCCCGTCCGCACCCGCCCGTCCGGCTGGACGATGCCCGGGACGATCCGCCCGGTGGCGCTGTTCCGGACGCTGACCGCCTCGTTCACCGCCGCGTTCGCCAGGGCCGTGCCCTGGGTCGTGATCACGACGCCATGCTCCTCGAATACGATCACGGTCGGCCCGCCCCGGGTCACCAGTTTGGCCTCCTCCAGGGCGATCACCGGGATCGTCTCGCCGGGCAGGAGTGTGCGCCGTGCGATCCGGCCCATGGCCCGCGCCACCGTATCGACCACCGGTAAGCGCGGCCGATAGCTCTCCGGAAAGTCCTGCTCGCGCAGCATCATCGGCTTGATGACGTCGCCCGCGTAGATCGTCGCCACCGGTACCGGCAGCCTCTGCTCTGCGGCGATGGCGGCACCGGACCCGAGGCCCAGCGCCCAGGCGGTGGCCAGCATTCGGGCCGTCCGCGCCGCGATCCCCCCGGGGCGAGCGTGTCGAGTCATGATGTTAGCGGATGCCCTTCGAGATCGTGCCGGCCATCTCGTCCGCGGCCTGGATCACCTTCGAGTTCATCTCGAAGGCCCGTTGGGCCGAGATCAGGCTGGTGATCTCCCGGACCGGGTCGACGTTGGAGGTCTCCAGATAGCCCTGGTGGATCTTGCCGAAGCCCGGGTCGCCGGCGAAACCGGTCACCGGAAGACCTGAGGCCGCGGTCTCGCGGTACAGGCCGTTGCCCAGAGGCTCGAGCCCGGCATCGTTGGTGAAATTGGCGATCTGAAGCTGGCCGATCGTCTGCGGCAGCTGCTGCCCGTCGACCTTGACCATCACTTGCCCGGTCTCGTTGACCACCACATCGACGGCGTTCTGCGGGATGATGATCGCCGGATCGACGCTGTAGCCCTCCGCCGTGACCAGCCGGCCGTCGGCATTCTTGTTGAAGGAGCCGGCGCGCGTGTAGTTGATCTCGCCGTTCGGCATCGTCACCTGGAACCAGCCCCGGCCGTTGAGGGCGAGATCGAGGGGATTGGTCGTGTTGGTGAGCGGGCCCTGCCGGTGCAGGTTCCGGATCGCGGTATTGCGCACGCCGAGGCCGAGCATGGCGCCCTCGGGGATCGCCGATTCGCCGGCCTGGATCGGGACGCCCGCGGGCCGCTCGGCCTGGTAGATCAGGTCCTTGAATTCGGCGCGGGCCGCCTTGAACGCCGTGGTGTTCAGGTTCGAGATGTTGTTGGCGATGACTTCGACGTTCAGCTGCTGGGCGTTCATGCCCGTGGCCGCGATGGCGAGCGCTCTCATGATCAGGTCCTTGCGCCGGAGAGGAAGGTGATGACGGGTCGGGGGCCGGCGGCGCCGCGTTCCGGGGTCGCCGCGGGGCCGCGTCGGATCGCCATGTTGGAGCGCCGTGTCAGAGCGCCGTGTCAGATCGCCATGCGGACGATCTCCAGGTAGGCGGCGACGACCTTGTCGCGGATCGCCACCGCCGTCTGGAGGGTCTGCTCGGCGGACATCACCGCCTCGACCACCGCCTGGGTCGAGGCCTTACCCTGGATCCCGGAGATCGCGGTCGCCTCGCCAGTCTTCACGGTGTCCCGCATCTGGCCCGCGATCTGGGTCAGGAGGTCGCCGAAATTGGACGCGGGTGAAGCGGGCGAGGCCGGGCGGACCCCCGGCATCGCCAGGCCGAGTTCGGTCGCACCGAAGACGCCGTTCTTGTCGGTAACGCTGGTGAGGGCGGCAAGCGTCTGGATCATCACGGCCTCAGGAGTTCGATGAGGCCGGCGACCATCGAGCGGGTCTGCTTGATCATCTGCAGATTGGCCTCGTACGAGCGGTTGGCCTCCCGCATGTCGGCCATCTCGATCAGCATGTTCACGTTCGGCAGCTTGACGTTGCCGTCGGCGTCAGCGGCCGGGTTGCCGGGATCGTACGCGATCCGGAACGGCGCCTTGTCCTGTCCGATCTGGCGCACCGCGACCGCCGCGGTCCCGGAGGCCCGATCGAGGGCCGTGCGGAACGTGATCGTCTTGCGGGTATAGGGATCGGAGCCCGCGGACAGACCCGTCGACTGGGCGTTGGCGATGTTCTCCGCGATGACGCGCAAGCGCTCGGATTGTGCCTCCATGCCGGAGCCCGCGATCCGCGAGGAGGCGGCCAGGGGATCGATCATTGCGCATTCCTCACGCTCAAGGCCAGCATCCGGTTGAAGGCCTTGACCACGCCGCCGTTGAGCGCCTGATCCCGGCTCACCTCGCCGGACTTCATCAGCTGTTCCTCGATGCTGACCGAGTTGCCGGAATGGACGATGTCCCAACCGTCCTTGGAGGCCGCCCGGGCCGGCCGCGCGCCGGGACCGTCGATCTCGAGATGGCCGGGCTGACTCGCCGCCATCGACAGGACCGTCTTGTCCAGCAGATCCCGGAACGGGGTCAGGTCGCGGGCGCGGTACCCGGGGGTGTTCGCGTTCGCGATGTTTCCTGAGATCACGGCCTGACGCGCCGCAAGGTGTTGCAGCTGACGCGATGCGAGGTTGAACAGAAAAATCGGGTTCATGACCTGTCGGCTTTCCGGCGTGGCAAGTTCGGCGGCAGCGTTGTTGCCCTGTCCGGGAACATTGCCCAGCCGAAGACGTCGGTTCGACCGACTGCTCCAGCGTGGCTGTTTCCTGACGGTGGATCTTTGCGTGCGCTGTCTTGTCCGAAGCTTGCGGCGGCGCGCGGCCAGCCGCTCGAAGCTTGCAACGGCACGGCCACCCCTCGCCGAGCGGGCTGCTGTGCCGTGACTTCTAGTGCCGCCGGGACTGAGCCCATGCGCTTCTGTGCGGTCGGTCAGGTGACGAACGCGTATCCCAGGTAGCGTCGAACCTCGATCGGGTCGAAGCTCAGCCTGTTCCGGAGCTTCTTGCGAAGCTTGCTGATGTGCCCCTCGATCACGCTCTCGTCCACGTCGCTCGTGAAGGCGCCGTACACCGCGTTGAAGACCTGCTCCTTGGTCATCCGGCGGCCGCGGTTGCGGACAAGGAACTCGAGGATCTGACGCTCGCGGCGCGGCAGCGCCATCTTCTCCCCGTCGATATCGGGATCACGGCCGTCGAAATACACTCTGATCCGCGCGGTCCGGTCCGACACCGCCGGGTCCCTGGCTGATGCGCGCTGCGCACGCCGCCACACGGCCTCGGTCCGGGCCAGGATTTCCCGGACATGAACCGGCTTCCGGACGACGTCGTCGATGCCGGCCCCGAAGAGGTCGAGGGTTTCGGTCAGGCAGCGCGTCTCGATCATCGCGATGATCGGTGCGGGTGAGCGCCTCTGGATCATTTCCGGCAGATCAGAGCGCTGCTCACAATCGCCCAGCAGGAAGCCCTGGACGGCGTCGAGATCCGTTCCCGGGGCCGTTTGAAGCCAGTCCTCGAAATCGCTTGCCAATAATCCGACGGACGTTACGCCTTCTCTACTAAAGTTTGCAACGTATCCGTCTGTAACCATCGGTCGCTCATCGACAATGACGTACATTGTCACAAGACTCCGTCGTTATATAAACACGAGTAAACGTCTTTCTCACCAAAGACGAGAAATCTTTGTCTGACTTCTGTTCCATGCCGTAAGAGATGTTGCCGGTCAACTCTGCCGTAAGGAGTGGTCGCGCTAGAAAAATGCTTGAATGCATCTGAAAAAGACAATCTTGTCGAAAATTTTATCCAATCGGAACCGGAAAATATGTCCCTTTATCGTGGAAGACGGGGTCTGTGCGGCTCCAGGCCGCGCGCTCCGATGACGGCTCACCGTGTTCCCTCGTGCTGCAGCGCCTCGCGTCCGGGCCGATGAGCGATCGATCCCTCCGCTCCGCCGTTCCGGCCCAGCAAGGTGCGGCCGTCTCCGCGCCCGGGGCGGATCACGTCGTCGACAACCGCAACCGCTGGTCACGGGTGAGTCTCACATTCGAGGGGCTGGAGGCGGAGCGCTGGTATGAGTTCGACGCATACATGGTCTGTTCCGCGGACGAGACGGCGTCGACGGCTCAGGATTTCGCCGCGCTCGGATTTGCCTTCCGGGCGCAGGATCGCTCCGAGATCGACTTCGCGCGTGTCGCCGGACTGGGGCGGACATCGATCGATGCGCACGGGGACTGGCTGGCCGGCCCGGCGGCGGAGGGCGGCGAGGCCCGGGCGATCCGCATCCGCCGCCGCTTCTACCTGCCGACGCCCGCCGCGGCAGTAACCGTGATCATCCGCAGCTGGCGCAACGACCAACCGTTCCGCATCCTCGATCCCGCGATCCGCCCAGCCCAGCCCGATGCGGCGAGCGCCGATGGCATCGACCTGCTCCGGAGCGGCCTCTCGCGGGATGGCCGGATCCGCCTCGGCCCGCAGCCCATTTGGTTCCGGCACGGGCTGGTGCCGGGACGCGGACTCGTCGTCAAGGGACAGGTGATCGCCCAGGGGGCGACGGAGGGCGTGCTGGCCCGCTTGGCCTTCCACGATGTGGGCGGCGACCTGATTCCGCCCCCCTACCCCGATACCCTGGCCACGCTGGCGGTTCCGGCCTTCCTGGATATCCCGGTGCACCGGCAGGCCTACCGTTTCACCCTGAAGATCTCACCGCCGGCACGTGCGGCGACGCTGGAAATCGGGTTCGCCACCTGGGAATCGGATCCGGAGGTCGCCCTCGTGGCCGAGCCGGACGTGTTCCTCGACGATGACCTGCGGCTGGCAAACCTGGCGGATGATGCGATGCCGGGCGCCGCGGCTTTCCTGGCGCGGCTCCTCGGTCGGCTCGGGGGCGCTCGAATTCCGGCCGCCGCGGCCGAGGGCGCCGCCGCGGAGACGATCCATCCCTATCTCGATCCCGCCCGCCTGTCGGGGCAGCCCGCGCCGCTGCGTCGCTGCGCGCTCCTGCGGGAAGGTCCTGATGCCTGCGGCTGGGCGGAGGGGAACGTGCGTCTCGCGTCCCAGCCGGCCTGGGCGCTCCCGGAGGCGCCCGACTGGGCGGCCGATCCGTTCCGGTCGCATGCATGGCGCTTGGCATTTCACAGCCTGGCCTGGATTTGGGGCGCGGCCGAGAGCCCGGACCGGACGATGCGAGGCCGCGCGGTTGCCGTCGCCCTGTCCTGGTCCGATGCGAATCCGTGGGGGCAGCCGGCGGATGTGCTGAACCTGCATCCCACCTGCATGGCCCAGCGCCTGGAGGCGATGCTGGCCCTCCTGGGTGCCGCTGCGCGGGACGCGGATGAGCGCGCCGTGGCAATTCTGGGGGGCGAGATCGTGCGGCACGCCATCGCCCTGGCGGAGATCCTCGCCCAGAACACGCTGGCGGGCTCAATGCTGGAGCTTCAGGTGGCGGCCGCGCTGCTGACCACGGGTCTTGCCCTCCCCGCCTTCCCGCTGGCGCCACACTGGACCGGCCTTGCGCTGGCCGCCCTCCAGAGCGGCTTCGAGGCGCTGATCGATCCCGACGGCGTCATCGCGGAGCCCTCCTATCACCGCCGCCTCGAGATCCTCACCCTCGCCCTGGCTCTGCTGCCGATTCTGGAAGCCAGGCCGGATCTGGCCTCCCTGGCCGCGAGTCTCGAGCCGCGCCTCGCGAACGCGTGGGTCAGCCTTGTCGACCTGTTCGAGCCGGACGGTGTCCTGCCGCCGTTCGACGACGCACCCGATCCCGGCGGCCGCAATCGCTGGCTGGACCGGCTGGCGGCCTCTCGGATCCGGCCCTGGATAGCCGGTCCGCCCCCGGGGCCCGGAGCCGTGCATGCAGGCCCCGCTTTTCCGGCGGCGGCCCGGCCCGGAACCCTGCTCGCCCGCCGGCAGGACGCGGGTACGGGATGGTCCGCCTTCACGGCGGATTACGGCCCTCAACTTCACCCCCAGGACCACCGCGACTGTACGTCGTTCACCTTCGGCACCGGCGGCCTCCGGTGGATCACGGAAGGCGGCGGCCGGCAGCCAGCGGCACGGGCTCACAACGTCGCCATCCCGGACGGGCGCGAGCCGGGGGCGGGAACAGGCGTCCCGCAAGCCTCCTTCGGCCTCGGCGATGCCACCGTCCACCTCATCGCGACGACCGTGCACGGGCCCAATTACCGGCACCTCCGGGCCTTCGTCCTGCTGGAGGACTTATCCGGCGTGGCCGTCCTCGACCGGTTCCTGACGGAGAGCCGCCCCCTCTCGGTGCAGGGCTTCCTGCATCTCGATCCGGCGGTAACGGTCGCCCTGGACTCATCCCGGCGGGTGTTCGGCCTTCGTGGTGCGCGGCAGCTCCACATCGTACCGGTCGCGATCGCCGGCCGAGTCAACGATGTCGGAGTGAGCCGCGCCTGGGCCGCACCGCAGGCCGCCGATCGGGAGCCTGCCGCCGGAACGGTCCTGACCTACGATCTGTCGGGCCGGGAGCACGTGGCAGGCGGCCTGCTGATCGCCGCGTCCGCGGAGGGCGTCGGGCGGCTCCTGCGCACGGTCGAAGGCGAGGCGTTCCGCCAACGGCTCACGGAGTGAGCCGGCTCGCACATTCGACCTGCGGGTGCCTCGCTTGCGGGTGCCTCGGCGATAGGGATAGGCGGCGGGCGCTCTCCGCCACGCCGTCGGCCTTGCGTCGAACGGCCGTCGCGCGGTCGAGGCCCCTCTGGCTCCGGATGGCCTCAGCTCCGGATATCTTTCTTGGTCACGAAGTTGAAGTTCTCGACCATGACGTCCCGGACGACCTCGGAACCGAGCCGCTCGTTGACGCGCCGCTTGATCTCGTCCAGGCGCTTGTTGATGTCGTATTTCTTGATTTTGCGGAAATCGAGTTCGCTGTCGGTGTAGATCTGACGGAAGGACTCGTCCATGACGAATGGCGCCGGGGTGACGCCCATGCCCTTGATCAGCCGCGAATCGGCCGTGAAGACGATCGTCGCG
This sequence comes from Methylobacterium sp. UNC378MF, assembly GCF_900103195.1. GTDB lineage: Bacteria > Pseudomonadota > Alphaproteobacteria > Rhizobiales > Beijerinckiaceae > Methylobacterium. The sequence goes on along the minus strand of NZ_FMWU01000002.1, from coordinate 236,746 downwards.
ATGATGTAGCCCTGGACGCTGCCGTCCGCGATAATTGGAATATTGAGCGGGCGCAGCTTCTGGTAGGTCAGCGTGTCCAGATACTCCTCGGCCTTGGGCTTCGGCAGGGCCGGCATCCAGACGCTCACCGCGTAGCTGGACAGGACCGTGATGGCGCAGATCCAGAGACCGGTGATGACGATTCGGGTCACGGGCTCTTACTCCGGATGGCGCAAGGTGGCCGAGTAGGTCCCGTCCGATTCCGCGCTCTGGATCATGGTCGCGACGATGTCGGAAACCTCCTGCATGGCGCGCAGGTGGATGCCCAGTAATTCGTGGTTGCGCCGGAGCTTGGCGCGGACACGCTCCAGCCCGGCGATCTCCGGCGGGCTCAGCCGGGACGCGTCGATGGTCCGGCCGAGCCGCGCGAGTTCGACGAGGCTCTGGCTCTTGCGGCGGTTGAAGTCGTCCTGATCGTGCAGGTCGTGCACCGCGAGCGCGGCGGTCTCCGCGTCGATGGTGGCTTCGAGGCGGCTCAAGGATGACAGCAGCATGGTCGATGTCCGTTATAGAGGGGCGCGCCGTGTCGGGCCGCGCCTCAGGCCGTCGGCGTCCGGGCGTCCCGCGTCTTGGAGGTTGCCTCCGGGTGCGCGGCGTCGATCATCCGGGCGATGCCGATTCCACCGGCAGCGGCGAGCTGGGCCCCGAGCTGCTCGGCCAGCATCGATTTCCAGATGGATCCGGCATTGCCCTTGCCGAAGACGGCCCCGGCATCCCGGGGCAGCATCGATTCGACGAAGGTCTGCAGGGCGAAGGCTTCGAATTGCTGAGCCGCCGTTCCCTTCGCCCGCGGGGCCGGAAGAGTCGCAGCCGTCCGGAAGCGCGTCAGCACAGCGTGGGGATCCGGCTGCGGCGACGCAGCCACGCCCATTCGCGCTCCCGCGACGGCGCCCAGGGCGTCCGCGAAGCTCCCGGGCATAGCCTGCGTCAGCTTCGTGACGGCCGCCTGATAGCGACTCGGATCGGCGGCGCGCGCCACGTCGAGGACGATATCGGAGGGGAGTTGGACGCTCACTGTGCGCTCGTATCCGGAGGGACGGGACCGGCCGGCCCGGCCGCCGCCGTGGGAAGTCGGGGCTCCGATGCAGGGTTAGCCGGCCTGGCTGACCGGAGGCTTGCCTCCTCGGTAGCGCCGGTGAGGCGATCGAGACGTTCGGCCCAGTCCCGCTTCTCCGCCCAGTGCCGGACCTCGGCTCCGAGGCGATCAACCCAGAGTTCGGTCCGCCTGTGCTGCGTGGCCCGGGCGCGCAGCTGCTGCGTGGAGGCGTCTCGCTCCGCCCGCAGCTCCTGGGCCGCGACCGCAAGGGTCTTCAGGCGATGGACTGCCGTCGCACGCAGCGGCTCGTGAAACGCCGACGCTTCGTTGAGCGCGCGGATCAGATCTTCCCGAGCCGTATCGGCCATCTGGACCCGGCGCTCGAGGAGGGCGTGTTCCTGCTCGGCGCGCTGATGCAGCCGTTCCTGCAGCTTGAGGAGCCGCGTCGCTCGGCTGAGCCGCGTCCGCATGTCAGCCTCTCCGGAGCCAATCGGCGTAGGCGAGCATGAACTGACCGAGCATGTCGCCGGACAGGATCATCAGCAGGAGGAGCCCGCCCAGAAGGATGAACGGCGTCGCGATGAAGAACACCGGGATCTGCGGCGTGAGCTTGTTGGCGAGCCCCAGGGCGAGGTTCACTATCACCGAATAGATGATGAACGGGCTCGTCACCCGCACGGCCATGGCGAAGGATGCGGTCATCCGGTCGACCAAGCCCGCCAGCATCGGCCGCGCTCCGAATGGCGTCCCGGCCGGGATGCGGTCGTAGGAGGCGACCAGCCCGCGGACCAGCTCCCAGTGCAGATCCAGGGTGAAGATCAGGACGGTCGCCGCCATCATGATCACCGAGCCCACCAGAGAGGCCGCCTCGGTATCGGCGACAGGGTTGCCCGGGATACCGCCGAGACCGATCATCGTTGCCACACCGCCGGCCATCGTTTCGAGGGCGAAGAAGAACGCCCGACCGAAGAAGCCGATGGCGAGCCCGGTGAGCGTCTCGCAAAGGATCCACCACAGGGTGTCGGCGGGCGCGGCGTCCCGCAGGGCGCCCTGGAATTTCGGCAGGAGCAGCGGCGCCACGGCGAGTGTCACCGTCACGGCGATGAACAGGCGGATGCGCGGCGCCACCCGCGTGCTCGACAGGCCCGGAGCGGCGAGCAGGCAGCCGCCGACCCGGCAGAAGATCACGAACACGCCGAGGATCGCCTCCGGAATCATCGGCGTCAGGAGATCGTGCCGAGGGATCTGATCTCTACGCCCCGGGCGATCTCGACATGCGACAGCACGGCGACCGTCGGGAAGAGCCGCTCGATGATCATCCGCACGTAGCTGCGGACCTCCGGGGCGGTGACCAGGGCGAATTTGTGGGCCGTCTTCATCTGGGCGCGGATCGCCTCCGAGGCCTCGACGCCGAACTGCTCGATCAGCCGCGGATCGACGTCGACCTCGACCACGTCGCCCTTGGAGTCGCGCTTGAGTCCCTGATGGAAGGTGAGGTCCCAGCGGCTGCCGAGGCGCAGGACGCTGAGGACGCCGTTCTCGGCGAGATCGCCGCAGATCTGCTGCGCGATCCGCAGCCGGACATGTTCGGCGATCTGCTCCGCCCGGCGGGCATGGGGGACGATCTCGGCGATGGCCTCGATGATCAGGTGCAGATTCCGGATCGAGACCCGTTCGGCGAGCAGCAGCTTGAGCACGGCCTGCAGGCCCGAATACGAGATCTGCGACGGGCAGATCTCGTCGACCAGGCGCTTGTACTCCGCATCCAGGCGGTCGATCAGCATCCTCATGTCCTTGTAGGACAGGAGCTGGGGCAGGTTATTGCGGATGACCTCGCTGACATGGGTCAGCATCACGGAGGGCCAGTCGATGGGGCTGAAGCCCTCGCGGCGGGCTTCCGGCCCATAGGCCTCCGGGACCCAGATGGCCCGCATGCCGAAGGCCGGCTCGCGCACCTCCTCGCCGGAGATCCCCGGTAGCGGTCCGTCGCCCACGACGATCATCATCTCGCCGGGGCGGACCTGCTGCGCCGCGAGGACGGTCCCGTGGATCGCGATCTCGTAGCTCTTGCTCGGGACGGCCGCCGCCTCGACAAGCCGGATCTCGGGGACCACGAACCCGTATTGCTGCGCGAACTTCCGGCGCATCCGGCCGACCCGGTGGGCCAGCTCCTGCTGCGCGGGCTGCATCTGCACCGCGAGGTGCTTGCCGAGGCGCAGCTCGATCTCGGCTGTCCGCAGCGATTCCTTCACGGCCTCGCTCTCCTGGCGCTCCAGGAGGAGCTGCCGCTCCTTGGCCTTGGTCTCGGCTTCGACCTTCGATTGGGCCTCGGCGATGCGGCGCGGGATCAGGTAGGCGATCGCGCCCATCAGGGCGCTCAGGATCGCGAAGGGCACGAACGGCATCCCAGGCATGACCGCGAAGACCAGCATCAGCCCGGCGGCGACGAACAGCGCCCGCGGATAGGCGCCGAGCTGGCCGAGCACCGCCTGCTCGGCCGTACCGCGCGTCCCGCCCTTGGAGACGAGGAGGCCGGCGGCCAAGGAGACGATCAGGGCCGGAATCTGCGAGACGAGGCCGTCGCCCACCGACAGTTTGGTGAAGACATCGGCCGCCTTGGCGAGCGGCAGGCTGTGGCGCGTCACGCCGATGATGATCCCACCGAAAATGTTGACCGCGATGACGATCAGGCTGGCGACCGCCTCGCCGCGTACGAATTTGGAAGCGCCGTCCATCGAGCCGAAGAAGGCGCTCTCCTCCTCGAGTTCGCGCCGACGCCGCTGCGCCTCCTTGTCGTCGATCAGGCCTGCCGAGAGATCGGCATCGATGGCCATCTGCTTGCCGGGGATCGCGTCCAGGGTGAAGCGCGCGCCGACCTCGGCGATGCGGGTCGCGCCCTTGGTGATCACCAGGAAGTTCACCGTGATCAGGATGGCGAAGACCACCAGGCCGATCACGAAGTCGCCGCTCATGACGAATTGCGAGAAGCCCTGGATGACGTGGCCGGCGGCGTCGATGCCCGCATCCCCATTGGACAGGATGAGGCGCGTCGTCGCGATCCCGAGGGCGAGGCGCAGGAGCGTCGCGATCAGCAGGATCGTCGGAAAGGACGAGAATTCGAGCGGCTTCTGGATCCAGAGCGCCACCATCAGGATCAGCACCGACAGGGCGATCGACAGCGCCAGCCCGATATCGATCAGAACTGCGGGAACTGGCAGGAACAGCACCGCCAGGATCGCGATGATCCCGATGGCAAACCAGACATCCCGCCGGACTCTGCCGTCCGACGCGAGGGCTTGTACGGCCGCTGCCACGCTCTCAACCCTCTCCGTCTCGCTGCTGCTTCTGGATCACCAAGCTTGCGCCTGGATTGCGTGGGCGCCCTGCCCCACCATCGGAGCGCTTCAGAACCCGGATACGATCCGGCCGTAGACCATCTCGGTGAAGGCGTAGATCTGGCCGCCCACGAAGGAGCCGGTCACGATCATCACGAGCAACACGACCACGATCTTCGGGACGAAGGTCAGGGTGACTTCCTGGATCTGGGTCAGCGCTTGGAACAGCGCGATCAGGATCCCCACCACCATCGCGGCCCCGACCGCAGGCCCGGAGGCGACGATGATCGTCCAGATGGCGGAGCGGACCAGTTCAAGGGCATCGATCTCGTTCATGGGGCGGCCCAGAGGCGGGAGAAGCATGTGGCGGCACGGGTGGATTCGTCCGTCGCCCTCCCGAGCCGCCGGGAATCGTCCGCTCGGGGGCGCCCGGGCGGACGGATAGGGGGGGTCGTGGTCTCTGTGTGGTCCGGACGGCGCCTGGGAGCCGGTCCCGCGAGATGCGGGCGAGACCCGGATCCCGGAGACCGTTCTGCCGGCGCCTTCGCCGTGACCGCGATGCCCGCGATCCCGGTGGTCCCGCCGCCTTCCTCCCTCGGGCGCATCGCAGCGGGCCGACCTGACCGAGAGGGAGCGGGTGACCGTTCCCGGCCGCGCCCGCACTGCCCCAAACCTGCAAGGTCCTACGAGATGGTCAGACCGGGGCCGTAGGGGAGGTCCTTGCCGTTCTCAAGATGCGCGACCGGGCCGTCACTGGTCACCTGAACCGAAGTCACCCGCCCGCTGACGGTGTTGTCTGCCGAGGTGACGGTGTGGCCGACCAGGCTTCCCGCCTGCGACAGGGTCGAAGTTGTGAGCAGCGCGTCGAGCTTGCTGTTCATGTTGACGCTCTGCTCGACCTGCGAGAACGTCGCGAGCTGGCCCATATACTCTGTCGATTTCATGGGATCAGTCGGGTTCTGGTTCTTCATCTGAGCCAGAAGGAGCTTGAGGAAATTGTCGTAATTGAGCGTCGTCTGCTTCGCGGCCGTGGCACTCCGCGTCGACGCATTGGGTGTCGTCTGGTTCTGATACGTCGTGTTGGTGCCGGGTACGGACATGGTTCAGCCTCAATCCGGTTCGGATGTTCGTTCCGCGCGTGGCCTTCAGGCGACCTGGGGGGTGAGCGCGGGTTGCTGGGAGCGCGGTTCCGTCGGCTCGAACAGGCCGCGCAGGATCCGCAGAACCTCGAAGGGCCGGCCGCCATCGAGGAGGCCCCGCGCGGTCTCGAGGGCCGAGGCGATGCGGCGGTCGGGATCCTGCGCGCAAATCGCGGCATCGACCTCGTCATAGGCCAATCGCACCTGATCCGCGTTGCCTGGATCGATCAGCATGGCCTGGGCGATGAAGTAGAGCTGGCGGATCGGCGTGGTCGCCTGCTCCGCCTGCAGCACATGCGCTTCCAAGAGAAAGGTGGCGTCGTTGAGCAGCTCGATCGTGACCTTGCGGTCGACCCGGAGGACCGCGCCGTTGATGAAGATCCGCTCGTGACCCCGGAGGCAGAGATGCATCGAGCGGCTCATTGGAGACCGTCGCGGATCAGCGTGTTGACGTAGATCAGGGAGTCGAAGCCGGGCACGTCGCCGCGGAGGACCTGATCCGACTGGCTCATGTTCCACAGGCCGATCGAGATCAGGTCCGCGCGCAGCTGCGTGGGGAGGCCGTTCTGGGGATTGGAGAGATCGTCGATAAGCAGGCTCCAGAGACGCTGAAGGAAGCTTGTCGCTTCCTGGCGCAGCGCGATCGGCGCATCGGCGGCCTCCGCGCGCTTCATGAGGTCGATCGCGCGATCGAAGGCCGCCCGCTCCCGTTCCCGGGCGAGGGCGGGCGACTCGTCCATGATTTCTGCGTAAGACGCGCCATACATCGCAGAAGTGCCTCTTCCGTGGGTCCGTAAAGTGTCTGAATTCGATTTTTTAAAAGACTCTGACGCCGACTAGATCGGCCGGGCGCCGATTTTAGCGGACGTAGTCGATGAGGCTGAGCTTGCTGACTTGATTGGTCAGAGCATACGCGATGTCCAGTTGCTTCGAGAGCTTGGTGACCCGCGCCGCGGCTTCGGCCTCGTCGGTATTCTCGAGGGAGCCGAAACCAGTCTTCAGGATGTTCTTCTGCGCATCATGCTGCCGGTCGACGATCCCGAGGCGCGCCTGGACGACACCCAGATCCGCCTGGATCGCCGTGAAGCCCAGGGTCGCGCTGCTGGCCAGGCTGCGGAGCCGGTCGTAGACCGCCGTCTGGGTCGTTCCGGTCAGGCTGGAAAGCCCGATATCGGTCGCGAGCGTGTACAGCATCGCCATGTCCCGGGCCGCCTGGACATTGGCGTTGACGGACGTCTCAGCCGTTTCATTGTCCGTAATCTCGCTGCGCACGTTCACGTTTGACGCCGATGACCAGTTCGCCCCCCATTGCGGGTCGGCGAACAGGGCCGCGAACGGACCGTCGAGGAACGCCTGCATCTGCGTCGCGGTGATGTTGCCGGAATCCGGCTGGGTGCCGGGATCGAACCCGAAGGCCGTCCGGAACGCCTGCGTGAACGCCTGCTTGGCGGCGGAGGGCGGTGACGCCTGATAATCGGTGAGCGGCGTCTGTGCCGTGTTGATCCCGGCGAACAGATATTGGCCGCCCGAGGTGGCGTTCATCTGCCCGATGAAGGTCGAGAGATTGGAGGCGGCCGTCTGCGCGACGGCCGTCGAGCTGTTGTCGCTCAGCTTCCCCGGCGCCAAGAGCGCGAGGAAGGCCTCTCCGTCTGAGCGGATCCGGCTGAGCGCACCCTGCGCGGTGGCGAGCCGCACAGTGGTCAGGCCATTCCGCTGCTGCTGGGCGTCGATGGCGGCGACATGCTGTCGGAGATCGAGGCTGATCCCGGTCTTGTAACCCAGTTCCAGGCCGACATCGGCGTAGCGGCCCTCCGTCTCGATCGCGGCTTTGTCGATCTGCGCCTGGAGGCGCCCGATCGTCGCGCGCGGACCGTTCAACAGAGTTGCCGTCGAGATGAAACTTGTCTTCATCGGGCTACCTCACGGCGTCGAGCAGGGATTGGAGCATCGCGTGGATTGTCGCGATGAGCTTGGCGGAGGCAGCGTAGGATTTCTCAAGCTCAAGCATCGCTGCCACCTCGTCGTCGCGATTGACGCTCGTGGCGTTCGAGAGGGCCGTCGAAGCCCGGTTGAGCAGGGCCGATTCACTGTCGACCTGCACCGAAGCGACCTTCCGGGTCGCCTCCAGCCAGCTCGCCGACGATTCCGCTGCCGCCTGCAGTGACGCCGAGAGCGGCAATTCCGAGTCGGCCGCGAAGGTGCGGTCCGTGCCGAGCGCGGACCGCAGCGCACGCAAGCGGTCGGCGAAGGCGGCGGCGTGGGTGGTGTTGTAGGTGTACTGCGCGCCCGTGTTCATCCCGCCGTCGCGCAGGGTGAACGGATTTCCGCCCTGCGCTAAGTCGGCGGCAGGGTTGATGCGGATCACGCTCGCCAGCCCGGTGGTCGCCGTCGGGAGCGCCGGACCGCCAGGATAGGTGAGCAGCCCCGTCAGCGCAGGCCCGGTCGACGCGGTCTGATCCGTTTCGGCCAGGGCATTGATCAGGCCGCCGGCGATCGCGTCGAACTGCTTCTGGTAGGTGACCCCGATCTCGTCGCGCACCGTCATCTGCCCGACGATCCGCCCGGCCTGAAGCGGCATCACCGAGCCCTTGCCGGTGACACTGACGCCGTCGATGAAGACCGCGTGGCCGCTCGTCCCCGCCCCGAAATCCGGCGTGGTCTCGAAGGTCACCGTGCGGGCGCCCCGTTCGTAGAGCGGCGAGCCGTTATCGGCATAGACCGCCATGTCGTTGCCGGCCCTGACGATCGTGCTGATGCCGACCTCCCGGGACAGCTGGGCGAGGATTTTGTCGCGCGTGTCGAGGGCGTCACTGATGTCGGCCCCACGCGCGGTTCCGAGCACGACGGCCTTGTTGGCCGTGTCGAACTGGGCGAGCAGGTCGTTGATCGTCTTGACGGAGTTGTCGATCTCCGCGTCCGCGTTCGCACGGGTCGACTGGACCGTGTCGCTGGCATGGTTCAGTGATCGTGCCAGATCCTGCGCCGCCACGACGGCGGCCTTGGCCAGGTTGTTGTCGTTGGGCAGGTTCGCGGCGTTGCCGAGGGCCACATTGAGCGCGCTGATCTTCGCCGCGATCGATTGATCGGCCTGTGTGTCGCCGACCGTCTCTTCGAGGCGCTTGAGACCGTCCAGGATCGCCTCACGGCCGGCCAGCTCCGAGGTACTGCCGATCATCTTGTCGAACAGGGCCGTGTCGCTGGCACGGTTGACCACGACCCGGACCGGCCCTTCGGTGGTGACCAGCGACGCGATCTTCCGCGAATAGGCAGAATCGTCGACACCCGCGATGTTGCGGGACACAACATCCGTCTGAACCGCATTCGCCTGGAGCGATCCGCGCGCGGCGTTCAGGGCAACGGAGAGGCCCATGGCAAGCGTCCTCTAATCCGCGATCAGCGCTTCAGGTTGACGAGCAGTTCGAGCATCTCGGCGCCGGTCTGGAAGACCTTGGAGTTCGCGCCGTAGCTCGTCTGCGACTCGATCATCGTGGCGAGTTCATTGCCAAGATCGACGTTCGAGTTCTCCAGCATGTTCGACTGGATGTGGCCGCGGCCGCCGACATTGGCGAAACCGATCTGGGCCGGTCCCGACGTGGGGCTCACGTCGAAGACGTTGCCGGACCGAGGCGTCAGATTGTCCGGGCTCGCCACGCTGGCCACGGGGATCCGGTAGGCCGCGCGCATCGAGCCGTCCTTGTAGATCGCGTAGACCGTGCCGTCCTCGCCGACTTTGGCCCCCTCCACCGCGCTCGGCGCATTGCCGTTGACGGAGCGCGCCTTGAGGTCGGTGACCTTCGCGACATCCGCCACCTGCGAGATCGGGGACAGATCCAGGGTGAAGGGCTGGCCATTCGGCACGGTGAAGTTGAGCTTCGGAGAACCGACGATCTGGCCGAACGAGTCGAATGTCAGCGTCGTCGGGCCTGCGAGCGGCGTGCCGGGATAGTTGCCTGGCACGCTGGAATCGTAGGCCGAGGCCTGCCACGTGTTGTTGGCCGTCTTGGAGAAGTACAGATCGACTTTCACAGCGTGACCTAGGTTGTCGTAGGTCGTGGCCGAAGTCTTCACCGAGTAACCCGGAGGCGTCGTGACGTTCGGGGTGTCGCTGTAGAGGTTGCCCTCGATCGTGCCGGCGGTGGACGGGCTGGTCTTCATCGCCAGCTTCGCCACGTTGACGTTCACCATCCCGTCGAGGCTGTTCAGCGACACGCTCGGCTCGCCGGAGGCGAGGCTGTAGCCCTGGAGGCGCATGCCGGCGGCGTTGACGAGATCACCCGTCGGCCCGTCGACCACGAAGTTTCCGGCCCGGGTGAGCGCGGACCGCCCGGATGCGTCCCGCACGACGAAGAACCCGTTGCCCTTGATGGTGAGGTCGGTGGGCGAGGAGGTGGCGGTGCCGGTGCCCTCGGCGCTGATCATGTGCCGGACCACGGTATCGACCGAGCCCGCATTGTACGAGCCGGGGCTCGAATCGATCAGGAGCGACGAGAACTGGGTCTCCGCGCGCTTGTAGCCGGTCGTGTTCTGGTTCTGGATGTTGTCGGCCACCGTACCAAGCCGGTTCGACTGCGCGTTCATTCCGGACACGCCGCTGTTCAGCACGCCGTACAGACCCATGGCGAGATTCCCTGTTGGATAATACCGTTGCGTTACTCAGATCAGCCTTCGCTTGCGCGAGGCTTTCGACATCGGTGCCGGCTCGTCCGCCGGCCCCGGAAGCGTGAACCGGGCGGCCGCATCGGGCCGTCCCGGCCTGGCTCAGCCGCGCAGCGCGTTGGCGAGATCCAGGAAGGCGTCCTGACTCTGCGGCTCCGTCGGATCCTGCCGCAGGGCGGCGTAGATCTTCGGGACCAGAGCCACCGCCTGATCCAGCTCGGGATCGGTTCCCGCGTGGTAGCCACCCATCAGCCGCAGGTCGCGGGAATCCTCGTAACGGGCGATCATGCTCTTGAGCGTGCGCACCAGCTCCCGCTGCTGCGGGCTCCAGACCAGATCGGCCAAGCGTGAGATCGAGCCGAGCAGGTTGATCGCCGGATAGCGGCCCTGGTCGGCGATCGCCCGGTCGAGGACGATGTGCCCGTCGAGGGTGCCGCGGATGCTGTCGGCCACGGGATCGTTGTGGTCGTCGCCGTCGATCAGGACCGAGAAGATCCCGGTGATCGTACCCCCGTCCTCCAGCCCCGGGCCGGCACGCTCCAGAAGGCGCGGGAGGTCGCCGAACACGCTCGGCGGGTAACCCCGCGCCACCGGCGGCTCACCCGCCGCCAGCGCCACCTCCCGGGCCGCATGGGCGAAGCGGGTGACCGAATCGAGGACCAGCAGGACCGACTGACCCCGATCTCGGAAGGATTCGGCGATCGCCATGGCGAGCTTCGGTGCCTGCCGGCGCATCATCGGGCTCTCGTCGCCGGTGGCGACCACCACCACGGCGCGGGATCGGCTCTCCTGGATCGGTCCCTCCAGGAACTCGCGCACCTCGCGCCCGCGTTCCCCCACCAGGGCGACGACCACGGCGTCGAAGCCCCTGCAGCGCGCGAGCATCGACAGCAGCGTCGTCTTGCCCACGCCGGATCCCGCGAAGATGCCGATGCGCTGCGCGGCGCAGAGGGGGGTGAACAGGTCCATCGCCCGCACGCCGGTCTGAAGTGGGCGCTCCACCCGCGACCGGCGCATCGCCGGCGGCGGATCGGCATCCAGCGGCATGGCGCGGTCGCCCCGGGGTAGATCCCCCTTCCCGTCAATGGGCTGGCCGAGGGCGTTGACGACGCGGTTCTTCCAGCCCTCGCAAGGTCGCGGGGCGGCCGCGGGCACACGGTAGGCGGGCGCGCCGAGGCCGGCCTCGATCCGGCCGTCGAACGGCTTGAGGATCACCCCCGCCTCGTCGATCCGCACCACCTCGCCCTCCAGGGGGCGGCCCGTCGTCTCCACCCGCATCCGGTCGCCGAGCCTCAGCAGGGGCGTGGCGATGCGGATGCGGCAATGGCCGAATCCGATCTCCCGGACGGAGCCGCCGACCCGGACCAGTGGCTGATCCTCCCGGTCCTGAAGTCCTTCGGCGAGGCGGTCGAGCGCGTTCATGCGGATCGCCCGTGCTTCGGGTTCGGCCATCGCCTAGCTGGCCGGGCCGAGGCCGCGGATCGCGTCCTGCAGCGACGATTCAGATTCCGCCACCGCGGCCGCCGCACTCTGGAATGTCCGCGTGATCTCGATGAGCCGCGCCATCTCCAGGATCGGATTGACGTTGGCACCTTCCTGGAATCCCTGCTGGACCCGGACCGTCGTCTCGTCGCGCTGGTTGAAATCGAGGATCGGGCGACCCGGAATGTCCGACGCCACCGCGCCGCCTGCGGTCCGGGTCAGTGTTGCTGCGGGATCGAGGCGGAACACGCCGAGCGCCCCGATCTGGTTGACACCCTGGCTGATGATTCCGTCCTGGCCGATGGTGATCGGCGGCCCTTCGGGATCCACCGTCAGAGGCGATCCGCCGGGATCCAGGACCGGACGTCCGTTCAGATCCTGGAGATCGCCCGCCGCCGTGATCTGCATCCGGCCGTCCCGGGTGTAGACCGGACCGCGCGGTCCCCGCACCGCCAGCCAGCCGTCGCCCTGGACGCCGACATCGAGGGGGGAATCGGTCTTGGTCAGCGGGCCGGCCTTGCGCGACAGGAACGTCTCGCCCGGCGTGGCGAAGGCGACCTCGCGGCTGCCCGCCTGCGACAGGATCGTCGCGAACTTGACCTCTTCCGCCCGGTAGCCCGCCGTCCCGAGATTGGCGACGTTGGTCGCCACCGTGTTCAGGCGCTGCTCGAGGGCCATCTGGGCCGACAGGGTGACGTAGAGTGACGCCTGCATGTCAGTGGCCTCCCTGCCGGATCGTCTGGAGCTTGAGCAGGAGGTCCGGATCCAGGCTGGAGGCGCCGCCGCTGAGCAGCGACAGCGCCGGTGACGAGGCGGCGCCGTTCTGGGAATCCCACAGGATCGAGAAGCGCTTGATGAACTGGTCGAGCTTGTCGGGGTCCCTGAGGCTCGCAATGTCGAGCTTGCGTTGGATCAGCTTGGCCTGGCCCTCGACACTGATCTTGGCGGCTTCGGTCGGCAATCCGAGTGCGGTACGGACGACCTGCGTCAGGGCCGGGTCAGCCAGGATCCCGTAGGCGGACCGCACCCCCGGAGCCATGCGGCGGAAGTAGAGGGCGAGCCTGACACCCGGGTTCTCGGTGCCGGCCTCCGTCTCCAGCCTCTGCCGGAGATACGCGTCGACCGTCGCCGTGCGGGCGGCGGCGTGCCGCGCCTCGAACCGGGCGACGAACTGATCGAGGGTCTTCGGATTCCGCAGGGTCGTAACGTCGAGCTTGTCCGCGATCTGCTTGGCCTGTGCGTCCCAGTTCGTGAGCTGCGCGCTCGCGGAAAGACCCAGGGTGCTCCGGACGACGTCGTTCAGGATCGGATCGGCGACGACGTCCTTCGCGGAGGTGACACTCTTGATCTTGGCCCTGAAATATTGCGTCAGCTTCGCGATCTCGGTGTCGGAATCGGCATAGGTTCCGGCGGGGCGGAAATAGGGGTCGACGATGGCCTTCCGCCCCTCCTGCCGTGCTGCGAAGTACTGGTCGATCAGCTGGCGCAGGCGTTCCGGATCTTGGAACGCCCCGGCATCCACCTTGCCGTCGAGCTGCATGGCACGCACGTCGACGTCGTCGTCCGGCGAGGCCTGCGGAAGGCCGACCGCCTGCCGGACGATGGACGAGAGCTTGGAATCCTTCTCGATGTCGACCGTCGATGTGATGTACTGGGATATATCGCGAAGATACAGAATGCCTCGATCCGTCTCATCGTCGTAATCGGCCTTCTGCTCCTGGGACGTCTTCTTGATGGAGGCCAGCGCGTCGAGGAGGTCCTGAACCTCGGCATTGTCCGAATGCTTCGGCTTGCTCGGATCATCGCCGAACGCCTTGAAGTTGAAGGCGGCGGCGAAGTCCCGGTACCGGGAATCCTGCACGCGGTCGACGAGAACATGGCCCGAGGCGTCGGGCTCGCCGAGCAGGATCTTCTTCATGAAGCCCTTCGCGTAGATCATGTCGTCGAGGCCGTAGGCCTTCATGGCGAATGTGTACAGGCGGTTGTCCTTCAGGAAGTCGTCGACCGTGTTGATCTGCCCGATGTGAGTCTCGAAATATTCTATTTCCTTCTTTGAATCGGTGCTTGAGGCCTGGCGACCGAGGGATTTGGCCATATTCGCGGTGATCGAGCGGTAATCCGCTAAGGTCGAGATCATGGGGCGCATCCCTCATCGGCCAATTTATCCGACCTATACGGCGTCAAACTTGCCTGGATCTTGTCGACTCGAGCAGCGATCGGGGTCTGGTCTTTCTCTCAGAGGTCTCAAGCTCGGCGCAAGCATGGCGCTCTAGGCCGGTCGAGCAGATCGCTTGGGTTAAGGACGCCGCGCGTGGGTGTTGTCATCGGCTTGTTGATTGCGGTCGCCTGCATAGGGGGCGGCTTTTCGGCCATGGGCGGCCATCTCACGGTGATCTGGCAGCCCTTCGAATTCATCATCGTCGGCGGCGCCGCCGTCGGCGCCTACGTGGTGGCCAACTCGACCAAGGTGGTTCTGGACACGGGCCGCGCGATCGTGGACGCCGCCCTCGCCCGAGTGCCTCAGCGGGACGATTACCTCGCCCTGCTTGGCCTCTTGTTCGCGCTGACGCGGGAGCTGCGCTCCAAGCCGCGCAACGAGGTGGAGGGCCACCTCGACAATCCGGGTCAGTCCGAGATCTTCAGGGCCTACCCGCGGGTGGCGCGCAACGCGGAGCTGACTCTGTTCATCTGCGACTACGTGCGTCTCATCCTGATCGGCAACGCGCGGTCCTACGAGATCGAAGCGCTGATGGAGGAAGAGATCGCCACCCATCGCGGCGACAAGCTCAAGGTCTACAGCGCGCTGATGAACATGGCCGACGGGCTGCCCGCCCTCGGCATCGTGGCGGCGATCCTCGGCATCGTGAAGGCGATGGGCGCCCTCGACCAGTCGCCGGCCCTCCTGGGCAGCCTGATCGGCTCGGCCCTGGTGGGCACATTCACGGGCATCTTCGCCTCCTACACGGTGGTCGCGCCCCTGGCCAACAAGGTCAGGGCAACCCGCGACGCGCAGGCCCGGGTCTTCGTCATCGTGAAGCAGACCCTCCTGGCCTACATGAACGGCGCGCTGCCGCAGATCGCCATTGAGCACGGCCGCAAGGCGATCACGGCGGCGTACCGGCCGACGATCGACGAAGTCGAGGACGCGACGACCGTGAACGCGCCCCGCGGCGACAGCACCCTGCGCGAGGCCGCCTGATCATGGATCGGCAACAGGTCGTCAACGATATCCGGGACCGGCTGCTGGACGCGGCGGGCCTCTCGCTCGATCGTCTCCCGATGCTGCACGTGATCCTCGACCGGGTCGCGACCTTCTGCGCCGATCAGCTCCGGCACTTCGCGGCTTCCCCGGTCTACTTCTCCCTGAGCAACGTCGAGAGCCAGCGCTTCGGCGACATCCTCGAACCGTACGAGTCGAACGCGATCGCCGGCATCTTCCAGGCGCCGGAATGGGACAGCCATATCCTGGTCGGCTTCGACCGGGACTTCATCTTCACCATGGTGGAGGTGATGCTTGGCGCCGACGGATCCGAGCCACCCCTCGACGAGGAACGTTCCTTCTCGAACATCGAGATGCGGATGGCCCAGCGCCTGTTTGAGCAGACCGGCAAGGCGTTGCAAGCCGCCTTCGCGCTCGTGGCGGACACCCCGTTCAAGCTCGAGCGGACGGAGCTGCGGATGGATTTCGCGGTGATCGGTCGCCAGAACAACCAAGCGGTGGCGGCGAAATTTCTTCTGCAGGCGCTCAATCGCGGCGGCGAGATGTTCATTGTCATCCCGCAATCCGTGCTCAACCCGATGCGCCAGAGCCTGGCGCGGATCTTGGTCGGCGAGAGTTCGGCCCGGGATTCCCGGTGGACCAAGCAGATCGCCGGCGAGGTTCAGAAGACTCCGGTGACGCTGAAGGCGATCCTGGAGGAGAAACACCTCACGCTCGGCGAGATCGCCGATCTGGCGGTCGGGCAGGTGCTGGAACTCCGGGCGACCCCGCGCAGCCGCATCAAACTTGTCGGAAACGACCGCGAGTTGTTCTGGTGCGACGTCGGTCAGGAGGACGGTGCCATCGTCCTGCGCGTGGACCGCTTCATCGATCAGGACCAGGAGTTTATCGATGATGTTCTCGCTCGCTGAGGCCCTGCTGTTCGCGGCCCTGATCGCGACGACGGCCTGCCTCGTCCCGATGTACATGCGGCTGAAACGGCTCGACCGCTATCACGCGCAGTATCGCGACATGGTGGACTGGAGCGCCTCTGCGCTGGTCGGCGCGAGCAATGCCGTGCAGTCCTTCGCGCAGGACGGCCGAATCGTCCTGGAAGAACTCAGCCGCGAGATCGAGTTCGCCCAGGCAGCCCTGGCCGAGCTCAAGGCGGAGCGACTCAGGCTGACGGCCGCCGAGCAACCCGCCGCCGGCTCCGATCCGGTGCTGGGCGGCCGCCTGACCGGCGCCTGATGCCGGCCGCCGGCCTGCCCGGTGCGACGCCGATCGCCCCAGCGGCCGCCTCAGCGGCCATCCCTGCGGCCGGCTGCCCGGCGGCCTGGGCCTTCCCTTTCCCGAGGAGCGCTTGATGTCCCCCCCTTCTGACCAGCCGACCGTCGATTCCGGAGCCGGGACCGGCCACAGCGAGAGCCTGTTCGCGCGGATCGAGGCCCAGGCCGAGAGCCCCCGGTCGCCGGGCGAGCCGCTGGGCAGCGGCCGGAACCTCGACTCGATCCTCCGGATCCCGGTCCTGATGCAGGTTGTCCTGGGCTCGGCCACGATGCCGGTGTCGAGTCTGATGAAGCTCGGCCGGGGCGCGATCGTCCCCCTCGATCACCGCGTCGGTGAGCCCGTCGACGTCGTCGTGAACGGCCGCGTCATCGCCCGCGGGGAGGTTGTCGTGGTGGAGGACGACAATTCGCGCTTCGGCGTGTCCCTCACCGAGATAGTCGGTCCCGCCGCGGCGGATGCCAACGGCTGACAGGGAGCATCGCCATGGCCGCAGGTGCCCTGACCAAGGCCGGTCGAAGAGTGCTGTCCCCGTCCGAGGAGGTCGCGGCCGTCCTGATCGCGATGAACAAGGCTACGGCGAGCCGGCTGATCAAGTATTTCGACGGCGCCGAGCTGAAGCAGATCACACGCGCCGTCGCGCAACTGGGGCCGGTTCCGCGGGGCCAGCTGGAAGCGCTCATCGAGCAGGTGGCCACCCTCTTCGCCGACGGTGCCAACCTGGTCGGGACGGCGCGGGAGATGGAGAAGCTTCTGGAGGGGGTCCTGCCACCCGAGCAGATCTCCGAACTCATGGCCGACGTCCTCGGCGCGGGGGAGCGCTCGATCTGGGACCGGATCTCGAACGGATCCGAAACCGCCCTGGCTACCTACCTGCTGAAGGAGCACCCCCAGACGGTGGCGCTGATCCTGTCCAAGGTGAAGCCGGCCTGCGCCGCCAAGGTGATGGCGCAGCTGCCAGCCCCGCTGCGCAACGGCGTGATGCGGCGGATGCTCACATTCAAGCCGATCGTCGAGACCACGATGAAGATGGTCGAGCAGACGATTCACGAAGACTTCATGATCAACCTCGCGCGCAACGCCGCGGCGGACACCCATTCGCGGATGGCCGATATCATCAACAAGATGGAGCGCCAGAGCATGGAGGAGGTGCTGGACAACCTCACGCAGTCGCGCCCGAAATCGGCGGAAATCCTGAAAAGCCTGCTTTTTACTTTCGACGACATCATCCATCTTACGCCCCGCGCGCGCACGACTCTGTTCGATCAGATCCCACACGAGAAGGTCCTTCTCGCGCTGAAGGGTACGAGCGCACCGCTGCGCAACGTCGTGCTCACGGCCCTGACCGCCCGCGTCCGGCGCCTCGTGGAGCACGAGCTCGAGGGCGGCGAGCCGGCCACGCAGCGGGACGTGCTCGAGGCGCGCCGCTTCATCACCGATCAGGCCCTTGAGATGGCGGCCCGCGGCGAGATTGAACTCAGCCCGGCCGATATGGACGAGACCTACATTCGCTAGAGCCGGAACCGGTCGCGCGGCGGTCCGGCCCGATCCTTCGCCCGTGTGGCAACACGCACCCCGTCGCCGCGTCGGTTCGCCGCTCGGCGGAGAACACCCGAGAACGACGCGGCGCGATGTCGGACGACAAGGAGAGCAAAACCGAGGCGGCGAGCGAGAAGAAGATCAGCGATGCGCTCGCGCAGGGCAACACCCCGTTCTCACGCGAGGCGCCGGTCTTCGCCTCGATCATGGGCCTGCTGATCTTCCTCGTCTTCGTGGTGCGGGATCAGGGTGCTCCGTTCGTGCAGCGGCTCACCCTGCTCCTCGAGCAGCCGCGGAACTTCAGCGTCGAGACAAGCCCGGACGCCACGCGCCTCGTCCACGCCCTGGCCCTGGAAATGGGCCGGTTTCTGCTGCCGGTGCTGGTGATCCTGCTCGTCGCCGGGATCGCCGCCTCGATCTTTCAGAACGCGCCCCGCATCGTGTTTGATCGCATCCAGCCACAATGGTCCCGCATCTCGCCCGCCAGCGGGTGGAAGCGGATTTTCAGCCAGCAGGGTTTCGTCGAGTTCGGGAAAAGTATCTTCAAGTTCCTGGCGGTCGGCGGCATGTCCTTCATGGTCCTGCGCGCCGACCGGCACGAGATCGTGAACGTCATGTTTGTGGACCCGATCGGCCTGCCCGAGTTCCTGCTGACCCTGTCGGTTCGCCTGATCTCGGCCGTCAGCGTCGCGACCATCGCGCTGGTGGCGGGCGACCTGGTCTGGTCACGCCTGCGCTGGCAGCGCGATCTGCGGATGTCGCGACAGGAGCTGAAGGACGAGTTCAAGCAGACCGAGGGCGATCCGGTGGTGAAGGCCAGGTTGCGCTCACTGGCGCAGGACCGGCTGCGCAAGCAGATGATGGCCGCGGTGCCCCGCGCCACGATGGTCCTGGCGAACCCGACGCACTACGCGATCGCGCTCCGCTACGACCAGAGCGAGAACGACGCCCCGGTTGTGCTGGCCAAGGGCGCGGACCTCATCGCCCTGCGTATCCGCGAGATCGCCGAGAAGAGCGGGATCGAGGTCGTCGTCGACAAGGCCCTGACCCGGGCGATGTACGACCATGTCCAGGTCGACCAGGCGATCCCGGCGGAGTTCTACCGGGCGGTGGCCAATCTGCTGGTCTACGTGATGACGCGCAAGCGGCGCTGAGGGGATCCGGCTTCGAGGAGGACGATGTCGCTGACGCGGTGGCTCGGTCCGACCTGCCGGTATAGGCTGACCGGGCGCCGACACCGTCAGGGCATATCCCGGAGCGCATCGCGCGCTCCGGGAACCGGATCGGGTCCGGCCTCAGACCCCCAGGCGCTTCGCCTCCCGGCGGAATCGGTGCAGGACGAACTCGGTGTAGCCGTTCGGCTGCTGCGCGCCCTCGAAGACCAGGGCCTCCGCGGCCCGGAAGGCCGGCCCGTCGAAGCCCGGGGCCATCGGCCTGTAGGCCGGATCGCCCGCGTTCTGCCGGTCGACCACACCCGCCATCCGCCGCAGGGACTCGGCGACCTGTTCCCGGTCCACGATCCCGTGGCGCAGCCAGTTGGCGATGTGCTGGCTGGAGATCCGCAGCGTCGCGCGGTCCTCCATCAGGCCGACCTCGTGGATGTCGGGCACCTTGGAGCACCCGACGCCCTGGTCGATCCAGCGGACTACGTAGCCCAGAATTCCCTGGCAATTGTTGTCGAGTTCCTCCCGCACCGCCTCCGCCGCGAAGGCGCCCTCGGCTAACGGCAGGGTCAGCATGGCGGTGCGGGACGCGGGCGTCCGGCCGGCGAGCGCCGCCTGGCGGGCGCGGACATCGGTCTGGTGATAGTGGAGCGCGTGGAGCGTCGCGGCGGTCGGGGACGGCACCCAGGCGGTGTTGGCGCCGGCCTCCGGATGGGCGCCCTTGGCCTCCAGCATCGCTTCCATCCGGTCGGGGGCGGCCCACATGCCTTTGCCGATCTGGGCGTGGCCCGGCAGCCCGCAGGCCAGCCCGGCATCGACGTTGCCGTCCTCGTAGGCCTGGATCCAGGCAGTCGCCTTCATGGCATCCTTGCGGACCACGGGGCCGGCCTCGAGCGAGGTGTGGATCTCGTCGCCGGTCCGGTCGAGGAAGCCGGTATTGATGAAGAACAGCCTTTCCGCGGCCGCCGCGATGGCCGCCTTGAGGTTCAGCGTCGTGCGCCGCTCCTCGTCCATCACGCCGATCTTGAGGGTGCGCGGCGCCAGCCCGACCAGCGCCTCGACCCGCCCGAACAACTCCACCGCGAAGGCGACCTCGTCGGGACCATGCAGCTTCGGCTTGACCATGTAGACCGAGCCGGTCCGGCTGTTGCGCAAGGGGCCGGTGCCGTTCAGATCGTGCAGGGCGATCAGCGCGGTCACCGCCGCGTCGAGGATCGTCTCGGGGATCTCGGCGCCGTCGAGAGTCACGGCGTCGGTGTACATGTGATGACCGACATGCCGGACCAACATCAGCGAGCGGCCCGGCAGGGTCAGGCGCCCGCCGTCTGGGGCCGTGTAGGTCCGATCCTCGGCGAGCCGACGCTCGATCGTGCGGCCACCCTTGGACAGGCTGGCGGTGAGATCGCCGCGCATCAGGCCGAGCCAGCTACGATAGACCGCGACCTTGTCGGCCGAATCCACGGCGGCGACGGAGTCCTCCATGTCCATGATGGTCGAGAGGGCAGCCTCCAGCACCACGTCGGCGATGCCGGCCGGGTCGGTGCGGCCGATCGGGCTCGTGCGGTCGATGACGATCTCGATATGCAGGCCGTTGTGGCGCAGCAACAGGGCGGTGGGCTCCTCGGAGGTGCCGGTGAACCCGGCGAACGCCGCCGCGCCGGTCAGGCCGGCGCTGCGTCCGGCGCCCAGGTCCACGGCCAGGCGGCCGCCGGTCACCGAGAAGCCCACGGCATCGGCCCAGGAGCCGACGCTGAGCGGCGCGGTCGCGTCGAGGAACGCCTTGGTCCTAGCCACCACCGCGGCGCCCCGGGCCGGGTTGAACCCGGTGCCGGGCGCGCGGTCTCCGTCCTGCGGGATCGCGTCGGTGCCGTAGAGGGCATCGTAGAGGCTGCCCCAGCGGGCATTGGCGGCGTTGAGCGCGTAGCGGGCGTTCGAGATCGGCACGACGAGCTGCGGGCCGGCAATCTCGGCGATCTCCGCATCCACGTTCTCGGTGGTCACCCGGACAGGACCGGGCTCCGGCTGCAGGTAGCCGATCTGCGTGAGATAGGCCGCGTAGGCGGCCGGATCGTGTGGCCGGCCCCGATGGTCGCGGTGCCAGGAATCGATGTCGGCCTGCAGGTCGTTGCGCCGGTCGAGCAGCGCCCGGTTGCGCGGTGCGAGATCGCGGACGATCGCCGCGAAGCTCGACCAGAATCGATCGGCCGAGAGGCCGGTACCGGGCAGCGCCTCCTCGGACAGGAAGGTGCGGAGGTCTTCAGCGACGACGAGATTCGACATGGCGATCCTCTGGGATGCGACGGGTACGGGCCATCAGAAAAAGTCGAATGGCCCGTGAAATTTTTTTGATTTCCCTCGATAGACCCCTTGGCACCTGCGAAAAAGGCGGCAAAAGGAGTTTGATTTTTTCCGCTGCGTTGAGAATGCACGACCAGAGCGACTTGGAGATCTTCGCCCGCGTGGTCCGGACAGGCAGCCTCACCCAGGCCGGGTCAGAACTCGGCCTATCGGTGGCCGTGGTCTCGAAGCGGCTGAAGCGCCTGGAGGAACGGCTCGCCGTGCGCCTGCTGCACCGCACCACGCGACGTCTCGCCCCGACCGATATCGGCGCGGCCTTCTTCGAGCGGATCGCCCCGATCGTCGACGCCATTGCGGAGGCCGAGAGCCTCGTGTCACAGAACGCGACGCGGGCGCGCGGGACGCTCCGTGTGACGGCACCGAGTTCCTTCGGGCGGTTGCACATCGTCCCGCATCTGCGGGCCTTCTTCGCCCTCCACCCCGACCTCGTACTCAACCTGGAGCTGAGTGACGATTTCGAGTCGATCGTCGAGCGCGGCTACGACCTCGCGATCCGGGTCGGCGCGCTGGAGAGTTCCGGGCTGACGGCGGTGCGCCTCGCGCCGGTGCGGCGGGTCCTCTGCGCGCGGCCGAGCTACCTCGACGCGGCGGGGCGGCCGCAGAGCCTCGACGATCTGCGCGGCCATGTCTGCCTCGCCACCGAGAACCAGAATCCCTGGCGGCTCATCGGACCGGAGGGGCCCTGCACGGTGAGCGCGTCGGGTCCCCTGCGCACCCATTCCAACGAGGTTGTGCGCGAGGCGGTGATCGGCGGCCTCGGGATCGCGCTCCGGTCCACCTGGGACGTGCATGCGGAACTGCGCGACGGGCTCTTGGAGATTGTGCTGCCCGCCTACACGGCGGCGGCCTCGGCGGGCATCTTCGCAGTCTACCCGAGCCGCTCTTTCGTGCCGGCCAAAACCCGGGCCTTCATCGCGTTCCTGAAGCAGACCTACCGCGCGAGCGGGGCCGGGGCCGAGGGGTGAGGGGCCGGCGGTCTATGCGAGGCGCGACGAGCCCCGCCCTCGTGCGAGAACAGATTGATCGCACGCGCTTGGGCAGGCCGACCAGGGACCGCCCACGCTCTCCCGGCACCTCAGGATGCGGTCAAGGGCGGGCGCGCGTTCGTCGGTTCGAAGGCTGCCGCGGCGCGCCCCTTCGGGACCCTCACCCCTGCGCGAAATCCGGATCCGTCCGCGCCAGCATCCGCTTGAACGCTGCCCATTCGTTGTCGGGCGCCCCCTGGACCGCGACGCGGTCGTAGCCGGCGGCGTATTGCCCAGCGGTCTTGGCGGCGATGGCGGAGGAGGGCCGGATCACCGGCGCGCCCGCCGCCTGGATCGCCAGCTGCGCCCGGCACGAGCGCTCCATGTTGTGCATCAGCCGGAACGCCTCGCCGACCGTGCGCCCGCAGGTCAGCAATCCGTGATTGCGCAGAACCATCACGGGCTTGTCACCGAGATCGGCCACCAGCCGCTGCCGCTCGTCGAGGTCGAGGGCGATGCCCTCGTAGGCGTGGTAGGCAACCCGCCCCGTGAACTGCATGGACCACTGGTTCAGGGGCAGCAGCCCCTCCTCCTGGCAGGAAACTGCCACGCCCGCCACCGTGTGGGTGTGCAGCACGCAGATCGCGTCGTGGCGGGCCGCGTGGATGGCGCTGTGGATCGTGAACCCGGCCGGGTTGATGCCGAGCCCCATCGGATCCTCGAGCACCTGCCCGTCGATGTCGACCGTGACGAGGTTCTCCGGTGTCACCTCCTCGAAGCGCATCCCGTAGGGGTTGATCAGGAACCGGTGCCCGCCCCCCGGCAGCCGGGCCGAGATGTGGGTGTAGATGCTGTCGTCGAGGCCGAGGCGATGGATCAGACGGTAGGCGGCCGCGAGATCGACGCGCATCGCCCGGATCGCGGCGTGATCGGCGCGGCCTGCATCCCAGTCCGTGACCGTCGAGTGTGTGGCTGCGCTCATGCGACGGCTCCCTGCCGGCCGGCTCTGTCGGGTCCCGGGATCGCCGCCCGGCGCAGGCGGTCCCGCGATTCCGGGGCGGCGGCTCGGGGCGAGGTCCGAGCCCGGGAATCGCCGGCAGGGTGCACCACGGCGCGCGGCCCGGCAATGCGGTGGCCCGATCGCGGGCGGGCACTCGCAGGGCCGGGAGCCGGGGACGAGCCATCGCCGGGGCAGGCCTCGACCCGCTCCATCGCGGGCCCTGCTCGCATAGCCCGCGGCGGGTCGTTGGCGCGGAGAGCGCGCGTCTCCTCCGCCAGGACGCCGCCGGTGATCACGATCTGCCGTCCCGGCGGCGGTGACGCAGTCCGGCGCCGCCCTAGAAGCGTTGCTCGGTGCGGCCGGGATTGGGACCGCGGCCGTGATAGGACGCCATGCACAGGTGCCAGATCTGCGAGCCGAGGTCGTAGAGGCTGAGATTGTTCGGGTTCGGGTAGCTGAAGATTTGGGCCCGCGCCTGCTCACGGCAGGCTGCGTCCTGCGGGCTCTGGATGGGCGGCTCCGGCACGGATTGCGCCGCCGCCCCCGTCGTCAGGGCGATCACGGTTGCGAGGGTGGTCAGCAGGGCGCGCATCGTCACAGGTCTCCGGATACGGCATCGCGGCGGCAGCAGCGCCGCCGCCGCGGGTCTGGGTAGCGCTACGGGGTGCCAGCGGCAATCGCGGCGTCAGCGGTCGGTGCAGGTTCGATCGAAGCGCCGGCGCCCTCAGGAGCGGGGTCCGTAGACGGCCGGACCTGGGCCGTAGAATGGGCGGACATTCAGAACGCACTGACCCTGCGGGTCGCGGTGGGATCTGGGACTGTACCGATATCCGGCCTCGATCATCCGGCTCGCGCCGCCCTCCACGCGGCGGTGCCGCGAAGCCGGCGCGTCGGCGACGGCTCGGGACGGGGGCGCGGCATGCGCAGCACGGCTCATCGGGCCGCCGGATGGCATCGGCCCAGCGTGACCGCCAGCCGGGTCTCAGCCGGCCAGCGCGACCTCGACCCCGGCCCCGATCGCCAGCAACCGGTGGTCCTGCCCGTGCCGGGCGAGCAGCATCAGCCCCGCCGGCCGGGACAGGCCGGGCATCGGCAGGGACAGGCCGGTGAGGTCGAGGAAGTTGCCGAAGGCGGTGTTGCGCAGCATCAGGCGATTGGCTGCCAGGAAGGCGGCGTCGTCCGCCTCCAGAGGGGCGGTGAGCGGCGCCGTGGTGGCGGTCGCCGGGAGTGCCAGCACGTCGATCGGGGCGAGATGCCGGTCGAAGGCGGCGATCAGCTCGGCCCGGCTGCGCAACGTCCGGATGTAGCGCGCCGCCGTCGCGGTCCGGCCGGCCACGATGCGGCGGTGGACCCGCGGGTCGTAGCGGCCGGCTTCGCCGTCCAGCCAGTCGGCGTGGATCGCCGCGGCCTCGATCGCCGCGAGGGAGCCGTCCGGCAGGGCCGCGTCCATCGCGGTGAGGAGATCGTCGATCGGGTGGTCGACGATTCGGGCGCCGGCCCGGGACAGGCAGGCCAGCGCGCGCTCGAAGGCTTCCGCCACGAGCGGCTCCGTCTCGGTGAACAGCAGGCCCCGCGGCACGCCGATGCGCAGGTCCGCGACGGGGAACGCCTCCAGCGGCACGGGCTCCGCGCCGGCCATCACGGCGTCGGCGGCCGCGCATTCCGCCACCGTCCGGGCGAGGGGCCCGAGTGAATCCAGAGAGAACGACAGCGGGAAGGCCCCCTCCAGGGGCACGCGGCGGGCGGTGGGCTTGAAGCCCACGACGCCGTTCAGCGAGGCCGGGATCCGGACGGAGCCGCCCGTATCCGACCCGATCGCGACGTCGCTCGTCCCCTGCCCCACCGAGACCCCGGCTCCCGAGGATGAGCCGCCGGGGATGCGCGCCGGATCGGCGGCGTTGCCGGGGGTGCCGTAATGCGGGTTGAGGCCGAGACCCGAGAAGGCGAATTCGGACATGTTGGTCTTGGCCAGGATCACCGCGCCGGCCCGGCGCAGGCGGGCGACCACCGGGGCATCGGCCCGCGCCGGCGCTGCGTCCGCCAGCAGGATCGAGCCGGCGCGCGTCGTCTCGCCCGCCACGTCGAACAGGTCCTTGATCGAGACGATGGCGCCGTCGAGGGGGCCGAGGGAGATGCCGTCCCGGCGGCGCGCATCCGCGGCGTCCGCCGCCGCGCGCGCCTCGGCCGGGTAGAGCCGGGTGAAGACCGCCGGGTCTCCCTCGGCGATGCGGGCCAGCCGCGCCTCGACGGTCTCGCGTATGCTCATGATCCTCACCGCGTCATGGTCCGGGCCGCCCATGCAAGCGCAAGGCCCGGCGGGCCGGTCCGCGTCAGAACGTGCCGGGATAGGCGCCGCCATCCATCAGCAGGTTCTGGCCGGTGATGAATCCCGCCTGCCGGCTGCACAGGAATGCGCAGGCGGCGCCGAACTCGTCGGGCTGGCCGAAGCGGCCGGCCGGGTTGTCGCGGGCCCGGGCCTCCAGAAACGCCTCAACCGAGGTGCCGGCCTTGGCGGCGCCGGCTTCGGCGTTGCTGCGGATCCGGTCGGTGTCGAAGGGGCCCGGCAGCAGGTTGTTGATCGTCACGTTGTGCCGCACGGTTTTCCGGGCGAGCCCGGCCACGAAGCCGGTCAGCCCCGAGCGGGCGCCGTTCGACAGGCCGAGATGCTCGATCGGCGCCTTCACGGCGGCGGAGGTGATGTTGACGATCCGGCCGAACTTGCGGGCGATCATCCCGTCGACGGTCGCCTTGATGAGCGCGATCGGCGCCAGCATGTTGGCGTCGAGCGCCCGGATCCAGGCGTCGCGGTCCCAGTCGCGGAAATCGCCGGGGGGCGGGCCGCCGGCATTGTTGACCAGGATGTCGGGTTCGGGGCAGGCGGCCAGTGCGGCGACCCGGCCGGCCTCGGTGGCGATATCACCCACGACCAGGGTCACCGCGGCGCCGGTCTCACGGCGGATCTCCGCGGCGGTCCGCTCCAGCGTCTCGGCGGTGCGGGCCGTGATGGTCACCGCGACGCCTTCGCGGGCAAGGGCCAGGGCGCAGCCCTTGCCCAGGCCCTTGCTCGACGCGCAGACGAGCGCCCGCCGTCCGCTCAAGCCGAGATCCATGGAAAGCCTCCGTGAGCCGGCCCTCGCCGCGAGGGCGTCCGTTGCGTCATAGCGCGCCGGGCGCCTCCCCCGAAAGCGGTCCGGGACAGGGTGTCGAGCCTCTCGGGCCGTTCTCCGCCGACAGGGCGGACGGTCCGGCCGAGGGCGCCCCTGAGCATGGCCTGGCAAGGCCCGCGCGTCGTTCCCGAACGCGTCCCGAGGGGACGCTCGGCCGGCTCCCGGCGCTCACCAAGTGCGCAGGTCGCGGGCGCTGGGCACGTCCGGATGCTCCTCCCGCTCCGGAGCGACGAACCCGGCCCACAACAGAGCCACCGCCCCGGTGAGGAGCGGAAGGGACGTGCTGAGGACGAGGCTGAGGGTCACGGCGATCCTGCCAGGCGGACGGTGTCGAGGCGACGAGATCAGGTTTCTTTGGCTTGAGAGTTGTTTTCGTTGGATTAAGGCGAGAGCTCGTAATTGCACAAGCCGTGGCAAAATCTGCAGGACGTGCACCACACGGGGCGCGGCCGGCCCGGCTCGCGGCGGCCGGCGCTCTTCATCGGAGTCTTACACGGTTGTCCTAGGGCGGCGCACCGTGGATCGGTTGCGGGAGACTGACCGGATGCCCGCGCGCTACTGTATCAACCCGCGCGATCTCCAGGCCGAGCAGGACGTCGTCGTGACCGACAGCGAGGCGCGCCCGCTCCCCGAGATCATACCGGTCGACGGCGGCGGGCGCGATCTGCTGCCGGACCTGTCCGAGGCCTGCATCCGGATCCTGCAGCTGGAGATCGCGGTGTATCACGGCCGCACCGGGCCCTATGCCGGGGCGCAGCACGCGGTCGACGTCATGGCTCCGCCGGCCCCGGCGTAGCCCGGCGGACATTCGGGCGCCGTTGCGAGCCGGCTCAGGGCTGATCCGCCGCCCGAGACAGGGCGCCGAACTCGTTGACCATGCATTCGTGCATCCGGCGCAGCCACGCCCGCGCTTCCACCCTCTGGGCCTCGGCCCGTTCGGCCCGCTCGGCCGCCGCGCGGGCCTGCGCCTCGGCCTGCTCGGCCCGCGCGAGCGCCGCCTGCAGGAGCGCTTCGGCGTGGCGGGCCCGCTCCTCCGCGGCGCGGCGCGCCGTCTCGGCCGCGCGCACGGAACTCTGCGCCTCCCGGACGGAATCGCGGGCGTCGGCCTGCAGGGCGCGCACCCGCGCCGCGACGCCGCGCACGGCGGACAGGGAAGCCGACCAGTCGTCCTCGTCCGCGGGCGCTGCGGGAGCGGCCGAAGCGGCGCCGGAGAACAGCGCCACGACCCGGTCGATCGGCGCGACATGGTCCTCATGCGGCCCGACCGGATGAGCCAAGGGATGGGCCAAGGGGTGGGGCTCCGTCATCTCGGCCCGCGCGCGGGCAGCGCCGCTCATGCCGCAGCCTGCTCGGTGAGGTCCGAGAACTCGGACAGGATCGCCTGCTGGACACGGTCCAGCCATTCCTCGGCCTGCCGGGCACGGTCCTCGGCGGCACGGGCGCGCGCCTCGGCGGCCTTGGCGCGCTCTTCGGCAGCGATGATCTGCGCCTCGGCGCGCAGCTGGGCTTCGCGCGCCTGCATCTCGGCCATCCGGGCGCGCTCGTTGGAGGCATGGATCTCCTCCCGGACCTGATCCAGCACCTGCTCGATGCGCGCCTCCCGCTCGCGGGCCTGGGCCTCAATCACGCGCGCCTGGCGGGCGGCAGCCTGCACCCGGTGGATGAGCGCGTCCCAATCCTGCGGCGCGGCCGAGGGCTTCGGACATTCGGCCCGTGGGTGCATCGACGCGACGACGCGCAGGACGTTGCCGAGATCGGGTTCGGCCGCGGCGCCGACGCTGCGCTTGGTCCTGTCTGCGGGCCGAAACCGAGGATCGTTCAGAAGCCTCTGCAGCTCGCTCACGGATCCCCTGCTCCCTGTCGATAGAATTCTGATCCGACTAAACTGTTTATAATAGTTAACAAAAGCTTAATCCCACTGCGGGCGGATATTGGGTTATTAACGCCGCGGGCGGCCTGCGCCGGGCCGGGCACAGCTAGGTCGATCGATGGGCCTTCCGTAGCCGGGCCCACGCGGCCGGGACGCTGCCGGATGTGTTGTTTGATACGGAAATCGCGCCCGGAATGAACTGGAATTCAGCGCGTCGTTAAGGGTTGAAACACTCGGTTCTTCAGGAGATCGCGATGGCCGAGAACCGCTCGGAAGAGCCCTGGAGGCCGGCCTTCAAGACCGGGCAGATCTTCTTTGGGGATCCGCAGGAATGCTGTGATTGTCTCATTTGGGAACTCAGGACCTCCGGTGCGCGGATCGAAGTTCAGCCGGAGGCGATGCCGCCGCGCGCTGTCCGGCTGATCTCGATAGCCCTGTTCCTGAACCAGCCCTGCGAAGTCGTAGCGCGCGATGGCCGGAAGATGGAGCTGAGATTCTCCTCCTGTACGGAGCGCGCGCCGCCACGGCCGCGATGACGGGCGTCGCGGCGCCCGCGTGGCTCGCTCGACCCAGCACGGCCCGTGCTCGTCCGCACGCAATCCCGTCCGCGGCAGCCATAAGTGTCGACCATCATCTCAAGGCACCCGAGGAGGTGCGCCATGACCGCCCCGCAAGTCATCGCAACGATCTTCTTCCTGATCTCGGTCGGTTCGGCGACGGCGCTGGCCCTCATGGCGGCCGCCTCGGCCGCGCTGGACGCGGCGGCGATGACCTGTGACCGCCTGCGGCCGGACGGACGGCGGGACCGGATGGGCCGCGTCCGGGATGCCGCTTGTCGGCTGCGCCGCGCGGCCCTCGACCGGGCCGCGATACCGTAGCGGCTTCGGTCTCCACCGACGCCGCGACAGGGTGGACGAGCGGAGTCGCTCGGCCGACTGGATCCCAGAGGCCATTGGCGGCACAGCGGCGCTATCCTCGCGGATCGCCCCGCCGAAGGGGACGCTCGCGCCCGGCTGCACCGTCGTGGCGAGGAACTCGTCCTCGGTCGGTGGCAGGAGGAGCTTCGGGGCAGGGATGCATCAAAAGTCGCTCCGCCTGGCAACTTGTGGTTCAAGCTATCGTTATGTGCTCGCCAGGAGCGCCCGATGCCCATCGTTCTCGTCGTCCCGGTCGCGCTGATCGCGCTGCTCGCCGTGGGGGCGTTTGCCCTCCGAGACGCCGAGGGACACGCGGCGGAGTTGCGAGAGGCCCTGTTTCTGCTGCTGGTGCTCGCGGTCGTATCGGCCAGCATCGGGCTGATGACGCTCCGCCCCGGTGACAGCTCGGGCGATGTCTTGCACAGGACGGCCGGCAGCGTTTCCGCTTGATCGTGGGAACCCCTCAAGTTGAATGCATCGGCAAAACGGGTTGATCATCGATTCCATGGTCTGATCCTCCGCGAGGAGGTCCGAACCATGACGATCACCACCTCGATCAACACCGTTGGACCCTTGGCGGCGACAGGGATGATCCAATCGGCGCAAGCCGATGCCGCGCTCGAACATCGCAAGGGCCTCCAGACCGTCACGATGGAGGTGCCCGAGCCTGCGCGTGCCGGCATCGCGACGCAGGCCGATGGCCAGGCGCGCCTCGCTCCGCAGAAGCGTGTGGTCGACATCAGCGTCTGAGATCGACTTGGCCCTACACTGCTCCGCGGCCTCGGTGGCGGGGAGGCCTGCTGGTCCCGGCAAACCTCCTGCGCTGGTGGCCGATGTTGCTGGTCCGGGCAGGTCATGAGACCGGTGCGGGGTGTAGCCGGCCACAGGCGGGTGACCTAGGTCTGAGGGCTATCCTGCGAGAGACCGACCATGGCCTTCCCCGATCCGAATGAACCGAGCGCGACGTCCATCAACGACCTGGAACTGGTCAATACCCTGATCGAGAGCAAAGAGGCCGGCGAGCCGGTTGACGCCGACATTCTGGCGCTCCTGACCGACATGGAGCGGCTGGGGCTAACCGATACCGATGCCTATGCGGCGCTGGACGCCTATCGGCCCGGGCCAGCAGTCGGTGCGACCGGCGGCGATGACGAGGTCGAGGCTGAATCTTAAAGTCTGCCGCATACCCGATCACTTGCACGGCCATTGCGGTCTTGGTCGCTCGTACTGGTCCGTCCGTCCATCCGGACGGACGAGGAGACAGCCGCGTTTCGTGCCGTCGCTCGCCTCACCATGCTGAACGGAAGAGGCGAGCATCATGCCGTCCCCGCACAGCCTTGAGCCAAAGCTGATGGCGGAACAGGCGCAGCGGCAGAGCATCCCAGTAATTCGGATTTCAGTCGCAACAAACAAAACATCGTCGTGTAAATCGAGCCTCTTACCCCTTCATCGGTGCTCCGAATACGCCGGGCGAGATGGAGGATACCATGGTCAGTGGCTTTGCCGCCGTGAACCGGGCCGCACCGCGCGACGTTCTGGCTCATGAATGCAGCGGTCACAGGTCCCGGCGGTGGAAGATATTTTGCGGGCTGACGTGCCTCTGGCTCGCATCTCTCGGGACCGTGAGCACGGTGGCGGCGTGGCAAGATCCCGCCGCGCACCGAATTGCCGTGACGGGCGAAGCGCCCTGCGAGCGGGGCGGCCTGACGCAGCCCCCGCACGACGCGCTCGATCTCCTCGCCTTCCGACAGCTCGCCGGTCACTAGGTGGGGCAGGCGATGAATGCGATGCTGCTCGGCCTCTTCCCGCTGCTGGCGATCCTGACTCGGCGCGCTGGTTACGTTTTGGTGGAGCGCGCATGGCGTCAGCGCGCACCCGCCCGTCCTATCGGGGCGGCGCTGCTCTGCGTTGGCTTCAGCCTTGCCGTCATCGCAGCTCTGGCTTGGGCTATGCCGCAGCCAGGCCAGAACGGGTCCGATGCGCCGCTGAGGCGCATCGTTCCGGACGGTCCGGCTTCGCTCGCGGAACCGGCCGGCGCTGAGAGGCTCGTGCGCAGGCCGCGAGCCCTTCACCGCTCGTCAGGGTGAAGGGCCGATCACCCTGTCCGCGAACCCCGGAAATGGACGTGGCTGCCGCCTCGTCTGATCATTGTCCTATGTTAAATTTCTGCCTGCGGAGAGACCTGCATTCCGGCTGCGGAGTTGTGTCTAAATCTGTATTTACAATCCTATATCGAGAGTTTATAGAATTCGATCTCTGGGGAGCGTGTTTTGTAGAGAGCACGCCATGACTGAAACGATGCCGAGTGCGGATGAAGTCGCGACGCGCCTGGCCTTTGGCCTAATGCGAAGCGCATATCTCGATCTCGCGCAGACGCTGCGCGGCATCGAAGACGACGCCGCTCGCGAATTGCTGCACGCGGTCGAGAACCGTATCAATTACAGGCTTGGATCCTCTGCGGAGGATGGCCCGGACGGATCCGTGCAAAGAACCGTGCTTGCTGCTGCGGCTGGGCAGGTCCGCGCTGTGCTTCGCGAAGCCCAGGAAAATTGAAGCGGTCGTGCGGCTGTGCCGGACGACGAGCGAGCGGGCGCTCTGGAGAAGCGCTGGCGGCTGTCCTGGCGGCGGAGTTGGATCGAACGCTGCCGTGCCCTCCCGAAGTCAAGTTGTGGGACCGGGCCGAAAGGGTGAGGACCCTGAAGCGGTGCCGCCGCGGAGCGCCACCGCTTCAGGGTCCGGTGCCGTTCGCCGATCGCAGGGCGATCGGTCGCCAGGCGCGTGTATGCGCAGACCGCGCTCGACCGGGAATGCCGGCGCGGCGAGCGCGCTGGCGGATGGCTCGGGGCGGCCGGGCACCTCGAGGCGAGGGAGCGTTCGGCATGCGCGCCAGCTATGCCGCCTGCCACCCCTTTGCCCGAGCCGCTGTTCGTAGGACTTCTTTGGCCGGTTCGTATTTGCGGAGGAGGCGCTGACAGGTCTCTTCCGGGAGGAGGGCCAGCCGCTCGGGATCACTGTTGTCTTCGAGGTCGGCAAGTTTGACGAGGATGCCTCGAAGGGTTCCGACCTTCGCGATATTGCTGATCCAGGCCGCGTAGGTGACCGTCCCGCCCGGCTTCGTCAGCATGGCAACGGAGGTCAGCACGTTGTCGCTAAAGCCTTCTTTGGCTAGGCCAGCAAAGCCGAAGCTCGTGTCCTCAACAACATCGTGCAGCCACGCGGCTTGCACCGCCTCATCCAGTTCCTCGTCCGACCAGAACGGGCACCCCTCGGATAGCCTGAGGACGCCAGCGGCCACCCGCGCCAAGTGCTCCAGATAGGGCCTGCCCACCTTATCCGTCTGCCCTGCATGGACGATGGCGGCGACTTTCTGCGCGTCGGCTGCTGTGCGGCGGAGCGGAGGCAGGATCACTCGGTCATCCCTTCATCGGATGCGCCAGCAGGATCCCGGTCCGGACCACGCTGCGCTTCCACGCCGGCTTGTCCGAACTCCGCGCCTCGGCCGCGCGGGCGGCCAGCACCGGGTCGACCGCGGCGTCGATCTCCTGATCGGCGATCTCGGCAGCCGTGCCGGGTTCGAGGACGGTTAGGGCGGTGGCCACGCGAACCTGCCGATGAGGTCCGCCGAACCCGATTCAGGTTGGCTGAACCTGAGAGAACTGAGCCAATGACCATTTCCGGTCCGAAAACCATCCAACCTCCGTAGGTTAGATGGTGGGCGCGACAGGGATCGAACCTGTGACCCCTACCATGTCAAGGTAGTGCTCTCCCGCTGAGCTACGCGCCCGGGCCGGAGCCGTGCAGCTCCGGTGGGCGGGGCCTATAGCGGCTGCCCGGCGACGGCGCAAGCGGAACCTGCATGGCGGGAGGGATCGAGCGCATCCGGCGGGAGCGCGTGCCGATCGGATCGCACCGGGATCCGATCGGATCCGCTGTTCTCGATCAAGGGTTTAAGGACGGAAATACCGGGCCGGTCGGATCAATCGGCGCGGATCCGGCACCAGGCCGAAGCCGCCCTGGTGCACGCCGACGGAAAAATGCGCTATGGCCCTGCCGCTCGGCATCCGGCCGCGCCGCCACACAGGGCGGACATAGGGCGCCGGCATGCCGCCGCCTCACGCTTCAGGACATGCGCTACTTCATCGACCACGATCAGGGCGATTCGATCCGCGGCTGGATCGTGCCGGACAATCCCCTCGCCATCAGCCGGGTCGTGGTCGCGGTCGACGGACGGCGCGTGGCCGAGGTCCCGGCCAGCGTCATCGACGAGGCCTTCAAGCGCAACGGCTGGCACGCCACCGGGCAATGCACCTTCGTGGTCACGGAGGCCGAGGTGCCGGGGCTGTCCGAGATCCCGCGGCTCGAACTCTACGACGCCGACACCAACGTGCTGGTCTACCGCCGCATGCCGGCCGAGGGTCAGGTCCGGCTGCGGACCATGCTGATCAACACCGGCATCGAGCCCGAGACGGTGCTCCAGACGGCGCTCTTCCCGTATTTCCAGCACTGCTATTTCGGCATCCACAAGCTGCCGGACGAGATCCTGAGCTGCGTGCTGGCCGGCCCGGCCGCCCCCTCGGCCTTCCTGTCGGGTGCCGTGACGATCCCGCGCTACGAGAACTTCATGACGCCGGACCTGATGGTCACGGCCATCCTGCTCCAGGACCCGCAGATCGAGATGGCGACCCGGATGCGCTGGCTGAAGGCCCGGACGGCGGATGCCGCCGATCCCGCGCGCAGCTGGCGCCTGGGTCCCCTGACCGAGGCCGCCGCCTTCGCGGAGGGGTACGACTTTTCCGACGTGAAGAGCCTCAAGCGCTTCTTCCGCATGCTGCCCGAATCCGCCTACCGGCTGCTCTACAACCCGCTGACCCGCCAGCTCGGCACCCGCATGCCGGACGACCGGCTCCATCCGGGCAACTCGATCGCCGCAATCGAGATTCTCGCCCGGGTCGGGATCGTCGGCCACAAGACCCGCTTCCCCGCTTTCGCGTCGACGCTGTTCGATCGCCTCGGGATCAGCACGCCGATCCCGGCCCTGCCCCCGGTGCCGGCCGAGACGCTGGCGCTGGCCGAGCGCCTGAAGAGCGTCAAGGCGGTCGAGGACATGATCGTGTTCGATGTGGCCATGTCGGATGCCGTGAAGGCCTCGGTCGACAAGAGCTGGAGTTGATGGTGCGTGCGACCGGGCCGGCGGTGCCCGAATTCCGCCTCCCGACGGCGCAGGTCACGGGGCTCTGGGGCAAGCGGCGCCCCCTCGCGGCGCGGGCGGGCTCCGACGGGCTGCGCGTCGCGCTGCCGGATCTCGCGGGCCGCTGGGTCGAGATCATCCTGTCCAACGATCCGGCCGAGGCCCGCGACACCCTGCCCGACATCAGCTTCGTCGGCCCCGACGGGCGCCCGGGCACGCTGCTGCCCCAGGAGGCCCGGGGGGGCGGCGCCTTCGCGTGGATCGGCTGCCTGCCCCAGGACGTGGTCGAGCTGCGCGTCGCCGATCCGGCGGGGCGCGTCCCGGTCCGGCTGCGCCGGATCGCCGTGCGCCGCCTCGCCCGGCCGGTCCTGGCCGCCCGCGGCCTCCTGCGCGAGCCCGGCCTGACGATGCAGGCGCTCACCTGGCGGATCCTCGGCAAGAAGGTGCGGGCGCGGGGCTTCCTCGGCCGGGCGCTGCGCCACCGGCGCGTGAGCGGCTACGAGGCTTGGCTCGGCACCCACACGCTGCGCCGCGCCGAGCGGGACGGCATCGCCGCCGAGATCGCCGCCTGGGCCGATCCGCCCCTGATCTCCGTGCTGATGCCGGTCCACAATCCCGACCCGAAGGTGCTGCGGGCGGCCCTGGCGTCGCTGCGATCGCAGCTCTACCCGCACTGGGAATTGTGCGCCGTCGACGACGCCTCCACGCGCTCCGAGATCCCGCGGATCCTGAGCCGGGCGGCCGAGGCCGACCCGCGCATCCGCGTCCTCACCCGGTCGGAGAACGGCCACATCGCCCGGGCGACCAACGACGCGCTGGGCATGGCCCGGGGCGCGGTCTGCGCCTTCATGGATCACGATGACGCGCTCACCGAGGACGCCCTGTACGAGGTCGCCCGGGCGCTGCGCCGCGATCCAGACCTCGTGCTGATCTACAGCGACGAGGACAAGATCGACGGGCGCGGCCGCCGGTTCGACCCCCACTTCAAGTCCTGCTTCGACCGCGAGCTGCTCTACGCGCAGAACTACATCAACCATCTCACGGTCGTGCGCACCGAGGCCTTGCGCGCCGTCGGCGGCCTGCGTCCGGGTTTCGAGGGCAGCCAGGACCACGACCTGCTGCTGCGGCTGACCGACGGGCTCGACCCCGCCCGCATCCGCCACATCCCGCGGGTGCTCTATCACTGGCGCGCCGCGCAGGGCTCCGGCACCTTTTCCGACCGGTCGCTCGCCCGGGCGGAGGCCGCGCGCCTGCAGGCCCTGGAGGAGGTCGTGGCGCCCTGGGGCGGCCGGGCGGAGCGCGGTCCCGGGGGCTTCAACCGCCTGATCCGGCCGCTGCCGGCACCGCCGCCGCGGGTCTCCGCGATCATCCCGACCCGGGACCGGGCCGAGATCCTGTCGGTGACCCTCGACGGGCTTCTCGGCGCGACCGATTACCCCGACATCGAGGTGATCATCGTCGACAACGACAGCCGCGAGCCCGAGACCGCCGCGCTGTTCGCCCGCTACCGGGACGATCCGCGGGTGCGCGTCGTGCCGGTGCCGGGAGCGTTCAACTTCTCGGATTTGTCGAACCGCGGCGCCGCCGCGGCCACCGGCGCGGTGCTGCTGTTCCTCAACAACGACATCGAGGTGCTCGAGCCCGGCTGGCTCGCCGAGCTGGTGCGCCACGCGGTGCGCCCGGAGATCGGTGCCGTCGGGGCCAAGCTCCTCTATCCGGACCACACGATCCAGCACGGCGGCATCGTCCTCGGGATCGGGGGCGTGGCCGGCCACAGCCATCTCGGCGTCGCGGATGCCGATCCGGGCTATTTCTGCCGGATGGTCATCGCCCACGAGGTCTCGGCGGTCACCGGCGCGTGCCTGGCCATGCGGGCGGATGTCTTCGCGCAGGTCGGCGGTTTCGACGCGCAGGCCCTGAAGGTCGCCTTCAACGACGTCGATCTCTGCCTGAAGATCCGCCAGGCCGGCTACCGGATCGTCTGGACGCCCTTCGCCAAATTGATTCACCACGAGTCGAAGAGCCGCGGGGCCGAGGACACGCCGGAGAAGCAGAAGCGCTTCGAGGGCGAGGTGCTGACCATGCTCGACCGCTGGGGCCCGGAGCTGCGCGCCGACCCCTATTACAACATCAACCTGTCACGGAATTCGGCGCATTACCGCGTGTGAGCGGTCCTCGCCCCGTTGTGCCGCCGGTGGCCACGACCGCGCGGTGCTATGCATGCGTCAGTGGGTGAACTTGCGTCGGGAGCCGGTTGCGATACCTCTGGACATGCCGCAAGAGGCAGTTCCGGCCAAGGCGTCCCGACGGGCGCGCGGCGAGGGCGACAATCAGAGATGAGTGCGAACACCCCTACGGTCACGGGCCTGGAGCGCGACGCCCAGCAGGCGATGGGAGACCACAAGGTCCATCCCAACGAGATCGCCATCGGCGTGGTGATCGGTCGCGCCTCCGAATACTTCGACTTCTTCGTGTTCGGCATCGCCTGCGTGCTGGTCTTCCCGAAGGTCTTCTTCCCCTTCGTCGACCCGCTGAAGGGCACGCTCTACGCCTTCTCGATCTTCGCCCTCGCCTTCATCGCCCGGCCGGTCGGCACCGTGCTGTTCATGGCGATCGACCGGCGCCACGGCCGCAGCGTCAAGCTGACCACGGCCCTGTTCCTGCTCGGCGGTTCGACCGCGGCGGTAAGCTTCCTGCCGCGCTACGACAGCATCGGCATCTCGGCGGTCTACATCCTGGCCGGCCTGCGGATCCTGCAGGGCCTGGCGCTGGGCGGCGCCTGGGACGGCCTCGCCTCGCTGCTCGCCATGAACGCCCCGCGCGAGCGCCGCGGCTGGTACGCGATGATCCCGCAGCTCGGCGCGCCGCTGGGCTTCATGGTGGCGAGCGCGCTGTTCGCGTTCTTCCTCGTCAACCTCGACGAGGCCGACTTCATCGACTGGGGCTGGCGCTTCCCATTCTACTGCGCCTTCACCATCAACGTGGTCGCCCTGTTCGCCCGGCTGCGTCTCGTCGCCACCGACGAGTTCGCCCGGATGATGGACCTCGACCGGCTGCGTCCGGTCCCGGCGCTGGAGCTGTTCCGTCACCACGCGGGCGACGTGGTCCGCGGCGCCTTCGTGCCGCTCGCCGCCTTCGCGCTGTTCCATCTCGTGACGATCTTCCCGATCGCGTGGCTGGCGCTGAACAGCACCACCCGCTCGCCGGGCGAGTTCCTGATCGTGCAATTCTCGGGTGCTATCGTCTGCGCCGGCGCGGTCGCGGCCTCCGGGCTGATCGCCGACCAGATCGGCCGCCGCAACTGCCTGATCATGAGCTCTTCGCTGATCGGCTTCTTCGCCGTCGGCAGCATCATCGCGCCGCTCCTGTTCGGCGAGAGCGCCATCGGCCAGACCATCTACGTCACGATCGGCTTCATGCTGCTCGGCCTCGCCTACGGCCAGACCGCGGGTGCGGTGAGCGCCCGCCTCGGCAACCGCTACCGCTACACCGGTGCCGCGCTCACCTCCGACTTCGCGTGGCTGCTCGGCGCCGGCTTCGCACCGCTCGTGGCCCTGTTCCTCTCGCAGCGCTACGGCTTGGCGATGATCGGCGTGTACCTCCTGTCGGGCGCGGTCTGCAGCTTGGTGGCCCTGTTCACCGACCGCTCGGAAATGCGTCAGATGTAGCCGGTCCGGCCGGCGGCGCAGGCCGCCGGCCACCCGTTGGCTGACAGGAACGCCGCCTCGCGCGGCACGGCAGAAGCGCCGCGGCAGCGGCATGGGATAACGAGACGCGTGCTGTGACCTCTAAGACCCATCGACCGGACAGGACCGACACCGCGACGCGCCGAGGCGGCCGCGGGCGGCGCCTCCTGCCGCTCCTGACCCTGCCGCTCCTGACCCTGCTCGGCGGCTGCAACTTCGTGGTCCTGCATCCGGCCGGATACGTGGCCGAGCAGCAGCGCAACCTCGTGCTGGCGGCTACCGGGCTGATGCTCCTGATCATCGTCCCGGTGATCGCCTTCACGCTGATCTTCGCGTGGCGCTACCGCGCCACCAACGAGGACGCGGTCTACGATCCCGAATGGCACCATTCGACGCAGCTCGAGGTGCTGATCTGGACGGCGCCGCTGATGATCATCATCGCGCTCGGCGCGCTGACCTGGATCGGGACCCACACCCTCGATCCGTTCCGGCCGCTCAGCAAGATCGACCCGAAGCGCGACGTTCCGGCCGGCACCGTGCCGCTGGAGGTCGAGGCGATCGCCATGGATTGGAAGTGGCTGTTCCTCTACCCGCAATACGGGATCGCCACGGTCAACGAACTGGCCGCGCCGGTGGACCGGCCGATCCGCTTCAAGATCACCGCCACCGACGTGATGAACACGTTCTACGTGCCCACGCTCGCCGGCATGGTCTACGCGATGCCGGGCATGCAGACCCAGCTCCACGCGGTGGTCAACCGCGCGGGCGCCTACGAGGGCCGCTCGGCGCATTACAGCGGCGCCGGCTTCTCCAACATGGTCTTCAAGTTCCACGGCCTGACCAACGAGAGCTTCGACCAGTGGATCGCCAAGGCCAAGGCCCAGGGCGGCGAGCTGACCCAGGAGGCCTATCTGAAGCTGGAGGAGCCGAGCGAGGCGGAGCCGGCGCGGCTCTACAAGTCCTACATGAAGGGCCTGTACGACCGGATCATCGGCATGTGTCCCCGACCCGACCAGATGTGCGTCGGCGAGATGGTGAAGATCGACGCGCAGGGCGGTGCCTCGGGCGCGGAGGCCGCCGAGAACTACAAGCGGCTCCAGTACGATAACCGCCTCGCCGAGCGCGGCGTCGAGGGACCGGGCGCCACGGCGCCGGCCTCGGAGACCGCCCCGCACGGCCAGACTCAGCCTCAGGGCATGCAGCCGCGGCCCGACATGGGCAACCCGGACGTCCGGGAACAGAAGGCGCCCGATAGCCAGGGCAAGGGTTCCGGCGAGGGCCAGAGCGAGGGCGGCCAGATCGCCCCGAAGCAGCTGAACCAATGATCAAGCAGCAGAACCAATGATTCCGCGCGTCACGACAGCGGACTCCACACACATGACCGGCGGTCGCCGTCGAACCCACTGAACGGGCCGATCCCATGTTCGCAAACCTGGACCTCCAGCAGCTGCTCTTCGGTCGATTTACGATCGAGCAGATCCCCTACCATGAGCCGATCCTGCAGGCGACCTTCGCCGGCGTGGCCGTCGTCGGCCTCACCGTCCTCGGCGTCATCACCTATTACCGCTTCTGGGGGCCGATGTGGCGTGACTGGATCACGTCGATCGACCACAAGAAGATCGGCATCATGTACTGCATCTTCGCGGGCGTGATGCTGCTGCGCGGCTTCGCCGACGCGATCCTGATGCGCTCGCAGCAGGCGGTGGCGTTCGGCCAGGAACAGGGCTTCCTGCCGCCGCACCACTACGACCAGATCTTCACCGCCCACGGCATGATCATGATCTTCTTCGTGGCGATGCCGTTCGTCACGGGGCTCATGAACTTCGCGGTGCCGCTGCAGATCGGTGCCCGCGACGTCGCCTTCCCGTTCCTCAACAACTTCAGCTTCTGGATGACTGTCGCCGGCGGCATGCTGGTGATGGTCTCGCTGTTCGTCGGCGAGTTCTCCCGCGCCACCTGGCTCGCCTACCCGCCCCTCTCCGGGGCGGCGATGAGCCCGGGCGTGGGCGTCGACTACTACATCTGGGCCCTGCAGATCGCCGGCATCGGGACGCTGCTCTCAGGGATCAACCTGATCGCCACCATCGTGAAGATGCGGGCGCCCGGCATGACCATGATGAAGCTGCCGATCTTCGTCTGGTCGTCGCTCTGCACCAACATCCTGATCGTGGCCGCCTTCCCGATCCTCACGGCCGTTCTCGCGATGCTGTCGCTCGACCGCTACGTCGGCACGCATTTCTTCACGAACGACCTCGGCGGCAACGCCATGCTGTACTTCAACCTGATCTGGATCTGGGGTCACCCGGAGGTCTACATCCTGATCCTGCCGGCCTTCGGCGTGTTCTCGGAGATCACCTCGACCTTCTGCGGCAAGCGCCTGTTCGGCTACACCTCGATGGTCTACGCGCTGGTGGTCATCACCATCCTCGCCTACCTCGTGTGGCTGCACCACTTCTTCACCATGGGCTCGGGCGCGGACGTGAACTCGTTCTTCGGGATCACGACCATGATCATCTCGATCCCGACGGGTGCGAAGATCTTCAACTGGATGTTCACCATGTACCGCGGCCGGATCCGGTTCGAGGTGCCGATGCTGTGGGTGGTGGCGTTCATCGTCACCTTCGTGATCGGCGGCATGACCGGCGTCCTCCTGGCGGTGCCCCCGGCCGACTTCGTGCTGCACAATTCGCTGTTCCTGATCGCGCACTTCCACAACGTGATCATCGGCGGCGTGCTGTTCGGCATGTTCGCCGGCGTGACCTTCTGGTTCCCCAAGGCCTTCGGGTTCAAGCTCGACGAGTTCTGGGGGAAGATGGCCCTCGTGTTCTGGGTGACCGGGTTCTACGTCGCCTTCATGCCGCTCTACGTGCTCGGCCTGATGGGCGTGACCCGGCGCATGCAGCATTTCGACGACCCGTCGCTGCAGATCTGGTTCGTGATCGCCGCCATCGGCGCGGCGCTCATCGCCTGCGGCATCGCCTCGCAGATCATCATGTTCGTGGTCTCGATCCGGAACCGCGACAAGCTGCGCGACCTCAGCGGCGATCCGTGGGGCGGCCGGACCCTGGAATGGTCCACCTCCTCGCCGCCGCCGGACTACAACTTCGCCTTCACGCCGGTGGTCCACGATTCCGACGCGTGGTGGGACATGAAGAACCGCGGCTTCGACCGTCCGCTCAAGGGCTACCGGCCGATCCACATGCCCAAGAACACCGCGGCCGGCGCGATCCTGGCGGCCCTGAACTTCACCTTCGGCATCGCCATGGTGTGGTACGTCTGGTGGCTGGCAGCGCTCAGCTTCGTGGCGATCTTCGTCGTCGCGATCGCTCACACCTTTAATTACAATCGCGACTACTACATTCCCGCCGACGTCGTCAGTCGGACGGAAGGTCAGCGGACGCGCG
The DNA here is from genome assembly GCF_900103195.1 of Methylobacterium sp. UNC378MF. GTDB lineage: Bacteria > Pseudomonadota > Alphaproteobacteria > Rhizobiales > Beijerinckiaceae > Methylobacterium. The sequence goes on along the minus strand of NZ_FMWU01000002.1, from coordinate 195,316 downwards.
AACTGGAGATGGCGTGATCCGATGATGCACGCGGAGACTGCACCCCCCGGCGCCGCGGCGCCGGTCTTCTACCAGACCGACGAGGAGGGCCATCATTCCGAGGGCTCGACCATGCTCGGGTTCTGGCTCTACCTGATGAGCGACTGCCTCATCTTCGCGACCCTGTTCGCGACCTACGGGGTGCTCGGGCGCAGCTACGCGGCCGGACCCACCCCGAAGGAGCTGTTCGACCTGCCGGGCATCGCGGTGAACACCGCCATGCTGCTGTTCTCGTCCATCACCTACGGCTTCGCCATGCTGGAGATGGACCGGAACCGGGTGAAGCAGACACAGATCTGGCTGGCGGTGACCGGGCTGTTCGGCGTGGCCTTCGTGGCCCTGGAGATCCGGGAGTTCGTCCACCTGTTTCACGAGGGCGCGCCGCCCTGGCGCAGCGCGTTCCTGTCGTCGTTCTACACCCTGGTCGGGACCCACGGCCTGCACGTCTCGATGGGCATCCTGTGGCTCGTCGTGCTGATGGTGCAGGTGAGCAAGCGCGGCCTGATCGTCGAGAACAAGCGCCGGCTGATGTGCCTGTCGATGTTCTGGCACTTCCTCGACCTGATCTGGATCGGCGTATTCACCGTCGTCTACCTGATGGGAGTGCTCGAATGAGCGCCGACGCACACCGCCTCACCGGCCACGGTCAGGACACGCACGATTCGCACGCCCACAGCGAGGGCGGGCACGGCACCTTCCAGAGCTACATGACGGGCTTCGTCCTGTCGGTGATCCTGACGGTGATCCCGTTCTGGCTGGTGATGGGCAACGTTCTCGACAACAGCCTCGTCACCACGCTCGTCATCCTGGCGCTCGGCGGCGTCCAGATGGTCGTGCACGTCATCTACTTCCTGCACATGAGCACGAAGTCGGAGGGCGGCTGGACCTTCATGGCGCTGATCTTCACCATCACGCTGGTGGTGATCATGCTCGCCGGCTCGGTGTGGGTGATGTACCACCTCAACCACAACATGATGCCGATGGATGCCCACGACGTCATGAACAACGCCCGCTGAGCGCGCGTCCGGAGATGAGGCCCGCGGGGTCGGGAGGGGGGGCTGATCCGGGCTCGGCCCCCTCCCCGGCCCCGCTCTCGTTGCTGCGGCGCGCCGTGTTCGGCATCGGCGCGGGAATCGTCTTCCTGGTGCTGCTGGGGCTCGGGACCTGGCAGGTGGAACGGCGGGCCTGGAAGCTCGACCTGATCGCCCGGGTCGATGCCCGGGTCCACGCCCCGCCCGTGCCGGCTCCCGGCCCCGCTGAGTGGCCCCGCGTCGGCCCCGACGACGCCTACCGGCACGTGACCCTCTCGGGCGCCTTCCTGCACGGTCGCGAGACCCTGGTTCAGGCCGTCACCGAGCGCGGCGGCGGGTTCTGGGTGCTGACGCCCTTGCGGCGCCCGGACGGGACCCTCGTGCTGGTCAACCGCGGCTTCGTGCCCGGTGATCGGCGGGATCCGGCGACCCGCGCGGCCGGGCAGGTGGCGGACGAGACCACGGTCACCGGTCTCCTGCGGCTGACCGAACCCAAGGGCGCCTTCCTGCGCTCGAACGATCCCAAGGACGACCGCTGGTATTCCCGCGACGTGGCGGCGATCGCGGGGGCCCGGGGCCTGACCGACGTCGCCCCCTACTTCGTGGACGCGGACGCGACGCCCAATCCCGGCGGCCTGCCGGTGGGCGGCCTCACGGTGATCGCCTTCCCCAACAACCACCTCGTCTACGCGATCACGTGGTACGGGATGGCGCTGATGCTGGCCGGGACCGTGGTCTACCTCCTGCGGGGCGGCCACGGTCCTAGACCTGCGGGGGAGTAGCCCGCGTGAGGCGCGCGTCTATAATGGCGTGACAAACGCCACAACGAGTCAACGCCATGACCTCCCGCATCCCGAACTTCGCCGAAATCCCGCTCGCCGGCGAATCACTCGCGATCGCGGCCCCGGCACTCGGCGAGCCCTGGATGACGCCGGAGGGCATCCCGGTGAAGGGCCGCTACGGGCCGGAGGACCGGGAGGGCATCGAGTTTCTCGACACCTATCCGGGGATCGCGCCGTTCCTGCGCGGCCCCTACCCGACCATGTACGTCACCCAGCCCTGGACGATCCGGCAATATGCCGGCTTCTCCACGGCGGAGGATTCGAACGCCTTCTACCGCCGCAACCTCGCGGCCGGGCAGAAGGGCCTGTCGGTCGCCTTCGATCTCGCCACCCACCGGGGCTACGATTCCGACCATCCCCGCGTCTCGGGCGATGTCGGCATGGCGGGGGTCGCGATCGACTCGATCTACGACATGCGCACGCTCTTCTCGGGGATTCCCCTCGACGAGATGACCGTGTCGATGACGATGAACGGCGCGGTGCTGCCGATCCTCGCCCTCTACATCGTCGCCGCCGAGGAGCAGGGCGTGCCGCCGCAGAAGCTCGCCGGCACCATTCAAAACGATATTCTCAAAGAATTCATGGTCCGCAACACCTACATCTATCCCCCCAAGGGATCGATGCGGATCATCTCGGACATCTTCGCCTACACGTCGAAGAACATGCCGAAGTTCAACTCGATCTCGATCTCCGGCTACCACATGCAGGAGGCCGGCGCCACGAACGACCTGGAACTCGCCTACACGCTCGCCGACGGCGTCGAGTACATCAAGGCGGGGCTGGCGGCCGGGCTGACCATCGACCAGTTCGCCCCGCGCCTGTCGTTCTTCTGGGCGATCTCGACCAACTTCTTCATGGAGGTCGCCAAGATGCGGGCCGCGCGCCTGATCTGGGCGAAGCTGGTCAAGAGTTTCGATCCGAAGTCGGAGAAGTCGCTGGCCCTGCGCACGCACTCGCAGACCTCGGGCTGGTCGCTCACCGCCCAGGACGTGTTCAACAACGTCACCCGCACCAATATCGAGGCGATGGCGGCGACGCAGGGGGGCACGCAGTCGCTCCACACCAACGCGCTGGACGAGGCGCTGGCCCTGCCCACCGACTTCTCGGCCCGGATCGCCCGCAACACCCAGCTGTTCCTGCAGCAGGAGAGCGGCACCACCCGGATCGTCGATCCCTGGGGCGGCTCCTACTACGTCGAGAAGCTCACCGCCGACATGGTGGCGCGCGCCTGGGAGCATATCCGCGAGGTCGACGGGCTCGGCGGCATGGCCAAGGCGATCGAGGCCGGCATCCCGAAGCTGCGGATCGAGGAGGCCGCCGCCCGCGCCCAGGCGCGGATCGATTCCGGCCGCCAGACCATCGTGGGCGTGAACAAGTTCCGGGCCGACGACGAGATGGCGATCGAGCTGCTGCGGGTCGACAACGGCAATGTCCGCCGCCTGCAGATCGACAAGCTCAAGCGCCTGCGCGCCGAGCGCGACGAGGCCGCCGTGACGGCGCGGCTCGACGCCCTCACGAAAGCCGCCGACGGCGCCGGCAACCTGCTGGAACTCGCCGTCGAGGCGGCCCGCGCCAAGGCGACGGTGGGCGAGATTTCCGAGGCCCTGGAGAAGGCCTGGGGCCGGCACCGCGCCGAGATCCGCTCGATCTCCGGCGTCTACAAGCGCGAGGTGGGGGGCATGTCGCCTGTGGTCGAGGAAGTCCGGGCGCTGGTCGAGGCGTTCGAGGAGAACGACGGCCGCCGGCCACGCATCCTGGTCGCCAAGATGGGCCAGGATGGGCACGACCGCGGCCAGAAGGTGATCGCCTCGGCCTTCGCCGATCTCGGCTTCGACGTGGATATCGGGCCGCTCTTCGCCACCCCGGCGGAGGCCGCCCGGCAGGCGGTGGAGAACGACGTCCACATCGTCGGCGTCTCGTCCCTGGCGGCCGGCCACCTGACCCTGGTGCCGGAGCTGAAGGCGGCGCTCACCGAGCAGGGCCGCGACGACGTGATGATCGCCATCGGCGGCGTCATCCCGCCGGGCGACTACGCGGCGCTGACAGCGGCCGGCGCGGCGGCGATCTTCCCGCCCGGCACGGTGATCGCCGAGGCGGCCGCCAAGCTGATCCGCGCGCTGAACGAGCGGCTGGGCTACGCGGCGCGGCAGGCGGCGGAATAGGGCTCGGCCGCCGGGGCGGCCGGGCTGGCCGCCCCGCCCCGAGCCCACCTGTTCGTGCCGTCATCCTGAGGTGCCGGAGCGGAGGCCTCGCAGGAGGCCTCCAGCCGGCCGCGCGATCCCTGGAGCCCGCCTTCGGGGCCCGCTGGCGCGGGCACCTCAGGATGAGGCAACGGTATGGGAACGGCCGGCCCCCGGGCACGGCCGCTCAGTTCAGCGCCTGCGGGTCCGCCTCCGTGAGGAAGGCCCCGACCTCGTGGAGGAACTGCATGCGGTTCTTCTCCATCATCACCGTGTGGGTGCCCTCCCCCAGCTCGACGAAGCGCTTGTAGGGCGCGTGCGTGAGCTTGGTGAAATACTCCTGCGCCTGATAGCTCGGCAGGTCCGCGTCCCACTCGGCGTGGATGATCAGCACCGGCACGCGGATCTCGCCCGGGTCGTAGAGCGGCTTGCCGGCCGCCCAGTAGGCGTCCTTGTCGGCCACTGTGCCGTTCGGGGCGCGCAGGACCGGCGGCGATTGCTTGGCTCCTGCTGTGTCGGTGGCGAAGGTCGCGTCGGCCCATTGGTCGAACCAGCCCGCCGGGATCAGGTCGGCCTTCTTGTCCTCGGGCACGCCGGTCAGCCAGCGCGCCCGGGCGCTGTCGCGGCTGACGCTGCGATAGGCCCCCACGGGCCCGCCGCCGCCGATCAGGCCGGGCGTGCGCGCCAGCCATTGCGGCGCGTAGAGGACGAGTCGGTTGACCGCCTCGTTGTGGGTGCTGGTGTAGAGGCCCATGGTGGACGTCCCCCAGGACCAGCCCATCAGGTCGATCTTCTCGACGTTGCGCCGCTTCCGGATGAAGTCGACGACCTGCCCCACAACCTTGGCGGCGTCGGGGGTCCGCATCAGCGGCGGGTTGTCGGCCGGCGGCGCGTCCATGGCGGCCGGGCGCCCGGACAGGCCGTAGCCCGGCAGGTCCACGCAATAGACGTCGAAGCCGAGGCCCGCGAGGTAGTCCATGGGCGACATCCCGCCGAGCGGCAGGTCGAAGGCCGTGGAGGATGGGTAGGTGGAGCCGTGCACGTAGAGCAGGATCCGGTCGCCCGGGAACCGGTCGGTCCCGGCCGGGCGCTTGTTGCGGACGTAGATGTCGACGCCGGGCTCGCTCCAGGGCAGGCGGAACTCCTCCGTCGTCAGCCGGCCCGACGGGGCGGCCGCCGGGGCCGGGGTTGCCGCGACCGCCACGCCGGCGGCGAGGGCCCCGACCAGCTGGCGCCGGGCCAAGCCCCTGGTCGGCTCCTTGCCCGGAGGCACTCCGTTCGCATCCGTCTGCGCGCGTCTGTCCGCCATGGTTTCCTCCGATCCGCCTTGCGTGGCGGCTGGGGTAACTCAACCGAGGGCTGTCGGCAGGCGCAACGCCCCGCGGCGCCGCCGGCCGGACAGGCGGCGGATTCCGTCGCCTGATCCGGCGAAACCGCGTGAAAAAAGCCCGCCCCTGTCGCCCGGGCTGGTGACGCCGCGCCTCCGCACGGGCATGGAGGCGCAAGATTCCGGGAGACGCCCGTCCATGACGACTCCAACCACCGTCGCCACCACGCCCTTCCCCGACCAGAAGCCGGGCACCTCCGGCCTGCGCAAGAAGGTGCCGGTGTTCCGGCAGCCGAACTACGTCGAGAACTTCGTCCAGGCGATCTTCGACACCCTGCCCGACAAGGCGGGCGCGACCCTGGTGCTGGGCGGCGACGGCCGGTTCCTCAACCGCGAGGTGGTGCAGAAGACGCTGCGCCTCGCGGCCGGCAACGGCTTCGGCCGGGTTCTCGTCGGGCAAGGCGGCCTGCTGTCGACGCCGGCCGCCTCCTGCGTGATCCGGAAGGCCCAGGCGCTCGGCGGCATCGTGCTGTCGGCGAGCCACAACCCGGGCGGGCCGGAGGGCGATTTCGGCATCAAGTTCAACGCCGCCAACGGCGGCCCGGCGCCGGAATCCCTCACCGACGCGATCTTCGCGCGGGCCAAGGCGCTGACGGAATACCGCTTCGTCGAAGCCCCGGACCTCGACCTCGACCGGCTCGGTGACACCCGCCTCGGCGCCATGACGGTCACGGTGATCGACCCGGTGGCCGACTACGCCGCGCTGATGCGCACGCTCATCGATTTCGACGCCGTGTCGCGCCTGTTCGCCTCCGGCTTCCGCATGCGCTTCGACGCCATGAGCGCGGTGACCGGCCCCTATGCCACCGCGATCCTCGAAGGGATGCTCGGCGCGCCGGCCGGCACGGTCGTCAACGCGGTCCCGAAGGAGGATTTCGGCGGCCACCACCCGGACCCGAACCCGGTGCATTGCCACGACCTGTTCGACCTGATGCAGGGGCCCGACGCGCCGGATTTCGGCGCCGCCTCCGACGGCGACGGCGACCGCAACATGATCGTCGCCCCGGGCCTGTTCGTGACGCCGAGCGACAGCCTCGCGCTGCTCGCCGCCCACGCCCACCGGGCGCCGGGCTACGCGGGCGGCCTGTCGGGCGTCGCCCGCTCCATGCCCACGAGCCGCGCCGCCGACCGGGTCGCGGCCGCGCTGGGCATCAAGGCCTACGAGACGCCCACCGGCTGGAAGTTCTTTGGCAACCTGCTGGATGCTGGCCTCATCACCCTGTGCGGCGAGGAGAGCGCCGGCACCGGCTCGAACCATGTGCGCGAGAAGGACGGGCTCTGGGCGGTGCTGCTCTGGCTCAACATCCTGGCCGCCACCGGCGAGCGCGCCGACGCGCTGGTGCGGGCGCATTGGCGGACCTACGGCCGCGACTACTACGCCCGGCACGACTATGAGGAAGTGGATTCGGACGGCGCCAACGGCCTGATGGACGCGCTGCGCGAGAAGCTCGCCGGGCTGCCGGGCACGCGGATCGGCGATCTCACGGTGTCGACCGCCGACGAGTTCGCCTACCGCGATCCGGTGGACGGCTCGCTGACCGAGCGCCAGGGCATCCGGATCGGCTTCGCCGAGGATGCGCGGGCGGTGTTCCGCCTCTCGGGGACCGGCACCGCCGGGGCGACGCTGCGGGTCTACCTGGAGCGTTACGAGAACGCGCCGGACCGCCTCGACCTGCCGGTGGCCGAGGTGCTGGCGCCGGTGGCGGCGGCGGCCCGCGCGATCGCCGAGATCGAGCCCCGCACCGGCCGGGCCGAGCCGAGCGTGGTGACCTGAGGGGAGCCGGGAGACCGGGCTTTCACCGTGGGCCGGGGGGACACGCCGTCTTTGCGAGCGCAGCGAAGCAATCCAGCGGCGCCACGCTCTGCGGTGGCGCGCCACCCTGGGTCGCTTCGCTGCGCTCGCGATGACTGGGGGCCGGGTCGAAGAGTCAGGCCTGCCGGCGCTCAGCCATGTCGGCCGCGAGATCCTTCACCATGTGCACGGTGATGTCGTCGTCCCGCGTCCGGCCCGGGCCGGCATAGGGCTCCTCCCGCTCCGCCCGGTAGCCGAGCGCGCCGTAGAGGCGCAGGTTCGCGACGTACTTCTTGTTGGTGTAAAGGCGCAGCCGCGCGAGCCCGGCTTCCGCCGCGATGGCGTCCGCCCGCTGCATCAGCCTGACGCCGAAGCCCCGGCCCTGGAAAGCCGGGTCCACCGCCACGTTCACGACCAGCAGGTGGTCGGCCTCCGCCTTGGTCTCGATCAGCCCGGCGAGCTCCGGGCCGGCCAGCAGCAGGTCGAAGCGGTTCTCCAGCACCGCCTGCGCGTAATCCGCCCGCATCGGGATCGGCAGGCGGCCGATCACCGGGATCCACTTGGTGTAGGCCGCCTCGACCAGCGCCCGGATCACCTCCACGTCCGCGGGCGCACCGCGCCGGACCGCGACTGACTCGTCCATCTGACCTCTCACGGTTGACCGCGGCGGCGCCGTCCCCTAAAGACCCGCCCGTCGATGGGGCTCCGCACGGGGCCCCGTCGCGTTTTCACGCGCACCCGTGGGCGGGATCCTCCCGCCCTGTCGTCCCGGACCTGACGTCCGGGAAAAGGAGGGCGCGTTCCTCATTCTCGGTCTCGAGAGGACGCGAAAGATATGTCGAAGCGGATTCAGGCGAAGCACAAGCTCGACCGCCGCATGGGCCAGAACATCTGGGGCCGCCCGAAGAGCCCCGTCAACCGCCGCGAATACGGCCCCGGCCAGCACGGCCAGCGCCGCAAGGGCAAGATGAGCGACTTCGGCACGCAGCTGCGCGCCAAGCAGAAGCTCAAGGGCTATTACGGCAACATCACCGAGAAGCAGTTCCGCCGCTACTACGCCGAGGCGATCCGCCTGCGCGGCGATTCCGGCGAGAACCTCGTCGGCCTGCTCGAGCGCCGCCTCGACGCCGTGGTCTACCGGGCGAAGTTCGTCGCGACCCCGTTCGCCGCGCGCCAGTTCGTCAACCACGGGCACGTCAAGGTCAACGGCGTCCGCGTCAACATCCCGAGCTACCAGGTGAAGGCCGGTGACCTCATCGAGGTCAAGGAATCGTCCCGCCAGCTCGAGATCGTCATCGTGGCGACCCAGCTCCCCGAGCGCGACGTGCCGGACTACATCGAGGCCGACCACGCCAAGATGACCGCCCGCGTCACCCGCATCCCCAGCCTGTCCGAGGTTCCTTACCCGGTGCAGATGGAGCCGAACCTCGTCATCGAGTTCTACTCCCGCTGATCCTGTCGCCCCGGCGACCGATGGAGGGGCTGCCCATGCGGGCGGCCCCTTCGCGTTTCCGGAGCCTCACGCCGAACGGGGGCTCCGGCCTCCGGCACGACGTGCCGGGCCTCAGCAGCCGTGGCAGATCGAGCCCATCGTGTGGCGCATCTTGCTGTCCCAGGCCTTCGAGCGGGCCTCGGCGGCCTTCTGGGCCTTGATCATCTCGGCCTGGTTCACGGGTTGCGGCATTCCGGTGGCTGCGGCGCCGCCCGGCGGCTTGGTCTGGCCCGTGGGGGGCACCCGGCGGCCGCCCACGATGGGGCCGGTCGGGCCGGCGGCGGGGCCGGGACCCGCGCCCGGAGCCGGGCTCTGGGCCAGCGCCGGCGCGGCCCCGAGCAGGAGACCGAGAAGCAGCGCGGGACGAAGACTTGCCATGGACCTGATCTCCCCGGCGGAGGATCCTGTGCCGGCCCCGCCTTATCGAGGGTCGATCCTATCCGATCGCGCGGTTAAAAGCATGCCGTCGACTGGCCCCCGATGAGTGCCGGACCACCGCCTTCGAACCGCCGGGATGCCGTCGCCGCCGCGCTGGCCCGGCTCGCCCCGCGCCTGCCGGATTTCGAGGCGGAGGCCATTCTCGCCCGGGCTCTGGCGAGCCCGGGCCTGCGCCGGGCCGCCCCGGAGACCGCGGCACGTCTCGCCCTCGTCACGTATGCGCGCCACGTCTTCACCGATTACGACGACCTTCTGGCCGACGGATACGACCGGGACAGCGCCCGGCACTTCGTCCTCGACGACCTCAACGCCGCGCTGGCCGCCTGGGGCGCCGCGCCGATCCCCGAGGACGAGGCCGGCGAGCCCGATGCCGATCCGCGCTGAGGTGGTCGCGCCGGGCCCCGCCATGCTGTAGGAGACCCGCCCGAGGCCGCCCGAGGCGGCCTGTTCCGGTGCGGCTTATGGAGCTGGGCAGCAGACCATGAAGATCAGCGCGCGCAACGTTCTCAAGGGCACGGTCCTTTCGGTGGGGAAGGGGGCGACCACCTCCCACGTCAAGATCGAGATCAGCCCCGGCCAGGTGGTCACCGCCTCGATCACCAACGAGGCCGTCGAATCCCTCAAGCTCGTCGCCGGCGGTCCCGCCTATGCGGTGATCAAGGCCTCCGACGTGATGGTGGCGGTCGACTGAGGGCGACCGGGGCCGCGCACCTGCCGGGCGGGGCAGGCCGGCGATGGCCATTCCAGCCGCGCCCTCGACCCGAGGTGCGGATCGGAGAGACGGCCGAGCGCTGCGTCGTTTTCCGAAGGCCCGAGGCCGTCGTTCGGGGCCGCTGCGCTCGACGAGGCTCCGCCTTCGCGCCGTGACCGCCGGCGGATAGGATGCGGTTCGGATCGGAGGAGTTCCACCCGTGCAGAAGACCGTGCTCGGCATTGAGACCACCTGCGACGAGACCGCCGCCGCGGTGGTGTCGGTCGACGAGGAGGGCGTCGGCCTGATCCGCGCCAATGAGGTGCTGAGCCAGATCGCCGAGCACGCGGCCTATGGCGGCGTCGTGCCGGAGATCGCCGCCCGCGCCCACGTCGAGGTGCTCGACCGGCTGATCGCCCGCGCCCTCGACCGGGCCGGAACCGGCTTCCAGGATCTCGACGGCATCGCGGTTGCGGCCGGCCCGGGGCTGATCGGCGGCGTGCTGGTCGGACTGGTCACCGCCAAGACTCTGGCGCTCGTGACCCGCAAACCCCTGCTCGCCGTCAACCATCTGGAGGCCCACGCCCTCACGGCCCGGCTCACCGACGGCATCGCCTTCCCCTACCTGCTGCTGCTGGTCTCGGGCGGCCACACCCAGCTCATCGCCGTGCGCGGCGTCGGCGATTATGTCCGCCTCGGCTCCACCGTGGACGACGCCATCGGCGAGGCCTTCGACAAGGCCGCCAAGCTCCTCGGACTCGGCTATCCCGGCGGCCCCGCGGTCGAGCGCATGGCCGAGGCCGGCGATCCCGAGCGCTTCGCCCTGCCCCGGCCGATGCTCGGCCGTCGCGAGGCCGATTTCTCCCTCTCGGGCCTCAAGACCGCCCTGCGGATCGAGGCCGAGCGGATCGCCCCGCTGGCCGAGCGCGACGTCGCCGATCTCTGCGCGGGCTTCCAGGCCGCGGTGGTCGACGTGGTGGTGGACCGCGCCCGGGTCGCCCTGCGGGCCTTCTCGGACGTGGCCGGACGGCCCACCGCCCTGGTCGCGGCGGGGGGCGTGGCGGCCAACGGCGCCATCCGGCGGGCGCTGGCCTCCCTGGCCGGCGAGGCGGGCCTGAGCTTCGTGGCGCCGCCCCTGCCGCTCTGCGGCGACAACGGCGCGATGATCGCCTGGGCCGGGCTGGAGCGCCTGCGCCTCGGGCTGGTGGACGACCTCACCGCCCCGGCGCGGCCCCGGTGGCCGCTGGCGGCCGCTCCGGCCCGGCCGGCGGTCCCGGCCGGATGAGCGCGGCGGAGCGGCGCGCGCACTGGCGGGACTTGGTGGAGCGCCGGCTGCCCGAGGCCGCCCGTCCGGGCTGGCCGGTGCGGCGCGACCATTGCTTCGCCCGCATCCTCCTGGACCAGGCCTGCGGCGGACCCTGGCGCGACCATGTCCGCCCGCCCGCCCACGCCACCATGCCCCTCGAGCAACTGGAGCTGGCGATCGCGCTCGGCGAGGCCGTGCTCGCCGGCGAGGCCGATCTCGCGCTCCTGAACCGGCGCTCGCTGGCGTGGCGCGGCAAGATCCCGCCCGCGCCGGTGCCCGACGCCCTCCGGGACGGCGACCTGATCCTGCGCCGCTGGCGCCCGGACGACACGGCGCCCTTCGCGGCGCTCAACGCCGACCCGAGGGTGATGGCGTACTTCCCCCGGCCCCGGACCGAAGCGGAGAGCGCCGCCGAGGCCGGCCTTGTCGACCGGCGCTTCGTGGCGGACGGGTTCGGCCCCTGGGCCCTGGAGCACGACGGCCGCTTCATCGGCTTCGCGGGCGCGATGCGGATCCTGCGCCCCCTGCCCTTCCCGGGCGGCGACCGGCCCGGAACGACGGTCGAGCTGGCTTGGCGCCTGGCGCGGGGATCCTGGGGCCGGGGCTTCGCCACGCGCGCCGGGCGGCTGGCGCTGGCCGATCTCGCCGGGCGCTGCGGCATCCGCGCCGTCGTGGCCTTCACGGCGGCCGGCAATGCCCGGTCCCGGGCCGTGATGGAGCGCCTCGGCATGGCGCCGTCCGGAACGTTTCCGCATCCGGCCGTGCCGGAGGGGCCGCTGCGCGCGCACGTGCTCTACCGGCTGGACTGCGCGGACAGGGAGGACGCGGCATGAGCGCGCAGAGCCCGATCAACGTCGTCGGCGGCGGCGCCTGGGGAACGGCGCTGGCCAACGCCGCCGCCGGGGCCGGCCACCCCGTCACCCTCTGGCTGCGCGACAAGGAGGCCGCCGCCGCCCTCCAGGCGGGCCGCGAGAACCCGCGCTACCTGCCCGGCGTGCCGCTCCATCCGGGCATCGCGGCGACGGCCGATCCGCAACAGCTCGCCGGCGCCCGGGCGACCCTGCTGGTCGTGCCGGCCCAGACCGTGCGCGGCGTGCTGGCGAATCTGCACGGCCCCCTGGCCACGGCCGGTCCGGTGATCGTCTGCGCCAAGGGGATCGAGCGCGGCAGCGACAGCTTCATGAGCGCGGTCGCGGCGGAGGCCTTGCCGCCGGGCACGCCCGTGGCGGTCCTGTCGGGCCCGAGCTTCGCGGCCGACGTCGCCCGGGGCCTGCCCACCGCCGTGACCCTGGCGGCGGCCGATCCCGGCCTCGCCGCGTCGTTGAGCGGGTTGCTGTCCGGTCCGAGCTTCCGGCTCTATCACACCGACGACGTGCGCGGCGTCGAGATCGGCGGTGCCGGCAAGAACGTCCTGGCGATTGCGTGCGGGATCGTGGCCGGGCGCGGGCTCGGCGAGAGCGCCCGGGCGGCGCTGATCGCCCGGGCCTTCGCCGAGCTGATGCGCTTCGCCCGCACCTTCGGGGGACGACCCGAGACGCTGATGGGCCTCTCCGGCCTCGGCGACCTCGTGCTGACCGCCTCCTCGCCGCAATCGCGCAACTTCGCCTTCGGCCAGCGCCTCGGCGCCGGCGCGAGCCCGGCCGAGGCCGCGGGCGGCAAGCTCGCCGAGGGGGCGTTCACCGCCACGGCGCTGGCGGGCCTCGCCGCCGCCAAGGGCGTCGAGATGCCGGTGGCGGAGGCCGTCGCCGCCATCGTGGCGGGCAAGGCCAGCGTCGACGACGTGATCGCGGGGCTGCTGGCCCGACCGCTGCGCGGGGAGTCCGACTAGGTCGCGCGGCCCGGGCCGGAAACCGCCTCACGCCACCGAGGCCGCCCGCTCAGGCTGGGCGCCGTGGGTGTGGGCGGAAAAGCGCCCGATCGGCGCGGGGCGGCCCAGCAGGTAGCCCTGGGCGGAGGTGCAGTTCTCCGCCGCCAGGAAGGCCAGCTCGTCGGCCGTCTCCACGCCCTCCGCCACCACGGCGAGCCCGAGGCCGCGCCCCAGCCCCAGGACGGAGCGCACGATCGCGGCCCCCTGCGGGTTGCTGTGGACCGCCCTGATGAACGAGCCGTCGATCTTGATTCGGTCGAACGGGAAGGAGCGCAGGTTCGACAGCGAGGAATAGCCGGTGCCGAAATCGTCCATGGCGATCCGCACGCCCAGGGCCTTGAGCTGGCGCAGGGTGAGGAGCGCCCGGGCCGGATCCCGGATCAGCGCCGTCTCGGTGATCTCGATCTCGAGGCGCTCGGCCTTCAGGCCGGATTCGAACAGGGTCCCGTGGACGAACTGCACGAAATGCGGGTTGTGGAGCTGCACCGCCGAGACGTTGACGGCGATCGCCAGCGGGTTCGACCAGCGAACCGCCGCCCGGCAGGCCTCCCGCAGGACCCAGGCGCCGATCTCCAGGATCGCCCCGGTCTCCTCCGCGATCGGCACGAACAGGGCCGGGGAGATGCTGCCGCGGTCGGGGTGGCGCCAGCGCAGCAGCGCCTCGAAGCCCGTCACCGCGCCGGTCCCGATCTGGGTCTGCGGCTGGTAGACGAGTTCCAGCTCGCTCCGCGCCACCGCGTGGCGCAGGTCGCGCTCCAGCTGCCGCCGGTCGCGGATCTGCGCGCCCATGCTGGCGTCGTAGCGCCGGCAGATGCCGCGCCCCTCGTTCTTGGCCCGGTACAGGGCAGCGTCCGCGTGGCTCAGGAGCGCGTGCTGGTCCGCGGCGTCGGCGGGATAGACCGCGATGCCGATGCTGGTGGCGATCACCGGGCCGGAGGCGGCCGGCACCGCGGCCAGGGTGGCCAGGATCCGCTCGGCCAGCCGCTCGGCGGATCCGTCCACCTGCGGCGTCAGGATCGCGAATTCGTCGCCGCCGAGCCGGGCCATCAGCTGCTTGGGGTCGAGGAGGCCGCCGACCCGGAGCGCGAGGTCGCGCAGCATCGCGTCGCCGGCCGCGTGCCCGAACAGGTCGTTGACCTCCTTGAAGCGGTCGAGGTCGAGGCACAGCACGGCAAGCCGGCTGCCCTGGGCGTCTGCGGCGCGGATCTCCCGCTCGAGCCGCGCATGGAAGCTCGTGCGGTTGGCCAGTCCCGTGAGCGCATCGTGGTGGGCGAGGTAATGGATCTCGCTCTCCGCCCGGCGACGGGCGCGCAGGTCACGCACCGCCACGGCGTGGTGCGGCAGGCGCCCGTACTCGGCTACGGGGCGCATGATCACCTCCACCGGGATGGGGCCGCCCTCCGCCGGTACGAGTTCCGCCTCGAGGGGCTGGTCGACCGTTCCGGCCCCGGCGGCGACGCCGGGCAGGTACGCGGCCAGCTTCGTGCCCACGAGGTCGGACGTCCCGGTGCCGGCGAGCCGGGCGAAGGCCTCGTTGGCGCTGACGATCTCGCCACCGCGGCACACGACGAGGCCCTCCACCGCCGCATTGGCGAGGCTGCGCAGCCGCTCGCGCTCGAACTCGGCGCGCCTGCGCTCCCGCAGATCGAGCGCCAGCGCTGCCCCGGCGAGCAGCAGGATCAGGACACTCGCCGCCGCCACCGAAGCCGCCATCCACGTGGTGCTGATGGCGCTCGGGTGGATCGCCACGGTGGGATCGGGCTGGATGGTCACGGCGGCCATGCCGGTGAAGTGATGGCCGCAGATCGCCAGGATCAGCAGCGCGCCGCCGCCGAAGCGGCCCCGCACCGTGGTGGCCGACAGCCCCACCGCCAGGGCGGCGGCGCCGAATGCCGCCCCGAGGCCGACCGAGATCACGACCGGGAGCGGATTCCACACGAGGTGCCCCGGCACCTGATAGGCGGCCATGCCGGTATAGTGCATCGCCGCGATGCCGCCGCCCACCACCGCACCGCCGAGCGCCGCCTGGACCGCCCGGCCGGTCGTGGCCAGGGCGAAGCCGAGCCCGGTGATCGCCACGGCATCGGCGTAGGAGAGGATGGTCAGCCCGACGCCGTAGCCCGACGGCAGCCCCGGCTCGAAGGCGAGCATCGCCAGGAAATGCGTCGCCCAGATCCCCGACCCGCCGGCGGCGGCGGCCACCGCGAGCCAGGTGTAGCGGCTGCGGTCGCCCGCCCTTTCGGCATGGATGAGCAGTTCCATCGCCGTCGCGCTTGCCAGCGCACAGACAAGCGCCGCCAGGGCTACAAGCCAAACGTTATGATCTCCGGCGAAGCAGCCGACCAGTGACAGCATGTATGCGACCGGAGATAATTATTGGGCGTTCCTCTCCGAGGAGTGGCATTCAGAATTTAATATTCAGCCAACAGCATTCCTCGAAAAACGAGAAGGTACCGGTTTTTAACGATGCCTCAGGGCTTGCCCGGACGCGGGTTGGCCGCGGCGTCGACCTGTCCCCTGAGGGCGAAGCTGGGCTATGGCGGGGCCTGCCGCCCGGCCGGGCGGTCCTCGGGGATCTCAGCGATGGCGTACTGGCTGTTCAAATCCGAGCCCGCGACCTGGTCGTGGGCGCAGCAGGTCGCGGCCGGAGAGGCCGGCACGTACTGGAACGGCGTGCGCAACCACCTCGCCAAGAAGCAGCTGATGGCCATGCAGGTCGGCGAGGAGGGCTTCTTCTACCACTCGAACGAGGGCAAGGCGGTGGTCGGCATCGTCGCGGTGATCCGCCCCTACTATCCCGACCACACCGACGAGACCGGCCGCTTCGGCATGGTCGACGTGAGGGCCGTGCAGGCGCTGCCGCGCCCGGTGACGCTCGAGGCGATCAAGGCCGACCCGGCGCTCGCCGACATGGTTCTGGTCAACAATTCTCGCCTGTCGGTACAGCCGGTGACCGAGGCCGAATGGGCCAGGATCCGCGCGCTCGGCGGTCTCGCCTGAGCGCGGCCGTCCGGACGGGCGGCTCACGCCGCGCGGTTGAGGGGGCTGCGCACGGGGCCCACGAATTCCGGCTCGACCTCTACGGGCGGCAGCGTGTCCATGACCCGGGCGGCCGGCAGCGTCACCACCACCTCGGTTCCCTCGCGGGGTTTGGAGGAGAGCTGGAACTGCCCGCCATGCAGCTCCACCAGGCCCTTCACGATCGGCAGGCCGAGGCCTGAGCCCTGCTCGGCGGTCTTGATCGCGAGCGAGCCGCGCCCGAACGAGGACAGGACCGTGCCGAGTTCGTCCTCGGGGATGCCCGGGCCGCTGTCCTTCACCGACACGTACTGCCCGCCCGAAGCGGTCCAGCCGACCTTCAGCCAGATCTCGCCGCCCGGCGGCGTGAACTTCACGGCGTTCGACAGGAGGTTCAGGACGATCTGGCGGAGTGCCCGCTCGTCCGCCCAGAGCCGCGGCAGCGAGCCGTCGACGAGGTCGTGGAAGGTCTGGTTCTTCGCCTTGGCCCGCAGGCCCATCATGTGGCGGCACTCCTCCACCACGTGGGCGAGCTGCACCGGCTCCTCGTTGAGCTCGTAGCGCCCCGCCTCGATCCGCGACAGGTCGAGGATCTCGTTGATCAGGTTGAGGAGGTGCATCCCGCTGTCGTGGATGTCGTGCGAGTACTCGCGGTAGGACGGCGCCGTGTGGGTGCCGAACACCTCGTTCTTCATCACCTCCGAGAAACCCAGGATGGCGTTGAGCGGCGTGCGCAGCTCGTGGCTCATCGTGGCGAGGAAGCGCGACTTGGCGAGGTTGGCCTCCTCGGCCCGGCGGCGGGCCTCGTCCGAGTTGGCCTTGGCCTGCTCCAGCTCGCCGAACACTGCGTCCTTCTCGGCGCGGGAGCGCAGGGCGCCCACCGTCGAGGTGTAGAGGCGGCGGGACAGGCCGAGGAAGAAGATCTGCGCGCCGCCGGCCATCACCACCAGCATCAGCAGGTCCATCCCGCGGGAGAAGGCGGCCAGCGACGCGGTGGCGAGGGCCAGCGGCACCAGGGCGGCGATGGCGGCCAGCGGCACCGTCGCGGCCAGCATGGTGGTGACGGCGGAGGCGATGACGAGGCCGAACAGCGCGAAGGTCCAGCCTCCGGTGGTGCCGAGCCCGATCATCGCGGCCCACGACAGGCTCTGCAGCACCTCGCCGATCAGGAAGCGGCGGCGCCAGCGGGCGAGCGGGATCGTGGCCGGGTCGGCGCGGAGGAAGCGCCGGCTCAACGTCGTGTTGAGCGTGATCATCAGGAAGACGCCGAGCGCCCAGGCCGCCGCCACCGGCGGCGCGATCCAGAAAGTCGCCGCCGCGGCCAGCGCCGCCGCGAACCCCGCCAGCGGGATCCCCGCGCCGGCCCGGTACTGAGCATAGTGGCGCAACAACTCGTAGTCGAAAGCCCGCTCCAGGCCGGTCTGCGAGGTCAGCTTCTCGCGGGCCGAGCGGATTTCCCGGGCGACCCCGAGGCGGCGCGCCGCCTCCTCCGTCGAGGGGCCGCGACCGCGCTGGACCATCTCGACGGTGAGATCGGACATGCGCGTCTTGAAACTCGGCTCGAATGCGCGGACGGGCGGCGGTGGCTGGGAAGCACTCCGTGAGAATGAGGCGGATGTGTTAAGAAGCGGCTGCCGGTATCGCTTCAATCTTAAGCATCGGGGGCTGTATCGAGGCTGTTCCGACGCCGGATCGGCGTGCGGTGCCGCACATCGTGTTCGGGCCCGCGCTCTCTATTCTGGGTTGCGGGCTCGCTTGCCCGAGCGAAGCCGCACGTCGCGATCCGGGGTGCCCGGATGCACGCGTCGACAGAGGGTCGCCGACCATGCCGAATCTCACCGTCAACGGCGTCACGCACGCGATCGACGCCGATCCCGACATGCCTCTGCTCTGGGTGCTGCGCGACCGGCTCGACGCCACCGGCACCAAGTACGGCTGCGGCATCGCGCAATGCGGCGCCTGCACGGTCCATCTCGACGGGCAGCCGGTCCGCGCCTGCCAGACGCGGCTGGGCGATGTCGGCGCCGCCCAGGTGACGACGATCGAGGGCGTGTCGGGCCGGGTGGCCGAGGCCGTCCAGGCGGCGTGGCGCAAGCTCGACGTGGTCCAGTGCGGCTACTGCCAGTCCGGCCAGATCATGTCGGCGATCGGCCTGCTGTCCGGCAACGCCAAGCCCAGCGACGCCGATATCGACGGCGCCATGGACGGCAATATCTGCCGCTGCGGCACCTACCAGCGCATCCGCGCGGCGATTCACGAAGCCGCGCGCAGCCTCGCCTGATCCGTCCCGGCGCCCACCTTCCCCCGCCCTGCCCCGCGGTCCCGACCGGAGCCTCGCCGCCATGCTGAACGCCCGTCGACCGAATCCCCTCCCCGCCCGGCCCAGCCGCCGCGGCCTGCTCGCGGGCGCCGGCGCCCTCGTGGTCGCGTTCCGGCTCGACCCGAAATCCGCCCGCGCCGCGCCCGGCCCGAACCTCGCCGACGTCAAGGCGCAGCCCAACGCCTTCGTGCGGATCGGCGCGGACGACACCGTGACGGTGGTGATCAAGCACCTCGACATGGGCCAGGGGAACACGACCGGGCTGGCCACCATCCTGGCCGACGAACTCGGCGCCGACTGGTCCAAGGTCCGCACCGAGTTCGCCCCCGCGGACGCGACGCTCTACAACAACACCCTGATGGGCCCGATCCAGGGCACCGGCGGCTCGACCGCGGTGGCCAATTCCTGGTTCCAGCTGCGCAAGGCGGGCGCGGCCGCCCGCGAGATGCTGATGGCCGAGGCCGCCTTCCGCTGGAAGGTGCCGGTCTCCGAGATCACGGTCGCCGACAACATCGTGCGCCACGGCCCGTCCGGCCGGCAGGCCCGGTTCGGGGAGCTCGCCGCCTCGGCCGCCTCGCTGCCGGTGCCCTCCGAGCCGCGGCTCAAGGATCCGAGCGAGTGGCGGCTGATCGGCCAGACGATCCCGCGCCTCGATTCGGTCGCCAAGACCAACGGCACGGCGGTCTACTCCCTCGACATCCGTCGCCCGAACCAGGTCACGGCCGTGGTGGCCCGCGCGCCGCGCTTCGGCGCCACCGTGAAGGGCTTCGACGCCGCCGCCGCCCGCACGGTCGCGGGCGTGCTCGACGTGGTGCAGGTGCCGACCGGCGTGGCGGTGATCGCCCGCGACACGTGGTCGGCCATGAAGGGCCGCGCGGCGCTCACGGTCGCCTGGGACGACAGCACCGCCGAGACCCGCTCGTCCGACGCGATCCTGGCCGAGTACCGGGAGCGGGCCAAGGGCCCCGGCCTCACCGCGTCCGAGCGCGGCGACCCGCAGGCGGCGCTCAAAGGCGCCGCCAAGGTCGTCGAGGCCGAGTTCACCTTCCCCTACCTCGCCCACGCGGCGATGGAGCCGCTCAACGCCACGATCGAGCGGGCGGCCGACGGCGGCTACGACGTCTATGCGGGCTTCCAGTTCCAGACCGTGGAGCAGGCGACCATGGCGGCGATCCTCGGGGTGACGCCCGACCGGGTCCGGCTGCACAGCAACTGGGCCGGCGGCTCCTTCGGCCGCCGGGCGACCCCCACCGCCGACTACCTCGCGGAGGCGGCCGCCGTCTTCAAGGCGTCCGGCGAGAAGGCCCCCCTGCACCTCGTCTGGACCCGCGAGGACGACATGGCCGGCGGCTATTATCGCCCGACCGTGCTGCACAAGGTCCGGGCCGGCATCGACGGCAAGGGCGCGGTGGTCGGCTGGGACCACGTCATGGTCGGCAAGTCGATCATGATCGGCTCGCCCTTCGAGGCGATGATCGTCAAGAACGGGATCGATTCCACCACCGTGGAGGGCGCCTCCGACACGCCCTACGCGCTGCCGGCCTATCGGTTCGGCGTCCATAACGGGCGCGAAGGCGTGCCGGTCCTGTGGTGGCGCTCGGTCGGCCACACCCACACGGCGCACGTGATGGAGGTGATGATCGACGAGCTGGCCCATGCCGCCAATGTCGACCCGGTGGCCTACCGGCTCTCCCTCCTGACCCAGGCGCCGCGGCTGTCCGGCGTGCTCAAGCTCGCCGCCGAGAAGGCCGGCTGGAGCGCCAAGCCGCAGGATCCGGGTCGCGGCCTCGGGGTCGCGGTGCACGAATCCTTCGGCTCCTACGTCGCCATGGTGGCCGACGTGACCGCGCACGACGCCGCGATCCGCGTGAACCGGATCGTGGCGGCGGTGGATGTCGGCGTGCCGGTCAACCCGGACGTGATCCGCGCGCAGGTCGAGGGCGCGGTCGGCTTCGCCCTGTCGGCGGTGCTCCGGAACCGCATCACCCTCAAGGACGGGCAGGTGCAGGAGCACAATTTCGACGCCTACGAGCCGACCCGGATGAGCGAGATGCCGAAGGTCGAGGTCCACATCGTGCCGAGCCAGATGGCGCCCACCGGGATCGGCGAGCCGGGCGTGCCCGTGCTCGGGCCGTCGATCGCCAACGCGGTCTTCGCCGCCACCGGCCGGCGCCTGCGCTCGCTGCCCCTCGACCTCTCCGGCATGAAGGGCGCGTGAGGAAACGCACGTTCCGCCGGTCGGGATCGGCGTAGGAAAGGGGGGCCTTCCCCCCAAGGCAAGAGACCCGACTGACGACGGCGCGGCGCGACACCGCGCCGTTTCTTTTTTGCGCGCCGATGCGGCATGTCCGGGCCATGCCGGCCTTCGACGACACCGCCGCGCGCCTGCGCGCCTGCCGCCTCTGCCGGGACAGCCCGCTCTTCGGCCCGCCCCTGCCCCAGGAGCCCCGGCCGATCGTGCAGGGCTCGGCCACGGCCCGCCTGTGCATCGCCAGCCAGGCGCCAGGAACGCGCGCGCACCGCACGGGCCAGCCCTTCACCGATCCCTCGGGCGTGCGGCTGCGGTCCTGGCTCGGCCTCGACGAAGCGCGGTTCTACGATGCCGCCCGGGTTGCCATCGTGCCGATGGGGTCGTGCTTCCCCGGGCTCGACGCCAAGGGCGGCGACCGGCCGCCCCGCCGGGAATGCGCCGAGCGCTGGCGGGCGGAGCTGTTCGCCGGCCTGCCCGCCCTCGAACTGATCCTGGTGATCGGCCAGTACGCGCAGGGTTGGCATCTGGGAAAGATGGAGGGCGGCCTCACCGGCACGGTGCGGCGCTGGCGCGAGATCCTGTCCGAGCCGCGCCGCCCCCTTGTCCTGCCCCTGCCCCATCCGTCCTGGCGGAACAACGGCTGGCTCAAGCGCGAGCCCTGGTTCGAGGCGGAGCTGCTGCCGGTGCTGCGGGCTGAGGTCGGGCGGGTGATGGCGGGGTGAGTGGCCGTGCCGGCATTGACCTCGCAGGCGTTCCGCGGAATCGCTGCCGCGACCCCGAAGGACGCCCCGATGACCGAGATTGCCGACCCCCGCGACCGCCTGATCGTAGCCCTCGACCTCCCGAGCGTGCCGGCGGCCGAGGCGCTGATCGACCGGATCGGCGACGCCGCGACCTTCTACAAGATCGGCTACCAGCTGGGTTACGCGGGCGGCCTCGCGCTCGCCGAGCGGCTGGCCGCCCGCGGCCTCAAGGTCTTCCTCGACCTGAAGCTCCACGACATCGGCAACACCGTCGAGGAGGGCGTGCGCTCGGCCTCGGGCTCGGGTGCCACGTTCCTCACCGTCCACGCCTACCCGCAGACCATGCGGGCAGCTTTCCGCGGCCGCGGCGCGGGTCTGAAGATCCTCGCCGTGACGGTGCTGACCTCCTACGACGATGCCGACGCCGCGGAGGCCGGCTACGGCCTGCCGGTGGCGGAGCTCGTCGCCAAGCGCGCCGCCCAGGCGGCCGAGATCGGCATCGACGGCCTCGTCTGCTCGGCCGCAGAGGCGGGTTCGGTCCGGCGCATCGTCGGTCCGGACCGGCTGATCGTCACCCCGGGCATCCGCCCGGCGGGCGCCGAGGCCGGTGACCAGAAGCGGGTCATGTCACCGGGCGATGCGCGCCGGGCCGGGATCGACCACGTGGTGGTCGGGCGCCCGATCACCGGCGCCGCCGACCCGCGCGCCGTGACGCAGGCGATCGTGGCGGACCTCACCTGATCCGGACCGGGATTGCCTTCGCGCGGATCGGATCCACTTGCGCTCCGCAAGGCAAATCGTCCCGCAGGACAGGAGACGCAGCATGACGAAGGGCTACTGGATCGCACGGGTCGATGTCCGCGACGCGGAGGCCTACAAGGACTACGTGGCGGCCAACGGCGCCGCCTTCGCCAAGTTCGGCGGTCGCTTCCTCGTGCGCGGCGGCGCCCACGAGGCGGTGATGGGTCCAGCCCGCTCCCGCAACGTGGTGATCGAATTCCCGAGCTACGCCGACGCCCTCGCCTGCTGGAAGTCCGATCTCTACCAGGACGCGAAAGCCAAGCAGCGCGGCGGCGTCGAGGCCGAGATCCTGGTCATCGAGGGCTATGACGGCCCGCAGCCCAGCGCCTCCGAGCCGGCGCCGGACGCGGGGCCGGCCTCCGAGTAGACCGCGTCGAAGGAGCGCCGAGCTTGATCGGGACCCGGCTCCGTCGGGACCGGCGGCGTGATTCCGGATTCCGGGCCGTGCTCCGCAGTCCCGGAATGACGACCGTGGCCGCGCCCCGGAGCGGGATTGGGGGCGCGGGTCGTCCGAGGCGACAGCGTTCCTGCCGTCGACGGCCCCGGACTGCTACCGGTTGCGCTACGACAGAGACCTCCGCGGGGCGAGGCTCCGCAGCAGGAACGCCGACATCGCCGCGACCGGTGGCACCGGCTGAAGGCTGGAACAGCCCACCAGCAGCGGGTGGGTGTAGCGGGCGATGGCGACGTGGATGCAGGCGGCCGCCTCGGCCGGATCGGCGGCCTCGAACTCGCCCCGCGCCACGCCGTCGCGGATGATCCGCTCGAACCCGGCGGTGATCCGGGCCACGTGATGGCGGCAGACGTCCCAGCTCTCCGCCATGGCCGCCTCGATCATCTCGTGCAGGCGGGGAAATGTCTCGCAGCGCCGGGTGCAGTCACGATGCAGGGTCTCGATCGCCGCGACGAGGCGCGCGGTGGCGTCGAGGCCCGGCCGGTCGGCGATGCCGACGATCACCGCTTCGCTCTCGCCGATCAGCCGCTCCAGCACCGCCTCGTTGATCGCCTTCTTCGACTCGAAGAAGCGGTACACGTTGGCCGGGCTCATCTTCAGCGTCCGGGCGATGTCGGCCACGGTCGTCTTCTGGTAGCCGATCTCCCGGAAATATGCGTCCGCCGTTGCCAGGATGCGGCTTCGCGTGTCGGGCGCGCACTCCTCCGCGATCGGATGGGTCGTCTCTTCCAGGGACATGCCTCCTCACTAGGCCATGCGGCCGCGGCGCGTCAAAGACGCGAGCCCGGATCCGGTTCCCCTGCGGCCGGTGCGCGCGCCCGGAACCGGCTTCGGCCGCACCCATTGCCCCGGCATCCGACCGCCATGGCGGTGCCAGCGAGAGATCCGCGATGCGCTTCACCGACACCCGTGTCCTGGTCACCGGCGCCGATTCCGGCATCGGACAGGCGACCGCGGAGCTGCTCGCCCGCGAAGGCGCCGACGTGGCGATCACCTATCACAGCGACGCGGACGGCATCCGCGAGACTGCCGCGCGGATCGAGGCCGCGGGGCGCCGGGCCGTGGTGCTCCAGCTCGATGTCGGCGATCCGGCGGCGGTGACGGCGGCCTTCGACCGCATCGGCAGCGAGTTCGGCACCCTCGACATCCTCGTGGCCAATGCCGGACAGGCCATGAGCGGCATGCCGGTCGCGGAGATGGACGACGCGGTGCTGGAGCGGATCCTACGGGTGAACCTGATGGGGCCGCTTTTCTGCGCCCGCCCCTTCATCAAGATGCGCCGGGCGCAGGGCGGAAACGGCAAGATCGTGTTCGTCTCCTCGGTCGCCCAGCACCTGCCCACCCCGGAGAGCGCGCCCTACGGCATGTCGAAGGCGGGGCTCGGCTCCCTCTGCCGTTCCCTGTCGCGGGAACTCGCCGGGGACCGGATCAACGTCAACAATGTCGCACCGGGCCTGATCGAGACGCCGATGACCGCGGACCGGTTCGAGAAGCCGGAGGCTCTCGACCAATCCCTGGAGCGGATCCCGTGGCATCGGGCGGGCCAGCCGGAGGAGATCGCCCGGGCGATCTGCTATCTGGCGTCGGACGATGCGGCCTACGTCACCGGCCACACCCTGGTGGTCGATGGCGGCCTGACGATGCAGTGGGGCGGTGCCTGAACGACGACAAGCGGCGCCGAGGTCGCGCCCGGCGCCGCTTCAAAGATTCAGCGATGGCGGGCCTGAGGGCACCGCCGTCGGGGCCTCAGGATCCGAACTGGGAGCCCAGCCGCTCGAGGTACTCGGCCAGATCGACGCCCCCGACCCGCTTGCCGTAATCGAAGCGCATGCCCTGGCGGATATCGACGCTCGCATCCCGCGTGGTCAGGGTGAAAGGGCGCACGCAGACCCAGGCCCCGTCGCGGCGGTGCTCGAAGTAGCCGAGGATCTCGTGCTTGGCCATAACCTTTCCTCCAGAACCGTGTTCAGGAACATAACGGTCAGGCAGGCCGCCGGTTCGCGCGGCGCGACTGTTTTTCGCGTGCGAGGGCGCACGGATCGAGTGTTCGTGAACCGGGAGGGTCGCGGACGATCCGGGCAGTTCTCGCCTGAGCTTGGCTATTACAGCGGGATGTTCGGTCGTGACCGGCAGCCTGCCGGCGGGTTCAGTGCCAGCGATCGAGGATCTCGGCGGTCGTCATCGTCTCGACCTGGTGGCCGTAGCGCATCCGGTACATCAGCAGGAGGGCGTCGTGCGCCTCGTCGCAGGAGCTGCACAGGGCGTCGGTGGCCAGCACGATCCGGTAGCCGAGATCGACCCCGCCGAGCACGGCGGCCAGCACGCAGACATCCGTCTCGGCGCCGGTGACGATCAGCGTATCGACGTCCCGCGCCCGCAGGCGTGCGTCGAGATCGGTCTCGAGCCAGGGCGAGTAGACGGTCTTGTCGACGACCTCCGCGTCCGGAGCCAGCCGGGCGAGGTCCGGGACGAGGTCGATCATCTCCGGGGCGAGGCGCTCCCGCGTCATCGTGGCCCAGCGCTGCGAGTAGCTCGACCAGGTGCCGCGGCCCTCTCCCGGCCGGGCGGCCGGGATGAAGCGGGTGAAGATGGTCCGCTCGGGGTGCGCCGCCGCGAGGCGGCACACCTGCGGCAGGACCCGGTTCATCCACGGGGTCTGCCAGTCCGTGGGCTCGGCGAACATGCGCTGCATGTCCACGCAGAGATGGACGCATCCCTCCCCCAGGCTTCCTCCGGGGGACGGCGCCTCCGGCCGGTGGCCCTCCGTCGGTCGACCGCTTTCAGTGTTCATGTTCGCGCAATCAGGCCGGGGCGGCGTTGTTCCTGGGGGTGAAGGCGTCCGTCCCCGCCCCGCTTCGGGGGCGGGGACGGCGAGACCTCAGCGGTCGGCCTTCGCGCCGGACAGGGTCAGGGAGAGGTACCGCTCTGTGGTCGGGCGGATCAGCTTGCGCACCGCCTCCGCCATGGCCTGCTCCTCCTTCAGCGACTGCTCGAAATCGGTCCGATGGCCCTGCTGGCCGACGGCGTCGCCGATTGTGAGCAGCGATTCGTAGGCGGCGATCTCGAAATTCTCGAAGGCGTGGTTGGCGTAGGTGTTCTTCAGGATCTCGTCCTGGGCCGGCGTATGGCCGAGCGCCATCATGTTGCCGACGAAGCCCAAGAACCCCTCCTTGAGGGCCGAGGGGCTGTCGCCCAGGCTCTGGAGCGCCTCCTCCAGGCGCTGGCGCTGGCCATGCGTCTCCTCGATGTGGCGGCGCAGGGCCTGCTCCATCTCGGGATAGCGTTCCAGGCGCTCGACCTGCCGCTCCATGATCTGCAGCGCCTGCATCTCCACAGCATGGGTGTTCTTCAGGGCCGTGACGTAGATCTCGCGGGCGTCGATGGTCATGGGGTTCACCTCGTAGCGGTTGCGAGCCCGGGGGCTCATTCAACCCGTAAACTCAGGCCCCGCACGGCCAAGTTCCGGTCGGAAGGTCGCAGGGGGCGGAGCCGCCCGGCCCGGCGGGGCGGCTCAGGCAAGCCCTCCTCCCGGAGCACCTGCCGCACGGTCGCGCGGGCTTGACGATGCGGCAGGCGCTCGACGCGGATGCGGGCCTTGTCGGTCGAGGTCGGCCGGGAGGCTTGGCCCTGGCCCGGGTCCGCGCAGGGGCAGGCGTCGGTGCAGGAATTCGGGCTCTGGCTGAAGCAGCGCGGCGCGGGGTGAGCGCCGCTCCCGATCGGGACCCCCGGGGGCCTTCGCGGGGTTCTGGTCGGGTGAGGGGCGCCCGGCATCCGGCCGGGGCGCTGTCACGGGCCCGGAGGCGCAGATGGATCAGGATCGCGAGATGTCGAAGGAGCCGCCGATCTCGGATGGGCCGAGCTACCGCCCGCGCGACGAGACCATCGCGCAGACGGGAGGCGGCCTGCCCAACGATACCGGCCAGCTGGTGGAGATCGACGACGCGGAGGCCGCGCGCATCGAGCAGAAGATCCGCGACCTCTAGCGCCCGTCCCGGTCAGTGCAGGGCCTCGCTGCGCTGGCGTGCCGCGAGGCGCCTGCCGATCTCGACCAGCAGCGTCTCGCTCAGCGCCACCAGGGCGGTGTCGCCGAGCTGCGAGACCGTGTCGTGCAGCGAGAGGCACAGATCGGCGGACCGGCTGAGGGCGTCGTCGATCGTCGCCCCGTCGCGCTCCGCGAAGGCCGTGCCGGCCGACTTGCTGTCGGAGATCTCGACGATCACCCCGCGGCCGGTGGTCGGCCGGCCGTCCTGGTCCAGGTAGAAATGCCCGCGGGTGAACAGCCACCGCAGCCGGCCCTCCGGCGAGCAGACGCGGTATTCCGCCGTGTAGGAGCCGCCGGTCCGGACGCAGTCCAGGATGACCTGCGCGATATGCGGCTGATCGTCGGGATGGACGGCCTTCAGGATCTCGGCGAGGCTGACGCCGGCCCGCGACCGGGCCGGGCTGATGTTGAACAGCAGGGCGCTCACCGGATCGGCCCGCGCCTCGTCCCGGAGGACGTCCCACATCCAGAAGCCGACGCCGCCGGAGGCTTCCAGCGCCGCGACGCGCGCCGCCTCGGACACATCGTCGTCCGCGTGGGCCATCCGAGGCATCCCCGAGCGCATCGCCACCACGGCCGCCGCAGCGCGCTGTTGGTGATCGTACATACTCCGTTTCCCGGTGAGATCTGCAAACGATACTGTTGTGTCTACAAGTATACGCGCGGGGTGTCCCGTCCCCGCTGCCGCGTCTGCGTCCCCTCCGAGCCCGGGCCGTCGCTCAGGCCCGGCCCTTCCAGGGCACCAGCGCGCGCTCCAGACACCGCATCCCGAGCTCGAACAGGCCCGCGAACAGGCCGATCAGCAGGATGCCCATCAGCACCACGTCGGTGCGCAGGAAGTTGGAGGCGTTGAGGACGAGCTGGCCGAGCCCGGCCTGGGCCGCCACCATCTCGGCGGCCACCAGCGTGGTCCAGCCCACGCCCATGCCGATCCGCAGGCCGATCAGGATCTCCGGCAGCGCCGCCGGGAAGACCACGTGGCGCAGGAGCTGCCAGCGGCTCGCCCCCAGGGCCCGCGCCGCGTTGATCTGGTCGATCGAGGCGGAGCGCACCCCCGCGCGCGCGGCGAGCGCCACCGGGGCGAGGCAGGCGAGGAAGATCAGCAGCACCTTCGACAGCTCGCCGATCCCGAACCAGATGATCATCAGCGGCAGGTAGGCGAGCGGCGGCAGCGGCCGGTAGAACTCGATCGGCGGGTCGAGGATGCCCCGGGCGATTCGGCTCGTGCCCATGGCGAGCCCGATCGGGATCCCGACGAGGGCGGCGAGCCCGAAGGCGCCGAGGACGCGCAGGAGGCTGTCGCGGATGTGGATGCCGAGCGGGGCGCCGTCGACCGCCCCGCGCCAGGCCTGCGCGAAGGCCGACAGGACCGCCTCCGGCGGCGGCAGGAACAGCGGCTTCACCCAGCCGGCGCGGGTGGCGACCACCCACAGACCGAGGGCCGAAAGGACGGTGGCGGTGCTGATCGCCGGCACCAGGATCAAGCCGCCGCGGCGCCCGCGGCGGGCCGGCGGAAAGGCTGCGGGGTCCGAGGCCGCGTACGGCGCAGCGCGGGGCGGCCGGTCCGACCCGGTCATCGGGCCGCCTCGGGCCGCGCGGGCGCGCCGTGGCGGATGCGGTCGAGCACGCGCTCCCGCACGGCGATGAAGGCGGGGTCCGACTTCACCGCCCGCGCGTCGCGGCCCTCGATGAACGCCCGGGAGAAGGGCAGGTCCAGCGTCTCGACGATGCGGCCGGGCCGCGGGCTCATGATCACCAGCCGGGTCGCGAGGAACACCGCCTCCTCGACGTCGTGGGTGATGAAGAAGGCCATCTTGCCGGTCCGGTGCCAGATCCGAAGGATCAGCTCCTGGATCTGCTCGCGGGTGAAGGCGTCCAGCGCACCCAGCGGCTCGTCCATCAGCAGGGCGCGCGGGTCTCCGGCCAGCGCCCGGGCGAGGCCGACCCGCTGCTGCATGCCGCCCGAGAGTTCGTAGATCTTGCGGTCGGCGCAGTCGGGCAGGCCGACGAGGTCGAGCATGGCGCTGGCGATGCGGCGGCGCTCCGGCCGGGGAACGCCCCGCATCTTCGGACCGAAGGCCACGTTCTCGGCCACGTCCAGCCAGGGCATCAGGGCGTGGCGCTGGAACACCACGCCCCGCTCGGCCCCCGGTCCCCGGACCGGCACCCCGTCGAGGAGGACGCGGCCTTCGGTGGGCGCCAGGAACCCCGCGATCGCCGAGAGCAGGGTGGTCTTGCCGCAGCCCGAGGCGCCGAGCGCCACCACGAACGCCCCGGGACCGATGGTCAGGTCGATCCCCGACAGCGCGGCGACCGCGTCGGCGCCCGCCCCGTAGCGGACGCTCAGGTTGCGGATCTCGATCATGGGCCCTCCGGTCCGGGGACAGGCTATTTCCGGGCCGCGTTCACGTAGTCCGTCGTGACGAACCGGGCGTAATCCGGCGCCAGCGCCTGCACGCGCCCCTGCGCCTTCAGGAATGCGGCGGTCTCGGTCAGGGCCTTGGCGGCGCCGCCGCCGAGCCAGGCCGGGGAAGCCTGGGCTTCCAGGGTCGGGAACCGGTAGGCCGCGAGACTCGCCGGCACCTCCGCGGGCGCCGAGCCGGTGATCCGGGCCACCGCGGCCACCTCCGGGGCGTCGGTGGTCCAGGGCTTGGCGGCGTAGGCCGCGTCCTGGGCGGCGATCAGCCGGACGAGCGTCACCAGGAAGTCCCGGTTCTGCGCCGCCCAGGCCCGGTCGACCACGAGGCCGTCGAAGGTCGCCTTGCCCCGGCGGGCGAGGTCGCCGGCCGAGACCACCACCGTGCCGGACTTCTTCACCCGCGCGAGCACCGGATCCCAGATGAAGGCCGCGTCGATGTCGCCGCGCTCCCAG
Organism: Methylobacterium sp. UNC378MF; assembly: GCF_900103195.1. Taxonomy (GTDB): domain Bacteria; phylum Pseudomonadota; class Alphaproteobacteria; order Rhizobiales; family Beijerinckiaceae; genus Methylobacterium. The sequence goes on along the minus strand of NZ_FMWU01000002.1, from coordinate 165,750 downwards.
GCGGCGGCGATCTCGGGCGGGCGCATGTTGAGGATCCGGACATCGGCCTGGCCCAGCCCGGCCTCCGCCAGGGCGGCGATCAGCTGGTAATGCGCGGTCGACACGAACGGCACCGCGATCGTCTTGCCGCGCAGGTCGGCCACGCGCGTCACGCCGCTGCCGGCGCGGGCCACGAGCTGCTCGGCATCGGCGATCTCGTCGAGGATCCAGAACAGCTGGATGTCGAGCCCCTGCGAGGCGGCGGCCGCGATCGGGCTCGATCCCGCTTCGCCGATCTGGACGCTGCCCGAGGCCATGGCGCGGATCACGTCGCCTCCGCCGCCGAACTTGCGCCACTGCACCGTGTAGCCGGTCGCCTTCTCGACGGCGCCCGATTCCATCAGCGCCCGGAACGGCACCACCATGTCCTGGTGGGCGAAGGTCACAGCCCTGTCGGCGGCCCGGGCGGTGCCGGGCCCGTGCGCGCCGAGAAACAGGGCGGCCAGGGCCGCCAGCGCGACGGCGCGGCGGTGCGGACCGGCTGATGTCATGAGATGTCCCCCTCTCCGGCCGGTTCGACGCGGATGCGACTCGGCCGGCCAGGTTCAGGGTCGGCCAAGCGTGGCGGCCAAGGCAAGGGCTCGGGCCATGATCGCGCCGCGCGACACCCCTTGGCCCGCGGCCCGGGCGCCGTCCGGGTCACGCCCGGGACATCCGCCGCGCAGCCGGGGGCGGTGACGGGATCCGGGTCGGAGACCGCCGCCCCCGGATTCAGGCGGGGTGGCGGCGTTGGGAGTTTCATCGCCCCAAGGCACGAAAACCCGGGTCCTGTTCTCTGGAACGCCGGGAGCGGAGGCGCCTGTCCTCGTCGGACCGGAGCCACGGAGCGGAGCCGCGGATCCAGCTGCGTCGATCCGCCAGGACAGGGCACGGCCTGCAGCCCCGGATTCCGGCCGCGCCGGCGCCGCGCGGGACTGACGGCCTGGATCCTTGTCCCTGGCCTTCGCGGGCGCGGGAGAAGAAAATTTCGGCGTGCAAAACCCGGGATCCGGTTCCTGGGCCGGTCCCGCACGCGGCACCGGCCTCTCCGGCCGCGCAACTGGAGAGCGGGCGCAGCGATCGGCGGTGTCCTCCGCTCAGATCCCGGTTCGATGATCCCGCCCCGGGGCGCGTCCCCCACACGGAGGCGATCCCGCCCCGGGGCGATGACGGCCGGATTTCGGCCAGCTGTCGGAGACGAAGCCCTTCCCGCCCGGCGGGACTGACTGATCATCGCGACGGTCGGGTTCAGGGGCTGAGCCGCACGGTCGTCCCGGCCGGAACCGCGCACCGGCCTCGCCGATGCCGTCGGCGCCGATCCGGGATCCGACCCCTCAGCGCGCCAGCCGTTCGACGATCGCCCGCACCTGCGCCCGATCCGCCGGCTGCGGGTCGACCGAGCGGTGGATCGTCAAGCCTTCGATCATCGCGTCGAGGGCCTTGGCCGTCTCCGGCGCGAAGTGCCGCTCCAGGGCGGCCCGGCTCTTGGCCATCCAATCCTGCATGACCCGGCGCAGCGGCGGGTTTCGGGCCGCGAAGGCGTAGAGTTCGTAGCTCAGCAGCATCGTGCGCGGGCTCGCCCAGGCGTCGCTCACGACGAGGTCGACCACCGCCTCGCAGGCCTCGTCGAAGGTCGCGGCCGCGGCGAGGCGGTCGGCGAACCGCGCCGAGACCGTGTCGGCCAGCCCGGTGAACGCCTCCGTCAGCAGCGCGTCCAGGCTGTCGAAATGGTAGGTCATGGAGCCGAGCGGCACGTCGGCCGCCGCCGCGACCCGGCGGTGGGTCGTGCCGGCGACGCCGTGCTGGGCGATGACGTCGAGCGTCGCCTGGATGATGCGCGCCCGGCGATCCGGGTCGAAACGGCGCTGGGCGGCGGGCAAGGGCATCTCCTCGAATCCGGGATCACGGCAGCCGAGCCGTGACGCCCGCGGCCTTGATGTGTACATATGTACGCATAGCGAGCTCGCGCGGTGCCGGTCCTGGCGGCCTGCGCGGGATCGCCGTCCCGCCGCGGGCCGACGAGGCCGGAGGGAACCCTCGCCATGAAGACAGAGATCATGAAGACCCAGAAGCAGAAGATGCTGGCCGGCGAATTGTACTGCGCCGACGACCCGGAACTGGCCGCCGACAACCGGCGCATCTCGGAATGGATGGACCGCTATAACGCCACGCATACGCGGAGCCAGCCCGAGCGGCAGGCTCTGCTGGCGGAGGTCTTCGCCCGCGTCGGCGACGGCTGCAACATCCGACCGCCCTTCCACTGCGACTACGGCTACAACATCAGCCTGGGACGCGGCGTGTTCCTGAACTTCGGGTGCTCGATCCTCGACGTGGTGTCGGTCACCATCGGCGACATGACGCAGATCGGCACGGCCGTGCAGATCCTGACGCCCGACCATCCGCGCGACCCGGCTCAGCGCCGGCAGATGCTGGAATTCGGCCGTCCGGTGGTGATCGGCGCCAATGTCTGGATCGGCAGCGGCGCCATCATCCTTCCCGGGGTGAGGATCGGCGACGACGCGATCATCGGGGCGGGCAGCGTGGTGACGCGCGACGTCCCGCCCGGCGCGACCGTCGTCGGGAATCCGGCCCGGCCGCGGGGCGGGAAGCGCGCGGCGGGGTAATGCGGGCTGCATTCCGGCCGCTCCGCGTCTGTTCCTTGCGGATCCGGCCGTGGCTCGCCGCATCATGCCGGATCTCTCGTCCGGGCGGGGTCGGTCGTAGATGCTGGGAGCCTCGATGCTGACGGCTTGGCCGCGGCCGGCCCTTGAGGCTCGCGGCTGCGCTGAACGGGCCCGCGGCATCGGCGCGACGGCTTCGAATGGCGGGCGGGACAAGGGCCCGCATCGCGGTGCCGGTAGCGAAGGGCTCGCATCGCGGTGCCGGCACTGCCGTGTCGGCACGGTCCGCCGGTTCGGCGCGGTCCGGCCCATCGCCCGCCGCGACGGAGCGGCCTCTCTCGGGCGTGGGCCGGATGCGGGATCAATCCTTTCGGATCAGGGCCTCCGGGCTCGCCGCTTCGCCGAAGCCGAAATCGGCCAAGCGGTAGGAGAGCTGTGCGAAACCGGCGTAGCGGCCGGTCTCGAACTTCATCGGACTGGGCGGCGAGAACGGGAAGGCCGTCGTATGCGCCTTGTCGGCCTGAAGCTGCCAGTAGCGGGCGCCGACGCCGACGCTGACGGATGGCGTGAGATCATACGCGATGATCCCCTCCAGGAAGTAGCCGTCGCCGTGACCCCCTTCCGGTCCCGGATTGATGGCGGGCCGCAGCCAGTGCCGGTCGACGCCGCTCAAGCTCACGACCGGCAGATAGGCGCCCTCCAGGCTCAGCCGGACCCGGTCGAACCGCGCCTCGCCGATCACGCCGACGCGCAGCGCGTTCCACTGCATGTTCTCGCCGAGCGTCTTCATGCTGGTCGGGTACGGTCGGGCGCAGGGCGCCCCACCCGCCACCTGACGGCAGCCGAACCCGTTATACAGCTCGGAGGCGTACTGGTAGCCGAGGAAGCCCCCGAGCTTGAACCCGTCCCGGCGCAGCACGTCGTAGCCGACATCGATCACGCCGTTGCTGATGTCCCCGTCCTTGATCGGCGACAGCGTCTTGGAATAGCGGCGCAGGGCGGGCGGGAAGTCCTCGTCGGCGAGGCGACCGCCCGTGACGCCGCCCGTTCCCAGGAATCCCTTGGCGAACAGGCCGGTCGGGTTGTGCTCGAGCCGGGCGAAGCTCTCGCCGGCATGGGCCTGGCTGTTGTTGTAGGTCAGGCGGGAATTGAGCTGCCCGGGCGCATCGGGATCGCCGAGCCTCTCGCGCGCGCGCCCGGAACCGAAGACGTAGCGCAGGCCGCCCTCGAAATCCCAGGTGGCCGGGCCGGCCGATGCCACCGGCGGCAGGCTGGGCAGCCCGGCTCCGAACCGATAGTTGAGGCCGACGCGGGTCAGGAAGCCGTCCGTCGCGATCCGGGTGCCGGCGTGATAGCCGGTCAGCACCGGAGAGGACGGGGCCGGGAGAACCGCCCGGGACCCGAGATCGTAGTAGAGACCCTCGACCTTGGCGGAGAGGTGCTCGCTGAAGGCGTGCTCGATGCCGGCGCCGGCCACGTAGCCGAGGCGCCCCTCGCCGCGACGGCCGTCGAACAGCGGGAAGCCGGCCAACGACAGATTGTTGTCGGTCCGGACGTTGCCCGCGGCCAGCCCGCCCGTGGCGTAGACGAGGGTGCGGTCGACGGCGAAGCCGACCCTGCCGCGGATCGTGGCGAGGTCGTCCAGCCTCTGGCCGGAATGGGCGACGCTGCGGCGATAGAAGCCGCCGCTTGCGGCCGGAAAGGTGCCCGCCTGGCGATCGTAGCCCCACAGCCGGGTGACCTGGTAATCCGCGGCTGCGCCGGCGACGAACCCGGAATCCAAGTGCCAGTCGTAGCCGACCTCGCCGCCGCCGATGAAGCTGCCGTCCGAGGCCCGCTTCGCGGGAATGACCGGGCAGTACCGGGCGCCAGGCTGTCCGCCCGGACCCGTGCAGACGAACTGCGTGGCGCGATCCAGGGCGCCGTACCCCGCGAACAGGCCGGCATGCGCGCCGGTCCAGGAAAAGACCGGCGGCACGATCGGGGGCGCCGGAAGGGCCCTACGCGGAAGGTCCGCCGCCATCGCCGTCTGCGAAAGGAGAATGAGAATTAGCCCAGAGCCCGAGATTCGATGCATAGACCCCCCAGTCGCACGGAATATCAGTATCACCAGTCATCTTCTCCATCGTTTTGACGATTACCGGAGGATGATCTGATGTTGTTCGACGATCCCGCGCGATCCATTCCGTTGCATCGATGGCGATAAGGCATCACAATCTGATTCTGAAGCCAAGACTCTTGGCGTCTTACTTTTGCATTGCCGTGATCGGGGGTGCAGATATCAAATTTCATCTCCCGATGAAGAAGAGCACGATTGGCATCGGCGTTCGTCGAGCCAATGGAATCACAAATCCTGCCATGACGATTGCTTTAGGAATCCGTTGTGCGCCGACCGGAACGTCGTGGATTTCATGGCCGGTGATGCAGTCTTGCATCATCTGCGCCCGGCGCGTCTGTCTCCGGCCTCGTTCGCCGAAAGCCCGGTCCGGCGACATCGCTCGCCCGGCGGCGCGAACGACGCGACGCGCGATCCGGGGAACCATCCGGGCAGCCCGTGCCTTCCTGGGCGGGCTTCGGGTGGACCCGATCCGGCCGCGAGCCCGTGGGAAGCGCCTGCCCTTCTCCCCGGGCAGCGATAGAGAGGAAACCTCCTGTGCGTTCAACGATCATCACCGCCGCCCTGCTGGCGGTCCTCGGCGGCGCTGTCGCGATGCCGGCTTCCGCCGCGCCGATCGGCCCCCGCACCGGCGTGTCGGCGCCCGCCGACATGGTTTCGACCGTCCAGATGGACCCGATGGAGCGCCACATGATGCGGCGTCGCATGGAGCGCCGGATGATGCGCCATCGGATGGAGCGGCACATGATGCGCCGTGAGATGCGTCACCGGATGATGCGTCGTGAGATGATGCACCGCATGTGAGGGTGATCCGCATCGGGAGCCCATTCGTAACGGGCTCCCGGGTGCCGATGTGGCCATAACCCCGGCCCAGTCCTCAGAAATCGGCGGTGAGCGAGGCGCGGAATGTCCGGGGCGAGCCGGAACTCAGGATTCCTGACCCTGCCGAAGCCCAGTACCGCGTGCCGGCCGCGTTCTCGACGTTGAACCGCGCCGTGAGCGGCGTTCCATGCGCCGCGAAGCGGTAGCGGATCCCGAGATCGAGCCGCGCCCAGTCCGGAAGCCGCTGCGTGTTTGCCTGATCGTAGAACTGGGCCGACGTGTAGATCATACGCCCCGTCAGGGTGAGATCTCTCAGAAGCCAGGCGGGCAGATCCACCTCGCCGCCGAGGCTGATCTGTGCGGCGGGTGCGCCCGGCGCGACCCGCCCGTCGTACCCGCCGGCCGCCGTCCGAGCCAGACGCCCGTCGAGGAGCGTCAGGCCGGCCAGCACCCGTAGGCCCTCGGCGGGCGCCCCGAAGACGTCGAGATCGATGCCGCGATTGCGCTGTTCGCCGTTCAGGGCGAAGTTCAGGGTCCTGGGATCGAGGATGCCGAAGGGCTGCCGAATCTCGAAGACTGCGAGGGTGATCCCGACCGGGTCGAGATCGAGCTTGGCGCCCGTCTCCACCTGACGGGTCCTGACCGGCGGCAGCGCCGCCCCGGCGTTGCGGGCGTTGATGGGCGGAGTCGGCCCGAAGCCGAAGCCTTCCGCGCAGCTGGCGTAGAGGGAAAGCCGCTCCCAGGGCTTGACGATCAGCGCGGCGAGCGGTGTCGCCGCCGACTTGTCGTAACGCGACTGGAAGCCGCCGTCCGGCCGCATGTAGTCCCGCTGGATTTCCTGGAAGCGCCCTCCGGCTGTGAGCTGAATCCGCCCGTCGAGCACGGAGGCGGTCTCGGTTACCGCGAGGCCGTCGTAGCGCGACAGGGTCGTCACCTCCGGGGATGCGGTCGGCCGGTTCGGGCGCGGGACGGTGATCGGCGCGTCGAGCCATGTCCGGATCTGCGCACTGGCGGTCCTGAAGAACGGCTCCTGGCCTTCGTAATGCGTGGCAACGACCGCAACCGCGTGGTCGATCGGTCCCGTCTGGAGGCGGGCCCGCAGGCCGGTCTCGCCCGTCCATTGCCGATTCTCGGCGGAGATGGTCCCCAGCGTCTGCAGGACGGCCCCGGATCGGCTCGTGATCGTGGGGTTCGAGGCGAAGAAATCGCGCTGCGAGAGCGAGCCGCCGACGGCGCCGAACAGCGTCGCGTCCGGCGTGATGTCGTATTCCGCGCGCACGACCCCGAAACCCTGGTCGATGTCGCTACGCTCCCACGGCTGCTGCACGTTGCGCGTGAGCCTCGGCGCTCTCGGGATCGGCACGCCCGGGAGGACCGCGAAGCCGTAGCTCGCCGCGTCCATATCGATGTGCTGGTAGCCGGCATCGAGGCTGAGCCGAAGGTCCGCGCCGCGATAATCGAGGCCGAGCGCCAGGACGCCGAAGCCCTGCCTCTGGTGATCGATCGGCGTCGCCCCATCCCGGTAGGCACCGTTGATCCGGACACCAACGGCGTTGCCGTCACCGTAGCGCCGGCCGATATCGAATGCGCCGCCGACATTGCCGGTGGACAGATACTGCGTCGTGACGCGGGTCAGGGGCGGCTCGGGTGCCCGCTTTGGGACAAGGTTGACCACGCCAACCGCGCTTCCGGAGGGCGGGAAGCCGTACAGGAAGGCCCCTGGGCCGGTCAGGACCTCGACTCGCTCGATCCCCTCGACCGCGGGCTGATAGGGGGAGGTGATCCCGTACAGGCCGTCGAATGCGTAGTCCCGCGCGTTCACCCAGAAGCCGCGCACCAGGATGTTCTGCTGCGTCGTAAACGGAGGCTGCGCCGGGAGGATGGCGGGATTGTTCGCCAGAACATCGCCCACCGTCTGCGCCTGCTGGTTGCGGATCAGCTCCGCCGTGTAGTTGGCCTGCGTGAACGGCGTGTCGAACACGCTCCGGCTACCCAGGAACCCGACCCGCCCACCGCTCGCGACCTGGCCGCCGGCGAAGGGAGCCGGCGGCTGGCCGATCGTGCCGGTGGGCGGCGGCCGCGAGTTCGATGCGCCGCCCGGTACTTCCACCGAGAGTTCCTCAAATTCGACCACCTGCGCTGCCGACAGACCTCCGGGTTCGCGGGCGCGGGGAGTCCGGGATCCAAGAACCGGGGCGTTCCGTGCGCGCTGGGATTCGCCGAGCTGCGTCGGCTCGGTCCGGGACGGCGCATCCGGCCCAGCGCCGGACGTCTGCGCCGCCGCACCGGAACTCAGCGCCGAAAGCGAGACGGTCGCACACGCGGCCCGGAGGATCGAAAGGGGTGCGTTGATCCGGCGACGGCGTTCGGCGCGGAGAGAGGATTTTGGAAGCATCGATTCGGCCGTATCGGGATTTGATCCGGCGGTCGGCTAGCATTCGGACAAATGATTCTCAACACGTCATCCGCACATTAGAATTTTGAAAGTTCAAAATACATCAAAATATATTCAATAATCGCGCGGAGACGTTTGATTAAAGGGTGTTCTATTTCATAATGTTGCGACAGTAGAGGAATCAGATTGCTATCCGGTTGGGTGGCGGTCGGCTGCGACGGGCAGCGAGCCCGCATCCGGATCCCCACGCCCGGTAGAGGATGGATCACCACCCGATCGACGGGGCCGACGGCATGACGGCGTCTCGGCACGCGCCGCGACGCGTGCCGCCACGTCCGGGAGGATCGAACCATCCGTCCCGCTATGCGTTTCAAGGCACCGAATGGGAGGATTGGTACAATGAAGGCGATTCTGGCAGCGGCCGCGGTGAGCCTCGGGATCCTGAGCGTGGTCGGCCCGGTCTCCGCGCAGCCGCGCCCCGACTACGACGATTACGGCGGCCGCGGCTATCGGGATCGTGGCGACTACGAGTACCGCGACCGCGGCTACCGCGATCGGGACGACTATCGGGGGCGCGCCAATTACGGGTTCGACGAGCGCGAGTACCTGCGTTGCAACCCGGATGTCCGCCGCGCCGTGGCCAACGGCCAGATGGAATCGGGCGCCGCCCACTACAAAGTGTTCGGGCGCCGCGAGGGGCGGCGGCTGAGCTGCTGACCGGATCGGCCGGTTCCCGGCCGGGCGCGCCTATCGCGCGCGCGCCCGGTCGCGCAGCAGGTTGATGATGAGGGCCGTCCAGCCGGTCTGGTGCGCGGCGCCGAGCCCCCGGCCGGTATCGCCGTCGAAGAACTCGTGGAACAGCAGCGGCTCCTCGGCGCCCGGCGCCGGGGCGATCGGCGGCCGGGTTCCGAAGGTCGGCCGGCGGCCGGTCTCGTCCTTGGCGAACAGGGCGATCAGACGGTCCTCGAGGGCGTCCGCGATGGCGCTGAGTGTCAGCATCGCGCCCGAGCCCGTCGGGTACTCCACCCGGAAGTCGTCGCCGTAATAGGTGTGGAAGCGCCGCAGCGCCTCGACGATGAGGTAGTTCATCGGCATCCACACCGGGCCGCGCCAGTTCGAGTTGCCGCCGAACATGTTCGAGGTGGAATCGGCCGGGTCGTACCGGACCGTGAAGGAGGCGCCGAGCTCGTTGAGCACGTAGGGCGCGTCGCGGTGCACCTTCGACAGGGAGCGCACGCCGTAGGGCGAGAGGAACTCGGCCTCGTCGAGCATGCGGCGCAGCAGCGCCTTCATCCGGTGGCCGCGCAGCAGCGACAGCAGCTTGCGGTCCTTCACGCCGCCCTCGGTCCAGCGGGAGACCAGCCGGGCGAGGTGTGGCCGGTTCTCCAGCACCCAGTTCAGGCGCCGGGCGAAGTCCGGCAGCCGCTGGAGCACGGAGGGCTCGATCACCTCGACGGCGAAGAGCGGGACCAGACCGACCATGGAGCGGACCCGCAGCGGCAGCATCCCGCCGCCGGGGATGTCGACCTCGTCGTAGTAGAACGCGTCGATCTCGTCCCACAGGCCGAAGCCCTGCCCGTCCCCACCTGACCCGCCCATGTCGGTCATGGCCTCGGCGATGAGCAGGAAATGCTCGAAGAACTTGGAGGCGGTGCTCTCGTAGACGTCGTTGTGGAGGGCGAGCTCCAGGGCGATGCGCATCATGTTGAGCGCGTACATCGCCATCCAGGCGGTGCCGTCGGCCTGGTGCACCACCCCGAAGCCCGGCGGCGGGCGCGACCGGTCGAACACGCCGACATTGTCGAGCCCCAGGAAGCCCCCCTGGAAGACGTTGCGCCCCTGCGCGTCCTTGCGGTTCACCCACCAGGAGAAGTTGATCAGGAGCTTGTGGAACACCCCTTCCAGGAAGGCGAGGTCGCCGCGGCCGCCCCGCCGGTCCCGGTCGATCTCGAACACCCGGTAGGTGGCCCAGGCATGGACCGGCGGGTTGGCGTCGCCGAACTCCCACTCGTAGGCCGGGAGCTGGCCGTTCGGGTGCATGTACCATTCGCGGGTGAGCAGCAGGAGCTGCTTCTTGGCGAAGTCCGGGTCCAGCAGGGCCAGCGGCAGGCAGTGGAAGGCGAGGTCCCAGGCGGCGAACCAGGGATATTCCCAGGTGTCGGGCATCGACAGCACGTCGGCCGCCGCGAAATGGCGCCACTGGCCGTTGCGGCCGCCCGCGCGCCCCCGTGGGGGCGCTGGCTGGAGCGGGTCGCCCTCCAGCCAGCGCCGCACGTCGTAGCGGTAGAGCTGCTTTGACCAGATCAGGCCGGCGGCGGCCTGGCGGAAGATGGCGCGGGAATCCGGGCTCGCGATGCCGTCCTGCAATTCCTCGTAGAACGCGTCCGCCTCGGCCACCCGGCGCCGCACCAGGGACCCGTCGTCGACGGCCCGGGCGCGCAGGCCCGCCGACAGCCGCAGGCGGATCCGGACGGTCTCCCCGGGCCCCAGCCGCAGCGCGTAGTGCAGGCCGAGCTTGGTGCCCGCGTCCCGCCGCACCGAAGCGGGATCGCCGTCGACGATCGCCGCGTGGAGGCCGTCCTTGAACGGCCCGGCGGCGTCCGGCTGCCCGCCGTGCAGCCGCAGGTTGGTGTCGTTCTCGCAGAACAGGAGGTCCGGCGCCCCGTCGAAGGCGAGCCGGTACGGCCCGAGCCTTTCGTGGGTGCAGATCGCGCCCCCGTCGGGCGCGCGGGCGATCCGCGGGCGTGCCTGCCCGGCCTGGCCGGCCTCCCAGGACCACGTGTTGCGGAACCAGAGCTGCGGGACGAGGTGGAGGTCGGCGGGCTCGGGCCCCCGGTTCAGCGCGGTGATCACCGCGTGGATGTCGTCGGCGTCGGCCTTGGCGTACTCCACGGTGACGTCGAAGAACCGGTCCCCGTCGAAGACGCCCGTCTCCTCGATCTCGTACTCGGGCTGCTCCCTCCCGCGCCGCAGGTTCTCGGCGACGAGGTCCGCGTAGGGAAAGGCCGCCTGCGGGTAGCGGTAGAGCATCTTCAGGTAGGCGTGGCTCGGGACCGCGTCGAGGTAGTGGTAGACCTCCTTCACGTCCTCGCCGTGGTTGCCCTCCTGATTGGTCAGGCCGAACAGCCGCTCCTTGAGGATGCGGTCGCGCCCGTTCCAGAGGGCGAGGGCCAGGCAGAGGCCGCCGCGCTCGTCGCAGATCCCCGCCAGCCCGTCCTCGCCCCAGCGATAGGCGCGCGAGCGGGCGTCCTCGTGCGTCAGGGCGGCCCAGGCGTTGCCGCAGGGGCTGTAATCCTCCCGCACGGTCCCCCATTGCCGCTCGCTGAGATAGGGCCCCCAGAGCGACCACGCCCGGTCGCCCCGGCCCTGCTCGGCGATCCGGCGGCGCTCGGCCCAGTCCACCGACGCGTCCCGGACTTCGTCACGCTCCTCGTCACGATCCTCGTTCCCGCGCGGCCCCATCAGCCGCGTCCCGGACGCGGGCTCGGTCGGCTGGGGCTGGGGGCGCGGCGGGGACAGAAGGCGGCCATCGGTCACGGCGGGTTGCTGCGGATGCGCCGGCCCGATGCATCATTGACGCCATCCCGGCCTGGCGGGTCCTCGCGGAGCCGCCGGCCGAGCGGCGCGCCCGCGTCGGTGAACAACCGGGGCCGCCCCGGAAACCTTGACCCTGGTGAAGGTGAGCGACAGGATCACGCCTCGTGATCTGCGACGCGACGCGCGGCGATCCGCTTTTGTCTGTCCGAATGCAGCGTTCGTCGGCGATCTGACCGGCCACATCTTGGGGGAGAGATGACGCAATTACTGATGGCCGGCTTGGCCGGGCTACTGTTCATGACCGCGGCGCAAGGTCAGGAGGGCGGCGCGCCGGTGAAGATCGGTGTCGCCGCGCCCATGACCGGGCCGAACGCGGCCTTCGGCGCCCAGATCCGGAACGGCGCGAGCCAGGCGGTCGAGGACCTCAACAAGGCCGGCACCCTCAAGGGCATGACGCTGACCGTCACGGTCGGCGACGACGCCTCCGACCCGAAGCAGGGCGTCTCGGTGGCCAACAAGTTCGCCAGCGACGGCGTGAAGATGGTCGTCGGCGACTACAATTCCGGCGTCACGATCCCGGCCTCCGACGTCTACCTCGATGCCGGCATCATCCAGGTCACGCCGGCCTCCACGAGCGTGAAGTTCACCGAGCGCGGGATGTGGAACACGTTCCGCACCTGCAGCCGCGACGACCAGCAGGGCGCGGTGGCGGGCAGCTACCTGGCCGCGCACTTCCCGGGCAAGAAGATCGCCTTCGTCCACGACAAGACGCCCTACGGCAAGGGGCTGGCCGACGAGACCCTGAAGGCGTTCAGGGCCAAGGGTGGCAAGGAGGTGCTGTTCGAGGGCATCAACCCGGGCGAGAAGGACTACGCGGCGCTCGTTTCCAAGATGAAGTCCGCCAACGTCGACGTCGTCTATTTCGGTGGCGTGCACACCGAGGCCGGGCTGATCATCCGGCAGATGCGCGACCAGGGCCTGACTGCCCGCATGATGAGCGGCGACGCCATCCCCGACAAGGAATTTGTCCAGATCGCCGGCCCGGGCGCGGCGGGGACCCTGATGACCTTCGCGCCGGACGCCCGCAAGAACCCGAACGCCAGGGGCGTGGTGGCGGCGTTCAACGCCCGGGGCATCGATCCCGAGGCCTACACGCTCTACGCCTACGCGGCCGTGCAGGTCCTGGCGAAGGCGATGGCCGAGACGGGCTCCAGCGATGGCAAGAAGCTGGCCGACTGGCTGCACCAGGGCAAGCCGGTCGACACGGTGGTCGGACCCATCGCCTACGACAAGAAGGGCGACATCACCCGGCCCGACTACGTCATCTACGAGTGGACCAAGGGGCCGGACGGCCGGATCGACTACGCCGGGCACGAGGTAACCCCGTAGGCCGGCGGGGCCCGAAGGCCGCCGCCTCACCTAATTGGATGAGGGCGGCCCTCTGAACGTGACCGCTGAAGGCATTATGCTCCCCGGACCGCGCCGCGGTCCGGGAGAGGGGGCCTTCATGTTCGACTTCAGCCAGCTCCGGTGCTTCGCCGCCGTGGCGGAGGAGCTGCATTTCGGGCGTGCGGCCGCCCGGCTGAACATGACGCAGCCGCCGCTGTCGCGGCAGATCCAGGTCCTGGAGCGCGTTCTCGACGTGCAGCTCCTGGAGCGTACCAGCCGCACCGTCCGGCTGACCGCCGCCGGCCGCAGCTTCCTGCCCGAGGCCCAGCGCATCCTGCGGCTCGCCGAAACCGCGACCCACGTCACCCGGCAGGTGGCGGCGGGGCGGGCGGGCGTCCTCAAGTTCGGCTTCACGGCGGCCTCGGCCTACGACTTCCTGCCGCGCCTCGTCACCGCGTTCCGGCGGGCGCTGCCGGACGTGACGCTCGCGCTGCGCGAGATGGTCAGCAAGGACCAGATCGAGGAACTCCTCGCCGGCCGGATCGACGCCGCGCTGGTGCGCCCGCCGGTGACGCATCCGGACCTGATCGCCGTCCGGGCGCTCGCCGAGCCCCTGGTGGTGGCCCTGCCGGCCGGGAACCCCCTGGCCCTGCGCGACGGGCTCACCCCCGTCGATCTCGGGCGCGAGCCGCTCATCGGCTACGCGCCCAACGAGGCGCGCTACTTCCACGACCTCGTCCTCGGCCTCATCGCGGAGGCCGAGATCCAGCCGCCGATGGTCCAGCAGCTCACGCAGATCCACTCGATCCTGGCCCTCGTCCGCGCGGCGCTCGGCATCGCCCTAGTGCCGGCCGCCGCCGAGCGCCTGCGCTTCGAGGGCGTGGTGTTCCGCCCCCTCGTCCTGCCGGCGCCGCGCCCCGTGGAACTCCTCCTCGCATGGCGGCGCGACGCGGACGACCCGCTCATCGCCCAGCTGGTCTCGATCGTGGCGGAGATGCCGCCCGCGTGAGCCTGCGCGGCTGATCGATGCGCGATCCGCATCGATCGATCCAGTGTTTGGCTTTGACCTCGCGGCGGAAGGCTGCGCGTGATGGGGCGGACGGCGCGCAGACGCCGCGACGCCCCCAGGGAGGATCGTGATGGACAGCCTCACCAACCGCTTCAAGGCGGCCCTCGCCGAGGGGCGCCAGCAGATCGGCCTGTGGTGCAGCCTCGCGAGTCCCATCTCCACCGAGGTGGTCGCCGGGGCCGGGTTCGACTGGCTGCTCCTCGACATGGAGCACTCGGCCAACGACCTCCGGGACATCTACGCCCAGCTCCAGGCGATGATGGAGGGCGACACGCACCCGATGGTGCGGGTGCCGAGCGACGACCCGATCACGATCAAGCGCATCCTCGACGCCGGCGCGCAGTCGCTGATGATCCCCAACATCGACGATGCCGCGCAGGCCGCCCGGGTGGTCGCGGCGACGCGCTACGCGCCCCGCGGCATCCGCGGCTTCTCGCAGGCGCCCCGCGCCGCCCGGTTCGGCCGGATCAAGGACTACCACACCCGCTGCGAGGCCGAGATCTTCGTGGCGGTGCAGGTCGAGTCCCGGCGCGCCCTCGACAATCTGGACGCGATCGCCGCCGTGGAGGGCGTCGACGGCGTGTTCATCGGGCCCGGCGACCTGTCCACCAGCCTCGGCTACGTCGGCCAGCAGGGCCACCCGGAGGTGGTCTCCACCATCGAGGCGGCGGTCGCCCGGATCGTCCGGGCCGGCAAGCAGGCCGGCATCCTCACGCCGAGCGAGGAGCTCGCCCGCCGCTACATCGCGGCCGGCACCCGCTTCACCGCGGTGGGCTCCGACATGGGACTGCTCGCCCGCAGCTCCGAGGCGCTCGCCGCCCGCTTCCGCGCCTGAGTTCCGCAACCGGGATCGCTACCCATGAACATCGGATTCATCGGCCTCGGCATCATGGGCGCGCCCATGGCGGGTCACCTGATCGCGGCGGGCCACAGCCTGTTCCTCAAGAGCCGGCGGAGCGTCCCGGACGCGCTGCTGGCCGCGGGTGGCACGGCCTGTGCCACCGCCGCCGAGGTCGCGAAGCGGTCCGACACGATCATCCTGATGCTGCCCGACACCCCGGACGTCGAGCAGGTCCTGTTCGGGCCCGGGGGCGTCGCCGAGGGCCTGTCGCCGGGCAAGACCCTGATCGACATGAGCTCGATCGCGCCGCTCGCCACCAAGGATTTCGCCGTCCGGGTCGCCGCGCGGGGTGGCGCCTATCTCGACGCGCCGGTCTCGGGCGGCGAGGTCGGGGCGAAGAACGCCGCGCTCTCGATCATGGTCGGCGGCGAGGCCGAGACCTTCGCGCGCGCCGAGCCCCTGTTCGCCGCGATGGGCAAGACGGTCACGCATGTCGGCCCGGTCGGGTCCGGACAGGTGGCCAAGGTCGCCAACCAGATCATCGTCGCCCTGACCATCGAGGCGGTGGCCGAGGGGCTGCTCTTCGCCTCGAAGGCCGGCGCCGACCCCGCCAAGGTGCGGCAGGCGATCACCGGCGGGCTGGCCACCTCGCGGATCCTGGAGTTGCACGGCGCGCGGATGATCGAGCGGACCTTCGACCCGGGCTTCCGCATCGCCCTGCACCAGAAGGACCTGAACCTCGCCCTGGACAACGCCCGGACGCTGGGCCTCAGCCTGCCCGCCACGGCGCTGGCGCAGCAGCTGTTCTCGGCCTGCGTGGCCCAGGGCGGTGCGGCCTGGGATCACTCCGCCATGGTTAAGGCTCTGGAGGCCCTGGCGAACCACGCGGTCGGCGACGCCGCCTGAGCCCGACAGAAGCCCGGACGGGCGCGAGATGGAAGGAGCATCCGATGCAGGCCGAGATCGACGCCCCGACCCGCCCGCACCCGGCCGGCGCGGGGCCCGGAGATCTGCCGCGCACGATCCGCCTGAGCGACAGCGACAACGTCGCGATCGTGGTCAACGCCTTCGGGCTGCCGGCCGGCACGGTGTTCCCGGACGGGCTGGAACTCGTCGAGTTCGTGCCGCAGGGCCACAAGGTCGCCCTCGCCGACATCCCGGAGGGCGGGGAGGTCCGCCGCTACGGCGAGGTGGTGGGCATCGCGACGCAACCGATCCCGCGGGGCGCCTGGGTGGAGGAATCCCGCGTCGCGACGCCGGTCGCCCCCGCCCTCGATGCCTTGGAGATGGCCACCCGCGCGCCGGCCCCCCTGCCCCCGCTCGAGGGCTACACCTTCGAGGGCTACCGCAACCCGGACGGGTCGGTGGGCACCAAGAACATCCTGGCGATCTCGATCAGCGTGCAGTGCGTCGCCGGCACCCTCGACGTGGCGATCCGGCGGATCAAGCAGGAGCTGCTGCCGCGCTACCCCAACGTCGACGACGTGGTCGGCCTGACCCACGCCTACGGCTGCGGCGTCGCCATCAACGCCCCCGAGGCGGTGGTGCCGATCCGGACGCTGCAGAGCCTCGCGCAGAACCCGAATTTCGGCGGCGAAGTCATGGTCGTCGGACTCGGCTGCGAGAAGCTCGTCTCGGAGCGGCTCCTGCCCGACAACGGCGCCGCCGGCGACGGGGTGGTGCGGCTGCAGGACGAGCGCCACCACGGCTTCTCGGCCATGATCGACAGCATCCTGGCGATGGCGGAGGCCCGCCTGGAGGTGCTGAACCGCCGGACCCGCGAGACCTGCCCGGCCTCCGAGCTGGTGGTCGGCCTGCAATGCGGCGGCAGCGACGCCTTCTCGGGCGTCACCGCCAACCCGGCGCTGGGCTTCGCGGCCGACCTGCTGGTCCGCTGCGGCGCCACCGTGATGTTCTCGGAGGTGACCGAGGTGCGCGACGCGATCCACCTGCTCACCCCGCGTGCCAAGTCCCCGGAGGTCGCCGCGGCGCTGGTCCGCGAGATGGCGTGGTACGACGCCTACCTCGCCAAGGGCGAGGCCGACCGCCGCGCCAACCCCTCGCCCGGCAACAAGAAGGGCGGTCTCAACAACATCGTCGAGAAGGCGCTGGGCTCGGTCGCCAAGTCGGGCACGAGCGCGATCTCGGGGGTCCTGGCGCCGGGCGAGCGCGTGCGCGAGAGGGGCCTGATCTTCGCCGCGACGCCGGCGAGCGACTTCGTCTGCGGCACGCTGCAGCTCGCCTCGGGCATCACCCTGCAGGTGTTCTCTACCGGCCGCGGCACGCCCTACGGGCTCAGTCAGGCGCCCGTGATCAAGGTCGCCACCCGCACGGAGCTGGCCGAGCGCTGGTCCGACCTGATCGACCTCGATGCCGGCCGCATCGCCACCGGCGCGGCCACGATCGAGGAGGTCGGCTGGGAGCTGTTCCACCTGATCCTCGACGTGGCGAGCGGGCGCAAGCGCCCCTGGTCGGACCGGTGGGGACTGTTCAACGACCTGACGCTGTTCAACCCCGCGCCGATCACCTGAGACCGGCGGACGGCCGGACAGACGGGCGGGGCATGCGTCCCGCCGCGTCGTCAGCGTGGCCGGACTCTGCTAGGCAGCCGGCACTGCCATGACGCTGCCGATTCCCTCCCTCCGGACCCTGCTCTTCCGCCTGCACTGGGCGCTGGGCCTCACCGCCGGTCTCGTCCTCGCCCTGATGGGCCTGACCGGGGCGCTGATGAGCTACGAGGAGGCGGTCACCGCCTTCGCCAACCGCGACCGGCTGGAGGTCGCGCCCGGCGGGCGGACGGCGCTGGCCCCCGCGGCGCTGGCGGCGCGGATCGACGCGCAGGCGGGCGGCCGCGTCGCCAACGTGCTGACCCTGTCGGACAACCCGCGCGCGAGCGTCCATGTCCGCTTCGCCCGCGATCCCGAGACCCGCGCGCGGCCGCCCGCCGCCTACGCCGACCCCTACGACGGCACGCTGCTCGGCCCGGTGCGGCTGGAGGAGGCCTTCACCACGGTGCGGGACCTGCACCGCTGGCTGCTGCTCCCCGGCGGGTCCAAGGGCTGGGGCCGCACGATCACGGGCGCCTGCACCCTGGCGCTGCTGGCCTTCCTGGCGACCGGCCTCTACCTGCGCTGGCCCCGGATCCATCGCTGGCGGATCTGGCTGAGGCCCGCCCTGTCGCGCCCCGGCCGGCCGCGCTGGTGGTCGCTGCACGCCGTCGTCGGGACGTGGCTCCTGCCGGTCTACCTGGTCGTCGCGCTCAGCGGCCTGACGTGGTCCTACCCGTGGTTCAAGGACGGCGCCGCGCGGCTGCTCGTGGGCGCGCCGGAGGCGGCGAAGCCCGCATCCCCGGGGGGCGGAAAGGCGGCCGGGCGGCGGGCCGAGAGCGCCGGCGACGCCGCGGCCGGCGGTGCGGCCGTCGACCGTGCCTGGGCGGATTTCCGCGCGCGGACCGGCGAGGAGGCCGGCACGGCGGTCCTGACCCTGCCGGGCGCCGACACGAAGGCGATCCGCATCCGCTGGCTGCCGAAGGGCGTCGACGCGCCGAGCGCCCGCAACGAGGCCCGCTACGATCCCGCCACGGGAGCCCTGCTGGCCTCCGAGCGCGCCGCCGACGCGCCCCTGGGCCGGCGTCTCCTGGACAACATCCTGGAGGTGCATCGCGGCCGCTTCTTCGGCGACCTCGTCGCGCTGCTGTTCTGCCTCGCGGCTTTGGCCATGCCGGGTTTCGCGGCGACCGGCCTGACGCTCTACGTCTTGCGCCGCCGCGCCAGTGCCCGCCGCAGGGCCGTCGAGCCCAAGGCGCCGGCCGGGGCCGTCCGCACAGCGAATCCCTGACGGCGGCGTCCTGTGGAGCCTCTGGTTGCCGCAGCCCGCTCGGTCATTGCGAGCGGAGCAACGGGACTCAGAGTATCGCCCGGCCGTCGTCGCCCTGTCCGGGTGACTTCCTTCTGCTCGCAAGGACCGCGGCAACGCGACTGCGCGGCGACGCGATGGGACGGGCCCGCCGCCACGCGCGATGCGGCCCGCCCGGCTCAGAGCCGGGCGGTGATCGTCGCCAGCACCGAGAACGGGGCACCGGGCGTGTTGTTGAACTGATTGAACGGCTGTTCGATGTAGCGCGCGTTCGTCAGATTTCGGACGTTGATCGAGAGGCGATAGTGCGCGTCGAAGTCGTAATACACGGCCGCGTCGACCCGGTTGTAGGCTCCGACTCTGTAGCTGTTGTTGAGGTCCCCGGTGCGCTGGCCGACATGGGTGACGCCGATGCCGAGGCCCAGGCCGCGCAGCGGTCCCGCCTGGACATCGTAGGTCGTCCACACGCTGCCGCTGAAGGCCGGCACGCCGACGAGGCGGTTGCCGACCGGGTAGATCCTGTCCTTCGTGATCCGGGCGTCGAGGTAGCCGACCCCGCCGATGACCTTCCATCCCGGCGCGATCTCGCCGGTCAGGTCGGCCTCGACTCCCTCCGAGCGCTGCTGCCCGGTGATGATCGAGTAGCCGGTATTGACCGGATCGTTGGCGGCTACGTTGTCCCGGGTGATCCGGAATGCGGCTGCGCTCAAGGTCAGGTCGGGATTGATGTCGATGCGGGTTCCGACCTCCACCTGCTCGCCCGTTTCTGGGGGCGGGCTAACGACATTCAGCAGGTTCGCGTTCTGCGGAGCGAAGGAGGTCGCGTAGCTCGCGTAGAAGGTGAGTGCCTCGATCGGGCGGTAGATCAGGCCGACCCGGGGTGAGGCGCCGAACAGGCTCTGCTCAGGCGGCTGTGTCTTCGATGTCGGCACGCGGTTGAAGTAGTACTGGGTGCCGAGATCGAACCGGGCGCCGAGCACCAGCTGAAGGCCGGGCGCCAGGACGATCTGATCCTGCACGTAGAATCCGAACAGCTCGAGCTTCTGCTTCAGGTCGGCCTGGAAGCCGAGCGCCCCGGGGATGGCGCCGAACACCGGGTTGAGCAGGCTTACCGGTGCGAGGCTGCCCTGCTGCGAATAGGGATGCCGGAAGCCGTTGGTGTACTCGAAGCCCGCCAGGGCCGTGTGGGCGAAGCCGAACGTGTCGAACCGCAGCACCGCTTCGGTCTGCGTGTCCACGGCCGCGAAACGGGAATCGACCGAGGCGTCACGGCGCGTGACCTGCGTGCCGGCGGCGTTGACGCCGGTGGCGCGGGCCGTGAACAGGTTGAAGGCTCCCCATTGGCCGTTGATAACCTGCCGAAGCGTCAGGTTCTCATTCACGTCGTGCTCGGCACGCAGGGTGATCCCGTTGATCTCGCCATAGTACCGTGAGAACGGCTCGCCGTAGTATCGCCGGATGTTGTCCAGCGGGACGCTACCGCGGACGGCGACAAGACCCTCGTCATACTGCGTGCGTTGATTGGTAAATTCCGAATTGATGTAGACCCGCGTGTCGGCGCTCGGCGTCCAACTGAGAGCTGGGGCGACGAAGACGCGCCGGTTCGTGTTGTCGCCGATGTTGCGGAAGGTCGGATCCTCCTGCGCGGCGAAGCTGAGGCGTGCTGCGAGCCCGTCGAGGGCCGGGATCGCGCTCGAGACCGAGCCTTGGAAGCGCCGGAAGCCGAAGCTGCCACCCTGCACGCTGGCATCCGCCGTCGGCTCCAGGGTCGGCCTACGGGTCACGATGTTGATGACGCCGCCCGGATCGCCGCGGCCGAACAACACGGAGGCTGGTCCCTTGATGACCTCGACGCGCTCGGCGTTCACGAGATCACGCTCGACGGGATAGAAATTGATCGCCGGATTGACCAGGATTCCGTCCACGGCGAAGACTTGCGTGGCGAAGCCGCGGATCAGGTAGTTCTGAGACCGTCCCTGCACCGTGCTGCCGGGCGTCACGTTGCTGACGTTGGTCACGGCATCGGTCAGGCGCAAATCCTGCTGGTCGGTGATCACCGCGCGGGGCACGATGTTGATCGATTGCGGCGCGTCGCGCACGGGGGTGTCGGTGCGCGTGGCTGTCGCCGAGCGCGTCGCTCGGTAGCCGGCGACGGGGCCATCCGCCCGCTCGCTGGCCGGGCCCGTGCCGGTGACGCTGAGTT
This sequence comes from Methylobacterium sp. UNC378MF, assembly GCF_900103195.1. Lineage (GTDB taxonomy): Bacteria > Pseudomonadota > Alphaproteobacteria > Rhizobiales > Beijerinckiaceae > Methylobacterium. The sequence goes on along the minus strand of NZ_FMWU01000002.1, from coordinate 144,884 downwards.
CGGAGAGGATGACCTCGTCGGGCACCGGCGCGGATTGCGCTCGAACGTCTGCTGGCGGAATGACCACGAGCGATAGTGCAAGTCCGGCGCCGCACAAATTCCGGCCCTGTCGAAAGTCCCTGTGACGATCGACGACGTCGACCCGTTCAAAGCCCATAGTTTAAAATCGTTCTCAAGAGCGCCGCATCGGCCGGATGCGGTATTCCTTGGGTCTAAATTTGGTCCGGTCTCAATGCCGATTGCGAAAAAGGTCGGTGGAGTGCGAGACCTATTCCGCGGATGTGGCGCAGAAGGCACGCATCCTGGAGCAATGCTTTGAAACGATTCAAATCAAGCGGCTCCGGCGTGTGCCGGGACGAGCAGATTTCAATCTGCTGCGTCCAGTGGCCTTCGCCGGGACGCGACCGATCCGCGTCACCCCATCCTTCAAGAAGCGGCTCGGGATTGTCGGTCACGGCCGGTCCGCGTGAGGGGGATCGCGGACCGGCCGGCGTACCGCGCGCCGGGTTCGGCGCGCGATCGAGAATGGCGGCGTTGTCGACCGACGTACGCGCGTTGCATCGAGGTCAGGATCCGTGGGACGCGGCACGATCCGAATTTCCAGGGAGCGGCAGGCGGCCGTCGAGCCCCGCATCCAGAAGCGCGTGGAGCTGGGCCACGGCCGCGGTGACGTCGTCATCGGGCAGTGCGGCGCGGCCGACCACGATCCCGCGCATCAGCGGCGCGAGGAGCGCGTAGAGCGCTTCCGGATCGCAATCCGGCCCGGTGGCGAGCGCCGTGAGGGTCGTGACGAACCAGTCTCGGGTCTCGGCCTCCGTCCGCGCCGTCATGGCGGCGATGTCCGGATTGCGCGTGGATTCCGACCAGATCTCAACACGCAAGGTCGCGGCTTCACGGGTGATCGACACGAAGTAGCGCGCGATGATCTCGATCAGCGCCCCGCGCCGGTCGCCGCTGCCCTCCATCTCGGCCACGAGCTGGGTTCCGCGCGCTCGCGCTCCACCAGCCCCGGAACCAGGACCTCCTTGGATTCAACGTAGCGGTAGACGTTTCCGGGCTCATCGCGGCCTCGCGGGCGAGGTCCTGCATGGTGGTGCGATGGAATCCGTTGCGCGTGAAACAGGCTTCGGCGTCGTCGAGCTGCATGGTTCGGGGCAGGGCCCGTCGGCGGCAGCCACCCGCACTGGGCGGATGATGAGGCGGAGCTGCCCAGGCCACCCAGCCCCCTCCTCAGCCTGAGGTGCTGCGCAGCATGCCTCGAACGAGCGCCCCAGGGATTGTGCCGCCGGCTTGAGCTCTCCCTTCGCGTCCTCCGCTACGCTTTGGCCATCAGGATGAGGAGGTGGATGGCACAAACCGGGACCAGGCCGTCCGGGGGCCAGCCCGCCCCCGGCACATCGCCGCCGCAGCATTGGGAGCCTCGCGCATTCGGGAGCCTGCCCCGGGACGCGCGTAGCTGACGGCCTCAGCCCTGCAGGGCCGGCCTCAGGGCGCCGGTCCGGTCGTGGAAGTCCGGGCCGTTGGTCGTCCGGGCCACGTGGCCCGCGCGGATCAGGTAGTCGCCGAAATGCTCGCCGGGCTGCCGGCCCTTCGCGTAGTCGGCAAACAGCGGGTCGAGGGTGTCGCGGATCTCGGAGGCCGCCACGTCCTCCTTGTAGAGCTTGCTCAGCCGCGAGCCGTCATGGGCGGCGCCGAGATAGAGGTGGTAGCGCTCAGGGCCGCGGCCCACGAGGCCGATCTCCGAGATGAACGGCCGGGCGCAGCCATTCGGGCAGCCGGTGGAGCGGATCGTGATCTCCTCCTCGGCGAGCCCGTGGGACGCGAGGCTCTCCTCCAGCTCGGTCATCAGGTCCGGCAGGTAGCGCTCGCTCTCGGCCAGCGCGAGGCCGCAGGTCGGCAGGGCGACGCAGGCGAGCGAGCTGCGCCGGAGCGCGCTCGCGCCGCGGGTCAGGCCGTACTCGTCGACCAGCGCGTCGATCTCGGCGCGCTTCTCGGCCGGGACGTTGGCGATGATGACGTTCTGGTTGCCGGTGAGGCGGAAATCGCCCTGATGCACCTCGGCGATGCGGCGCAGGCCCGAGAGGAACTGCGCGCCGCCCTCGATGTCCTTGATCCGCCCCGCGGGCACGTAGAGCGTCAGGTGGTGGCGGCCGTCGTCGCCCTCGACCCAGCCGTAGCGGTCGCCGTTGCCCGTGAAGGTGAAGGGCTTGGGCGCGCCGAGCGTCTTGCCGACGCGCTTCTCGACCTCGGCCCGGAAGGCGTCGAGCCCGTAGCGCTCGATCGTGTACTTGAGCCGGGCGTTCTTGCGGTTCTTGCGGTTGCCCCAGTCGCGCTGGACTGTCATCACCGCCTCGGCGACCTTCAGGGCATCCTCGGGCTTCACGAAGCCCATCACGTCGGCGGTGCGCGGGAAGGTGTCGGGCTCGCCGTGGGTCATGCCCATGCCGCCGCCCACCGTGACGTTCCAGCCGGTGACCTGGTTCTTCTTGTCGAGGATCGCGATGAAGCCGAGGTCGTGGGCGAAGATGTCGACCTCGTTGGAGGGCGGCACCGCCACGACGGTCTTGAACTTCCGCGGCAGGTAGGTCCGGCCGTAGACCGGCTCGACCTCGGCCGCGTCCTCGCCGCCGACCACGCGCTCGCCGTCGAGCCAGATCTCGCGCCACGCACTGGTCTTCGGCAGCAGCGAGTCGGAGATCTCCTTGGCGAGCTGGTAGGCGGCCTTGTGGGCGCCGGTCTGGGCCGGGTTCGTCGCCGCCATGACGTTGCGGTTGACGTCGCCGCAGGCCGCGATCGTGTCGAGGAGCGCGCCGTCGATGGCGGCCATCGTGCGCTTCAGGTTCGACTTGATCACGCCGTGATACTGGAAGGTCTGGCGCGTCGTCGCGCGCAGCGCCCCGCCCGCGTAGGTCCGGGCGATGTCGTCGAGGATCAGCCACTGCTTCGGGGTGATGACGCCGCCGGCGATGCGCAGGCGGATCATGAAGCTGTAGGCCTTGTCGAGCTTCTTTTTGGTCCGCTCGGGGCGCAGGTCGCGGTCGTCCTGCAGGTACATCCCGTGGAACTTCACGAGCTGCCCGTCATCCTCCGAGATCGCCCCGGTGGCGTGCTTCAGGAGGCCGTCCGCCAGCGTGCCGCGGAGATAGCCGCTGGCGATCTTGATGTGCTCGTTCGCCGCGAGTTTTTCCGCGCGCGCGGCCTCGGCGTCCGTGATTGGGCGCGTGGTCGGCGGGGTCTCGTAGACGCGCTTGGCCGGGGCGGAGGTCGGGGTCTCGGCGGCGTCGCGGGGGCTGTGGTCGTCCATGGGGTGAATCCGTCTGTCTGAACGCGTCTTCCTCCCCGATGGGGAGGTGGCGAGCGGAGCGAAGCCGGTGCAGGACTGGAACCGGATCCGCGACCGGCCCCCTCTCCCGTGCGGGAGAGCGTTGGGGTGAGGGGTGCGCCCTCGCCGGAAAGCCCTGATCCCTCACCCTGCCCCTCTCCCGGCCGGGAGAGGGGACCTGCGTCCCGCCTGTCTCTGCCGCATCTCGTCGAAGGCCCCCGCAGTGCGGGGACCGGTGTGTCCTTAGTAAACGTCCTGCTGATAGCGATGGCCGCGCTCCAGCGCCGCGACCTGGGCCTCCGCGTCGGCCGGACTCAGGTTCTTCACGGTCTGGTACGCTCCCACCACGGCGGCGCGCACGTCCTTGGCCATGTTCTTCGCGTCGCCGCAGACGTAGAAGTAGGCGCCCCCGTCCAGCCAGGAGACCAACTCCTGCGCGTGCTGGGTGATCCGGTCCTGCACGTAGACCTTCTCCGGCTGGTCCCGCGAGAAGGCCACGTCGATCTTGGTGAGCGACCCGTCCTCCAGGGCGTCCTGCCACTCGAGCTGGTACAGGAAGTCGTGGATGAAGTGCCGGTCGCCGAAGAACAGCCATGACCGCCCGGGGGCTTCCACGGCCCGGCGCTCCTGCACGAAGGCGCGGAACGGCGCGACGCCGGTGCCGGGGCCGACCATGATGATGTCGGTGGCCGGATCCTGCGGCAGGCGGAAATGGCGGTTCGGCTTCAGCCGCACCCGCAGCTTGGCGCCGTCGCGGATCCGGTCCGCGACGTGGACCGAGGCGACGCCTGAGCGGGCGCGGCCGTGGGTCTCGTAGCGCACCGCCGCGATGGCGAGGTGGACCTCGTCGCCCACCTCCTTGCGCGAGGAGGCAATCGAGTAGGCGCGCGGCGGCAGCGGCCGGGTGATGGTGCCGAGATGCTCGGCCGTGAGCTTCGCCGGGTAGGTCTCCAGCAGGTCGATCAGGTGCCGGCCCTCGATCCAGGCCCTGGCCTCGCCGCTGTCGATGAGCGTCTGCGCGTCCGCGTGGCCGGTGGCCTTCACGAAGCGCTCGATCGTGGCGGCCGAGAGCGTGGTGATGTCCCGCTCGGCGAGCAAAGCCGTGCGCAGCGCCTCGTCGCCCGAGAGCCCCGCGGCCTTGAGGATCTCGTCCACCAGCTGCGGGTCGTTCTCGGGGAAGAGCTCCAGCGAATCGCCCGGCTCGTAGGCCGGGGCGCCGTCCTCGAAGGCGAGCGCGAGGTGGATCGTCTCCTTGTCGGAGCGCGAGGAGTTGAGGTTCACGTGCTCGACGACCTCGGCCACCACGGGCTCGCGGCTCGGCTCAGATTCGTCTTCCTCGCCGGCGCCGGCGCGGGCGAAGTCCACCGCCACGACGTTGTCGGGCTGCTCCGCCGGGGCGAGCGCCTTCAGCGCGCCCTTGATCCAGTCGGCGGCGGGCTTCTCGAAGTCGAGGTCGAGGTCGGCCCGCTCGGCGGCGCGCTTGCCGCCCAGCGCCTCGAAGCGCGCGTCGAGCGCCTTCCCGATGGCGCAGAACTCCGCGTAGGACGTGTCGCCGAGGGCCAGGACCGCGAACTCGACGCCGTCGAGGCGCGGGGCGCTCTCCCCCATCAGCTCGCCATAGGCCCGCACGGCCCGGGCCGGCGGCTCGCCCTCGCCCCAGGTGGCCGCGATGGCGATGAGCTTGCCGGCCTTGGGCAGGGTCGTGAGGTCGAGGTCGGCGAAATCGACGACCTTCGGCTTGAAGCCCTGCTTGCGCGCGAGCTTCGCGACGTTGCCGGCGAGCGCCTCCGAGTTCCCCGATTCGCTGGCGTAGATCACCGTCAGCGGCGCGGCGGCCTTGGGCGGGGCGGCCGGGACCGCGGCCTGGTGACCGCCCGCGGCGTCGAGGCCCGCCAGGAAGCCGGCGAGCCACGCGCGCTGCGTGGGACTCGCGGCGCCGAGCACCGCGTCGAGGCTGGCGCGCTCGCCGTCCCCGAACGGGGCGGTGCGCGGGAGGAGATTCTGGCGGGACATTACGGGACCATGTCGGGGCCGGCGCGGCCGGTGTCAATCAGGAAACGTTCGTTTTGCAGAACGGGCGGAGTTTAGGACATCGCATTCGCTGCGCTGCGAAAAAAGAGAACATCATTCTCCGACCACGGCGAGGACGGGCGCCGTTCCCGGCAGGTGCCGTCCGTTCTTGGGAGGCGCCGGCAGCGGTAGGGCCGTGGTGGATTTCACCTTCTCCATGGCGAAGCGGGAGGTGACGTTCTTGAGCGGCAGCACCGCGATGAGGTGCTTGTAGAAGCTGTCATAGGCCTGCATGTCGGCGACGACGACGCGCAGCATGTAGTCCACGTCGCCGGCCATCCGGTAGAACTCGAGCACCTCCGGCATGGCCGAGACGGTTGCGGCGAAGCGCTGCAGCCACTCCTGGGAATGGTCGGCCGTCTCGATGGAGACGAACACGGTCAGCCCGAGGCCGAGCTTCACCGGATCGAGCACCGCTACCCGGCGGTCGATGACCCCGTCGGCCTCCAACTTCTGGATGCGCTTCCAGCACGGGGTCTGTGACAGGCCCACGCGCTCGCCGATCGCCGCGATGGAGAGCGTGGCGTCCGTCTGCAGCAGGGCGAGAATCTTCAGATCGATCGCGTCCAAAGCTGTCTCCGTGCACTTCCGCCGCGCGGGAGGCGCGGGCGCATATACGAGGCTACCGGTACCGTTGAGAAGAATCTTTTACCTTGAGCCCAGGCTGCCGGCACGGGTCGCTGTGCGCAGCCGCACACCGAACCCCGGAGCTGGGCCCCGCGAGCGCGCCGAAGCGCCTTGACTTCGTTCGGTATAGCGAACATTTCGACCGTTCGACAACAGGCACGGCGCGGGCCGTGGCCTTTCCACCACGCGAATCGCGGGACATGGCACGATGACCCGTCCGGACCGACAGACGGCCGAATCCCTGGCGGAACGGCTGTCCGGGCTCGACCTTGCAGGCCGTCTCAACCTGATTGCCGCCGAGATCCCCGGCCGCCTCGTCTTCACGACGAGCCTCGGGGTCGAGGATCAGGCACTGACCCACGCGCTGGCCATGGCTAAGCTCGCCAAGGGGCTCGCCAAGGGCCGCGTCGAGATCGTGACCCTCGATACGGGCCGCCTCTTCGCCGAGACCTACGACGTGTGGACCGAGACCGAATCGGCCTACGGCATCCGAATCACCGCCTATGCACCCGACCGCGCGGCCGCGGAGGATTTCGTGCGCGACGAAGGCATCAACGGCTTCCGGCGCTCGGTGGCCGCCCGGCAGGCCTGCTGCGGCTTCCGCAAGGTCGAGCCGCTAGGCCGCGCGCTTGAAGGTGCAAGCGGCTGGCTCACCGGGCTGCGGGCCGGCCAGTCGGCCAACCGAGCCGAGACGCCGCTCGCCGAGTTCGATTCCGGCCGCGGCCTGATCAAGCTGAACCCGCTGGCAGACTGGTCGCGGGCCCAGGTCGACAGCTTCGTGCGCGACAATTTCGTGCCCTACAACGTCCTGCACGATCGCGGCTTCCCGTCGATCGGCTGCGCCCCCTGCACCCGGGCCGTGAGGCTCGGCGAGCCTGAGCGGGCCGGCCGCTGGTGGTGGGAGCAGGAAGAGAAGAAGGAGTGCGGCCTGCACGTCGGACGCCCGATCGCGTCGGTGCAGCCGGGCCAGGAGCCCGCCGCCTTCGAGACCACCTCGAATCAGACAGCCCGCCAGCCGGAGTTCGCCCGATGAGCGCCGCCCTCGCCGCTGCCGTGCAGCCGAGCGCCCCTGCCCCCACCGACCGCCTCAGCCACCTCAAGCGGCTGGAGGCCGAGAGCATCCACATCTTCCGGGAGACGGTCGCCGAGACCGAGAACCCGGTGATGCTCTACTCGATCGGCAAGGATTCCTCGGTGCTGCTGCACCTCGCCCTCAAGGCCTTCGCGCCCGGGCGGCTGCCGTTCCCGCTGCTGCACGTCGACACGACGTGGAAGTTCCGCGAGATGATCGCCTTCCGCGACGCCCGCGCGAAGGAACTGGGCCTCGACCTGCTGATCCACACCAACCCGGACGGGCTCGCCCGCGGCGTCGGGCCGGTGAGCCACGGCTCGGAGGTCCACACTGACGTGATGAAGACGCAGGCCCTGCGGCAGGCGCTGGACAAGCACAAGTTCGATGCCGCCTTCGGGGGCGCCCGCCGCGACGAGGAGGCGAGCCGCGCCAAGGAGCGGATCATCTCCCTGCGCACCGCGCAGCACCGCTGGGACCCGAAGCGCCAGCGCGCCGAGCCCTGGCACCTCTACAATCTCAAGAAGAAGCGCGGCGAGTCCCTGCGGGTCTTCCCGTTGTCGAACTGGACCGAACTCGATATCTGGCTCTATATCGAACAGGAAAACATTCCAATCGTGCCGCTCTACTTCGCCAAGGAGCGGCCGGTGGTCGAGCGGGACGGCCAGCTCATCATGGTCGACGACGAGCGCCTGCCGCTCGCGCCCGGCGAGACCCCGCAGCAGCGCCTCGTCCGCTTCCGCACGCTCGGCTGCTACCCGCTCACCGGCGCGGTGGAGAGCGACGCCGCGACGCTGCCCGAGATCATCGGCGAGACGCTCGCCGCCCGCACCTCGGAGCGGCAGGGCAGGGTGATCGACAAGGACGGGGCCGGCGCCATGGAGCGCAAGAAGCAGGAGGGCTATTTCTGATGACGCTCCACCAGGCTCCCACGGCCTTCACCGACCGGGCCTCCGGCTACGCGGCGTTCCTGACCGCCCATCGCAACAAGGCGGTGCTGCGCTTCATCGCCTGCGGCTCGGTGGATGACGGCAAGTCGACCCTGATCGGGCGGCTCCTGCACGACACCAAGCAGATCTTCGACGACCAGATCTCGGCGCTCCAGCGCGACTCGCGCAAGCACGGGACGCAGGGGCAGGAGATGGACCTCGCGCTGCTGGTGGACGGACTCCAGGCCGAGCGCGAGCAGGGCATCACCATCGACGTCGCCTACCGGTTCTTCTCCACCGACAAGCGCTCCTTCATCGTGGCCGATACCCCCGGCCACGAGCAGTACACCCGCAACATGGCCACCGGCGCCTCGACGGCCGACGTGGCGGTGATCCTGGTGGACGCCCGCCAGGGCCTGACCCGCCAGACGCGGCGCCACGCGCTGCTGGTCTCCAATCTCGGGATCCGCCGGGTCGTGCTGGCGGTGAACAAGATGGACCTCGCCGGCTGGGCGCAGGGCACCTTCGACGGCATCGTGTCGGGGTTCTCGGACTTCGCCCGCGGGCTGAACTTCGCCGAGGTCAAGGCGATCCCGCTCTCGGCCAAGAACGGCGACAACGTCGTGGACGCGGGCGTCGCGGCGCCCTGGTACACGGGCGGCACCCTGCTCCACTACCTCGAGACCGTGCCGGTCCACGCGGAGGCGCTCAACGCGCCGTTCCGGATGGCGGTGCAGTGGGTCAACCGGCCCAATTCCGAGTTCCGCGGCTACAGCGGCCGGATCGCCAGCGGCCGGGTGCGGCCGGGCGACTCGGTCACGGTCCAGCCCTCCGGCCGGACCTCCACGGTGGCGCGGATCTACACCGCCGACGGCGACCTGCCCGAGGCCGGCGAGGACGAGTCGGTGACGCTGGTGCTCGCCGATCAGATCGACGCCTCGCGCGGCCAGGTGATCGTGGCCACCGACGCGCCGATGCGGGTCGCCGAGACCCTCGACGCCCGCCTGTTCTGGGCGGCCGAGACCGATTTGAGCCCGGGTGCCAGCCTGTTCGCCAAGATCGGCACCGCTACGGTCACCGCGACCGTGGAGCGGATCGTCTCGCGCATCGATCCTGAGACCGGCAAGCCCGGCCCGGCGGAGCGCCTGTCGGCGAACGACATCGCCGACGTGTCCCTGCGCCTCGATCGCCCCGTGGCGATCGACGCCTACGCGGAGAACCGCGAGACCGGCAGCCTGATCCTGATCGACCGCGAGACCACCGACACGGCGGCCCTCGGGCTGGTCCTGGCGCCTACGGCGGAGGCTGCGCCGGCCACGGCGCCCGGTGCGAAGCCCGCGGAAGGGGCCGGGTTCCTCGCCCGCCTCAGTCGCCTGTTCGGGCGCTGAGGACGACCTGAGCACCCTGGCCGTTCTCAGGCGATGGCTGCGACAGTGCCGTCCTTGCGAGCGGAGCGAAGCAATCCAGCCGGCGCGACGACTCCCGCCGCCGCGCCGCCCTGGGTCACTTCGCTGCGCTCGTGATGACGGTGCGAGGCGCATCGCACGGACGGCGGATCAGACCAGCCTGAAGCGCAGTTCGCCGAGCCCTTCCAGTTCCGACACGATCTCGTCGCCGGGCTTCAGCCACGCCCGGTCCTTGCGCGGGATCTTCTCGCCGAAGATCACCCCCTGCGGCGTGCCCGTGTAGAAAATGTCCCCTGGCCGGATCGTCATCATCTTCGACGCGAAGCTGATGAGCTGGCGGCAGTTGAAGATCATGTCGCTGGTGTTCCAGTCCTGGCGCACCTGGCCGTTGACCAGCGTCTTCAGCTTGAGGTTGTTCGGGTCCTTCACCCGGTCGGCGGTGACGAGGTAGGGGCCGAGCGGGGCGAACCCGTCGGAGGTCTTCCCGATCATGAACTGCGAGGTCAGCGTCTGGAGATCCCGGGCGCTGAAATCGTTGCCCGTGCAGTAGCCGGCGAGATAATCGAGGGCATCCGCCTCGGAGACGTTCCGGCACTCGCGGCCGAACACCATCACCAGTTCGGTCTCATAGTCGAATTCCCGCGCCGCCTGGGTCGGCAGCGCGATCGTGCCGCCGTGGTGGTTCAGGGCGTTGTTGTACTTGTTGAACAGCGGCGGGTCCTTGGGGATCGGCGTGCCGGTCTCCTCCGCGTGGTGGCGGTAGTTGAAGCCCATCATGATGATCTTCTCGGGCCGCGTGACCACCGGCGCGTAGGCGATGCCGGATCCCGCCAGCACGAAGCGCCCGTCAGGGGCGGCCTCGACCGCGTCGATCAGCGCCCGCAGAGCCGGGCCGCGCCCGTTCTGCAGCAGGTCGTCCATGTCGGCGGGAACCGGCATCCCGAGGGCCCGGCCCGCGGCGGCGACGTCGAGCACACCGTCCTCCGTCTTCACGCCCAGGGCGTAGCCGTCGCCGCGGCGCATGTTGAGGAGGACCATGTCCCGAGGCATGCCGACGGCCGGCGCCCCCGCCGGCGTGGTCTTGGGCGCCGCATTCCGCTCCTCGGCGGCCCGGGCCGGCGCCGCCGCCGCGGCGGCGAGGCCCGCGGCCGTGGTGGCCAGGAATTCGCGTCGGTTGCCCATGCTTGGCTCTCCTCCGGTCGGCCCGTCTGTTCGCGGGCGTGATCCGAACGGGAGCCTGCACGGCCGGCGGCGGCGGCGCCAGGACCCGCCGCGGGCGCCGGGTGACGGCTCAGGCCGCCTGTGAGGCGGCGCCGAGCCCCCAGGCCCGCGCCAGCAGCGCGTAGGATTCGTGCCGCGCCGCCTGGTCGGGGATCGCCGAGACGATCATCAGCTCGTCGGCCTGCGTGCGCGCGACCATGTCGGCGAGCCGGGTCCGCAGGGTCTCCGGGCCGCCCACGTGCAGGCGGTCGCGGCCCCGCTCGATCTGCATCCGCTCGCCGTCGGAATACGGGTAGTCCAGCGCCTCGGCGAGACTCGGCAGCGGCCGGTACTCGCCCCGTTCCCGGCGCAGGGTCGCCAGCCGCGCGCTGGCGGCCAGCCGCTCGGCCTCCGCGTCCGTGGGGGCGCAGATTGCCGCCACCGCCAGGATCGCGTGGGGCTTCGCGCCGAGCCGCGTCGGTCGGAACCGGTTCCGGTAATCCAGCATCGGCGGCTCCGCGGGCATCCCGGAGAAGTGCTGCGCGAAGCCGAAGCCGCAGCCGATCTCGCCGGCGAGCCGGGCGCTGTAATCGGAGGAGCCGAGCAGGAAGATCGGCGGCAGCGGCACCCCCGCGGGGCTCGCCTCGATCCGCGCGAACGGGTGACCCTCCGGGAAGCCGCCGTCCCAGAACAGCAATTCCTGCAGGCGGTCGAGGAAGTCGTCGCCCCCGCCCTCCCCCGGTGCCTCGCGGCGGCGCAGAGCCCGGGCGGTGAGACCGTCGGTGCCCGGCGCGCGCCCGAGACCCAGGTCGATCCGGCCCGGGAACAGGGCCTCCAGCACCCGGAAGCGCTCGGCCACCATCAGCGGCGCGTGGTTCGGCAGCATGATCCCGCCCGAGCCGACCCGGAGATTGCGGGTCGCGGCGGCGATCTGGCCGATCATGATCTCGGGCGCCGGGCTCGCCACGTTGGGGAGCGCGTGGTGCTCGGCAAGCCAGTAGCGCCGGTAGCCGAGGCCGTCGACGTGGCGGGCGAGCGCCAGGGTGTCGTGCAGCGCCTGCGCCGGGGTCGAATCGGCGCTGACGAAGGAGAGGTCGAGGACGGAGAGCGGGGTCATGGGCAGGATCTGGTAACGACGATCCCGCAAAGCGAGGGCGGCCGCGCGGGAGAGACCTGCGCGGCGCGCCGGGTGCGAGCTTCGGCTTCGTGCCGCGCACCGCCTTGCCGGCTCAGCGTCCCGGGCCTAGGGTCCGCCGCGCCGCGGAGAGGCGGCGCCCAACCTCAAAAATCCGGAGCACCGCACGCCATGGCTCTCCTCGCCGACGTCCTCTCGCGGGTGAAGCCGTCCGCGACCATCGTGATGACCCAGAAGGCCCGGGACCTGAAGGCCTCCGGCGTCGACGTCATCAGCCTGTCGGTGGGCGAGCCGGATTTCGACACGCCCGAGCACATCAAGCAGGCGGCGATCGACGCGATCCACCGCAACGAGACCCGCTACCCGCCGGTCTCCGGCATCGTGCCCCTGCGCGAGGCGATCGTGCGCAAGTTCAAGCGCGAGAACGGGCTCGACTTCAAGGTCTCGCAGACGATCGTGGGCACCGGCGGCAAGCAGGTGCTGTACAACGCGTTCCTCGCCACCCTGAACCCCGGCGACGAGGTGGTGATCCCCCGCCCCTACTGGGTGTCCTACCCGGAGATGGTCGGCCTGTGCGGCGGCACGCCGGTCTTCGCCGATACCGACATGGCGCACGGCTTCAAGCTCCAGCCCGAGGAGCTCGACCGGGTCCTGACCCCGAAGACCAAGTGGATCGTCCTCAACTCGCCCTCGAACCCGTCGGGCGCCGCCTATTCCCGTGACGAGATGAAGGCGCTGACCGACGTGCTGCTCCGCTATCCGGACGTGCACATCCTCACCGACGACATCTACGAGCACCTAACCTACGGCGATTTCGCGTTCGTCACCCCGGCCCAGGTCGAGCCGCAGCTCCTCGAGCGGACGCTGACCATGAACGGCGTCTCGAAGGGCTACGCCATGACCGGCTGGCGCATCGGCTACGCGGCCGGGCCGGAGAAGCTCATCAAGGCGATGGATTTCGTCCAGGGCCAGCAGACCTCCGGCGCCAGCACGATCGCGCAATGGGCCGCGGTCGCCGCCCTCGACGGTCCCCAGGATCACCTCGCCACGTTCCGGGCGGCCTTCCAGGGGCGGCGCGATCTCGTCGTGTCGATGCTCAATCAGACCAACGGCCTGACCTGCCCGACGCCCGAGGGCGCGTTCTACGTCTACCCGTCCTGCGCGGCGTTGATCGGCAAGAAGACCGAGGCCGGCAAGACCATCGAGACCGACGAGGACTTCGTCATGGAGCTGCTCCAGGCCGAGGGCGTGGCCGCGGTCCACGGCTCGGCCTTCGGGCTCGGGCCGAACCTGCGCATCTCCTACGCGACGTCGAACGCGGTGCTGGAGGAAGCCTGCCGGCGCATCCAGCGCTTCTGCGGCTCGCTGCGGTAGCAACCGAAAGCCCGGAGGCGTCCCGTGCCCACCGTCGCGGTGATCGCCCCGGGCGCCATGGGCAGCGCCCTCGGGGCCCGGCTCGCCGAGCACGGGGCCCGGGTGCTGACCTCCCTCGACGGGCGCGGGCCTGCGAGCCGGGCCCGCGCCGAGGCGGCCGGCATGGTGCACGCCGCCGAAGCGGACCTCGCCGCCGCGGATCTCCTGCTCGCGATCGTGCCGCCCGCCGACGCGGAGGCGCTGGCCCGTCGACTCGCGCCCGCCCTCGCGGCGGCCCCGCGCAAGCCGGTCTATATCGACGCCAACGCCGTCAGCCCGGAAACGGTCGGGCGCATCGCCGGGATCGTCGCGGCCACCGGCGCGCCGTTCCTCGACGGCGCGATCCTGGGCCTGCCGCCGAAGCCCGGCGCCAAGGGACCGCGCGTCTACGTCTCGGGGCCTGACACGGCCCCGGCCCTGGTCCTGCGCCACCTCGGCCTCGACCTGCGCGTCTGCCCCGGCGACGTCGGCGCGGCCTCCAGCCTCAAGATGAGCTATGCCGGCCTCAACAAGGGTCTCACGGCGCTGGCCGCGCTCATGATCCTCGCCGCCGAGCGCGCCGGCGCCGGCGCGGCGCTGCTGGCCGAACTCGCCGAGAACGAGCCGGCGCTCCTCGCCCGGTTCGCCAAGGGCCTGCCCGACATGGCGCCGAAGGCCTATCGCTGGGCGCCCGAGATGGAGGAGATCGCCGGGTTCCTCGGGCCCGACGCGGCCGGGCGGCAGGTCTTCGCCGGCTATGCCGAGCTCTACCGTCGCCTCGCCGCGGAGGACGGCGCGGCCGAGATCGCCGCGCTGATACGCTTCGCCGCGGCCGCGGCGGAGCGCTGATCGCCGCGGGGGCCGCCGAAACGGCTCCGCCTCTGTTGCCGGCTCGGCTGTCACCCTCTACACGGGCTGTCCCCAGCGGCCGATGCGCCTGAAGGTTTCGCGAGCCCGCTCGGGCCTGCATGGCGGCGGGGTCGGCAGTGACGGGGCGGTCCGGACCAGTTCTCTGGGCCGTTCCTGTGAGGCTCAGTGGGCCGAGTTGCTGCAGGAGTGTCGGGAACGCGGGGAACAGGAACCGCGGGTCCGGCGCATGGCCCACACAAGTCCCGGTCGAGCGCGCAATCCGGCCTGAACAGGTCACGGCCTGCCCCGTTCCGGGACAGTGTCTGCTGCGGCTGTTGCGGCTTCGTTCACGCTCCTGCGCGATGATGTGTCGGGGCCGGGGATCCGGTTCCGCGTAACCGCGTTCTTTCGGGCCTGACGACCATGCGAGCCCTGCTCACCAGCGGCATCAAGGCGATCCTCGGCATCGCCGCGCTCTCCACCGCCGCCCACTGGACTTTGCGCGTGCAGCGCGAATCCGCGGTGCCCGTCGCGACGGCGAGCTTGGCCGACCCGGCCGCGACCGGTTCCATCGAGCCGCGCCGCGTCGAGCGTGCCGCCGCGCCGGCTCCCACTTCCGCGCCGGCCTCCGTGTCGGCGCCGGTTCCGGTGGCCGCGCGCGCGCCTGCGGGGCTCGACCAGTCGCATCTGGCCGCCCTGATCGCCGGCGCGACGCCGTCCAAGCCGAAGCTTGCCAAGACCGCGACCAAGACCGCATCCGCCGAGAAGACGCCCTCTGCCGAGAAGGCCGCGGTGAGGCGCTGAGGTCAGCGCCGACCCGGGCGACGGTGCCGGCTGCATGGTTCCCCTGCGCGGCGGCGGATACCGGCGCGGCGCAGGGCGTGGCAGGAAGCCGGCCTCTACCGAGATTGGTCAGGCATGAGCACGCAGGTCGCGACCTCCGTCCCCGATGACAGCGCTTCCGCGCGCGCTGCTCCGGAGGCCGACCTCGCCGGCCGCCGGCGGATCATCGGCATCGCCCTGATGTGCGGTGCTGTCGCCTTCTTCGCCAGCCTCGATGCCTGCGGCAAGACCCTGGCGCGGGCCGGCGTCGACCCGCTGGTCACCACCTTCATGCGCTACGCGGCGAGCGTCGCCATGATCTCGCTGTTCATCAACCCGGTGCGCACGCCGGGCGTCGTGAAGAGCCGGCGCCTGCCGCTGCAGATCGCGCGCTCCCTGTTGCTCTTTGCCTCCACGGCGCTGAACTTCCTGGCCCTGCGCTATCTGCAACTCGCCGAGACGATCTCGATCCAGTTCGCTGCGCCGCTCACCGTGGCGCTGCTCGCCGGGCCGCTGCTCGGCGAATGGTCCTCCCGTGCGCGGCTGGCTGCGATCGGTGTCGGCTTTCTGGGGGTGCTGGTGATCGTGCGGCCCGGCATCGGCGGGATGCATCCCGCCGCTTTGCTCTGCGTGGCCAACGTTGTGGTCTACGCCTTCTACGCGATCATCACGCGCAAGCTCGCCGCCTACGACTCGACCGCCACGACCATGTTCTACACGGGCCTCGCGGGCCTCGCGCTGATGGCCCCGCTCCTGCCCTGGATCTGGACGAGCCCGGCGAGCCTGACCCACTGGGCGCTGCTGTTCGGGGTGGCGCTCTTCGGGACGCTGGGCCACTGGCTGCTGGTGATGGCCCATGCCCGGGCCCCTGCGAACGTGCTGGCGCCGTTCATCTACACGCAGCTGCTCTGGTCGGTGACGTTGGGCTTCCTGCTGTTCGGCGACGTCCCGAGCCGCTGGACCGTGGCGGGGGCCATGATCGTCGTCGGCTCTGGCCTCTACCTCCTGGCGCAGGAGACGATTCGCCGGGAGGCGCGGCCGGCCGCCTGAGGCGGCCGGCTCAAATCAGCTTAGCGGCCGAGGCGCTCCTGGCGCTCCATCCGCTCCTCGCGGCGGTTCTCGCGGGCACGCCGGGCCGGATCCGGATCGGTGCCAAGCACGCCGCCGACCGTGCCGGTGGCCGCGCCCACCGCGCCGCCGACGACCCCGCCCACCGGGCCGGCCGCGGCCGAGCCGTCCTCGACGCCGCGCTGTGCGCCGCGGGCCGTGCCCTGGGCCTGCGCGGCACCCGCGAAGGCGATCGGCGCGAGGGCGAGGGTCGCGATCAGAAGCTTCTTCATGGGTGTACTCCTGTGAGTCGGTCTGGGTCTGCTCCGCCCCCGTTGCCCGGGCGGAGGGTGTGACCATCAACGGTTCAGGCGCCGAAAGGTCTCATGCGATCTGACGGGCGCGTGATCCGCGCTGCCGCTGGCCTCGGGCCGGGGCGGCTGGTAGAGAACGCGTCATGCACGCTTCGCGCGCCCTGCGCGGCCCCGGCCGCCCGATCCGAATTACCGGCCCGGCCTCCGCCTGAGGGCCCGCTTCGGCGCGGCCGCGCGGAGGTCCGGGATCCTCCTGCCGCCTGACCCGATTCCGCCGGCCTGCGGCCGGCCCGACCGCCGATGCGAGACCCGATGACCACCCCCGAGACTGCGCCCGCCCGCGACTATTCCAAGACCCTGTTCCTGCCGCAGACCGAGTTCCCGATGCGCGCCGGCCTGCCGGTCCGCGAGCCGCTCTTCATCGAGCGCTGGAAGCAGATGGACCTCTACGGCAAGCTGCGCGCCCGCGGTCAGGGCCGGCCAAAATTCGTGCTCCACGACGGTCCGCCCTACGCCAACGGCAACATCCACATCGGCACGGCGCTCAACAAGATCCTCAAGGACGTGGTGGTCCGTTCGCAGACCGCCCTCGGCTTCGATGCCAACTACGTCCCGGGCTGGGACTGTCACGGCCTGCCGATCGAGTGGAAGATCGAGGAGCAGTACCGCGCCAAGGGCCGCAACAAGGACGACGTGCCGGTGATCGAGTTCCGGCAGGAATGCCGGACCTTCGCGGCCCAATGGCTCGACGTGCAGCGCGAGGAGTTCAAGCGCCTCGGCGTCACCGGCGACTGGGACCATCCCTACGCCACCATGGCCTTCCCGGCCGAGGCGGTGATCGCCGACGAGCTCATGAAGTTCTCGATGAGCGGCCAGCTCTATCGCGGCTCCAAGCCGGTGATGTGGTCGGTGGTCGAGAAGACCGCGCTCGCCGAGGCAGAGGTCGAGTACGAGGAGCACGTCAGCGACACGGTGTTCGTGGCCTTCCCGATCCGCTCCGGCGCCGAGGGCGACCTGGCGGCGGCCCGGGTGGTGATCTGGACGACCACGCCCTGGACGATCCCCGGCAACCGCGCCGTCGCGTTCTCGAAGAAGATCGCCTACGGCCTGTACCGGGTCACGGAGGCGCCGGCCGACAACTGGGCGACCCCCGGCCAGACCTACGTGCTCGCCGACAGCCTGGCCGCGACCGTGTTCAAGGCTGCCCGGGTCGACGCGTTTGCGCGCGTCGGCGACGTGCGCCCCGAGGCGCTCGCCGGCCTGACCCTGGACCATCCTCTGGCCGAGCGCGGCTACGGCTTCGCCGTGCCGATGCTCGACGGCGACCACGTCACGGATGAATCCGGCACGGGCTTCGTCCACACGGCGCCGAGCCACGGCCGCGAGGATTTCGAGCTCTGGATGGCCAATGGCCGGCTGCTGCGCGAGCGCGGCATCGACGCGACCATCCCCTACACGGTCGATGCCGACAGCGTGCTCACGGAGGCCGCCCCGGGCTTCACCGGCACCCGCGTGCTCACCGCCAAGGGCGAGAAGGGCGACGCCAACAAGGCGGTCATCGCCGCGCTGACGGAGGCCGGAGCGCTGATCGCCCGCGGGGTGCTGCGCCACCAGTACCCGCATTCCTGGCGCTCCAAGAAGCCGGTGATCTTCCGCAACACCCCGCAATGGTTCATCGCCATGGACCGGCCGGTGGATTCGCTCGGCAACCGGACGCTCCGCGAGGTGTCGCTCCAGGGCATCGACGACACCCAATGGGTGCCGACTCAGGGCAAGAACCGCATCACCGGCATGGTCGCCAACCGGCCGGACTGGGTGGTCTCGCGCCAGCGCGCCTGGGGCGTGCCGATCACCGTGTTCGTCCACCGCGAGACGACCGAGATCCTGAAGGATGAGCGGGTCAACGCCCGCATCCGCGACGCCTTCGCGGCGGAGGGCGCCGACGCGTGGTTCCGGGACGACGCCGCGAAGCGGTTTCTGGCGCCGGACCACGACCCCGCTGCCTACGAGAAGGTCACCGACGTCCTCGACGTCTGGTTCGATTCGGGCTCAACCCACGCCTTCGTGCTGGACGATCCCGAGGCCTTCCCGGGCCTGGCCGGTGTCACGCGCGTCCGCGACGGCGGGCAGGACCGGGTGATGTACCTAGAGGGGTCCGACCAGCACCGCGGCTGGTTCCAGTCCTCGCTTCTCGAATCGGCCGGCACGCGCGGCCGGGCCCCCTACGACGTCGTCCTGACCCACGGCTTCGTGCTCGACGGCAAGGGCCTGAAGATGTCGAAGTCGAAGGGCAACGTCGTCGCGCCGCAGAGCATCATCAAGGATTCCGGCGCTGACATCCTGCGCCTGTGGGTCGCCGCCTCCGACTACACCGACGACCTGCGCATCGGCCCGGAGATCATCAAGACGTTTGCCGAGACCTACCGGAAGCTGCGCAACTCCCTGCGCTGGATGCTCGGCTCCCTGGCGCACCGGGTGCCGGGCGACGATGTGGCGTACGAAAACATGCCGGAGCTGGAGCGGCTGATCCTGCACCGGCTGGCCGAGCTCGACGGTGAGATCCGCGAGGCCTACGCGACCTTCGATACCAAGCGGGTGGTGGCGCTGCTCAACGGCTTCATGACCGGCGACCTGTCGTCGTTCTACTTCGACGTGCGCAAGGACGCCCTGTACTGCGACCCGATCTCGTCGGTGCGTCGCCGGGCGGCGCTGCAGGTGATCGACGAGGCCTTCCGGCGGGTGACGGTCTGGCTCGCCCCGGTGCTCGCCTTCACGGCCGAGGAGGCGTGGCTCGACCGCTACCCGTCCGAGGACGGCTCGGTGCATCTTCAGACCCTGCCGGAGACCCCGGCGGACTGGCTCGACGCCCCCCTCGCGGAGCGCTGGCACAAGATCCGGCGGGTCCGGCGTGTCGTCACCGGCGCCCTGGAGATCGAGCGCGCGGCCAAGCGCATCGGCGCGAGTCTGGAGGCGGCGCCGCAAGTCTACATTGCGGATCCCGAGCTGCTCGCGGCGCTCGAGGGCTGCGACTTTGCCGATACCTGCATCACTTCGGACATCTCCGTGGTGGCGGGCGCCGGACCGGCCGAGGCCTTCCGCCTCGACGAGGTGCGCGGCGTCGCCGTGGTGCCGAGCCCGGCCGAGGGCCGCAAATGCGCTCGCTCCTGGCGGGTCAGCCCGAGCGTGGGCAGCGATCCGGACTATCCGGAGGTGACGCCCCGCGACGCCCAGGCCCTGCGCGAGTGGGACAGGGCGCATCCGGAGGCGAGCGCGGCGTGAGGAGGGTCGCGACGGTGCTCTCTCCCCCCCCTCTTCGGGGGGGCGTGGCTCTCGCGCCAGCGAGGGTCGGGTCGGGACGTAGTCCCGCAAGGGGGGAGCCCGGCTTCCGGATGCGGCGCGACCGTTTTGAAGCCCACAGCCATTTTCTGCACCGTCGCCCCCCTCTCCCCCCCGCTGCTCAGGGCACCCTCCCCCGAGCGGGCTCGCGGAATCACACATCGGCTCCGACCACACCGGCTCAGGATCGAGCGCGCCCTGCTCCCTCTCCCGCACGCGAGAGGGAGCAGGGCGCGCTCCATCGCCAGCGGCGGTGCTCAACAGAGATGCGTGACCATCGTAGCCTGCGGAGAGGGACGCCCGCGCGGCGCGGGTCACTGGGTCGCCGGCCATGACCCCCTTCCGCGCCGGCCTCACGGCCCTCGTCCTCACCCTGGTCCTCGACCAAGCCACCAAGCTCGGCCTCTATTTCGGCACCGACCTCGTGCTGACGCAGCCCTGGCGGCTGGCGCCGTTCGCCGACCTCGTCGTGGTCTGGAACCGGGGCGTCTCCTACGGCCTGTTCCAGCAGGAGGGCGGCCTCGGCCGCTGGCTCCTCGTCGCCCTGTCGCTCGTCGCCGCCATCGGCCTCGGCATCTGGATGCGCCGGGCCTCCTCGCGGCTCCTTTCCGTCGCCCTCGGGCTCATCGTCGGGGGCGCCCTGGGCAACGCCATCGACCGCGCCGCCTACGGCGCCGTCTTCGACTTCGTCCACCTGCATGCCGGCGGCTGGTCGTGGTACGTGTTCAACGTCGCCGATGCGGCGATCGTGGCGGGCGTGATCGGCCTGATCCTCGACAGCCTGTCCCCGGACAGCCGCAAGGCACGGACTTCTCCGCCGCAGGGCGATCCGGCGCCGCGCCTGTGATCCCTGCAACACACAGGTCCAGCCGCATCCCCCTCCTGGCGCGACGCAGTCAAGGCGCCATACGATCGCCGGAAACCGGTCTCAGGCCGGGACCCGTCGGATCAGGCCGCGCCGCGGCCGTCCCAGAGCCGGACGCTCCGTCCGGAACCCGTGAGGCAGCATGACTGGGCATCGCAGGCTTCGTCCCCTCCTCTCCGCCGCGGTGGCCCTGGCTCCGCTCTGCGTCGTCGGGCCCGCGCACGCGCAGGAGCGCGGCGAGTTCATGCGCGACGCCCTGTCGGGCATCGGCCTCCTGGAGAAGCGCCAAGATCCGATCGACTATCACGAGCGGCCGCCGCTGGTGATGCCGCCCAAGATCGACGGCAAGGCCCTGCCCCAGCCGCGGGCCCGCTCCAGCAGCTCCGCCTGGCCGAAGGATCCCGAGATCGTGAATCGCGAGCGCGCCGCCGTTGAACGGCGCAACCCGAAGGGCTCCCAAGCTCAGGGTCGCTACGACGACAACAATGCGACGCTCTCCGTGGACGAGATGCGGGGCGGCCGCCGCGCCGGAGCGGGCCTCACGACCACCGCCGAGCGCAAGCCCGGCGACAACAACCGCGACGACAGCCTGCTCAGCCCCTTCGAATTGCTCAAGGGCAAGAGCGCCAATGCCGAGCCCTCCGACATCGAGCCGAGCCGCGATACGCTCACGGATCCGCCGACCGGATACCGGCAGTCGCCCAAGCAGCTGGTCCGTCCGCCGTCGAGCGACCCGATCAACAACGCCAGCCGCGAACGCGAAGAGGCGGATCCCGGCGCGTATCTCCGTCAGCGCGCGCAGCAGTAAACGGGGGCGCCGTGTCGCCGTTGCAACGACGACACGGCATGGCAACATGAGATGATCGTCCCGGTGCGGTTCTTGCGCGCCGGCGACCAGGACGGCCCCGATCCATGGAAGCGTCCCGACGCGGGACGCTTCCATGGATCGGGGCCGGCAGAAGGAAAGCGGAATGCACCTGTTCAGGAAGGCGACGCCCCCCCTCTTCCCGCTGCGTCCGGGCTCGTCCTACGGCGGCAGCGCCGGCCGGGGCGAGGCCGCGCCGTTCGGGCGTTCCGAGGCGGGCGGACCGGAGGTGACGGCCTTCACCCTCGACAACGGCCTCGACGTGGTGGTCGTCCCCGATCACCGGGCCCCCGTCGCCACCCACATGATCTGGTACCGCAACGGTTCGGCCGATGATCCGCTCGGCCAGTCTGGCATCGCCCACTTCCTCGAGCACCTGATGTTCAAGGGCACCGAGAAGCACCCGGTCGGGGCCTTCTCGAAGGCGGTGTCGGGCCTGGGCGGCCAGGAGAACGCCTTCACCAGCTACGATTACACCGCTTATTTCCAGCGGGTCGCCCGCGACCATCTCGGCACCATGATGGAATTCGAGGCCGACCGCATGAGCGGCCTCGTCCTCGACGACGCCGTCGTGGCGCCCGAGCGCGACGTCGTGCTGGAGGAGCGCCGCATGCGGGTCGAGACCGACCCCTCCGCCCAGCTCTCCGAGGCGATGGCCGCCGGCCTGTTCGTGCATCACCCCTACGGAATCCCGATCATCGGCTGGATGCACGAGATCGAGGGGCTGAACCGCGAGCACGCGCTGGCCTACTACAAGCGCTTCTACACCCCCGAGAACGCCATCCTGGTCGTGGCCGGCGACGTGACCCCGGACGAGGTCCGGCGGCTGGCCGAGGCCACCTATGGCCGCGTGACGCCCCAGGGCGCCCGGCCCGAGCGCGTGCGGGCCCGGGAGCCGGAGCCGAAGGCGCTGCGCCGCGTCGCCGTCGCCGATCCGAAGGTCGAGCAGCCGACCCTGCAGCGGCTCTACCTGACCCCCTCCTGCATCACCGCCCGGGACGGCGGCTGCCACGACCTCGAGCTGCTGGCCGAGGTGCTGGGCGGCGGCTCGACCTCCTACCTCTACCGCAAGTTGGTCATGGAGACTGGCCTCGCGGTCAATGCCGGCGCCTGGTACATGGGCTCGGCGATCGACGACACCCGCTTCTCCGTCTATGCGGTGCCCGCCGAGGGCGTGCCGCTGGAGAAGCTGGAGGAGGCCGTCGACAAGGTACTGCGCCGCGCGCCCGCGGAGGCGCTGGACGCCGAGGCGATCGAGCGGGCCAAGACCCGCCTCGTGGCCGAGACCGTCTACTCCTCCGACAGCCAGTCGTCCCTCGCCCGGATCTACGGCTCGGCGCTGGCGATCGGCGAGACGATCGAGGAGGTCCGCCGCTGGCCGACCGACATCGAGGCGGTGTCGCAGGATCGCCTCAAGAGCGCCGCCGAGCGCTGGCTGACGCCGGCCCGCTCGGTCACCGGCTACCTGACCAAGGCGCAGGATCCCGACGCCCCGGTTGCGATGGCCGCCGAGTAACCCCGGGTGCGTCCCTCCGGGCCCGTGACGGGTCCGGGCGGGGCGTGTGCCGAACGGGAGCCTTGGCCCGCTCCGCCGTCGCCCGAGAAAGAGACACGAGGTTCCCATGAGCTTGGCCGAGACTCTGGTCGAGACCACCGCCCAAACCGTCAGCTCCCCCACCACGGCGCTGCCGGTGACGACCGCCCCCGGCATCGAGGCGTGGCACGTCGAGTCGCCGGTGGTGCCGATGATCGCCCTGGCCTTCACCTTCGAGGGCGGCGCCGCCCAGGATCCGGCCGGCAAGGCCGGCTGCGCGCAGATGCTGGCGCGGCTCCTCGACGAGGGCGCCGGCGACCTCACCTCCGACCTGTTCCAGGAGCGGCTCGCCGCCCGGGCGATCGAGCTGTCGTTCCACGCGGGCGCCGACGCGGTCGGCGGCTCGCTGAAGATGCTGGTCAAGCATGCCGACGAGGGTATCGCGCTCCTCGCCCTGGCGCTCGCCAAGCCCCGCCTCGACCCCGACGCGATCGAGCGCGTCCGCGGACAGATCATCGCCGGCCTGCGCTACCAGCAGAACGATCCGGGCGTGCTCGCCTCCCGCCGCTTCTTCAAGGAGGCGTTCGCCGGCCATCCCTACGCCCGCCCGTCCTCCGGCACCGTGGAGAGCGTGACGGCGATCACCCGGGACGACCTGCTGGCCATGCATGCCCGCATCATCGGCCGGGGCCGGGTGAAGGTGGCGGCGGTCGGCGCCATCGGCGCCGAGCAGCTCGCCGAGGGCCTGAACCGCGCCTTCGGGGCCCTGCCGGAGGCCGGGGAGCTGAAGGCGGTGCCGCGCACCGAGGTGCACGAACTCGGCAAGCGCGTCGTCGTCGACCTCGACGTGCCCCAGTCGGTCATCCGCTTCGGCATGGCGGGTGTGCCCTGGCGCGACCCGGACTTCATCCCGGCCTACGTGCTGAACCACATCCTCGGCGGCGGCGCCTTCACCTCCCGCCTGTTCCAGGAGGTGCGCGAGAAGCGCGGGCTGGCCTACTCGGTCGGGACCTCGCTGGTCAGCCACCGGTCGGCCGCGATGACCTGGGGCTACACCGCCACCAAGAACGAGCGCGTCGGCGAGGCCCTGTCGGTGATCGGCGACGAGATCGGCCGGCTGATCACGGACGGTCCGGACGACGAGGAGCTGCAGAAGGCGAAGGATTACCTGACCGGCTCCTACGCGCTCGGCTTCGACACCTCCACCAAGATCGCCCACCAGCTGGTGCAGATCGCCTTCGAGGAGCTGGGCATGGACTACATCGCCCGCCGCAACGCCATGGTCTCGGCCGTGACCCAGGCGGATATCCGCCGGGCCGCCGCCCGCACCTTCGCGGACGGCAAGATGCTGGTGGTCGCCGCCGGCAGGCCCGTCGGGCTCTGAGGGGCAGGGCGCGGAAACGCCATTCACCGGAATCCACCGCGTCCGGGTGTCGATCGTCGCGTAGCGGCCGCGCCGTCGTTCCGGGGCGCGGCCTGGACGGGCGTGGCGCCTCTCGGACGACGACCGGTGCAGGCCGACCGCGGAGCTGCACCAGAGGAACTGGTGCCGGCCTCCTGATCCGCGGGGCGCTCGCAAAGCCGCCGACGCTCCCCACCTGAGGCGCGACGCGGCGAACCCCGGGACCGACATGCAGCTCACCGGCATCCACCACCTCACCGCGGTGACCGCCCGCGCGGCGGAGAACGTCGCCTTCTACACGGGCACGCTCGGCCTGCGGCTCGTGAAGAAGACGGTGAACCAGGACGACGTCTCGGCCTACCACCTGTTCTACGCCGACGGCCTGGCGAGCCCCGGCACCGACATCACCTTCTTCGACTGGCCCGCCCCCCGGGAGCGGCGGGGCTCCAGCAGCATCACCCGCACGCATCTGCGCGTCCCGGGCGAGGGCGCGGTGGCGTGGTGGCACGCGCGCCTGCGCGAGGCCGGCCTCGTCGAGGCCGAGCCCGTCGCGCGCGACGGGCGCCTCACCCTCGACTTCGAGGATCTGGAGGGCCAGCGCCTCGCCCTGGTGGACGATGGCGGGACCGGGCCGGAGCATCCCTGGGACGGGTCCCCGGTGCCGCCCGCCTACCAGATCCGCGGCCTCGGCCCGATCCGGCTCTCGGTGCCGGACCCGGCCCGCACCGCCGCCGTGCTGACCGAGGTTCTCGGCATGCGCCGGGACCGCGCCTTCGAGACGGGGGACGGCCCGGTGGAGGTCTACGCGATGGGCTCCGGCGGCCCGGCCGCGGAACTCCAGCTGCTGACCGACCGGTCCGCGCCGGCCCGCCAGGGCGCGGGCGCGGTCCACCACGTCGCCTTCCGCATCCCGGACGGGGATTACGAGGCCTGGGCCGACAGGCTCGGGGCGGCGCGGGTGCCAAGCAGCGGGCCGGTGGACCGCTACTACTTCCGCAGCCTCTACTTCCGCGAGCCCAACGGCATCCTGTTCGAGATCGCCACCGACGGGCCGGGCTTCACCGCGGACGAGCCCCTGGAGAGTCTGGGCGAGCGCCTCGCCCTGCCGCCGTTCCTGGAGTCGCGCCGGGCCGAGATCGAGGCCGGGCTGACGCCCCTCCGGCCCGGACCCGTCGGCTGATCGCGCCGCGGGGGGGTGGCCTGCGGCAACCCTCCCATGTCCGGAGCGGCGCTGCGGACCGTCCGCAACGACGCTAAATATTCGAACGATTCCAGGCCGTTCACTTCTTTCGCCAGTGTGATCCCGGCACGCCTTGACGGGCGTGCTGCAACTGCGAAAGAAGCAACGCGCGTGTGTTTGTATCCGGATCCGGGCGGGTTCCCTGCCGAGGATCCACCCCGCCCGAGCGGGGCGGCGGGGATCCCCCGCACCACGGGCCCCGGATCGTCGGGACCGTGAGCCGAGCGTCAGAGGATTCGAGGACTGATCCGTCGATGAGCAAGTTCTACGAGGAGCGCGTTCTGTCGGTCCACCACTGGACCGACAACCTGTTCTCGTTCCGCACGACGCGGGATCCGGCGTTCCGGTTCCGCAACGGCGAGTTCACCATGATCGGCCTGGAGGTCGAGGGCCGGCCGCTGCTGCGCGCCTACTCGGTGGTCTCGGCCAACTACGAGGAGGAGCTGGAGTTCTTCTCGATCAAGGTCCAGGACGGCCCGCTGACCTCGAAGCTGCAGCACCTGAAGGTCGGCGACCCGATCATCGTCGGCAAGAAGCCCACCGGCACACTGGTGCTCGACAACCTGCTGCCGGGCCGGAACCTGTACCTGCTGGGCACCGGCACCGGGCTGGCGCCGTTCCTGTCGATCATCAAGGATCCCGAGGCCTACGACCGGTTCGAGAAGGTGGTGCTGGTCCACGGCTGCCGGCAGGTGCAGGAGCTCGCCTACGGCGAGACCATCACCGAGACGCTGCCGCGCCACGAGTTCCTGGGCGAGATGATCTCGAACCAGCTGATCTACTACCCGACCGTCACCCGCGAGCCATTCCGCAACCGCGGCCGGATCACCGACCTGATGGTCTCGGGCAAGCTGTTCGAGGATATCGGCCTGCCGCCGATGTCGATCGAGAACGACCGCTTCATGCTCTGCGGCAGCCCCGACATGATCCGCGACACCCGCGAGCTCCTGACGTCGCGCGGCTACGAGGAGGGCAACCACGGCGAGGCCGCCCACTACGTCATCGAGAAGGCCTTCGTCGAGAAGTAGCGCAGACGCGCAGGCCGGTTCGGTTTCAGCCCGGTGCGGTCCGCCGCGCCGGGCTTTTCTGTGCCGGCGCGGACCCGGTCGCGGGGGCGGGGCGCAGGATCGCCCCGTAGCCCTCCTGCGGGTCGCCGACGAAGCGGATGCCCGCCCCTTCGAGGACCGTGCGGATCGCCGCGAGGGTCCGCGTGCGGGGCTGGACCTGCTCGCTCTCAATCATGTTCAGGGTGACGACCGAGACCGCGGCGCGGCTCGCGAGAACCCCTTGCGTCCATTTGAGAAGTCCGCGGCCGGCGCGGATCTGGGCGGCAGTGATCATGGGCCGGAGATCGCCCGAACTGAAAGAATTATCAAGTTTCCGGTTGACGCAGGCCGAGCGCGACCGTATCCACCGCGCCATCGGCCTGCCGGGACGATGATCTGAAGTGACCGCACTCTCCGGGTATCCGCGGCCTGCGCGCCGCGGCGGGAGAGTCCGGTTCCCTTCGCGTCGGTCGCCACTGGCAGACAATCGCAGTTCACCGGCGCGGGCCGGAGACGCTCGGTTATCCCTGTCACGGATCCCCCCGAGCCTCATCGACACGCCCGCGTCACCCGAAGCCCCGTTCGGACGGAGCCTGGCATGAAACAGCACGACGGCATCGACGTCGCGGCGTTCGCCCGTCCCGGGTTGATGCGACCGTTACGGTCGTATCGCGGGGCTCTCGGCCCGAGAGGCTGAGCGCGTCTCGAGGACCCTGCGGGCCGGCAGGGGACGGTTATCATCGGTAGAGCGCCGCGGGCTTGTCCCGCGGAGGTTGCGGGTTCGATCCCCGCCGGGGGCCGCGCGGTCGCCGGAGCTCATGCCCGTCCCCGACACCACGACCGCGGGGCCCGCGAGACGACCGGAGCGCCGACCCTGCGCGGATCCCGGCCGACGATGCGGGCCGGAGAGGACCGGTTATCCTCACGTCAGGGAGGTCGCGGGTTCGAATCCCGCCGGGCCGGGAGGCCCGTAGCTCAGCCCGGATAGAGCGCCCAGACACCGTTCCTCACGCCACGCCCGTATCGCCCGGACGCGGGCCGGAAGACGAAGGTTATCGGGATCCGATGGGTGCGGGTGCGAGTCCCGCCGGGCCGTCAGGCCCGTCGCTCAAGCAGAGCATCGGACAAGCCCTTCGTCGCCGCCACGCCCGGACGAAACCCCGCCACCGACCACACGAGAGACCGGCCGCGCGCGAGCGGCGGTGGACGACGCGCCGCGGCCGCGTCCCCGCCCGACCGCGCGCCGGAACGCGCCACCGGCCGGCGATCGGCCGCGATGGAGAGAGGAGAGACAGAGAGGAGCCCGCCATGACGAAGCTCGCAAAGATGTTCCGGCTC
Source organism: Methylobacterium sp. UNC378MF (assembly GCF_900103195.1). Taxonomy (GTDB): domain Bacteria; phylum Pseudomonadota; class Alphaproteobacteria; order Rhizobiales; family Beijerinckiaceae; genus Methylobacterium. The sequence goes on along the minus strand of NZ_FMWU01000002.1, from coordinate 117,076 downwards.
CGCGCCACGCCGCAGTCGGAGCCGATCCCCGGCACGATGCCGAACGCCGCCGGAGGCCACGCCTTCGTGGTCGGCGACTGGGCGCGGCTCGACCGCTTCCTGGTGCTCGGCTCCGAGGGCGGCTCGTACTACGCGAGCCCGCGCGCTCTGACTGCCGCGAACGCGGCGGCGGTGCAGCGGTGCATCGCGCAGGACGGTGCCCGCGCGGTCGCCGCCATCGTGGCGGTGAGCGAGGCGGGCCGGGCTCCGAAGCAGGATCCGGCGATCTTCGCCCTGGCGCTGGCCGCCGCCTCGGCGGACCTCGCGACCCGGCGCGCGGCGCTCGCGGCCCTGCCCCGGGTCTGCCGCACCGGCACGCACCTGTTCCGGTTCGCCGAGTCGGTCGAGGCGATGCGGGGCTGGGGCCGGGGCCTGCGCCGGGCGGTCGGCGGCTGGTACGCCGACAAGCCCGTGGAAGCCCTGGCCTTCCAGGCGGTGAAGTACCGGGCCCGTCAGGGCTGGTCGCACCGCGACCTGCTGCGGCTGGCCCACCCGGAGACGGAGGAGCCCGCCCGGAAGGCGCTGTTCGACTGGATCTGCCGCGGCACCGTGACCGAGGCCGCCCCCGGGATCGTCCACGCCTTCGCGCGGGTGCACGCGGAGGGCGTCGACGGGGCGGTGGCCGCCGCCCTGGTGCGCTCGCACGGCCTGCCGTGGGAGGCGCTGCCGACCAGGCTGATGGGCAGCCGCGCGGTGAACGAGGCCCTGATCGAGCGGATGCCGGTCGGAGCCCTCGTGCGCCAGCTCGGCCGCCTGACGGCCGCGGGGGTGCTCGCGCCCTTCTCGGAGGGCACCGAGCACGTCCGGTCGGCCCTGTCGGACCGGGAGCGCGTCCTCCGGGCGCGCCTCCACCCGATGGCGCTGCTGCTGGCCCTCAAGACCTACGTCTCCGGACGTGGTCAGCGGGGCACGCTCACCTGGGAGCCGGTGGCGGCGATCGTCGAGGCGCTGAACGCCGCGTTCTACACGGCGTTCGCCGCGGTCGAGCCCACAGGCCGGCGCCTCGTGCTGGCGCTGGACGTCTCGGGCTCGATGGGCGCCAGCACGGTCGCGGGCTCGACGCTCACGGCCCGGGAGGCGGCCGCCGCGATGGCGCTCGTCACCGCGGCGACCGAGGAGCACTGGCAGGTGCTCGGCTTCACCGCCGAGGGCGGCCGGGCCTGCAGCCAGGGGGCTGCGCTGACGCCGCTGCCGATCGGGCCGTCGACGCGGCTCGATCAGGCGGTGCGGGCGACTGCCGACCTGCCGTTCGGCGCCACCGACTGCGGCCTGCCGATGCGCTGGGCGCTGGAGCGGGGCGTCAAGGCCGACGCGTTCGTGGTCTACACGGACTCGGAGACCTGGGCGGGGCCGGTCCACCCGGTCCAGGCGCTGCGGGCGTACCGGGAGAAGACCGGGATTCCGGCGAAGCTGGTGGTCGTGGGGCTGGTCTCCAACGGCTTCAGCGTCGCCGACCCGGAGGATCCCGGCATGCTCGACGTGGTCGGCTTCGACGCGGCGGCACCGGCCGTGATCACGGATTTCATCCACGCGTGAGACAGGGTCGGGCGGCTCTTCCGGGCTGCCCGCCCTATTACTGCGGCAGCCCCGGCAGCCCGTCCGCGAAGGGCCCGCCGCCGGCGCTGAACAGCTTGCGCAGGAAGCCCGGGGCGATCGCCGAGAGCGGGTTCACGCTCACGTCCGGCGAGGCGAGCTTGCCGGAGACGCGGAAATTGACCGCGAACAGGCCCTCGTTGTGTCCGCCCCCGAGGAGCGGCCCGAGCAGCGGCAGCTGCGAGGCCACGTTGTTCAGGCCGTAGAGCGGCACGAAGGTGCCGGTCATGTCGGTGCGCTCGCGGCCGGTATCGAGCCAGCCCGACAGGGTGAAGCCCATGGCGGCGTTCGAGATCGCGGCGTCGCTGAAATCGACGCGGGTGCCGGTCCGAACGAAGTTGGCGCGCATGCGGTCGAAGGTGACGTCGCCCGCCCCCCGGCCCGGGGCGACCCGGCGGCTGCGCGCCGTCTCCGCGTCGGTCGGCTCCGGGCCCTGCGCCATGATGCTCGACAGCGCCGGCTCGTTGCGCAGGATGAAGTCGCGGATCTGCACGACGCCCGATTGCGGCCCGTCATTGAGGCCGATCCCGGCCGAGAGCCGGCCGCCATACATCCGCCGGTAGACATCGACGAACCGCAGTGTCGCGCCGGCATCGGCCGTCTCCACCGCCAGGGTCGGCACGCCGCGCTCGCCGCGGGTGACCGTGGCGGCGAAGGGTGCCGCGCGGAAGCGCCCGGTGATGTTGGCGGCCCGCAGGGTCTTCCCGTGCAGGGAGAGCTTCAGATTGGCGCCGGTCAGCGCCTCCTCGTTGAAGCCGGCGACGATGGGCACCTGGATGTCCGCGTCGATATCCTTCGGGTTCGCGTCCTTCGATTCTCTGCCCCCCTTCGGATCGGAGGCGCCCAGCGATTTCAGGAAGGGCCGGGCATCGACCACCGCGCCCCGGACCACGACCTTGTAGCCGCTGTTGGTCCGATCCAGGCTCACGCGCAGGTCGTCGCCGGGGGAGAGCTTGACGCTGGTCAGGTCCGCCCGTTCCAGGCCGCCCTCGGGCGTGATCGTGACGGTGCCGCGCGCGCTGGCCGGGGCCGCGTCGAGGGCGAAGTCGCGCAGGTCTAAGCTCTGGCCACTGTCGACGAGGGTGAAGGTGAGCCGCCCCGGCTTGCCCGGGGGCTTCGTCAGCCCCGGGATCAGCCCGTCGATCCCGGCCTTCGCCAGATCCGCCTCGACCCGGATCGGCGGCTTGCCGGACCCCGGCCGGCCGATCTGCACCACCGCGCGGACCGGGATCGTGCCGGTGAGCTGCGGCGCGGTCGGCAGGCCCTTCCGGCCGCGGACCGCCTCGTCGAGCGACACGTTGATCACCGCCTCGCCGGGCTGCCCGACCTTCGGCTGGCGCAGGTCGACCGACATCGGCGCGCCCGCGACCCGGCCGTCGCCCTTCAGCGCGAAGGCGCCCCGGTCGTAGACGAGGTTGAACCGGCCCGATTCGAGCCGGTCCCGGCCCATCACCTTGTCGACCGAGAGGTCGGCCAGCGAGCCGGTCAGCGTCACCGGCAGGTCCGGCAGGTCGGGGATGTGCTTGAGGTCGAGGGGGAAGTCGACGCGCAGGTCGGCGCTGCCCTTGATCGTGGCCGGCTCGAGGTCGACGCTCATCACGCTCTTGAACAGCTTGGCCTGCAGAACCGAGGCCATGCCGTCGGCGCCGCCCGAGAGCCGCATCCCGATCTGCGCCACGACCCGGTCCGGGGTGATCTGCGGGATGACGAAGCTACCGTCCGAGATGGCGAGCCCCCGCCCGTCCGGCCCGTGGACCTCGGCGGTCACGTTGCGCACCGTAGTCGAGCGCCCGGTGATCACGCCGACCACGTTGCCCTTGGTCACCGGCGGGGCGTCCGCGGTGACGTCGATGGCCGCGTCCGAGACGTGGAAGTCGATATGGACCGCGTCGTCCGGGGCCGGGTCGCCCCGAGTCGCGGCGGCCAGGACCGAGCCCGACATCTTCACCTTGATGTCGACGGAATCGATCCGGCCGCGGCGGAGCTGGTCCACCAGGTAGGCGCGGGCCGGCGGCGCGATGTGCTCGGGCCAGAGCCGGAGCCCGGTGCGGACCTCGCCGTCGTGGCCGGCGAGGTGGAGGGTCAGGCCGCCGTCGTCGGCACTGGTGCCGATTGTGCCGGTGATCGCGCCCTTTACGCCGGGACCCGACAGGGTGAGCGCGTCGATGGCGATGCCGCCGTCGCGGCCGGAGAGCTGTGCGTCCAGGGCGTCGATCTTCACCGGCGCGTCCTGCGGGGTCGCCCCGCGCAGGGTGGCGTCGCGACCCGCGAAACTCGCGGTCCAGGTCGTGCTCGCGTCCGGAGGACTGCCCTTCCACGCCCCGGTGAGGTGCACGGCGTTGCCGGCCCCGCGATAATCCAGGCCGGTGAGCGACATCACACGTCCGGCCTCGTCCCAGTCCAGGGACGCGTCGAGGCTCTCGACCGTGACGGGATTGAAGTCCTTCTCCTCGATCAGGAACGTGCCGTCGCCGGTGTGGAGCTTGGCGTTCATGGTCCGGATGCGGCCGGCCGTCAGGCTCACATCGGCGCGGGCCGAGAGCTTCAGGTCCGTGGTCAGCGGCAGACCGGAGTGGCCGGAGAGCAGCAGGAGATCGGTGACCGGCAGGTCGTCGAGGGTGATGACGCCCGAGCGCTCTTGCCCGTCCGCGCCGTCGCGCAGCGTGCCGCCGAAGCGCCACTCGCCGTGCGGCCCGTCGAGCCGCAATTCGAAGTTCCGGGTCCCGTTGACCGGATCGCGCCCGAACAGGCCGTTGACCCGCGCGAACACCGCGCGCTCGTGGCCGTCCTCGTCGATCAGCCGCAGCCGCGCATCGGTGACGCGGGCGCGGTCGAGGGCGCCGACGACGCCGCTCGGATCGAGGACGATCCCGAAGATCGACGCGATCGCTGCGGAGAGGGGCGATACGCTGCCCCGCACCCCTTCCACGCTCGGCGGTGTGTGCGGCGCGACGTCGGCCGGATGGTTGGCCTCCGAGGCCGCGAAGGCGATGGAGCCGTCCCGGTGCAGCAGCGCGGTGGTCTGCGTCTCGCGGAACTCGATCGAGCGCGGCTGGAGGTTGAGCCGCAGGAGCCCCCAGGGGTCGAGGCTGACGAGTGCCAGGGGCGCGCGCACCACGAGGTCGCCCTGCGGATTGCGGATGTCGAGGCCGGAGAAGCGGAGGCTCAGGGCGTTCTCGCGGTCGAGTTCCAGGCTGCTACCGCGCAGCCCGATGCTCCAGCCGGGTCCGATCCGCTCGGCCACCGCGGCCGCGACGCGGCGCGACAGGCCGTCGATCTGCAGCGGGCCGTTCGACAGGCGCAGGGCCACGAGACCGACACCGGCGCCGAGGAGCAGCACCAGCGCGAGGGCGCTGACGAAGCAGACGCCACCCACGCGTCGCGCCCGCCCCCGAGGCCTGCCTGCCGACGTTGTCTCGTCCGCCATCGGGACCTTTGTTCCGGGGGCTCTGCACACGGTGCCGTCGGGCTCCGCGGCCGGTGGATCGAAGCGCGCCCGCGCTTTACAGCGACCGCGACTCCGGGCTTGGCTCGGACGTGCGCGGCGCAATCGCTCGAGGCCGCGCACGAGATCGGTTGCACATCATCAATCGGCCGAAAGGAAGGCACGATGCCGCTGTCAGAGGGGGATCTCGCCCCTGATTTCGACCTTCCCGCCTCGGGCGGAGGGCGCGTCGGATTGTCCGCGCTCAAAGGTCACAAAGTCGTGCTCTACTTCTACCCGAAGGACGACACGAGCGGATGCACGCTTGAGGCGCAGGACTTCAACGGTCTGCTGCCGGCCTTCGCGGAGTCGGGCGCCAAGGTCATCGGCCTTTCGCCGGACCCGGTGAAGAGCCATGACAAATTCTGCGGAAAGTACGGGCTCACCTTCCCGCTCGCTGCCGACGAGGACAAGACCGTACTCGAAGCCTACGGTGTTTGGGTCGAGAAGAGCATGTACGGGCGCAAATACATGGGCGTGGAGCGCACCACCGTGCTGGTCGACCGCGAGGGGCGCATTGCCAGGATCTGGCCGAAGGTGAAGGTGCCGGGACATGCCGAGGCTGTGCTGGCGGCTGCTCGCGCGCTGCCTTGACGCGTCTTCCCTTGACCGGCCGGACGACCCGGCGCGCGACGGATCCTTAACCCTACTGAGGTCTGAGTGGCGGCTCTCCCGGGGCCGTCCCGATGCATCCTCCGAAGTTCCTCGCGCGTCTCATGCTGCACCGGCCGGCTCCTTGGCTTGCCGTTGGCCTCGCCCTGGCGCTGGTCTGGGCGCTCGGCGCCACCTACCTGATCGTGTTCCACGACGACGTGCTCGCCGGCTTCGTGGCCCGGCAGGCCGCCCTGCGCGACGCCTACGAGGCACGCATCGGCGCGCTTCAGGACCGCCTCGACGGCGATCGGCGCGACAGGGTCGGCAGCGAGGCGGGGTTGGCCGACCGCGTCGCGGCCGCCCTGGAGCGCCAAGCCGAGCTGGAGCGGCGCACCGCGGCCCTCGCCGACCTCGAGCGGCAGGCGCTGTCCGAGCCCATCACCACCGGCGCCCTGACCGGGCGGTCCGATGGGGGGCACAGCGAGGATTACGACGATCTCTTCCTGCGCCCGACTGAGGGCCCGGCTCCGGCGCCGCGATCTGCCCTCGATCCCCTGCCCGGCCGCGGCGCGCGCGAGGCGGAAACCGGGCTGATCCGGCTGGAGGCCCGGCTCGACGGCCTGCAGGCCGCCCAGGGCGAGCGCCTCGCCGGCCTGGCCGTCCGGGCCGGGAACGCAGTGCGGCGGTTACGCAGCCTGATCGGCCGCACCGGCCTCGACCCGGACCGCTTCGGCGCGGCGGTGCCGGCCGCGGGCCTCGGCGGTCCTCTGGTCCCTCTGGACGGCCGCGCCCTGGACGGCGCCGGCTTTACCGAGGGGCTGGCGCTGGCCCGGCGGACCCTCGATGATGGCGAGCGGCTGCGCCGGCTCGCCGCCACCCTGCCCCTGGCCCGCCCGATCCGAGGGCACTCGGCCGTGTCGAGCCCGTTCGGCACGCGCGTCGACCCCTTCACCCGCGGCCTCGCCCTGCATACCGGGCTGGACCTGAAGGCGGAGTACGGCGAGCCCGCCCGCGCCACCGCGCCGGGCCGGGTGGTCGCCGCCGAGGCCGTCGGCGGCTACGGCAACATGGTCGAGATCGATCACGGCCACGGCCTCACCACCCGGTTCGGCCACCTCGCCCGCATCGCGGTCCGCCCCGGGCAGCGCGTGGCCGCGGGCGACGTAATCGGCGCCGTCGGCTCGACGGGGCGCTCCACCGGGGCGCACCTCCACTACGAGACCCGCATCGACGGCGAGCCGGTGGATCCGCAGCGTTTCCTGGAGGCCGGCGCCACCGTCGCGGCGGCCGGGCTCGGCGCCGACTGAGTCGTCGCGGTGGCCGCCATGTGCGGGCCGCCGAGTCGCGATCGGAGGCCGCCCCGGCATCAGCCGTGACGCGCGCGCTCCAGGGCGCGCTGCCGGCGCGCGACGCCCGCGCGGGGGGCCTGCCGAGCCGGAACTGTTGCGGGCGGCCGGCCCGGTGCTACGATCCGGCCGAGCGGGGGATCGGCGATGGCTCTGGCCGCGAAGCGCGACGCGCGGATGGATGTGTCCGAGTTCAGGCTCTGGGTGGAGGGCCGGCCCGCGCACGAGCGCTGGGAGCTGCTCGACGGCGAGCCCGTGCTCATGGCGCCGCCGCGGGAGCGGCATCAGGCAATCGTCGCGAACCTGATCCGCCGAATCGGCGACTTCGCGGATGCCAAGGGCTGCCGCGCCATGCCGGGCCTCGCGATCCTCAGCGCCGCGATGGACGATTTCGCCCCGATCCCCGACGTGGTGGTGCGGTGCGGGCCGCCCCTGCCGGAGGGCTACGCGGCCGACCCGCTCCTCGTCGCCGCGGTGCTCTCGCCCTCGACGATGAGTCTCGACCGTGGCCGGAAGATCGACTTCTACCGGACGGTGCCGAGCCTCGCCGTGCTCTTGATCGTCTATTCCGACGAGGCGCGGGTCGAGGTCTGGCGGCGCGAAGGCGACGACTGGAGCGTCGCGCCCCTCGGGCTGGACGGTACCGTGTCGCTGCCGGAGCTCGACGGCACCGTGCCGGTGCGCGACCTCTATCGCGGGCTCGCCTTCTGAGCGCCCGCACCCCACCTGATCGAACGGCGAAGCATCAAGGCACCGGACTTGCCCCATTTCGAAGATTTCTACGCGGCCAAGCTGCGCGGCTCCCTCGGCGTCACCGACGCCGAGTCGGTGCTTGACCTGCGCGGCACCAACCGGGCGACCGCCGAGGCCTCGCTCAAGGACATGCTGGAGCGCAGCCGCTTCGCCAAGGGCAAGACCGTGGCGATCCGGCTCGACCCGCCACCCGAGGGCGGCGGCGAGACCCTGTTCCAGCCGGCGGGGCGCCTGCTCCTCGACGCGAAGCGCCGCGGCCTGATCGAGCGCCTGCAGACCCTGCCGGCCCAGGACGGGCTCGGCTTCTACGTGGCGCTCACCGGGCGGGCCGAGCGGACGCCGATGTAGGCGGCCCCGAAGGTTGTGCCGGCAACGGATCGGGTGGGCGCCGCCAGGCGTTGATCGGTCCCGCCCGACAGGATGCCGCCCGTGCCCGCTGCCCGATTCCCCACTGCCCGGCCCCGCCGATGAGGACTCTTCCCGGCGGTCGCAACACGATCGAGCGCATCGCCCGCTTCGGCTACGGCGCCCGCGGCGTGGTCTACATCGTAGTCGGCGGCCTCGCCTTGCTGGCGGCACTCGGGCATGGCGGACGGGCCGGCGACAGCAAGGATGCCCTGCGCGCCGTGATGGCCGGGCCGTTCGGGGCGGCCGTCGTCGGTCTGATCGCCCTCGGCCTTGCCGGCTTCGCCCTCTGGCGCCTCGTCGAGGGGATCACCGATGCCGACCGGCGGGGCACCTCGGCCAAGGGCCTCGCGGTGCGCGGCGCCCACCTGATCAGCGCCGTTCTCTATCTCGGTCTCGCCGCAAGCGCGGCCTCTCTCAGCCTCGGCCTGGGCATGAGCGGCGGCGACGGCGTGCATGACGGGACCGCGTGGCTCCTCAGCAAGCCCTTTGGCCGCTGGCTCGTGGCCCTCGTCGGCCTCGCGGTCGTGGGCGGTGGCTTCGGCTTCCTCGGCAAGGCCTGGCGCGGGGACGTCACGGACCGGCTCGCCCTCGACGCTCAGGACCGTGACCGCTGGGCCGGCCCGATCGGCCGGTTCGGCTACGCGGCACGGGGCCTCGCCTTCCTGATCATCGGCGGGTTCCTCGTCGCGGCGGCGTGGCACCAGCGCTCCTCGGATGCCAAGGGCCTGACCGAGGCCTTCGCGCTGCTGCGCGCCCAGCCCTACGGCTGGATCCTCCTCGGGCTCGTGGCGGCCGGCCACGCCGCCTTCGGGGCCTTCGGGCTCATCCAGGCCCGCTACCGGCACATCGACGCCCCCGACATCGACCGGGTGGACGACGCGGCGGGCGCGGCCGCCCGGGCTCTGGGCTGAGGCTCGCGCGCCCTCCGGCCCCGGACGGGCCGCGTTGACAGGGCCGGTGCCGCGGCGGATACCCCGCGGCATCCCATCCGGCACACGATGCAGCAGCGCCTCTATAAGACCGCGGTGATGGTGACCCACGACCTCGCGGCGACCGCTGCCGCCGTGGTGCTCACCTTCCTGTTCCGCTTCCAGGGCGGCATGCTGGCCGAGCGCCTGCACGCCCTGCCCCTGCTGCTGCCGCCGTTCCTGGTCTTCGCCGGCCTCGTCTACGGCCGTTTCCGGCTCTACCGGACCAAGTGGCGCTTCGCCTCCCTGCAGGACCTCGCCGGCATCGTCCGGGCGGCCAGCGTCCTGGCCCTGGCGCTCCTGGTGACCGACTGGGTGCTGGTCTCGTCCGACCTCTACGGCTTCTACTTCTTCGGCAAGATCGCGATCCTGCTCTACTGGGTCCTGCAGATCTTCTTCCTGGGCGGCACGCGCCTGGCGTTCCGCTACCTCAAGGACACCCGCTCCCGGCAATCGAGCGCGCGGGCCGCCACCGTCCCGACCCTGCTCCTCGGGCGCGGGGCCGACATGGACGTGCTGATCCGGGCGATCGAGTCGGGCTCTGTGAAGAAGCTCGCACCGCGGGGCATCCTGTCGCCCCGCGCGGACGAGCGCGGGCAGTTCATGCGCGGCGTGCCGGTGCTGGGCGGCTTCCCGGATCTCGAGCGCGTGGTCGCCGACCTCGCGGGCCGCGGCGAGCCGGTGCGGCGGCTCGTGGCCGCCCCGAGCGCCCTCGTCCCCGAGGCGGCGCCGGACGACCTGATCGCCCGCGCCCGGCGCCTCGGCCTGCCCCTCGCCCGCGTGGTCGGCCTCGGCGAGGGCGTGCAGGGGCCGGAACTGGCGCCGCTCGAGATCGAGGACCTGCTGCTGCGGCCGACCGTCGCCATCGACCGGCCGCGCCTGGAGGCGTTCCTCGCCGGCCGCCGGGTCGTGGTCACCGGCGGCGGCGGGTCGATCGGTTCGGAGATCTGCCTGCGGGCCGTGGCCTTCGGGGCCGCCGCCGTGCTGGTGCTCGAATCCTCCGAGCCGGCGCTCCACGGCATCCTCAGCCACCCCGCGATCCTGGCCGCGGAGACCGCCGTGACCGGCGTGCTGGCCGATATCCGCGACCGGGAGCGGACGCACGCGGTGATCGCGGCGTTCCGACCCGACTACGTGCTCCACGCCGCCGCGCTGAAGCAGGTGCCCTACCTGGAGCGGGACTGGCAGGAGGGCATCAAGACCAACGTGTTCGGCTCGATCAACGTCGCCGAGGCGGCGGTGGCGGCCGGCGCCCGCGCCCTGGTGATGATCTCCACCGACAAGGCGATCGAGCCGGTCTCGCAGCTCGGCGTCACCAAGCGCTTCGCCGAGATGGTCGCCCAGGCCCTCGACGCCGAGCAATCCGTGCGGCCGGACCACCCGACCCGGCTGATCGCCGTGCGGTTCGGCAACGTGCTGGGCTCCGTGGGCTCCGTGGTGCCGGTGTTCAAGGCGCAGATCGCCCGGGGCGGCCCGGTCACCGTCACCCACCCCGACATGGTCCGCTACTTCATGACCGTGCGCGAGGCCTGCGACCTCGTGCTGACCGCGGCCTCGCATGCCGACGGCGAGGCCCGCGGCGGCGCGGAGCGCGCCGCCGTCTACGTGCTCAAGATGGGGCAGCCGGTGCGGATCGCCGACCTCGCCGAGCGGATGATCCGCCTCGCCGGCTTCGAGCCCGGCACCGAGATCGAGATCGCCTATACCGGCGCCCGGCCCGGCGAGCGGCTCAACGAGATCCTGTTCGCCCGCGAGGAGCCCCGGATCGCCCTGCCGGGCATCGACGGGGTGATGGCGGCGCGGCCGGTCTTCGCCGACCGGGACCGGCTCGACGCCTGGGTAGCGCGCCTGCGCGACGCCGTGGCGGCCGGCGACCGGGCGGCCGCCGATTCCGTGTTCGAGGCGGCCATCCCGCATTTCCGCGAGCGCGCCGTCCTCCGTCCCGGGCCGCCCCAGGAGGCCGTGGAAGCGATCGGCGATCCGCCGCACGCCGACGCCGCACCCTTCGCCCTCGGCTGATCCCGGCGGCTTCCAGGCCGCCGCGGCTCTCACACCGTCGCGATCGGCGTCGTCGGCGAGCCGACCGCGCCGGGCAGGCGCAGCGGCGGGGCGGTGAGCAGGAAGCGGCTGCGGCCGCGGGCCCGCAGCCAGTCGGCGAGCGGCGTCAGGTGCCACAGCTCGCCGAGATTGACCCCGAGCTTGAACAGGCAGTGCTCGTGGAGCGGCAGCGTCGCGCAGCAGGCGGGGCCAGGGCCCGCCGGGTAGGCCTCCACCGCGTAATTGTCGGCGATCAGCGCGCACAGGCCGGAGCGTGTGATCCAGTCGAGGAGGCGCGGATCGCGCCCGTCGAGCCCGGCGCAGAGGTTGTGGACGAGCTTCGGGTCCGGCTCGCCGCCCATGGCGATCAGCCGCTCGGCGAAACCCGTGTGCAGGCAGACCATGTCCCCGGGCTCCACCACGACGCCGTCGGCCTCCAGGATCCGGGCGAGCTGGTCGTAGCCCACCTTGGTCTTGGCGTCGCCGAGATGGGCGCGCAGGTCGATCATCACGGCCCGGCCCTGCATGCCGGTCTCGGCGAGGCGCTCGATCCCGAGGCGCTTCGCCCGGGACGGCTGGTCCGCCGCCTCCGGGGCGCTCGGCCCGACGATATCCCGGCCGCCGCGGAAGCCGTTGTAGAAGGTCGGCGCCGCCCCAGTGCCGTCCGCGTCGAACAGCGAGCCGACATGCGCGAGCGAGTCCCACTGCGTCGAGTATTGCAGGTGGATCAGCGCCCGGTCGTCGCAGACCACGTCGGTGGCGCCGTCGACCTCCTCGCAGACCGGGAAGTTCATGTTCGGCCGGCCGTCGGCGCGGCGGGTCGGGGTGATCTGCGGCGGGTGGCGACGCGGGTTCAGGACGTTTCCGCCCGGCAGGTCCAGCGGCAGGCTGAGGCAGAAGGTGAGCCCTTCGCGCACCTCGGCGACGCCCTGCAGCACCTTTTCGGGGGTGAGCAGGTTCAGGCGCCCCAGCTCGTCGTCGGGGCCGAAATCCCCCCAGGTCGAGCCCTCGGGCCGCCGCGTCCAGCGCAGGGTCATGCCTGTGGTTCCCCTGCCCGTGCCGGCCGCGGAGCGGGTCGCTTCCTGCGGCTCCAGGGCCGCGGTCCGGGGCGAACCCCGGCCGCGGCCGAGCGTGCGTTCCTCACCAGACCGTGCCCTTCTTCGAGGCCACTGGGCCCGCGCATCGCAGGGCCGCTGCGAGACTAGGACGCTGTGGCGCGCGGCGATAGTCCAGGGGGAAAACGACTCCGTGCAAACGTCACCGGCCGGTCCCGATCGGCCCCTTGTGATCCGTCGGAGCGCGGGTACAGTTCGTGCCAAGCCCGCGAATATAAAATTCGGGCATTGGGATGAGGGAACGCCGATGTCCGAGACCGTGCGCGCCGCCGCCCGGATTGCGCCGATTCGGCGCGCGCTGCCCGCGCTGGTCGCGGCGGGGCTGGTCGCCGCCGGGCCCGTGCGAGCCGCGGATCCGATCAGGATCGGGGTGATCGCCGAGGCGCAGTCGGTGGCCGGGGCCTCGATCCCCCAGGCGGTGCAGCTCGCCGCCGACGAGATCAACGCCAAGGGCGGCATCGAAGGGCGCCAGATCCAGGTCGTCACCTATGACGACAAGTCCTCCGCCTCCGACGCGGTCCGCGCCTTCCAGCGGGCGGTCTCCGAGGACAAGGTCAACTTCGTCATCGCCAGCTACATCTCGGAGGTCGTGCTGGCGCTGATGCCCTGGGCGGCCCGGCTCAAGACGCCGATGATCACGCCGGGCGCGGCTTCGAACGAGATCAGCGTCGCAGTCCACAAGGACTACGCCCGCAACAAGTACACCTTCCACGGCTACCTGACCTCGCACGCCCTGGCGCAGGCGGTCTGCGATTCGGCCAAGGAGGTGCTGGTCGAGAGGCTCAAGGCCAAGACCGCCGCGATCATGAGCGAGGACGCCGCCTGGACCCGGCCGCTGGACGCCGCCTACCAGGAATGCCTGCCGAAATCCGGGCTCAAGGTGGTGGAGCATGTCCGCTTCTCGCCGGACACGGGCGACTTCACGCCGATCTACAACAAGATCGAGGCGGCCAAGCCCGACCTGATCGTCACCGGCATCGCCCATGTCGGCGTGCAGCCGACTGTGCAGTGGCAGAACCAGCAGGTGCCGATCGCCATGACCGGCATCAGCGGTCAGGCGACCTCCTCGACCTTCTGGGCCAACACCAACGGCGGGACGCAGGGCGTGCTGTTCGACAGCGTGGCGCTGCCGGGCGTGGCGCTCACCGAGAAGACGATTCCGTTCGCCGACGCCTTCACCAAGCGCTTCGGCGGCGCGCCCTCCTACGCGGGCTACATGGCGTACGATGCCGTCTACTACACCGCCGAGGCGATCAAGCGGGCCGGCTCCACGGAGGCCGACAAGCTCGTCGAGGCCCTGGAGAAGACCGACTACGTCGGCACGGTCGGGCATCTCAAGTTCTACGGCAAGGACGACCCGTTCACCCACTCGATCCAGTACGGGCCCGGCCTGATGACCAGCGTGCTCGGGCAGTGGCAGAACGGCAAGCAGGTCGCGATCTGGCCGGCCGCGACCGCCAACGGGGCCATGATCCTGCCCCCTGCGGTCAAGCCGGCGGTCCAGTAGGCGGGCGGGGAGAGCGCGGTGATCGGTCTCCAGATCCTCGTCGACGGTTTCGCGATCTCGGCCCTCTACGCGCTCGGCGCGATGGGCTTCACCCTGATCTTCGGGGTCTCGGGCGTCCTCAACCTGACGCACGGCGCCCTGATGGTCATGGCCGCGGTGGCGGCCTGGGCGGCCTCGGCTTTGTTCGGCCTCGGCTCCTACGCGGGCGCGGCGATCGGCGTGCTGTGCGGGCTCGCGGGCGCCCTCGTCACCTATTTCGCCGTCGTGGCGCCGATCGAGCGCAGCCGGGCGATCCCGCGAGAAGAGAAAGAAATCTTCGTGCTCACCGGCACGCTGCTCTGGGGGATCATGATCCAGGAGCTGGTGGCCTACTTCTTCACCGACAATCCGAAGACCGTGCTGCCGCTCATCGAGGGCGTGGTCGAGATCGCGGGCGTCCGCACGCCGAAGAACGAGCTCTTCACCGCGCTGATCTGCTGGGTGGTGATCGGGCTGCTCTGGCTGTTCGTGAACCGGGCGCGGGCCGGCAAGGTCCTGCTCGCCGCCTCCATGAACCCGCGCGGCGTCACGCTGCTCGGCCACGACATGGCGAAGATCTACGTGGCGGTTTGGGCGATCTACGGCCTGCTCGCCGGCATCGCCGGGGTGCTGCTCGGCATGTTCCTGGGCGTCTCGTCCTACTCGGTGGGGCCGCTCACCGCGAGCGCCTTCTCGATCGTGGTGCTGGGGGGGTTGGGCAGCGTCACCGGCTCGCTGATCGCGGCCTACGTGGTGGGGTATCTGGAGACGGCCACCGCCTACCTGATCTCCCCGGCCTACCGGGTGATCCCGGCGCTGCTGCTGCTGGTCGCCGTCATGTACCTGCGCCCGCAGGGCCTGCTGGGGCGGCGGTGATGGCTGTTTTCCTGGCTGGCCCGCGCCGCGTCTCTCCCTCCCCCCTTTGCGGGGGAGGATATTCACGCATCGCTGGTCGCTGGGCTCTCTCCTCCCCGCAAGGGGGAGGGGAAAGCGCTCTTTTTTCAGAGTGTTACTCTCAGACCCAGAAGTGTGAATCCGGTACCCTCCCCCGCAGAGGGGGGAGGGAAAGTCCCGCCCGCAGCGAGCAATCATGAAGCTCCTCACCACCCCCGGCTTCTGGATCGCGATCCTCGCCGTCGCGCTGGCCGCCACCCTCCCCTGGTATGTCTCCGGCTACATCCTCGGCCTGCTCACCATCGCCTACTATTTCGGCGTGTTCTCGATGGCCTGGGACCTGCTCTTCGGCTTCGCCGGCGAGGTGAATTTCGGCCCGACCTTCCTGATCGGCCTCGGGGCCTACGGCGCCGGCATCCTCAACAACCGCTACGAACTGCCGATCCCCTACTGCCTCGCGGCCGGGACCGTGCTCGCCGTGGTCGGCGGCCTCGCTTTGGCGCTGCCGGCGCTGAAGGTGCGCGGACCCTATTTCGGCCTGATCACCCTGGTGGCGGTGTTGCTCCTGCAGAACATGATCGTGGTCTTCTCCGGCCTCACCGGCGGCGAGATCGGCCTGACCGTGCCCGACGTCATCTCGATCGACGCCGACACCAATTACTGGCTGGCGCTCGGCTTCATGGCGGTCTCGGGCCTGATCCTCACCGCCATCGCCCGCTCGCCCGCGGGGCTGATCCTCCAGGCCGCCGGCCAGGACCCGGTGGTGACCGGGGCGCTCGGCTTCAACGTCGCCAAGCACAAGCTCGCGGCCTTCGCGGTCAGCGCCGCCTTCTCGGGCCTCGCGGGCGGGCTGGTGGTCTTCTACATGGGCACCGCCTCGGTCGGCACGCTGATCAACACGTCGGTGGGCGTGCAGGTGATCATCGCGGCGGTGCTCGGCGGACGGCGCACCATCGTGGGCGCGGCGCTTGGCGCCGTGTTCCTGATCGCGGCGGGCGAGCTGCTGCGGCCGCTCGGCGGCCTCTCGACCTTCGTGGTCTCGGCGGTGGCTCTGCTGGTGATCCTATTCGTGCCCTCGGGGCTGCTCGGCCTCGGATCGCTCCGGAGAGCCCGATGACCGTCGCCGTGGCGCCCCCGCCGGCCGTGTCGCCCGTCCTGGCCGAGCCCTGCCTCACCGTGCGCGGCCTGACCAAGCGCTACGGCGGCCTCGTCGCCGTCAAGGAGATCGACCTCGACCTGCGGCCCGGCGAGATCCTCGGCCTGATCGGCCCGAACGGCTCGGGCAAGTCGACCGTGATGAAGCTGATCATGGGGCTGGAACGGCCGAGCGCCGGCTCGATCCGCCTCGACGGCGCCGAGATCGGCGGGATGCCGGCTCACCGGGTGGCGCGCTCCGGCATCGGCCTCGTGTTCCAGCACGCGCGGCCGCTCCAGCGGCAGACCGTGCTGGAGAACATCAGCCTCGCGCTCCTGCCCGACAGCCTGATCCGGCTGGCGGCCGACCCCCACGTGGCGCGGCGCGCGAGAGAAATCGCCGAGCGCGTCGGCCTGGGCGCGGTCGTCGACCGGCGCCCCGGCACCCTGCCCTTCGCGGATCTCCGCCGGCTGGAGCTCGCCAAGGCCATCGCCCGCGATCCCCGGGTGGTGCTGGTCGACGAGCCCTTCGCCGGGCTGACCGGCGGCGAGGTCGGCGCCTTCTCCGAGCTGATCCGCGGCTTTCGCGACGAGGGCAAGGCGGTGCTCCTCGTCGACCACAACGTGAAGAGCGTCTCGGCCCTCGTGGACCGGGTGTTCGCCATGTATCTCGGCGAGCGCATCGCCGAGGGCTCGGCCGAGTCCGTGATGGCCGACCCGACCGTGCGCCGGGTCTATCTCGGCGGCAGCATCGAGACGGCGGCCCGGCCCGAGGCGGCGTTCAAGCCGGATTCGCTGCTCACCGTCGAGGGCGTCGACGTGCTCTACGGCAAGGCGCAGGCCCTGCGCGCCGCCTCGATCCACGTCCACGAGGGCGAGTTCGTCTCGGTGGTGGGCCTGAACGGTGCCGGCAAGACCACGCTGTTCAACGCCATCTCGGGTCTCGTGCCGCATACCGGCACGATCCGGTTCGCCGGCCAGGATCTCTCGCGGATGAAGCCCGCCGCCATCGCCCGGGCCGGCATCGTCCAGGTGCCCGAGACCCGCGAACTGTTCGGCGACCTCAGCGTGCGCGAGAACCTCGACCTCGGCGGCCAGCATTTCCCGAAGGCCGAGAGCGCCAGGCAGCGCGACTGGCTCTACGAGCTGTTCCCGATCCTCAAGGACCGCGAGACGCAGAGCGCCCGCACCCTCTCGGGCGGCGAGCAGCAGATGCTGACCATCGCCCGGGCACTGATGATGCGCCCGCGCCTCCTGATCCTCGACGAGCCGACGCTCGGCCTCGCCCCGGTAATCCTGGAGCTGCTGTCGAAGGCCTTGGAGAAGCTGCGCCAGACGACGCCGATCACGGTCCTGCTCGGCGAGCAGAACGTCACCTTCGCGCTCCCCCACGCCGACCGGGTCTACGTGCTGGAACAGGCCCGGATCGTCTGGGAAGGCCCGCCGCAGCGTTTCGCCAGCGAGATGGGATCGGCCTATCTGTGAGGGCTGATTTTCCCCCTCCCCCTCGCGGGGAGGGGCTAGGGGTGGGGGTGGTCCAGAAGGCACCGCAACGCCTCATTCTGCGCCACCCCCACCTCCAACTCCTCCCCGCAAGGGGGAGGAGAGAAGCCCGCAGCGACGGATGTGAGCGGAGCGGACACCGTGGACTTCACCCTCTCCCAATCCCAGACCCACTGGCTGACCCGCGTGCGCGCCTTCATCGCCGACGCGATCCTGCCGGCCGCCGCCGCGGTGGCGGCCGAGCGCGCCGCGAGCCGCGATCCCTCGCCCACCATGGAGCGGTTGAAGGAGAGGGCCCGGGCCGAGGGTCTGTGGAACCTGTTCCTGCCGCCCTCCCCGGAGCACGACACCGACGCCTATCGCGGCGCCGGCCTGACCAACCTCGACTACGCCCTCTGCGCCGAAGAGATGGGCCGGGTCGGGATCGCTTCGGAGGCGTTCAACTGCGCGGCCCCCGACACCGGCAACATGGAGGTGCTGCACCGCTACGGCACCGCGGCCCAGAAGGACCGGTGGTTGAAGCCCCTGATGGCGGGGGAGATCCGCTCGGCCTTCCTGATGACCGAGCCGGAGGTCGCCTCCTCGGACGCCACCAACATCAGCACGGCGATCCGCCGCGACGGCGACCACTACGTCATCGACGGCCGCAAATGGTGGTCGACCGGCGTTGGCGATCCGCGCTGCCGGATCGCGATCCTGATGGGCAAGACCGACCCGGAGGCGCCCCGCCACCGTCAGCAATCGCAGATCCTCGTCCCCATGGACACGCCGGGCGTGCGCGTCGAGCGCCTGCTCCCGGTCTTCGGCTACGAGGACGCGCCCAAGGGCCACGGCGAGGTCGTGCTGGAGAACGTCCGCGTGCCGGCCGAGAACCTGATCCTCGGCGAGGGCCGGGGTTTCGAGATCGCGCAGGGGCGGCTCGGGCCCGGCCGCATCCACCACTGCATGCGCACCATCGGGGCGGCGGAAGTGGCGCTGGAGGCCATGGCGCGTCGGCTGGTCTCCCGCGTCGCCTTCGGCAAGCGGATCAGCGAGCAGTCGGTCTGGGAGCAGCGGGTCGCCGAGGCGCGGATCGATATCGAGATGACCCGCCTCCTCTGCCTGAAGGCCGCCGACATGATGGACAAGGTCGGCAACAAGGGCGCCAAGCTCGAGATCGCCATGATCAAGGTCGCGGCGCCCCGGGTGGCGCTGAAGGTGATCGACGACGCGATCCAGGCCCATGGCGGGGCCGGCGTCTCGGAGGATTTCGGGCTGGCGAAAATGTACGCCCATATCCGCACCCTGCGGCTCGCCGACGGGCCCGACGAGGTCCACAATCGCTCGATCGCCCGGCTGGAATTCGGGCGCTACACCAATGCCCGGCCAGGAGCCCCGGAAGCGGAGCGCGCATGAGCGACGCCGATGTCTTCTCCGGCGTGAAGCCGGTCGAGCCGCGCCACCGGATCGACGAGGCGAAACTCGCCGCCTGGATGGAAGGGCACGTCCGCGGCTTCTCCGGCCCGCTCACCGTGCAGCAGTTCCGCGGTGGCCAGTCGAACCCGACCTACCGGCTGGACACGCCCGCCCAGACATACGTGCTGCGCCGAAAACCCTTCGGCCCGCTCCTGCCCTCCGCGCACGCGGTGGAGCGCGAGTTCCGGGTGATCGGCGCCCTCTACGGCGAGGGTTTTCCGGTGCCGCGCCCTTTCGCGCTGTGCGAAGACTCCGGGATCATCGGCGCTGCCTTCTACGTGATGGAGGCGGTGGACGGCGCCGTGCACTGGGACGGAGCGCTGCCGGGCCTCGACCGCCACGCCCGCCACCGGCACTATGCCGGCATGATCGCCACGCTGGCGCGCCTCCACGCCATCGACCCGGAGGCGGCGGGGCTCTCCGATTACGGCCGGCCCGGCAACTACTTCGCCCGGCAGGTCGACCGCTGGACCCGCCAGTACCGCGCCGCCGAGGACGGGCGCCTCGAGGATGTCGAGCGGCTGATCGCGTGGCTGCCCCGGACGGTGCCCGAGCAGCAGGGCGCCTGCGTGGTCCACGGCGATTACCGCCTCGACAACCTGATCTTTTCCAGGGACGGCGGCGTCAGCGCGGTGCTCGACTGGGAGCTGTCGACGCTCGGCGATCCGCTCGCTGATTTCAGCTACCTGCTGATGCAGTGGGAACTGCCGGCCGACGGGCGCAGCGGGCTCGGCGGCCTCGACCTGACGGCTCTGGGCATCCCCACCCGCGACGAGGCGGTGGCGCTCTACTGCCGGGCGGCGGACCGGAAAACCCTGCCCGACCTCGACTGGTACTTCGCCTACAACCTGTTCCGGCTGGTCGGCATCCTCCAGGGTGTGGCCGCCCGCGCCAAGGCCGGCAACGCCGCGAGCGAGCACGCCGCCGCCATGGCGGCGCGGGTGCCGAAACTCGCCGCCGCGGCCTGGGGCTTCGCCGAGCGGGCGGGGGCCTGAGCATGGATCTCGCCGGCCGCGTCGTCGCCGTCACGGGGGCCGCCCGGGGGATCGGCCGGGCGCTCGCGGTCGCGGCCAAGGCCCGCGGCGCGACGATCGTAGCTCTCGACCGGGACGGGGCCGGGGCGGAGGCCGTGGCGGCCGGGCTCGGCGGGCAGGCCTTCGCGCTCGACGTGAGCGACGCCGCGGCGGTCGCCGCAATCCTGGCGCGCATCGAGGCCGAGATCGGTCCCGTCGCCCTGTACTGTTCCAACGCCGGCATCCTGGAGCGCGACCCCGATCCGGATCTCGCCACCTCCGCCGATCCGGAGAGCTGGGCGCGTGCCTTCGCGGTGAACGTGATGGGCCATGTCCACGCAGCGCGGGTGCTGGTCCCACTCTGGCGCACCCGGGGCGGGGGCGCGTTCCTCGGCACCGTCTCGGCGGCGGGGCTGCTCAGCCAGATCGGCAGCGCCACCTACTCGGCCACCAAGCACGCGGCGCTCGCCTTCCTGGAGCACCTCGCCATCGCCCATGCCGAGGACGGGATCCGGGTCGCCGCCCTGTGCCCGCAGGGCGTCGACACCGCCATGCTGGGCGCCGCCAGCGCCGCGTCGCGCGACGGCGTCCTGGCGCCGGAGGCCGTGGCCGAGGCCGCCTTCGACGGGCTGGCGGCAGGGCGCTTCCTGATCCTGCCGCACCCGCAGGTGGTCGAATACGCCCGCCGCCGGGCCGAGGATCCCGAGCGATGGCTCGCCGGCATGGCGCGGCTGCGCCGGTCGATGCGGGCGGGGGCGTGAGAATGGGCGGCGTCCGGCGACATTGTCGGTGGCCGGACGGGGCGCTGGTCCCCTCGCCCGAGCGGGGGAGGGACGAGAACTGTCCGGAGAGGTCACACCCCTCACCCCAACCCTCTCCCGCTCGGGAAAGGGGGCGCGTCGCGACCCTGATGTCCCGCGGAACGAGGATGGAAGCCGTTCGCCGCTTCATCCAGCGCAGAGTCTCGCCATGTCCCTGTTCGATCTGACCGGCAAGGTCGCCCTCATCACCGGATCCTCCCGGGGCATCGGGCGGGCGATCGCCCTGCGGATGGCCGAGCACGGCGCCCGGGTGGTGATCTCCTCGCGCAAGCGCGAGGCCTGCGCGGCCGTCGTGGCCGAGATCGAGGCCGCGCACGGCGCCGGCCGCGCCGTGGCGATCCCGGCGAGCATCTCGGTGAAGGAGGAGCTGGAAACCCTGGGTTCCGAGACCGAAAGGCAGCTCGGTCCCGTGGACGTGCTGGTCTGCAATGCGGCCAGCAATCCCTACTATGGCCCCCTCGCCGGCATCTCCGACGCACAATTCAAAAAAATCCTCGAGAACAACGTCCTGTCGAACCACTGGCTGATCCAGAGGGTCGCCCCCGGCATGGTCGCGCGGCGCGACGGCGCGATCGTCATCGTCTCCTCGATCGGGGCGCTCAAGGGCTCGCCAGTGATCGGCGCCTACAACGTCTCGAAGGCCGCCGACCTCCAGCTCGCCCGCAACTACGCGGTGGAGTACGGGCCCGCCAACGTCCGGGTGAATTGCCTCTGCCCGGGTCTGATCCGCACCGATTTCGCCCGCGCCCTGTGGGAGGATCCCGCGATGCTGGCCGCCACCACGGAGGCCGCGCCTCTGCGCCGGATCGGCGAGCCCGACGAGATCGCGGGCGCGGCCGTGTTCCTGGCCTCCGCGGCGGGCCGGTTCGTCACCGGCCAGGCGCTCGTCATCGACGGCGGCGTGACCATCGCCCGATGAGCCCCGATCCCCGCATCCCCGCTGGCTGGCCGGCCCTGACGTTTCGCGAGGCCGAGGCGCGGCTTACCGCCCCGGGCGCGCCCTTCGCGATCGCCACGATCGATATCCGGGGCGTGCCGACCCGGATCTGGGAGAAGGCCCCGCCGACCCTGCGAGACCTGTTCCGGATCGCCCAGGGCCACGGGGACAGGACCTTCGTGGTCTACGGCGACGAGCGCGTCACCTTTACGGGCTTCTCCCGCGCGGCGACCGCGCTGGCGCGGGCGCTCGCGGCAGCCGGAATCAAGAAAGGCGACCGCGTCGCCATCGCGATGCGCAACCTGCCCGAATGGCCGGTGAGCTATTTCGGCGCCCTGCTCGCCGGCGCGATCGCGACGCCGCTCAACGCGTGGTGGACCGGGCCGGAACTCGCCTACGGCCTCCGGCATTCCGGCGCGCGGATCCTGATCGCCGACGATGCGCGCTTCGAACGGATCGCCCCGCACCTTACCGAATGTCCGGCGCTGGAGCGGGTCCTCACCACCCGGATGGAGCCCGATCCCAGGGCGATGCCGCTCTCCGATATCGTCGGCCCGGTGCAGGACTGGGCCGCCCTGCCCGACTGGCCCCTGCCCGACATCGCCCTCGATCCAGAGGACGACGCGACCCTGTTCTACACTTCAGGCACCACCGGCAAGCCGAAAGGGGCGGTCGGCACCCACCGGGCGGCCGCCACGACCGTGATGGCCTATCCCTACTCGGCTTCGCGCAGCGCCCTGCGCCGGGGCGAGGCGCCGCCGAAGCCTGACCCGTCCGCGCCGCAGCGGGCGGCGCTGCTGGTAATCCCGCTGTTCCACGTCACTGGTTGCCACGCCAGCCTGGGGGCAGCCCTCTACGGCGGCCACCGGCTGGTGATGATGCACCGCTGGGACGCGAACGCGGCCCTCGATCTGATCGAGGCGGAGGGCTGCACCAGCGCGGGCGGCGTGCCGACCATCGCGTGGCAGCTCGCCACCGCCGCCCGGGAGGCGGGCCGGCCGCTGCCGACCCTCGAGGGCGTCACCTATGGCGGCGCCCCTGCGGCCGCCGACCTCGTGCGGACGCTGGGCGAGGCGTTGCCCAACGTCGTCCCCGGCACCGGCTGGGGCATGACCGAGACCTCGGCGACCTTCACCCATCACCAGGGTGAGGATTACCTCGCCCACCCGGATTCCTGCGGCCCGCCCCTGCCGGTCTGCGAGGTGCGGATCGTGGATTCCCTCGGGGACGCGCTTCCGCCGGGCGAGGTCGGCGAGCTCTGCGTGAAGGGACCCAACGTGGTCCGCGGCTACTGGGACGACCCGAGGGCCACCGCGGAGGTCCTCTCCGCGGGCTGGCTGCGCACCGGCGACCTCGCCCGCGCCGACGACGAGGGCTTCCTGACCATCGTCGACAGGATCAAGGACATGCTGATCCGCGGGGGCGAGAACATCTATTGCTGCGAGGTCGAGAACGCCCTCTACGCGCATCCGGACGTGATCGACGCCGTGGTGCTGCCGGTGCCGCATCCAACACTTGGCGAGGAGCCCGGCGCCATCGTGGTTCTGGCCGAGGGGGCGAGCGCCGGGGCGGCGGAGATCCGCGCCTTCGCGGCCGAGCGGCTCGCCGCGTTCAAGGTGCCGGTGCGAATCATGATCTGGGACGAACTCCTGCCGCGCAATCCCGCCGGGAAGATCATGCGGGCTCCCTTGCGGGCGGTATTCGCGGAGGGTTCAGATCAGAACGGCTCGCCCTCATCGTCCGGGCGGTAGACCCGCAGAGTCCGGCCGTCGGGGAACTGCACCGTCCGGCGGCGGACCACGACGTAGCCGGCGGCCTGCGCGCTGCTCAGGCGGTCCAGGCGATCGTCGGTATAGCCCTGGGCGTAGCCGTAGGCCGGCGCGTAGCCGTAGCCCGGCCCGTAATTGTAGGCCCGGTAGCGCGCGTAGCCTTCAGGCGGAGGCGGCGGGGCGGCGGCGACGCTCTGCGGAGCGCTGCGGATCGTTCGGGTCGGTGCCGCGACGACGCGCGCCCGGCGTGGCGTGGCGGCAACCCGCTTGGCCCCCGGAGATGCGGCGCGCACCGTCTTCTCCGGCACACGCCGCGCCGCGACGGCCTTCCGTCGGCTGGACGCCGGCCGGGCACCGGTCGATGCGGCGGGGGTCGATGCGGCCGGCGCCGGTGCGGCGACCTTCTGGTCAGCGGCCGGCGCCTTCTCGGCGGCCGGCTTGTGGGCCGGTGGATCCGTCCAGGTCGTGGCAACGGATTCGGCGGAGGCGCCGCCGAGTCCGAGAGCCAGCATGAGGGCGGCGAGGCCCGTTCGCGCGGCGTGCGGCATGGTGCCCTCCTGACATCGCGGCGTCTTGGACAGGTCCGCTGGGCGGCGCAACAATAGATCGAACCGCCGCGCAGGGGAATTCCGTCGCTGCATTCCCACGAAGATAGCCCAAACACGTTTAATACCGATGACGCTCCGACCGGGGACGCTTCGGGGCCGTTCCTCGTGACTCCGGCCCGCGGAACCCGGGGCGCCGCCCGCGGTTGCCCCGCCATGTCCGCCCCCGCCGATGTGTCCTCCGGTCCCCCGCCCGGCCTGCGGGTGAGCGTCGATCTCAACCTGTGCCAAGCCTATGCCCAGTGCTGCTATGCGGCGCCGCGGCACTTCCGCATCGAGGGGCACGAAGCCCTGTTCTACGATCCCGCACCCGCCGTGCAGGACCGGGACGCTATCGAGCGGGCGCGCGTCGCTTGCCCGGTCCAGGCGATCCGGGTCGAGGAGCCGGAGCGCACCGCCTGATGGCGCAAGAACCCGGGCGTGCCCTGATCGTGGGCGCCGGCCTCGCGGCCCTGCGCGGCGCCGAGGCCCTGCGGGCGGCAGGATTTTCCGGCCCGCTCACCATCGTCGGCGACGAGCCCCATCCGCCCTACGACAGGCCGCCGCTCTCGAAGCACGTCCTCACCGGCGCGATCCCGGCGGATGCTACGACTCTGCCAGGGGTCGGCGGCCTCGCGGCCGACTGGCAACTCGGCAGCGCGGCTCTGCGCCTCGACCGGCAAGCGCGTATGGTGGGCCTCGCGGACGGGCGGACCCTCCCCTACGACCGTCTGCTCATCGCCACCGGTACCCGCGCCCGCCCCTGGCCGAACCCGCACGAGGGCCGCCTCGCCGGCGTCTTCACCCTGCGGGGGCGGGACGACGCCGCCGCCCTGCGGCAGGCCCTGGCCGCGGGCCCGAAGCACGTGCTGGTGATCGGTGGCGGCTTCATCGGCTGCGAGGTCGCCAGCCTGTGCCGGCAGCTCGGCTTGCCGGTCACCCTGGTCGAGCCCGGCCCGACGCCGCTGGCCCGCGTCCTCGGCCGCACCGTCGGGGCGTTCATCGGTGCGATCCACGAGGGACACGGTGTGGCGCTGCGCTGCGGCAGCGAGGTCGAGTGGCTGGAGGCGGAGGACGGCCGGCTGACCCGCGCGCATCTCGTCGACGGCAGCAGCCTTGCGACCGACGTTGCCGTCGTTGCGCTGGGAGCGGTCCGCAACACCGAGTGGCTCGACGGGGCCGGCCTGTCGGCGGATTCAGGCGGGGTCGATTGCGATGCGCGCGGCCATGTCCTCGATACCGAGGGAAGGCCCGACCCGCACATCGCCGCCGCCGGCGACGTGGCGCGCTTTCCGCACCCCATCTACGACGGCCGACGCGTCGCGCTGGAGCACTGGAGCCACGCGGTGGCGCAAGGCATCCATGCTGGCCGGCTGCTCGCCGGCGCAGAGCCCGAATCGCCCTATGACGCCCTGCCGACCTTCTGGTCGACCCAGGGAGACCTCGTAGTGAAATCGGCCGGCCTGACCGAGGGCGCCGACGCGGTGGCGATCACGCAGGGCGATCCGGCCGCCGGCCGCTTCGTCGCCCTCTACGGCCGTGCAGGACGCTGCATCGCGGCAGTCTCGGTGGATTCCGCCCGCTGGCTGCCGGCCCATGCCGAGCTGATCGCCGCGCGCGCGCCGTTCCCACCCCGCGGCGCCGCGACCGACCGGCCGAACGGCGTCGCGATCTTCGAGCCGGGCTTTGCCTAACGCATCGTCCTCTGGACACGACGTGCGTGCCGTTCACCGCGGTGAACGGCGCCACCGGCTCCCGCTCCGCCATTCCGGGATGCCGAATGCCGGCCCGGAATCCAGAACCGTAGGTTCCGCGAGGGCTTGGTACGCCGGCGGCCCTGAATCCGGGCTGCGCTGCGCGGCCCCTGGGTGACGATGCGGGGGCGGAAGCCCGGCGCATCCCGGTCGACAACCAGGGCCTCTCGACCCCGCCACCCGTGTAGCGCGGACCCGGAGACGGAACCGCCACGACGCGCGAAGCCTTTGCTGTCGCGGCATCTTTTCCCGAAGGCCGGTGGCCGCCTTCCGGGTCGATGCGCGAAGGAGACCGCATGCCGGACGCCACCCTCCTCGATCAGGTCAAGGATTTTGCCAACCGGCCGAACCCCTACCCGGTCTACGCGAAGCTGCGGGAGCATCCCGTCTCGCGCCAGGAGGACGGCACCGAGGCGGGCACCTGGGTGGCGGCGACCCACGGCACCATCGCCAGCCTGCTGCAGGACCCGCGGGTCAGCTCCGACACCTTGCCGCCAGCCGACCGGCCGCGCACCGGCAATCCCCTCACCGACCTGATCGTCAAGCCGCTCAAGGACTGGATGATGGACCGGCACCGGGTCTTCATCTTCCGCGACCCGCCGGACCACGACGCCCTGCGCTCGGCTGTGATGCACCAATTCAGCCGCGAGCGCGTCCAGGCGATGCGCGCGCGCTCAGACCGGCTGGTCGCCGACCTGCTCAACGAGAAATGCGGCGCCCGGGAGATCGACGCGGTCGACGACCTCGCCTACCCGCTGCCCGTGACGGTGATCTGCGAGCTGTTCGGCGTACCCCGGGAGGACGAGCCGAAGTTCCACGGCTGGGCGACGCAGCTCGCCACCGCGCTCGAACCCGACAGCCTGTCCGACCCCGAGATCCGCGCCAAGAACAGCCGGACCTTCGACGCGATCGGCGGCTACATGGCTGACCTGATCAAGGAGAAGCGCAGGCACCCTCAGGATGACATGCTGTCGGGGCTCGCCAACCACGCGACCCCGGCTGGGGTGAAGATGGGCGATTACGACCTGATCGCCACCTCGATCCTGATGCTGGTGGCGGGCCACGAGACCACCGTGAACCTGATCACCAACGGCCTGCTGACCCTGCTCCGGCACCCAGAGGAGCTGGAGCGCCTGCGGCAGGATCCGCTCCGGGCACCGCGGCTCATCGAGGAACTGCTGCGCTACGAGCCGCCGGTGCAGTTCCGGACCCGCCGGACGCTCGCGGCCATCGACATCGCGGGGGTCACGATCCCTGAGGGCGCCGACCTCCTGCTGCTGCTGGCCGCCGGCAACCGCGACGCGACCGTCTTCCCGGATCCCGACCGATTCGACCCGGACCGCACCGGGATCCGCCATCTCGGCTTCGGCGGCGGCCTGCATTACTGCGTGGGCGCGCCGCTCGCCCGGTTCGAGGCGGAGGCGGCATTGACCGCCCTCGCGCGCCGGCTGAAGGCGCCGCGGCTGATCGCGGATCCACCGCCCTACCGGCCGGGCGCGGCCTTGCGCGGCCCGGAGCATCTGCGGGTGGCGATCGACGGGATCGCGTGAGTGCCCGCCCGGCTGCCCTCAGGCGGCCTTCACCGCGGCGAGGAAGGTCGTGACCTCCTGGCCGAGGTTCGTGGAGTAGCGGGCCAACTCCTGGGCGGCGATCAGGACCTGGCTTGAGGCCGCACCAGTCTCGCGGGCGGCCTGTCGGACGTCGGCGATGTCGGTGCTCACGGCCTGCGTGCCCTGCGCCGCCTGGGTGACATTGCGGACGATCTCGCTCGTGGCCGCGCCCTGCTCCTCCATGGCGGCGGCCACGCTGAGCGCCACCGTGCGCATCGCGTCGATCGTGCCCCCAATCGTCCGCATCGACTCGGCCGCCTGCTGCGTCTCGGTCTGGATCGCCGCGATCTGCGTCGCGATGGTCTTGGTGGCCCGGGCAGTCTGCGTGGCGAGCGCCTTCACCTCGCCCGCCACGACGGCGAAGCCCTTGCCGGCCTCGCCGGCGCGCGCCGCCTCGATGGTGGCGTTGAGGGCCAGCAGGTTGGTCTGCGCGGCGATCCCGGAAATCAGGCCCACGACCTCGCTGATCTGGTCGGTGCCGCGGGACAGCACCTGCATCAGGGCGTTCGTCTGGGCCACATCCGTGCTGGCCCGGTCGGCCATCGCGGAGGACTGGGCGACGCGCGACGCGATCTCGTGGATCGAGGCGGCCATCTCCTCGCTCGCGGCCGCCACGGTCTGCACGTTGCTCGAGGTCTGCTCGGAGGCCGCGGCCACACGCACGGATTGGTCGGTGGTCCGTGCGGCCGTTCCCGTCATCTCCCGGGCTGTGGCCTCCATCTCGGCCGCGGCGGCGGACAGGCCGCGCGTCAGCGTGCTGACCTGCGCGTCGAACCGGGCGGTGACCGCGTCCAGCATCTCGGCCCGGCGCATCTTCGCGGCGTTCTCCGCCACGGCGGCCGCGTCGGCCGCGCGCTTGGCGATCAGGGCGTCCTTGAACACCTGGACGGCGCGGGCCATGGCGCCGACCTCGTCGCCGCGCCGCTGATCGGCGACCGCCACCGCGAGATCGCCGTCGGCGAGCCCGCGCATCGCCGCGGTCAGGCGGGTGATCGGCCGGGACAGGCTGTTGCCGACGAGCAGGAGCAGCGCAAGGATCGGCAGGCCGAGGCCGGTCGACCAGAGGGCGATGGTGATCGCCCGGTCACGCACGGCCGCGTGGACGTCGTCCCGGTACAGGCCGGCGGCGACGATCCAGCCCCACGGCTTGAACATCTGCACGCTCGCGACCTTCTCCACCGGTACGGCCGCGCCGGGGCGCGGCTTCATGTAGTCGACGAAGCCGGAGCCGTCGCGCGTGGCGGTCTCGACCATCTCGGCGAAGTAGCGCTTGCCGCCGGCGATGTCGGTCTGGTCCAGCACCAGCTTGCCGACGTTCTTGGCGTTGAAGGCGTTGGCGATCAGATGCCCCTGGGCGTCGAGGACGAAGAAGTAATCCTCGTTGCCGAAGCGCAGGGCGGTGATCGCCGCGAGGGCCGCCTTCTGCGCCTCCGCCAGGGATATCTGGCCGGTCCTGGCCTGCGCCTCGTAGTGGATGAGCAGGCTCTGCGCGACCTCGGTCAGGCGCTTCGTCATCAGGGCCCGGTCCGCGAGGGCGGAGCGGCGCATATCGACGAAGCTCAGGGCGCTCAAGGCGCCGATTGCCAGCAGCGCCAGGGCCATCACGGCTGCGAGCTTGTGGCGGAGCTTGAGGTTCGCGAGGCCTTGCCCCGGCATGACCCGCTCGGCGGGCGGGCGGCTGGTCTGGGTGGGGATCATCCAAGCACCGGAAAAGGACGCCTGCGGCCGGCATGGAATCGCCGCCGGCGTTGCACAGGGTCAACCTCGTGCAATCAGGTTAGTAAAGCACAAAGATTTCCAGTGGATTGCCGGCAATGGGCGGGAGAATATCGATACTTATCTTGGGGTTCGATCTGATCTGCGGATTTTCATTGACCAGCGGCGAGGATTGGCCAGGATTTGGCGTTGATCAACGTTGTGGCGGCTATCCGCTCACGCCGTATTGGATCGGCTTGAAGCTGCCGTTGTTCGATTGCAGGGCCGAGCAGGCGGTCAGCCCGATGATCAGGTCGGTCTCCGCCACGAACACGATCCGGTCCCCTGCCCGGCTGAGCGGCGGCGCGACGGTGAGCGCCCCGGTCGCGCTGTCGATCGGCACGTTCATGAAGCAGTTGAACGCCACCGGGATCGCGTCCGGCGCGATGCCGTAGGGGGCGAGCGCCGCCGCGAGGTTGCCGAAGCAGCCGCGATGCGGGTTCGTGTCGCCGTAGATGATGCGGAACGTGTCGGCCGAGCACGGTGTCAGCAGGAAATCGTGCCGCCCCACCGTATCCTCGACGATCCGCAGCAGGATGTTGGAGCGGTTCGAGTAGAGCGGGTCACCGGTTGTCAGGTAGATCCGGCTGGCATAGTCGAGGGTCCGGCCCGACGAGATCACCTCCCCCGTATCGTGGCGGTTGTAGGCTACAAGGTCGGCCACCTGCTCGCCGCAGGGGTCGATCACCGTGAGGCGCTGGCCCCGGTCGAGGGTGAAGGCGACGCCGGAGCGCGGTTCGATCTGCTGCACGTCCGCTTGGCACATGATGGGTCGACTCACTCCATTGTCGGCTGCATCAAACCCGTATTGCAGGCCGTGCCGCCCCGCCTCCGGGAACGCGCCGTCCGGCCCTGCGATCCGTGTGCCTCAGACCCCACTGCCCGGCAGACTGTGGTCCACAGGCAGGACCGGCGGGTGCCAGACGTCCGCTTCGGGCGCAGGCGCCGGACGGCCCTGCATGGGGCAGCGCCAGTCCGCATCGACCACGCGGCCGCTGTATTGGCGCGCCTCCGACGCTTCGCCGTGGCGCGCCAGCATCGGGTTCACGCTCCCGGCGAGGGCCTCGTCACGCTCCAGGATCGCGGCGCGCAGCTTCTCGTAGCGTCCCTCCGCGCGCAGGCGCTCGAACTGGGCGTGCAGGTTGAAGACCAGAACCGGCGACGAGAAGCGCCGCGCCGGGCGGCTGGCATTCGGATGGAGGCCGACCACGAAGAAGGCCTCGCCGCCGAAGCTGAGCGAGAAATGCGGATTGTCGGGATCGTCGGCGACGCGGGCATCGTGGGGCTGGCCGAGCCAGGCATCCTTGTCGGTCAGGGACTGCGCCCGCGCCCAGAGGTTCCGCTCGAACGCTTCCTCCGAGAGATCGCCGGGACCTTCGAAGACGACGGCGAAGCTCTGGAACAGGTCCGGCTGCGCCCGGTACTGGGCCACGAAGGCGAGCAGCGCCGGGTAGATGCGCATGTCGTCCCAGCCCGAAGTGATGTCCCGGGCCACCACGATCCGCATCCGTCCGCGGGACAGGGCCGACTTGGCGCCCACGCAGGGGAAGGGCGGGTTCCGGATGAAGTCGCGGAAGGCCTCGGCACGGGGGTGCTCTCGGTCGTCGCGGGGTAGCTGCATGCGCGTTCTGCCCGTTCTCTGCGCAGGAAGCCTCGCTGCGAGGCTCCCGCTGTTCGGGACTCCGGCAACACCATCGGGCTGCTGCCGTTCCCTCCTGCGACAGGTCGCCCGGGGGAAAGGTGAATCCCCACGCACGGGGCCAAGATTTGTCCGGTGGAAGAAGCAATATTCCAGTGATCAAAAGGTCAGAATGAACATAGGTTAATGCGAAAATGACCCGAAACGTCGGCGGTCGCTCGGTGCTGTGTTGCCGCACCGGCCTCCAGGATTGTGGCAATCCGCGCCGAAACAGGGGCTCAGGTCCGGCCTGCCGAACGTGCCCGGTGCCGCGTCGCCGCGGCGGCTCCGAAGGCCTCGAACAGGGCGCGGTTGATCGGATTGGTTGCCGGGTCGTGCTCGGCGTGCCACTGGACCCCGAGCGCGAAGCCCGCCGCGTCGCGGATGCGGATCGCCTCGACCGTGTCGTCCTCGGCCACGCCCTCGATCACCACCCGCTCGCCCGGCTCCAGGATACCCTGTCCGTGCAGGGAGTTCACCCGGATCGTCTCGCGCTCCAGAAGGCGGGCGAAAGCGCCTCCGGGCGTCAGGCGGACCGCGTGACGGTCGGCGAAGATCACCTCCAGGTCCGGGTGGATCTCGCCGTTCGCGAGGCGCGGCATGCGGTGATTGAGCCGGCCGGGCAGTTCGCGGATCTCCGGGTGCAGGCTGCCCCCGAAGGCGACGTTCATCTCCTGGAAGCCGCGGCAGATGCCGAAGAGCGGCACGCCGCGCGCCACGCAGGCCTCGATCAGCGGCAGCGCCACGGCATCGCGGTCCTCGTCGTAGGGCTCGTGCGCCGCACAGGGCTCGGCGTTGAACCGGGCCGGGTGGACATTGGCGCGGCCGCCCGTCAGCAGGACGCCGTCCACGGTGTCGAGGAGGTCGCCGAGATCGGTGATCGCCGGGGCGGCGGCGAACATCAGCGGCAGGGCACCGGCCACCGCGGCCACCGCCCGCATGTTGTTCTCGCCGACGATCTGCGCCGGGAACCGGCTGTCGATCAGGCGCGCGTTGCCGATGACGCCGATCACGGGTCTCGCCATCGTTCCCGGCTGCTCCTCGGTGCTGGCTGCATGTCGGGCCCTCGCGGCCCGCGGCAGGCTCTACGACCCACGCAAGGCCGGCGCCAGTCCCGTCTGGGTCACGCTGGCGACAGAAGGCCCGCGTCCAAAGCCTCCGCGCGGAGCACCTCGGCCACCCGTTCCGGCGCCTCCTCGTGCGCGAGGTGGCCAAGACCGCGGATCAGGCGGACGCGGGCATCGGGCAGGCGATCGCGCAGGGCGAAGGCGGTGTCCGGCAGGATGGCCTTGTCGTCGCCGCCGACGATCAGCAGGGTGCGGGTCGCGAGGCCGGGCAGCGCCCGGTGCAGCCCGGCGAGATCCCAGTTCGCCATCATCCCCAGCGCCCCGCGGACATGGCCGGCCCGGGCGAAGAGCCGGCGGTAGAGATCGACCCCCTCCGGATCGAGGCGCGAGCCGGTTCCCTCGATCAGCCGCTTGGCCGCGGATCGGTCCGCCGTCCAGGCGAAGATCCTCGGGGTGAAGGGGTTGAGGAACAGCAGCCGCGCCATGCTGGGAAACAGGAGGCTGGCCGCCCCTGGCAGGGGTGCCAGGGCGCCGTTGAAGGCCGCCAGCAATCGCGGTGCGATGGTGCCGTCGAGGCACATCCGCGCCAGCACGGCCGCACCGGCCGAGTGGCCCGCCGCCAGGACGGGCGGACGGTCGAGCGCCGCCACGAGGCCCGCCACGGCCCTGGCCATGCCGGGCAGGGACAGGTCGGCGTCGGGCAGCGGATCCGTGAAGCCGTGACCCGGCAGGTCCGGGGCGATCACGCGGAAGTCACGGGCGAGGAGCGGCGCCAGCCCGCGCCACGAATGGTTGGCCGCCCCCGTCCCGTGCAGGAGCAGCAGAGCCGGGGCGTCCGGGCTCCCGAATTCCTGGACGTGCCAGCGCCGGCCCGCCGCCTCCACGAAGCGGCTGGCTTCCCGATGAGGCCAGTCGCGGCCCTCGACGGCCCAGTCGGGCCGGTCCGCGTCGAACTTGGTCAGCATGGGAGCACATCCCGCACTGCGATAGGACCGGACGGGCCGGAGGCGGCAGGGGCGCTATCGTTCATGGCCGGAAGTATTTCGTAACACTGAACAATCCTATGCGGCGGCCGCATGCCACGGGTGAGCGGAGGTCGATTGCTGCGACGCAACAGGGGCGGCATATCACGGGTGAACAAGAGCAAGACACGCCCCCGACTTTGGAGAAGGCCATGATCCTCTTCACCTCCTCGACCCAGAACATCGCCGCTCCGGTCTCCGGCAGCTGGAGCCTCAAGGCGCTCGTCCGCGAGATGCTGAACTCGTGGCTCGCCCACCACCAGCGCCTCGCCGACAGCGGCATCGGCGGCGACCTCTGAGTCACCGTCTCGCGCGTCGGAAGCACCGCGCTCAGAGCGCCGCCCGCACCGCCGCGCTGAGCTGACCGGCCTCGGCCCGCGGCAGCTTCAGGTAGCGAGCGCCCATCGCGTCCGCGACCACTCGAGCCTCTTCGCCCCGGTTGCCGGTATCGACCACCAGAGCCGGCAGCCCCGCCGCTCGCAAGGCGCGCGCCGCCTCCAGGGCCTCCGCACCCGCCCGCACGCGGCCTCCTTCCCCCGAGCGGGCGACATTGGCGCGTCCGTCGGTCAGCAGCACGATTGCAGGCCGGCTGCCGCCGCGACGCACGCCGAGGGCCACCGCGATGGCGGCGTCGATCCCTGCCGCGAGCGGCGTCCCGCCCCCACCCGGCAGCCCCGACAGCCCGCGCTTGGCCCGCGTGAGGGAGCGGGTCGGCGGCAGGACCAGCTCCGCACCGGTGCCGCGGAACGCCACCAGCGCCACCCGGTCGCGCCGGACATAGGCTTCGGCCAGCAATAGTTCGATGGCGCCCTTGGCCTCTGCCAGCCGCTCCAGGGCGGCCGAGCCCGATGCGTCGACGCAGAACACCGTGGTGGTCTCGGTCCGCTGCCGCAGGACTCGGATCCGCAGGTCGTCCCGCCGCACCACGATGGCGCGCGGCTCCGCCACATTCCGCCGTAGAGCCTGCCAGGGCGCCGCCGCCCGCAAGGTGGCGAGCAGGTCGAGGCGTCCCCGCCGCGGGTCGCCCCGCCGGCTCCCGACCGGGCGCCCCGTGCGGGCGGAGGCCGCCTGCCCCACCCGGCCCGCCTTCGCGGCCGCGAGACGCTGGCCACCCGCCAGCAACTGGTCGAGGAGGTTGGGCGGAATCGCGGCGCGCACCGCCTCAAGCACAATGTCGTCCGGCGCCTCCGCGGCGGACGGATCCGCCCTCTCCTGCCCGGGCTGTTCCTGAGGCGGGCCCGCCGGCGGCACCTCCGCGGTCTCGGGGGCTGGCTCCTCGGGCGCCGGCAGGCGCGTGGCGCGCGGTGCCAGGACGAGGCGCGCGGCCGACACGATCTCGGCCTGGCCGATCGGCCACGCTCCCGCGAGGGCGCGCGCCACCCGTGCCGACAGGATCGGACCGCGCAGGGACGCGATGCCGAAGGCTTCGGCCAGGGCGCAGAGGCTGCCGACCGGGTCCGGCTCCGGAGCGCCCGGGGCGGGTTCTGGCTCGGGCGCCGAGGCCTCCGCGCGGCCGAGGCCATGCAGGTCGATCCGGAAGGCCAGGCGATCGGCCAGCGCCTCGGCGA
Organism: Methylobacterium sp. UNC378MF; assembly: GCF_900103195.1. Lineage (GTDB taxonomy): Bacteria > Pseudomonadota > Alphaproteobacteria > Rhizobiales > Beijerinckiaceae > Methylobacterium. The sequence goes on along the minus strand of NZ_FMWU01000002.1, from coordinate 82,650 downwards.
CGGTCTCGTCCGCCTCGCCCTCGTCGAGGAGGATCAGTCCGAACCGGGCCGGCTGATCCGAGGCCATGCCGGTATCCAGAACGGCCGCGAGACGGGACGCGGTGCCGGGCGGCAGGCGCTCGGCCATGGGGACGACGATGATCCCGCCATCGGCCTCCGCCAGAAGGCCCGCCCGGGAGATCGGACGGCCGGCCGCCAGGGTCGCCGCGAGATCGAGGCCGCCGAGCAGGGCATCGTCGCCGATGCCGGAGGGCAGGCGGCGCCAGGGTGTTCCGGGCGTGAGCGCGGCGCGCAAGGCTTCAAGCCAGCGCTCGCGGATCGGGCCGGGGGCAGCGCGCAGCACTGCGCCGCCGAGCCCGTGCGGGTCGGCGGCGAGCAGCCGGGCGGCAAGGCGGGCGTCGGCCCAGGATGGAGTGCCCACGTTCTCCCCTGCGGAGTGACGATGGTCACGCATCGGCGTGTGCAGGCCGCAGCCGGCCCCCTTTCCCGTGCTGGAGAGGGCTGGGGTGAGGAATGAGGAGGTTCAGGACAGAGCACGGCTTCGATGCGCGTCGAGGGCGCGTCGTCTCCCGACGCCACGCACCCCTCCTCACCCTGTCCCTCTCCCTCGAGGCGAGGGGACCGGCGCACCGTTCTGAAACCACGCGACGCGGGCCGCAGGCTGGGTCCGCTGGTGTGGCGGCGAAGGGTGGCGCGCCCGTCACGCAAACACCTCCGCCAGCGCCCGCTCCACGCGGGCGGTGGATCCGGATTCGTCCAGCGGGTTGCGGCGCAGGCGGTGGCGCAGGGCCGCCGGAGCGATGCGGCGGAGGTGGTCGTCGGTGACGTCTCCGACGCCGTCGAGGGCCGCAAGTGCCCGGGCGGTCCGCATCAGGGTCAGCTCGCCGCGCAATCCGTCGGTGCCGAGCGCCAGGCAGAGCTGCGCCGCGCGCTCCAGGGCGGCATCCGGCACGGTCACCGTCGGCAGGCGCTCCCGCGCCAGCAGGATTCGCTTTCGAATCGCGGCCTCGTCCCGGGCGCGGGCGGCGCAGAACCCCTCCGGATCACGCTCGTAGGCGTCCCGGGCACGCACCACCGCGATGCGGGTGGGGATGTCCTTCGGGGTCACGACCTCGCAGGCGAGGCCGAACCGGTCGAGGAGCTGCGGGCGCAGCTCCCCCTCCTCCGGGTTGCCGGACCCGACCAGCACGAACCGCGCCGGGTGGCGCAGGGACAGGCCCTCGCGCTCGACCGTGTTGACGCCGGAGGCCGCCACGTCGAGCAGCAGGTCGACGAGGTGGTCCTCGAGGAGGTTGACCTCGTCGATGTACAGGAAGCCGCGATTGGCCCGGGCGAGCAGGCCCGGCTCGAAGGCCTTCACGCCGGCGCCGAGCGCCCGCTCAAGGTCGAGGGTGCCGACGACCCGGTCCTCGGTTGCGCCGAGCGGCAGGTCCACCACCGGCACCGGCTTTTTTTCGGACTTTCTCCGCGCGCCCGGCAAGCTCGCGCAGTGGGGGCAGGATTCCGCCGGGCTGTCGGGGTCGCAATTGTACGGGCAGCCGACCATGACCCGCATCGGCGGCAGCAGGGCGGCCAGCGCCCGGATCGCCGTGGACTTGCCGGTGCCGCGGTCGCCGAAGACCAGCACGCCGCCGACGGCCGGGTCCACCGCCGCGATCAGCAGCGCCTGGCGCATCTCGTCCTGGCCAACGATGGCCGAGAAGGGGAAAGTGGGCACGCGTTGACTCGATGCTGCGGGGGCATCCAACCCACCCCCTCATCCTGAGGTGCCGAAGCGCAGCGGAGGCCTCGAAGGAGATCTCCAGAATTCGCGCGGCTGGCTGGAGCCCTCCTTCGAGGCCCGCTCACGCGGGCGCCTCGGGATGAGGGTGCGGTTGGGGGAACGGAAGCCTATTCCGCCGCCTTCTGGCGGAGCCCGATCCGCCCCCAGATCGTGGTGAGCGCCTCGACGAGATGGGCGATGTCGGCATCCGTGTGCAGCGGCGACGGGGTAATCCGCAGCCGCTCGGTGCCGCGGGCGACCGTCGGATAGTTGATCGGCTGCACGTAGATGCCGAACTCGTCGAGCAGGGTGTCGGAGATCCCTTTGCAGAGCACCGGATCGCAGACCATCACCGGCACGATGTGGCTGTCGTTGGGCATGGTCGGGATGTCGGCGGCCTCCAGGGCCTGCCGGACCTTCGCGACGCGCTCCTGATGGCGGGCGCGCTCGCCGCCGCTTCCCTTCAGATGGCGGATGCTCGCCGCCGCGCCCGCCGCGACGGCCGGGGGCAGCGAAGTGGTGAAGATGAAGCCCGAGGCGAAGCTGCGCACGAAGTCGCAGAGCTTCTCCGAGGCCGTGATGTACCCGCCATGCACGGCGAAGGCTTTGCCGAGCGTGCCCTCGATCACGTCGAGCCGGTGGGCGACTCCGTCCCGCTCCGAGATGCCGCCGCCGCGGGCGCCGTAGAGGCCGACCGCGTGGACCTCGTCCAGATAGGTGAGCGCCCCGTGGGCCTCGGCCACGTCGCAGATCTCGGCGATCGGCGCGATGTCGCCGTCCATCGAGTAGACCGACTCGAAGGCGACCAGCTTCGGCCGGGCCGGGTCGATCAGGGCGAGCTTGCGGTTCAGGTCTTCCGGATCGTTGTGGCGGAAGATGTGGCGCTCGGCGCGGGAGAACCGGATGCCCTCGATCATCGAGGCGTGGTTCTCGGAATCGGAGAAGACCGCGCAGTTCGGCAGGCGCGAGGCCAGGGTCCCGAGCGCCGCCCAGTTCGATACGTAGCCGGAGGTGAAGAGCAAAGCCGCCTCCTTGCCGTGGAGGTCGGCGAGCTCGCGCTCCAGGAGCACGTGGTAGTGGTTGGTGCCCGAGATGTTGCGGGTGCCGCCGGCGCCCGCGCCGCAGCGGTCGATCGCCTCGTGCATCGCCCCGGTGACGGCCGGGTGCTGGCCCATGCCGAGATAATCGTTGGAGCACCAGACGGTCACGGGTCGCGTGCCGCCGGCATGGTGGTGGGTCGCGTGCGGGAAGTTGCCGGCGTGGCGCTCGAGGTCGGTGAAGACTCGGTAGCGCCCCTCCCGGTGGAGCCCGGCGATCTCAGCCCCGAAGAAGGTCTCGTAGTCCATGTCGCCTCTCCCCGAACAAATCCTGCGGGTTGATCCCGCCTGTGACACCGGTTTTCGCACAAGACCAGTTCCAGATTGGTGGACGTGCGTCGCCCGTTGATGATCCCTCGGCTCTACACAGGATCCCGCGGTCCCGCCGCCTCCCCGGATGCCCGGGCCGGCAGGCTCCAGCGCCACAGCTCCGTCGAGGGCAGCGGCAGCATCAGGAACCAGTGCTCCAGGGTGGCGAGCGCGGTCAGCGTCGCCAGGACCGTGAAGCCGATCAGCTCGTGTTCCAGCAGGTCCGGGCCCAGAGCCGCGCGCCCGAGCAGCGCCGCCGCGATGGTCCCGAGGCTCACCGAGACCGGGAACAGCAGGTTCATCGGCTTCCGGGATAGGTAGCAGGCGAGGTAGCCGAGATGGTCCGGCAGGAACTCGGCGTGGAGGTTGCGCACCCCCAAGAACAGGTTGAGCCGTGCCGAGAGGTTCATCACCACCAGCGTGCCGTAGGTCCACAGGGCGAAGCGGTTGGGACTGCCCCAGACGAGCGCCAGGATCGCGACGCCCCCGATCACGATGGCGAATTCGTGCCACAGGCTGGTCGCGAGCGCCGCCAGGAACCGGTCGAACCCCCGCACCCCCGGCGCGCAGGCGGCCGGTTTCGGGCCCGATAGGAAGCCCATATAGTAGCTCATCTCCTGCCAGCCCCAGACGACGAGCGCCGCCGTGAAAGCCGTGTAGGCCCCCGTGGCGCTCGTGTCGGCGGCGCTGGATCGGATCGCCACCAGCGCACCGGCGAGCAGCAGCGTCGCCGCGGCCATGCTCCACGGATGCGTCCGTCGCGGGGCGTGGTCGAGCAGCAGGATCAGCCCGGTGGAGAACCACCAGAGCAGAACCGCGTACAGGACCGGGGCGGCGTAGGTCCCCATTCTACCAGACCGGCTGAAGGCGGATGTCGGCCGGCAGGGCGTTGGCCTTGACGGGCAGCAGATAGAGCCGCGCGAAGGTGAAGGCCGCCCGCGCCGCGTGGACGCCCTGCAGGACCTTGCCGGCAAATCCGCCCTTCGCCTTGGCGTCGGCGATCGCCCGGGAGCAGGCGAGCAGCCGGTCGAGTCCCGCCTTGAACTTCGGGTTGTCGAGGTCGAGTTCCAGCGGGAAAGTCTGGCGGGAGATCTCCGAGGTGATCCGGAAGACCTTGAAGTCGTAGTCGGTCGGGTCGACTCCGAGCGCCGCGTGGAAGGCCGGGCGGTGATGGTCGCGCACATACATGGTCGCGAAGACAGCGAGCAGGAAGAACCGGATCCAGTACTGGTTCACGCCGCTCGTCAGCTTCGGATTCGCGCGCATCAGGAGCGCGAAGGCTTCGCCGTGGCGGAACTCGTCGTTGCACCAGAGCTCGAACCACTTGAAGATCGGGTGGATGCGCCGCTCCGGGTGGCGCTCCAACTCGCGGAAGATCGTGATGTAGCGGGCGTAGCCGATCTTTTCCGAAAGATAGGTGGCGTAGAAGATGAATTTCGGCCGGAAGAACGTGTATTTCTTGGATTTCGTAAGAAAGCCAAGGTCCACGCCGATGCCGAAATCCTTCAACGTGTCGTTGATGAAGCCGGCATGCCGCGCCTCGTCGCGGCTCATGAAGCCGAACAGTTCCTGGATGTCCTTGTTCTTCGCCCGCTTGCGCATCTCGGCGTACAGGACGCAGCCGGAGAACTCGGCGGTGATCGACGAGACCAGAAAATCCAGAAACTCCTTCCGCAGCTCGGGCTCCATCTGCGACAGGTCGCAGTCGAACTCCGCGTTGCGTGTGAAGTGGCGCTTGTTCGGATCGGAGCGCAGCTCGGCGATGAGCACGTCCCAGTCGCGCCGCACCGGCTCGACATTCGTCCGGTCGAGCTCCTCGAAATCGGTGGTGTAGAAGCGGGGCGACAGGAAGGTCGTCTCCTGCGCGGCCCTGGTCGATTCGTTGACCGGCGTCTTCGGGACCGGCTGTCCGATGGTCGGGGTGACGGGCGCGTTCACAGCTTCCTCCTCTCGGAAAAGCTGACCTCGTAGAGTTCGGTCAGCTCGAGATGGGCAATGAGCTTGGTCCAGGCCCGCTCCAGCGCTCCGGCCCGGGTGATTGTGGCGGTGCGGCGCACCGTCAGCCGCTCGCCATAGGGCACCGAGGTCGGCGCGTCGTGAACCTGGACCTCGTCGCCGGGCTCGATCTCGAAGCCGGCATCGAGGATCACGTGCGCGTGCAGGCTCTCGGGCGTCTGCTCGATCTCCACCGTGCAGGGCACGGTGACGGTGCGGCCGCCGAACAGGCCCATCACCGCGTCTCCGTGGCTGGCGCGCCGGGCGCGGGCATCAACCGGGCGAACGACCCGGCATTGGTGGGGCCGAAGGCCTCCAGGGGCACGCGGCGGCCGGTGGCCTCGTCGGCCAGCGCGAGGCGGCCGTCGTCGTAGCGGGTCAGGCTGAAGGGTTGCTCGGGACCGAGACCCTCGCGCTGCCGGGCCTGGGCGAGGCCCCGCAGCGTCCCGCGCAGGAAGCCGTCCTCGCCGGGGCGGATCCACGCGACGATGTGCCGGTCGGCGACGTCCCGCAGGGCGATCGAGCCGTCGACCTGATCCTCGGCACGGAATTCGAGCCGCGCCAGCGCCTTGGCGGGCGGCAGGGCGACGAGGCCGACGCCCTCGCTCCGGCCGATCAGGACCGCCAGCATGGTGAAGCCCATCAGCGCGCCCGCGCCGATCATCAGCAGCGCCGGTGCCGGTCCCGAGGCTGCCGGCCCCATGGCCCGGCCGGTGCCCTCCGCCCGCTCGCCCATCGTGCCCCTCCCTACTCGGCCGCGACGAGGCGACCGGGATTCTCGCCCGCGCGCCCGAGCTGCGCCACCCGAACCGGCGGCGCGTTGCCGTCGGCATGGGCCGCGAGGGCGCGTGCCAGCAAGGCCGCCGCAGCCTCCGCCTCCGGCACGGAGCGCAGCATGGGCTCCGTCCGGGCGAGACGCCAGGGGCGGACATGCGGCCAGATATGAAGGTAGGCGATACGGAGGCCCGGCCGCAACCGTAACGGCAGGTCGCCGCTGCCATCCGTGAAGGCGCGCAGGGACGCGCTCTCGATCTGCGCGAAGGGCAGGTTATGGGTCACCGGCAGGGCGATGCCGGCCTGCAGCACGACGCGGCGGTTGGTCACCGTATAGAGCGTCGTCCGGTGGCTGAGCCAAGCGAGCAGCCAGAGCAGCGCGACGGCCCCGGCACCGATCACCAGGGTCGGCCCCACCACCTTCAGCGCCGCGGCGGGGGATCCCGCCGCGAGGCCGAAGGCCAGGGCGCAGACCGCAAACCACGCGATCACCAGGCGGGCGTGGAATACCCGGACCAGAAGGCCGGCGGTGGTCGGCGCACTCTGCCAGAGGATGCGCTCGCCCGCCGGCAACGGGCCGGGCAGACCCCGCAGGGTGCCCTCAGGGAGGAAGTCGCCGCTCATATCAGGGGCTCCGCCCGGGCCGGCGTGGCGTAGAGCGTGCCGGCGCCGAAATACGACATGATCCGCTCCTCCTCGAGGAAGGTCACGCTGTCGGGATCACGGGTGGCCGGGATCTCGGCGAATTGGCTGGCGAGCAGCGCCTCGGTCGTCACCGTCTTGGTGAAGCCGCCGGCCCGGCAGAAGGTGGCCGGCATCAGCCGGCGGCCGCCCGTCGGAAGTTCAACCTCGTAGTAGCGGATCAGCGACTCGCCGCGGTCGACCCAGACGTCGCTGATGACGCCCGCCACGGCATCGTCGGTGCCGAACACCGTCATGCCGATCGGATTCGGGCCGTCCTCGTGGATGACGAAATTCTTCGCCACCCGCAGGGGTACGATGCGGATCTCCTCGTCCCAGGTCCGGTCGTGCACGTCGTGCCGCAACACCCAGGAGCCGGGACCGACGCCGGCCTGAAGCGAGGCGTCCGTGCGCTCGTAGGGGGCACCCGGCCAGGGCTCGACCTTGCGGGCCGGGATGCCGGTCTCGATGTCGGTTCGGCCGTGTACCGCCTGCGGTGCGTAGGTGGTCTCGCCGCCGGGGAGGTGGAAGGCCTTGGACCGTGGGATCAGGATCGGATCGTCCGCCTTGCGGCGGCCGACGGCCTCGTTCTCGAGCGGGTAGCCCTCCCGCCGGTCCTCGCGGCGCAGCCAGAAGACCAGCCCGGCGAAGAAGATGAAGAACGCGTAGAGCACGACCTGAGCGACGTCGACATAGCCCGTAAGTGCGCCGGTTGGCATGGATGTCCTCCCCGAATGTCAGGCCGTCCGGCCGGCAAGGCCATTGGCGATGCGGTCCCGATCCTCTGTCCGCGCGTCCTCACGCACCAACGGTCCGAGCGCGAGCAGCGCCGCGAACAGCAGGGCGATCTCGATGTGGTAGACGATGAGGTAGCCGATCGCGGGCTCGTTCATGCCCTCGCCGAGCACGCCCGACTGGGCGATGGCGCCGCCGACGTCGCGCACGAGACCGCTCGCCGCGATCGACAGACCCGCGGCGGTCGCCTGCACGGCGCCCCAGGCGCCGAGCGCCAGCCCGGTATCCTCGGGGCCGGCGCGGTTCATCGAGGCGGTGAGGGTGCCGTGGGCGAACAGGCCGCCGCCGAGCCCGATCAGGCTGACGCCGGCGGCGAACAGGTCGGCCGAGGCCAGGGGGGCGGCGAAGACCACCGCCGAGAAGGCCAGGATCCCGATCCCGACGCCGACGCCGGAGACCCGGAACGGGTCGCCCCCGCGGCCGAGCCAGCGCGCCGCGACCAGCAGGCCGAGGCCGCCGCCGGCGGCCAGCAGCGCGGTCAGCGCCGTGGTCGCCGCCACCGAGAGGTGCAGGATCTGGCCGCCATAGGGTTCGAGCAGGATGTCCTGCATGGAGAACCCTGCGGTGCCGAGCCCGATCGCCACGAGGCGCCGGCGGGCGGTGCCCTGCCCCGCATAGGCCCGCCAGGAGGCACGGAAGTCCCGCTGCGGCGCCGTCCGCGTCCGGTTGGGATCGCGCGGCTCCTGCTTCCACAGGGCGAAGCCGTTGAGGATGATGGTGACCAAAGCCGCGCCCTGGATCACCTGGATCAGGCGCACGGCCGAGAAGTGGGCGAGGAACAGGCCGAACAGCACGGCGCTCGCCATCATGCCGAACAGGAGCGCCGCGCAGAGCAGCGCCACCACCTTCGGTCGTGCATGCGCGGGGGCGAGGTCGGTGGCGAGCGCCAGCCCGACGGTCTGGGTCGTGTGCAGGCCGGCGCCGACCAGCAGGAAGGCGAGCGCCGCCGCGAGGTCGCCGACCCAGAGCGGCCCGGTCGTGTCCCCCGACAGGATCAGCAGGGCGAACGGCATGATCGCCAGCCCGCCGAACTGCAGCAGCGTGCCGAACCAGATATAGGGCACCCGCCGCCAGCCCAGCACCGAGCGGTGTGTGTCCGACCGGAAGCCGACGAGCGCCCGCAGGGGGGCGAAGATCAGCGGCAGGGCCAGCATCATGGCGACGATCCAGGCCGGGACGCCGAGTTCGACGATCATCACCCGGTTCAGTGTGCCGATCAGCAGCACCGCGGCCATGCCGACGGTGACCTGGAACAGGGCCAGGCGCAGCAGGCGGCCCAGCGGCAGCTCGACCGTGGCGGCATCCGCGAAGGGCAGGATCGCCGGGCCGAGGCGCATGAGGGCGGCGGTGAGTTTTTGGGTGGGGTTCATGTCCGCCCTCCGCCGGGCTCCCCTCCCCCTTGCGGGGAAGGGTAGGGGTGGGGGTCGCGCAGGATGGGGCTCCGCGGTTCCTCCTGAACCACCCCCACCCCTGGCCCCTCCCCGCAAGGGGGAGGGGAAGAGCGTGTCAGTGCGATCGCGTTCGACAGGTAGAAGCCGCTGTTGATCCGGTGCGATCGCGCCCAGGCGAAGCCGTCGAGCGCGTGCTCGGACGAGATCCGCCGCCGTAGCCCATGCTCGGTCACTGGTACGATCGCCGGTGAGCGGTCGCCCCGCGGAAAGAATTGTCCGGCCGCATGCATCAGCGTCAGCAGCGCCGTGCGCGGCGCCACGGTGAACAGCACCGAGCCGTCCGTGCGCGCGCCCAGAACCGCCAGCGCCCGGGCGATGTCGGCGGCGCGGTAGTGGATCAGCGAATCCATCGCCACCACGTGGTCGAACCGCCCGAGCCCGGGATCGAGCATGTCGCCGACGCGGAAGTCGATGCGGCCCGCTCCCGGAATCGCCGGCAGCCGCTCCTGCGCGAGGCCGACCAGCGTCGGCGAGACGTCGATCGCCACCACCTCGGCGCCGCGCCGCGCTGCCTCGACGCTGAGCGCCCCGGTGCCGCAGCCGGCATCGAGCAGGCGCAGGCCGGTCATGTCGGCCGGCAGCCAGGACAGCAGCGTCGCCCGCATGGCGTCGCGGCCGGCGCGCACCGTGGCGCGGATGCGGCTCACGGGCGCGTCCGAGGTCAGGCGCGACCACGCCTCGACCGCGGTGCGGTCGAAATAGGTGGTCAGCTCGCCCCGGCGGGCGTCGTAGCTGGCGCTGGCCATCGGTCGAACTCCAGACTCAATCGAAACCGAGGAACTCGAACAGGTCGCGGTCCTTCATGGGCAAAGCCTCGCAGGGCTCCGCGCCGGCCCAGAGGGTCTCGGCGAGCCGCATGTACTCGGCGGTCACGGCGTCGAGCTCCGGGGACGAGTCCATCTCGAACAGGGTCGATTTCTTGAGCCGCGAGCGCCGGACCACGTCGAGGTCGGGAAAATGCGCCAGCCGCTTCAGCCCGACCGCGTCGTTGAACCGGTCGATCTCGTCGGTCTTGGCCGAGCGATTGGCGATGACGCCGCCGAGGCGCACGCCGTAATTCTTCGACTTGGCGTGGATCGCCGCCACGATCCGGTTCATGGCGAAGATCGAGTCGAAATCGTTGGCGGTGACGATCAGAGCCCGGTCCGCGTGCTGGAGCGGCGAGGCGAAGCCGCCGCAGACCACGTCGCCCAGCACGTCGAACACCACGACGTCGGTATCCTCGAGGAGGTGGTGCTCCTTGAGGAGCTTCACGGTCTGGCCGACCACATAGCCGCCGCAGCCGGTGCCGGCGGGCGGGCCGCCGGCCTCGACGCACATCACGCCGTTGTAGCCCTCGACCACGAAATCCTCGACGCGCAGCTCCTCCGAGTGGAAGTTCACCGCCTCCAGGGCGTCGATCACCGTGGGGGCGAGGCGCTTGGTCAGCGTGAAGGTCGAGTCGTGCTTCGGGTCGCAGCCGATCTGCAGCACCCGCTTGCCGAGCTTGGAGAAGGCCACCGACAGGTTCGACGAGGTGGTCGACTTGCCGATCCCGCCCTTGCCGTAGACCGCGAAGACCTTGGCGGTCTCGATTCTGAGATCGGGATCGAGGGCGACCTGAAGGCTCCCCTCCTCCTTCCGGGCGACGACGGGATTGCGGATCGCGATGTTCATGCGGCCACTCCTGCGGTGACGCCTTCCAGGCGGTCCTCCAGCTCCTCCTCGGCCCGGTCGAGGGCGTCGCGCATCTCTGCGTCGGGAGTCCAGAAGCCGCGGCGGTGCGCCTCGATCAGCCGTTGGGCGACCTTGGCGGAGGCGGTGGGGTTCAAGGCGGCCATGCGCTCGCGCATGTCCTTGTCGAGGACGTAGGTCTCGGTGATCCGTTCGTAGATCCAGGGCTGGACCGCGTTGGCGGTGGCCGACCAGCCGACCGTGTTGGTGAGATGCGTCTCGATCTGGCGGACGCCCTCGTAGCCGTGGCCGAGCAGGCCCTCGTACCATTTCGGGTTGAGCATCCGGGTGCGCGTCTCCAGCGCCACCTGCTCCTCCAGGGAGCGGACGCGCCCCTCCCCGCGGGTCTGGTCGCTGATGTAGATCGGCACCGACTCGCCCTTGGCCCGGGCCACCGCCCGGCCCATGCCGCCGAGCCCGTCGAAATAGTGGTCGACGGAGGTGACGCCGACCTCGACCGAATCGAGGTTCTGATAGGCCATGTCGACGGAGGCGAGCACCGCCTGCATCAGGGCGCGCTGCGGCGCCGGGCGGCCGGTGCGGCCGTAGGCGAAGCTCTTGCGGCGGGAGAAGGTCTCGCAGAGTTCCGCGTCGTCGTCCCAGTTCCCGGAATCGACGAGGTGGTTGACGTTGGCGCCATAGGCGCCCTCGGCGTTGGAGAAGACGCGCAGCGCCGCCGTCTCCAGATCGCAGCCCTGCTCGGCCTGGATCGCCAGGGCGTGCTTCCGGACGTAATTTTTTTCGAGGGGCTCGTCGGCGGTGGCGGCGAGGTACGACGCCTCCGCCAGGAGCTTCGTCTGAAGCGGCAGCAGATCGCGGAAGATTCCGGAGAGGGTGACCACCGCGTCGATCCGCGGCCGGCCGAGGGTTTCCAGCGGGATCAGCTCGGCGCCGCTCAAGCGGCCGTAGCCGTCGAAGCGGGGCGCGGCGCCGATCAGGGCCAGGGCCTGGGCGATCGGGCCGCCCTCGCTCTTGAGGTTGTCGGTGCCCCACAGGACCAGGGCGACGCTTTCCGGGCAGGGCTTTCCGTCGGCGGCGAAGCGTTCGAGGATCCGGGCCACCTGCCGGGCGCCGTCGGCCACCGCGAAGGCCGAGGGCAGGCGGTAGGGGTCGAAGCCGTGGAGGTTGCGGCCGGTCGGCAGGATCGCGGGGTTGCGCAGCAGGTCGCCCCCGGCCACCGGCGGCACGAAGCGGCCGTCGAGCGCCCGCAGCAGCGCCGGCACCTCGTGGTCGCGGGACAGCAGCCGGTCGGTCTCGGCGAGGCTCGCGAAGGCGGCGCGGGTCGTCTCGTCGGCGGGCAGGCCGGAGGCCTTCAGCGCCGCCTCGACGCCATGGCCGGCGGTCAGAGCCTCGATGCCGGCCCGCTCGGGCCGGATGCCGTGCGCCGACTCGGCGAGCGCGAGCAGCAGGTCGACCCGCTCCTCCTCCGGCGTGCCCGCGCCGACCACGTGCAGCCCGTGCGGGATCAGGGTCTGCTCCAGCTCCTGCAGCGCGGTCCAGAGGCCGGAGACGTGGATACCGAGGTCGCCGCTCCAGGCCGGCTCGGCGGCCACGAGATCGAGCGCCGCGCCCTGTTGCTGGATCAGCTCTGCCAGGCTGGCGCGCTCGGCCGTGGCTTCGAGATCGAGGCCGCGCCAGCGCTCCATCGAACTCTTCAGGTCGATCAGCCCGCGGTAGAGCCCCGCCGCCGCGAGGCTCGGGGTCAGGTAGCTCACCAGCGTCGCGGCCGAGCGGCGCTTGGCGAGCGTCCCCTCGGAGGGATTGTTGGCGGCATAGAGGTAGACGTTGGGCAAAGCCCCGATCAGCCGCTCCGGCCAGCAGGCCTCGGACAGCCCGGTCTGCTTGCCGGGCATGAATTCGAGCGCGCCGTGGGTGCCGAAATGCAGCACGGCGTCGGCGGCAAAATCCTCCCGCAGGTAGCGGTAGAAGGCCGAGAAGGCGTGGGTCGGCGCGAAGCCGCGCTCGAACAGCAGCCGCATCGGGTCGCCCTCGTAGCCGAAGGCGGGCTGGACCCCGACGAAGACGTTGCCGAACTGGGCCCCGAGCACGAAGATCTCGCCGCCGTTGGTCTGGTGGCGGCCCGGCGCCGGGCCCCACTGGGCCTCGATCTCGGCGAGGTGGGGCTCGCGGCGCAGATGGTCCTCGGCCGGGAGGCGGGCGTGGACATTGGCCTGGGTGCCGTAGCGCTTGGCGTTGCCCTCCAGGATCGCCGCGCGCAGGGCATCGATGCTCTCCGGGACCTCCACCGTGTAGCCGTCCGCCGCCAGGCCCTTCAGGGTGTTGAGGAGCGAGGCGTAGACCGACAGGAACGCCGCCGTCCCGGTGGCGCCGGCATTGGGCGGGAAGTTGAACAGCACCACGCCGATCCGGCGCGCGGCCTTCGGGGTCCGGCGCAGGGACACCAGCCGCGCGACCCGCTCGGCAAGGCGCACGGCCCGCTCGGGGTGGACCCGCATGTCGCGGGCGTTGTCGGCGCCTGAATTTGCGGAGCGGCCGCCGAACACCATCGGAGCCGTGGCGCCGTCGAGTTCGGGGATCGCGACCATCATGGTCGCCTCGACCGGCGACAGGCCGCGGTCGCCCGCCTCCCACTGCTCCAGGGTCTGGAACTCCAGCGCCTGGGCGGCGAGGTAGGGCACGTCGAGCCGGGCCAGCATCAGTTCGGCGGCCGCGGCGTCGTTGTAGGCGGGGCCGCCGACCAGGGAGAAGCCGGTAAGCGACACGAGGGCGTCGATGCAGGCGCGCCCGTCGCGCATGAAGAAGGCGTGCACCGCCGGCCGGTTGTCGAGACCGCTGGCGAAGGCCGGCACCACGTCGAGACCCTGCGCCTCCAGGGCCGCGATGACGCCGTCGTAATGGGCAGTGTTGCCGGCGAGCACGTAGCTGCGCATCACCAGCAGCCCGACGCGGCCCCTGGCGCCGGCTTGGCACGGCAGCCGCGACGGATCGGCGCCGATCCGGCCAGGCAGGCGCGGGTGGTAGAGGCCGGTCTCGGGGTAGTCGAGGGGCGCCGGCGCCGCCGGGCCCTCGCGCCAGGAGGACCGCTCGCCGGCCGCGTAGCGATGAACGAGGAAGCGCACCAGGGCGGCAACGTTCTCGTCGGAGCCCGCGAGCCAGTATTGCAGGGTCAGGAAGTACGCGCGCACGTCCTGGGCCGAGCCCGGGATGAAGCGCAGGATCTTCGGCAGCTTGCGCACCAGGGCCATCTGCCGGCCAGCATTGCCCTGCTGGCCGGGCTTGCCGCGCAGCTTCTTCAGGAAGTCGAGGGCGCTGCGCTTGGTGCCGCTCATGTCGAAGCGGCCGAGCCGCGTCGTCTTCACCACCTCGCCTGCCGAGAGGCAGCCGATCATCGCGTCGCAGGCCTCCCGCCGCGCCGCGAGCGCCGGCAGGATCGCCCGGACATGCTCGTCCATGAACAGCATGGCCGAGAGCACGATGTCGGCCTGCGCGATGTCGGCCCTGCAGGCTTCCAGCGTCGCGGGATCGTTGTCCCACTCGGCCGCCGCGTGGAAGCCCAGCACCAGCCCGGGCATCTCGGACCGGAGGCGCAGGCGCGCCCGCTCCACCGCGCTCGCCAAATGATTGTCGAGCGTGACGATGACGATGCGGATCGGCGGCCTAACGGCCGTAATGCGCTTTGGCATCGTAGAGGGTCTCGAGGGTGATGAGCGGCAGGTGCCGCTCCCGGGCGAAAGTCTCGGTGTTGGTGCGTGCCTTGCCCCGCACGAAGAACGGGATCTTCTTCAGTTCCTTCTCGGCTTCCGGCGACCAAGGGGCCGCACGGTCCAGCAGAATCGGAACGGGCGCCGGCGTCGGAGGGGTGTCGGCCGGCGCCCGTTCCGCGGCCTCGAACGCCCCGTCCGCCGGAGTCTCGAAGGACTTGCCGCCGAGATGCGAGGGGCCGACGCCGTCGTGAAATTCGGGATCCTCCCGGAACATGCCGAGGAGGTGCTCTTCGAGGCCCATCATCAGCGGATGGACCAGGGTGTCGAACAGGACGTTGGCGCCCTCGAAGCCCATCTGCGGGGCGTAGCGCGCCGGGAAGTCCTGGACGTGGACCGGCGCGGAGATCACCGCGCACGGAATGCCGAGCCGCTTGGCGACGTGGCGCTCCATCTGGGTGCCGAGGACCAGTTCCGGCGCGGCCGCGCGGATCGCTGCTTCGACGTCGAGGTAATCGTCGGTGATCAGCGCCTCGATGCCGTGCTCGGCCGCCTCGGCGCGGACCTCGCGGGCGAATTCACGGCCGTAGGTGCCGAGCCCGACGACGGTAAAGCCCAGCTCCTTCGCGGCGACCCGGGCGATGCCGATCGCATGCGTGGCATCGCCGAACACGAAGACGCGCTTGGCCGTGAGATAGGTCGAATCGACCGAGCGGGAGTACCAGGGCAGCCGCGAGCCGGGGCCGTCGAGCCCCGGTGCCGGATCGATCCCGGCGAGGCCCGCCATCTCCTCGACGAACCGGCGGGTGCCGCCGACGCCGATCGGGATGGTTTGCGTGAACGGCTGCCCGAAATTCTTCTTCAGGTAATCCGCGGCCGACCGGGCGGTCTCGGGATAGAGCACGACATTGAAGTCGGCGTCGCGGAGCCGGCCGAGATCCGCGGGGGTTGCCCCCAGCGGCGCCACGACATTCACCACGATGCCGAGGGTGTCGAGCAGCCGGCGGATCTCGATCAGGTCATCCCGGTGGCGGAAGCCGAGCGCCGTCGGCCCGAGGATGTTGCAGAGCGGGCGCTGCCCGGGCTCCCGTGCGGGACGCGGGGCGGGCGGACCAGCTAGCGCCCGGACGAGCCGGTAGAAGGTCTCCGAGGCGCCCCAGTTCTCCTTCTTCTGATAGGCGGGCAGCTCCAGCGGGATCACCGGGATCGGCAGGTCCAGCGCCTTGGCGAGGCCGCCCGGATCATCCTGAATCAACTCGGCCGTGCAGGAGGCGCCGACGATCATCGCCTGCGGCTGGAACCGTGCGTGGGCGGCCGAGACCGCCTGCTTGAACAGCTCGGCGGTGTCGCGGCCGAGATCCTGGGCGCGGAAGGTGGTGTAGGTGACGGGCGGGCGCGCGTCCCGCCGCTCGATCATCGTGAACAGCAGGTCGGCATAGGTGTCGCCCTGCGGCGCGTGCAGCACGTAGTGCAGCCCGGACATCGCCGTGGCGACGCGCATCGCGCCGATGTGAGGTGGGCCTTCGTAGGTCCAGAGGGTGAGCTGCATGGCGCTACACCTCCAGCAGGGCGCGGCGCCGGAGCGGGCGCACGAACAGCTCGGCGAGGTCGCCGGCCTGCTCGTAGCCCTGCACGGGCGTGAACAGCAGTTCGATCGACCACTTGGTCGAGAGCCCCTCCGCCTCCAGCGGGTTGGCGAGGCCGAGGCCGCAGATTGTGAGATCCGGCCGTGCCGCCCGGCAGCGGTCCATCTGGTCGTCGAGGCTCTGCCCCTCCGTCACCCGCGTGCCCGAGGGCAGCAGCTCGATCTCGGCTGCGAGATGCCCCCGGTGCAGGTACGGCGTCCCGACCTCTACGAGTTCTGCGTCGAGTTCACGGACGAGGAACCGGGCAAGCGGCACCTCCAGCTGCGAATCGGGGAAGAAGAACACGCGCTTGCCGCCGAGCTTCTCGCGGTGGGGCGCGAGGGCGGTCTCGGCGCGGGCGCGGCCCGCGGCTGTGGCCCGCTCGAACGCGGCCTCGGAGACGCCGAACGCCTCGGCGGCTGCCCGCAGCCAACCGGTCGTGCCTTCGGCGCCGAACGGGAATGGCGCGGGCAGCCGGTGGGCGCCGCGTTCATCGAGGGCCCGGGCCGTGTCGGTCAGGAAGGGCTGGGCCAGCAGATAGCGGGTGCCACGCCCGACGGCCGGCATCGCGCCGGCCCGGCGGGCGGGCAGGAACCGGACATCCGCGATACCCATCGCGGCGAACATTCGGAGAAACTGATCCTCCACTACGTCGGCCAGCGCTCCGACCACCAGCAGCGATGGTGCGGCTGCCACAGGTTCGCGAGGCAGGTCGGGCACGAGGGCGGCGAGGCAGGCATCCTCCCCTTGCGTGAAGGTCGTCTCGATGCCGGAGCCCGAATAGTTCAGCACCCGCACCGGTGTCAGTCGTCCCGACAGGCGCTGCGCCGCCCGGGATAGGTCGAGCTTGATCACCTCGGAAGGGCAGGAGCCCACCAGGAACAGGAGCTTGATGTCGGGCCGGCGCTCGATCAGCCGGGTGACGACCCGGTCGAGTTCCTCGTTGGCGTCGGCGAGGCCGGCGAGGTCGCGCTCATCGATGATCGCCGTGGCGAAGCGCGGCTCGGCGAAGATCATCACGCCGGCGGCGGACTGGATCAGGTGCGCGCAGGTGCGCGAGCCGACCACGAGGAAGAACGCGTCCTGGATCTTCCGGTGAAGCCAGACGATGCCGGTGAGCCCACAGAACACGGCCCGCTGACCCTGCTCCTGGCGCAGATCGATGCCGCCGCAGGGCGGCTTGTGAGCCACAGGAGCGTTCATGGCAGCGCTTCCGCGAGACGCGGCGCGTGGCCACCAGCACCCTCCAGCCGCGCTGCCCGGAGCTTCAGAAGGAACTGGGCCGCGTTGACCACGTAGGCCGCGTAGGCCGCCAGCGCGAGAAGCAGCAGCGCCTGCCCACTCATGGCGTCCGTAGCGAGGGCCGCGAGATAGGCGGTGTGGAGGGCCAGCACGAGCATGCTGACCACGTCCTCCCAGAAAAAGGCCGGGGCAAACAGCCAGCGGCCGAACACGACTTTTTCCCAGATCGAGCCGGTGACCATGATCGCGTAGAGCGCCAAGGTCTTCACGACGACCGAGATCTCGGCCGCGCATTGACCTTCGCCGGTGACCAGAGCGCGGAGCACCAGGCCAAGACTGATCAGGAAAATCGCGAACTGCACCGGTGCCAGCACCCCTTGGACCAGGGTCCAGGGTGAGGAATCACGCCGGCGCCGTTCGGCGAACGTGTAGAGCGGTTGAGCCGGTCGGCCCTCGGGGCCCATGCATCCGCTCCCTCGTGCTCGGCGCCGCCGGTGGCCCCGTCGTTGACAGAGGCTAGGGCGGAGATCCCGGAAGTGTCAAGTGTAGTTGACGGTTTTGGGGCATGACAGCGCGCGAGACATTTTTTCTTTCAATAAGATCATTGCCAAGATCGCCAGGAAGCGTATCGTCGGGCTCTACGGCAGAGATTGCCGCAGTTTGGCTTGTCAGCCCCAGGAACTGACGGACACGAAGAATAGGCAGGCGAGCAACGCTTCACCGAATGCACGCACGGTGCTGCCGGTCCCTCCGGGCCGGGGTCGTCTCAGGGAGGGGGGCCGATGGGAAACTGGAGGCATTTCGGTCACCGCCTGGATTACGATGCGCCGGCGGCCGGCTGCAGCCCGGTGAGCGATGGTCTGGCTGTGTTCCGCGACGCTCCCCTCGGCTGGTCCGAACCCAGGCGGCCTGCTCCGGATACGCTCGCCCGGGTGGTCGAGGCGGAGATCCTGCCCCGCCTGATGCTCGCCCACCGGCCCGCCGGGCGCCGCGTCCAGGCGGACCGTGCGCCGAGTCCGCAGGAAATCGCCGATTTCAGCACCCTGCTCCTGACGGCCGGTCCGGTCGATCTCGACGCCCGGGTGGAGGCGTTGCGCGACGGCGGCCTGCCCCTGGCGCGCCTGCTCCTCGACCTGCTCGCCCCGGCCGCCCGGCATCTCGGCGCGCTCTGGGAGGAGGATGCCTGCGACTTCCTGGCGGTGACGGAGGCGCTCGGGCGCCTCCACGCCATCAGCCGCCGCCTCTGCGCCGAGCTGGAGAACGAATCGGTTCCGGCCAACGGGCGCAGCGTGCTGCTGCTGCCTTGCCCCGGCGAGACCCATGTGTTCGGCCTGTCGCTCGTCGCGAGCTTCTTCCGGGAGACCGGCTGGGACGTGACCACGGCGGTGCCGGGGCCGGGGGTCGATCCCCTGGACCTGCTCCGCATCGACTGGTTCGACGTGGTCGGCCTGTCGCTCTCCTGCGATGTCCTGCTGCCCACCCTGGCGACGACGGTGACGGAGGTGCGCCGCCACTCCCGCAACCGGGAGATTCGCGTGCTGGTTGGCGGTCCCTTTTTCGCCCGCCACGGCGGCGAGGCAGGGATCGTCGGTGCCGATGCCTGCGCGTCGGATGCGTGCCTGGCGCCCGCCGCGGCGGAAGCTTTGCTGGACAGACAGGCATTGGCCTGCTGAAAGGGGCCTAACCCGATTATCACATTGCGGTGACCGTGACGCCTCAGCCTCGCCCCTCCCCGCAGCAGCCGCCCGCGGCCCTGCAGCAGGTGGCCGGCCTCCTCCAGGGCGAGGCGGTCGGACGCATCGTCGCGGCGTCCGCGGATCTGTCGCTCGTCATCGATGCCGACGGTGTGATTCGGGACGCCGTGGTCGGCGCCGAACTCGAGGCGGAGACCGTGGCGGGCTGGCTGGGCCGCCGCTGGATCGACACCGTGACGGTGGAGAGCCGCCCGAAGATCGACGCCCTCCTGCGCGACGCCCGGGCCGAGGGAGTCACCCGATGGCGCCAGGTGAACCACCCCTCGCCCGACGGCGCCGACCTGCCGATCCGGTACGCCTCGATCCGCCCGTCGGAGGATGGCCCGATCCTCGTGCTCGGCCGCGACATGCGGGCCGTGGCGGCCCTCCAGCGCCGCCTGCTGGAGACCCAGCAGGCCCTGGAACGGGATTACGAGCGGCTGCGCGCCGCCGAGACCCGGTATCGGCTGCTGTTCCAGATCTCCGGCGAGCCGGTGCTGGTGGTCGATGCCGGGACGCGCCGGGTGGCCGAGGTCAATCCCGCCGCGGCGCGGCTGCTCGGGCGGCCCGCCAAGCGGATCACCGGTCAGGACGCCGTCGACCTGTTCGATGCCGGCAGCGTCCGGGCCCTGGAGGCGCAGTTCGCTGCCCTGCGGGCGACCGGGCAGGCCGCGGAGATCCGGGCGACCCTGCCCCATGGGCGGGGAGAGGTCACGGTCTCGGCCTCGCTGTTCCGGGGCGAGGGCGGCGCGAGCGTCCTGATGCAGCTGGTCGCCGACCCCGCGGCCGCAATGGCCGGGCCCGATCAGGAGGCCCCCACCACCGCCGTGCTGGAGGCGATGCCGGAGGGATTCGTGGTCACCGACACGTCGCGGCGCGTCCTCATGGCCAATGCCGCCTTCCTGGAACTGGCGCAGCTCGCCACCGCCGGGCAGGCCCGTGGCCGTACCCTCGACCAGTGGCTCGGCCGCGACGAGACGGAGGCGCAGGCGCTGTTCGCGACGCTCGTGGACCACGGCGCCGTGCGCCGGTTCGCCACCGTCATCCGCGGCGCCTATGGCGGCGTGGAGGATGTGGAGGTCGCAGCGGTCTCGGTGGCCGGCCCCCGCCCCTGTCTCGGCTTCGCCATCCGGCCGGCCCCGCGGCGGATCCCCGAGGGGCGCCCGGGTGTCGGGCGGGAGGTGCCGCGCTCGGTGGAGCAGATGACCGAGCTGGTGGGCCGGGTTTCGATGAAGACCCTGGTGCGCGAGACGACGGACCTGATCGAGAAGCTCTGCATCGAGGCGGCCCTGCGGGTTACCCGGGACAACCGGGCCTCGGCGGCCGAGATGCTCGGCCTCAGCCGGCAGGGCCTCTACGTCAAGATGCGCCGCTACGGCGTCGGCGATCTGGACGATCCGGTCGAGGACGTCTGAGGCAGGGCGATCGGGACCGGGCAGGCGGCTGCCCTGTCCTGTCCTGCCCACGGGTTAAGGCGCTGCGCCCGTTCGACGATTCGGCGCCGCGCCGAGCCGCGCCATCCCTGATCCAGACGCTCCCTCCAGAACCCGCAAGGCGCGCTCGCCATCCGGTGCCGCAGGCGGTGCGGCGCTTCGGCGATCCTGGACCCCGGGCTCCGCTGCGTGCCCCCTGGGATGACGGGCAGGGGATGTCCCGGCGGCCTGCTTCGTCCGGGTGCGTGCGTCAGGCTGCGCCGCGCCGGCTCCCCCTGCATCCGGCCGCGCATCAGGGCGGATGGGACGCAGCGCCGCCGCCGCCGTCGTGCCGGATCCGTCCGCCGCGGAGGCGCGAACCGGTATAGTTGTCCCAGGAGCCGGATAATGTATTTTCGTCCTGCCGTTGTATTCGTCCGACAAGCGCCGCGCACATTCTATCGCCCGGTGTAAATCTGTCTTGACACTCGGCCGGAGCTCGGTAGCCTCCTGCCATGACCGCCACGCCCGCCCCGAGCGCCGTCATCGAGCTGCTGAAGCCGCTGACATGGTTCGCGCCGATGTGGGCCTTCGCCTGCGGGGTGATCTCCTCGGGCCAGCCGGCGAGCGGCCAATGGCCGGTGATCGCCGCCGGGGTGCTGCTGGCCGGCCCTCTGGTCTGCGCCACCAGCCAAGCCGCCAACGACTGGTTCGACCGCCACGTCGACGCGATCAACGAGCCGGACCGGCCGATTCCCTCCGGGCGCATCCCGGGCCGCTGGGGCCTCTACCTCGCGCTCGGCTGGACGCTGCTGTCGCTGGTGGTGGCCGCTGCCCTCGGACCGTGGATCCTCGGAGCCGCCCTGTTCGGGCTGGTGCTCGCCTGGATCTACTCGGCCCCGCCGGTGCGGCTGAAGCGGAACGGCTGGTGGGGCAACGCCGCGGTGGCGCTCTGCTACGAGGGGCTGCCCTGGTTCACCGGCGCCGCCGTCATGGCCGCCGCCCTGCCCGACCGGCGGGTGCTCCTGGTGGCGCTGCTCTACGCCGCCGGCGCCCACGGCATCATGACGCTCAACGATTTCAAGTCGGTGGAGGGCGACCGGCGCATGGGCCTGCTGTCCCTGCCGGTGCAGATGGGCTCGGAGCGCGCCGCGCGCTTCGCCTGCCTGGTCATGGCCCTGCCGCAGGTGGCGGTGATCGCGCTCCTCGTCGGCTGGGAGCGGTACTGGCATGCCGGCCTCGTCGCGGCGCTGCTCGCCGGCCAAGCCGCCCTGATGGCCCGGTTCCTCGAGAATCCCCGGGAGCGGGCGATCTGGTACAACGGCACCGGCACCACCCTCTACGTCCTCGGCATGCTGGTCGCGGCCTTCGCGCTGCGCCCGCTGGTGGGAGGGGCGTGATGGCAACGGACCCGAACGCAGGCCTCGGCTGGCCCCAGATCGTCCGCCTCGGCCTCGTCCAGACCGCGCTCGGCAGCGTCGTCGTGCTGATGACCGCCACCCTCAACCGGGTGATGGTGGTGGAGCTGGCGCTCCCCGCCGTCGTGCCGGGCCTGCTGGTCGCCCTGCACTACGCCGTGCAGGTCCTGCGCCCGCGCTGGGGCTACGGGTCCGACCGCAGCGGCCGGCGCACCCCCTGGATCGTCGGCGGCATGGCAGCCCTCTGCCTCGGCGGGTTCGGCGCCGCCTGCGGCACCGCGCTGGCGGCCGAGAACCTCGCCCTGGGGCTGGCGCTGGCCGCCCTCTCCTTCCTGTGCGTCGGGATGGGCGTGGGCGCGGCCGGGACCTCGCTCCTCGTCCTCCTGTCGGGGGGCGTCGCGCCGTCCCGGCGGGGCGCGGCCGCCACCATCGTCTGGGTGATGATGATCGTCGGCTTCGCCGTCACGGCGCCGCTCGCCGGGCATTTCCTGGATCCGTTCTCCGGCCTGCGGCTCGTCGCGGTCTCGGGCACGGTCTCGCTCGTCGCCTTCGGCGTGGCGGCGCTCGCGGTCGCCGGCATCGAGCGCCGCCTGCCGGTCCGGGCCCCCGAGGCCGCGGAGGCGCGCCGGCCGTTCCTCGCCGTGCTGGGCCAGGTGCTGGCCGACCCCGTGGCCCGGACCTTCACGATCTTCGTCTTCGTCTCGATGCTGGCCTACAGCGCCCAGGAGCTGATCCTGGAGCCCTATGCCGGCCTCGTCTTCGCGATGACGCCCGGCGCCACCACCAAGCTCGCCGGTCTCCAGCACGGCGGCGTGCTCGCCGGCATGCTGCTGGTGGCGGCGGTGACGCTCGCCGCCCGCGGCACCGCCCTCGCCTCCCTGCGGCTCTGGATCGGGATCGGCTGCGCCGGCTCGGCCGCCGCCCTGTTCGCCCTGGCGAGCGGCGCGGCGTCGGGCGCGGACGTCCCCCTGCGCGCGACGGTGTTCGCGCTCGGCGTCGCCAACGGCGCCTACGCGGTCGCCGCCATCGGCTCGATGATGGCGCTCGCCGGCCGCGGCGACGCGCGGGAGCGCGGCACCCGGATGGGCGTCTGGGGCGCCGCGCAGGGCGTCGCCTTCGGCGCCGGCGGCTTCCTCGGGGCCGCGGCGGTCGACGCCGTCCGGCTCGTCACCGCCGAACCCGTCCAGGCCTACGCGACGGTCTTCGCCGCGGAAGGGCTGCTGTTCCTCGTCGCGGTCGTCCTGGCGGCGCGGCTCGAACCCGCTCCGGCACCCGATACGGTGCCGCTCGAACCTGCCTTCAGCGCGAGGTGAGGCCATGGCCCGGTTGGACGATGGCGGCTCCGGCCG
Organism: Methylobacterium sp. UNC378MF; assembly: GCF_900103195.1. GTDB lineage: Bacteria > Pseudomonadota > Alphaproteobacteria > Rhizobiales > Beijerinckiaceae > Methylobacterium. The sequence goes on along the minus strand of NZ_FMWU01000002.1, from coordinate 59,632 downwards.
CGACAGCTACGACGTCGTCGTGGTCGGCGGCGGGCCGGCCGGCGCCACGGCGGCGACCGACCTGGCCCGGGCCGGCCACGCGGTGCTGCTCCTCGACAAGCCCGGCCGGATCAAGCCCTGCGGCGGCGCGATCCCGCCGCGGCTGATCCGCGACTTCGCGATCCCCGATGCGCTCCTGGTCGCGAAGATCCGGTCCGCCCGGATGGTGGCGCCGAGCGGCAAGGCCGTCGACATGCCGGTGGGCGAGGGCTTCGTCGGCATGGTCGACCGCGAGCATTTCGATCCCTGGCTGCGCGCCCGCGCGGAGGAGGCCGGCGCCGAGTTGCGCGCGGCGGCCTACGACCGGATCACCCGGCCCGACGACGGGCCGCCGCTGGTCCACTTCACGACCGGCGCGGGGGCCGGCCTCGCCCGCCACGCCGTCCGGGCGCGCCTCGTTGTCGGCGCCGACGGCGCCTGCTCGCCGGTCGGCCGCGCGGAGGTGCCGGGCCACGCCAAGATGCGGCAGGTCTTCGCCTACCACGAGATCCTGCGGGTGCCGGAGGCCGGCAGCCCCGGGGCCGCTTCGGTCGAGGCGACGCGCTGCGACGTCTACTACCAGGGCCGCCACTCGCCGGATTTCTACAGCTGGATCTTCCCCCACGGGGACACGCTGAGCATCGGCACCGGCAGCGCCCGGAAGGGCTTCTCGCTGCGCTCCTCGATCCGGGCGCTGCGCGCCGCCACCGGCCTCGACCACGCCGAGACCGTCCGCCGCGAGGGGGCGCCGCTGCCGCTCAAGCCCTTGAAGCGGTGGGACAACGGCCGGGACGTGCTGCTCGCGGGCGACGCCGCGGGCGTGGTCGCGCCGGCCTCCGGCGAGGGGATCTACTACGCGATGCTCGGCGGCCGGCTGTCGGCCGAGGCCGCCGCCGCCTTCCTGCGGACCGGGGACGCGCGCGCGCTCGCGGGCGCGCGGAAGCAGTTCATGAAGCTGCACGGCCGCGTGTTCTGGATCCTCGGGATGATGCAGTGGGTCTGGTACCGCAGCGACGGGTTGCGGGAGCGCTTCGTCTCGATCTGCCGGGACAAGGATGTCCAGCAGCTCACCTGGGACAGCTACATGAACAAGGAGCTGGTCCGGGCGAAGCCCGCCGCCCACGCGCGGATCTTCTTCAAGGACCTCGCCCACCTGTTCCGCTGGGTCTCGCCGTGAGCGTCCTGGCCGGCGCCGGCTGGGGGCCCCCCGCGGTCGCGGCCGTGGCTGCCGTGCTGGTGGCGGTGGCCGGCGCCTTCGCGACCACCACGGACGGCTGGTACCGGGGCCTGCGCGTGCCGGCCTGGAAGCCGCCGGACTGGGCGTTCGGGCCGGTCTGGACCGTGATCTTCGCGCTCACCGCCACCTCCGGGGTGCTCGCCTGGACCGGCGATGCCGACCCCGTCGCCCGGGGCGTGCTGCTCGCCGCCTTCGTGGCGAACGGCGTGCTCAACATCGCCTGGAGCGTGCTGTTCTTCCGGTTCCGCCGGCCGGACTGGGCGCTGGCCGAGGTGGCGGCCCTGTGGCTGTCGATCCTCGTGCTGGTGCTGGTCACCGGCCGGGTCTCGGGTGCAGCGGGGCTGATGAACCTGCCCTACCTCGCCTGGGTCAGCGTCGCCGCCTGCCTGAACCTGCGGATCGTCCGTCTCAACGCACCCTTCGGGGAGGCCGCGTGATGGAGGGCCTGTTCGCCTCGGGACGGATCGTCGACGGCATCCTGCTGCTGGTCGCCCTGGAGGCGCTGCTGCTGCTCTGGCTGAGCCGGCGCACGGCGCCGTTCGCGGGCCTGTCCCGGCCGGCGCTGCTCGCCACCCTCGCCTCCGGGGCGGCCCTGATGCTGGCCCTGCGCGCCGCCCTGGCCGGTTCCCCCTGGAGCGTGATCGCCGCCTGGATGCTCGCCGGGCTCGTCGCCCATCTCGTCGATCTCGGCCTGCGGATCCGCACCGCCATGGCGCATCGCCGCAGGTCTCCGACAACAGGAACAACGCCGCGAACGGATGCGTTCACGCGCGTCACTACTTTCTAATGACTATAATGTTCGCTGGGGAGACGTGATCATGCAGCGCACGAGGCAGCGCACGAATTCCCCCGCATCCGGCTGGGCCTCGGCCCCGTTCCTGGCGGGCCTCCTCCTGACCGTTCCGGCGCACGGGCAGGACGGGTCGGCCGACCAGATCGAGCGCGGCAAGTACCTCGTCACGATGGGCGATTGCGCGGCCTGCCACACGGCGCCGGGCGGCAAGTACCTCGCCGGCAACTACGCGCTGAACATGCCCTTCGGCGTGATCATGACCCCCAACCTCACCCCCGACAAGGAGACCGGGCTCGGCAACTGGAGCTACGACGACTTCGATAAGGCGTTCCGGCACGGCTACAGCAAGAATGTCGGCTACCTCTACCCGGCCTTCCCGTTCGGCTGGTTCACCAAGGTCACCGACGACGACACCCAGGCGATCTGGGCCTACCTGCGATCGGTCCCGGCGGTGAGCGAGAAGCGGCAGGAGAGCCAGATCCCGTTCCCGTTCAGCGTCCGCACCGCGCTGGTGACGTGGCGGACGGCCTTCTTCACCGACGAGCGCTTCAAGCCCGACCCGACGGCCAGCGCCGAGGTGAATCGCGGCGCCTACCTCGTGGAGGGGCTCGGCCATTGCGCCATGTGCCACAACGAGAACAAGCTCGTCGGCAATTCGAGCTTCGCGGGCCGGTTCGGCGGCGGCGTGATCGACGGCTGGTACGCCCCCAACATCACCCCGGACGGCCACCAGGGCATCGGCGCCTGGACCGACGAGCAGGTGGTGACCTACCTGAAGACCGGCACCGCGCCGGGCGACCGGCCGGGCGTCGCCGCCGGGCCGATGCGCCAGACCATCATGGAATCCCTCTCCAAGGTGAAGGAGGAGGACCTGAAGGCCATGGTCGCGTATCTCCGCACCGTGCCGGCCAAGCAGACCTACAAGCCCAAGGACCTCGCGGTCTTCGACGCGGCCGGCGCGCCCGGCGCCTCGACCTACCTGACCTACTGCTCCTCCTGCCACCAGCCCGACGGCAAGGGCATCGAGGGCGCGGTTCCGGCGCTCGCCGGCAACACCTCGGTGATGTCGGAGGGGCCCGAGACGGTGCTGCGGGTGATCTACGGGGGGCTCGCCGCCCAGAGCGGGCTCGCCCCGATGGTGGCGATCGGTCAGCAGATGACCGATGTCGAGGTGAAGAACGTCACCGACTACATCCGCAATTCCTGGGGCAACAAGGCGCCGCCGGTGACCGGCGACAAGGCCTCGGAGGCGCGCGCCGCCACCAAGACCATGCTGGCCGGCACCGCGCCCTGCGCGGAGATCGAGCAGGACAAGCTCAAGGCCGCCTTCGACAGGATCGGCATCCAGGCGAGCCTGACCGGGCTGAAGCAGCAGGATTTCGTGCCGACGCTCGTCCGGCTGGTGCAGCAGGTGAAGGCCGAGCCGACCGGCGTCACCGACGACGACATCGTCAACGGCCTGACCACGGCCTTCTGCAAGGTCGGCCGCGACGACCCGCAATACGGCAAGCCGAGCTGGCCCGCGGTGATCGGCACCTTCGCCAACGTCGCCTACAGCCAGGTGAAGCACCCGGAGAAGCAGGCGGCCAACGTCCCCTCCGCGACCACGCCGCCGGCGAAGAACTGAGGGGCTGCCGGTCCATTCGGGCGCGCCCGAATGGACCGGCGCGTCCGGGCGCCGCGGCCCCGGAACGACGGCCCGGGCTCAGCCTTGTCGGGAACGGATAAAAACGTGTTTCGTTGGAGCGGGGACGTGCCTACCTCACGCTCGGAGTGCCCGTGTCCAGCCTCGTCCGCATCCTGCTCGCGATCTTCTTCCCGCCGATCGCGGTTCTCGTGACCACCGGCTTCGGCCTGCAATTCCTGCTGAACATCCTGCTCTGGATCCTCGGCTGGCTGCCCGGCACGGTCCACGCCCTGTGGCTGATGAACCGCGACCGGCCGCTGGTCTGAGCCGTCAGGGCTTCCGGCCCTCGGGCTCGCCCTTCCGGAGGGCGGGCTTCGCCTCCGCCTTCGCGTCGCCCTTGCTGTCGACCTTGGCGGTCTTCACCGCATGGGTCTTGGCGGCCTTCGGGGCGACCGTCTCGGCGGCGTGGGCGAGCTTCACCGGCTCGGGCACGACCGCGGCGTCGACCGCCGGGGTCGGGGGCGCTGCCGGGGCCGGCTTGTCCTTGGCGAAGAGCTGGCCGAACAGCTTCTGGTAGCTGCTCGGATCGCCGTCCGCGTCCGCGACCGCGATCCGGGCGGGCTTGTCGGGCAGGGCCGCCGTGGTCTCGACCTGCGGGACCGGATCGGCGCGGTTCGCCATGAGCGTCGCGGGCGCCGGCTTGGCGGGCTCCCGCCCATGCCCCTTGCCGCCGGCCTTCGCGGCCTTCAGCGGCGCCGCCGGCTCGGCGCCGGCCATCATCACCGGCTGCCCCTTCGGCGTGACCTCGATCTCCTGCGGACCCGCCGCCAGGGTCTCGGGCCGGCTCACGTCGCCGAGATTGTGCCGGCCGTATTCCTTGGCATCGTAGGGCAGAACCGTCTCGGTGCCGCCGAGGCTCGCGAAGGCGCTGGCATTCTGCGGGCGGAAGACCGGGTTCTGGCCGCCATCCTGGTAGACGACCCGCACCGCCGGCGTGCCCTTGGCGACGAGTTCGGCGACCGCGCGCGTGTCGCGCTCGCTCTTCTCCGCCACCAGCGGATCGACCCGCGGCTTGCACGAGCCCGCCGCCGCGTCGGCCCCGCCGAACACGTACTTGGTCCCGCACTGGCCGACCTTCGGCTCCTCGCGCAGGGCCTCGAAATAGTCCGACCCCTCCTTGAGGTTCTGCCAGAAGGCGATGTTCGGGTCGTTGCGGAACTTGGCCATGTTCTCGGCCGTCATCCGGAACGGGTAGGACTGGAACTGGAAGCTGCGCTGGCCGCCGATGAACGCGTCGCGGGCGACGGCGTAGATCTCCGCGATGGTGGCGTCGGTCATCGCGAAGCAACCCGCCGACGAGCAGGTGCCGTGCACCATCAGGTACTTGCCGGTGCGCCCGTTGGCCCGGTCGACGGCGTTCGGGAAGCCCGTGTCGAACGACAGGTAGTACGCGGAGTTCGGGTTCATCAGGCCCGGGGTGATCGTGTAGAAGCCCTCGGGCGCCTGCCGGTCCCCCTCGCGGGTCTTCGGCCCGAGCTGGCCGGACCAGCGGCAGATCGGGTAGGTCTTCAGCAGGGCGTAGCGGCCGTCGTTCCCCCGCTTCCAGATCTCCATCTCCGCTTCCTTCTTGAAGGTGCGGATCAGGATCGGGTCGGAGGGCTGCATCCCCTTGGACTGCATCAACGCGACGGTCTGGGGGGCGATCGGCGCGAGGCTGCGCGCGCTCGGCCCGTTGATCCCGGAACCGTCCTGGCAGGCGGCGAGCGACAGGGCCAGCAGGGACGCTGCCGCCAGCAGTCGCGCGGTCGCGAGACGCGCCGTCATGGGGAACCTCGATCGTCTTACGCGCGCCCGCGGGCCTTGCTGGCCGCGTCGGGTGCCACTCCCCAACCCAATAGGCTCGTTAAGCTTGCGCCTTCCTTACCGCAAGGACCCGGCTGCAACACTGGATTGTTCTCTGGTGTGGAAAGCCCGCGGATGCACCCTATCCACAGCTCGCCGCGGCCGAGGCTCGACGAGGCCTTCCGGGCCCGCCCGCTCAGCCGAACAGGACCGGCCGCCGCGCCGCCTCGGTGCGGATGATCGCCACCAGCGCGGCGTCGTCGGCCGGGTCGGCCAGCCGCAGGCCGACCGGCTCGGAGGGCGTGTGCACGGTCAGCCAGCGCAGGGTGGGCCGGAGGTCGACCGCCTCGACCACCGCCATGCGCGGATGCCCGGTCTCCAGCTGCACGAAGGTCAGGTGGTTGCGGCTGGCGCGCTGCCCGAGCAGGTCGTCGATCGCCTCGACCACGTTCCGGGGCGTGTGGAGATGGGTCATCATCCACAGCCGGTTGTCGGTGCCCTTCGTGTCGAGGGCCGTGCGGATCCGGCGCACCCCCTCGGTCAGGAAGGCGTAATCCGCCTCGTTCGTCGCCGGGTCGTGGTGGTTGAACACGCATTCGAGCCCGTGCCGCTCCCGGTAGAGGCGGTGGCGCCCGCGCCAGATGTCGGGGCCGCGCCGCTCGGCCTCCGGGATGCTCTCCAGCTGGCTCCGGTCGATGAGCGCGGCGAAATCGTCGGCGAGGCAGTCCCGGGCCATGCCGGGCATGGAGAAGATCCAGTCCAGCGGGCCCGACCAATGGCGCAGGTCCAGGGTCTTGAGCACGTGCGCCATCTGGCAATTGCAGCCGAGGGAGACGTGGTTGTGCCGGCCCGGCTCCCGTGCGTCGCGCCGCCCCAGCAGCCGCCCGATCGCGCCGAACAGGCCGCCCGTCGCCCCGGGCTCGCTCACAGGGTCCGGCCGATCGCCAGGAACTTCTCCGCGCGCCGGTCGCGGACCTCGACGGGGGAGAGGCCGTCGAACTGGGCGAGGGCGTCGGCGACCGCGTCGCCCGCGGCCCGGATCGCCGCCTCGCGGTCGCGGTGCGCCCCGCCGGTGGCCTCCGGAATGATCCCGTCGATGACGCCGAGTCGCAGCAGGTCCTGGGCGGTGATCTTCATGGCGGTGGCGGCGTCGGAGGCGCGGCCCTGGTCGCGCCACAGGATCGAGGCGGCGCCCTCCGGCGAGATCACCCCGTAGATCGCGTGCTCCAGCATGAGCACCCGGTTGGCGGTGGCGAGCGCGATGGCGCCGCCCGAGCCGCCCTCCCCGATCACCACGGCGACGTTGGGCACGCCCAGCGCGAGGCAGGCCTCGGTCGAGCGGGCGATGGCCTCGGCCTGGCCGCGCTCCTCCGCCTCGATGCCCGGATAGGCGCCGGCGGTGTCCACGAAGGCGAGAACCGGCAGGCCGAACCGGTCGGCGGTCTCCATGAGGCGGACCGCCTTGCGGTAGCCCTCGGGCCGGGCCATCCCGAAATTGTGGCGCAGCCGCGCCTCGGTGGTGGCGCCCTTCTCCTGGCCGAGCACCAGGACCGGGCGTCCGCGGAACCGGCCGAACCCGCCCAGGATCGCCTCGTCCTCGCCGAAGCTGCGGTCCCCGGCCAGCGGCGTGAACTCGGTGATGAGCCCGCCGCAATAATCCACGAAATGCGGCCGCTGCGGGTGGCGCGCCACCTGGGTCTTCTGCCAGGGGGTGAGATTCGCGTAGATCTCGGCGAGCGCCTGTCCGGCCTTGGCCTCGAGCCGGCCGACCTCCTCGGCGATGGAGACCGCGCCGTCGCGCGCGCTCACGGCGCGCAGTTCCTCGAGCTTGGCCTCCAGCTCGGCGACCGGCTTCTCGAAGTCGAGGTAGGTGCGCGTCACCGCCATCGTATCTCAGGTCTTCCCGGAATCCGCCGCGCGGGGGCGGCGGGCGCGAGGTGTTGGCGATGGCGGGGGTGGTGTCAACCGGCGTCGTGGCGGAAGCGCCCCGCTTCCGGAGCGGCTGAGCCTGCCTCAGGCGGCTTCCCGCTCCTCCCGGGCGATCCGGTGGCAATGCTCCAGGTAGCCGCGCTGGTGCGCGCCCATCAGGTCGGTGACCGCGGACCAGAGCCAGCCGGGGGCGTCGGGGCCCGGTCCGGGCGTCCGCACGGCGTCGATCCAGGTCCGGCGGTCGGCCTCGCCCATCTGGCGGCCATGGGCCCGTCCCAGGATGGCGGCGAGGTGGCGGGAGACCCGCACCGCCTCGCCGCGGGAGAATTGCTCGGCATCGATCTTGAGATCCTGCGGCATCAGTTCCCGGACCGTGACGGGCGTGCCGCGGATATGACCGGCGACCATCCGGTCGCCGAGATTGGGCGACAGCGCCCGGGCGCCGGCGACCACCCGCTCGGCATGGTCGTCCGGCACGGCGATCCCGGCGGCGGCCGGCGCGAGGTGGGGCACCGCCTCCTTGACGTCGAGGAGGGCGAGCTGCGGACGGTCCCCGCCCAGAACCTCCACGAGGCCGGCGTAGCGCAGCCGTCCGAGGGAGCTGCAGCCCTTGATCCAGTAGGCGGCGTCGAGCAGCCGGATCTCGGCATCGGTCGCGGCGCCGCCCAGCGCCAGGACGAGGCGGCGGACCTCCGGGTCGCGGATCAGCGCCGCGACGGCATCCAGCTCCTCGGCGTCGAGGTCGAAGAACCGGCTGCCCCGCGGCAGCCGGGCGGCCTTGCCCTTCAGTCGCTCGCGCGAGAGATGGCGCCAGCGCCGGCCGAGCGCCCGGCGCTTGGTCGTGACGACGATCTCGGACGGGTCGAGGTCCCGCTCGGCGCCCTCGGGATCGGCGATCCCGTCGGCATAGCCGTCGGCCATGGCGTCCATCATCCGGGCGGTGACGATGCCGGGCAGCGTCGCGTTGAGCGCCGCGGTGACCAGGGAGAGCGCGAGCCGGACGAGGTCGAAGGCCGGGTTCGCCACCACGGTCTGGTCGAGGTCGCGGATCTGGATGTCGATCCGGCCGTCCGGGGCGGCAACCGCGCCGAGGTTGCCGAGATGGGCGTCGCCGCAGATCCAGACCGGCGGCCCTTCGGGCAGGGCGCCGGCCGGCATCCCGGCGATCAGTTCGTAGAACCGCGCCGTGCTGCCGCGGACATAGGCGTGCGGCGAGGAGGCGATCTTGCACAGGCGACGGTGGTTGAGCACGCTCGCGTCGCGACCGGATCGTGCCGGCACCTGCATCTCCATCCGCCCTGTCCGATTCCCTGAAGCGCTCCGCCGGTCCCGGCGGGCCGGCCGTGTCGGATAGCACGCCGAACGTGGGGCTTTCATCCTGGCCGGCATGTGCGCGTTTTGACGCGGGGACGGCCCGCGGATCGCGGCCTCAGGCCGCCTGCGACTCGACCCGGTTCCGCCCGGCCGCCTTGGCCCGGTAGAGGGCGAGGTCGGCGCGCCGGAGCATGTCGGCGGGGTCGAGATCCTCGCTCCGGCGGACCGCGACGCCGATCGAGACGGTGACCGACACCGTCCGGCTGGCCCGCAGCACCGAGAACGGCACCGCCTCGACGCGCTCGCGGATGCGCTCGGCAATGCCCTGCGCCTCGACGAGTCCCGCCTCCGGCAGGATCACCACCACCTCCTCGCCGCCGTAGCGCGCCACGATGTCGATGGGCCGCGTGTGCTGCCGGACCCGATCGGCGAAGCCGCGCAGCACCTCGTCGCCGGCCTCGTGGCCGAAGCTGTCGTTGATGCCCTTGAAGTGGTCGATGTCGAGGATCAGCGCGGCGAGCGTCGAGCGGCGGGCGGCCTCGTCGCCGAACAGCGTGCCGAGATGATTGTCGAGGTAGCGCCGGTTGTGCAGGCCGGTGAGCGCGTCGGTCACGGCCATCTTCAGCGAGGCCTGCATCGCCCCGCGGAGCGCCTCCGTGAAGCGCTTGCGCTTCACCTGGGTGCGGACCCGCGCCATCAGCTCGTTGCGGTCGACCGGCCGCATCAGGAAGTCGTGCACGCCGAAATCCAGGCCGCGGACCACCCGGGCGCGGTCGTATTCCTCGGCGAGCATGATCAGCGGCATCGCCCGCGTCCGGTCGAGGGACCGGAGCTGGCTGCACAGGCGCAGGCCGTCGAAGCCCGCCAGGTCGAGGCTCACCAGGGCGAGGTCGAAGGGCTCGTCGGCGGCGAGGTGCAGGGCCTCCTGCGGGTCGGGCTCGACCGTGACGACATGGTGCTGGCGCAGGGCCCCGGCGAGGCGCTCGGCCGATCCGGGGCGGTCCTCGATCAGCAGGATCCTCGCGTCGAGGCCGGTCTCGGCGGTGGCCAGCGCCAGGGGATCGCCGATCCCGAACTCGCGCGAGGCGAGCGCGCGCTGGCGCAGCTCGTCCGTCACCGCCTTGAGGCGCACGAGGCTGCGCACCCGGGAGAACAGGGCCGTGTCGTCCACGGGCTTGGTCAGGAAGTCGTCGGCCCCGGCATCGAGGCCGCGCAGGCGGTCCGCGGGCTGGTCGAGGGCCGTGACCATCACCACCGGGATATGGGCCGTGAGCGGGTTGTTCTTGAGGTGCCGGCAGACTTCGAACCCGTCCATGCCGGGCATCATCACGTCGAGCAGGACGAGGTCGCAGAGGCCCTTCTCGCAGATCGCGATCGCGTCCCGGCCGTTCATGGCCGCGAGGGTGTCGAAATATTCCAGCCCGAGCTTCGTCTCGAGAAGCCTGACGTTCGGGAAGAGATCGTCGACGATCAGGACACGGGCCGACATGCTTCCTCGTCAGGGCGCGGCAGAGCGGCCCGAACCGGGCACCGTGGGCCATGGGTGCGCGCCGCCGGGCGGCCGCGAGGGCCGGGACGGACACGACGGGACGGACGGTTGAACCGGTCCCCCGGCCCGGCGCGGCCGGGGGACCGGTTCAACGGCACGCCTCGCCGGCGTCAACGCGGTTCAAGATAGGCCCGAACCGTTGCCAAAAACTTCGCGACCGAGATCGGCTTCGACAGGTAGGCCTCGCAGCCGCCCTCGCGGATCCGCTCCTCGTCGCCCTTCATGGCGAAGGCCGTGATGGCGATCACCGGAATGCTCTTGAGGTCGTCGTCCTCCTTGAGCCATTTCGTCACCTCGAGGCCGGAGACCTCGGGGAGCTGGATGTCCATGAGGATCAGGTCGGGATGATGGGCGCGCGCCAGCTCGATCGCCTCGATGCCGTGGGCGGTCTTGAGCGTCGCGTAGCCGTTCGCCTCCAGGAGATCGTTGAACAGCTTCATGTTCAACTCGTTGTCCTCGACGATCAGCACCGTTTTCTTCATGATCCGTTGTCCCGGTGCGCGCCGATCATGATTAGCGGGCCCTGAAGCCCCTCCGTCACCTTTGTAGCGTTCACATGTTGATGAATGGCAAACCTGTTCAAGGGGATGATTCGGCCGAGCGGCTCGCCCTGGACGTTCTTTTGTGGATCGCGGGGGACGAGGACCGCCTGCTGCCCTTCCTGGCGGCGAGCGGACTCAGCCCCGACACGCTCCGCGAGAGCGCCCGGGAGCCGGCCTTCCTGGTGGGCGTCCTCGACCACGTGATGGGCGACGAGAACGTGCTCGTCGCCTGCGCGAGCGGCCTCGGCATCAAGCCCGAGCGGATCGCGGCGGCCTGGCAGCGCCTGTCGCCGCGGCCGGACGACGAGTGGGCGTGAGGCGGGCCTCGTCCGGGCGCTCGGACGCGATCCGAGACCCGGCAGGGGGGCTGGCGCTCAGGGCGTGCAGCCCTTGCCCGCCTCCTTGTCGGACCGCCCGGCCTTGGTGTCGATGTCGAGGGCGGTCATGTCGCCCAGGATGGCGAAGTCGCCGTAATCGAGCTTGAGCGCGCCGCTGACGCCGTTCTCGTAGAGGTCGAAGCCGAGGGTGTAGATCGGCGTCCGCTCCCCGGCGCCTTCCGTGTAGTAGCTCAGGCGGACCGGCCAGTGGGGCATGGCGGCGAGCGGCCCCTCGCGCAGGGGCTTGTCCCGGGTCGAGCCGGACGCCGCGGCCGGGCCGGTCTCGGTGTGACCGATCACCGCGAAGGTGTCGTAGATCTTCTTGCCGTCGTCCGAGCCGTCGTAGACCTTGACCGAGAGGGTCGACTGGCCGGCCCGCGCCGCCTCGATCAGGCGGCGCATATGCTCGCTCGGGAACAGGACCGGCCCGTCGACCGAGAAGGGTTTCGGGCCGCCCTTCAGCTTCACCGTGAGGGCATTGCCCTGCTCGGAGGCGGTGCCGTCCACGGGGGCGGCGGGCTGGTTGTTGGTGAGCGTCGTCGTCTTGAACCGGAACTCGCGGCCCTCCCCGCCCTCGAAGGTGGTGCTGCGCATGTCGGACAGGCGGGTGCCGGTCTCGCCGGAGGAGAGTTCCGTCACCTGCCGGGTCAGCATCGTGTAGCCGCGGCAGGCATCGCCCCGAAAGTCGATGACGATGCGCCCGCGGGCGCTCTCCACCGAGCGGGTGCCGCCGCCCTCGGCGAGCGACAGGTCGTAGACGGCGCGGTGATTGGCCAGCACGATCGCGGGCGCCGGCGCCTTGGCCTCCGGTTCGGGCGCGGCGGGCGGGGCCGCCTGCGCGCTCCAGGCGGAGACGAGAAGGCCGGCCGTCAGCATTCGGGAGAGGCGCAGGCGCATGGACAACCTCGGTTCGGTCCGCCGCAGATAGCAGGCTCAGGGAATCGGGCAATGCTTGGGCGACGGCGCCGGACATTCCGCCTCCGGGATGCACCGGCCGCGCGCGCCCCGTTCCATCGTGGAGCGGCGCCCGGGATCCAGAACCGCCGACGTGCCAAAGCTCGGCACCGACAGTGATTCCGGGTTGCCCGCCTCCGGCTCCGGGCTCGCCTGCGGCGCCCCGGAATGACGCGGGGGAGGACACCCCGTCCGCAGCCGCCCTACCGGTAACCCTCCGCCTGCAGGGTGAACAGCTCCGCGTAGCGCCCGCCCCGCGCCATCAGGGCGGCGTGGCTCCCCTCCTCCAGCACCCGGCCGCCCTCCAGCACCAGGATGCGGTCGGCCATGCGCACCGTGGAGAAGCGGTGCGAGATCAGCACCGCCGTCCGCCCGGCCGACAAGTCCCGGAACCGCGCGAACACGTCGTGCTCGGCCCGGGCGTCGAGGGCCGCGGTCGGCTCGTCGAGGATCAGGATCTCGGCCTCGCGCATGTAGGCTCGGGACAGCGCGACCTTCTGCCACTCGCCCCCGGAGAGGTCGAGGCCGCCGGCGAAGCGCTTGCCGAGCGGCTGGGCGTAGCCCTCGGGCAGGCGCTCGATCACCGGCGCGGCGAGCCCCCGGGCGGCCGCGGCCGCGATGCGCGCCGCGTCCCCGGCGGCCTCGATCCGGCCGACTGCGACGTTCTCGCCCGCGGTGAGGTCGAAGCGGACGAAGTCCTGGAAGATCGCCCCGATCCGCGCCCGCAGGTCGTCGAGGTCGTAGGCGGTGAGCGGCACCCCGTCGAGGAGCACCCGGCCCTCCTGCGGGTCGTAGAGCCGGGTCATCAGCTTGACGATCGTGGTCTTGCCGGCGCCGTTGCCGCCGACCAGCGCCACAGTCTCCCCGGCCCGCACCGCGAAGGACAGGCCGCGCAGCGCCCAGGTCTCCGTACCCGGATAGCGGTAGCCGACCGCCTCGAAGACCAGCCCCGTGCGGAGCGGGCTCGGCACCGGAACCGGTCGCGCCGGCGCGCGGATCTGCGGCCGGATCGCGAAGAAGGAGTAGAAATCGTCGAGATACTGCGCCTGGCCGGTGATCTGCGTCAGCCCGAGGAGCAGCCCCTCCAGGCCGCCGCGCAGGCGCTGGAAGGCGCCCGCCAGGAAGGCGAGATCGCCCACCGAGAAGGATCCCGCCACCGTCCGCCAGACGATCACCGCGTAGGCGGCGTAATAGGCGAGCGTGCCCAGGCTCGCGAAGGCGAAGCCCCAGCCGGCCCGGGCGGTGGCGAGGCTGCGGTTCTCGGCGAGCAGCCGGCGCGCCACGGTGGCGTAGAGCCCGGTCACGTAGCCCGAGAGGCCGAACAGCTTGACCTCCTTGGCGGTCTCGACGCTGGCACCGAGGTAGCGCAGGTAGTCGATCCGCCGCCGCTCCGGGCTGCGGATCCAGGCGAGGCGGTAGCCGGCCTTGGTGAAGTGCCATTCGTTGAGGATGGCCGGGACCAGGGCGGCGGCGATCAGGACCACGAGCCAGGGCGTGAAGGCCGCGACGCCGACCGCCAGGGTCGCGAGGGTCAGGAGCCCCTGCAACTGGCCGAACACCGTCCCGATGAGGCCGGTGCGGCCGCTGACCTGCCGGCGCGCCCGCTCCAGCCGGTCCTGCTGGGCGCTGTCCTCGAATTGCGCGAGGTCGAGGGCGGCGGCATGCGCCATCAGCCGCAGGGAGGCCGCGTTGGCGTAGAGATCGCCGATCAGCGTCTCGACGAGGCTCGTGAGCCGGCCGGTGAGGTCGGCGACCAGGGCGAGGCCGAACTCGGCGGCGACGAGGCCGGCGAGCCGCGCCCGGCCGGGATCGGCGAGCCACTCCGCCAGCCCCGCCTCCGGCGCGGGCCGGGCGTGCTCGGCCACGATCCCGTCGAGGATCAGCTTGGCGAGGTACAGGGTCAGGACCGGCAGGCAGGCCGCCACGAGACGTAAGGACAGGCTCACCGCCAGCAGGCGCGGGCTCGCGGCGGCGATCTCGCGGAACAGGGTCGGCAAGTAGCGCAGGGCGCCCAGGCGCTCGCTCACGCGCTCGCCCAGCCTCGGCGCCCGCCCGGTCATCCCTTGGGGATTGCTCACCGGATCTCGGGCGTGGATTGGACGACGCGCAAGAACAGCATTAACTGTAGATGCATATAGTTTTAATCCTCGTCGAGTGGTGCGTGCTCAGCGGTCCTGCAATCCTCAGAGTTTCGGTCCTTCTTATCATTGCCGGCCTGCTCGCGGCGGTGGTGCAGGTCCTGTTGCCGAGCCCCGTGCCCGGACCGGCGTCTCCGCCCGCCTCCGCTCCGTCGGCGCCGGCGGCCCCCGAAGCTGCGCCGCCGGTCGCGCGGCCCGAGCCGGCCCCCGCCCCCTCGGTCGAGCCCGCCCCGCCGCCGGCCGGCAAGAGTCCGGCGCCCGCCGGGCCGACGCAGATGCCGTCCGACGCGATGGCGTTCCCCGCCGATCCGCCGGCGCCTCTGGAGGCGCACGATCAGGCCCAGGGGCAGGAGGGGGCAGGTCAGGCGGCCGGTCAGGCGGAGGTCGAGCGGGCGGAGGATAGCGCCGGCCCCCGGGCCCTGGCGGTGCTCGACTTGAACACCGCCTCGGTGGCGGATCTCAACCGCCTGCGCGGCGGCGGTTCCATCGGCCGGGCGATCGTCGCCAAGCGGCCCTACACGTCGGTGGAGCAATTGCTGTCGAAGCGGGTGCTCAGCCGGCCGGTCTACGAGAAGATCAAGGATCAGGTGACGGTGCGGTGAGGCCGGGCTCGCGCCCCGTCCGGACGCGGGCGATCTCCGGCCCGGGCCCGGACGGGCCGGACCCCGCCGTCATCCCGGGGCCGCGCGGCGGGATCCGGAACCGGCGCGGCGCCAGGATCCCGCTCCGAGAGCGGCTCCGGGTCCGGGCTCACCCGCGGCGACCCGGGACGACGGTGCCGCCCCGGAGCGGAGGGCTCAGAGCTTCGTGCCGAAGATCTCGGCCACCTGCGGGATGTCCTTGTCGCCCCGGCCCGACATGTTCATCACCATCAGGTGCTCGGCCGGGCGCTGGGGCGCGAGTTCCAGCACCTTGGAGAGCGCATGGGCCGGCTCCAGGGCGGGGATGATCCCCTCCAGCATCGAGCAGAGCTTGAACGCCTCCAGCGTCTCGGAATCGGTCGCCGACAGGTAGGTGACCCGGCCCATCTCGTGCAGCCACGCGTGCTCGGGGCCGATGCCCGGATAGTCGAGGCCCGCCGAGATCGAGTGGGCGTCGGCGATCTGGCCGTCCCCGTCCATCAGCAGGTAGGTGCGGTTGCCGTGGAGCACGCCCGGCTTGCCGCCGGTGAGCGAGGCCGCGTGCAGGCCCGACTGCACCCCGTGGCCCGCGGCCTCGACGCCGAAGATCTCGACCTCGCGGTCGTCGAGGAACGGGTGGAACAGCCCCATGGCGTTGGAGCCGCCGCCGATGCAGGCGACGAGCGAATCCGGGATCCGGCCCTCCTGGGCGATCATCTGCTCGCGGGTCTCGCGGCCGATCACCGACTGGAAGTCGCGGACCATCGCCGGGTACGGGTGCGGACCCGCCACCGTGCCGATGCAGTAGAACGTGTCGGCGACGTTGGTGACCCAGTCGCGCAGGGCCTCGTTCATGGCGTCCTTGAGGGTCTTGGTGCCGGATTCCACCGGGACCACCTCGGCGCCGAGCATCTTCATGCGGAAGACGTTGGGCGCCTGCCGGGCGACGTCGACCGCGCCCATGTAGACGACGCATTTGAGGCCGAAGCGCGCGCAGAGGGTCGCGGTCGCGACGCCGTGCTGGCCGGCGCCGGTCTCGGCGATGATCCGCGGCTTGCCCATGCGGCGGGCCAGCAGGATCTGGCCCAGCACGTTGTTCACCTTGTGGGAGCCGGTATGGTTCAGCTCCTCGCGCTTGAAATAGACCTTGGCGCCCTGCCCCGCTGGCGCCTTGGCGCGCAGGTGCTCGGTGATGCGCTCGGCGTAGTACAGCGGGCTCGGCCGGCCGATATAGTGGGTGCCGTAGCTCTCCATATCGGCCTGGAAGGTCGGGTCCGTCTTGGCCGCCTCGTAGGCCGCCTCCAGCTCGAGGATCAGCGGCATCAGCGTCTCGGCGACGAAGCGGCCGCCGAAGATGCCGAAGCGGCCGCGCTCGTCGGGGCCGGTGCGGAAGGAGTTAGGCTCGGGGGCGATGGTCACGGGATGAGTCCTGGCGCGCGAGTCGATGGTTTGCCGGGTGCCTAGACCCATGCGGGCGGCACCGCAATGCGGCCTCGCGCCCGCGTAACCGGATCGGGCGCCACGGCGAACACGCTGTCAGCATCCGGCAGGAGGTTGGCCATGGCTCTTCGCGACACGATCCGCCCGGTTCTCGGAGCCGCTCTCGGGCTGGGCCTCGCCGCGGCACTCCTGCTGCCGCGCCTGCCGGCTTTCGCCGAGGAGGCGCCCCGGCGCCTGCCGGAGGCCGTCACCCCTGCCGCCGAACAGCCAGGGTCGCACGTGGCCGTCTTCGCCGGCGGCTGCTTCTGGGGCGTGCAGGGCGTGTTCCAGCACGTGCGCGGGGTGAGCAACGCGGTGTCGGGCTATGCCGGCGGCACGCGCGCGCAGGCCGATTACCGGAGCGTGAGCGGCGGCGGGACCGGTCATGCCGAGGCCGTGGCGGTCACCTACGATCCGGCCGCGATCCGCTACGACGAGCTGTTGCGGATCTTCTTCTCGGTGGCGCTCGACCCGACCCAGGTGGACCGCCAGGGACCCGATGCCGGGCGGCAATACCGCTCGGCCCTGTTCCCGCAGGATGCCGAGCAGGCCCGGGTCGCGCGGGCCTACATCGCCCAGCTCGACGCGGCCAAGGCCTACGCGCGGCCGGTCGCCACCCGGATCGAGTCCGGCGCCGCGTTCTTCCCGGCGGAGGGCTACCACCAGGACTTCATGGCGCTGCACCCGGACCACCCGTACATCGCCGCCAACGACGCGCCGAAGCTCGAAGCGCTGAAGCAGCTGTTCCCGGAGCGCACGGCGCCGCAGCCGGTCCTGGTCAAAAGCCCGCCGGCGTGAGGTTGCAAGCCGCTGCTGTCTCACCTGCTCCGTCATCACGAGCGTAGCGACGTGACCCAGGGCAGCGCGACATCGCCCGGCGTAGAGGTCCCCGGGATTGCTTCGCTGCGCTCGCAAAGACGGCGGAGGGATCCAGTCCGCGTGCGGGTCGGTCCGCCGCCTTCCCCTATTCCTCCGGCGGCCGCGGGCGGCCGAAATCCGGGGCCGCGGTCTCCTGGCCCTGCGCCACGATGCTGCGCCGGATCGCGCGGGTGCGGGTGAACATCGCGTGGAGCGCGTCGCCGTCGCCCCAGCGCACCGCCTTGGCGAGCGCCGAGAGATCCTCGTTGAACCGGCCGAGCATCTCCAGCACAGCGTCGCGGTTGTTGAGGAAGATGTCCCGCCACATGGTCGGGTCGGACGCCGCGATGCGGGTGAAATCGCGGAATCCGCTCGCCGAGAACTTGATCACCTCGGATTGCGTCGCCGATTCGAGGTCGGCGGCGGTGCCGACGATATTGTAGGCGATCAGGTGCGGCAGGTGGCTGGTGATGGCCAGCACGTGGTCGTGGTGCTCGGCGCTCATCGCCTCGACATTGGCGCCCATCCCCTCCCACAGGGTGCGCACGCAGGCCACCGCCGCCGGATCGGTGCCCTCGGGCGGGGTCAGGATGCACCAGCGGCCCTGGAACAGGGTCGCGAAGCCGGCATCCGGCCCCGAGAACTCGGTCCCGGCGATCGGGTGGCCGGGGACCAGGGCGACGCCCTCGGGCAGGTGCGGCCGGATCGCCGCCACGACGGCGCCCTTCACCGAGCCGACATCCGACACGATCGCGCCGGGTTTCAGATGCGGGGCCATCTCGGCCGCCGCCGCGCCGATGGCGCCGACCGGTACGCACAGGATGACGAGGTCGGTGCCGGCCGCGCCCTCCGCCGGGTCGCCCGTGACCACGTCGGCAATGCCGAGCTCGCGCACCCGGTCGCGCACGGCCTCGTCCCGGTCGACGGCCACGATGGTGCGGGCGAGGCCGTAGCGCCGCGCCGCCCGGGCGATCGAGGAGCCGATCAGCCCGAGGCCGACGATGGCGAGACGGTCGATGGCGGGCGTCCCGGCCCTGGGCGTCTCAGGCATGGGTGCCCCGCACGAAGTCGCCGAGCGCCGCCAGGAACGCCGTGTTGGCCTCGGCGCCCGCCACCGTCACCCGCAGGGCGTTGGGCAGACCGTAGGCGGTGACGCGGCGGGTGATCAGGCCGCGCTCCGTCAGGAACGCGTCCGCGTCGGCCGCCGAGCGGCCCGGCGCGTCGGGGAAGTGGATCAGCAGGAAGTTCGCGACGCTCGGCGTGACCTCCAGGCCGAGCGCGCGGGCGCCTTCGGTGAGCTTCGGCAGCCACTCGGCGTTGTGGGCGGCGGCGGCCGCCATATGCGCCTCGTCGGCGATAGCGGCCGAGCCCGCGGCGATCGCCGGCCCCGAGACGTTGAACGGGCCCCGGATGCGGTTGACCGCGTCCGCCACGTGCGACGGCGCGACCATCCAGCCGATCCGCACGGCGGCGAGGCCGTGGATCTTCGAGAAGGTGCGGGTCATCACGACGTTCTCGGCCTCGAGCGCCAGCTCGAGCCCGGCCGAGTAGTCGTTCGCCCGGACGTACTCGGCATAGGCGCCGTCGATCACCAGCAGGACGTGCGCCGGCAGGCCGGCGTGGAGGCGGCGGATCTCGTCGAAGGGCAGGTAGGTGCCGGTCGGGTTGTTGGGATTGGTGACGTAGACGATCCGGGTCCGGTCCGTGACCCGGGCCAGGATCGCGTCGACGTCGACGGTGAGGTCGCGCTCGGGCGCGACCACCGGCTCGCCCCCCGAGGCCAGGATGGCGATCCGGTAGACCAGGAATCCGTGCTCCGAGTAGATCCCCTCGGTGCCCGGCCCGGCATACGCGTAGGCGAGCAGCGAGAGCAGCTCGTCCGAGCCCGCGCCGCAGACGATCCGCTCGGGATCGAGCCCGTAGCGCCTGGCGATGGCGGTGCGCAGCACCGTGGCGCGCCCGTCCGGGTAGGTCTCGAGCTTGGCGGTCGCCGCGTGGAGCGCGGCCAGCGCCGCGGGGCTGGGGCCGAGGGGCGTCTCGTTGGAGGACAGCTTGTAGACCGTGCCGCCGCCGGGCCGACTGCTCTTGCCGGGTACGTAGGTGTCGATCGCCAGGACGCCGGGGCGCGGTTCCGGACGGGCGGGTCGGGGGGCGGACATTGCAGTGCGACTCGGGATGCGCGGGGTTCGGTCGGTTCCGCGTCCGTCTACAGCATTTCCTTTGCCGGTGAACCCGGGCTCTCCTCAGGAGGTGGCGGCCGGGTCCGGGCGGGCCGAAGCCGCCGCCGCGTTGCAGGGCCGCCGCGCCGCGCATTCCCCCGGCAATACGCGTCCCTGCCGATCCCGGGCGTCCCCGACCGCGAAGACGATTCAGGATGCATCCCATTCGAGAGGGATCGGACGGCGCCGGGGCGTCTTGTACGCCCGCACGGAGTCATGGCTGTATGCCGGTGCTACGCCGGCAGGCGCCCGATGCGAAGGACCGATCTCATGCCCCTCGAACGTTACCTGGATGGCGGCGCCCATCTCCTCCCCGCCGACGAGAGCCTGATCCGCTTCGGCATGACCAACGGCCAGCGGGTGATCGCGGTGGAAGTTCCGGTCTCCGTGCTGCGTCAGCACTTCGGCGGCGGCGCTGACCTCGCGCCCCTGGAACTGTTCGCCCGCAATCAGGCTGTGATCGAGGCCGCGGCGAGTCAGGCCTATGACCGGACCGAGACCCCGAACGACCTCCTGGATCTGGGGCCGGAGGATTTCGACACGCGGCCTGCTTCGGCCAAGCCCTGACGGGCAGGTTGCGACCGGTCGGGCCGGTTCGGGCGCGCCGCGGCAAATCGGCGACGCGCAAATGCCGCGGGGCACTCGCCACGTTTCGGCCTGTTGAACCGGCAGAACAGGGGCGCGTCGGGCGCGCCCCGCCCCGCAACCCCTGGATGGATCGACGATGCCCGGTGACCTGATCCCCTGCAGCCTGTTCCTGATCGGGATCCTCGTGTCGGTCGCCGCGGATTGCCGCCTGCGCCGGGTCGAGGCGGCTCCTTGGGCCAATGGCTGCATCACGGCCGCCGGCGCCGCCCTCGTCTTCGCGGCCTGCGCGGCTGCGATGCTCTGAGGAACCAGCCGTCGCCGGACGGACTTTCCCAGCGGCAGCCGGGCACGCGCCCGGAGGCGCGGCTGGCTGGGCGGGGTTTCCATGGTTTCGATGCAGGCGCTGATCGGCTGCGGTCTCGTGCTCACCGGCATCCTGATCGAGAGCGCGGCGAGCCGGCACTGGCGGGCGGGCGTCCGCGCGGACCGGCTGGATGTCCGGGCCGCCCTCGCGCTCGGCCTGCCCGCCCTGGGGCTCGCCGTGATGGCCGCGCCGATCGCGTGAGTGACCTGCCGGACACCGGATCGCGCCCGATCGGCCGTGGAGGAGCGCCGGGGCCCGTGTTCCGCGGCACCTCGGGCGCCGTGCTCCGATCGTAGAGGTCCATCTCGAAAGGCGGAGCCTCGAGATGAGCATCGTAGCGGATATCGTTTTCTTCTTCCTGATCGACGCGATCGAGGCCGCTTGGCGGTACGGGAGGCGGCGTCTCTTCGGGGCAGCCCCCTCGCCCGGCCGGTCCCCGGGCACGGAGACAGACCCCGACGCGCGGGATCGTCCGGGCCGCTAGACCCGGCCCGCGCCGGACGGAGCGGGGGCGCGCGTTGACGCTCGGCCCCCCGCGCATTACCTCCGCAACGCTGGCCGCGTCGGGCGAGTGCGGCGCGTCAGGCGGCACCGTGCTCTCCCGGTCCGGATCCGAACGGATACACGGTCGTCAAGACCCGCCATGGATACCCAAACGGACACGGCCCTGAGGCCGGACCCGATCGACGAGCCGGCACGGCGCGCGTCCGAGCGCTCGCAGGCGCTCGACCCGAAGAGCCCGGTGGCCTGCTTCTCCACGGAGAGGCCGCTGCTCACCGATGCGGGCGTCGAACTCGCGCCCTTCCAGATCGCCTACCAGACCGCCGGCACCCTCAACGCCGCGCGCTCGAACGCGGTGCTGATCTGCCACGCGCTCACCGGCGACCAGTACTTCGCCCACACCCATCCGGTCACCGGCAAGCCCGGCTGGTGGGAGACCCTGGTCGGCCCCGGCAAGCCGATCGACACCGACCGCTACTTCGTCGTCTGCTCGAACGTCATCGGCTCCTGCATGGGCTCCACTGGCCCGGCCTCGATCGATCCGGCCACGGGACGGCCCTACGGGCTGAACTTCCCGCTGGTGACGATCCGCGACATGGTCCGGGCCCAGGCGATGCTGCTGGAGCATCTCGGCATCCAGGACCTGTTCCTGTGCATCGGCGGCTCGATGGGCGGGATGCAGGTGCTGCAATGGGCGGCGCTCTATCCCGAGCGCGTCTTCGCCGCGATGCCGATCGCCACCGGCGCCCGCCATTCCGCGCAGAACATCGCCTTCCACGAGGTCGGCCGGCAGGCGATCATGGCCGATCCCGCCTGGGCCGACGGGCGCTACCTTGAGGCGGGCACGCGGCCGGCCAAGGGCTTGGGCGTCGCCCGGATGGGCGCGCACATCACCTACCTGTCCGAGCCGGCCCTGCACCGGAAGTTCGGCCGCCGCTTCCAGGGCGGCACGGCGCCGACCTTCTCGTTCAACGCCGATTTCCAGATCGAGAGCTACCTGCGCCACCAGGGCCTGAGCTTCGTCGAGCGGTTCGACGCCAACGCCTACCTCTACCTGACCCGCGCGATGGACTATTTCGACCTCGCGGAGGACCACGGCGGCGTGCTCGCCAACGCCTTCCGGGGCACCAAGACCCGCTTCTGCGTGATCTCGTTCACCTCGGACTGGCTGTTTCCGACCCGCGATTCGCGGGCGATCGTGCACGCGCTCAACGCCGCCGCTGCGCCGGTGGCCTTCGTGGAGGTCGAGAGCGACAAGGGCCACGACGCCTTCCTGCTCGACGAGCCGGCGATGTTCTCCGCGGCCCGCGGCTTCATCGACGCCGCTGCCCGGGCGCGCGGGCTGTGACGCGGATGGCGAGCGGCAAGCTGCCCCTGGGCAAGACGCAGCACGCCGCGCCCTGGGAGAGCGCGGAGGCCCTCCCCCATACGGCCGAGGGCAACGGCGCCCGCGTCGACCACCTCGTCGTGCTCGGCCTCGTCCCGGCCGGCGCCCGGGTCCTCGATATCGGTTGCGGCGACGGCTCTCTGCTGGCGCTGCTGCGCGACCGCCGCGGCATCGACGGGCGCGGGATCGAGCTGTCCCGGGAGGGCGTGAACGCCTGCCTCGCCCGCGGCCTGTCGGTGATCCAGGGCGACGCCGACACCGACCTCGCCAACTACCCGGACGGCGCCTTCGACGTGGTGGTCCTGTCCCAGACCATCCAGGCGACCCGCAATCCCCGGGTCGTGCTGGAGCACCTGCTGCGCATCGGCCGGCAGGTGATCATCTCGTTCCCGAATTTCGGGCACTGGCGCGTGCGCTCCGAGCTGGCGTTCCGCGGGCGGATGCCGGTCACCGAGATCATGCCGGACGCGTGGTGGGAGACGCCCAACATCCACCACTGCACGATCCGCGACTTCGTCGGCCTGTGCCGCCTGATCGGCGCCCGGATCGAGCACGCCACGGCGCTGGACGCCCGCGGCCGGCCGATGCGGTTCTCCATGCCCTGGTGGGTCTGGAACCTGTTCGGCGCGCAGGGCGTGTTCCTGCTCCGGCGCGCGGAGGCCGGGCCCTAGCGCCGCTCCCCGTCGTGTCGCGACGGTTCGGAAGGACGGCGACCCCGGTCGAGACAGTCACACCATGCCCCCTCTCCCGTGCGGGAGAGGGGACCGGCGCCTCGTGCGGTACGGGCTCGGCGATCGCCTCCGTCCCGACCCGATCGGGAGCGGCTCCAGCGTCGCGCCATTGTCCGGGCCCTGAGAGGCGCCGCACGGCGCCTTCTCTCCCGGGGGCGCCCGCAGCGCCCCGGCCCGGCGCTGCCGACAGCAGTCTGAAATAGAACAGAAACGGAGCTTGGCTATTTCTGATCGCGTTCCCGTGATCGGACCGTGATTACGGATTCGTCTGGCGTTTTCCCGAGACGTGCGCGTCCACGAGGGGTCGTGGATTGTGTCCGGCTGCGCGGAAGACTTGCCGCAACCACGAATTCCAGCAGGGTCGACAGGACACGTGCGCCGCGCGATCGTTCACATCGGGATGCCGCGAACCGGCTCCACCGCGTTTCAGGAGGTGCTGGCCCGCCTGCGCCCCCGCCTCGCCGCGGTCGGGATCTGCTACCCGAACCTCGCGCCGCCGGGCGCCCCCGGCAGCGACGACGTCAATCACTACCGGCTCGGCCAGGCGCTGGACCGCCGCCGCGGCGCCGCGGAGCGCCGCGAGGCCCTCGCGCGGCTCGACGCGATCCTCGCCGCCACGCCGGCCGACACGGTCCTGCTCTCCTACGAGGATTTCGCGGTCCAGCGGCCGTTCTGGCGCGTTCCCGGGATCTTGGCAGATCTCTTTGCGCGCCGCGGCTTCGCCCTGGAGGCGGCGCTGGTGGTCAAGCCGCAGGCTGAGCAGCTGGCCTCGGCCTACGCCCTGCGGACGCAGGTCGTCGCCGAGGGCCGCACGTTCCGGGGCTTCCTGCGCTCCGAGGGCGCGTCCCGGCGCTACGACTACGCGGAAAGGCTCGAGCCCTGGCGCCGCGCCGCCGCGGGGCGCGTCACCGCCCTGCCGTACCGCGACCGGCGGTGCGACGCGCCGCTGCTGGCGCGGCTCGTCGACGGGCTCGGCCTGGGCGAGCGCCTCGCGCCGCTCCTCGGCCCGGCCGACTTCGCCTACCGCACGAACCGGAGTTCCGGTCCGGTCGCGGTCGAGGCGTCGCGCCGCCTGTACCGGCTCGGCGTGCACCGGCAGGTGACCGGGCATCGCCGGCTGCTCGGCCATATCCTCGACGATTGGGCCTGGGCGCGGGGGCTCGACGCGGAGCGGTTCCGCGGCGACGCGCCGGAGGGGCTGGCCCGCGTCGCGGCGCGCTACGCAGCCGGGAACGCGCGCTTCGCCTCCGCCTGCTGGGGGCAGTCCTGGGATGCGGTGATCGCGGCCGCGCCCGCCGCGCCGCCGAACGAGCTCGCCGCCGGGCCGGTCGCGCCGGAGACGGAGGCCGCGGTCGAGGCGCTGGTGCGCGCGGCGGCGGCGCAGGCCGCCTTCCGGTCCCCGCCCGCGTGGCGGCGGCGGACGGCCCACATCCTGGAGGAGTGCCGGGAGCGCCTCGGCGAGGCCGTCGGCTACCCGGTCTGGCGCGTGCCCTAGGGGCCGCGCGCCCGTGTCGATGTCCGAGAACCGGCAGCCGCCTCCGCGAACGCTGCCCCAGGTGGTGGATATGTGCGTCGTGCAGAAGATCCCGCAGACGATCCCAGCTCGCCTCCCTCCGGGTCCCGTGACCTGGCACCCCCTCCAGGCGCGGGAGGCGCGCTGGGCGCGCCTCGGCCAGGTGCCGGTGATCGCGTGGCTGACCGGCCTGTCGGGGGCCGGCAAGTCGACCCTGGCGGCGGAGGCCGACCGCACCCTGGTCGCGGGCGGCCGGCACAGCGCGGTCCTCGACGGCGACAACCTGCGCCACGGGCTGAACGCCGACCTCGCCTTCTCGCCGGAGGACCGCGCCGAGAACGTCCGGCGGACCGCCGAGGTGGCGCGGCTGATGGCCGAGGCGGGGACGGTGGTGATCGTCTCGCTGATCTCGCCCTACCGGGCCGACCGGGCGCTGGCCCGCCGGATCGCCGGCGACATCCCGTTCCTGGAGGTGTTCGTCGACACGCCGCTGGGCCTGTGCGAGGCGCGGGACCCGAAGGGCCTCTACCGTCTGGCCCGCGCCGGCCGCATCCCGGGCTTCACCGGCATCTCGGCGCCCTACGAGCCGCCGGAGCGGCCGGACCTGACGATCGCCACCGAGGGCCGCGGCACCGGGCCTTGCGCCCGTGCCCTGAGCGCGCGGCTGATGCGGCTGAGCCGGACCGCCGCGGGGACGAAGCCGGGGCGGTGAGCGGCGCGACCACGGTCATTCGGCGCCGTCCGCGGCCCAATGGGCTGCGGACGGGCTGACGAGCCGGGACCGGGCGAGGGGTCCCCTCTCCCGAGCGGGAGGGGGGCAGGTCGCGCGCGCCAGCGGCTCCAGGTGCCCTACCCGCCCGGCCAGCGCAGGTCCGCCCGCAGGCCGCCCAGCTCCGAGCGGCCGAAATCGAGCTGGGCGCCGGCGGCCTCGGCGACGTCGCGGGCGATGGCGATGCCGAAGCCGGTGCCCGGCCGGCTCTCGTCCCAACGCTGGCCGCGCCCGATCCCCGCGATGGCCGAGGCGCTCATGCCGGGGCCGTCATCCTCGACGGCGAGGGCCGGGCGGCCGGCGGCCGTCCCGGTGATCCGGACCCGCCGGTGCGCCCACTTGCGGGCATTGTCGAGGAGGTTGCCCAGCACCTCCATCAGCTCGCCCTCCTCACCCGGATAGGCGAGGGTCTCGGGCACCGCCACGGTCCATTCCAGGGAGTCGCCCTCCGGCAGCCGCCGCAGGGTCGCGACGAGGCGCTCCGCCACCGGGGCGACCCGGCAGGACCGCCGCCGCAGGTCGCCCGCGGCCGCGACCCGCGCCCGGGCCAGCGCCCGCTCCACCTGCCCGCCCATGGCCCGCGCCTGCTCGGCGATCTCGGCCGCCAGCGTCGGGTCGGCCGGCCCGGTCCGGCGCGCCAGGGCGTCGAGCACCGCGAGCGGGGTCTTGAGGCCGTGGGCCATGTCGGCGGCGGCGTCGCGGGCCCGGATCAGGGCGCGCTCCTGCGCGTCGAGCAGCCGGTTGAGGTCGGCGACCAGCGGCCGGACCTCGTCGGGGAAGTGCTCCGGCAGCCGCGCCCGCCGCCCGGCATGGACCGCCAGGAGCTCCGCCTGCAGCACCCGGAACGGGCCGAGCGCCCGGTGCACGAACAGGCCCATCGCCAGCGTCAGCACGAGGAACAGGGCGATCAGGGCCGGGATCAGCAGGTGCAGGAACGTGCTCCGGCTCGCCGCAAGGCTGCGCCGGTCCTCCGCCACCGCGACCCGCAGCGCGGTCTCGGAGCCCTGCGCGCCGATCTGGACCGGCCGCACCACCGCGATGAGCCGGCCGCCATCGGGCCCGGTCGTGTCGAGGGTGGCGGGGGCCTGCGCGCCCGTGCGGGCGTGTCCGAGGTCGAGGCTCTTGTCCCAGAGCGAGCGTGAGCGCAGCAGGTGCGATCCCGCCTCGACCTGCCAGTACAGGCCGCCATAGGGCGTGGCGAAGCGCGGGTCCGGCAGGTCCCGCGAGAGCGTCGGCGCCCCGTCCGGTCCGAGGCCGACCCGCCCGGCGATGAGCTTGGCGGTCCGGTCCAGATCCTCGATGGTGCGGGCATCGAGCACCCGGTCGAGGATCACCGTGAGGCCGATCCCAGCAAGAACCAGCGCCAGCGCGATCAGCGCGGCCGCCGCGAGGCCGAGCCGCAGGCGCAGGGAGTCGCGCCTCACGATCCGCCCGGTCCGGCAATCAGGTAGCCCTGGCCGCGCCGGGTCTCGATCACCCCCGGCCCGAGCTTGCGGCGCAGGCGGGTCAGGAGCGCCTCCAGGGCGTTGGCCTCGCGCTCGGTCCCGACCCCGTGGAGGTGGTCGAGCAGCTCGCCGGCCGGAACGACCTGCCCCTGCCGGTGCAGCAGGAAGGCCAGCAGCCGGTATTCCAGGGCGGTCAGCTCCGTGGGCCGTCCGTCGACGCTGACCGCGCGGGTGCGGGTGTCGAGCTCCACCGCGCCGACGCGCAGCACCGGCGCGGCGTGGCCGGCGGTGCGCCGCAGGATCGCCCGGAGCCGCGCCACCAGCTCCTCCATGCGGAACGGCTTGGCGAGGTAGTCGTCGGCGCCGGCGTCGATACCCTCGACGCGCTCGCGCCAGCCATCGCGGGCGGTGAGGATCAGGACCGGCAGGGCGACGTCGGCGGCGCGCAGGCGGCGCAGCACGCCGAGCCCGTCGAGCCGCGGCAGGCCGAGATCCAGCACCATGGCGTCGTACGTCTCGGTCTCGGCCCGGAACCACGCCGCCTCGCCGTCCGCCACCACGTCGGCGACGTAGCCGGCCCGCTCCAGCCCCTGCCGGATATCGGCGGCGATGCGCGGCTCGTCCTCGACGATCAGGACGCGCACGGCCCAGCCTCCTCAATCATCGTCGTCCTCGTCCAGGATCCTGAGCGTGCCGGCATCGACCTTCACGGTCCGGCGCTTCCCATCGGCGCCGAGGATGCGCAGCTTGTACAGCCAGTGCCCCTCGTCGTGCTTGAGATCGACGGACACGACGTCGCCCGGCACCGCCGCCCGGGCCGCCGCCAGCACGGCGTCGAGGGGGCGGATCTCGCCGCTCTCCAGGGCGCGGCGGGCGCGGTCGGCATCCTCGGAGGCGCAGGCGGGAGCGCCGGCGAGGGCGGCGAGCAGGCAGAGGAAGGCGGCACGGCGGGTCGTCATGCGGGCACGCGGTAGCGCGGGTTGCCTGACGGGACGCTGACAGGCGGCGTCAGGGTCGCGGGGCGGCGCTTCGGCACAAGGGCGGCCATAGCGTTTCCGGAGACCTGAGACCATGTCGCTCTTCGTCGGTATCCTCCTCGCCTGCGCGGCCGGCCTCGCCGGCACCCTCCTCTGCCCAGACGACAAGGCCGGCCGCTCGCGCCTGCCGCTCCTCGCCGCGCTCCTGGCGGGCGGCCTGTCCTGGCAGGCTCCCGCCCGGGCCGGCGAGATCCTGCGCGGCCCCGCCCAGGTGATCGACGGCGGGACGCTGCGCCTCGGCGCGCGCCAGGTCAGCCTGTTCGGGATCGCCGCGCCGGAAGCCGACGCGACCTGCGCGGATGCCCAGGACCGGCCCTACCCGTGCGGCCGGGACGCCGCCCGGGCCCTGGCCGGGCGGATCGGCGGGGCCTCCGTCGCCTGCGAGCCGCGCGGTGACGCGAACACGGCGCTCTGCCGGGTCGGCGAGGCGGATCTCGGAGCCTGGATGGTGGCGCAGGGCCTCGCCCTGCCCGATCGCGACGTCGCGCCGGACTACGCGCCCGCGGCGGACCGCGCCTGGGGACGGCGCCTCGGCCTGTGGTCGGGGGTGTTCCAGGATCCCGCGGAGCGGCGGGGCCGCCGCGCCGCCGCGAGCCTCCGCGCCGACGGGTGACGCCCCGTCCTCACGGGAACGCTCCCGGGCGCGCCCGGTTGGACCGGCAAGCCCGCCCGGGCGCAGGTGGAACCGCGGAGGCCCCATGAGGATCCTGACCCGTACGACGCTGCTCGCCGCCCTCCTCGCCGGCGCGGCGGGGGCCGCTCACGCCGCCGAGGGCCAGGGCAAGGCCGAGAGCGCCAAGGATGCCGGCGCGTCCACAACCAGCATGGGCGCCGGCGGTCTCAGCGGCACCGGCTCCACCCAGGACGGCGCCCGCACCGGCTCGGTCGAGAGCAAGGGCCAGCCGGGCGGCGCGAAGCCGCCGTCCGCCCCGAAGGCCGGGGCGGGCCGCTGATCCGCCCCGACTCGGGCGACGTCCCACCCTGGACCCCATCCAGAGGTGGGCGCCTCAGGATGAGGACGCGAGCCGGAAATCCCGTCCGGCCGGACCGCGCTACTGGGAGCGGCGGCTGAACGAGACCGCGTAGGCCTGGACGCGGGCGTCGATGAGCGGGTCGTCCGAGACCTCGATCCCGTCGGTCAGGTTGTTCGGCATGAACAGCAGCGCCTTCTCGGCCTCGGCGCTGTCGGGCACGACCTTGCTCACCGTCACGGTGCCGAGATCGACGGTCTTGCGGTCGTCCGGCCAGGGCTTGGTGGCGTTGTTGGTCGGGTCGCCCGGCTCGGCGAGCTGGGCCAGCATCCGGAACTTCGCCGGAGTTTTGGCGACACGCGGGCCGATCTCGGCCATCAGGAAGTTCGGGTCGCGCTTGGCCGCCTCCTCGGGGGCGAGGATCTCCTCGCCCTCCGCCGGCACGAAGCGGAACCGGAACGGCTGCCGCTTGCCGGCGGCGTCCACCAGGATGAAGGCGTTGACGCCGTTATAGGTCTGCCGGGCAAGGCTCGACGGGGTCTTGGCGGTTCCGCCCGCGGTGGCGGCAGCCGGGTGGGCGGCGGCGAAACGCTCCAGCGCGGTCGGATGGGCCGCGTTCGGGCCGCTCTCGGCGGCGGCCTTGAGGAGGTCGCGGAATTCCTCGCCCGTGGCGACGGGGAAGTATTTCAGCGCGTTGGTGACGACGTCCATCTCGGAGCCGTCGCTCAGCTTGAACTTGAGCGCGAGGCCGTGCGGGTTGGCGTCAGCGACGCCGTCCGGAATGGTCGGGACGCCGGTGGCGTCCGAGAACCGGATCGTCACCGGCACCGCCGGCCCCTTGAACAGGGACGCCTTGCTGATCTTCGCCGCCTCGGGCGACGGGGTGAAGCTGCCCTCGGCGACCACGCCCTTGGCGTGGTTGGCCCGCGCCCCCGGATGCTTGCCGAACAGCGTGTTCATCACGTCGACCGTCTGCTCGGCGGTGGAGGCCTCCTGGGCCAGGGCCGGTGCGCCGGCCGCGAGCGCGGTGCTCAGCAGGAGGGCGAAACCCAATCTCGAACGCAGCATGGGAACCTCTCGGCAGCGCGGGCTCTCGGGAGCCGGTCAATGCGGACCGGCCCATCTTCTAGGGAGCCAACCGCCGGAGGCACAACCAAAAGCTATGCCGCTGCGGAGCTGGGGTGTGGGTTACGTCCCTGAGGCAGGCTGCAGGTTGAGAACTTCGTCTTTGCGAGCGGAGCGAAGCAACCTAGGGCAACACAACGTCCGGCGGTCTGGCGCGACTGGGTTGCTTCGCTCCGCTCGCAAAGACGGTGAGGAGCCCGCTACCGCGCGCCGCGGTGGAGGTCGCCGTCGATCAGCAGGGCGCTGCGGCTGTCGAGCCGCGAGCGGTAGACCTGCAGGTTCTCCATCACCCGCTGCACGTAGTTGCGCGTCTCCGTGAAGGGGATGCGCTCCACCCAGTCGATCACGTCGACGTCGCCCTTGCGCGGGTCGCCGTAGGCGTCGATCCACTTCTTCACGTTGCCGCCGCCCGCGTTGTAGGAGGCGAAGGCGAGCACGTAGGAGCCGCGCCAATCCTCCATCAGCTCGCCGAGATGGGCCTGGCCGAGCTTGGCGCAGTAGGCGGGATCGCTGGTCAGGCGGTCGACGTCGAACGCGGCCGAGACACGGCGGGCGGTGCGCTGGGCGGTGGCCGGCATCATCTGCATCAGGCCGCGGGCGCCGACGCCCGACTGGGCCCGCGGGTCGAACTGGCTCTCCTGCCGGGCGATGGCGTAGACCATGGCCCGCTCTACCTGCGGGACCGCCGTGAAAGTCTCGTAATTGGGGATCCCGATCGTCGGGTAGGCGTGGGCGTCGAGCGGCAGGCCGCGCTGGACCGCGAGCTTGCCGATCGCCACCAGGGCGCGGGCGTCCTTCATGTCGGTGGCGAGGTCGCCGAGCGCCTGGATCTCGCGGGGGTCGGAGAGGTCCCGGGCGGCGTCGATGTAGAGCGGCAGGGCCAGCTCCTTGATCCCGGCCTCGCCGAGCAGGCGCAGGGCGCGGATGGAGAGCCGCCCGTCGAAGGCCTGCCGCTCCGCGCCCTCGAGGTCCGCGGGTGCCCGCAGGGGCAGGCTGGTCTGGCCGAGCCGGGCTCGGGCGACCTGACCGTAATAGGCGATCGGCTGGAGGGCCGCCCGCTCGTAGAAGCGCTTGGCCTCCTCCGCCTGACCCAAAGCCTCGGCCGCCCGGCCCTGCCAGTAGGCGGCCCGCGCCACCGAGATCGGGCTCTCCGCGACGGTGGCCATCCGGGCGAAATGCTGCGCGGCGCTCGCCGGATCGCCGGCGAAGCGCAGGGCGATCCAGCCGGCGTGGAACTCGGCCTCGATCCGCTTCTCGGGCGTGCGTGCCGCCTGCTGGCTCGCCACCGCGTAGGCGGTCCTGGCGTCGCCGAGGTCGAGGAGCTTGCGCGCCACGATCCGGCGCTCGACCCACCACTCGTCGCCGTCGACCAGCACGTCCGGGTTGCTCGGCGCCGTGGCGAGCACGGCGGCGGCGGCCTCGGGTTTGTCGGCCCGGCGGAAATACTGCGCCCGGGAGAAGATGTAGGACGCGTCGCTGCGCAGCGACGGCGGCACCGCGGCGAGCGCGGCCGCGGCGCCGGAGGACTTGTCCTCCACGGCCCGGCGGGCGCGCACGAGGCTGGCATAGGCGCCGCCCGCGTAGCCGGCCGCCCGGCCGGCGCTCTCCCAATCGTCCTTCAGGAGCGCCCGCTCCATCCGGTAGCGGTGGTCGACCCGGGTGAGCGTGTCCGGGAAGGCGTCGAGCACCTTGGCCTCGAGGCTGCGCCCGAAGCTCTCGGTGCGCCAGAGGTCGCGGACCATGTCGGCGGCGTCGGCCTCGCAGCCGTCGGCGCGCAGCGCGAGCGCCAGGGCGAACTTGCCCGGCGCGCTCGACGGCTTCGCCGTGGCGAAGAAGGCCCGCACCGTCGCGGGGGATTTCCGCTCGGAGAGCAGCGCCTCCTCGGCCCGGCGGCGCAGCAGCGGGCCGGCCGGCCAGTCCGGATTGGCCCGCACGAAGGCGACGGTGCGGTTGAAGCCGATGCCGGCGCCGGCGCGGATCGCCACCCATTCGAGCAGCGCCCGCGCGGCCGGATCGGTGAAGCCGTCGCGCATCCGGTCGCCGTCGGCGACCCGGCCCTTGCGGTAGAGGTCGATGGCACCGCGCAGCAGCGTCGGGTCAGTGTCGCCGGAGATTTTGGGCCGGGCCGGATCCGGCACCTCGGGCACCGGGGCCGCTGGGGTTACGGCGGCGTCGGGCAGCGGGAAGGCCACGGGTGCGTCTGGGTCCGCGGAGGCGTAGGCCGAGGCCGCGGCGGGCAGCGTCCGGGCCGGCTCCTCGCCCTTGTCGTCGCTCCCGGAGGCGTGGACCGGGTCGAGCTTCAGGGCGTCGGCGGCGACCGGGTCGGCGGCCTTGACGGCCTGCGCGCCCCGGACCTGCGCGGTCGAGAGGGCGGCATCGGTCGCCGGCGGTGTGGGTTGCGAGGCCGGCGGCGTCGCGGACGCCTCGGGGCCGGCTTGGCCGGCCAGCGCGACGCCGACGGTGGCGATGAGCGCCGCGGCGGTGAGGGACGTGCGCTTCGGGGCCGGATGCGACGCCGCGGATCGGATCACGATTTCCCCCTGCTGATCATCGAAGCGGGAAAGATCGAGGATGCGGTGGCGACCATTAAGATCGCGTTAACCGTCGCCACGATCTGTTTGCGCGCCGTGGCGCGACCGCCTATGTCTGCCCGTCCGCGCCCGTCAGGTGCGGACCCTGCGCGGCGCCGAGAACGCCGATTTCCCAATTGGGACCCTTTGGGACGCCTGAGATGACCGAGATGACCGGGAGCCGCCTGCGGGGCTCGCTCACCGCGCTTGTGACGCCGTTCCGCGACGGGGCCTTCGACGAGGCCGCCTTCCGAAAGTTCGTGCGCTGGCAGATCGAGCAGGGCAGCCACGGCCTCGTGCCCACCGGCACCACCGGCGAGAGCCCGACCCTGACCCATTCCGAGCACGACCGGGTGGTCGAAGCCTGCATCGACGAGGCGGGCGGGCGCGTGCCGGTCGTGGCCGGCGCGGGGTCCAACTCCACCGCCGAGGCGGTCGAGCGGGCGCAGCACGCCGAGCGCGCGGGCGCCGACGCCGTCCTGGTGGTGACGCCGTATTACAACAAGCCGACGCAGGCGGGCCTCTACGCCCACTTCAAGGCCGTCAACGATGCGGTCGGCATTCCGATCATCATCTACAACATCCCGCCGCGCTCCGTCGTCGACATGAGCGTCGAGACGATGGCCCGGCTCTTCGAGTTGAAGAACATCGCCGGCGTGAAGGACGCGACCGCCAAGATCGACCGCGTCAGCCAGCAGCGTCAGGCCATGGGGCCGAACTTCCTCCAGCTTTCGGGCGAAGATGCGACGGCGCTCGGCTACAACGCCCAGGGCGGCCACGGCTGCATCTCGGTGGTGGCGAACGTCGCGCCGCGCCTCTGCGCCGACCTGCAGGAGGCGACGCTCGCGGGCGACTATGCCAAGGCGCTGACCCTCCAGGACCGGCTGTTCCCGCTCCAGACGGGGCTGTTCGCCGAGGCCAACCCGGCGCCGGTGAAGTACGCGCTGTCCCGGCTCGGCCACATGAACGACGAGCTGCGGCTGCCGCTGGTGCCGGTGACCGAGCCCACGAAGCGGATCGTGGACGACGCCCTGCGCCACGCCGGCCTGCTGGTGGACTGAGGGAAGTCACGCATCATGGCCCCGAAACCGGAGCCCAGTCGGCGCATCGTCGCCGACAATCGCGCCGCGCGCTATCACTACACGATCGAGGACACGCTCGAGGCCGGCATCGCGCTGACCGGCACCGAGGTGAAGTCGTTGCGCGGCGGCAAGGCGACGATCGGCGAGGCCTATGCGGGCCCCTCCGGCAACGACCTGATGCTGTTCAACGCCTATATCCCGGAATATCTGGAGGCGAACCGCTTCAACCACGACACCAAGCGCCCGCGCCGGCTGCTGCTGCACCGCCGCCAGATCAACAAGCTGATCGGCGCGACCCAGCGCCAGGGCTACACGGTGGTGCCGCTGAAGATCTACTTCAACGACAAGGGGCGCGCGAAGGTCGAGCTGGGACTCGGCAAGGGCAAGCAGGCCCACGACAAGCGCGAGGCGGTCAAGGAGCGTGACTGGCAGCGCGACCGGGCGCGGCTGCTGCGGGACCGGGGCTGAGGCCGGCCCGTCATCGCGAGCGGAGCGCTTCCGGATGGCTTCGATCCGCGCGTAAAGACGGAACCGAGGCCGGGTGCCGAAGCCGGGAGGAGCCATCCATGCCAGCCACCCACGACGTCCTGCCCGACGGCCTGCCCGTCCCGGTCGACGACGGCGCGGCCGATCATCTCCGCGGGATGCGCCTGCCCGACGTGGCGCTCACCGCCACGGACGGCCGCACGGTCTCGCTGGCGCGGCTGCCCGGCCGCACCGTGGCCTACGCCTACCCGCGCACCGGCGAGCCGGGGCAGCCCGGCCTCACGCCCGACTGGGACGCGATCCCCGGCGCCCGAGGCTGCACGCCCCAGGCCTGCGATTTCCGCGACCATCACGCCGAGCTCAAGGCGCGCGGGGTCGCGCAGGTCTACGGCCTCTCGACCCAGACGAGCGCCTACCAGCGGGAGGCGGCCGAGCGCCTGCGCCTGCCCTTCCCGCTGCTGGCCGATCCGCACCGGGCCTTCGCGATGGCGGCGCGCCTGCCGGTCTTCGAGGCCGGCGGGCAGGTTCTGCTGCGTCGGCTCACACTGGTGATCGACGACGGCGTGGTCAGCCAGCTGTTCTACCCGGTCTTCCCGCCGGACCGGAGCGCCCGGCAGGTCCTCGACTGGCTCGACGGGACCGGCGCCTGAGGCGCTACTCCTCCTCGGCCTCCGGCTGGCGGATGCCGTAGCGGTTCTCCAGGCCGGGATTCCCGCGGCCCTCTCCACGGTAACGGCTCGGTGCCTCGCCGGAGGTGCGGGCCGGACGCTCGCTGGGCTCCCGGCCGATCCGCCCCGCGAGGCTCGCGAGGTCCACGAACTCGTCGGCCTGCCGCCGCAACTCGTCGGAGATCATCGCCGGCTGGGTCTGGATGGTGGAGATCACCGTCACCTTGACCCCGCGCCGCTGCATCGCCT
This sequence comes from Methylobacterium sp. UNC378MF, assembly GCF_900103195.1. Classification (GTDB taxonomy): domain Bacteria; phylum Pseudomonadota; class Alphaproteobacteria; order Rhizobiales; family Beijerinckiaceae; genus Methylobacterium. The sequence continues at coordinate 24,650 of NZ_FMWU01000002.1, read as the reverse complement.
CGACCAGCGAGCGGAAATCGCCGTCGCCCGAGAACAGGATCATGTGGCCGATATGCGGGCTGAGCTCGAGGGCGTCGATCGCCAGCTCGATATCCATGTTGCCCTTGTACTTCCGCCGCCCCGTCGAGTCCGTGAATTCCTTCACGGGCTTGGTCACGACGCGGTAGCCGTTGTAGTCGAGCCAGTCGATCAGCGGCCGGATCGAGGAATATTCCTGATCCTCGATCATGGCTGTGTAGTAGAACGCGCGCAGGAGGTTCTCGCGCGACTGAAATTCCTTGAGCAGCTTCTTGTAATCGATATCGAAACCGAGGGCCTTGGTGGTGGCGTAGAGGTTGGCGCCGTCGATGAAGACAGCGCTGCGTTGGGTGGCTGGCATGAACAGGTCAAATCCCGAAAAATCGTGGGTGACAGAAATCGTCTGAACAAACGGCCAGGTCCGCCCGGGGGCGGAGGGCCAGGCGTGCGCCGCGGTCGCGGTTGTCACGCTCTGCAATCCGGGGTGGCACAGCGCGGCCCTCGATCCGCGCCCGCCGCCCTGGCTGCCGGACCATTCGTTTCAAACGCGCCCGTGTCAAGCAGAGCACGGACGCGTGCAGCCTCGAAGACCTGGAGCAAGGGGTCGGAAAGATTGATCGACACAGGCTTTTGCGACGAACAACGAGAGTTAGGGAAGTTGATCCCGTAAACCTCAGATGCATGGCGCCGGGGCGCCCGGCCTCAGCCGTTCACGCGCTCGACGCTGTTGACCGGGCGCTTGCCGCGCAACTCGGCGATGATGGCGTTGAGATGCTGGAGGTCCCAGACCGACAGGTCGATGGTGATGTCGGTGAAGTCCTGCGTGCGCCGCTTCATCGAGATGTTGTCGATGTTGCCGTCGTGGTCGGCGATCACCTGAGCGATCTGGGCGAACACGCCCGGCTCGTTGATCGACTTGAGCGCGAGGCGCGCGGGGAAGCGCTCGCCGCCGAGCGCCTCCGTGTCCCAGCGGACATCGAGCCAGCGCTCCGGCTCGTTGTCGAAGGCGGCGAGCGCCGCCGACTGGATCGGGTAGACGGTGACGCCGACCCCGGGCGTCAGGATGCCGACTATCCGGTCGCCCGGGACCGCGCCGCCGTTCGGCGCGAAGGTCACCGGGAGGTCGCCCGCAAGACCCCGGATCGGGATCGCGTCGCTCCGGTCCTCGGCCTGTCCCTCCTTGCCCTCGGCGCCCGGGAAGGTCAGCCGCATGGTCTGGTCGGCCGAGCGGACGAGGCGGCCCGCGCCGCTGGCGGCCCCCTGGGCGGCAGAGGGCCGGCGCTCGTCGCGATGGTCGGGATAGACGGCGCGGACGACGTCGCCCGAGAACATCTCGCCGCGCCCCACGGCGGCGAACACGTCCTCGGTGGTGGCGCGGGCGAGCCGCGGCAGGGCGCCCCGGAGCTTGTCCTCCGAGAAGGTCTTGGCCGCGCGCTCGAAGGCCCGGTCCAGGATCTGGCGTCCGAGCCCGGCATATTGCCGTCGCACGGCCGCCCGGGTCGCCCGCCGGATCGCCGCGCGGGCCTTGCCGGTCACCACCAGGGATTCCCAGGCCGCCGGGGGCGAGGCCCCGTCCGAGCGGCTGATCTCGACCTCGTCGCCGTTGGCGAGTTCGTGCAGCAGCGGCGCCATCCGGCCGTTGATCTTGGCGCCGACCGCGGTGTTGCCGACATCGGTGTGAACCGCGTACGCGAAGTCGATCGGCGTCGCGCCCCGCGGCAGCGCGATCAGCCGGCCCTTCGGGGTGAAGCAGAACACCTGGTCCTGGAACAGCTCCAGCTTGGTGTGCTCCAGGAATTCTTCCGGACTGTCGCCCTCGGCGAGCAGCTCGATGGTCCGGCGGAGCCACTGATAGGCGCCACTCTCGGCCGCCAGCCGCGGATGGACGCTGCCCTCGGTCCGCCCGGCCTCCTTGGCGAGGTCCTTGCCGAGTTCCTTGTAATGAGCGTGGGCCGCGATGCCGTATTCGGCGATGTCGTCCATGGCGCGGGTGCGGATCTGCAGCTCGACGCGCTGGCTCTTCGGCCCGATCACCGTGGTGTGGATCGAGCGGTAATCGTTCTGCTTCGGCGTCGAGATGTAGTCCTTGTAGCGGCCCGGGACCATCGGCCAGCTGGTATGGACGATGCCGAGCGCCGCGTAGCAATCCTGCACGGTGTCGACGACCACGCGGAAGCCGAAGATGTCGGAGAGCTGCTCGAAGGCGACGGATTTCCGCTCCATCTTCGACCAGATCGAGAACGGGCGCTTCTGCCGGCCGCTCACCTCGGCGGTGATCCCTTGCGCGCCGAGCTTGTCGGTGAGCACCTGCGCGATGGTCTCGACCACGCTCTCGGATTTGGCGGTGAGCCGGGTCAGGCGCTGGGTGATGGTGGCGTAGACGTCGGGCTCCAGGTTGCGGAAGGCCAGATCCTCCAGCTCCTCGCGTAGCTCCTGCATGCCCATGCGGCCGGCGAGCGGCGCGTAGATGTCGAGCGTCTCCTGCGCGATGCGGTGGCGCTTGTCCTCCCGCATGTGCTGGAGGGTGCGCATGTTGTGCAGGCGGTCGGCAAGCTTGACGAGGAGCACCCGCACATCGGCCGCCACGGCGAGCAGCAGCTTGCGGAAGTTCTCGCCCTGCGCCGCCTGCTTGGAGACGAGATCGAGGCGCTTCAGCTTGGTCAGGCCGTCGACCAGGGCGCCGATCTCCGATCCGAACAGCCGGCGGATCTCTTCCAGCGTCGCCTCGGTGTCCTCCACGGTGTCGTGCAGGACCGCCGCCACGATGGTGGCGTCGTCGAGATGCAGGTCCGTGAGGATCGCCGCGACCTCGAGCGGGTGGGCGAAGAACAGGTCGCCCGAGGCGCGCTTCTGCGTGCCGTGCGCCTGCATGGCGTACACGTAGGCGCGGTTGAGCAGCGCCTCGTCGGCGGCCGGGTTGTAGCGCTTGACCCGCTCCACGAGTTCGTACTGGCGCATCATCCGCCGGGACGGGGCCGGCGCTTCCTGGGTCGTGCGTGGGGTCGGGATCACGCGCGATTGTTCCGCAACCGCCGTGCCGGCGCCAGTCCCCGGCGTCGGAGGGGTGCCGGCTGCCGACGGGCCGGCCGCGGAACGAGAGAACCCGGCGTCTCCGCCGGGTCCGGTCTCGGTCAGGTCCTGCGCATCCAGGCCCACGCCGTCAGGCTCACTCGCCCTCGTCGTCGGTCTCGACCGGCGGGGCGAGGTTCTCGAGACCGCGCAGGAGGTCCTCCTCGCTCATGCGGTCGAACTGGACCGCCGCATCGTCGCTGGAGGATTGGGGCGCCACCGCGGCGGCGGCCGGCGAGCTCGACAGCAGCGGCACGGTCTCGGCCTCCGGCTCGTCCACCTCGACGTATTTCTGCATCGAGTGGATCAGCTGCTCCTTGAGATCGTCGGCCGTGATCGTCTCGTCGCCGATCTCGCGCAGGGCCACGACCGGGTTCTTGTCGCGGTCGCGGTCGATGGTCAGCGGGGCGCCGGCGGCCAGGAGGCGGGCCCGGTGGCTCGCCAGCAGCACCAGCTCGAAGCGGTTCTCGACCTTCTCGATGCAGTCTTCGACGGTGACGCGCGCCATGCGGGGCGGCTCCTTAGGCTTGAGCGACGGATGATGTCGGGTATGGGGTCACTCTACACCGGATGCCGTTGTGCAACAAGCACAGCGGGTTGCGCAGGGCGCGCGTCCGGCGAGCGTGCCGGTCCGGTCGACCCGGCGCCCGCGCGGCACGTCGATGCGGCGCCATGGTGCGGCGCATTGTTGACACCCGCGGCCGCGGGTGCGAGTGCGCGCGCCATTCCAGAGTTTCGGCCGACACGGGCGGCGTTCGCGCGCCGACCGATGGCGGCGATCAGGACGCAACATGCGCGCACTCATCTTTCCCGGCCAGGGCAGCCAGGCGGTCGGCATGGCGCGGGACCTTGCGGAGGCCTTCCCGCAGGCCAGGGCCGTGCTCGACGAGGTCGATGCCGCCCTGAGCCAGAACCTGTCGCGGCTGATGTTCGAGGGGCCGGCCGAGGAACTGACCCTCACCACCAATGCCCAGCCGGCGCTGATGGCGGCCAGCCTCGCGGTGCTGCGCGTGCTGGAGGCCGAGCGCGGCCTCGACCTTGAGCGCGACGTCGCCTGCGTCGCCGGCCATTCGCTCGGTGAATACGCGGCGCTCGCGGCCGCCGGAAGCCTCACCGTGGCGGATGCCGCCAGGCTGCTGCGCCTGCGGGGCGAGGCCATGCAGGAGGCGGTGGCGCCGGGCGCCGGCGCCATGGCGGCGCTGATCGGCACCGACCTCGAGGCCGCCCGGTCCGTCGCCGAGGCGGCGGCCGACGAGGCCGGCGGCGGCGCGGTCTGCGACGTCGCCAACGACAATGGCGGCGGGCAGGTGGTGCTCTCCGGCGACCGCCCGGCCGTCGAGCGCGCCATCGGCATCGCCACCAGCCGCGGGATCAAGCGCGCCGTGATGCTCAACGTCTCGGCACCGTTCCATTGCCGCCTGATGGCCCCGGCCGCCGAGGCCATGGCCCGGGCGCTGGCCGCCGTCACCCTGAAGGCCCCGCGCGTCACCCTCTACGCCAATGTCGCGGCCGCCCCGGTCGCCGATCCGGAGGCGGTCCGCGCGGCCCTGGTCGAGCAGGTCACCGGCACCGTGCGCTGGCGCGAGAGCGTCGCCACCATGGCGGGATCGGGCGTCGACCGGTTCTACGAACTCGGCGCCGGCAAGGTCCTGACCGGCCTCGTCAAGCGCATCGCGCCCCAGGCGTCGGCCACCGCGATCGGCACCCCCGCGGACGTCGCCGCCTTCGCGCTCTGATCCCACAGGAGCCCCGCATGTTCGATCTCACCGGCCGCAAGGCCCTCGTCACCGGCGCGACCGGCGGTCTCGGCCAGGCGATCGCCCGGGCGCTGCACGCCCAGGGCGCCACCGTGGCGCTGTCGGGCACGCGCCCGCAGGCCCTGGAGGCGCTGGCGGTCGAACTCGGCGAGCGCGCGAGTCCCGTCGCGGCCGACCTCTCCGACAAAGACTCGGTCGAGGGCCTCGTGCCGGCCGCGGAGGCCGCGATCGGCCCGCTGGACATCCTCGTGAACAATGCCGGCATCACCCGCGACAACCTCTTCATGCGGATGAAGGACGAGGAGTGGGAGCAGGTGATCGCCGTCAACCTCACCGCCGCCTTCCGGCTGTCGCGGGCCGCCGTGAAGGGCATGATGCGCCGCCGCTCCGGGCGGATCGTCAATATCGGCTCGGTGGTCGGCTCGACCGGCAATCCCGGCCAGGGCAACTACGCCGCCGCCAAGGCCGGCCTCGTCGGCATGACCAAGGCGCTCGCCGCCGAGGTCGCCTCCCGCGGGATCACGGTCAACTGCATCGCGCCGGGCTTCATCAGCTCGCCCATGACCGACTCCCTCAACGAGAAGCAGCGCGAAGGTATCCTCGCCCGCGTGCCCGCCGGGCGCCTCGGCGAGGGGTCGGAGGTCGCGGCGGCCTGCATCTACCTCGCCTCCGCGGAAGCCGCCTACGTCACCGGCCACACGCTGCACGTGAATGGCGGGATGGCCATGTACTAGAGCGCGTATACCGGTCCTGGACTTGCGAAGACTGCTTGCGAATCACCCCCGCCGACACGCAAGTGCCACACCCATGAAGGCTTTCTGAACGGGCTCTCGCCAGGGCGGGAACCCTGTGCTACCACGCCCCGCAGCCGTACAGGGGGTTGACGGTTCAGCGGGTTTTCAGTCCAAGGCCTTCCGGCGGGGGCGTCCCGGCTCACGCGCCGGTTCACCTCAGAAGCACGCGCGATCGGACACCGGCCCGTCACAACAAGCCCGCAAGGGCGCGACGCGGCCACGGCACCACCCCGAGAAGACTGACAGACCAAAAGGACGAGGACGGAAGACCGATGAGCGATATCGCTGAGCGCGTGAAGAAGATCGTCGTCGAGCACCTGGGCGTGGAGCCCGAGAAGGTGGTCGAGAGCGCCAACTTCATCGACGACCTCGGTGCCGACAGCCTCGACACGGTCGAGCTGGTCATGGCCTTCGAGGAGGAGTTCAACGTCGAGATCCCGGACGACGCTGCCGAGACGATCCAGACGGTCGGCGACGCCGTGAAGTTCCTGGAAAAGAACTCCGCCGCCTGAGGCGCCGGGGACCGGGTTTGACGCGGCGCGGGTGAGGCGAAACAGCCCCCGCGCCGTTATGCGTTTCAAGGCTCGGAGTCGTGACGGGTCCCGGCGGGACCGATTCCGTCTCCGAGGACGTTAGGACGATGCGCGACCGCGGCGGTGCCGGCGGGGCGGCGCCTGAAGACGGGACAGGGCACATGCGGCGGGTGGTGGTCACGGGTCTGGGGATGGTCACGCCGCTCGGCAGCGGGGTGGCGCACACCTGGAGCCGGCTGATCGCGGGCGACAGCGGCGCCGGCCCGATCCGCGGCTTCGAATCCGCCGACCTGCCCTGCCGGATCGCCGCGCAGGTCCCCTTCGGCGACGGCACCGACGGCACCTTCAACCCCGACGCGGTGATGGAGCCCAAGGAGCAGCGCAAGGTCGATCCGTTCATCGTCTACGCGATGGCGGCGGCCGACGAGGCGCTGAAGGACGCCGGATGGCTTCCTCAGAGCCATGAGGATCAATGCGCCACCGGCGTGCTGATCGGCTCCGGCATCGGCGGCATCGGCGGCATCTACGACGCCTCCGTGACCCTGCACGAGAAGGGCCCGCGCCGGATCTCGCCGTTCTTCATCCCGGGCCGGATCATCAACCTCGCCTCGGGCCAGGTCTCGATCGCGTACGGCCTGAAGGGCCCCAACAACGCCGTGGTCACGGCCTGCTCCACGGGCGCCCACGCCATCGGCGACGCGAGCCGCCTCATCGCGCTGGGCGACGCCGACGTGATGGTGGCGGGCGGCGCCGAGTCGCCGGTGAACCGCCTCTCGATCGCGGGCTTCTCCGCCTGCCGGGCGCTGACCACGGGCTTCAACGACACGCCGGAGAAGGCGTCGCGCCCCTACGACCGGGACCGCGACGGCTTCCTCATGGGCGAGGGCGCCGGCATCGTGGTGCTGGAGGAATACGAGCACGCCAAGGCGCGCGGCGCGAAGATCTACGCCGAGGTTGTGGGCTACGGCCTCTCGGGCGACGCCTACCACATCACCTCCCCGTCCCCGGACGGCGACGGCGCCTTCCGCTGCATGAGCGCGGCGGTGAAGCGGGCCGGGATCTCGCCGGCCGAGATCGGCTACATCAACGCCCACGGCACCTCGACGCCCATGGGCGACGAGCTGGAGCTGAAGGCCGTGGAGCGCCTCCTGGGCGACGCCGCCGCGAACGCCACCATGTCGTCGACCAAGAGCTCGGTCGGCCACCTGCTGGGCGCTGCCGGCTCGGTCGAGGCGATCTTTTCCATCCTCGTCCTGCGCGACGGCGTGATCCCGCCGACGCTCAACCTCGACAATCCCTCGGTCGACACCAAGATCGATCTGGTGCCGTTCGAGGCGAAGCGGAAGCAGGTCGATGTGGTGTTGTCGAATTCGTTCGGGTTCGGCGGGACGAATGCCAGCTTGGTCATGCGGCGGGTCGCATAAGAGCGTCGCCGGTTCACTCCGATACGCTCTGCAAGTCTTCCAGAAACTTTGGCCGTGATCGGGCGCACGAATACTTCGGCGCTCTTGCAGAGGGCGCCACGTGGAACGTGACGGGCCGTGCTCGCCCGTGCGGTAGGGGTCTGGCATGGGCCTGAAGATTGCGGGGCGTGCGCCGATGTAGCGAGCCCCGTGGAAGCCGTTGCCTGGAAGGCCGAACGGGTCAGCCTCGTCTGGCGCCTCTCGCATTGCGCGCCGAGGGTGCGTTCAAGAAGAAATACTTCCGGCCTGCAGCTTTTCAGTCGATCAACGCGAGCGTTTCGCGGACGGCTTGGCACAATCTGCGGACGGTTACTGAGCTGCGTGCAGAATGCCGCCTCGGATCCGGCAATCGCGCCCGCGTAGACGCTCTTCCCGAAATCCGCGACGCTGGTTGCGCGAAGCTTGTGAGCGATATCCCGATCTCGCTCTCATCCTGAGGCGGTGCGCAGAAGTCTCGAAGGAGCCCTCCAGAACGCGCTGTGATCCCCGGAGGCCTCCTCCGGGGCCTCCGCCGCGCTTCGGCACATCAGGATGAGAGAGGGACTTGGATTTCTGTCACATGAACCGTTGTTCTAAAGAAATCCTAGGTTCAAACACGCGTTCTGGCTGCGGAGAAGCAGTAATAGCTTGATCTCTACCACCCCCGCCGCTCGTCCGCCCCCGGCACCCGCCCCTGCGGGGTGAGCGTGTGCACCACCTCGGGCAGCGCCTGGGCGAGCTGTGCCAGCAGCGTCTCGCGGTCCATCCCGGTCTGGCTCTGAAGGGTGTCCACCGTGTCGGGGCCGAGCGCCCGGGCGAGCTGGTCCGGGGCCACCGGGCGGTTGGCGCCGTGGCCGATCCAGGACTCGATCACGTCGCCGAGGCCGCCCTGGCGGAACCTTTCCACCAGCCCGTCGAGGCCGCCGAGATCGCCCTGCCCGTCCGGGGCGGCGCGGCTCGGGGCTGGGGCCTCGCCCGGGCCGTCGAGCATGCCGGACAGATCCGAGAAATCGCCCGGCGGCAGGGACCGGTCCACCGGACCGTCCGGGCCGCTGTCGCGGCGGCCGCCATACTGGTCCCAGCCGCCGATATCGCCTGGGTCGTCGGAGCGGCGTCCACCGGCATCGGCCGGATGCTGGCCGGGATCGCGCCCGTAAGGTCCGGCGCCGCCGGAGCGGTCAGCCTCGGGGCCCGGCTCACCCTGGCGCCCGCGCCCGAAAATGTCGCCGAATCCACCACTGGCGCCCTTGGCGAGCAGCAGCATCAGCAGCGCCTTCACCAGGGGCGACATGCCCCCGGAGCCCTGCTTCTGCCCGCCGAACACCTGACCCAGCACGCCCCCGATCGCCGATTCGAGCAGTCCCATGCGCGTCTCCCCCAAGGTTCGGGCCTGACGAGCCCGGGCGAACAACAATCCGGGGCGGGCGCGGGTTGCCTCGCTCAGCGGCCCGGATGGGTGAGCGCGGCCTGCGCGGTGCCGCCGCCGGTGGTGGCGTCGGCGGGCTCGACCAGCGGCACCGTCGCGGCCGAGAGGATCAGTCCGGCCAGGAACAGGCCGGTGGCGGCGGCGCCGGCGCGGGGGCGCGGCAGGCGGACGGCGCGGCGTTTCGCGGGATGGGGACGTTCGACGGTCCTGGGCATCGCGGCCTCTCCGGGTTCGGGGCGGGCCCTCGGGGCCCTGTTGCCGGAGGAACGCTGTCGGGGGGCGGACCGGTTCCCGGAGCTTCAGGTCCGGATGACGAGGCGGCGCCCCAGCGCCCCGAGGGCGCAGGCCCCGCAATAGACCGGCAGGATCAGGGCCGCGCCATCGAGCCACAGGCCAGCCACGCCCGGTACGAACCCGGCAATTGCCGCCGCGGCCACGAGCCCTGCGATCACGCAGAGGCCCAGCGAGGCGGTGAGCCGGGCCGGCCAGCCGACCAGCCCCCCGACCACGAGGCCGAGCGCGGCCGCCCCGGCGAGCCCGGGCCAGAATCCGGCGAGCAGCAGCGTCACGGCCGTGCGGCCTCCCTGGGGGCGCGATGGTGGCGCGCGGATGGGCGCGGCCCGGCTTGCGGGCGCGCGGCGGAGCGGGCGTTCCTCACGGCAGCAACGCGAAGACGACGGGTCCGGCCGGCCCGTCCGGCCCGGCGCTCACCTGTTCCGGTCGGGCGCCGGCCTGGAGCAGATACTCGACCACCGCCTGGGCCCGCAGGCGCGGCAGATCGGGCGGCGGCTCGTCGGAGGTGTCGGCAGGCTTCTTCGCCGCCTTGCCGGAGGCGGCCGGCTCCTTCTTGGGCGGGTCTGTCTTGGCCGCGTTCGCCTTGCCGGCCTCGGTCTTGCCCCGATCCTGGCCGGCTCCTTTGGCCGTCTCCTTCCCGGCCGGGGCGGGTTTCCCGGGCGTCGCGGGCTTGGCATGAGCCTCCGGCTTGGCCGCGTCTGCGACCCGGATCGGCTCGGCGGCGGGGGCGCCCTCCCCCGCAGCCGGTCCGGCGGCCGGGGTCGCCGGCGGCTTGGCCGGATCGGCGGGGCCGGAGACCGCGATGCGCAGCGACGGGCAGGTCTTTGCCAGGGCGGCGAGCGCGTCGAGGGTCGGGTAGAAGGCGGGCGTCAGCACGGCGCCGCCCGCGGGGAAGTGCAGATCCGCGCCCGCGAGGGCGGCGGCGAAGTCGGTGCGGCAGGTCGCGGGATCGCGCCGCTCCGCCGCGTCCCGGGCCGTGACGCTGGCCTGTCCGGTCCAGCCGGGGGGCAGCACCTCGGCCAGCCGGTCGGGGGTGCGGGCGGCGCCCTCCCGGTAGAGGCTCTCGCCGGTGAGCGTCAGGGTGCGGTCCGAGACCGAGACGGTCCCGTCCGCGAGGTTCGTCACCAGCGGGGCAGCGGCCGCCAGCGCCTCGCCGAGATCCGCGGGCGCGCCGTCGGCGAGGCGGGTGCGGTCGATGACCGGCTCCCGGAACAGGCGCGGGCGCAGGGCGGCGAGCACGCGCTCCCGGGTCGCGGTGTCCGGCAGGTGCCCGGTGAGGGTCACGGACTCGGCGGTCCGGCGGATCGCCACCCGGTAGGGCGAGAGCGGCCGCGCCGTGAGCGCAACCCGCCCGGCCGCCACCCCGGCGGGCCGGCCGTCGCGCATCAGCGCCTCCGCGTCGGGAAGCGCCTGCCCGTCGATGGCGTCGCCGGTCACCGAGATCGCCCCGTCCACGAAGGCGACCTGGCCGGACTGGATCAGCTCGGCGAGCTTGAACGCGAAGGCGATGAGGCGCTTCGGCTCGATCGCCGGGTCGAGGCCCCGGGCGGCCAGGAGCCGGTCCTCCACGGTTCCGCCCGCGGCGGCCTCGGTGGCGGCGCGCAGGGCGGACTCGCGGTCGGCCGCCGAGGGGGCGAAGCCGTCGAGGACGATGCCCCGGGCCGATTTCTCCACGGCGAACCGGTATGCGGCCACCTTGGGCGGCAGGATCTCGACCCGCCCGATGCTGAACCCCTCCGGCGGGTCCGACAGGGCCGCCCGCAGGGCCTCGTAGGCCGGCACGTCGAGCGCCTCGCCGGACAGGCTGAGCACGGTGTCGCTGAGCGCCGCGCGCCCGCCCTTGGCGAGGCCGGAGAGCCGGGCCGCCAGGAACGCGGCTGCGCTGGCGAAATCCGGCGGCGCACCCCGGGCGGCGCGGGCGGTGTCGTCGAGGCTGGTGCCGGGATTCACCGCGCCGGTGATCCGCGCCTCCAGGGCCCTCCGGCCGATCTCCACCGGGCGGCTGCCCTCCAGGGCGATCTGGTTCGTGCCCGTACGGATCGCCGCCCACTGGAAAGGCGTCGCGGTCTCCACAATCCCGACCTCGGAGACGATGCGGCGGGGGCCCTCCAGGGCGGCGAGGCGGGACAGGATCGTGGCGCGTTCGGCGACGTCCGGCGCCTCGCCGGCCGCCACGAGGTCGCGGCCGCTGGCCGCGAGCCGGAGCCAGGGCTCGCCGGTGGCGGTGGCCGTGCCGGACACGATCGCCGCACCCTCGGCCGCGAGCCCCTCGGCGATGCGCGGGGCGGCGTAGAGGGTCGCGCTCGCCCAGATCAGCGCGAGCGCCGGCAGGCCGGCGAGCCAGCCGGCGCTGCGCAAGCCTTGGGCGAGAGTTTCGGGCAACGGCACGATCGCAGGTTTAGGCGGATCCGGCCGGGAGAGCACACCGCCTTTCCGGCAGCATGAAGGCCGGCGGCGCGCTTTCCGCGCCTGTGCCGCCGCTCCGCGTCGCTGGGCCGCCGGAACCGGCCGGACGACCCTCTGTTTCCGGCAGGTAACCTTCCCGCCCGTCCGTCTGCCTCCGGGCGGCCCTTTGCCCACGGAGCGTGCCATGCGGACGATGCTCGCTGCCGCCCTGCTGCTGCCGATCGCCGTCCCGGCCTCGGCACAGAGCCTGTCGGCCACCGCGACGGTGCCGAATTCAGCCGCGCTGGAACCGCTGACGCCCATCGCCAATCCGGGCCAGCTCAGCCTGGGTGGCGGCTCCACCACCGGGCCATTTCCGACCGTCTCGGCGCAGACCGGCGGCCTGGTGAATGCCGGCCAGCTCAGCTTCGGCGGAGGTGGCGGAGGCGGTGGCCGCATCGGGGCATCGGCCGGGGTGTCGGGCGGGACGACGCTCGGGGCCTCGACCGCCGGATCGGCCAGCCTGGGCCAGCTCGGCGTCCTGGGTTCATCCGCGACCGGCGGTGCCGGTGTCACCCGTTCGACGCTCGGGACCGGCGGGACGATCGGAGCCACCGGCGCCCGTGGCGGCCTCGGCACGGCCACGCGTTCGGGGTCGGGCTCGACCACCGCCGGGAGCATCCTGTCGCCGACCATCGGCACGGGCGGCTTCGGGGGCGGATCGGGCCTCTCGGTCGGCCGGGGTTCCGGCGGCACGAACACCGCCGTGCCATTGACGCCCCTGGTTGGGGCCGGCCCGGTCGCCGACCCTGCCACGGGCCTGAACGGTGCCGGAACCCTCGGATCCTCGCTCGCGGCGGGCTCGTCCGGCGTCGCCGGCTCGGCCGGCCTCGGGAGCGGAGTGGCCGACGCAGCCGAGATCGGAGCGTCCGGCACCGCCCTGTCCACCGGCAGGCTGTTCGGCTTGTTCGGGTTCGGCACCGCCGTGAGTTCAAGCGCGGGCGGGACGATTGCGGGCACGGCCGGCGCAAGCGGGATCGGCACGGGCGGGGTCGGGATCGCCGGCAGCTCCGGGCTGCGCGCCGACGTTCCGGCCCCATCGACCCGGATTCCCCCGTCCGGCGGTGGAGCGGTCGGCGGTGCCGGAATCGGCGGCGCGGCTGCCGCGCCGGTCCGGACCGGCGACCTCTGCAGCGGGCCCTTCGCCGAAGCCTGCCTCGGCCAGGGGTTCTGAACGGCGGCCGTGTCCGGAACCGCGCCGAACCGCTGCCGTTCCTTCTGTTCCGGCACCTCGGCCGGGACAGGAGTCAGAGATGAACGTCATTCTGGGCCGCGTCTCGCTTGCGGCTGCCCTCGTTCTCGGCGTCTCGGGTGCCGCCCTGGCGCGCGATGCCGGGCCCAAGGCGCACGGTGCCAAGGGCACGACGGGGCTGCATGGGATCGGCTTCACCGAACCGAAATTCGGTTCGAGCCTGCGCACCGGCAAGGATCAGCCCTATTCGTGGCCGGTCAGCGACCGCTATCGCCCGGTCTCGCAGCCCTTCTACGGTCGGGCCTACTGAGCCGCCCGGCGCCCGCTCCACCGAATGGAGGAGTGGCGCGGCCTCGGCGCCCACGTCACAACCGCTGCCGGATCGGCGCCTCCCATCGGGACGGGCGCGGGTGCGGCAGCGTCTCAGCGGCACGGCGTTTCGTGGCGTGCCGGCTTCGGAGCCAGGAGAATGTGATGCGTCCGCTGAACCGGCTCGTCGTCGCGGCCCTGGTCATCGCTCCCGTCCCAGGTCGGGCGGGCGAGTTCGCGCAGGCGCCGCCGGTGCCCGGCATGGCCCTGTCGCTGCCCGATCCCGGCATGGCCAGCGGTGCGCCCGAGCCCGCGTCGCTGCCCGCACCGTCACCTGTACCGACGACCGATCCACCGGCTCCGGCACGGGCTGAAGCCGGGTCGGCGGCTGGGCGCCGCCTCCGGGCCCTGGGCAGCGGCTTCTCGGCGGTCGAGGGGCAGCTTCCGAACCAGCGCACCGGGTCGCGACATCAGCACGTGGTGCGCGACATCTGCATCGGCTGCTGATCGGCTCCGCGAGCCGGCTTTCGCGCCGGCTATTGCAGCCCCCACGATCGGGAATTCGCCTGGATCCAGCGCGGCGAGAGGATGTCGCCGGCCTCGGTGATGATCCACGGCTGGGCTTCGCCGGATTCGATCGCCGCGATCGCGACCGCGAGGGCCTCGCGCAGCGTCGCGAAGGGCCGTCCCTCTGCAGACCGGCCGGGTGCCCTTCGGAGCCAGATGGTTAGCTCGGCCCGTTTGTCGAGATCGGCGGGCGTCATCGGAACGCTCGTGGTGCTTCGCGGGACAAGCGGTTCTACCGTGCTTGTATGACGCGGATCTGGCGCCATGGTTTCCGATTCGCGCCTACGGGCGCGACAACAGCAACCGTGACGCTTGAGCCGCTTCCTCGTGCGGTCAGAGGGGCCGTGCGGAAATTAAATGACGTTCCCTTCAATTTTGATTTGAGAGCTCGCCGTCGGAAGTTTATTTCATTTGCATCGAATGCATGGCGCGTTCGGTGATCGGCTGCCGTCAATGCCTGAGGATCTTAGGGAGACACTGCATTACTGTGCCATCATGGCGATATGGTGCAATGCGATAAATGCATGCCGCATCGCACAAATCCGTGGTCTCATGCGCTGGTCGATCGCATCCCGCGATCGACCCTGCGATCGAAACGGAGACGCACCATGCGCACGATCCTCATCCTCGCGTCGGCCGCGCTCACCTCGGCCGCCTTCACCGGCCTTGCCGCTGCCGACGACCGCCTGCATCTGACGCCGCCCCTCTATCGGGATCAGGCCCGGCCGGCCCAGCAGGTCCGCGTGATCCACGATCTGACCACCACGCCCCAGCCCGTCGCGGCGCCGGCAAGCGTCGGCCGCACGGTCTCGTCCCTCAGCCGCCCGATGGTTCAGGCCTCCGTCGAGGCGAGCCGCTGAGCCCGCTGCCGGAGACGGAGCGCCCTAGGCAGCTCCGTCTCCGGCCATGGCTCAGACAATGTGCAACTCCTGAGCGGCCGCCGCCGGTGCCACGCCACGCCGGATCAGCCGCCGTGTCCGCGCCTGTCGGTTGACTTTGGCGCTGAGAGCGACCCCCGTCGTCCGGTATCCCTCGAACCACAGTTCCGCCCACGCGTATTGCGCGGCCATCACGAGCAATACGGCATTCTCGGCCTGCCGCAGGCCCAGCCGCAGGCTTTCATCCGCCAAGCGGCCAACCTCTCCGTACATCATCTCCAACTCCGCATCCGAACACGACCGGCAGCGCCTCGACGGGCCGGCGGCCCTCTCACCCGAAGGTCGCTCGACGAGGGCTCAGTGCGAAGCCTCCCTGGCGGGCTGCCGTTCCGGGACCGCAATCTCCTGGGCCGAATCCCGACCTGTGTCGGAGGCGCGCCGCGCGGTCCGGATGAAGCTCCCGAAGACTTTGCGGGCCTGTTCGAGGCTGGTCTCGGCGACGTCGCGGATCTGGGTCGGGACCTCGAAGCTCGAAATCTCTGCCATGACCGGTCTCCTGTCGGCCGTCCGCTCGGCTGCGGCCGGCTCGTTTGTGCATCGCACACGCCGGCGCGTCCAGGGATCGGCGGCTCGCCGGAGCGGTCGGTGAGATCTCGGTCTCGCGCCGAACGATCGCGTTCTCGCCGCTGCCCTTCTGCGCCAGGCCGACCTCGGGATCCTCGGTCGGGATCGCATTGGAGACGTCCCTTTGACCGAATCCCGGCGGGATTTGCTCCCCGTCGCGCGGGCCCGCTGTCTGGCCCGTCGGCGTTCCGGTCTCGCGCGCGTTGATCATGCAGCTTCTCCCTGCCTGCAGCCAACGCGACGGCGCGGGTACGGGTCCCGGGTGCTCCTCACGATGACGGGAGGCGTGACGCGGCTCTATATGGGAGGCGAGAGCAGGGAGAGCGGCGTGTTCACCGTTAAGGGGATTGATCCGTCCGGGCGCGTTATGACGTTCGCATGCGGGACTGACGAGCAGGCGATGGAGAAGACCTGGGAACTGGCCCGCCGGGGCTTCCGCGAGATCACGGTCGCCGACGCGAAGGGCAAGGAACTGTCCGCGGCCGCCTTCGAGCGCTCCCTGAACATCGATTGGGATTGACGCGCATCGGCAAGCTCGGCCCGCGATGCTGCTGCGCGTGAAACGCGGAACACAGCCGTGACAACTCTGCGGCGCCGGGCGGCGGATACGCTGCCGGACGCGGCCGTCAGATCGGCTCCACTTCGCGCCGCAGGTTCAACCTGCCCGGACGTGCGGCTTCGCGGGCGTCGGTCGCTGCCCCGATCTCGTCGGCCTTGCGCCACATGGCCCGGCAGACGAGGATCTCGTTGCTGGCGTCGATGCTGAGAATGAAGCTGTCCGGCACGATCTCGGCGTCCGGAAGGGCAACCCGCACGCCGCCGGCGGACCGGTCGTAGACGATGCAGGGTATGCTTCGATGCTCGTCCACCGAGATGCTGCCGGTCTCGTTGAGGCGTGTGCGTGGAGCGCTGCGTCGTTCGAACATCACCGCCTCGAAGACCTTTGCCCGACAGGATCCGCCATCCGCGTTCAGGCCGGGTTTGCGAAATGCGTCGAATTGTCGGGATGCCTGCGTCCCTGTGAATTCTGAGCTTTGTATGCGGGTTGCGCGGCCAGGCCGCATGCCCAGCGCCTCGCCGCCTCCGGAGGCAGCGAGGCCACGGAGACGGAGCCTGCCTCGGCCGGACCGCTTCGGAGGTGGTTGGGGCCTCGGACCGGTCGCCATCTACTCCGTGACGACTTCGACGAGGGTGGTCAGAAAGCCCAGGGCGACAGCCCCGATACCGCTCATGAACGCGACGTCCCATCCGGCGAATTCCTTCGACTGAGGGGCACGCAGGAAGGCGAACAGCGTGACGGCAGCCCCGCAGACGACGAGAGCAAGGGCCAGAACGATCGATCGAGACATGGCGTTTCCTTCTTCGCCGGTCTCGCGGCCCTTCAGGGCTCTTGTAAACGAATGAGTGCGACCGGCTTGATCTGTTCAGGTTCATCCGTCGTCAAAACATGACAGACGAAGAACCCGTGAACAAGACGATAATCTGTTCTGCATTGCGGAACACGCGAGCGGATCGTCATTTCATCTGATCTGGGCGCGGGGCTCGGGGCAAGTCCGCCGGCAGGGATGCCCCTGTCGAGGGGGGCATCGACCGGGCGGCCCCGAAGACGCTCAATCGACGAAGACGCGGACGCCATCCGTATTCAGGATGTCGCGCTGGTCGGCGCACCATTGCTCCGCGCCGATTGCGGCGATCTCCCCCGCGACGCGCCGACCCTCCTCGGCGATGGCGCTCTGGGCTTGATGGTGGCCGAGGGACGCTTCGAGGGCGCGGCGAACCGTGCGGGACAGGCCTTCCGAGACCGTATCGTCGATGGTGTAGAGCTTGCGGCAGTACAGGACGATGCCGGCCTGTGCGCCGACGATCCGCACGAGGCCCTCGATCGTCTCGGTGCGCTGGCTGTCTTTCGTGTCTTCGGCAGCCGAAGCCGCGTCGGGCAGGGCTGCCGTAGTCAACAGGGCGGCGAGCAGCAGAGCGCGTTTCATCCGGACGCATTCCTTCGGTCCGAGGCTGAATCCGCCTCTGGAACGCCGCACCGGACCGGCGGTGCCCGCCCATCGTGGCTGCCGTGTGGGGACAGGCCCGCGGCCACGGCTGTCAGGGTGGGCCGGTCAATTTCTGGCAGTCACTTGCGGGCAGTCACTTGCGGGCAGCCATCAGGTCATGGGTCAGGACGGTGAGCTTGCCGATCAGATTGCTGATATCGGAGCCGTTGCAGGACCATTGCGTGCCGATCGCCTCCCCGTCCGCCGAGACGGACACGACCGCCACCGAGCGCAGCCGGCCCTCACGGGCCATCGCCAGCTGGTCCTGCAACACGGCGATGATCGACGCGGTGTCTTCATCCGCGACCGCGGGCGCGATATGCGCCGGGAACGGCACGACCGAACTCGTCATCGTCTGCTCTCGCTTCATCTCGCCGAACCCCTCGGTAACATCGATGGGTTCCGGCGTGCGCATCAGCTTTGTGCAGAGTGTGGCAGCTTGTCCGTGTCGTGCAATGTCCTGGACGTGTGTGACCGCGATGCAACGGTCTCGGCGCGGTCCGGTGCCTCGGGGCCATGGAATGATCCGGCTGCACCATCGGGTCGGCGCGCACCGTCGGCCGCTGGCCGCGCGCTACGCCGGGCTGCGCAGCCCGTCGTTACGGGGGCGCACGCATAGGCGCCCCCGGAAACCTTCGCCCTCAGGCGGCCTTGCGGCCCTTGCGCTCACGCTCGGCCATGGCGCCGGGCTGGCCCAGACCGATCGCCTTGGCGAGGGCGGAGCGCTGCTCGGCGTAGCTCGGGGCGACCATCGGATAATCGTCCGGCAGGCCGTAACGGTCGCGGTAGCTGCGCGGATCGAGACCGTGGCTCGTCAGGTGGCGCTTCAGCGTCTTGTAGGTCTTGCCGTCGATGAAGCTGACGATCCCGTCATGCCGGACCGACTTGCGGATCTGCGCCGCACTCGGCTTCTCCACATCGGCCTGCTGGGCCGCCCCGGTCTCCGCCGTCAGGCTCCCAGCGACGAGTCCGCTGATCGCGCCGTGCACCCGCGCGATCAGTGCCGGCAGCTCCGAGGCCGGCACCGGATTGTTCGATACGTAGGCGGCAACGATATCGCCGGCGAGCTCGATAAAGTTGGAGTTGGGCCCTGTGGTTTCTTCTGTCACTGTAAGATTCCTGGTGTGCCCCTCGCCTGGGATCTGCTACTTTTGAGCGCTGAATGCAAGTTACAAAAGCGTTTGCAGGGGGCATCCGGCGCATGATTGGCGTGCCCGCCGCGCGGAGCAGGCAGGTACTTCTGGCAAATTGTGACGGAGACCTTTCGCACGCCTCCGCGTCCGGCCTATCGACTGCGGTAGAGTTTCCGCTCTGCGGAACGACCAGAAGGTGCATCTAGCGGCTGTGAAACCCAGCGACACCGGCGGGCGGGGCGTTCCATGTCTTCTGCGGTGACGCGGCGGCTGCGCCGTGGCATGGCGCGACCATGCTGATGCTCGCGCTCCTCATCGCCCTGCTGGCCGTCGTGGTCGCGATGTTCATCCTGCGGCGGTGGACCGGGCGCTTGGCTTCGGTCGCGACGCTGCTGGCAGGGGCGATCATGGCTCTGTGGCTGGCCGAGGTCGGGCTGCTTCCGGGAACCCAGGGCCCGCTGACGGCCTATCGCCCCCTTGTCCCCGGGCTCGATCGGTAACGGTTCGGTAAGCGTACCGGCGCGAGCATGGGCTATGCCCACGCTCTCCGCACCGCGCCTGCTCACGTTCCTGGTGTCGGCCGTGTTGATCGGCCTCGCCGTCGCCAGCCTCTACACGCGCATCCCCATGGTCGGCAAAACGGTCGTGGCGCACCGGCAGTGGTTCTTTATCGGCGCCTATGTTCTGCTCGCCCTTGGAGTGACCACCCGCAGCCTGTAGCGGAACACGCATCGGTCCGGTCACGACCGCTGTCCGCGCCGAGGAGGCGGGAATGACCCTGAAGACCACCTATCTCGTGCAGCCGTTCGAGATGCACCGGAACCGCCTGCGGCCCGCGCGCCAGGAGCCGGCGCAGAGCGAATTCGGTGCCCTCAAGAAGGCGGAGGCGCTGGCCGCCCGCATGCCGGGTGCGGCGGCCCTCAAGGTCGTCGCCGACGACGAGACGGGTGAGCTCGAGGGCGTCACGATCCTCGGTCAGTTCGGCACTGTCCCGGACGATTTCGCCGAGAGTCTCCTGGGAGGCTGAGCCGGTCCGGAACGCCTGCGGACAACCGGGCGCATCCCGGGGTGCGACACGGGCGCCGCCGGATTGCGGCCCGCAGGAAACTACGTAGAAACAACCGGGGCTGATTGTTGTCAGCCCCCGCGCTCGCCGAGCCCGCATCCGTGCCCCGCTATTTCATCGACCTTCACGACGGCGCCAACTTGGTTCGCGACCGGGACGGCTTCGATCTGCCGGATCTCGCCGCGGCGCGGGCACAGGCGGTCCGCATGCTGACCCGGCTGGCGCAGGGATTGGCCGATCCGATGGAGCGGCAGGATTACGTGATCGCCGTGCGCGACGAGCAGGGCGCGGTCCGCCTGCGCCTGCGCCTCTCCTACGATATCGAGGGCGGCTGACGGGGCTGCCGTCGCACCGGTCGGGGAAAGCGCTGCGCCCGATCGCGTTGACGGAGGCCGGCGCACAGTTCCAGGAGATCGCATGCGACGTTCAACAGGTCTGACCGGCTCTCTCGCGGCGGTGCTCGTGCTTCTCGGGGCCGCCGGGCCGGCGACCGCGCAGACCGCGCCGCCACCGCCGGCGGGTTCCGCCACGGCGACGGCGGACAACGCCGTGCTGCTGACGGTCTTCCTGCGCCATGACCAGTCCCGTCCGCTGGCGGAGCTGAACGCGCAACTCGCCAAGCAGGGCTTCTACAAGGCCTTCCCGCCGCCCGGTATCGAGGTCGTCTCCTGGAACGTCGTCATGGGAATCGGGCAGATCATCGTCCTGCGGCTGCCCGCATCCCGCCTGCGTGAGATCAACCGCGTCCTCGAGGACACGGCCTGGGGCGCGTACCGCACCGAGTTCTTCCCGACCTACGATTACAAGGCCGTGGGCCTCGGCGAGCACGAGAAGGCGCGCTGAGCGCTGCCTTGCGGGAGCCGGGCCGCTCCCGGCGTTCTCAGACGAAATGCGCCGGGAGCGACAGGCCCTGGGCGTACAGGGTCAGCGCGAGGGCGCCGCCCATCAGGGTGAGAGCCAGGGTGATGCGGTTGGTCCAGCTCATCGTCGATCTCCATTCGGTTCGCGACTGTCTTCGCGGTGTGGGGGTTCGATAAGCCCAAGCTCTCGCCGCGGGCGTGTTCCGCGACACACCGGATCGCGGTCGCCTCAGGCGGGGGCACCGTGGCCGGTATCCGTGGGCGCGAGAACCAGCGCCGCGTCCCACAGGCACGGATGGCCGAGCCGCTTGGCCGCGTACATCGCCGCGTCGGCCCGCTCCGCCAGGGCCTGTGCCCGCGTGGCGTGCAGGGGAGCGCAGGCCACGCCGACCGCGGCGCCGACCCGGATCGGCGATCCCGTGCCGAGATCGTAGGGCTCGGCGAGCCGCGCCTGGACGCGCCGGGCGAGGCCGAGGGCCGATGCCGGGGTGGCGTCGCCCAGGAGGATGGTGAACTCGTCGCCCCCGAGCCGCGCGGCGACGTCCTCCGCGCCCAACCCCTCACGGAGGCGCTCCGCCAGCTGCCGCAGGAGCGCGTCGCCCGCGGCGTGCCCGTGCCGGTCATTGACCGGCTTGAAGCCGTCGAGGTCGATGCACAGCAGCGCGCAGGCCGCGCCGTCGCGGCGCGCCAGCGCCCGGTCGAGCCGGGCCGCGAACAGGTAGCGATTCGGCAGTCCGGTCAGCGGGTCGTGATGGGCCATGTAGCGCAGGAGCGATTCCGCCCGGCGGCGCTCGGTCACGTCCTCCCACAGGGCGGTCCAGCCGCCGCCGGCCTGTGGGTGCAGCGTGATCGTGATCTGGCGCCCGTCCGGAAGCGTCTGCACCACGGCATCGGCCGTGCCCCGAACCCGGAGCCGGCGGCGCGCTGCCCAGAGCCCGCAGCGCTCCCGGTCGGCCGGAAGAGTCCCCGCGACGCTCGCCGCGCCGACCTCCCGGGCATGCATGCCGAGCCGGATCCGGTTCGCCGGTGGTCCGAACAGGCGCCGGAACCCGTCGCTCACGAACAGCAGCCGGTCGGCGGAATCGAACAGGCACAGGCCGTGCGGCAGCGAGTCCAGAGCCTGGACGAGACCGGGGCCCAGCTTCCGCCCGCGGCCGAGGCCGTCCTGGCGCCGGCCGCAGGCCGCCTGACGATGGCGCCGCGCCAGCCTCATCGCTGCCCTGCCCGCCTGCGCCGCCATGGCCAGTCCCCCGAAGCGCCCCACGGCGCAATCGTGCCGCCGCCGGATCGATCCGACCCGGACATCAGTCTCGACTCCACATAGAATGGGATTCCTTTCGCCAACCTTGACGAAAGTAATGCACGTTGAGCGATCGAAGTGGGAGTGGCGCCATCCTGAAGTTGAGATGGTGGACCGGGTGCGCCTCAAGACTGTTCCCGACCGACGTCCGGCCTCTGTCCGCCGACTTGCTCGGGTTCCGGCTCCGCCCGGCTCCGGGATCGCGCCAGCGGAGCCGCCGTCTCGGCATCAACGCTTCACAGCCGTCGGCTCGCCCCATCGGTCCGGGGCGCCGCAGGTGAGCCCGGACACCGGAACCACCACCGGCGCGATGTCCTGGCACGTCGGCGCGTCTGGATCCCGGGCGCTGCTGTGCCGCCCCGGGATGACGGCGCCCGGATACGCCGTCAGGGCGCGTCGTGCGGGCCGTGATGGCCGTCGAGGACGGTGTCGCTGGTCGGGACCGACTCGGCCACCGCCTGGGCCCGGCGGAGGTCCGGGGCGGTCGCCTCCTCCACGAAGGCCGCCACGGCCTCGGTCAGCGGCAGCGTGCGGGTCTGCTGGCTGCCGAGCCGCCGGATCGAGACCGTCCGCTCCTCGGCCTCGCGGCGGCCGAGCGCCAGCAGCACCGGCACCTTGGCCAGCGAGTGCTCGCGGACCTTGTAGTTGATCTTCTCGTTGCGCAGATCCGCCTCGACCCGCAGGCCCGCGCGCTCCAGGGTGCGGATAACGTCCCGGGCGTAAGGATCGGCCTCGCCGGTGATCGTCGCCACCACCACCTGCACGGGCGCCAGCCAGAGCGGGAAGTGCCCGGCGAAATGCTCGATCAGGATACCGGTGAAGCGCTCCATCGAGCCGCAGATCGCCCGGTGGACCATCACGGGCGGCTTCCTTGCGCCGTCGGCGTCGATGTAGAAGGCGCCGAACCGCTCGGGCAGGTTGAAGTCCACCTGCGTGGTGCCGCATTGCCAGTCGCGGCCGATCGCGTCGCGCAGCACGTACTCGAATTTGGGCCCGTAGAACGCGCCCTCCCCCGGATTGATGGCGGTCCGGATCCGGCCGGCCGACTGCTCCTCGATCTGGGCCAGGACCCGGGTCATCACGTCCTCGGCGTGGTCCCAGAGGGCATCGGAGCCGACGCGCTTCTCCGGCCGGGTCGAGAGCTTCACGACGATCTGGTCGAAGCCGAAATCCGCGTAGGTCGAGAGGATCAGGTCGTTGATCTTCAGGCACTCGTCGGCGAGCTGGTCTTCGGTGCAGAAGACGTGGGCGTCGTCCTGCGTGAAGCCGCGCACGCGCATCAGCCCGTGCATGGCGCCCGACGGCTCGTAGCGGTGGACGATGCCGAACTCGGCCATGCGCAGGGGCAGGTCGCGGTAGGATTTCAGCCCGTGCTTGAAGATCTGCACGTGGCCCGGGCAGTTCATCGGCTTGAGGGCGAACCAGCGCTTGTCCTCGGCCTCCTCGCCGGCCGATTGCGCGGCGAACATGTTCTCCCGGTACCAGCCCCAGTGGCCGGAGGTCTCCCAGAGCGCCTTGTCGAGGATCTGCGGGGCGTTGACCTCGGCGTAGTCGCCGCGCAGCCGCCGGCGCATGTAGGCGATCAGCTCCTGGAAGATCGTCCAGCCCTTGGCGTGCCAGAAGACGACGCCCGGCCCTTCCTCCTGGAAGTGGAACAGGTCCATCTCGCGGCCGAGCCGGCGGTGGTCGCGGCGCTCGGCCTCCTCCAGCCGGTGCAGGTAGTCGTCGAGATCGGCCTGGTTCGCCCAGGCCGTCCCGTAGATGCGGGTCAGCATCGGGTTGTTCGAATCACCCCGCCAGTAGGCGCCGGCGACCTTCATCAGCTTGAAGGCCGTGCCGACCTTGCCGGTCGAGGTCATGTGCGGGCCGCGGCAGAGGTCGAACCAGTCGCCCTGGCGGTAGATCTTCAGGTCCTCGCCCGGCGGGATCGCGTCGACCAGCTCGACCTTGAAGCCCTCGCCCTTGCCGGCGAACAGGCCGCGCACGTCGTCGCGCGTCCAGACTTCCTTCGTGAAGGGCGCGTCGCGCGCGATGATCTCGCGCATCTTCGCCTCGATCTTCGGGAAGTCCTCGGGCGTGAACGGGGTCTCGCGGTGGAAGTCGTAGTAGAAGCCGTTCTCGATCACCGGGCCGATCGTGACCTGCGTCTCCGGCCAGAGCGCCTGCACGGCCTCGGCGAGCACGTGCGCGCAGTCGTGGCGGATCAGCTCCAGGCTGCGCGGGTCGGTGCGGTCCAGGAACTCGATTCGGGCATCGCGGTCGATCGGATCGTCGAGGTCGGCGACCGTGCCGTCGAGCGCCATGGCGACGGTGCGCTTGGCCAGCGACTTGGCGATGCCCTCGACCACGGCGCGGCCGGTCGTGCCGGCGGCGATCTCTCGGGTATTGCCGTCGGGGAAGGTGAGAATCGGCATGGTTCGAGCGTCTCCAGGCTCAGTCCTGCATACGCGGCAGGTAAGCGTCTTCGGGGGAGCGGCCGTGTAGACCGATTTTTTAGGCGAGGGAACGGCCGCGCAGCGCATCCCTGGCCCCAGCCCGTCCTCAAGCTGTGCGTCATCGTCCCCGCGCGCCTTTGGCGCCGGGGGCATGGCCCGGGAGATCACGAGGGACGCGGGACGCCGCGGGAACCCTGTGTCGGCCAAATAACGCGCGGGATCCGATCCCCGCGGCGCCCGCGGCATCGACCGGGCATCCTCCCCGGCCGGTGCCGTCTTTCTCGTCGCGGTGTCTTCCGACGCCCCGGACCTGCGCCTGCCTGCCAAGCGGTCTCTGCGAGGCGCACGCACCTCCGGAACCCGCTATCAGCGCCGTGGCCTTCCAGCCGTCCCGCCTCGTCGTGGGCGGGTCCGCAGGTCGCTCAGGGTCAGCCCAGAAGCGGGTCGGCGCAGGGGCATTTCC
>NZ_FMWU01000005.1 GCF_900103195.1 Methylobacterium sp. UNC378MF | reverse complement strand
TCAGTCGTTGATGGCGGCGACGACGCCGGCGCCGACGGTGCGGCCGCCCTCGCGGATGGCGAAGCGCAGCTTCTCCTCCATGGCCACCGGCACGATCAGCGCCACGTCCATGGTCACGTTGTCGCCCGGCATCACCATCTCGGTGCCTTCGGGAAGCGTGCAGATCCCGGTCACGTCCGTCGTGCGGAAGTAGAACTGCGGCCGGTAGTTGGTGAAGAACGGCGTGTGACGGCCACCCTCCTCCTTGGTCAGGATGTAGGCCTCGGCCTTGAACTTCGAGTGCGGCTTCACCGAACCCGGCTTGCACACGACCTGGCCGCGCTCCACGTCCTCGCGCTTCGTGCCGCGCAGCAGCACCCCGACGTTGTCGCCCGCCTGGCCCTGGTCGAGCAGCTTGCGGAACATCTCCACGCCCGTGACCGTCGTGGTCTGCGTGTCGCGGATGCCGACGATCTCCACCGTCTCGCCGACCTTCACGATCCCGCGCTCGACCCGGCCCGTCACGACCGTGCCGCGGCCCGAGATCGAGAACACGTCCTCGATCGGCATCAGGAACGGCAGGTCGATCGGACGCTCCGGCTGCGGGATGTAGGCATCCACCGTCGCCATCAGCGCCAGAACGGCCTCCTTGCCGATCTTCGGCTCCTTGTCCTCCAGCGCCATCAGCGCCGAGCCCTTGGTGATCGGGATGTCGTCGCCGGGGAAGTCGTACTTCGAGAGAAGCTCGCGCACCTCCAGCTCGACCAGCTCCAGAAGCTCCTCGTCGTCGACCATGTCGACCTTGTTGAGGAACACCACCAGCGCCGGAACGCCGACCTGGCGCGCCAGAAGGATGTGCTCGCGGGTCTGCGGCATCGGGCCGTCGGCCGCCGACACCACCAGGATCGCGCCGTCCATCTGCGCCGCGCCCGTGATCATGTTCTTCACGTAGTCGGCGTGGCCGGGGCAATCCACGTGCGCGTAGTGACGGTTCTGCGTCTCGTACTCCACGTGCGCCGTCGAGATCGTGATCCCGCGCGCCTTCTCCTCCGGAGCCTTGTCGATCTGGTCGTAGGCCGTGAACGTCGCCCCGCCCGTCTCAGCCAGAACCTTCGTGATCGCCGCCGTCAGAGACGTCTTGCCGTGGTCAACGTGACCAATCGTGCCAATGTTGCAGTGCGGCTTGGTGCGGGAGAACTTTTCCTTGCCCATGATTCCCATTCCTGCGGCCGGGACCACACGGGGGCCCCGAATCCTGGTCAGCCGCCCCGAAGTTCGGACAGGGGCGAAAAACGCGGTCCGCTTAGAGGGTCGGCCGCCAGGGATCAAGCTCCGTGGCGCGCGGGAGCCCGGCGACAGGTCCCGCTGTCAAGCCGCGGAAGAGAGTCTTGAACGCCGAAACATCAATGCTCCGCAGTAACGAAGACGCTTTGGCGCCACAGTGTGGCATCGCGGGCATAGCGGGATTCGCACGGCCGAGCTTAAGTGGCGGCAACAACGCATCACCTCGGACCCCCGCCATGATGAAGAAGTTCCTCCTCGCCACCGCCGCGACGGCCCTGGTCACGACGGCCGCCTCCGCCGCCGATCTGCCGCGCCGCGCCGCGCCGCCGCCGGCCTTCACGCCGGTGCCGGTCTTCACCTGGACGGGCTTCTACGCCGGTCTCGAGTCGGCCTACACCTTCACGGATCGCGAGCGCATCACGACCGTCGGCGTCCAGCCGGGCAACGCCGCCAACGTGGCGCTCGGCCGCCGTCCGTTCCTGACCTCGACCACGCAGGACGGCTTCGCCAACATCGGCGGCACGGCAGGCTACAACTACCAGTTCACGCCGGGCGCCGGCATCGTGGTCGGTGTCGCCAACAGCATCGACTGGACCGACATCACCAAGAACCGGGTCGTGCTCGGCACCGGCAACGTCGCGGGCGGCCCGCCGAACCTCAGCCAGTTCCGCCAGAGCCTCGACTGGCTCGGCACGCTCACGGGCCGCGTCGGCTACGCCTTTGACCGCGTCCTGGTCTACGGGATGGGCGGCCTCGCCTACGGCAACGTGTTCCACGACGCCAACTTCTTCACCCCCGGCGGCCGCCTGCAGTTCGCCGGCCGCTACGACGACTTCAAGACCGGCTTCGCCTACGGTGGCGGCATCGAGTTCGCGCTGCCGACCGACAGCTTCCTGAACACCTTCGCGCTCGGCCGCTACATCGGCATCAAGTACGACGCCATCACGGTGAAGGCCGAGTACCTGCATTACGATCTCGGCAGCCAGAACGTGCTCGTCGGCGCGATCCCGGGCGTCGGCAACGGCGGGTATATCTCGCGCTTCCGCACCGAGGGCAGCATCGTTCGCGCTGGCTTCAACTACAAGTTCGGCGGCCTCTAATCTTCCAAGTAGCGCCCGGGACAGGTGTCCCGGGCCGACCTGCAGGGCGCGTACCGGATCCGGTACGCGCCCTTTTTCATGGCCGAACGGCGCGTCCTATCGAGCACCGCCCTGTTCCCGGGTGCCGGCAGCGGCAGCACAGTGCGACCCGGCATCCAGTACAAGACGTCGTGAAGCACCCAACCTGATCGACCTGTGCCGTGGTGGGCTGCTTCCTGTGCCAGAGCCCGGATCGGGTTCCGCTTTGCTCCATCGGACCGGGAGAGAGCACGCGCGGCATGAGCCCGTACCGGCGGATCCCGCGGATAGCCGGCTCAGCAGCTGCGCAGATGCGCCACCAGACGTTCGGCGCCCGCCTCCGGAGCACCGGTGTTGAGGATCCTCAGATCCGCCTCGACCGGCACCTCCCGGGTGAGACGTGCTGCGAGATCGCCGTCCTGGGACCGGCCCCGGGCGGTGATGCGCCGCGCCAGGATCTCGGGCGGGGCCGTGACTTCGACGACGCTCACGCGCCGGCAGGTCCTCCGCGCCTCCGCGACGACCCGGCGCGAGACGTTGCAGATCACCACATGACCGTCTGCGGCGAGCCGGCCGGCCTCCGCAGGGAGGGCGTAGCCGAGGCCGTGGGCACGCCAGCTCAGGGTGAAGCGGGCCGCCGCGCAGCCCTCGGCGAAGGCGGCCTCGTCGATCTCGTCGTTGTCCTCGTCGGCCGAGGGCGGCCGGGTGACGAGGCGGCGCGGGAAGACGTAGCGCGGGTCGCCGGCCAGGGCCGCCCGGGCGAGCCGGATCAGCGTGTCCTTGCCGGCCCCGCTCGGGCCGACGACGAGGACGAGGCAGCCCGGCATCAGGCGACCCGCCGGCCGGCGCGCCAGACCTGGCGGACCACCGGCACCCCCTCGGCCCGCTGCACGCGCACGAGGTCAGCCCGCAACCCGGGCGCCAGGGCGCCGCGATCGGTCAGGCCGGTGGCGCGGGCGGGGTTGGCCGTGACGGTGGCGAGCGCCTGGGGCAGCGTGATCGCGGGCGCCTGTTCGGGCAGCAGGAAGGCCGCCATCAGCAGGCTCGCCGGCACGTAATCCGACGAGAGGATATCGAGGTGCCCGGCCTCGGCCAGCGCCAGGGCGGCGACGTTGCCGGAATGCGAGCCGCCGCGGATCAGGTTCGGTGCCCCCATCATCACGGTGATGCCCTGCCGGTGCGCGGCCTCGGCCGCCGCCAGGGTGGTGGGAAACTCGGCCAGCCGCACGCCCTCGCCGACCGCGAGGTCGACATCGGCCAGGGTGGTGTCGTCGTGGCTCGCGAGCGGGATGCCCATCTCGCGGGCGAACTGGACCAGAGCCGGCCGGTTCTTGGCGTTGAGCGCCCTTCCGTCGCGGATCTTGCGCTCGGTGTTGGCGTGGATCTCCTCCATGGGCCGGCCGCCCCGGGTGGCGTAGGTGTAGTACTTCTCCATGTCGCGGAACTGCCGCTGGCCGGGCGTGTGGTCCATCAGCGAGATCAGTCCGACCGGATAGCGGGCCGTGAAGCTCGCCACCGTGTCCAGCACGTCCGTGGAGGGCAACTCGCAGCGCAGATGGGTGAAGTGCTCGGCCCGGAACAGGTCGCCGGCCCGGGCGGTGGCGATGGCGCCGGCGAGCTGCTCCAGCTCGGAGCCGAGGCCGCTGCCGTCCGGGTCGCTGCCGGCGCGCAGCGAATCGAACACCGTCGTGATGCCCGAGGCGGTGATCTGCGCGTCGTAGGCGAGCACCGCGCCGAGCGGGTGCCAGCGCACCTTCGGGCGCGGCGCGTAATGGCTCTCCAGATGGTCCGTGTGCAGCTCGATCAGGCCGGGGATCAGGTGGTCGCCGCCGCAATCGAGGCCGCGCGCGGGCGGGCGCCCCTCGCCGATCTCGGCGATCGCACCGTCCGACACCGCGAGCCAGCCGCGTTGCACCCGGTCCGGCAGGACCAGGGTCGCGTTCTCGAGGATGAAGTCGTCCATCGTGAAGATCCTCAGGCTGCCCGGGCTTGCGGCGCGAAGCGGGTGACATCGACCACCCGGGTCGCCACAGCGTCGCGCATCTCGCTGTCGTGGAAGATGCCGAGCACGCCGGCCCCGGCCTGGAGCTTCTCGCGCACGAGCTCGGCCACCACGGCGCGGTTCTGCGCGTCCAGGGAGGCGGTCGGCTCGTCGAGCAGCAGCAGCGGCCGGTCGGCGATCAGGCCCCGGGCGATGTTGACCCGCTGCTGCTCGCCCCCCGAGAAGGTCGCGGGCGGCAGATCCCAGAGCCGCTCGGGCAGGTTGAGCCGGGCGAGCAGGTCCTTGGCCCGGGCGCGCGCCGCCTCTTCGGACAGGCCGCCCTCGCGGCCGGCCGCCTCGACCACGTCGAGGGCCGGGACCCGCGGGATGACCCGCAGGAACTGCGACACGTAGGCGATGACCCGCGCCCGCAGCGCCAGCACCACCCGCGGATCGGCACGCACCACGTCGACCACGGCCTCGCCGTCGCGGACCCGGATGGCGCCGGCATCGCAGCGGTAATTGCCGTAGGCCATCTTCAGGAGCGAGGATTTCCCCGCCCCTGAGGGTCCGCCCAGCACCACGCACTCCCCGGGCGCCACCGTGAAGCTGACGTCGCCCACCACCGGCAGCACGACACCGCCGCGCAGGTGCAGGGTGAAGCTCTTGGCGACGTTCTCGAAGGTCAGGAGCGCGGTCATGCGGCGAGCACCGAGGCGACGAGGAGCTGGGTGTAGGCGTGCTCGGGATCGTCGAGCACCCGGTCGGTCAGGCCGGTCTCGATCACGCGGCCGGCCCGCATCACGGCGATCCGGTGCGACAGCAGCCGCGCCACCGCGAGGTCGTGGGTGACGATGACCACGGCGAGACCGAGCTCCGCCGAGAGCCGCCGGATCAGGTCGAGGAGCCGGGCCTGGACCGAGACGTCGAGGCCGGACGTCGGCTCGTCCATCAGCACGAGGCGCGGCGCGGTGACGAGGTTGCGGGCGATCTGCAGGCGCTGGCGCATGCCGCCGGAGAACTGGCTCGGCGGGTCGTCCACGCGGCCAGCGTCGATCTCGACCCGGCCGAGCCAGTCGAGCGCCTGGCCGCGGATGCGGCCGTAATGGCGCTCGCCCAGGCCCATCAGCCGCTCGCCGACATTGCCGCCGGCCGAGACCGCCATGCGCAGCCCCTGGCGGGCGTCCTGGCGGACGAAGCCCCAGTCGGTGCGCATCAGCCGGCGCAGCTCCGCAGGGCCGAGATCGGCGAGGCTGCGCACCTGCCCGTCGCGCATCCGGTAGCGGATCTGGCCTGAATCGGGCGCCAGCTCGCCGGCAAGCAGCGACAGGAGCGTCGACTTGCCCGAGCCCGATTCGCCCACGATGGCGAGCACCTCGCCCTCCGTGACGTCGAGGTCGATGCCCGCGCAGGCGAGCCGGCTGCCGTAGGCCTTGGTCAGGCCGTGGGCGGAGAGGAGCGGCGGGCTCATCGGGCCGCCTCCGCGACGCGGGTCTCGCAGATGTCGGTGTCGGAGCAGATGAACATCCGGCCTCCGGAATCGTCGGTCACCACCTCGTCGAGGTAGTGGCCGCGGGCGCCGCACAGGGCGCAGGGCTGCGTGAATGCCTGCACGCGGAACGGGTGGTCCTCGAAATCGAGGCTGCGCACCCGCGTGTAGGGCGGCACCGCGTAGATCCGCCGCTCGCGGCCCGCGCCGAAGAGCTGGAGCGCCGGGCAGTCGTCCATCTTGGGATTGTCGAATTTCGGCGTCGGCGACGGGTCCATCACGTAGCGGCCCGCCACCTCCACCGGATACGCGTAGGTGGTGGCGATGTGCCCGTGGCGGCTGATATCCTCGTAGAGCTTCACGTGCATGGCGCCGTACTCGGCCAGCGCGTGGAGCTGGCGGGTCTCGGTCTCGCGGGGCTCGAGGAAGCGCAGGGGCTCGGGGATCGGCACCTGGTAGACCAGCGTCTGCCCCTCGGTGAGCGGCGTCTCGGGGATGCGGTGGCGGGTCTGGATCACCGTCGCCTCCGCGGTGCGGGTGGTGGTGGCCACCCCGGAGGTCTTGGCGAAGAAGCGGCGGATCGAGACCGCGTTGGTGGTGTCGTCGGCGCCCTGGTCGATGACCTTGAGCACGTCCGACCGGCCCAGGATCGCGGCCGTGACCTGCACGCCGCCGGTGCCCCAGCCGTAGGGCATCGGCATCTCGCGGGAGGCGAAGGGCACCTGGTAGCCCGGCACCGCGATGGCCTTGAGGATGGCCCGGCGGATCATCCGCTTCGTGCCCTCGTCGAGATAGGCGAAGTTGTAGCCCGGTTCGCTCTCCGGGCGCTGCGCGATCGCGGCGCTCATTCGGCGGCCTCCTGCATCTCGACGGCGTCGGATTTCCGCTCGAACTCGGCGCGTAGCCGGCGAACAAGTTCCAGCTCCGCCTGGAAGTCGACGTAGTGGGGCAGCTTCAGGTGCTCGACGAAGCCGGTCGCCTGGAGGCTGTCGCAATGGGCCAGAACGAATTCCTGGTCCTGGGCCGGGCTCGCCACCGGCTCGCCGAGCTCCTCCGCGCGGAGCGCCCGGTCGACCAGGGCCATCGCCATGGCCTTGCGCTCGCTCTGCCCGAAGCTCAGCCCGTAGCCGCGGGTGAATTGCGGCGGGGCCGCCCCCGAGCCCTTGAACTGGTTGACCATCTGGCACTCCGTGAGGCGCACCCGGCCGAGCGGCACCGCGAAACCCAGCTCCTCGGGCACGAACTCCACGGCCACCGTGCCGACCCGGATCTCGCCCACGAACGGGTGGGTGCGGCCGTAGCCGCGCTGCGTCGAGTAGGCGAGGCCGAGCACGAAGCCCTCGTCGCCGCGGGCGAGCGCCTGGAGGCGCAGGGCCCGGTCGGCCGGGTAATCCACCGGCTCGCGGGTGAGGTCGCCCACGGGCGTGCCGTCATCCCGGGGTGAGGGCTCGATCAGGCCGTCCTGGGCGAGCAGGTCGGTGACCCGCGGGCAGGTACCGGCATCCGCGCGGGGCTCGGCCTCGGCGGCGGGCTCGGACACGGTGTCTGCGGCGAGCGCGAAGTCGACCAGCCGGTGGGTGTAGTCGAAGGTCGGCCCGAGCACCTGGCCGCCGGGCAGATCCTTGAAGGTGGCGGAGATGCGCCGCTCGACCGCCATCGCGCCCGTATCGACCGGCGCGGAGGCGCCGAAACGGGGCAGCGTGGTCCGGTAGGCGCGGACCAGGAACACCGCCTCGACCACGTCGCCGCGCGCCTGCTTGAGCGCCAGCGCCGCGAGATCCGGATCATAGAGCGAGCCTTCCGTCATCACCCGGTCGACCAGAAGCGCCATCTGCTCGCGGATCTGCGCCACGGAGAGTTCGGGCACGGCTTGGTCGCCCCGGCGGGCCTCGGCGAGGAGTCGATGGGCGTTGTCGATGGCGGCCTCGCCGCCCTTCACGGCCACGTACATGAATCAGGCCTCCGTCACTGTCGTGGAGCGCGGGAGACCGGCCACGTGGCGGGGTGCGGTGAGGATCAGGTCGACTCCGAGGGGGAAACCGGCGCGATTCTCCGAGAGCTGCGCCACGAAGCCGTCCGGCAGAGGCGCCGGCGCGATCCGGGCGGTGCCCCGGATGCCCGGGCCGGAGAGGTGCAGCCCCTCCCCCTCCGTGAGCGCGTCGAGGGCGAGCACCAGGGTCGTGGCCGTGTCCGGATAGGCCGGCGTCCCGGGGGCGAAGCGGGCTAGCGGCGGGCAGCGCGCAGGCTCGCGGACCAGCGCGAAGGCCGCCTCGGCCGGGTCTTCGGTGAGCGGCGCGCCTGTGTGGAAGCGCAGATAGGCCGCGACCTCCGGCGCCGCGGCGAGGGCCGGATCCAGCCAGACCGGCGTGTCGGCGTCGGTGAGCGTCAGCGCGACGGCGGCCAGCTCCGGCGTCAGCGGCGCGGGCGGCGCGAGGTCGGCGACGAGCGGCCGGACGCGGCCGGGGCGGGCGAGCGCGTCCATGACGGCGCGGAAGGTGCCCTGCGCGTCGTGGACCGGATCGGCGAAGCCGGGGGCGAGCATGCTCAATCCTCTCCGCGGGCGAGGGTCAGGAAATCGACCCGGGTGGCGGCCGTGCGCCGGGCGGCCTGATCCCGGGAGGCCGCGAGCCGCCGGGCGGCGGGCTCCAGGGCAGCCTCGACCCGGGCGCGCCGCCCCGGATCCTGCCAGAGGGCGTCGAGGATCGCGGCGAGCCGCGCCTTCGCGCGGTCGCGGCCGAGGTGGTAGGCGAAGCCCGCCGGGCCGTCCGCGAGGCGGATGGCGGCCCGGGTCACGCTGACCTCGCCGACATTGAACGGGCGCCCGTCGCCGCCGATCCGGCCCGAGGCCATCACGAGGCCGGTCTCCGGCGGGCGCAGGTCCGCTGCCGCGGGCGCATCGAGGCCCGACAGGGCCGCCTCCAGATCCGCGCGGCTCGCCTCGGCACAGAGGGCCATGACGGCCTGGCGCGCCGCGGTGTCGCCCTCGGATCCCGGATCTCTCGGGGCCGTCGTCATCGCGAATCCCTCCGTCGCTCGGTTGTATAGGTGTATAGACAACTGGCGTGCGCCGCACAAATGAAGTTTGGATGACAGGATGGATGCGCAGGAGCAGGCGGCCGGCCTCGTCCGGGGGGAAGGGCTGACGGCGTGGCGGCAGATCGCCGACGCGCTGACGGCCGAGATCGCGGCGGGGCGCTACGCGCCGGGACAGCAACTCCCCGCCGAGGCCGCCCTGGCGACGCGCTTCGCGGTGAACCGGCATACGGTGCGGCGCGCCCTCGCGGCCCTCGCGGAGGGCGGCCTCGTGCGCGCCAGCCAGGGCCGGGGCACCTTCGTGGAGGAGGCGCCGCTCGCCTACCCGATCGGGCCGCGCACGCGCTTCTCCGAGATCGTCGCCGGGGCGGGGCGCGAGGCCTGGGGCGACCTCATCGCCTCGGCCACGATCCCGGCCGGGCCCGAGCAGGCGGCGGCTCTGGCGCTCGCCTCCGCCGCGCCGATCCTGGAGCTGCTGACGGTCCACCGGGCGGACAGCGCCCCGCTCTCGACGGCACTGACCTGGCTGCCGCTGCCGCGCTTCGCGGGCTTCGCGGAGGCCTATGCCGAGCGCGGCTCGATCACCCGGGCCTTCGCGGCCTGTGGCGTCCACGACTACACGCGGCTCTCGACACGCATCCGAGCCCGCCCCGCGGACGCCGCGGAGGCGCAGCGCCTCGACATCGCGCCGGGGCGGGTCGTGCTGGTCGTGTCGAGCGTCAACATCGATCCCGCCGGCGTGCCGATCCAGGCGAACCGCACCCTGTTCGCCGCCGACCGCGTGGAGCTGGTAATCGGGGGGTGACGCGGTGTCCGCTCGCCGGCCCCGGCACACCGTCCTTGCGAGCGGAGCGAAGTGATGACGGAGAGCCGAGGCGCCCGTCAGCGCGCCGCGGGCCCGATGATCGCCCGGCGCAGGCGGGTCGAGACCCAGTCGATCGCCGCCACGGTCACGAGGATCATCAGCACCAGGAAGGCGACCTGCTGCAGCTCCAGCACGCGGATCAGCTCGGTGAGGTACTGACCGATGCCGCCCGCACCGACGATGCCGATGATCGTCGCCGAGCGGGTGTTCGACTCGAAGAAGTACAGGACCTGGCTCGCCAGGACCGGCAGCACCCCGGGGATCAGCCCGAAGCGGATGCGGTGGAGCGCCGAGCCGCCCGAGGCGACGACGCCCTCGCCGGCGCGCTTGTCGCAGGTCTCGATCGCCTCGGAGAACAGCTTGCCGAAGGCCCCGAAATCCGAGCACGCGATGGCGAGCGCCCCCGCGAAGGGACCCAGCCCGACGACGTTGATCCAGATCAGCGCCCAGATCAGCACGTCGACCGAGCGCATCACGTCGAGGCCGCGGCGGACGGCGAACCGCGCGAACGGGTTCGGCACGACGTTCCGGGCCGCCAGGAACGCCACCGGGAAGGCGAAGATGGCCGCCGTCAGCGTGCCCAGGAAGGCGATGCCCAGAGTCTCGCCGAGCGCGTGCAGGAAGGTCCAGAACTGGCCCTCCGGCGACGGCGGCAGCATCAGCACCGCGAAGGAGCCGAGCCGCCCGAGACCGTGGACGATCCGCGCCACAGAGAAGTCGAGGCGCCAGTAACCGAGAGCCGCGAGCCCGACCAGGACGACGAGCAGGGCGGCGAGTCGCGCCCGCCCCGGCCAGTCGGTTCGGAACTGCGCCGGGTAGCGCGCGCGCAGGCGGGCGAGGTCGGCCCGGGCCGCCGCCCGCAGGGCCTCGGGACGCGCACTCATCGGGCCTGCTCCGGGCCGATCAGGCGGTGGCGGACCCGCTCGGTGGCGAGGTCGATGCAGAACACGGTCAGGATGATCAGCACGAGGATCGCGCTCACGTCCGCGTAGTAGAAGTTGCGGATCGCCACGAGGAATTCCTGGCCGATGCCGCCGGCACCGACGAAACCCATCACCCCGGCGCCGCGCACGTTGATCTCGAAGCGCAGCAGCGCGTAGGAGGCGAAGTTCGACAGCACCTGCGGCAGCACCGCGAAGCGCACCGTCTGGACCCAGGTGGCGCCGGAGGCCGACAGGCCCTCGACGGGTCGCATGTCGATGTTCTCGACCACCTCGGAGAACAGCTTGCCGAGCGCGCCCGTGGTGTGGATCGCGATGGCGAGGACGCCCACCATTGGGCCCAGGCCGAAGGCGATCACGAAGATCAGCGCGAACACCACCTCGGGGACGGTGCGGCACAGCTCCAGGAGGCGCTTGGCGCCGACGCGCAGCAGGCGCGACCGCACGAGGTTGGCGGCGGCCACGAAGCTGAGGACGAAGCCCGCCAGCCCCCCGAGCAGCGTCCCGAGATAGGCCATGAGCAGGGTCTCGCCCAGCAGGCCGAGCCATTTGGGCAGGCCCCAGTACCAGGCGCGGACGTCCTCGAGCGGGTGCTCGAGGCCGATCGGCGGCAGGATCTGCTGGATGTAGGCGGTGAACCTGCCGATATTCTCGGCGAAGACCAGCGGCCGCACCTCGGCGATCAGGCCGGCGACCACGGCGAGCGCCGCCGCAAGGGCGAAGCCCGCCAACGTGCGGCGGCGGGCGGCACCGGTCGCCGCCGCGTAGAGGCCGGAGAGGGCGGCTTCCCGCTCCGGCGACAGGGGTGTCAGACCGCGCAAGGCGGGCGGCTCCGGATCAGGACTTCCGGCGCTGCTCGTCGTTGAACCGCAGCATGTCGATGATCGGCTGGTAATCCTTGAGGGTCACCGGCGTGAGATCCTGGTCCTTGCCGTCGGAGAGCCGGTCGAACGCGGTCTTGTCGGCCTTCGGCAGGGCCACGAAGGCGTCGCGGATCTTGGCCTTCAGGTCGTCCGGCAGGCTCGTCAGCATGGCGAAGGGCCCTTCCGGCAGGAAGTCGGACTTGAACACGACCCGGAAGTCCGATTGCTGCATCGGCGTGCCGTCGGGCTTCTTGAGCATGCCCTTGGCGGCCATGCGGGTGACCATCGTGTCGGTCTCGGAATTCCACAGGTTGGCGGCGGCGTCGGCCGTGCCCTGAGTGAGCGCCAGGACGGCGTTCTCGTGGCTGCCGGCGTAGAAGATCTTGCTGAAGAACTTCTCGACGTCGTAGCCGGCCCGCTTCAGGAAGAAGCGCGGCGCCTGGTTGCCGGAGGTCGAGTTCGGATCGACCAGCGCGAGGTTCTTGCCCTTCAGATCCTCGACGGTCTTGTAAGGGCTGGAGGCCAGCACGTAGACCACCGAATAATAGCCCGAGGCGCCGGTCTCGTGCTTCTGGTTGACGATCGGCTCGATCTTCACGCCGGTCATCACGGCCCGCGCGAACGAGGCCGGCCCGTACCACGCGATCTGGATGTTGCCGGCCCGCTGGCCCTCGATCACAGCGGCGTAGTCGCTCGCGACCCGCAGCTTCACCGGCACGCCGAGGGTCTTGGTCAGGTAGGCGGTGAGCGGCGCCCAGCGGTCGGCGGTGCCCGAGGCGTTCTCGGCCGGGATCACGCCGAGCGTCAGTTCCGGATACTGGGCCTTCCAGTCCTGGGCGGCGGCCGGCAGGCCGAGGAGGGCGAGGGCCGCGGCGGCGCTGGCGAGGGTGCGTCGGGTGATCATCGTGTCGTCCTTCATGTCGGCGTAGGGCGGGAGTTCGGCCGGCCGCAGGCCGGTCGGGCGTTTCCCGTGTGGTGGTGTTGCGGCCCGGGGCCCGGATCAGGCGCCGAGGGCGGCCTCGCGGACCGGCCGCGCCGGCATGAGACCGGGCCGGCCCGGCATCGCGGCCCGCTGCTCCGCCTCGCGCTGCGCGGAATCGTCCAGCACCTCGCCGGCCTCCAGGCCGTAGAGCCGGCGCGCCACGTCCTCGGTCAGGTCGAAGGGGCCGCCCTCGAACACGACCCGTCCGGCCGCGAGGCCGACGAGGCGGTCGCAGTAGGCGCGGGCGAGGTCGAGGGAGTGCAGGTTGCACAGCACCGTGATGCCGTAGCGCCGGTTCACCTCGGCGAGCGCGTCCATCACGAGGCGGGTGTTGCGCGGGTCGAGCGAGGCGACCGGCTCGTCGGCGAGCAGGATCTCGGGCTCCTGCACGAGGGCGCGGGCGATGGCGACGCGCTGCTGCTGCCCGCCCGACAGGCCGTCGGCCCGCTGGCCGGCGAACTCGCCCATGTCGAAGCTTTCCAGGGCGGCGAGGGCCATGGCCCGGTCCTCGGCGGACCATTGCCGGAGCAGGGAGCGGTAGCTCGGCACGTGGCTGAGCCGGCCCATCAGCACGTTGGTCATGACGTCGAGCCGGCCGACGAGGTTGAACTGCTGGAAGATCATGGCGCAGCGGGTGCGCCACTCGCGCAGCGGGCGTCCCCGCAGGGTCGTGATCTCACGGCCCTCGTGGAGGATGCGCCCCGAACTCGGATCCGCCAGCCGGTTGATGAGGCGCAGCAAGGTCGACTTGCCGGCGCCCGACCTGCCGATCACCCCGACGAAGCTGCCGGGCTCGATCCGGAGCGACACGCCGTCGACGGCGCGCCGTTCGCCGTACCGGCGCGTGAGATCCTCGATAACCAGCATGCAACCATCCGCCGCGGAATGGGCGCACGTAAACGCCGGTTTCACGACGATTGGATGACGTATTACGGACAATTATATTTGCCGGCGCAACATTTCCGTTTTTCGATAGCCGACTTAATCTTCGTATCGCTCCAGGAATGCTTCGATGGGCAGGCCGCAGAAATCCGGCAGCGCCCGACGCAGCCGCTCGTGGTCCCAGTCCCACCAGGCGAGGCGCGTCAGGCGCGCGGCGATCGCCTCGGGAAAGCGGCGCCGGACCGGCCTGGCGGGATTGCCGACGACGATCGTGTAGGGTTCGACGTCGCGGGTGACGATGGCGCCCGCCCCCACCACCGCGCCGGTGCCGATGGTGCGCCCGGGCAGGACGACCACGCCGTGGCCGATCCAGACATCGTGGCCGATCGCCACCGGACTCGCCCGGCGCCGGTCGAAGAAGGCCGGCTCGTCCGCCTCCTCGGGCCAGTAGGCGCGCGCCCGATAGGTGAAATGCGCCTGCGCAGCGCGCTCCATCGGGTGGTTGCCGGGGTTGATCCGGACGCTGGCGGCGATCGAGCAGAACTTGCCGATCGCGGTGTAGATCACCTCGCCGTCCTGACCGATGTAGGAATAGTCGTCGAGGATTGTCTCGGTCAGGCGGGTGCGAGCGCCGACCTCGGTGTAGCGGCCGAGGCGGCTGTCGACGACCCGGGCGCTCGGATCGAGCGCGGGTTCGAGGCCGAGGGGGCGGTCAACCACGGGCATCTCCGAAGGGCAGGCGCGCCAGGAGCCGGAACGGCCCCGGCCCGTCCTGGGTGAGGAGGCTGACGGCGTCGATCCGCAGGGGCTCCGGTCCCACGGCGGCGTAGGCCTCCGACAGGCGCCGGTGCCAGAGGTCGCGATCCGCCTCCGGCAGGGCGTCGGTCAGGGTCATGTGGAAGCGGAAGGCCTCGAACACGTAGGGGTAGCCCCAGCGGTCGAGGAGCGCGCGGCCGCGCGGGTCGAGGCGCTCCGGCCGGCGCTTGGCGCGCTCGGCCTCCGTGAGCGGCGCCCGGAACGGGTCGAGGGCGGCGACGCACTCGGCGGCGAGGAGCCCGAGCTCCGGCGGCGGGGCCTCCGGCACCAGGGCGAGGAACGGCCCGAGGGCGGCGACCCGGAGCGGCCCCACCGCCACCGGCGGGTGCGCGGCCGCGAGGGCGCGGGTGGCGGCCACGAGGTCGGCCTCCCCGGTGCCCGGGGCGAGGCGCAGCGGCGCCTTGAGGGTGGCGTGGAACCCGTAGACCCGCGCGCCCGCCGTGACGGGTGCGAGATCGCCGAGCCCCTCCGGATGCGGCACCGGCGTCCCGGTCACGTTGTCGGTGCCGAGGATCGCCCGGCCGAAGGCCTCGAGGCGGGAGCCCGGGGCGGGCAGCCAGTAGAGGGCGTAGCGGCGCGACACGTCAGGGCCTCCGATCGTCGGGCGGTCAGGCCGTCGGCGCGTAGGAGCGCGCGTCGGCGGCCCGCCGCGGGCGCACGTCCATGGCGTTGCCCCGCCACACGATGGCGCTCCGCATCCAGGCGCCGACCCAGATCGCCGGGATCAGGACGTCGCGCGCCAGGAAGGCCGCCAGCATGCGGGGCGAACGGTGCCAGCCCGCGCGGAGAGCGAGCCGGTGCTCGGCGGCATAGCACAGGGCGGCGAGTCCGGCAGCGCCCGCGAGGCCCGCGAGGCTGCCGGCCCAGAGGGCGACGAGGAGCGCCGGCAGCAGGACGCCGCTGCCGATCTCGGGGGCGAAGAACAGCGGGAAGGTCACGCGGCGCAGCCGCGCCCAGCGCAGCTGCCGCGCCCAGACCTCCCGGAAGCCGCGCGGGCCGAGCGGCTGCTCGAACGGGCTCGCCACGAGGTGGACGCGCCGGCCGGCGGCGCGGACGAGCTTGGTGGCGGCCGCGTCCTCGGCGATCTCGGCCGCGAGCGCCTGGAGCCCGCCCTGCGCCTCCAGGAAGGGCTTGTGCCAGAGCATGCTCTTGCCCTGCGCGAAGCCCAGCCCGAAGGCCTCGGCGGCGTATTGCCAGCGGGCCTGCAGGGTATTGAGGAAGGCGCACTCCACCTCCGCCATGAAGCTGCCCGGGCGGGCGCCGGCCGGGGTGGAGCAGACGAGGCCGGTGTCGTCCCGCCACGCGGCCTGGAGCCGCTGGAGGTAGTCCGGCGGCATGGCCACGTTGGAATCGGCGAGCACCACCCAGTCGTGGGCGGCGGCACGCCAGCCACGCAGGCAGTTGTTGAGCTTCGGGTTCGCGCTGACGCGCTCGTCGCCGAGGATCAGGCGGGCGGGCACGTGCGGGTGGGCCTCGATCAGGCGCTCCACCATCGGGACGATCGGGTCCGCGGGGTCGGCGACGCAGAAGATCAGCTCGTAGGAGGGGTAGTCGAGGCGGAAGCTGCGAACGAGCATCTCCTCGCTGTAGGCCTCGACGCCGCGCAGCGGACGGACCAGGGAGACGGGCGCGCCGTCCGGAAACCGCGACGGCCCGTGAGTCCGCCCGAGGCGCCCGCCTGCCACGGCGATGCTGCCGATCTGGACGAGGGCCAGGAGCGCGCCGAGGGACAGGGCCGGCACCGTGGCGTCAATCATGCGGATCCCTCGTGCGATCGGGCGAGCGGTCCGGTCCGCTAGCGGCCAGACCGCGTCAGGCGTGTGACAGCGCCGCCG
Source organism: Methylobacterium sp. UNC378MF (assembly GCF_900103195.1). GTDB lineage: Bacteria > Pseudomonadota > Alphaproteobacteria > Rhizobiales > Beijerinckiaceae > Methylobacterium. The sequence goes on along the minus strand of NZ_FMWU01000005.1, from coordinate 250,758 downwards.
CCCGGCGCTCTCGGGCCGGGTCGCCGACGCGGGGCGTCAGGGTCCGTCGCGGCCCTGCCTTCGCCCGTCACCCAACCGTCACCGCTCCATTTTAATCCCGGCTCACCACCACGAAAAATTCCGCGAGGGTACATGTCCGATTCCGCCGTGATGCCGTCGGGGGCGGTGGGAGATCGGCCGGCGGGCGGCCCCCGCCTCGACCACGGGACGCATCTCGGCGGGGTGGTCGCGTTCCTCCTCGTCCTGGTGACGGGTCTCGGCTACGCGGTGGTGAGCCTCGTCGCGGACATGAACGCGGTCGGGGAGGCGCCCCTGGCCTACGGCGCCTTCGCGCTGCTCGGCCTTGCCCTGCTGATCGCCCTCGCCTTCGAATTCGTGAACGGCTTCCACGACACCGCCAACGCGGTCGCGACGGTGATCTACACCCACTCGCTGCCGCCGCTCGTCGCGGTGATCTGGTCGGGCGTCTTCAACTTCCTCGGCGTGATGCTGTCCTCGGGCGCCGTGGCCTACGCGATCGTGACTCTGCTGCCGGTCGAGCTGATCCTCAACGTCGGCTCGCATGCGGGCTACGCGATGATCTTCGCGCTCCTGTTGGCGGCGATCCTGTGGAACCTCGGGACCTGGGCCTTCGGGCTGCCGAACTCGTCGTCCCACGCGCTGATCGGCTCGGTGCTCGGCGTCGGCCTCGCCAACCAGCTGATGAACGGCGGCGACGGCACCGCGGGCGTCGACTGGAACCAGGCGCTCAACGTCTTCAAGGCGCTTCTGTTCTCGCCGGTCTGCGGCTTCGTGCTGGCGGCGCTGCTGCTGCTCGCCCTGAAATTCGCCGTGCGCCGCAAGGACCTCTACGAGGCGCCTAAGGGCGAGGCGCCGCCGCCCCTCTGGATCCGCGGCCTGCTGATCCTCACCTGCACGCTGGTCTCGTTCTTCCACGGCGGCAATGACGGGCAGAAGGGCATGGGCCTGATCATGCTGATCCTGATCGGCGCCGCCCCCACGGCCTACGCCCTCAACCGCACCATGGCGGACGACACGACGCCCGCCTTCGTGCAGGCCTCGACGGCGGCGAGCGGGGTGTTCTCCGCCCGAGCGCCGGGCGCAGCGGTGCCGGACGCCGCCGCCGCGCGCCGAACGGTGACCGAGGCGCTCAAGACCAAGGTCCTGAACGCGCCACCCGTCTACGCGGCGCTGGCGGCGCTCTCGGACGACATCGCCGCCAGCGTGAAGAATTACGGCGCGATCCGCACGGTGCCGGCCGCCCAGACCCAGAACCTCCGCAGCGACATGTATCTCGCCGCCGACGCAGTGCGCCTGCTGCCGAGCACCGGAGCCGATTTCTCGGAGGCCGAGAAGGCGGACCTGAAGCGCTACACGGGCCTGCTCAACGACGGCACGCGCTACATCCCGGGCTGGGTGAAGGTCTGCGTCGCCCTGGCGCTGGGTCTCGGCACCATGGTCGGATGGAAGCGCATCGTCGTCACCGTGGGCGAGAAGATCGGCAAGACCCACCTGACCTACGCGCAGGGCGCCTCCGCCGAGATCGTCGCCGCCGGTACGATCGGGCTGGCCGAACTCTACGGCCTGCCGGTCTCGACCACCCATATCCTGTCATCGGGCGTCGCCGGCACGATGGCGGCCAATGGATCGGGCCTGCAGATGGCCACCGTGCGCAACATGGCGCTCGCCTGGATCCTGACCCTGCCGGCGGCGATCACCCTCGCGGCCGTGTTGTTCTTCCTCCTGCGCCAGGTCTTCTGACGCGGGCTCCGCGTGTTCGGGCCGGAGACCGCGCTCCGTCCCCCCGGACAAAGCAACTCGGTCTCCGGCTTCCTGAGGCTCCCCCAGGCGCCTCAGGAATTTGCCATCGCCCGCACGAAGGCCAGGCAGGTTCGGCGCGCCGCCGAACTTTCAATCGCCACGAAGGCGGTGACCAGGTCGGCCGCCTGGGTGATGGCCGCGTCAGGCCGGTCGGCGTCCGGGAAGAAGCTCGCGACCGGCACGTCGAGGATTCCGGCAATGCGGCTCAGGGCGTCGGTTGCGCACGCGGCGCCCGGAGGCGGTTTGCGCGTCTGGGCCGAGCCCGCGGAGGTGTCGGGCCTCATCGCTCAGGCCGCCTTGTGGCCGAGCTGGATCGCCCTGGCGATCTCCGAGCGCCGCGCGGCGTAGCCCGGGGCGACCATCGGGTAATCGGCCGGCAGGCCGTACTTGGCCCGGTAGCGCTCGGGGGTGAGGCCGTGCGCGGTGAGATGGCGCTTCAGGGTTTGGTAGGACCGGCCATCAATGAAGCTGATCAGGCCCGTTTCCTGGATCGAGGCCTCGACCTGCGCGTCGCTCAGCCCGGCTCGGCCGAGACCCGACGGCGCGCAGCGGAGGACCGCGATGGCCGAGTGCACTTGGTCGATCAGTGCGGGCAGCGCCGTGACCTCGATCGCGTTGCGCGAGACGTAGGCTGCGACGATCGCGCCGACCTTCTCCAGCATGAAGGTTGAACGGTGGTCGGTAAGTTGGTCCATCTGAGACATCACTGTTGGAGGGCGTCCCACCATGCGGGCCTCCTCTTCGAAAGACCGGCGCGCACTGGTCTCGTGGAGAGGAAAGCCGAGCGACGGTTCAGCCGGCGGGACATTTCTACCTCAAGTTGATTTCGCTCCATTCCTTGAGGATGCAGATAATATACAATATGAGCGGGACGCGGTTTGTCTGGCGGCGAGAGGTTTCTTGCTCCGCCGCGCAACCGGCGCCATCTCCGGTTTGGTTACTGATGTGTTCACTGTTTTCGGCCGCGGAGATCGGCGCCAAAATCCGCCTTCGGGCGCTGTCGACTCCGGAGCTTCACGTCTGGAACGGCTGACCGGTACGGTCGTCCGGTGTGGGTGAAGGTCCCGCACAATCCGCGGGGCCCGGCGACGTTCCGCGGCCGGCCTCCCGTCTTCCTCCTCACCTCGGTGGCGCGGGGATCGAACCATGCAGACCCTGTTCTCGACCGCCGGCCTGCCGTCGACGGACAGCTTCCGACGCTGGAGGGAGGTCATCTCCGATCATCTGATGGCGGTGGAGCTTCGGTAGCTCCATGACGGCCCGTTCGCCGCCAAGCTGGAACAGGCGGTGATCGGCCCCCTCGTCGTGACGCATGCGGCGCGCGGCGCCACGCGGACCGCGGCGACGCACCGGACCGCCCGGAGGCACGACGGCCCCGATTCGCTGTTCGTGGTCCTGAAGCGCGCCGGCCGCTCGGTCATCCAGCAGAACGGCCGCGAGGCGGTGACCCAGTCGGGCGACCTCGTCGTGGTCGACCGGCAGCCGCTGGTGGAGATGACGGAGACGGACAGCCGCTGGATCGGAGCGCGTGCTCGGGCCGGCCCGCCTCTAGACGGCCCTGACCGTCGGCGCGGATCTCTCCTCCGCGAGCTTGGCGACAACCTTTTTCACCGAGCTGATGACCGTTCGCGACCGGCTCGGGGCGAACGCGGCCGCGCGCATGACGGGAAATCGTCATCGATCTGATCGTCGCCGGGCTCGCCGAGCGGATGGCCCCGGGAGGTGCCCCAATCGATCCACGGCAACGTCGTGGTTCAGCGCGCCAAGGCGTATGTCGAGGCCAACCTGAGTGATCCGCGTCTCGATCCGCCCCAGCTCCGGGCGCCCCGTAGGTCAGTCGACCCGGGACGCCCTGGGCGGGCCCGGTCAGGCCGCACGGTCGCTCCGGCGAAGGCTCGCCGGCATGGCAAAGAGCGCGAGCCCGGCGGCCACGAGGCACAGGACGCCGATGCCGTAGAGGGCGGGCGTGGTCGAGCCGGTGAGGTCCTTCACCCAGCCGACCATGACCGGGCTGACGATGCCGCCGAACTGGCCCAGCGTGTTGATCAGCGCGATCCCGCCCGCCGCGCCGACACCGGTGACGAGCTTGGCCGGCAGCGTCCAGAAGGTTGGGATGGAGGCGACGATGCCGGCGCCAAGCAGCGCAAGCGCGACCATCAGCGGCACGATATGCTTGTCGAATAACCCGGCGCCGAAGAAGCCGAGCGCGGCCGCGATGGCGAGACCGGCGACGAATTTCGGCCTCTCGCCCGACGCGTCGGAGAGGCGCCCGATCACCACCATGCTGATCGCCCCGCAGATGTAGGGAATCGCCGTGAGGAAGCCCACCGAGGCCGCTTGGCCGCCGCTCGCTGTCTTGATCAGGTCCGGCCCCCAGAAGTTCAGGCCGTAGGAGCCGATCTGGAGCAGGAAGTAGATCAGCCCGACCATCAGAAAGCCGGGCTGCCTGATCGCCCCGAGCAGCGAGTGGTCGCCGATCTCGCGGTTGTGGTGGGCGATGCGGCCCGACAGGAGCGCCTTCTCGGGCTCCGACAGCCAGCGCGCATCTGAGATGCGGTCGTCGAGGCGCGTCAGCACGAGCACGCCGAGCACGAGGCAGGGCAGGCCGCCGGCCAGGAACAGCCATTGCCAGCCGGCGAGGCCGCCGAGGCCGTTGAGGCCGCCGAGGATCAGGCCCGCCACCGGCGCGCCGAAGATGCCCGAGAAGGCCGAGGCCACGAACATGAAGGAGGTGATCCGGCCGCGATGCGAGGCGGGGAACCAGATGGTCAGGTAATAGAGGATGCCCGGCGCGAAGCCCGCTTCCATGGCGCCGATCAGGAAGCGCAGGGCGTAGAAGTGCCACTCGCTGCGGATGAAGATCATCAGCGCGGTGGCGATGCCCCAGGAGATCATGATCCTGGCGATCCAGCGCCGTGCCCCGACCCGGTAGAGGAACAGGTTCGAGGGCACCTCGAAGATCACGTAGCCGACCACGAACATGCTCGCGCCGAGCCCGTAGGCGACGTTGCTGAAGCCGAGGTCGCTCTGGAGCTGGAACTTGGCGAAGCTGATGTTGATGCGATCGAAGAACGCGAACATGTAGCAGATCATGATCAGCGGCATGAGCCGCCACGCGACCTTGCGAACGATTCCGTCCTCCGTCACCGCGCCGGCCTCGGCGGCCGCCGGTGAACCCGACAGGGCTGCGGTCATGGTTTCCTCCGTTTGGTGTTAGGGACTCGGATGAGCGGCGCCGCCTTCGGACGGGCGGCTTGAAGCGCTCGGCAATCTCGCATCGGCGGATCCGCGACGCTGGACGGCGATGCCGGCATCGCCGGACCAAGCGCGGGTCCCCTCTCCCGTGCGGGAGAGGGACAGGGTGCGGGGTGAGCGTTGTCCGGATCAGGCTCGCCTTGCGCCGCGATGGCGCGCGCGATCCCGAAGCGGCTGATCCCTCACCCCAACCCTCTCCCGTACGGGAGAGGGAGGACGGTGCATCTGTTCGAGACGACGGCGCCTCACTGTCGTGTACCCGCAGGTCGGGTCACCGTGAGCCTGCCCCATTCCGTCTCCGCTTCAGGCCGCTCTCGCGGGCGCCGGGTGGAGGTCACAGGGCCGGCCGGCCTTGGCGACTTGGCCGGGCACGTCGTGGCCGACGAGCCGCGGCAGGTCCCGCGACAGGCCGATCAGTGCCGGAAGGTCGAGCCCCGTCGGCACACCCATCTCGTGGGCCATACTGACGAGATCCTCGGTGCAGATGTTGCCCGTGGCGCCGGGCGCGAACGGGCAGCCGCCGAGGCCGCCGAGCGCCGCGTCGAAGCGGCGGGCGCCGGCATCATAGGCGGCCAGCACGTTGGCGAGGCCGAGGCCGCGAGTGTTGTGGAAGTGGAGCGTCAGGCGCCCGGGGCCGACAAGCGGCAGGATCCGCGCGACGAGGCGGCTCACCTGCCGGGGATTGGCCATGCCGGTCGTGTCGGCGAGCGTCACCCCGTCGATGCCGAGCGAGAGGTAGCGCTCCACCTGCGCGACGACTTTATCGGGCAGCTGGTCACCCTCGAACGGGCAGCCGAAGGCGGTCGCCACCGTGGCGTTGGTGCTCACCGGCGCGCCGCGCACCGAATCCATGATCCGGGCGAACCCGGCGATCGAGTCGGCCGGGCTCATGCCCATATTGGCGCGGTTGTGGGTCTCGCTCACCGAGGCCACGAGGTTGATCTCGTCGACCCGCGCGGCGAGCGCCCGCTCGGCGCCCTTCGGGTTCGGCACCAGGGCGACGTAGACGGTCCCGGGCCGGCGCCGGATCCCGGCAAAGACCTCGGCCGCGTCGGCCAGCGCTGGCACCGCCTTCGGCGAGACGAAGGACGAGACCTCGATCCGGCTGAGCCCGGTCTCCGACAAGGCATCGATCAGGCGGATCTTCTCCGCCGTCGGCACGAAGACCGGCTCGATCTGGAAGCCGTCCCGGGTCGCGACCTCCTGGACGATCAGCGTGTCGCCGCTCATGCCACGGCTCCCTTTTCGCGCAGGGCGGCGATGCGCGCCGCGTCGAGACCGAGTTCGGTGAGCACGGAATCCGTGTGGGCGCCGAGCGCCGGTCCCTGCCAGCGGACTTCGCCGGGCGTCTCGGAGAGCTTCGGCACGATGCCGGGCATCTTCACCGGGGTCCCGCCGGGCAGTTCCGCCTGCAGGATCATGTCGCGCGCCTGATAGTGCGGATCGGCCACGATATCGGCCACCGAGTAGATCCGGCCCGCGGGCACGTCGGCGGCGTCGAGCACGGCGAGCGCCTCCTCGACACTCTTGGTCTTGGACCAGCCGGCGATGAGCCCGTCCAGCAGGGCGGATTGCTTCGAGCGGCCCTCATTGGTGCGCAGCGCCGGGTCGTCCGCGAGGTCCGGACGACCGATCGCCGTCATCAGGCGGCGGAAGATCGGGTCGCTGTTGCCGGCGATGACCACGTAGCCGCCGTCGCGCGTCGGATAGGTGTTCGACGGCGTGATGCCCGGCAGGGCGCCGCCGGTGCGGGTGCGGACCTCGCCCAGCAGGTCGTATTCGGGGACGAGGCTCTCCATGACGTTGAACACGCTCTCGACGAGCGAGACGTCGATCACCTGACCGGCACCCTGCCCGGTCTTGACCCGCAGCAGCGCCATCAGTGCGCCGATCACGCCGTGGAGCGAGGCCAGGGTGTCGCCGATGCTGACGCCGACCCGGGCCGGCGGGGCCTCCGGGCTGCCGGTGGTGAAGCGGATGCCGCCCATCGACTCGCCGATGGCGCCGAAGCCGGGCCGGTCGCGGTAGGGGCCGGTCTGGCCGTAGCCGGAGATCCGGACCATCACGAGGTTCGGGTTGAGCGCGGAGAGGACGTCCCAGCCGATGCCGAGCTTCTCCAGGCCGCCGGGACGGAAGTTCTCGACCACGACGTCTGCGCTCCGGGCGAGCTGCTTGACGATCTCAAGGCCGTCCGGCGACTTCAGATTGACGGCGATCGACTTCTTGTTGCGCGATTGCAGGTACCACCAGAGCGAGGTGCCCTCGTGCATCTTGCGCCACTTCCGGAGCGGGTCGCCCTCGCCCGGGGGCTCGACCTTGATGACCTCAGCGCCGAATTCGGCCATCAGCCGCGTCGCGAAGGGCGCGGCGATCAGCTGACCGAGCTCGAGAACGCGGATACCGCTGAGCGGACCGGACACGGCTTTCCTCCATCGTTTGTTGCCCCGAGATAGGGCTCTTCCCGACGCGAAGTCCAAACGCGATGTACCAGCGTGCGTTCGCCGCCTGAGAACGCACGCTCAGCGCGCGGCGGCCCGGAGATGCTCCAGCAGGAGCGCCGCCGCCGGGGACAGCGCGCCCGGGCGGACGACAAGGCGGAGCGTGCGCACGGCCCAGGGATCGGTGAGCGGCACCGCGGCAAGCTGCATCGGCGGGCCCAGCAGGGCGTAGACGTGCTCCGGCACGGTCCCGAGGCCCAGCCCGACCTGCGCCATGCGGCAGATCGCGTCGAAGCTCGGCACGTGCATGCGCAGCCGCAGCGGCCGGCCGAGACGACGGGCCTCGTCGCGCAGGGCGGCGTAGATCGAACTCTCCGCATGCAGCCCGACATGGTCGTAGTCGAGGGTGTCGGCCAGCGCGACGGCGCCGCGGCCGCTCAGGGGATGGCCGGCCGGCATCACCAGGACGAGGCGGTCGCTCCGGTACGGGAAGGCGGTGAGGCTGCGGGTGTCGGTGTTGCCCGCGCAGAGGCCGAGATCGGCGAAGCCCTCCTCGACGCCGGCGACGACGCCGCCGCTCGGGCGCTCCTCGAGGTCGACCCGGATCCCATGCTGCGCCGCCAGGAAGGCCTGCAGGTCCTCGGGCAGGAACTCCACGATGGCCGAGAGGTTGGCGAGGACCCGCACGAAGCCGCGCACGCCCCGGGCGTGCTCGGCGAGTTCCAGGGCGATCTGCTCGGCGCTCGCCAGCATGCGGCGGGTGTGGTGCAACAGGGTCTCGCCCGCCGGCGTGAGGCGCATGCCGCGGGGCTCGCGGGTGAGCAGGGTGCAGCCGAGGGCGTGTTCCAGCTCGGCGAGCCGCTTGCTCACAGCCGACGGGGCGATCGCCGCCCGCCGCGCCGCGCCGTTCAGGGTCCCCTCCGCGCAGATGGCCGCGAATAGCCGGAGCGTCTTCAGGTCGAGGCGGCTCAGGGTCGCGGCCGCGGGCAGGTCGGCGGACATCCGGCGGCTCGGCTCGGGTGCGCCGTCAGTCGCGGGATCCGACCGGCTGGCCGTAGGTGCCGAGACCGGCCTTGGCCCCCTCCCGGTTGACGAGGCCGAAGCGCAGCACCGCCTGCTCCAGGTAGTCGATCGCGTCGACCAGATGGGCGCGCGCCTCGGCGATGCTCGCGTCCCCCTCCTCGGCCGGCGTCTCGGCGAGCTTCACGGCGGCGATCAGGACGCGGTCGCGCTCATCCTCGATCCGCGGATCGCGGGCGAGGTGGCCCCGGACCCGGACGTCGAACGTCTCGATGATCGACCAGGGCAGCGCGTCCTTGCCGGACGGCGCCCGGTACGCCAGGGCGTGACGGCGTGCGGCGGCGCTGGCGGCCCGGACGTGATCGGCGAGTGCTGCATCCATTTCCGGTCTCCGCGACGCCGCGCCGATGGGTCCGCTCGTTGGTCCGAACGTGCTCCGGCCCAGTCCGTTGCCGACGCCCATACCGGGCGGCGCCACAAACCTTCAAGGCCGCGGACACGGGGCCTTACCTTGGCGGTTCCGGCCCTTATCTCTCGTGTTCGTGATCAAGCGGCCGAGTCTCGGCCGGCAGATGGGGGACGATATGGGAACGACGCTGACGGCTGGCGCGGTGCGCCGCACATCGCCCGCGGTGCGCCTCCTCGGCGTGCTCTCGGTGATCCTGGTGGCCGCGGGTCTCTCCGGCTGCGGGGCGGTGAACCGGGTGCCGACGCTGCAGGAGCAGGCCAAATCCTCATGGAGCGAGGTGCAGAACCAGTACCAGCGCCGGGCCGACCTGATCCCCAACCTCGTCGAGACCGTGAAGGGCTACGCCCAGCAGGAGAAGGACGTGCTGATCGGCGTCACCGAGGCGCGCGCCAAGGCGTCGAGCGTTAAGGTCGATGCCTCGACGGTGAGCGACCCGCAGAAGTTCAAGGAATATCAGGACGCCCAGAACCAGCTCTCGGGGGCGCTCGGTCGGCTGCTGGTGACGGTGGAGAAGTACCCCGACCTCAAGTCGAACCAGAACTTCCTCGCCCTGCAATCCCAGCTGGAGGGCACCGAGAACCGCATCGCGGTGGCGCGGCGCGACTACATCACGGCCGTCCAGGCCTACAACACCGAGGTGCGCACCATTCCAGGGCGGTGGATCGCGGCGATCCTGTATCCGGACGCCAAGCCGATGGAGACCTTCACGGCGACGCCGAATGCCGACCGGCCGCCGAACGTGAAGTTCTAGGGTGCAACCGATGGGGCTGAGTTCGGGGCGGGCCACGGGCCGGGCCATGCCCGTCCGGGCGCGGCTTGCCCTGTCGCTCGCCGTCCTCGTCACCTGCCTGACGGTCTACGCGTTCGGGGCGCTGGCGGCCGAGCTGACCTTCCCGGCGCTGACCGACCGCGTGGTCGACGCTGCCGGCGTCCTCACGCCGGAGCAGCGCGGCACGCTCGAAGCCAAGCTGAAGGCGCACGAGGACAAGACCTCGGATCAGGTGGTCGTTGCCACGGTGCCGAACCTGCAGGGCACGACCATCGAAGACTATGCCAACCGCCTGTTCCGCGATTGGAAGCTGGGACAGGCCAAGACCAACAACGGCGTCCTGTTGCTGGTGGCGCCGAGCGAGCGGAAGGTCCGGATCGAGGTCGGCTACGGCCTCGAGGGCGCCCTCACCGACGCCCTGTCCAAGGTGATCATCGCCAGCGCCATCACCCCGCGCTTCAAGACCGGCGACTATTTCGGCGGCCTCAACGCCGGCATCGACGGAATCCTGTCGATCCTGGCCGGCGACGCGGAGGAATGGCAGCGCAAGCCCCAGGTGCGGACCGACGAGGTCGATCCCGCCCAGGTGGCGGTCTTCATCGCACTGTTCGTGATCGTGCTCTTCGTCGCCTGGCGCATGAGCCGGGGCGGAAGGGCCGGGCGTGGCGGCGGTATCGTGCTCCTGCCGGGCCCCGGCTCGGGCGGATGGGGCGGCGGCTTCTCGGATGGCGGGTCGTCGGGCGGCTTCGACGGTGGGTTTTCCGGCGGCGGCGGCTCGTCGGGCGGCGGAGGAGCCTCCGGTGACTGGTAGACGTGCGGATGTGCTGACTCCGGAGGCGCGGGACCGGCTCGCCCGCGCGGTGGCACGGGCAGAAGCCGGAACATCCGGCGAGATCGTCGTGATGGTGAGCCGGCGTGCCGGCGCCTATCGCTCGGTGGTCCTGCTCGCCACCCTGGCGGCGGCGCTGATCCTGCCCTGGCCGCTGATCGTCCTGACCGCCTGGAGCGCCGCGTCGATCCTGCTCGCCCAGGCGGGGCTGGTGGCCGCGATCCTCGTGGCGAGCCAGAACGAGCGGCTGCGCATGGCCCTGGTGCCGCGCAGCCTGCGCAGCGCTCGCGCCCGGGAGGCCGCCCGCCGAGCCTTCTGGTCCCGGGGCCTGAGCCTGACGCGCAACCGCACCGGTGTCCTGCTCTACCTGTCGCTCGCCGAACGGCACGCGGAGATCGTCACCGATCTCGGCGTCCTGCGGGAGATCCCGCCGACCGCCTGGGACGGAATCCTCGCCGAGCTGGTGCCGGCCCTCGGCCGCGGCGCCGTCGAGGCCGGCCTGACGGCGGCGGTCGAGCGTGTCGGGGCCTGCCTGGCGGAGCATCTTCCCGCGGGTCCGGGCGACCCCGACGAGTTGCCGAACCGGGTTGTCGTGGTCGACTGACAGCAGTCGCAACGCGTGATGGCCACCGGCACCCGACGCGCGACACCTGCAGCATACGACATTCCGATATTGCACCGTACCGCAACCGGATGCCATGGTGCGGTGCCGCACGAAGCATCCTTCGGTTGTGTAACTGTGCCGGACAGGCCGCGATTCTCCCTCTGAGTCCGGCGTGCCGGAGCCCCGGGGCACCTGCGCATGACGCCGCCGGGTTGCTGACCAGGGACGCCGCCGGCGCGACCGGCTGCGCGCAAGGAGGCCGTGATGAAGATCCTGATCGCCGCGACGCCGCTCACCGGCCACGTGAACCCGCTCCTCGCCATCGGGCGGGCGGCGGCCGCCCGAGCGGACGACGTCCTCGTGCTCACCGACCCGGCCTTCCGGTCGAAGGTCGAGGCGGCGGGCCTGCGCTTCACGCCCTACGCAGACAATCATTCGGCCGAGTACCGCGAGACCGAGCTGCCGGCCGGGCCGGAGCGCTACCGCCGCGAATTCGAGCGCCGGTTCGTGGATCCGATGGCGATCCAGGCCGCCACCTTGCGGGCGCTGATCGCCGCCGAGGCGCCCGACGTGATCCTGGCCGGCAGCATGTTCCTCGGGGTTCTGCCGCTGCTCCTCGACACCGCGCCGCGGCCACCCATCGTGACCGTCAATGTCAGCTTCCTGTTCCTCGACCGTCCCGACCACGCGCCCGTGGGCCTCGGCCTGCCTCCGGCCCGCGACCGGGAGGATCTGGTTCGCTATGCCGCCCTCAAGGCCGGCATGGACGCGGCCTTCGTCAATCCGGTGCGGGCCTATACGGACGCGAAGCTCGCAGAACTCGGCCGGCCGCCTCTGCCGGCCTCCCTCCCGCATTCCATCGTGATCCTGCCGGACCTGTTCCTGCAGCCGACCGTGCCAGGCTTCGAGTACGATTACGGCACCCTGCCGCCGGGCCTGCGCTTCATCGGCCTTCTCCAGCCGCCGACGCCACCCGCGCCGCTGCCGGACTGGTGGCCCGATCTGGAGCGGGCGAACGCGGCGGGCCGGCCCGTCGTGCTCGTGACCCAGGGGACGCTGGCCAACGCGGATTTCGGCGAGCTCGTCGAGCCGACTCTGACCGCCCTGGCCGACCGGGACGATCTGCTGGTTCTGGCCACCACCGGCGGGCGCCCGGTGGATGCGCTGACGGTTCCGGTTCCGGCCAATACCCGCGTGTCGTGCTTCCTGCCGTTCCGGGAGTTGCTGCCGCGCGTAAGCGTGCTCGTGACCAATGGCGGCTACGGGAGCGTCTCGCAGGCGCTCGCCGCCGGTGTTCCGATCGTCTCGGCCGGGCTGACCGAGGACAAGGCGGAGGTGAACGCGCGCATCGGCTGGTCCGGTGTCGGGATCAACCTCGGGACCAACGCCCCGAGCCCGGAGGCCGTCGGCACCGCGGTGGCGCGCGTGCTCGATGAGCCCGGCTTCCGGACGCGTGCCGGGGCATTGCGGGATGCCTTCGCGGCGCGCGACGCCATGGCCTCCATCCTGACGGCTCTGGACGATCTCGCGCGATCCGATGCCGAGGCCGGCGTCGCGCGCGCGCTGGCGAGGTCGGCATGAAGCCGGCTTCCGGCGCCGGGGTGCTCCGGGTCGTCGTGGATCTTAACCGCTGCCAGGGCTACGCCCAGTGTTGCTACGCCGCGCCGGACGCCTTCGCCATCCGCGGCCACGAGATCCTGTTCTACGATCCCGCGCCGCCGGCCGAACGGCGCGGCGCCATCGAGCGAGCCCTGCAGGCCTGCCCGGTCCGCGCCATCAGCCTTCAGGCCGGCCCCGATGACGGAGACGCTCCGTGACCCCCGAACCCGCCGGCATCGTCGTGGTCGGGGCCTCCCTCGCCGGCTTGCGCGGCGCCGAGGCACTGCGGCGGGGCGGCTATGACGGTCCGCTCACCCTGGTTGGCGCCGAGCCCTACCGCCCCTATGACCGCCCCCCCCTGTCGAAGCACGTGCTCGCCGGGGAACTTGCCGCCGACGCGACCCGCCTGCCGGAACTGACCGACCTCCGCGCACGCTGGCGCCTCGGGAGCCCCGCCGTTTCCCTCGACCGGGCTTCCCGCACGCTCCGGCTCGGCGACGGGTCCGTCCTGGCCTACGAGGCCCTGCTCATCACCACCGGCGCCGAGGCCCGGCCCTGGCCGGCCGAGACCGGCGGCGGTCTCGCCGGCATCTTCACCCTGCGCGGACGCGACGACGCGGCCGCCTTGCGGGAAGCCCTGGTCGCGCGGCCGCGCCAGGTGCTCATCGTGGGCGGTGGCCTGATCGGCTGCGAGGCGGCGTCCTGCCTGCGCGATCTCGGCCTGCCCGTGACCCTGGTCGATCCGAATCCGGCGCCCCTGGCCCGAGGTCTGGGAGGCTTCGTCGGCGGGGTGATCGCCGGGTGCCTGCGCGATTCCGGCGCCATGTTCCGCCCCGGCACGATGGTGCGCGCCTTCGAGGGCGATGCGGCGGGGCATGTGGCCCGGGCGCGGCTGGCGGACGGCAGCACCATCGAGACCAATCTCGTCATCGCCGCCCTGGGAGCGACCCGGGCGACGGGCTGGCTGCGGGGCGCGGGCCTGAGGGCGGATGCCGGTGGGGTGACCTGCGACGCGGCCTGCCGGGTCCTCGCCGCCGACGGGACGCCCTGCCCGGACATCTACGCCGCCGGCGATGTCGCCCGGTGGCCGATCGCGCTCTATGGCCATCGTCTGATCGCGGTGGAGCATTGGGGTAACGCCATCGAGCAGGCGGCCCATGCCGCGCGCAACCTGCTGGCCGGTCCCGGTGACCAGCGCCCCTACACGCATCTGCCAGCCTTCTGGTCGAGCCAGTTCGGGGTCAACATCAAGCTGGTCGGGCTCCCCGAGGGAGCCGATTCCGTCGCGGTCGTGCAGGGTTCGCGGGCCTCCCGACGCTTCCTTGCCGTCTATGGACGGGCCGGGCGCAGCATCGCGGCCGTCTCGTTCGATCAGGCGCGCTGGCTGCCCGCCTACGCGGAGGCAATCACAGCCGGCGCCCCGTTCCCGCCGATCAACGACGCCACCGACCGGCCCCGCATCGAGACGTCCGCCCCGGGCTTCCCGTCGCTGCGCACCGCCCCGGCACACCCCGCCGCCGAGACCGTCCATGTCTGACGATGCGCTGTTCGCAGCCGTGATGGATCCGGCCAACCGGGCCGATCCCTACCCGCTCTATGCCCGGCTGCGGGAGCGACCGGTCTCCCGCCAGCGCGACGGCAGCTACGTCGTCTCTACGCACGCGGCGATCCGCAGCCTGCTGTTCGATCCGCGGCTCAGCTCCGAGGACCTGCCGCCGCCCCGGCGCCCACGCACCGGCAACCCGCTCAAGGACCTGATCCTCAACCCGATCAAGAACCGCATCAGCGCGACGCACCGGCCGTTCATCTTCCGCGATCCGCCGGACCACGACCGGCTCCGCAGTTTGGTCATGCGGGAATTCTCCATCGCACGGGTGCAGGCGCTGCGGCCGCGGATCGCCCAGGAGGTCGACGCCCTGATCGACGCGTGCCGGGGACGCGGGGAGGTCTGCCTCGTCAGTGATCTCTCCTATCCCCTGCCGGTGACGGTGATCTGCGAATTGCTCGGCGTGCCGCGCGCGGACGAGCCGCGATTTCAGGCCTGGGCGACGCAGCTCGCCACCGCAGTGGAGCCGGACGCACGCCACGATGATGCGACCCGCCGCCAGATCGTCGGCGCCTTCGACGAGATCGCCGCCTATATGGGCGATCTCATCCGCGAGAAGCGTCGGCGGCCCACCGACGACATGCTGAGCGGTCTGGCCGCCCCCGGTCCGGGCGGCCGGAAGCAGATGAGCGACTTCGACCTCCTGTCCACGGCGGTTTTGCTGCTGGTGGCGGGTCACGAGACCACCGTGAACCTCATCACCAACGCCATGCTGACGCTGCTCCGGCACCCCGAGGAGCTGGAGCGGCTCCGGGCCGATCCGGAGCGCGCGCCGCGGCTGATCGAGGAGGTCTTGCGCTATGAGCCGCCGGTGCATTTTCGGACCCGGAAGGCGCTCGGCACAATCACCGTGGCCGGCGAGACGATTCCCAAGGGCGCGCCGGTGATCCTGCTCTTCGCCGCCGCGAACCGCGATCCATCCCGCTTCCAGGCGCCGGACCGCTTCGATCCCGACCGGGGCGACATCGAGCATTTCGGCTTCGGCGGAGGCTTGCATTACTGCGTCGGCGCCCCCCTGGCGCGGATCGAGGCCGAGATCGCCCTGGTGGCGCTGAGCCGCCGCCTCGTCGCCCCGCGCCTCGCGGTCGATCCGCCGCCTTACCGTCCGGGCGCGTCGCTCCGGGGGCCGGAGGAGCTGCGCATTGGCATCGACGGCACCGCCTGAACGGAATCGGCGCAACGGCGCGAGTCGTAAAGCGACGGTGAACGGAGCTGTTTCACGTGAAACAATTGTAAACCTCTGAGCCCGGGGGTGAGCGGACCACGCTCGGGCTGCCCCGCCCGACAGCCAACAGGCCGCAATCGGCCCTGGAACTTGGCCGTACCGGCGGGAGCTTTACGGGAGAACGGCCGAGGCGGCCGCAATCCCAAAAGCTCCTGGAGATCCTGCGATGAAGGCACTGTGCTGGCATGGCCGCAACGACATCCGCTGCGACACGGTCCCGGACCCGGTCATCGAGGATTCCCGCGACGTCATCATCAAGGTGACGAGCTGCGCGATCTGCGGCTCGGACCTGCACCTCATGGACGGGCTGATGCCGACCATGAAGAGCGGCGACGTCCTCGGCCACGAATTCATGGGCGAGGTGGTGGAGGTCGGGCAGGGCTTCACCAAGTTCAAGAAGGGCGACCGGATCATCGTGCCCTTCAACATCAATTGCGGGGAATGCCGGCAGTGCAAGCTCGGCAATTTCTCGGTCTGCGAGCGGTCGAATCGCAACGCCGAGATGGCAGCGGCGCAATTCGGCTACCCGACAGCGGGCCTGTTCGGCTACTCGCACCTGACCGGCGGCTATGCCGGCGGCCAAGCCGAATATGTGCGCGTGCCGATGGCGGACGTCGCGCCCATGAAGGTGCCGGACGGCATGGACGACGAATCCGTCCTGTTCCTCACCGACATCCTGCCCACCGGCTGGCAGGGCGCGGAGCATTGCGAGATCCAGGGCGGCGAGACCATCGCAATCTGGGGTGCCGGCCCGGTCGGCATCTTCGCCATCCAGTCAGCGAAGATCATGGGGGCTGAACGGATCATCGCCATCGAGACGGTGCCCGAGCGTGTCGCCCTCGCCAAGAAGGCCGGCGCCACCGACGTCATCGACTTCATGAACGAGGACGTGTTCGAGCGGATCAAGGAGATCACCAAGGGTCAGGGTGCCGACGGCGTGATCGACTGCGTCGGCATGGAGGCGAGCGCCGGCCATGGCGGTCTCACCGGCATGCTCTCCACCGTCCAGGAGAAGCTGACCGCCACCGAGCGCCCTTACGCGCTGGCCGAAGCCATCAAGGCGGTCCGGCCCTGCGGTATCGTTTCGGTGCCCGGCGTCTATGGCGGTCCGATCCCGGTCAATATGGGCTCGATCGTCCAGAAGGGCCTGACCCTCAAGAGCGGCCAGACCCATGTGAAGCGCTATCTCGAGCCGCTGACCAAGCTGATTCAGGAGGGCAAGATCGACATGACCTCCCTGATCACCCACCGTTCGCAGAACCTCGCGGACGGGCCGGACCTCTACAAGGCCTTCCGCGACAAGAAGGACGGCTGCGTGAAGGTGGTGTTCCACCTGAATTGAGACGCCGCGCGCCCCGGCCACGATCGGCTGGGGCGCATGCCGTCGGACCTGCTGGGCGCGGCGTCCCGGAAGCGTGTAGAGCCGGCTCCGTACTTACGAACCGTCCGGGACGTCCATGTGCAATCTCTACAGCCTGCGGACCGGTCCCGCGGCACTGCGCCAAGCCTTCGGGATCGCGCAGGACCATACCGGAAACCTGCCGCCGTTGCCGGCTATCTTTCCCGATCAGATGGCGCCGGTGGTCCTGAACGGCGAGGCCGGGCGGGACCTGGCGATGATGCGCTGGGGCATCCCGGGTCCGAAGGCGTTCGGCGCGCATCCGATCACCAACGTGCGCAACGTCGCGAGCCCGCATTGGCGGCCCTGGCTCGGCATCGCCCATCGCTGCCTCGTGCCGGTCACGGCCTTCAGCGAGTATGCGGATACCAAGCCGCGCAAGACGCCGGTCTGGTTCGCCCTCGATGAGGATCGGCCGCTCTTCGCCTTCGCGGGGATCTGGCGGTCCTGGACCGGCGTGCGCGGGACGAAGCGCGAGAATCCCGACCGGATTTCCGAGGAACACCGATTGTTCGCCTTCCTGACCACCGACGCGAACGGGGTCGTCGGGCCGGTCCATCCCAAGGCCATGCCGGTGCTGCTCACGAATCCGGACGAATGGGCGACCTGGCTCGAGGCGCCTACCGCGGAGGCGCTCCGGCTGCAGCGGCCGTTGCCGGATGCCGCGATGCGCGAGGTCGCCCGGGGACCGCGATCGGACGGGGCCGACACCGAGATTGGGGACTGACCGGCGTTACCCGCCCGCCGGGTCGCCGGAGGGAGAACCCACGGGGCCGGCCGTCACGCCGCGGGCCCGCCAGCGCGCCATCACGGCGGCGTTGAGCCGGGCGATCCGCGCCCGGTGAACCTCCCAGAACGAGCGCGGCGCGGCCGGGGCAGCGGCCACGCGCTCCCGGTGGACGGGTCCCGTGGGCCTGTCGACGAGGCGGAGCAGGGAGGCCGGGCGGGCGCTGACCCGAACAAGGCGTCCTTCGGGATCGGCCAGGACCGCCTGGGCGCGGGCGCAGTAGAGCTGCGACAGCGGTGACATCACCTCCGCCCCATGTCCGGCCCGGTACTTCATCAGGGCGCGACAGAGGTCGCCGTCGGCCCGGCGCCAGGCTTCGGCCAGGTAGCGCACGCCGTAGCGGACGTTCATCTCCGGCGCCGCCAGTTCCGCGAGGGTGCCGCGGAAGCCGAGCATCGCCGCGGTGGTCGGCCGGACCTGCATCAGCCCGACCTCGCCGACGCTGCCGACCACGGTGGGATCGTAGCCGCTCTCGATCCGCGCGACGGCATCGGCGACCGCGAGCGGCAGGCCGGTACCGGCAATCTCGCGGGCGATGAGCGGCAGGAAGCGGGCCCGCGCGTCGGCGGCGGGTGGCGCCGGCGCGGAAACCGGCGGGACCGGCGGCAGGGACGCCATGCCCAGCGCGTGCACTGCCAGGAAGGTGGCGGGCCGGGCCTGGGCGGGGGCCGCGCAGGTCAGCAGCAGGAGAAGCAACGGAGCGCGCATCGGCCGCCACGGGGAGGGTCCGCGAACCTGCTTACGCCCCTCGCCTCAACGAAGCCTTTCGCGGCGCCCGCTTCGCGATCGGGCGTTCACTGGACCGGGCCGCGGTCCCGCGCCTGCAGCAGCCGCAGGGCCTCGCCCAGGACGGCGTGGAGATCGGCCGCGCCCTGCGGGCTGAGCGGCAGGCCGATCCGCTGCCCGTGGATCGTATCGAGGACCAGCATGGCGAGATCCTCGCCGATCAGCAGGTTGGATCCCGGCAGGCAGAGCGGCAGGACGAAATCGCCCTCGACCTCGCCGAGGATATCGACCGCGTCGGCCGGCCGAAAGGGCGGTTTCCGATCGGTCATCGCTCCCCTCCTCGCGTTTCTCTCGTCACCGGCGGCCGGCAGCGGGGCTCAACCGCGGTCGCGGTCCGGCATCCGCACCGACCGCACCGTCAGCGTGTCGATCTCCAGCGTGCCAACCTCCAGGGAGCCGACGCGAGCGCGGCCCACCGAGAGGCGGCCGATCGCGAAGGCGCCCACCGCCACGACGCCGAGGGCCGCGGCCCCGAGGGCCAGCGCGCCCAGGGCCGACGCCCCGATTGTCCCCGCGCCGACAGCGCCCGAGCCGAGGATCGCGGCGTCGCGAGACGGATGGGGGCCCGCCCCGACCGCGCGGATCTCTGTCTCCGGAACCCTCAACTGCGCCATGCGGGCTTCACTCCGACCGGTCCATGTCCGGGACAGCTATACCCGACGTTAACTGCGTTTTCACGCCGCTTGGAGACGATGGCCCTCGATCCCGGCCGGCCCGGACAGCGGGTCCGCCGCCAGAGAGGACGTCGCCCGTGCAGCACCTGCTCCAGGCCGTCGCGATCTTCGCGTTCGGCTGCCTGCTGATCCATGTCGGCCGCGCCTATGCTCGGGCGACCACATTCCTGCTCTCGGCCACCGCGCTGATGTTGAGCGTGACTCTCGGCACCGTGCTCTGCCAGCGGATCGGTGTCCCCGGGCGCTCCGTCGCGCTCGCCCCGTCCTACACGGTGGCGCTCGGCCGGCCCGCTCAGTAAAGCCGCGTCCGGTAGGCATCGGCGATCGTGGCCTCGGCCTCCGCCACGTCGGCGGCCGCGGTCTGGTCGGACAGGATGCGGCCGAGGCTCGGGAAGGTGTCCCGCGCGACCTGGCCTGCCGGATCCCAGAGGCGGGAGCGGATCATCGCCTTGCCGCAATGGAAGAACGCCTCCCGCACCCGCACCACGAGGCCCGCGACCGGCACCTTGCCCTGGGCACGCAGGGGTTCGAGCAGCGCGGCGTCCTGCGTCATCGCCGCCGTGCCGTTCACCCGGAAGGTCTCGTCGATCCCCGGCACCAGGAAGATCAGCCCGAGTCCGGGCTTCTCGAGCAGGTTGAGAAACGTGTCGATGCGGTTGTTGCCGCGTCGGTCCGGGATCAGCAGGGTCCGGGAATCGACGACCGCGACGAAGCCCGGCGCATCGCCCCGTGGGCTGGCATCGACGTTGCCGGCCGCGTCCGCGCTCGCCACCACGAGAAACGGCGAGAGCGCGATGAAGCGGCGGCCGTAATCGTCGATGTGGTCGAGCACCTTGCGGGCCGCGAGCGGACCGATGGGACCGAACCGCCCGCGCAGCGCAGCGGCGTCACGAGACAGCGGCGTGTCGGCTTGCGCATCCATGCGAACCTCCTGGCCCTGGGCTGACGCGGTGGGCGCGCCGCGGTCAAGCGAGATCAGGGCCAGACGCGGATCGCCACCGGTCGGCGCAGCAGGTCCCGGTCGGACGTGATCGTGCAGCCCTCCGTGCGCAGACTCGCGTAGGTCAGCAAGGCGCGATCCCCGACATCGTCGAAGTTGCGACCCTGCGCATCCGGATCGAGCAGCGACGGATAGGCGATGAGCGGCGCCGTCGCCGTGCACGGGTCGTCGTAGAGGGTTGCACTCGCAAGGAGCAGCCGCGGGCTGTCCCAGGTGATCAGGTCGCGGGACGTCGTCCAGTAGAATCCGGATTGGGCGAAGCCTTCGCCCGCCTTGGCCATGAACACGGCGATCCAGACACCCGAGCCGCGGTGCCGGACCACGGCCCCGATCGGCCCTGGGAACGGTCCGACAGGTCGGCAGGTCGCAGGATTGGGGCGGGCGGCGCGATAGGGATCCGGGAAAGCGGCCGTGAAGCCGGTGCCCGTCCAGGCCCGCCAGCGGGTCGGGTCGGCGGGATCGTCGCTGCGGAACAGGCAGAGCCCCGCCTCCTGATCGCTGCCGGGCCGGGTCCAGCCCGTGGTCGAGGCGAGGAAATACCGCCAGCGCCCGACTGCCACGATGTTCGACGGGTTGAAGAAGCCCCGGTGATGGCCCTGATCGACCTCCTGCCGGAACGGGGCGCCGGCCACCACGACGGGTGGGTTCTGCCGCGTGAAGCTGCGCCCGCCATCCGTCGAGGCCGCCGCCGTAATCGTGTTGTACCAGCAGGCCATGTACGTCCCCGCCTTGCAGCGACCGGGATGCTCGTTGGCCTGGTACTCGTGGTGGAGGAGCGCGGCCACGCGGGCACCGTCCTCGGTCCAGGTGGCGGTGATCCAGGAGCGGTCGTCATAGGACGCCGGGTCGGGCTTCTCACCCGAATCGAGCACCACCGTGCAGTCGAGCTTGAGATGGCCGAGATCCGGACCGCGCAGCGCCCGGTTGCGGTAATGCATGCCGTAGAGCGCGACCGCACCGGAAACGTCCCGGAAGGCGCGCGCCGGCGCGTCCGGGACATCGGCCCCGTCGCAGGCGTCGCGGCCCGCCTTGAAGACGAGAGTGGGCGGACCGACGAGGGTCAGAGCGGAGAGGGGCGGCTCGGAGACGGCCGCCGCCGGAGGCGGCATGAGGATCAGGGCCGACAGACCGATCACGGATCCGAGGCGGGACGCCAAGCCCATCGTCGCTATCCAGCTGCGTCCCGGCCGCGCCTGGACAAACAGGCGGAGATTCGCTTGAGAACCATTACAGAGTGCTTGCCGCGGACTGGTCGCGCGCGGCCCGACTGAAAGTCTTCCATGGTTCTCCTGATCCTCGGGCTGGTGCTGTTCCTCGGCACGCACGCCTTCTCGATGGCCCGCACGAGGCGCGCCGCGATCGTCGGCCGGATCGGCGAGGGCCGCTTCAAGCTGGGTTACACCGCCCTGTCGCTTCTCGGGCTGGTGCTGATCGGAATCGGCTTCCACGATTACCGACTCAGCGGCTACATCCCGGTCTGGGATCCGCCGGTCTGGACCCGCCACCTCGCGCTGACGCTGGTCTGGGCCGCCTTCGTGTGCCTCGCGGCCGCCTACCTCCCGGGCCGCATCCGCGCCAAGACCAAGCATCCGATGCTGCTCGCCGTGAAGATCTGGGCGACGGCGCATCTCCTGGCCAACGGCGATCTCGGCTCGATCCTGCTGTTCGGGGGCTTCCTCGCCTGGGCGGTGGCGGCGCGGATCAGCGCCAAGCGCCGCGATCTTGCCCCCGGCGCCGTCGCTGCCCAGCACGGCGGCCCCGTGGCGGCCCCGCAGGGCTGGCGCAACGACATCCTGGCGCTGGTGATCGGGACGGCCGCGTGGTTCGTCTTCGCCCGCTACCTGCACTATCCGGTGATCGGCGTGCCGGTCTGGCCGGGCGCCGCCTGAGACGCCGCCTGAGCCACTGCCTGTCGCCAACCCCGCGCCTGTGTGTTAGGCGCGGGGCCCGATGGCGCTACGAGGTGGCCCGCTGACAGCATGCGGGCCGGGATAGAATGGCCGAGAACAACGAGTTCCTTCGCGAGGTCGACGAGGATTACCGCCGCGACCGGATCCTCCAGATCTGGAAGCGCTATAGCGGCGTGATCATCGCGCTCGCCGTGCTCGTGGTGGCGGGCGTCGCGGGCTGGCGCTACTGGCAGGCCCAGCAGCGCGCCGCGGCCGAACTGGCCTCGGTGCAGTTCGACGACGCCAACCGCCTCGCCAAGGACGGCAAGGCCGCGGAGGCCGACAAGGCCTTCGACGCCCTGGAGGCGCAGGGCCCGGCCGGCTATCGGCTGCTCGCCCGGTTCCGGGCGGCGGCCGAGACCGGCAAGCGCGACGCCGTGGCGGGCGCCGCGGAGTTCGACACGCTCGCCAACGATACCGGACTCGGTGACGGCCTGCGCGACCTCGCGCGCCTGCGCGCCGCGCTGCTGCGCCTCGACGGGCCGAACCCGGATCCGGCGCTGGCCAACCTCCAGGGCCTGGCCGCCGGGACGCCGTTCCGTCACACCGCCCGCGAGATGCTGGGCCTCGCCGCGCTGAAGAAGGGCGATTACGAAGAGGCCGGGCGCTGGTTCGACCAGATCGTGACCGATCCCGACACCCCGCGGAACCTGCGGGACCGGATCGAGGTCTACGCGGCAATCGTCGCGGGCGGTCCCGTGACGGTGACCGAGGCCAAGCCCGAGCCCGCCGCTCCGCCCCCGCCGATCACACGCTGATTTCTGTTCGGACTGTTTCGAGAACCACCATGGATATGCCGACCGTCGCGATCGTCGGGAGGCCGAACGTCGGCAAGTCGACCCTGTTCAACCGCCTCGTGGGCAAGAAGCTCGCGCTGGTCGACGACCGCCCGGGCGTGACCCGCGACCGGCGCGAGGGTGACGTGACCTTCGGCGGCCTCCAGTTCCGGGTGATCGACACCGCCGGGCTGGAAGAGGCCGACGCCGCCACCCTCACCGGCCGGATGCGCATGCAGACGGAGGCGGCCATCCTCGCGGCCGATGTGGTGCTGTTCGTGATCGACGCCCGCGCCGGGGTGCTGCCCGCCGACCAGCCCTTCGCCGAGCTGGTGCGCCGCGCCGGCTGCCCGGTGATCCTGATCGCCAACAAGGCCGAGGGCGGCAGCGGGCTCGCCGGGGCCTACGAGGCCTTCACCCTCGGGCTCGGCGACCCGATCCCGTTCTCCGCCGAGCACGGCGAGGGCCTGGGCGAGCTGCACGAGGCGCTCAAGGGCGCCCTGCCCCAGCGCGACGACGAGGAGGAGGACGCGGACGCCCCCGGCGGCCGCGCCCTGAAGGTCGCGATCGTCGGCCGCCCGAATGCCGGCAAGTCGACGCTGATCAACCGGATGCTCGGCGAGGAGAGGCTGCTCGTCGGCCCCGAGGCCGGCATCACCCGCGATTCGATCTCGCTGGATTGGGAGTGGCGCGGGCGCCGCATCAAGCTGCACGACACGGCCGGAATGCGCCGCCGCGCCCGGATCGACGACAAATTGGAAAAACTCGCGGTCTCGGATGGCTTGCGTGCCGTGCGCTTCGCCGAGGTGGTGGTGGTGCTCCTCGACGCCACGATCCCGTTCGAGAAGCAGGACCTCACCATCGTCGATCTCGTCGAGAGCGAGGGCCGCGCTCTGGTGATCGGCCTGAACAAGTGGGATCTGGTTGCCGACCAGCCGGGCCTGCTCAAGCAGCTGCGCGAGGATTGCACCCGGCTGCTGCCGCAGGTGCGCGGCGTCGCGGTCGTGCCATTGTCGGGTCTGGCCGGCGACGGCGTCGACAAGCTGATGCAGGCGGTGGTCCAGGCGTCGGAGGTCTGGGACCGGCGCATCTCGACCTCGCGCATCAACGACTGGCTGAACGAGGCGACCTCCCGCAACCCGCCCCCGGCGGTCTCGGGCCGGCGGATCAAGATCCGCTACGCCACCCAGGTGAAGAGCCGGCCGCCGCACTTCGCGCTGTTCGGCAACCAGCTCAACGCCCTGCCGAAATCCTACACGCGCTACCTCGTGAACGGCCTGCGCGAGGCGTTCGACCTGCCGGGCACGCCGATCCGCCTGTCCCTGCGGACCTCGCAGAACCCGTTCGACAAGGGCTGATCCACGCTCCGGTCGTCCTTGCGAGCGGAGCGAAGCAACCCAGTCGGCGCTACGTTCACGGATGTCGCGCAACCCTGGATCACTTCGCTGCGCTCGTGATGACGGCGCGGATGCGGCACCTCTCAGCGCGCCGCGTCGGCGATCCAGTCCACCGCGGCCGCCAGCGCGGCGCGCTCGTCCTGGGCCGCGGCGAGCGCGGCCTCGTAGGCCGCGATCTGCCCGTCGGCGCTGGTCCCGTCCGCCGCGATCGCCCGGGCCCGGGCCACGTCCGACGCGCAGCCGAGGGCGTCGGCATCCTCGGCCACGAGGGCGAGCACCGCCTCCAACGCCTCGGTGAACGGCACGGCCTCGCCCCGCGCCTCGTCGATCAGCGTCGCCTGCACGCCGCTGTGCTGGGCCCGCCACAGGTTCTCCGAGGCCAGCGCCCGCGAGACGCCGTCGAGACCGGCGTGAAGGTCAGGCCGGCGCACGCACAGGCGCACGAGGCAGCGGAACAGGGCGGCGATGCAGAGCGTATCGTCGAGCCGCGTGCAGGCATCGGCGATGCGCAGTTCCAGGGTCGGGAACTTGATGGAGGGGCGCAGCGACCACCACAGGAAGCTCGCATCCGCGATGGCCCCCGCGCCGGTCATGATGGCGACGAACCGCGCATGGGCGGCGGCGTCGGCGAAGAGTTCCGGCAGGCCGGTGCGCGGCAATTCCCCGAAGACGCTGAGCCGGTAGGCCCGCAGGCCCGTCGCCTCGCCCTGCCAGAACGGCGAGGAGGCCGAGAGCGCGAGCAGCAGCGGCTGGAACGGCAGCAGCCGGTTCATCAGGTCGATGCGGGCCTCCGGATCCGGCACCTCGACATGGACGTGCATGCCGCAGATCAGGGCCCGGCGCGCCGCGATGCCGACATCCGACAGGATGCCCTTGTAGCGTTCGCCGTCGGTGGCGGTCTGGCGCGACCAGCGGGCCAGGGGGTGCGTGCCGCAGGCCAGCAGCCTCAGACCGTTCTCGGCGGCGATCCCGGCGAGCCGCGCCCGCTGGCCGCCGAGATTGTCCCGGGCGGCCGCCGCGTCGGTAAGCGGCGGCGTGCAGACCTCGACCTGCGCGGCCACCAGCTCGCGGCCCGTCTCGGGCAGTTCCGCCTTCACCCGAGCGTGGAAGGCGGCGAGGTCGCCGCGCGGCGTCCCACGGGTCTCGGCATCGGCCAGGAAGTACTCCTCCTCGATGCCGAAGCGGTAGCTGGGGGCGCTCATCGTGGTCTCCGCAAAACGCGACGCGTGCGCGCCAACGCGCCGGCGGGGACGAAGGTGCCGCTCAGGCCGCGCGCAGCGGCCCGCCAACGAGCCATGCGGGATCGAACCAGCGGTCGGCCTCGCCGTCATAGGGCAGACGCGTGATGTCCCAGTTCTGGATGTACTTGGCGTAGACGTTCCACACCGCGATGCCGCCGCCGACGAAGATCCGCCGCCCGGGATAGCGCTTGAGCACCGCCTCCGGGTCCTCGTGGCTGCGGATCACGTCGATGGTGCGGTCCTTGAAGGCGAATTCAGGCACCGAGGCCACCGTCTTCGGCCCGGCGATCAGCACATGGCCCATGGTGAGCGCGAAGAAGCGCGTCACGTCCTCGACGAAGAGCGGGTCGGTGTTGCCCTCCCAGGGCAGGTGGCCATTGAGGCCGAGCTGGCCCCGCAGGCCGATCGCACAGATGCAGCGGACGTCGATCATCGTGAAGAACTCAGAGAGGAAGATCAGGCCCGTCCCATACAACCCCTCATCCTGAGGGGGGATGTGCGTTCGAATAACAGTGTACGGGCTCACTCGGGTGCGCGGAAACTCAGCACCCGGTCGGTGGGGAAATCGTAGAGCTTCCCGGTCTCGGCCCAGTCCGGGGACGCGAGCCGCACGAAATGGGGCGCGAGTTCCTCGGGCGTCCGGAGGGTCTCGGGGTCCTCGCCGGGCATGGCCGAGCGGCGCATGCCGGTTCGCAGGGGGCCGGGATTGAGCAGCATGGCCCGGATCGCCGTGGTCTCGTTCTCGGCCGCGTAGGTCCGCACCAGGGCCTCCAGCGCCGCCTTCGAGACCGAGTAGGGTCCCCAGTAGGGCCGGCATTTCGAGGCGGCCCCCGACGAGACGAAGATTGCCCGGCCGGCATCCGACATGCGCAGCAGCGGGTCGAGGGAACGGATCAGGCGCCAGTTGGCGGTGACGTTCACGTCCATCACCTGCCCCCAGATCTTCGGAGTGATGTGGCCGATGGGCATGAGGGCGCCGAGGATGCCGGCATTGGCGACCAGGATGTCGAGGCGCTTCCAGCGCTCGTTGATCGCCGCGCCGAGACGGTCGATCGCGTCGTAATCGGCGAGGTCGAACGGCACGAGGGTGGCGCTGGAGCCGGCCGCCCGGACGGCGTCGTCGAGCTCCTCCAGGGCGCCCACGGTCCGGGCCACCGCGATGACGTGCGCACCCGCCCCGGCCAGCGCCAGGGCAGCGGCGCGCCCGATGCCGCGGGACGCGCCGGTGACGACCGCGACGCGGCCTTCCAGGATTCTCTGAGACTCAGCCATGGCGAGGACCTAGCGCATTCTCGCCCGAAGGGTCGAGGAGGCTGGCTTCAGATAACCAGGGACCGGGCCCTTTCTTCCGTTCGCGGTTGATGACCTCGGCCGCACCGTCTTTGCGAGCGCAGCGAAGCAATCCAGGGATGCGCGAGGCTCGAAAACGTGGCGCATCTGGATTGCTTCGCTGCGCTCGCAAAGACAGCCGATGGGATCAACGGGAAGCAGCATCGCTGCTTTGCCGGGCGCGCCCGTCCGGCGCGGCTCAGTCCGCTTCGGCCAGCATGGCGAAGCGCTTCGGGCCGGCAATGGACAGGTCGGTCAGGCCGGTCGGGTAGTCGCCCGTGAAGCAATGGTCGGTATATTGCGGGCAGGCTGCGTCCCGCGCCTCCTCACCCATCGCCCGGTAGAGGCCGGGGATCGACAGGAAGGCGAGCGAGTCGGCGCCGATATACTTGCGCATCGCTTCGAGATCGTGGGTCGCGGCGAGGAGCTTCTCGCGCTCCGGCGTGTCGATCCCGTAGAAATCCGGATAGGTGATCGGCGGCGAGGCGATGCGGAAATGCACCTCCGCGGCGCCGGCCTCGCGCATCATCCGGACGATCTTCACCGAGGTCGTGCCGCGCACGAGGCTGTCGTCCACGAGGACGATGCTCTTGCCCTCGATCGCCGCGCGGTTGGCCGAGTGCTTCATCCGCACGCCGAGTTCGCGCACCGACTGGGTCGGCTGGATGAAGGTTCGGCCGACATAGTGGTTGCGGATGATCCCCATCTCGAACGGGATCCCGGTCTCCTGCGAGAAGCCGAGCGCCGCCGGCACCCCGGAATCCGGCACCGGCACGACGATGTCGGCCGCCACGGAGGCCTCGCGGGCCAGTTCCCGGCCGATCGCCTTGCGCACCGCGTAGACGCTCTTGCCGTTCACCACCGAGTCGGGCCGGGCGAAGTAGATGTACTCGAAGATGCAGGGCCGCATCGGCACGGCGTCGGCGAAGCGGATCGACTCGATCCCCTCCTCGGAGATCACCACGATCTCGCCGTTCTCGATGTCGCGCACGAACCGGGCGCCGATGATGTCGAGCGCGCAGGTCTCGGAGGCCAGCATGTAGCGGCCGTCGAGTTCGCCGAGCACCAGCGGGCGGATGCCCAGCGGGTCGCGGGCGCCGATCAGCTTCTTGTTGGTGAGCGCCACGATCGCGTAGGCGCCCTGGATCGCCTGCAGGGCGTCGATGAAGCGCTCGATGATCCGCGGCTTCCGCGAGCGGGCCGCGAGGTGCAGGATCACCTCGGTGTCGGAGGTGGACTGCGTGATCGCGCCGTCGCGCACGAGGTCGCGTCGGATCGACAGGGCGTTGGTGAGGTTGCCGTTGTGGGCGACCGCGAGTCCGCCGCTGGCGAGTTCCGCGAAGAGCGGCTGGACGTTGCGCAGGATCGTCCCGCCGGTGGTCGAATAGCGCACGTGCCCGATGGCGGCGCGGCCCTTGAGGCGGGCGATCGTGTCGCCGTCCGAGAAGGAATCGCCCACGAGGCCGGGCCGGCGCTCGGAATGGAAGACCGAGCCGTCGAAGGAGACGATGCCGGCCGCCTCCTGGCCCCGGTGCTGCAGGGCATGCAGGCCCAGGGCGACGATCGCGGAGGCATCGGGATGGCCGAAGATGCCGAAGACGCCGCACTCCTCACGGAGCGTGTCGCCGTCGAGATCGAAATCGGACAGGTCGGTGGAGGCGGCGGCGTGTGACATGAGGCTGTCGATCACTCACAGATCCCGGCGGCGACGGGCCGGCGCGCCGGTCGTCGCGGAAGCAATCCGTACACCACCGGAACCGCTATCTAGTCGTTCCGCACGACGAGACCTACGGCGAATACCGCAGATCAGCGTCGCGTCGGGGTCGGCGCGGTCTCGGTCCGGCGCTGGGGTGCCGCGTCGGTCTCGGCCGGGGCGTCGGCGGCCTCGTTCGGCGGCGTGGCGACCTTCGGCTTCTTGAACTGCTTCAGGAAGCCTTCCGGATTCTCGGGCAGCTGCGCCACCAGGGCGTCGCCGGACTTCTCCAGCATCGGGCGCGTGCGGGCCTGGGCGGCCCAGTCCGGCACCTTGCCCTGCACCAGCCAGGACAGGAACACCCAGCCGATCACGCAGATCAGGAAGCCGCGGGCCGCGCCGAACAGGAAGCCGAGGGAGCGGTCGACGGCGCCGATCCGCGAGTCGAGTACGACGTCGGAAATCTTCACCGTGATGATCGACACGATGATCAGGGTGCCGAGGAAGATCGCCGCGATCGAGGCGACGAGCGCCACGGTGTCGCTGTTCACGTGCTGCTTCACGGTGGGCAGCAGCATGGGGTGGAGCGTCCACGCGACGGCGGCAGCCGCCACCCAGGCGACAATCGCCAGGACCTCGCGGGTCACACCACGCACGGCCGCGAGCAGCGCGGAGACCGCGACGATGCCGAGCACGGCGAGATCCAGGACGGTAAACGGCATCGTTAAGCTTTTTGGTACCCGCGGGGATAGCGCGTCGGCCGTGCGGCTCCCCCGGACCGCGGTGGATTTATACCAAGCCCGACCTCGGCCGTCACCCTGGCGCGCCCGCCTGATCGCGCGGCTGTGCCGTCCGTGCATCAGCAGCGCCGCTCGCCGGGGCGCGTCCGGTGTTAACGACAGCCCGCGCTGCACCCGGGCGCCGTCCCGGTGCTATGGGTCCGGCCTGTGCTTCCGGGACTCCGGTGGCGAACAGATGGAGGCGGTCTGCGTGGCCGAGACCGGACCTGTGACGGAGATCGGCGCCCACGGCGCCCGGCTGACGATCGACCTCGGGGCGATCGTGGCCAACTGGCGGATCCTGGCGGCCCGCGGCGCGGGCGCCGGCTGCGCCGCCGTGGTGAAGGCCGACGCCTACGGCTGCGGCATCGGCCGGGTCGGACCGGCCCTGTGGGCCGCGGGCTGCCGGACCTTCTTCGTCGCGCACCTGTCGGAGGGCGTCGCCGCCCGGGCCGCCCTGCCGGAGGCGGAGATCTACGTGCTGAACGGCTTAGCACCGGGCGCCGCGGCGACCTTCGCGGCCCACGGGCTGCGCCCGGTGCTCGGCAGCGTCGAGGAGCTGTCGGACTGGGCGGCGTTCCCGGGGGACCGCCCGCCCGCGGCGCTCCACGTCGATACCGGCATGAACCGGCTCGGCCTGTCGGTGGACGAGGCGCTGGACCTCGCCGGGGATGCGCGGATCGCGGCCGCCGGGATCGACCTGCTGCTCAGCCACTTCGTCAGCGCCGAGAAGCCGGAGGACCCGGTCAATGCCCGGCAGATCGCCGATTTCGCCCGGGTCCGGGCCGCCTATCCCGGGCTCCGGGCCTCGCTGGCGAACTCGTCGGGAATCTTCCTCGACGGGGCCCGGCACGATCTCCTGCGGCCGGGCTACGCCCTGTTCGGCGGCAACCCGGTTCCGGGCACTGCGAACCCGATGCGCCCGGTGGTGCGGCTGGCGGCGACGGTCGTGCAGGTGCGCAGCGTCGCGGCCGGCGCCACCGCGGGCTACAACGGCCGCTGGACCGCCGCCGCGCCGAGCCGGTTGGCGACGCTCTCGCTCGGCTACGCCGACGGCCTCCCGCGGGCGATCAGCGGGCGCGGCCAGGCGCTGGTCGGGGGCGTCCCGTGCCCGATCCTGGGCCTCGTCTCCATGGACCTGATCATCCTCGACGTGACGGCGGCGCCCGCCGCCCGGCGCGGGGCGGAGGCGGTGCTGATCGGCGACAGCCTCGACATCGACACGGTCGGCCGCGCCGCCGGCACGATCGGGTACGAGATCCTGACGGGACTGGGTTCTCGTTATGTTCGAACCTATGTAGGGTAGCTCCCTCCCCTGACCGGAAGGCCGGTCGGCCGGCGCGCGGATTCGAATGGCTAAGATCCACCAGACCTTCGTCTGCCAGTCCTGCGGGGCGGTCTACAATCGCTGGCGCGGGCGCTGCGAGGCCTGCAACGGCTGGAACACGATCGTCGAGGAGGCGCCCTCGGCCCCCGGCCAGTCCGGCCCGGCCGCGACCCGGCCGTCGCGCAACCGCGGCCGGGTCTTCCCTCTCGAGGGCCTGACCGGCGAGGCCAAGGAGGCGCCGCGCATCCCCTCGGGGATCGGCGAGCTCGACCGGGTGACCGGCGGCGGCTTCGTGCGCGGCTCGGTGATCCTGCTCGGCGGCGATCCCGGCATCGGCAAGTCGACCCTGCTGATGCAGGCCTCCGCCGCCATGGCGGGCACGGGCGAGCGGGTCGCCTACATCTCGGGCGAGGAGGCGGTCGGGCAGGTGCGGCTGCGCGCCGAGCGGCTGGGCCTGAGCGCGCTCCCCGTGCAGCTCGCCGCCGAGACCAATGTCGAGGACATCGTCGAGACCCTGAGCCAGGGCCGGCCGCCCGCGCTGGCGATTATCGACTCAATCCAGACCATGTGGACCGAGACGGTGGAATCGGCCCCCGGCACGGTCACGCAGGTGCGCTCCTCCGCGCAGGCGCTGATCCGCTTCGCCAAGACCACCGGCACGGCGGTGATCCTGGTGGGCCACGTCACCAAGGACGGGCAGATCGCTGGCCCCCGCGTGGTGGAGCACATGGTCGACGCGGTCGCCTCCTTCGAGGGCGACCAGGGCCACCATTTCCGCATCCTGCGCGCGGTGAAGAACCGGTTCGGGCCTACCGACGAGATCGGCGTGTTCGAGATGACCGACGCGGGCCTCAGCGAGGTGCCGAACCCGTCGGCCCTGTTCCTGGCCGGCCGCGACCATCAGGCGGCGGGCACCGCGGTCTTCGCCGGCATGGAGGGGACGCGGCCGCTGCTGGTGGAGATCCAGGCCCTGGTGGCGCCCTCGTCGCTGGGCATGCCCCGGCGCGCCGTGGTCGGCTGGGACCCGAACCGGCTGTCGATGGTGCTCGCCGTGCTGGAGGCCCATGGCGGCATCCGGCTCGGCAGCCACGACGTTTATCTGAACGTGGCCGGAGGCCTGCGCATCACCGAGCCCGCGGCGGATCTGGCGGTGGCGGCCGCCCTGGTCTCGTCGCTGTCGGGGGCGGTGCTGCCGCCCGAGACGGTCTATTTCGGCGAGATCGGCCTGTCGGGGGCGATCCGGCCCGTGGCGCAGGCCGGCTCCCGGCTGAAGGAGGCCCAGAAGCTCGGTTTCGCCAAGGCGCTGATCCCGCAGGGCCGCGGTGAGGGCGAGAAGGCGCTCGCGGTGGAGACGCTGCGCCACATCGCCGACCTGGTGGCGGGAATCAGCGCGGGTGCACCCCGGCGGGGATCCGGCCAGCGCGGGCGGCAGCCGGCGCGCTACGCCGACGAGGAGATGTGACGCTCGCGTCTTTGCGAGCGGAGCGAAGCAACCCAGGGATGCGCTATATCCGGGAAGGGCCCGTGCCCTGGATTGCTTCGCTCCGCCCGCAAGGACGGGCGAGGCGTCAGCCCCCGGTCACGCTCATGTGCCGCGGCACGGCGGCCGGGCGCTGGCGCTCGATGACGAAGTCGTGGCCCTTGGGCTTGCGGGTGATCGCCTCGACCACCGCCTGCGCCAGCACCGCGTCGTCCGGGGAGGCGCGCAGGACCGCGCGCAGGTCGGCCGAATCCTCCTGGCCCAGGCACATGTAGAGCTGGCCCGTACAGGTCAGGCGCACCCGGTTGCAGCTCTCGCAGAAATTGTGGGTCAGCGGCGTGATGAAGCCGAGCTTCCCGCCGGTCTCCTCGACCCGCACGTAGCGCGCCGGGCCGCCGGTGCGGTCGGGCAGCGGCGTGAGCGTGTAGCGGGTCTCCAGGCGCTGCCGCGCCA
This sequence comes from Methylobacterium sp. UNC378MF, assembly GCF_900103195.1. GTDB lineage: Bacteria > Pseudomonadota > Alphaproteobacteria > Rhizobiales > Beijerinckiaceae > Methylobacterium. The sequence goes on along the minus strand of NZ_FMWU01000005.1, from coordinate 218,053 downwards.
CCGACAGCGGCAGGAACTGGTCGGTCCGGTCCGCCTCGATCTCGCCGAGCGGCATGACCTCGATCAGCGTCATGTCCATGCCGAGGCCATGGGCCCAGGCGATCATGTCGGGGATCTCGTCGGCGTTGACGTCGCGGAGCGCCACCGCGTTGATCTTCACCTTCATCCCGGCAGCCCGCGCCGCCGCGATGCCGTCGAGCACCACCTTGAGGTCGCCGCGGCGGGTGATCTTCCGGAACTTGTCCGGGTCGAGGGTGTCGAGCGAGACGTTGATCCGGCGCACGCCGAAGCTCGCCAGCTCGGCGGCGTAGCGCGTGAGCTGGGTGCCGTTGGTAGTGAGCGTCAGCTCCTCCAGCGCCCCGGAATCGAGGTGGCGCGAGAGGCGGCGGAACAGGTGCATGATGTCGCGGCGCACCAGCGGCTCGCCGCCGGTGATCCGGAGCTTACGCACGCCCCGGGCGATGAACACGCCGCAGAGCCGGTCCAGCTCCTCCAGGGTCAGCAGGTCGCGCTTGGGCAGGAACTCCATGTGCTCGGACATGCAGTAGGCGCAGCGCAGGTCGCAGCGATCCGTCACCGAGATGCGCAGGTACGAGATCGCCCGCTGGAACGGATCGATCAGCGGCGCGGGCCCGGCGGGCGCGCCGAGCGCGGACGTCTGCGGCGTCAGGGAGCTGTCATCGAGCATCGTCCGGCATATGATGCCCCGGACGGTTGCGGGCAAGCCGGTCCCGCGCCGCAATCCCGGATTGCGTGAGGAGTGTGACCCGTGAGCGAGGATCTGTGGCCGACCGAGATCCGCCTGTCGGCCGACCGGCGGGTGCTCAACGTCGCCTTCGAGGACGGGGCGCGCTATGCCCTGCCGGCCGAGTACCTGCGGGTGTCGAGCCCCTCGGCCGAGGTGCAGGGCCACTCGCCGCTGGAGCGGAAAGTGATCGGCGGCAAGCGGTCCGTGGCGATCCTGGCGGTGCAGCCGGTCGGCAACTACGCGGTGAAGCTCGGCTTCGACGACATGCACGACACCGGCATCTACGGCTGGGGCTATCTCCACACGCTGGGCCGCGAGTACGAGACGCGCTGGAACACCTATCTCGGCGAGCTCGCCGAGCGCGGCCTCGACCGAGACACCGCGCGGCAGGCGCCCGTCAAGGGCAGCGGCAGCGGCGGCGGCTGCGGCTCGGGCTCGTGCGGCTGCCACTGAAGGGCAGCCGCTCCAGCTTACTCTGGGCCCGAGCCTCGTCTTTGCGAGCGGAGCGAAGCAATCCAGCGGCGCCACGATCTCAGAGGTCGCGTATCCCTGGGTCGCTTCGCTGCGCTCGCGATGACGGCACGGGTCGAACCGCGCCGTGGAGAAGGCCGGAGGCTTGCATCACGTTACGCGGGCATCTGCGCCCGCCCTCTCTGGAGCCGCCATGGCCTTCGCCTGCACCATCCCCGCCACGCCCACCGTCCAGCAGGACGACGCCGCCGTGCGCATCACGCGCTGGGATTTCCCGCCCGGCGGCGTGACCGGCTGGCACGAGCACGGCTGGCCGTATTTCGTGGTGATGCTGGTGGACGGGATCCTGCGCGTCCACGACGGCGCGGCGGTGAGCGAGACGGCGCTCGCGGCCGGCCAGTCGTACATGCGCCCCGCGGGCATCCGGCACGACGTGATGAACGGGTCCGACCACCCGATCGCGTTCATCGAGATCGAGGTGAAGCGCCCGGACGCCCTGGTGACCCTGCCCGCGGCCTGAACGCAGAAGGGCCGACCTCGCGGCCGGCCCTTCCGTCAAAACACCGAGCGGAGATTAGCGCTGGACGACGACCTTCGTGCCGACCTTGGCGCGGGTGTAGAGGTCCATGACGTCGTCGTTGGTCATGCGGATGCAGCCCGACGAGACGGCGGTGCCGATGGTCTCCGGCTCGTTCGAGCCGTGGATGCGGTAGATCGAGCCGCCGAGATACATGGCGCGGGCGCCGAGCGGGTTCTCGAGGCCGCCCTTCATGTAGCGCGGCAGGTCGGGGCGGCGCTTCAGCATGGTCGACGGCGGACGCCAATCCGGCCACTCACGCTTCATCGTGATGGTCTGCACGCCGCCCCACGTGAAGCCCGGCCGGCCGACGCCGACGCCGTAGCGCAGGGCCTGGCCGCCGCCCATCACGTAGTAGAGCCGCCGCTCGGCCGTGGAGACTACGATCGTCCCGGCGCCGTAGGGGCCGTTATAGGCCACGGTCTCGCGCGGGATCGCCGACATCTGCGGCACCGCCGCGTCGGCGCTCAACGGGTCGGCCGGGTTCAACGAGGCATTGGCCACCGGCACCGCGACGGTCTCGACGGCCTGCGGGCGGACGCGCACGGTGAGCGCGTCGTTCAGCGGCTGGCGGGTCAGCGGGTCAATCTCGTAGGCCAATGCCGGTGCGGCACAGGCAGCCGCGCCGAAAAGCCCGATCAGGGCGGGGAGGAAACGACGCATCAAAGCCTCTCGGGGCAGGCGCGGACTATGGCGGGAACGCGGCGAATACCGTGGCACGATGCCGTGCCGATCCTCGCCAAGGGGTAAACGCTCGCGCCTCAAATCCAAGCCTGAAACCGCCCCGCCGGGGCGGTTCCGCCCGCCCGTGACTCGATGGCAACACTGTGGCAGCTTGGCCGTTACACCCGGGATGTCGGGCGTGGGTCCCGGCCTTCGCGACCCGGGTCCGCAGCCGGTTCCGAGGACGGCGAGAAGGCCGTCCCGCGCCGCGCCGCGGCGCCCCGGGAGGGCCGCGCGGAGCCGCGTCAGGCCTCGTCGGCGGCGAGCCAGATGGCCGGCTCGCGCGGCGCCGGGCGGAGTGGGGCCGGCGCGGCGGGCAGGCCGCGCAGCTGGGCCAGTTCTGCGAGTTCCGGCGCCTGCTCGGTGTCGTCGGCGTTCAGGAACAGGCCCCGCGCCCGGGCGGCGCGGCCGAGATCGGCCCGGCTGGTCCAGACGCTCTGGGCCGGGCTCGTGAGCAGCGCCAGGGCGATCGGCGCCAGCCAGAGGGCGAGCCACGGGCTCCCGACGACGACCAGGGCGAACACCATCAGAGCACCGACCACCACAGCGTCGGCCTGGAGCCGGAAGGCCTCCGCCCAGGAGACCTGCCGGTCATCGCGATCCTGCGTCTCCCAGCGGACCACCCGGCCGAGGAAGGTCGAGACCACGGCGCCGGCGGTGAACAGGGTCAGGACCGGCCACAGGATCACCCACACCGCCTGCTCCAGGACGGCGCTCGCGAGAAGCGCCCGGGCACCGCCGAAGGCTGCCCGGCGCTCCGCGGAGCCGAGGACGTGGCCGAGGCTCAGGAGCTTCGGCAGCGCCTGCACGGCGACGCTGAGGGCGGCGAGCGCATGGGCGGCGGTGCCCTGCCCGGTCAGCCCGTAGGCCAGGAGGCCCAGATCGCCGGTCCGGGCGGCCTGCCAGGCGGCGAGGCCCAGGAAGGCGATCCAGAGCGGCAGAATTCCGTAGGAGAGGATGCCGACGAGGAGATGCCAGCGGCTCGCCGCGTGCAGGCCGGCCCAGGGCAGCACCCGCAGGTGCTGGAGATTGCCCTGGCACCAGCGGCGCTCCCGGCCGAGCAGGTCGATCAGGTTGGTGGGCATCTCCTCCCAGGTGCCGCCCATCTCGGGCAGGAGCCGCACCTCCCAGCCGGCGCGCACCATCAGCGCGCCCTCGACGATGTCGTGGCACAGGATCTCGCCGCCGAGCGGCTCCCGGCCCGGGAGCTTCGGGAGCTGCGCGTTCGCCGCGAAGGCCTCGATCCGCAGGATCGCGTTGTGGCCCCAGTAGCTGCCCTCCGGCCCCTGCCAGGTCTCCAGGCAGCGCAAAGCCAGCGGCGCGTAGAGGCGGACGGCGAATTGCTGGATGCGGGCGAACAGCGTGTCGCGGCCGGCCGCGTACGAGACGGTCTGGATCAGGCCGGTGCGCGGGCTCGCCTGCATCAGCCCGACGAGCCGGCTCATGGCCGCGCCGGTCATCAGGCTGTCGGCGTCCAGCACGATCATGAAGGCGTACTCGCCGCCGTAGGTGCGGCAGAACTCGCCGATGTTGCCGGCCTTGCGGCCGACATTCTCCGTCCGGCGCCGGTAGCGGATCCGCGGCAGCGCCGGGTCGGAGGCCGCCCAGGCCTGGATGCGGGCGTATTCGTGCTCCTCCACGGCGGCGATCGCACCGTCGCGGGTGTCGGAGAGGACGAAGATATCGATGCCCTGCGCCTCGGCGCGGGCGAGCGACCGGGCCATCACCCGCAGGCGGGCGAAGACCGCGACCGCGTCCTCGGCGTGGATCGCCACCACGGCCGCGGTGCGTCCGGCCTCGGTCGGCAGGGCGCCCGCCGCCTCGGAGCCGCGCTCCAGCACAGACTTCGCCCGGTCGCCCAGCAGGGCCGCGACGAACCCGTAGACGTATTGGCAGGCGACGAAACCCTGCCAGCCCATCACGAGGGCGAACAGCACCAGGACCGCCCAGGCGAGCGGGCTGGCGCCCGCCGGGTAGGCGAGCGCGGCGAGCCCCGCGAGGCCGCCGGCAGTGGCGAGGCTCGGGATGGCCAGGGCGAGACGCCGGGCGCGCAGGGCGCCGCGGGGCGCGCCGGTCCAGACTTCGCGAAGGGATGCGGCGACCGACGGATCGGGTATGGCGGGAGCCGCGTTCCGGTGCGACCGCTCGGCGGAGGAGGTGACGCGTGACGACATGGCGCGAGGAACTCGACCGTGGAAGGCTGCCGGCCGCCCCGCCGTCTAAGGCCGGGAACCGATGACCGTGGACACCGATATGCGGGGTGAGGATACGGAGCCGACCCGGCAGCCCAGGCCGCCGGAAGCCGAACGGATCAATCCCCCCTCCCGGCGCCGCATTCTTCGAACAGCTCTGGCCGCGGCTGCCGGCACGGTTCTACCTAGCGCGGCTGATCTGAATGGGTCCAGAACGTGGGCCGGGCCGGCGCTTCCGCCGCAGGGCGATGCGATGACCTTCGAAACCCTGTCTGCCCAGGCGGCGCAGCTTGCGGCCGCGCCCTACGCTGCACCGCCCGAGGATCTGCCGCCGGTGCTCGCCGGCCTCGACTACGACGGCTACCGGGCCATCATCTTCCGGCCGGACGCCAGCCTGCGCCTCGGCGCGCATTTCAGCGCCCAGTTGTTTCACCGCGGCTTTCTGCAACGCAAGCGCGTGGCGCTCTACTTCCAGCCGCTCCACGAGCCCGCACGCCTGATCCCGTACGAAGCCCGACTGTTCGATCTGGGCTCGCGGCTCGCCGGCCAGAGCTTCCCGGCGGATCTCGGCTTCGCGGGCTTCCGCCTGCACTACGCCTTCCCGGACATGCCGGTCTGGCGCCCGAAGGGCTTTCAGGAGGAATTCCTCGTCTTCCTGGGCGCCTCCTATTTCCGCCTGCGCGCGGCCAACCAGGAATACGGGCTCTCGGCCCGGGGGCTCGCCATCGGCACCGGTGCGCCCGAGGGTGAGGAGTTTCCCGACTTCGTCGCCCACTGGATCTGCGAGCCGGAGCCGGGCGCACGCACTTTGACGGTGCTCTCCCTCCTCGACAGCCCGAGCGTAGCCGGCGCCTACCGGTTCGAGATCGCGCCCGGCGACCCGGCCCGGATCGCCGTCACCGCGGCGCTCCATCCGCGCCGGGCGCTCTCGAAGCTCGGGCTGGCGCCGCTCACCAGCATGTTCCTGTACGGCCAGAACGGGCCCGGAGCGCGGGGCGCCGAGCCGTTCGACGATTTCCGGCCGCAGGTGCACGATTCCGACGGCCTCTGCGTCGCGGCCGGCGCCGATGCGGCGCAGGTCGATCGGATCTGGCGGCCCCTGGTCAACGGACGCAAACAGCCTCAGATCTCCGCCTTCGCGACCAGGCCGCTGGCCGGCTTTGGGCTGCTGCAGCGGGAGCGTAACTTCGCGGCCTATCTCGACGTGGAAGCGCGCCACGAGGCGCGGCCGGGCCTGTGGGTGGCCCCGGATTCTGACAGGGGCGCTTTCGCGGACGGCGCCGTGCAGCTCTTCGAGATCCCGTCGGACGAGGAGTACATGGACAACATCGTGGCGGCCTTCGTGCCGGCGGTCCCGGCGCAGCCCGGCGCGCCGCTGCACGTCGCCTACGGCCTGACCACCGTGGGGGCTGAGCCGGTGCCGGCGATCCCGGAGGCCGCCCTGGCCCGGGTGACATCGACGCGGTTCGGCTCGGCGGAGCGCCTGCGCCCGTTGAACCCGCCGAGCCCCCGGCGGCGGCTCTGCGTGATCGACTTCGCGGGACCGGCTCTCCCGAAGGATGCCGACGACGCGGTCGCCGCGGAGGTCTCGGCCAGCGCCGGCACGATGCACGATCCGGTGGCCAATTTCGTGCCGCAGACCGGCGGCTGGCGCATCTATGTCGAATGGCGCCCGCCGGACCCGGCGCCGCCGGGCGACGTCGTGCTGCGCGCCCGGCTGGTCCGCGGGACGGTCCCCCTCAGCGAGACCTGGGACGCCGCCGTTTAGATACGGTCCTCCGTCGCGACGGCGCGGGACGGTTCGGGCCGCTTCAGGCGGTCCGGCGCTCCTGCTCCAGGCGCCGCGCCAGACGGGTGGCGCCGTAGACCTCGCTCAGGCGGCGGCGGGCGGCGGAGATCGGCGGAGCCTGCCGTTCGACATGGGCGGCGGCGATGACGCGCAGGGCGGCCGCAACCGAACGCTCCAGGCGACGCTCGGCCTGGGCGGCCGCGTGCTGATGGTTGTCCAGCATGTGATGATCCCTCGTGCTGAGCCGTATCCGCCCTCTCGCGGGGCGGTGTCCGGCGGCACAGACAGATTTCACATCTGGCTTGACCGTATCAAGGCAGCTTGGCCGTAAGCCGCGGAACGTCGTTGCCGCATCTCCTCAGCGCAGCTCCTCGTGCCACGTGCGGCCGTCGCGCTCGATCAGCGCAATGGCGGCGGTCGGGCCCCAGCTCCCGGCCGGGTAGGGCCGGGGCGCCTCGGGCCGGTCGGCCCAGGCCTTGAGCACGCCATCCGCCCAGGCCCAGGCGGCCTCGACCTCGTCACGGCGCATGAACAGCGTCGCGTTGCCGCGGACCACGTCCATCAGCAGGCGCTCGTAGGCGTCAGGGTAACGCTGCTTGAAGGTCTCCTCGAAGGAGATGTCGAGGTCGGTCGGGCGCAGGCGCAGGCCGCCGGGTCCCGGATCCTTGGTCATCACCTCGAGCTTCATGCCCTCCTGCGGCTGCAGTCGGATCACGAGGCGGTTCGGCTCGCGGCCGAACGCCTCCTCGGGAAAGATCGAGAACGGCGAGGCGCGGAACTGCACCACGATTTCGGAGAGCTTCTGGGGCAGGCGCTTGCCGGTGCGCAGGTAGAACGGCACGCCGGCCCAGCGTCCGGACTGGATCTCAACCTTCATGGCCACGAAGGTCTCGGTCCGGCTCTCGTGGCCGAGTTCGGCGAGGTAACCCTCCACAGGCTTCCCGTCGACCGCGCCGGCCACGTACTGGCCGCGGACGGTCACGAGGGGGATGTCCTGGCTGGTGATCGGCTTGAGGGCGCGCAGCACCTTCAGTTTCTCGTCGCGGACCGAGTTCGCCTCGAGATTGAGCGGGCTCTCCATGGCGGTGAGGCAGAGGAGCTGCAGGATGTGGTTCTGCAGCATGTCGCGCATCGCGCCCGACGTGTCGTAGTAGCCGGCCCGGCCCTCGACGCCGACGGTCTCGGCGACCGTAATCTGGACATGGTCGATCACGTCCGACGTCCAGAGCCGCTCGAAGATTGTGTTGGCAAAGCGGAGTGACAGCAGATTCTGGACCGTCTCCTTGCCGAGATAGTGATCGATCCGGAAGATCTGCGATTCCGGGAAGACCTCGCCGACCGCGTCGTTGATCGCCCGGGCCGATTTCAGATCCTTGCCGATCGGCTTCTCCAGCACGACGCGGGACTTCTCGCCGACGAGCCCGTGGGCGGCGAGGTTGCGGCAGATCGAGCCGTAGAGGTCGGGCGAGGTGGCAAGGTAGTAGGGCCGGACCTGGTCGGGCCGCTCGTCGAGCTTGGCGACGAGGTCGGTCCAACCGCTGTCGCCGGCGCCATCGACCGCGACGTAATCGACGTGGTCGAGGAACCGCTCGAGCATGTCATCGGTCAGGTCGGCTGCGGGGACGAAACGCTTGAGCGCGTCGCGGGCGTGCTCGCGGAACGCGTCGAGGGACAATTCCGAGCGCGAGGCGCCGATGATCCGGCTGGTCTCGGGGATCTGGCCGTCGCGGAATCGGTAGAACAGCGCCGGCAGCAGCTTTCGCGCGGTCAGATCGCCGGTCGCGCCGAACACGACGCAGTCGAAGGAAGCGACGGGGATGATCGTGGCCAAGTGCGGCTCCCGGGTGTCGTGCGCTGGTCTCGTGCGGCGGCTGCGTCGCACTGACCTAGCCCGTGTGCAAGGGCTTCGCCAGACGAGGGGCGCAGGCCAGCGCTGTCCGGTTCAGGGGGCGGCTGGGACAGATCCGGGCAAGTCCACGCTGCCACGCTCCGTCCTTGCGAGCGCAGCGAAGCAACCCAGGGCAGCGCGGCGGCGCCGAAGGACAGCACGATGCGCGAGCCGGCCGTCTACATCATGGCGAGCCGCCGCAACGGCACGCTCTACACCGGCGTGACCTCGAACCTCGCCAGGCGGGTCTGCGAGCACCGGGAGGCGCTGCTTCCCGGTTTCACGAGCCGCTACGCTTGCGAACGCCTCGTCTGGTACGAGCGCTATCCGACGATGAATGAGGCCATCACCCGCGAGAAGCAGATCAAGGCGGGCTCACGGAAGAAGAAGCTCGCGCTGATCGAGGCGATGAATCCGGACTGGAACGACCTGTATCCCGATCTCGCGTGAACGGGTCCGGCGTCGCGGATCCCTGGATTGCTTCGCTGCGCTCGCAAAGACGGCGAACGCGGCATCCCGCGCAGTCACGCGACGGGTCTCGCTCCTCCGTCATCACGAGCGGAGCGAAGTGACCCAGGGCAGCGCGAGGCCGCGTGGGTCACCCCTCCATGTATCGCTTGAACGCCTCGGCATAGTCCGGATGCCAGCGCGACAGGGCGGGCCGGTTCTCGACGATGTCGCCGGCCGCCCAGGCGATCCGCTTCTGATCCTGGGCCCGCGTGGTCTCGTTGTCGGGGCAGAGGATGTAGAAGTCGCCGGCGGCGAGCCGCTCCAGCAGGAAGGCCACGGTCTCGTCGGGCGTCCAGGCCCCGGCGGGCTTCTCGGCGACGCCGCGCGCCTTCGTGAGACCCGTGTAGACGAAGCCCGGGATCAGCAGGTGGGCGGTGGTGTGGCAGCCCTCCCGGTTGCGCAGCTCGTGGGCGAGCGCCTCGGTGACCGCCTTCACCCCCGCCTTCGAGACGTTGTAGGGCGCGTTGCCCGGCGGCGTGGTGATGCCCTGCTTCGAGCCGGTGACGATGATCGCCCCGGGCTTGCCGCCTTCGATCATGCCGGGCGCGAAGGCGTGGATGCCGTTGACCACGCCACCGAGATTGGTGCCCAGGATCCGCGTCCAGGTGTCGGCGTCGGAGAACAATTTTCCGCCGGCCTCGATCCCGGCATTCAGCATCACCAGGGCCGGCGGTCCGGCCCGGCCGGCGGCGGCCGCCAGGGCCTCCATCGCTCCGCGATCCGACACGTCGGTGGGCACGGCCCGGACCTCGACGGCGGCGAGTTCGGCCACGGCGGCCCGGGCCGCGTCCAGGGCCGGCCCCGGCAGATCCGCGAGCCAGACATTCATGCCGGCCCGCGCGAAGGCCTGCGCGGCGGCGAGCCCGATGCCGCTCGCGGCGCCGGTGACGATCGCGCTGCGGCCCGGGCTGATCGCGGGGTGCTGGCTCATGACGGATCCTCGGCTGACTGGCGCCCTTCAGATGGGGCAACCCGACAGGAAGGCGAGTTGGCGGCCGGACCGCGCGCGCGCCGGCAGAACCAACGGATCGCCGCTGCGGCGGCTTCTGCTAGGGTGGCGGAACACCTCTCGGAACGAAGCACCCGGATGTCCCCTCCCCCGAGCCGCCGGTCGATCCTCGCCGGCGCGGCGTCCCTCGGCCTCGCCAACGCGGCGCGAGCGGCCGGCCCGGCGGGGTTCGGGCCCCTGGGACGGCCGTCCTGGTCGGGTGACAGCCTCCAGGCCGCCGCGGCCGCCAAGGGCCTGACGTACGGCTGCGAGGTGCCGTTCCACCGCTTCGACGCGACGCCCGCCTACCGTCAGGCGGTGGCGCGGGAATGTGGCATCCTCGTCTGCGGCACCGAGATGAAGATGGAGGAGGTCCTGCCGGCGCCCGGCAAGACCGACTTCGCCCGCGGCGATGCGATCCTGCGCTTCGCCAGGGGGAACGGCCAGCGCATGCGCGGCCATACGCTCGTCTGGCACGCGGCGCTGCCGCCCTGGGTCGGGCCGCTGCTCGGCCGGGCGAGCGCCGTCCAGGCCGAGGACTTCATGCGGCGCTGGATCGAGACGGTGGCGGGCCATTACCGGGGCCAGATCGTCGCCTGGGACGTGGTCAACGAGATCCTCGGCAACGAGGCCGACCCCGACCGCGGCGGCGGCCTGCGCGACTCCCCCTGGCTCGCCGCGATCGGCCCCGGCTACGTCGATCTCGCCTTCCGCATTCTGCACGAGACCGATCCGGCCGCCGCCGGCACGTGGAACGAGGACGCGGTGGAGCAGGGCGTCCCCTGGATGGAGGCCAAGCGCACCAAGGTGCTGCGCCGCCTGGAGGCGATGCGGTCCCGCGGCGTGCCGATCCGGCGTTTCGGGCTTCAGTCGCACCTCACCAGCACGATCCCGATCGACCAGGGCCAGCTGCGGCGCTTCCTGCGGGAGATCGGCCAGATGGGGCTCGGGATCGAGATCACCGAACTCGACATCGACGACCGCGCCTTCCCGTCCGACGTGGCGACCCGCGACCGGATGGTGGCCGATTACGCAAGGCGCTACCTCGACGTGGTGCTGGACGAGCCGGCCTGCCTCGACGTCCTGACCTGGGACATCTACGACCCGGACACGTGGCTGAACGACCACCCCTACCGCAAGCGGCCCGACGGCCTGCCGCAGCGGGCCCTGCCGCTCGACGCGCAGTTCCGGCGCAAGCCCCTGTGGCACGCCCTGAAGGCGGCCTTCGAGGCCGCGCCGGATCACAGGGCCGCCCGCGAGACGCTCAGGCGGGCGTGACCCCGGCTCGGCGGCCGCCCTCGGCCAGGCTCGGCTCCTGCGGCCGATCCGCCAGGAGGCGGCGGCGGAGGCGCGCGCAGGGGCGCTCGACGAGCCCGTACATCCCCCAGCACCACAGCAAGGTCACCGGGAAGGCCGCCAGCATCAGCCCGACGCCGTGCAGCCCGGGCCGCAGGTGCAGCACCAGGGCCACCACGGTCATGTGCGCGAGGTAGAAGCTGTAGGACCACAGCCCGAGCTGACGCATCGGCCGGCTCGCCAGCAGCCGCACCGCGGGCCCCTCGCCGTGGAGCAGGTACGCGAAGGGCACGAACAGGGCGGCGCTCTGGAGCGTGTAGCGCAGGCTCTCCCGGAACGCGGGATCGCGGATTGCCAGGGTCCCGAGGATGACCGCGAGGCTGGCCGCGACGTGCCAGAGCGTGGGGCGCCACGCCCGGTCGGCCGGGATCACCGGGTTGTTCCATAACCCGAGGCAGCAGCCGAACAGGATCGCGTCGATCCGGGTGTGGGTCCAGCTGTAGTTCAGGCTGTAATCCGGCAGCCGCCAGACGTTCACGCACCGGATCGCCAGGACCACCGCGCAGAGCCCCAGGCAGGCCAGCGCCGCACGGCGCGGCCGCAGGCGCCCGAGCCAGAGCACGAAGGCCAGCGGGAAAACGAGGTAGAAGTGCTCCTCGATGGCGAGGCTCCACAGCGGCACCGGCAGCACCGCCTCGGTGCCGAACAGGCCGGGATAGTTCGTCAGGAACGTCGCCTGTCCGAGGATCGCCGCCGGTTCAACCGGCATCCAGTCCAGCAACCCTGCGGCGTTGAGCGCGCCGGAGGCAAGCAGGGTCAGGTACATCGGCGGCAGGATGCGCAGGCTGCGCCGGAGGTAGAAGGCCGAGAGCGATACCCGGCCCGTCTGACCCCGCTCGATCCGCAGGAGCGTGGTGATCAGGTAGCCGCTGAGGAAGAAGAAGACGGTCACACCGAAGCCGCCCGGTACCAAGTGGCTGTAGCCACAATGGGCCGCGAAGACGATCAGGATGGCGACCGCCCGCACCCCGTCGAGCTGCGGCAGGTATGGCATCGTCTTCGGGACCAGGATTCCGGAATCCGGCATGGCGGAGGTCGATCTCGCGTCGCGCTTTGACCGCACAGCATAAGCGCGCTTTTCGCGCGCACCGACATCCGCACCGCCCGCTGAGCGCCTGAACCAGTGTCCGGATGGTGAATCCCTCCCTCGGAGCCCAAGAAAGACCGGAGGAGATTGGTAACCACGGCCGTCCATGATCCCGCCCGACCGCCCCGTCTCGGGCGCCGTCGGGAGTGTTGCGTATGGTCCCGGTCCAGCCCCGCCGTCACGCCCGCCCGCACGCCGCGCTCGGCGCGGGCCTGTCGCTGCTGGCGCTGCTCGGGGCACCGGTCGAGGCTCTGGCCCAGGGGACCGGCGCGGCCCAGGGCAGCCCGGTTCCGGTGCCGCCCCTGGCCGTTCCGGTCACCGTACCGCCCGCCGGCGCGGCGCTGGAGGCGGCCAAGGGGCAGGAATCTCGGACGCCGGAGGCGAAGGGCACGGCCGGCAAGGCGGGCGAGGCCAGGGGGGCCGATACCAAGCCGGCGGAATCCAAGGCGAGCGCGGCCGCCCCGGAGCCAAGCCCAGGGCAGGCCAAATCGCAGGATGCCAAATCCCAGCAGGCCAAGCCTCAGGAGGCGGCCAAGAAATCCCGCGAGCCGGCGCCTCTGGTCTACGCCAAGGTCTCCACCGATCCGAACCCGACGCTGACCCCCCGGACCTTCCTCGACACGCTCCGGGCGGCCGACCGCTACGCGGCCTTCGCGGAAGCCGGCGGCTGGGAGCGGCTGCCCGAGGATCTTGCACGCCTCAAGCCCGGTGAGCGCCATCCGGCGATCCCGGCCCTGCGCCATCACCTCACTCTCACCGGCGACCTGTCGGCGGATGCCCCGCCCAGCGACCGGCTCGATCCGCCTCTGGTGGCGGCGATCACGGCCTTCCAGGGACGCCACGGCTTGCCCGATAGCGGGATCCTTGGCCGGCTTACGATTAACGCGCTCAACGTGCCCGCATCAGTGCGCCAGCGCCAGCTCGCGGCCTCCGCGGCCAGGCTGATGGGCTCGAAATTCCCGTTCGGCGAGCGCTACGTCGTGGTCAACATCCCGTCCGCCGCCGTGGAGGCGGTGGAGAACGGGGCGGTGGCGCGCCGCTACGTCGCGGTGGTCGGCTCGCCCGACAAGGCGACGCCGGCGGTCGAGACGCGGATCACCGACATCAACTTCAACCCGACCTGGACCGTGCCGGCCTCGGTGGTGAAGAACGAGATCATCCCGCAGATGCGCAAGAATCTGGGTTATCTCGCCAAGAACCACATTCGGATCCTGGGGCCCTCCGGGGAAGTCGATCCGACCCGGATCGACTGGGCGGGCGAGAAGGCGGTCAACTACACGCTGCGTCAGGATTCCGGCTTCGACAATTCGCTGGGCCAGGTGCGGATCGACATGCCGAACCGCTTTGCCGTCTACATGCACGATACGCCGGCAAAATCGCTCTTCGCCGCGAGCGTGCGCTTCCACAGCCATGGCTGCGTTCGGGTCGGGCAGGTCAAGGAACTCGTGGGCTGGCTGCTGCAGGGCACCGATGGTCCGAACGGGCCGGGCACGAGCTGGGGACCGATCGAGATCGAGACCGGTATCGCCGATGGCGAGCGTCGCGACATCAAGCTCACCAAGCCGATCCCGGTGACCTTCGTCTATCTCACCGGCTTCGCCACGCCGGATGGGAAGGCGCATTTCCGCGACGACATCTACAACCTCGACACACCGGCTCCAGAACCGGCGGCCACCGGCGCGCTCCCGCACGTTGCGCCGGCGGGTGTCGATGCCGGCAGTGCGAAGCCGGCCCTCGCCAGTGCTCCGCCGGCTACGCCTCAGGCGGGCACCCCACACGACGCAAAAGCGGCTCCAGCGCGGGCAGCGTCGGCCAAGCCTGCGCCGATCCAACCTGCAACGGTCAAATCCGCGCCGGTGAAGTCAGCGCCGGCTCGGCCGGCCAGTGCGCCTTAGTTTGTCATCGCCGGATCGCCCCGCTGAGCCTGATCCGGCTCAGCGATTCTCGGAGCACCGGAACCTCACGGAGAGGCGGCGCGCCGAGCCATGGCATTGAACCGGCGGCGGCCTTGGACGGAGCGCCGCATCCCAAGCATACGTCCGAACAGCTCGACCGATCCCGACCGGAGCGATGTGCGGACGAACGCCGAGGGTCCGACGGAGCTGAATTCGGGCCTGTTCGCGCTCCGCGTCTGGACCAGGAACGTCCACCGGCACCGGACCGCATCTAGCTGGCGGCGAGATCGAGGTGCACCTTCACCAGACCCGGATCATCCGGATCGCGCCCCTGCGTGAAGCCCAGGCGCCGGCACACCGCCAGCATCGGTCGGTTCTCGGCCAGCACCGACCCCTCGACTCGCCCGATACCCTCGGAACGCGCCCAGTCGATCATGAGGCGCATCAACGCGAAGGCGAGGCCGGTTCCCCGGACATCGCGGCCCACCGCAATCGCGTACTCGCCGCTCTCGTGGTTGGCATCGGCGTGGAGCCGAACCGCGCCGAGCATGCGCTCGCCGCCGGCCGGTTCGATCTCCGTGGCCACGAACGCGATGGCGCGGGCATAATCGAGCTGCGTCAGACGGGCCAGGAAGGCGTGGCTGAACTCGCGCACCGGGCCGAAGAACCGCAGCCGCAGATCCTCCGGATCGAGTCCCTTGAAGAAGCTCAGGAACAGGCCCTCGTCCTCCGGACGCACCGGACGCACCCGCACGGTTCGGTCCTTGAGGTTGAGCGTCCGGACCCATTCGGCCGGATAGGGCCGGATCGCAAAGCGCGGATGGCCGCGGCCTTGGGCGCCGCGCTCGGCGCGGCCAATTCGGACCCGAGCGTCGAGGGCCAGCACGCCGGTCTCGTCGGCCAGGAGCGGGTTGATGTCGAGTTCGCGGACCTGCGGCAGGTCAGCGGCGAGCTGGGACAGCTTCACCAGCGTCAGCGCGATCGCCCCGAGATCGGCGGCGGGCACGTCGCGGTAAGCCTCGAGGCGCCGCGCGACCCGGGTGCGGGCGATGAGGTCGCGCGCCAGGGTCAGGTCCAGGGGCGGCAGGCCAAGGGCGCGGTCATCGATCACCTCCACGGCGGTGCCGCCCCGGCCGAAGACCACCACCGGACCGAACACCGCATCCTCTGCGAGCCCGGCGATTAGCTCCCGGCGCTGGCCGCGGCGGATCATCGGCTGCACGGCGAAGCCGGTCACCCGGGCGTCAGGCCGTTCCCGGCGCGCGCGCGACAGGATGCTGCGGGCGGCCGCCGCGACGTCGGCCTCGCTGGTGAGGTCGAGATGGACACCGCCGATATCGGATTTGTGCACCACGTCCGGCGAGACGACCTTCAGCGCCACCGCACCGCCTGCGGCGATGATCGGCCACGCGGCCGCCGCGGCCGCATCCTTATCGGGCGCCAGCGTGATCGGAACCGTCGGGATCCCGTAGGCCTCGAGGAGGCCGTTCACCGCCACCGGATCGAGCCAGGCGGCGCCCTGGCGCAGGGCGCCGGCGACGATCGAGCGGGCGCGCGCCGTGTCGGGGGAGAAGTCCCGCGGCAGCGAGTCCGGCGTGCGCATCAGGTCGTCCTGCGCCTCGCGGTAGCGCACGAGATGCAGGAAGCCCTCGATCGCCTCGGAATCGGTGGTGAAGTGCGGGATCCCGGCTTGCGCGAAGGTCTCGCGTCCCGCCTCCACGTCGCCCAGCGTGACCGCGAAGACCGGCTTCTTGCGGGTCTGGCCGGCGCGGGCAGCCCGGACGGCTCCGGCGATGGCCTCGGCCACCGCGCCCGCTTCCGAGCGGATGGTGGGCACGTGGATGGCGAGAACGGCGTCGCTCGTCCGGTCCGTCAGCAGCGGCGCCAGCGCGGCGGAGAAGGCGGGCCCGGCGGCATCGATGCCGAGATCGAGGGGGTTGCCCGGCGCGCGCCCCTCCGCCTCGGCCGGCGCCGCCAGGGTCCCGGCTCGCTCCATCAGCCGGTCCGCGGCAAGGAGGCCGATGCCGCGGCCGTTCGATACGATCGCCAGCCGGTGGCCTGGAAACGGCCGCTGGCGCCCCAGGGTCTCCACGGCGGAGAACATCGCGTCGAGGTCCGGCACGTCCAGCAGGCCGGCCCGGCGAAATGCCGCCGCATAGACCGCGTCCGGACGGGCCAGGGCGCCGGTATGGGTGACGGCGGCACGGGTGTCGGGGCGGTGCTGGCCGGCCCGCAAGACCACGACGGGCTTGGCCCGGGCGGCGGCACGGGCGGCCGACATGAAACGCCGGGCATCCGCGACCCGGTCCAGGCAGAGCAGGATCGCGCGGGTGCGATAATCGGCGGCGAAATGATCCAGGCAATCGGCCACGCCGATGTCGAGGACGTTGCCCAGCGACAGCACGGCCGAGAAGCCGGTCCCGTGACGGGCGCCCCAGGCGACGATGGCCGCCGCGACCGTGCCGGATTGCGAGACGAGGGCGAGATCGCCGGCCTTCGGCGCATGGGCGAACAGGCTGGCATTGAGCTTGGCACCCGGCACCGCGAGGCCGGCGCTGTCGGGTCCGAGCAGGCGCAAGCCGTGGGCGCGGGCGATCCGGTGGGCGACCGGACCGGGATCGTCCGGCCCGGAACCGAGCCGGGCCGTGAGGATCACGGCCGCACCGGCGCCGATCGCGGCCGCCTGCGCGACGACCTCTGGCACGCTCGGCGGCGGTACCGCGATCAGAACGAGGTCGGGGGCTGCGGGCAGATCCGCGACCCGCGGCACGCAGGGCAGCCCCTCGACGGTCGCGTGATCGGGCTGAACCGGCATGATCGCGCCGGGGAAGCCCGCGGCGCGCAGGCTGTCGAGCATGCTGCGCCCCAGCGATCCCTCGCGTGCCACCGCCCCGACCAGGGCGATCGAGCGGGGCGCCAGCAGCTTGTCGAACCGGTAGGTGCTCACGACCGGCGGCTCACGGTGCCGCCGTCACGGGATGAGGTCCCGCAAGCCGTTCGTGGCGGCACGCATCTGGTCACCCTTGCTCACGTTCGATCGGGCGAGGCCCATCGCGCACTCACCGCCCCCCCAGATGGCGCGATCCGGCACGCCTGCAACGCCTGAACGGCGCGCGACGACCGGAAATCGGATGGCAGGCTCGATGCAGCCGTCCAGACCGCCTTTTCTCCAATATCGATCGCCATTTATCCACTCTAAGACGACACTTGTGAGCGGGTGTAGATTGGTCTTGCTATTAAATTCACACCACCATAGTAACTGCGCCTTAACTACCCTGTATCGGGTTGAGCAGAAACAGATTCCGGCCGGCGCTGACGGTCGGCGGCCGGCTGGGAACGAGTGGAGGTTTTTGGGATGGACGCCACGGGTGAAGGGCAACCGGACTATCTCGCGCTGTCCGTCGACATCGTGTCGGCCTTCGTGAGCAACAATCCGGTCCCCGCGCCGGACCTGCCCGGGCTCATCGCGGCTATCCACGCGACGCTGCACGGTCTCGGCGAGCCCGCCGCCCCGCCGGCGGAGGAGCTGCGGCCGGCCGTGCCGGTCCGGCGCTCGGTCCAGCCCGACTTCATCGTCTGCCTGGAGGACGGCAAGAAATTCAAGTCGCTCAAGCGCCACCTGCGGACGCACTACAACCTGACGCCCGAGGAGTACCGGGGGAAATGGGGTCTTCCGCCCGACTACCCGATGGTCGCGCCGAACTACGCCGCGGCGCGATCCAGCCTCGCCAAGAGCATGGGCCTCGGCCACCAGCGCCGGAAGGGCTGACGCGCCGCCCGCATCCACAGCTTTCGGATCCGGGTTAGGCTTCGGGCAAGCCGCGCTTGCGAGGGTCAGGGGCCCGTCAGCGCCCCCGAGACCCGATGCCCGGCAAGCCCAATCCCGTCGCCCGCCTGTTCTGGACGGCCGTCATCGGCCTCCCGTTCGGGCTCTGGTACGGCCTGCCGGCGCTCGCCGCGACGGGACTTGCCCTCGTTCTCATCCTGCTCCGGCATCTCGGGCGCCCGCGCCGGTTCCGGTCCCGGGTGCGGCGGATCGCCCGGGCGCATGCCGACACCCTGGCGCTGCGGCGGCGTCAGGAGAGCTACTGCGATCCCTACGGCAACTGGATCGAGGACGGCTGGCTGCGCGAGCGGGACTACTTCCTCGACCGGACCGTCCTGCCGCAGCTCGGCCCCCGCTTCGCCGACCTCGCCGACGCGGAGCACGAGCGGATGCTGGCGATCATCGAGGCTGAGGCGGCCGCCGTCGCGCTACCCGATGAGGACGAGGCGCCCGGGGACGGGCTCGACTACGAGCGCTACTGCGCCGAGCGCCTGACCCGGGCAGGCTGGCGGGCGCACCGGACGCCTGCGAGCGGCGATCAGGGCGCCGACATCGTCGCGGTGCGGGACGGGCTGCGCCTCGTGGTGCAATGCAAGCGGCTGAGCAAGCCCGTCGGCAACGCCGCCGTGCAGGAAGTGGCCGCGGCGCTGCGCTACTGGGCTGGGGACCGGGCGGCGGTGGTCTCGAATGCCGGCTTCACGCCGGCGGCGCGCCGGCTCGCGACGGCCACCGGCGTACTCCTCCTGCATCACGACGCCCTCGAGGCGATCGACCTCGCGGAGGCGTGACGGCCGTCAGGCGAGCGGCCCGGGGATGGCGATCTCCGCCTCGTTGAGCAGGCGCGCCTCGTGGCGGCGCACGAAGAGCCACAGGGCCAGGCCGCCGAAAACCACGAGTGCCAGCAGCGTCAGCCCCACCGGGCCGACGATGTGCTCGATCTGGCGCCCGCAATAGTACGAGCCGATGCCCATGCTACCGGCCCAGACGATGCCGCCGAGGGCGTTGAAGGCGAAGAAGCGGCGGGCATCCAGGCGGTTCACCCCGGCGAGCAGGGCGGCGTAGGCGCGCAGCATCGCGGTGAAGCGGCCGAAGAACACGATCTTGCCGCCGTGCTGGCGGAACAGGTACTGGCCGAGCTTGAGCCGCCCGTGGTCGAGGGCGATGAGATGGCCGTAGCGCAGGAGCAGGGGCATGCCCCAGCGCCGCCCCGCCCAGTAGCCGACATTGTCCCCCAGGATCGCCGCCCCCGCGGCCGCGGCGATGACCAAGCCGATATTCAGGTTGCCGGTGCTGCCGGCATAGACGGCGGCCGAGATCAGCACCGTCTCGCCGGGGCACGGCACGCCGGCGCTCTCGAGGGTGATGATCACGAAGATCGCGATGTATCCGTAATTCGCGATCAGCTCGGCGATGGGCAGGTCGTTCAGGAAGGCCATGCGGTCCTCGGGGCCGGTCTCCGGGCAAAGCCCGGCGACACAAGCGGACGGAAGGTGGCCTTAAAAGGGCCGATCTGCGGCGCAGGGCGCCCTCAGAGGACCTTCAGCAGCGCCTCGGCACCCGAGGCCTCCGCCTTCGAGGGCGTCTCCTCGACGTTCAGGATCCGGACGACGCCGTCCTCGACCAGCATCGAATAGCGCTTCGAGCGGATGCCGAGACCGAAGCCCGTGCCGTCCATCTCCAGGCCAAGGGCCCTGGCGAAATCGGCATTGCCGTCGGCGAGGAATTCCAGCCCTTCCGCGCCGCTCGCCTTCGACCACGCGTCGAGCACGAAGACGTCGTTGACGCTCGTCACCGCGATGGCGTCGACGCCGCGGGCGAGGATCTCGTCCTTGTGGGTCACGAAGCCCGGGAGGTGGTTGCGGTGGCAGCTGGGCGTGAACGCGCCCGGCACGCCGATCAGGACCACGCGGCGGCCCTTGAACACGTCGTCGGTGGTGCGCGCGATCGGGCCCTCGGGGCCGATCACCCGGAAGGTGGCCTGGGGCAGGTGGTCGCCGACCTGGATCATCGCGGGTCCCTCGTTGTCGCGCGCTGGGATGGCACGCGTGAGCAGCGCGCCTGACCTAGCGTGGCAGGTGGTGCCTGTCGAGGATGCGGCCGATTCCGACGTACCGCGCCTTCAGGCTCCGAGGAGCTTGATGAAGGCTGCGCCGGCTCCAAAGAATGCCGCTCCTGCGGCCATGCCCGAGCGGGCGACGAGCGGCGCCGGTATTCTGGAGCATGGATTGGAACACGTACAAGCTTGAGGGAGGCTTGCTGCGTCCCTTTTGCCTGCTGGACAACCGGAGGACGGGGCGTAGCATGGATGCATGGCGCACCCTCCGCATCGCAGGCCCGATCGCTCATCGGCAGCGTCACCGCTCCGGACGGAGCTGTCGGGCCCGAATTTCCTCGACGGGCAGTTCCTTGTGGCGATGCCCGGCATGGCCGACGAGCGCTTCGCCCGGTCGGTGATCTATATCTGCGCCCATTCCGCGGACGGCGCCATGGGCATCATCGTCAACAAGGCGGCGACCGACATCAGCATGCCGGACCTCCTGGTTCAGCTCGATGTGGCGCCCGAGGCGGACGCGATTCGCCTGCGCGAGCGGGTTGGCCATATGCCGGTCCTGATGGGCGGCCCGGTGGAGGGACGGCGCGGCTTCGTGCTCCACAGCGACGATTTCCATATCCAGCAATCGACGCTGATCATCGACGACGGCATCTGCCTGACCGCGACGGTGGAGATCCTCCGTGCCATCGCCAGCGGCGAGGGGCCGGCGAGCGCCGTCCTGGCGCTCGGCTATGCCGGCTGGCAGGCGGGTCAGCTGGAGAGCGAGATCATGGCCAACGGCTGGCTCAACTGCCCGGCCGATCCCGCCCTGATCTTCAACGCTGACCTCGACGCCAAGTACGACCTCGCCCTGCGGGCCAACGGCATCGATCCGGCTATGCTGTCGATGACAGCTGGCCGGGCCTGATTGACCGGCCCGGCGCGTAGGCTCGGGCGTCTCCGCCTCCGCGAGCGGAGCACAGCAATCTGGCGGCACAACGCGTGCCGTCGTGGCGCGACCCTGGCTCGCCTCGCTGCGGGAGCGTCTATTCCGGCAGCGCGTCGCCGCCGCCCACCGCATCCGGGTTCATGCCCTCCACGGCCGGTTTGGGACGTGGCCTGCGGGGCACGACGGCCGCAGTGGGCGTCGCCGTGTTGGCGCCCAGCCGGGTTGCCAGGGCCAGGGCCCGGTTCTCCGTCACCCGCAGATGGCAGAACCCGTGCGTGCCCTCGCGCGCATAGGTGCGGCAGAGCTGCTCCCGGTCCGACGAGAAGGCCGCCTGCTCGCTGACGATCGGCCGCACGTCCTCGCGCCGGGCGCGCTGGGTCATCAGCTTGTAATTGTCCCGCACGGCCTTGTCGGCGACGCCGCGGGCCGTGTCGAATTCGCCGGCCCGCGGAAGCAGGGTAGCGGCAGCTGGCCCCCAGAGGCCCACCGGGGTCGTGGCGCAATCCGCCGCCGAGAAGGTGCAGACAGGTCCCGCGCCCAGGCTCGAGACCAGGATGCCCCCCTCGGTCACGTCGAAGCGCAGCGGGCATTCCGCCCCGGCGGCCTCGAAGCGCGGCACGCCTTCGGGCTTGCCCTCGGCGGTGAGCGTCACCGGATTGCCGCCGGCGAGCGGAACCGTGCAGGATTCCGCCGGCTGCGAGATCTTGGTCCCCGGCAGCTTGATCCGCGCCGTGACGGTAGTGCCGGACCGTTCCAGCTTCAGGGATCCGGCCAGGCCGTTGAGCTGGAGATCCTGGCCGATCACGCCTTCCTCGGAGGGCGTCTTCAGCACGACCGGGCGGGCCGGGGCCGGGGCCGGCCGGGGCGCCTCTGGGGCCGCGGGCGGACCCGGCTCGCCCGGTGCCGCTGGGGCGGGCGACGGCTCCGGCAGGCCGCGCGGCGGCATCGGCGGTCGCTCCGGCTTGATGCCGAACAGGCGCTCGAAGAAGTTCTGGGCCTGCGCCGGGGGCGCGGCGAGCATCCCGGGCGCCACGACGGCGACCGCCAGGAGCGGGAGCAGGAGGCTTCGGATCGGGCGCATCGGACTCTACGAAGGGGCACGAAGTGGCGGGGCCACGCGCAACCCCTTGTCGAAACGTTAACACGTCGTCGATGGCGCCGACGTGGCAGCGGAGCAACAAAATGCAGCCACGCCACCCGGCAGATGGGTGGCCTGCGGCGAGATCCTGCCGGAATGACAAGGAGATGGCGCGATTCCGGACGGCGCCCCCGCCGCGCAGGCTTCGCCTTGCGAGCCCGGAACGGGGTTCTTATATCGCCCTCGACGCGGGATTGCGCGCTGGGTTTCAGCCGTTCACGGCCCTTGATCCGGCCCGGGTCCCATACTCACATCACCCCCGTACACCGCCATGGGCCGAGCTGCTTCGGGGCTCGGCGGTCTGCTTGAACGCGACGAAAAGAGGGATCCCACCATGGGTAAAGTTATCGGCATCGACCTCGGCACCACCAATTCCTGCGTGGCCGTGATGGAAGGCACGCAGCCCAAGGTCATTGAGAATTCGGAAGGCGCGCGCACCACGCCGTCGATCGTCGCCTTCACGGATGACGGCGAGCGGCTCGTCGGCCAGCCGGCCAAGCGCCAGGCTGTCACGAACCCCGAGCGCACGTTCTTCGCCATCAAGCGGCTCATCGGCCGGACCTACGACGACCCGATGACCCAGAAGGACAAGGGCCTCGTGCCCTACAAGATCGCCCGCGGCGACAACGGCGACGCCTGGGTCGAGGCGGACGGCAAGAAGTACTCGCCCTCGCAGATCTCCGCCTTCACGCTGCAGAAGATGAAGGAGACCGCCGAGTCGCATCTCGGCCAGCCGGTCACGCAGGCCGTGATCACGGTGCCGGCCTACTTCAACGACGCCCAGCGTCAGGCCACCAAGGATGCCGGCAAGATCGCGGGCCTCGAGGTGCTGCGCATCATCAACGAGCCGACCGCGGCGGCGCTCGCCTACGGCCTCGACAAGAAGAAGTCCGGCACGATCGCGGTCTACGACCTCGGCGGCGGTACCTTCGACGTCTCGATCCTCGAGATCGGCGACGGCGTGTTCGAGGTGAAGTCGACGAACGGCGACACCTTCCTGGGCGGCGAGGACTTCGACAACCGCATCGTCGAGTACCTGACGGCCGAGTTCAAGAAGGAGCAGGGCATCGACCTGACCAAGGACAAGCTCGCCCTCCAGCGCCTCAAGGAGGCCGCCGAGAAGGCGAAGATCGAGCTGTCCTCGGCCACCCAGACCGAGATCAACCTGCCCTACATCACCGCCGACAACACCGGCCCGAAGCACCTCGCGCTGAAGCTCAGCCGGGCGAAGTTCGAGTCGCTCGTCGACGATCTGGTCCAGCGGACGATTGAGCCCTGCCGCAAGGCCCTCAAGGATGCCGGCGTCTCGGCCTCCGAGATCGACGAGGTGGTTCTGGTCGGCGGCATGATCCGCATGCCCAAGATCCAGGAGGTGGTGAAGTCCTTCTTCGGCAAGGAGCCCCACAAGGGCGTCAACCCGGATGAGGTCGTGGCCATCGGCGCCGCCGTGCAGGCGGGCGTGCTCCAGGGCGACGTCAAGGACGTGCTGCTCCTCGACGTGACCCCGCTGTCTCTGGGCATCGAGACCCTGGGTGGCGTGTTCACCCGGCTCATCGACCGCAACACCACGATCCCGACCAAGAAGTCCCAGACCTTCTCGACGGCCGAGGACAACCAGAACGCCGTCACGATCCGGGTCTTCCAGGGCGAGCGCGAGATGGCGGCCGACAACAAGCTGCTCGGCCAGTTCGACCTCGTCGGCATCCCGCCGGCGCCCCGCGGCATGCCGCAGATCGAGGTGACCTTCGACATCGACGCCAACGGCATCGTGAACGTGACGGCGAAGGACAAGGCGACCAACAAGGAGCACCAGATCCGCATCCAGGCCTCGGGCGGCCTCTCGGACGCCGATATCGAGCGCATGGTCAAGGACGCCGAGGCGAATGCCGAGGCCGACAAGAAGCGGCGCGAACTGGTCGAGGTGAAGAACCAGGGCGAGAGCCTGATCCACGCCACCGAGAAGTCGGTGTCCGAGTACGGCGACAAGGTGCCGGCCTCCGACAAGGGCGCGATCGAGACCGCGATGACCGCGCTCAAGACCGCGCTCGAGGGTGAGGATGTCGAGGCCATCAAGGCCCGCACCACGGACCTGATGCAGGCCTCGATGAAGCTCGGTGAGGCCATGTACGCCGCCAACCAGGCCGCCGGCCCGGATGCCGGTGCCGAGGCGGCCTCCGAGAAGAAGGACGACGTCATCGACGCCGACTTCCAGGAGGTCGACGAGAAGGACCAGAAGAAGCGCGCCTGAGGCGCGGTTCTGTTAAGACCGCGCGGGGCCGGAGCAATCCGGCCCCGCCTTTGCGTGGGCAGCGTATTCAGAAGCTCCGTCATTCCGGGAATGCGAAGCGGAGCCCGAAATCCACGATCGGCCGACAGATCGCGCTTCCGCGCCGTCGTCGCATCTGGATTCCGGGCTCGTCGGCCGCGCCCCGGAATGACGACTCGATGTTAGAAGCGTCGCGATCCGAGGTCGGGCCGGGACGAGAAGGCACCTGAGGGCGGGATGTCGAAGCGGGACTATTACGAGATCCTGGGGGTCACCAAGACCGCGTCGGAAGGCGAGATGAAGGTCGCCTTCCGCAAGCTCGCGATGACCTATCATCCCGACCGCAATCCCGGCGACAAGGACGCCGAGATCAAGTTCAAGGAGATCAACGAGGCCTA
Source organism: Methylobacterium sp. UNC378MF (assembly GCF_900103195.1). Taxonomy (GTDB): domain Bacteria; phylum Pseudomonadota; class Alphaproteobacteria; order Rhizobiales; family Beijerinckiaceae; genus Methylobacterium. Next base: position 193,220 of record NZ_FMWU01000005.1, on the reverse strand, counting down.
TCAGTGCCTCTCCGACGGCCAGAAGCGCGCCGCCTACGACCGGTTCGGCCACGCGGCCTTCAGCCAGGGCGGGGGCGGCGGCCCCGGATTCGGCAACGAGTTCGGCGACTTCATGTCGGACATCTTCGACAATTTCTTCGGCGACGGCCGCAGCGCCGGTGGCGCCCGGGGTGGACGCGGCGGTGCGCCGGGGCGCGAGCGCGGGGCCGACCTGCGCTACAATCTCGAGATCACCCTGGAGGAGGCCTTCACCGGCAAGGCCGAGACCATCAAGATCCCGACTTCGGTGACCTGCGAGGCCTGCGACGGTTCCGGCGCCAAGCCCGGGTCGAAGCCGCGCACCTGCCCGACCTGCGCCGGCTACGGCCGGGTCCGGGCGGCGCAGGGCTTCTTCGCCATCGAACGCACGTGTCCGAACTGCCATGGCCGCGGCGAGATCGTCGACGATCCCTGCACGGCCTGCCAGGGCGCGGGCCGGGTCAACCGCGAACGCACCCTCTCGATCAACGTGCCGGCGGGTGTCGATGACGGCCTGCGCATCCGGCTCGCCGGCGAGGGCGAGAGCGGGCTGCGCGGTGGCCCGGCGGGGGACCTCTACGTCTTCCTGTCCATCAAGCAGCACGAGTTCTTCCAGCGCGACGGCGCCGACCTGTTCTGCCGTGTGCCGATCTCGATGGTCACCGCCGCGCTGTCGGGCGAGATCACCGTGCCGGTGATCGACGGCTCGCAGACCCAGGTGCGAATTCCCTCCGGCACGCAGACCGCCAAGCAGTTCCGCATCAAGGGCAAGGGCATGCCGGTGCTCCGCTCGCGGGAGGTCGGCGACCTCTACATCCAGGTCTTCGTCGAGACCCCGCAGAACCTGACCAAACGACAGCGCGAGCTGCTCCAGGAGTTCGATCAGTCCGCCTCTCCGGAGAATCATCCCGAATCCGCGGGCTTCTTCTCGAAGGTTCGGGACTTTTTCGGAAGCGCGGTCCGGCCATGAGGCCGGATCCGAAACCCGGGAAGACCTGTTATGCAAGCGGCCGGCGTGGCTTGCATACCCTAGGCGCGGCGCCGGCTTGACTGTAAGACAGCGCCGTTCTTTAGCCTTTCATTCTCATTCGGCATCAAGGAATCCAGGACTTGCCGCCGCTCCGCCGTCCCAACGCGAAGGCTCCTGCCGGCAGGAGCGCGATTTTCGGGCCGCGGCGCGACCCCCTGGAGGATGAAGCGCGGTTCCTGCGCTCGTGGTTCGAGCGTCCCCTCGTCACCGGCGCCGTGACGCCGTCGGGCAAGATGCTCGCGCGGACCATGGCCGCCTATGTCGACCCGCGGCTGGAAGGGCCGGTGGTCGAACTCGGTCCCGGTACCGGACCGGTGACCGAGGCGCTGATCCGGCGCGGCGTCGCGCCGGAGCGGCTGATCCTCGTGGAATTCAACCCCGATTTCTGCCGCCTTCTGACCCACCGTTTCCCGGGCGTCCAGGTGATCCAGGGCGACGCCTACAACATGCGCGCGAGCCTGAAGGACGTGCTGACGCAGCCCGCGGCCGCGACGATCTCGAGCCTGCCGCTGTTCACCAAGCCGCTGGAGCAGCGGCTGGACCTGCTCAACACCGCCCACGACCTGATGCGGCCGGGCGCACCGTTCGTGCAGTTCACCTACGCGGTCGTGCCGCCGATCCCGGCACGGTGCGAGGCCGGCAGCTACACTGCCGACCGTTCCAGTCGGGTCTGGCTGAACCTGCCGCCGGCGCGGGTGTGGGTCTATCGCCGTCCCTGAGCTGAACACGGCCTGAGCGAACAGCTCACAATTGCGTCAACTCAAAGGGCGCACACCTGAGACACGGCCGGATGCCCAGCGCGCCCGGCGTGGAACAGGAGAACGCCGATGTTCACCAAGACCGTACGGAATAGCCTGGCCGCCGCCCTGGCCTTCGGCGGCCTCGCCTTCGCGGCGCCCGCCATGGCCGCCCCCCTCAGCCGAGACGCCGGGCTGCAGCCGGGCTCCAGCGACATCCACACCGTCCAGTACGGGTACGGCCACGGCCACGGCCACGGCGGCTGGGGACATCGCGGCTTCGGCCCGCACCATCACCATCACGGCGGCTGGGGGCGCGGCCACCACTATGGCTGGCGCCACCACGGTTTCGGGCCGCGTCACCATCATCACGGTGGCTGGGGCCATCGCCACGGCCACGGCCGCTGGTGAGGCCGACGGGCACTCGCCCGCTTGTTGCCCCCGTAAAGGCGCCGACGTCCTGCACCGTCGGCTGAACGCCATCGACTTGCGCGCTCCTCCCCCCTCTGCGGGAGGGGCCGAACTGCCGCTCAGAGACGGATCTATGATCCGGCCACGCGCTCGATGACCGCCGGCCGGCCGACCGGCGCCTCGCCCATGCGGTAGGCAGCCCGCAACGCGGCCTCGGCGCGATCCGCGCCGGCCTCATCGGCGGCGTGGACGATCCCGAGCAGGCCGCCGGATGCGCCGGGAGCGGCAAGATCCGTGAAGCCGACGCGCGGATCGATCGGGTCCTCCGGCCGGGTTCGGCCGCCCCCGAGTCCGATCACCGCCAAACCCAGAGCCCGCGTCGCAACGCCCGCGACGGTTCCGTCCTGACGAACCGGACGCCGCACCGGCGCGGCGGGCAGATGTGAGGCGGGCTTCTTCAAAAGGTCACCCGGCCCGCCGAGAGCCGCGACCATACGGGCGAAACATTCGGCCGCCCGGCCCGACGCGAGGGCCTCCTCCAGTCGCTCCGCGGCGCTGTCGCGGTCCGGCGCCAGACCGCCGACAACCAGCATCTCCGCGCCCAGCGCCACCGTGACCGCGTGGAAGCGCGGCTCGCGGCGCGCACCCGTCAGGTAGTCGATCGCGTAGGCGACCTCGACGGCGTTGCCGGCCGCACTGGCCAGCGGCGCGTCCATGTCGGTGATCAGCGCGGCCGTCCGCAGGCCGGCGCCCTCCGCCACCGTGACGATGCTCTCAGCCAGCGCCCGCGCTTCCGCCACGCTCTCCATGAAGGCGCCGGAGCCCTGCTTCACGTCCATCACCAGCCCGTCGAGCCCGGCGGCGAGCTTCTTCGACAGGATCGAGGCGGTGATCAGGTCACGCGACTCGACCGTGCCGGTGACATCGCGGATCGCGTAGAGGCGCCGGTCGGCCGGGGCGAGATCGGCAGTCTGGCCGATGATCGCACAGCCGATCTCTTTGACGACCCGGCGGAACGCGTCGAGCCCCGGCGTCGCGTCGTAGCCCGGGATGCTGCCGAGCTTGTCCAGCGTCCCGCCGGTATGGCCGAGGCCGCGCCCGGAGATCATCGGCACGTAGCCGCCGCAGGCCGCCACCATCGGAGCGAGCGGCAGGCTCACCGCATCGCCGATGCCACCGGTCGAGTGCTTGTCGAGGACCGGCCCGGGCAGGTCCCAGGTGAGGACGCGGCCCGATTCCGCCATGGCGCGGGTCAGCGCCACCCGTTCCGGCAGCGACAGCCCGCGGAAGAAGACCGCCATGGCGAAAGCCGCCGCCTGTCCCTCTCCCACCCCGCCGTCGGTGAGGCCGCGGACAAACGTTTCGATCGCCTCCGGATCGAGGGCAAGCCCGTCGCGCTTGGCCCGGATTGTTTCCTGCGGCAGCCGCACGCTCACAGCTCCCGGGCCTGGATCAGGGTCTCGAACAGGCTGCTCGCCCCGAGACGAAAGGTCTTGGGGCTCACCCAGCCGGAGCCCATGATCCGGTCGGCCAGGGCGAGATAGGTGGCGGCGTCGGCAACGCTGCGCAGGCCGCCGGAGACCTTCAGGCCCGCGGGGCGACCGCTCGCGCGGATCTCGGTCAGCATCGCCTCGGCCGCCTCCGGCGTAGCCGAGACTGGGCTCTTGCCCGTGGAGGTCTTCAGGAAATCGGCGCCGGCCTCGAGGGCGATCCGGCAGGCCTGCCGGATCCGTTCGGGATCGGCGAGTTCGCCCGTCTCCAGGATCACCTTGAGGATCGCGGACCCGCAGGTGTCGCGCACGGCCTCGACCATGTCGCGGGCGATTGCCGCCTCACCCCGCAAAAGGGCTCGGTAGGGCAGGACGAGGTCGATCTCGTCCGCGCCGTCGCGCAGGGCCTCGGCGGTGTCGTCGGTGGCGCGGGCGCAATCCTCGTCGCCCTTCGGAAAGTTGATCACCGTGGCGGTCCGGATGCCGGTCCCGGCGAGCGCCCGCGCGCCCTGTTCGACGAAACGCGGCCAGACGCAGATCGCCGCGACCCCGCCGCGCTTCGCGTCCCGGCAGAGGACGTCGATCTTCGTCTCGGTGCAGGTCTCGCCGAGATCGGTGAGGTCGAGGAGCGGCAGGGCGCGACGGGCGATTGCGCCGGCTTCGGGGTCAGTCATAGGCTGTCTCTCCGTCGGGCAGGCCGGCCACGAAGGCCCCGACCAACCGGCCAAGATCCTCCGCGGCCCGGGCCGCCACCGCCTTCGTCTCCGCGTGGTGCGGCGCGCCGCCGGCGATGCCGGCCGCGAGGTTGGTCACCACCGAGACCGCCGCCACCGGCAGGTCGAGGAACCGGGCGAGGATCACCTCGGGCACCGTGGACATGCCCACGAGGTCGGCACCCAGGATGCCGGCCATCCGGACCTCCGCGGGTGTCTCGAAGCTCGGCCCCGAGAACCATGCGTAGACCCCCTCCTCCAGGGGCACGCCGCAGGCCTCGGCCGCCGCCCGGAGCCGCACCCGCAGATCCGGGTCGTAGGCCTCGGTCATCGGCACGAAGCGGGCGTCGCTCGCTTCGCCGATCAGCGGGTTCAAGCCGGAGAGGTTGATGTGGTCGGAGAGCAGCACGAGGCTGCCGGGCGCGGTCGCAGGCCGCAGCGATCCGGACGCGTTGGTGAGCAGCAAGCGCCGGGCGCCGAGATGCCGGGCGCAGGCGAGCGGCACCCGCATCACCGCCGGATCGCCCCGCTCGTAGGCGTGGGCCCGTCCCTCGAAGATCAGGACCGACCGCCCCGCGAGGCGGCCGCGGTGCAGCCGGCCGCCATGGCCGCTGACGCCCGGCCCGGGAAAACCCGGGATCGCCGCATAGGCGAGGGTGGCCGAATCCGTGAGAGCGTCCGCGATGCCGCCCAGCCCGGTGCCGGTCACAACCGCGCAGGAAAAGGGCCCCGCGAAACCGGCGGCGCGCAGGGCGTCGCGGGCGGCCAACTCACTCACCCAGCGTCTCCGGTCCGAAGGATTCCGGCAGCAGCTCCGCAAGGGTGAAGGTGCGGGCGACGCCGTCCGGTCCGGCGGCGTGGATCGGCGTGGCGGGCCCGGCGAATTCACGAATGCGCTGGCGGCAGGCGCCGCAGGGCGTCACCAGGCCGATGCCGTCGCCGCAGACCAGGATCGCCGCGATGCGCCGGCCTCCGGCCGCCACCATGGCGGCAATCGCGCCGGCCTCCGCGCAGGTCCCGACGGGGTAGGCAGCGTTCTCGACGTTGCAGCCGGCATGGATCGCGCCGCGCTCGTCGCGGAGTGCCGCACCGACCGGGAAACGGGAATAGGGTGCGTGGGCCCGCGCGCGCACCGCGCGGGCGGCCTCGAACAGGGCAGCGAGCCCGTCATCGTCCCGTGCTGAATCCGCGGCCCGCATGGCCGATCTTTCGCACCCGCCGGGGCGCCCTGTCGAGGGGCCCGAGGAGGCTTCAGCGCGCGGTCAGCGGATCGCCGGACCGGCGCCGAGCAGGCTCGCCGCCTGCCGCAGTTCCGCGTCGCTCCGCGGGCCGCTCAGGGCGTAGGCGGTGTCGCCCGCGTTCCACGCGACGACGTCGCCGTCATCCGAACCGGAAAGTGTCGTCGGCCCGCCGCGGATGCCGCGGGTGGCGAACAGCGACGCCTCGCCGAAATGTCCGGCCTCGAGGGCGACCTCGATCCCAGTGCCGTGCCGGGCGGGGAAGACCTGAATGTCGCGGACCCGCCAGCCGTCGGGCAGGGCCGGAAGATCGATCCCGGTCACAGAGCGGAGGCGCTCCCGATCGTAGACCGGTCCGTCGGCCTGACCACCGATGCTCTTGCGCAGCTGCGCCACGGCCCGAGCCTGCCGGGCATCCGCGATCAGTGCCGGATCCGGCGTTGCCGCCAGGGTATCGGGAACGCCGAACCGGCCGATCTCGTCATGGGCGAGCCAGCCCGCGCCCACGAGCACCGCGATGGCGGCGGCCCGCTTCAGGCGCGAGGCGACGCGGCGCCAGCGCAGGTTCCGGTCGAAGCGGCGCGCCAGGATCACGTTCCGGTCCGGCCCGGGCTCCGGAACGGGCTCGAAACAGGCCCGCAGGGCATCGCGATCGTGCATCTCGGCCATCACCCGGGCCGCCGCCTCGGGGTTGGCTGCCAGATGGGCCTCGACGTCGAGACGGCGCATCGGGTCGATCTGCCCGTCGACGAAGCCGATGAGATCGTCATCTGTGATCGGATCGATCATCGTGAAGTCCTCGAATCCAGCGTGCCCGGAGGCGATCCGCCGGTCGCAATCGTCAGTCGCCACCGGCGCCCTCGGGTGCCGGTCCTTCATCAACCTCGCCCTCAATCCTCTCCGACAGCGCGTCGAAGGGGCCAGGCGGACCGGCCCTTCGGTTCGTCGGACACGACCAGCCGAAGGGCGGAGGGCGGCCCGCGCCGCGTCTCGGATGTCCGCTCGGCTGGCCGGGGGGGCTCCGCCTCGCCGGAGGTCCGATCGGTTCGCGTTCCCTCCTCGAAGGCCCGCAGGGCCGCGCGGCCGCGGCCGAGACGGGACATCAGCGTGCCGATCGGGATTCCGAGCACGTCCGCCGCGTCGGCGTACGCCATGCCCTCCAGGGTGACGAGGTGGAGCGCGGCGCGCTGCTCCTCCGGCAGCCTGAGGAAGGCCTGCCGGATCTGGGCCAAGCGCACCTGTCCCTCCTGGGCCGGCGGCGCCATGTCCTCGGTCATCCGCACCAGTGTGTCGGCGTGCCGCGCCTCGACCTGCCTGCGGCGCTGCTCGTCGATGAAGGCGTTGTGCAGCACCGTCATCATCCAGGTGCGCAGGTTGGTGTTGGGCCGGAGCGTGCCCTGCATCTCCAGGGCGCGCACCAGCGTGTCATGGACGAGATCGTCGGCCCGCAGCGTGTCGCGGGTGAGCGATCGGGCGTAGCGCCGCAGCGGCACCAGCAGGTCGAGGAGGTCCGGGCGCTTGTTCTTGTCCGATGCCATAAGGTGCGAACGCGGGGCAGCGGCCCTTTAATCCCACGTGCCGGACCGGCGTCGACCTCAAGCTTGGTCGAGGGTCGTGGCGATGCCCGAAATGATCCGCGGATCGGTCGGCTCGACCTGCGTGGCGAAGGCCGCCGCGAGGGTCCCGTCCCGGGCGATCAGGTATTTGTGAAAGTTCCAGCGCGGCGTCTCGGCGGGCCGCTCGGCCGCAGCCCAGCGGTAGAATGGGTGGGCGCCCGGCATCTTCACCCGGGTCTTGGCCGTGAGCGGGAAGGTGACGCCGTGATTCTTCCGCGCAGCCTCCGCGATGGCCGGCCCGTCCAGCGGCTCCTGATTGCCGAAATCCGGGGATGGGACGCCCAGCACGATGAGCCCGCGATCGCCGAACCGCGTCCAGAGCGTCTGGAGCCCGGCGAGCTGCCCGGCATAGCCGCAGGCCGTGGCGGTGTTGACCACCAAGATCGGCTTCCCCGCATAGGCAGAGAGCGGCATGGGGCCGCCCTCCGGAGTGTCGAAGGCGAAATTCGTGGCCCGCATGGGTTCGGCGGCGCGGGCCGTACCGGCGAGGCCGGCGCCGATCAGGATCAGGGCTTCGCGACGCAGCAAGGTCATGACGGCAGCCTCGTCCGGGATACAACGCCCCGCAACGCGTCAAACGGGCCGGTGTTTCACCCACCGATCCGGTCGATTCGTCGCAGGCCTGCCTTGGACCGCCAGGGACGTTACCCTAAGCAGCCCGAACCGAATCGAGGAAGCGACGCACCTCCGCGTCGAGCCGTCGGGCCTCGTTGGACAAGCCGGCCGCCGAGCCCAGGAGCTGCGCGGCTGCAGCGCCGGCGCCCTCGGCGGCGCGGGCTACCCCCGCGATGCCGCCCGTCACTTGGTCGGTCCCGAGTGCCGCCTCCCCGACATTGCGGACGATCTCCTGGGTCGCCGCGCCCTGCTGCTCGACTGCGGACGCGATGCCGCCGGCCAGGACGCTGATCTCGTTGATGCGGCCCACCACCACCGCGATCGCGTCCGACGCCTCCCCGGTCCGGGATTGGATATCACCGATCTGCCGCGCGACCTCCTCGGTCGCCCTGGCGGTCTGGCCAGCCAGTTCCTTGACCTCCGTCGCCACCACGGCGAAGCCGGCTCCTGCCTCGCCGGCGCGTGCCGCCTCGATGGTGGCATTGAGCGCCAGCAGATTGGTCTGCGCGGCGATCCCCGAGATGAGGCCGACTACATCGCCGATCCGGGCAGCGCCCGCGCGCAGGGTCTGCATCAGGTCGGCGGATTTCCCAGCCTCCGTGACGGCCGAGCCGGCGAAATCCGCCGAGTTCTGGACCTGACGCCCGATCTCCGCCACCGTGGCACCGAGTTCCTCGGCCGCCGCCGCCACCGTGCTGACGTTTGCGGAGGCCTGCTCGGCCGCAGACGCCACCATGGTCGATTGCCGCGCGGTCTCGGTGGCGGCCGCGCTCATGCTCGCGGCTGTGGATTGCAGCTCGGTCGCCGCAGTCGAGACGGCGCGCACGACGCCGCCGACCGCGGTCTCGAACCCGTCGGCCATCTCGCGCATCGCGGCCTTACGCTGCGCCTCCAACGCCGCCCGCGTCTCGGCCGCCTCGGATTCCAGTGCCTTGGCTCGGGCGAGCCCATCCCGGAAGACCTGTACAACCTCGGCCATGGCGCCGATCTCGTCGCGACGTCCGACGCCTGGCACCGCGACCGACAGGTCGTCGGCGGCGAGGCGGATCATCGTCCCCGTTATGGCGCCGATCGGCCGGGCGATGCCGACCTGGAGGAGGAGCAGACTACCAAGCGCTGCGAGCACCATCAGTCCCAGCCCGACGTAGCTGGCAGCGCGCGACGAGGCGATGGCCGCCGCCGACGCGGCGGTGCGCGTCGTCAGCAAGTCCCGCTCGGTCGTCGCGATCTCGGTCGCCTTGGCACGCAGACCATCCATCGCGGCCTTGCCGACTCCCGAACTCTCGATGCGGCGCGCCTCATCCCGGGTCGCGGGATCCTTCATCAGAGCGATCTCGCGATCCGCGACGTTCCGGCTCCAATCCTCCGCCAGGGTGTTCAAGTCTGTCAGCCGCTGCTGCTGCGCGGCGTTGTCGGACGTTAGACTGCGCGCCACGTTCCAGGCCACCGCGAATGCCGCGCGGCCCGCTTGCTCGGGTTCGAGGAAGCGGGGATCCGCCGAGATCAGGTAGCCGCGCATGCCGGTCTCGCGGTTGATCATCGCGGCCGTCATCTGCTCGACCGCGGAGATCAGCTCGTGCGTGTGCGTCGCCCAGGCTTCCGTATCTTCGGTCAAATCGATATTCCGCAGTGAGATGACCGATACGCTGATCATGATGATCAGCATCACCGCCAGGATCAGCGCGATCTTCGCGCTGATCCTGAAATCGACCAATCGAACGCTCATGAACGACCTCTGCTCTGACGACGGAGCCCACCAGGGCAGCCATCTCGTCGGCACAAGTGGCCGGCAGAAGATAAAATCAAGATCAAAAAATTTCTGAAGATCCTCTCGGCGCGCCAATGCTGGAGTTTTATTTGCAGAAATCGGCTACTTATTCATGTTCAACTCCGTACTTGGATTACTTTTAGAAATTTTTAGCCCAAATATGTCGATAAGATCTAGAAAATACAAACGATCTACTGATATGCCTGCTGCAGGTCGATCGTGCAATCCTGGCCGATCCGCTCGTAATTCTCGGCGAGCCAAGCCTGCGCGGCGGCGCGGCCCTTGTCGCGCAGGCGCTTGAACACGGTCCAGCGGGCGTCGAGCTTGGACGCGGCGTTGTAATCCTCCAGCGCGTCGGTGCCGTCGATCCGGTGCACGAGAACCCGACGGTACTGGCCCTGGCCGAGAACGCCTTCCTCGATCAGCCCGTCGAGGAAATCGATCGCCCGCAATTCCCGCATCAGGTTGGCGTTGAAAGTGATCTCGTTGAGCCGGTCCCGGATCTCGCTCTCGGTGCGCGGGGTCTCGCGCCGCTCCACCGGGTTGATCTGCACGAGCACGATGTCGCGGGTCTGGGCGCCCCGGTGAAGCGGGTAGAGCGGCGGGTTGCCCAGATAGCCGCCGTCCCAATACGGCACGCCGTCGATCTCCACCGCCTGGAAGACGGTCGGCAGGCAGGCCGAGGCCATCAGGTGATCGACGGTCAGGCGTTCGCGCTCGAACACGGCGAGCTTGCCGGTCCAGACATTGGTGGCGGAGACGAACAGGCCCGCCGTGTCGGCCGCGCGCAGACGGTCGAAATCGACCTGCTCGGCCAGCGCCTTGCGCAACGGGTTGATGTTGAGCGGGTTCGACACGTAGGGGCTCGGCGCCAGCATCTTGGACCAGAACTCGGCAACCGGATTGCCCTTCCACAGGCTGAACAGGCCGCTGACGAGGTTGCGCTGGGCCGGCCCTAGGTCGCCGTCGAGGCTGACCTCGCGCCAGAAGCGCTCCAGACCCTCGCGCGCTCCGTCAGGACCACCCTTCAACCAGCCATCCACCAGGACGACGGCGTTCATCGCCCCCGCGCTCGCACCGGTCACCGCCTCGAAGCCGAGACGCCCATCCTCGATCAGGGCATCGAGAACGCCCCAGGTGAAGGCACCGTGCGCGCCGCCGCCCTGGAGGGCCAAGGCGACCGGCTTCTCGGCATTCGGCCCGGCCAGCATGTGGTTCGGCGCCTGCGCGGCCGGCACATCGATCGCATCCGAAACGGGCGCCTCGGGCACGGCAGTGACGGGATTGTGCGGCTCGGCGCCGCTGCATTGCTCGCTCATTTCGGCCTCCTGATCCGCGACAGAGATGGGATGCTGCAATGCAGCATCAACCGCGGACCAAGTTTGCGGGTGGCCTCACAGCTCGGATCCGCACCGAGCGAATCGGCAACAGACGCGGACGAAAACCCGCCAGCGGGGGCGGCGGCGCCTACGGGACGTGCAGAAAACTCGACATCTGCGCCCGGATACGACATGACAGCCGCGATGCTGTCATGCGCGATGCTGTCGTGCGCGGCGCCGGGTTGACGCGGCGCCGAGTCATCCGCAGCTAACCCGCGACAGCCCCGAAGTTCCGGCGAGGCGTGTCCCCGGGACCGGCCCGGCAGCCGTCACGGCTCCGGCACCCCGCGAGGCGCGCACGCGAAAGTCCACGATGGAAGTCATGGAAGCCACCCGTTCCGAAATCCCCGCCGAGACTCCGCTGGCCAGCGGCGGCCCGGAAATCGCAGGCCCCGCGCCGCGCCACCGCACCGTCGGCGTCACGGTCGGCGAGGGTGAAGGCGCGGTCACGGTCGGTGGTGGCGCGCCGATTGTCGTCCAGTCGATGACCAACACCGACACGGCCGACATCGACGCTACGGTGGCCCAGGTCGCCCAGCTCGCCCGGGTCGGCTCGGAACTGGTGCGGATCACGGTCGACCGCGACGAGGCGGCCGCTGCCGTTCCGAAGATCCGCGAGCGCCTCGACCGGATCGGCGTCCACGTTCCGCTGGTGGGCGACTTCCACTATATCGGCCACAAGCTCCTCGCCGACCACCCGGCCTGCGCCGAGGCGCTGGCCAAGTACCGGATCAACCCCGGCAATGTCGGCTTCAAGGACAAGAAGGACACCCAGTTCTCGGCGATCATCGAGCAGGCGATCAAGCACAACAAGACCGTGCGGATCGGCGCCAACTGGGGCTCGCTCGACGGCGAGTTGCTCACCCACCTGATGGACGAGAACGCCAAGGCGCCGCGGCCGATCGATGCGCGCGCGGTGATGCGCGAGGCGATGGTCCGCTCGGCGATCGGCTCGGCCGACCGCGCCGTGGAACTCGGCCTGCCGCAGAACAGGATCATCCTCTCGGCCAAGGTCTCGGCCGTGCAGGATCTCATCGCCGTCTACCGCGAGGTGGCGCGCCGCTCGGATTACGCGATCCATCTCGGGCTGACCGAGGCCGGGATGGGCTCGAAGGGTCTCGTCGCCGCCTCGGCCGCTATCGGCGTGCTGCTTCAGGAGGGTATCGGCGACACGATCCGCTACTCGCTTACCCCAGAGCCGGGCGGCGACCGGAGCGTCGAGGTGAAGGCAAGCCAGGAACTCCTGCAGACGATGGGATTCCGCACCTTCGTGCCGATGGTGGCGGCCTGCCCGGGCTGCGGACGCACGACCTCGACGACCTTCCAGGAACTTGCCCGCGACATCCAGAACTGGATCGTCACCTCCATGCCGGAATGGAAGAAGACCTATCCCGGCGTCGAGGGACTGAACGTCGCCGTGATGGGCTGCATCGTGAACGGGCCGGGCGAATCGAAGCATGCCGATATCGGCATCTCGCTGCCCGGAACCGGCGAGACTCCGACCGCGCCGGTCTTCATCGATGGCAAGAAGGCGATGACCCTCCGCGGCCCGACGCTGGCCAAGGATTTCGAGACGATCGTGATCGACTACATCGAGCGCCGATTCGGTCAGGGCGGGACGCGCACCGCGGCCGAGTGAGGGGCGCGGGGTCGGCACGGACGTCCTTCGACACCGAGGACTTGTTCGTCCGCACCGTCATTCCGGGGCGCCGAAGGCGCGCCCGGAACCCAGACGCACCGTCGGTGAAAGACGCCCCGCCTCGGCGGCTCTGGATCCCGGACTCCGCTGCGCGGGCACGGGATGACAGGGAAGCGGCCGCCCAGGCTGGCTCCGACGCGCCGCGTCAACGTCTATAGCCCAGTCCGTCGCGCCGAGACCCAGCTCCGCGATCTTCGCAGATGCACACGGTTTCCGGCTGCACGAGGGCATGATAGCAAGGCCGCACGATCCCGCGAGCGGTCGGCCCGGTGGCCGGCCCGCACGGTTCGGCGGAGTCTTCGCGTTTTCTGCCCGGCCCCGATTGGCCCCTGAGCCGAACCGCGAAGCGCCGGCCACGCCCGAGCTTCCGACATCCGCATGAGCCACACTTTCGCACCCGGCGTAGCCGCCCAGCCCGCGCCCGCAGCCCCCGACGCCGCGCGCGCGGCCGCACCGGCACCCGACGAGACCGGCGCCCCGGCGCCGATGCACGGGCCAGCCACCTCCGGCAGCCTCGACGCCCCCGAGAGGGGCGAGACCCAGCACGGTCATGCCGGCTTCTGGACGCTGCTGGTCGGCTCGGTCGGCGTCGTCTACGGCGATATCGGCACGAGCCCGCTCTACGCGTTCCGCGAGGCGCTTGTCCCGGCCAGGACCGACGGCATCCTGCTGCCCGAGGAGGTGATCGGCACGGTCTCGCTGATCCTCTGGGCGCTCTTCATGATCGTGACGGTGAAATACGTCGCGATCCTGCTGCGCATGGACAACAACGGCGAGGGCGGCATCCTCTCGCTGATGGCGCTGGCGCGAAAGGCGCTCGGCGGCTCGCGTATCGTGTTCATGCTGGGCCTGCTCGGGGCGTCGCTGTTCTACGGCGACGCGGTGATCACGCCGGCGATCTCGGTGCTCTCGGCGGTGGAGGGGCTGAAGCTCGTCACACCCGCCCTCGACGATTACGTCCTGCCGATCACCGTGGTGATCATCGTCGCGCTCTTCCTCGTGCAGAACCGCGGCACCGGGAAGGTCGCAGCCTTCTTCGGGCCGATGACCATCGTGTGGTTCCTCGCCATGGCGCTTGCGGCGCTGCCGCACATCGCCCTGCACCCGGAGGTGTTCCGCGCGGCCAACCCCGTGCACGCCGTGGTCTACCTCCTCGGTCATGGCACCGGAGCCCTGGTGGCGCTGGGCGCCGTGTTCCTGGCGGTCACCGGCGCGGAGGCCCTGTTCGCCGATCTCGGCCATTTCGGCCGCAAGCCGATCCAGGTGGCCTGGATCGGCCTCGTCTTCCCGGCGCTCGCCCTGAACTATCTCGGGCAGGCCGCCCTGGTGCTGGAGAAGCCCGACACTGCCGACCCGTTCTTCCAGCTGGTGCCGGCCTGGGGCCTGCTGCCGATGGTGCTGCTCGCCACGCTGGCCACCGTGGTGGCGAGCCAGGCGGTGATCACCGGCGCCTTCTCGCTGTCCCGGCAGGCGATCCAGCTCGGGCTGCTGCCGCGGCTGGAGATCCGCCACACGTCCGAGTCGCATGCCGGCCAGATCTACCTGCCGCAGATCAATTCGCTGCTGATGATCGGCGTGGTGCTGCTGGCGGTGCTGTTCAAGACCTCGTCGTCGCTCGCCTCGGCCTACGGCATCGCGGTAACCGGGACGATGCTGCTCACCGCCTCGCTGACCTTCCTGGTGATGTGGCGGATGTGGAAATGGTCGCCGGTGGCGGCGGCGGCCGTGATGCTGCCCTTCATCGTCCTCGAGTTCCTGTTCCTGCTGTCCAACCTGATCAAGGTGGTGGAGGGCGGCTACGTCCCTCTGCTGCTGGCCGGCGGCCTGATCATCCTGATGTGGACCTGGGTCCGCGGGGTGACGATCCTGTTCAACAAGACCCGCAAGACCGACGTGCCCCTGGTGGAGCTGGTCGGGATGCTGGAGAAGAGCCCGCCCCACCACGTGCGCGGCACCGCGGTGTTCCTGACCAGCGATCCCGAGATCGCCCCCGCGGCGCTCCTGCACAATCTCAAACACAACAAGGTGCTGCACGAGAAGAACGTGATCCTGACCGTCGAGACGGTGGACACGCCCCGCTCGAACGAGGCCGACAAGGTGCGCATCGAACCGGTCGGCCCGCATTTCTACCGGGTCGTGATGAAGTTCGGCTACATGGAGACGCCGAACATTCCGAAGACCCTGGTGCTGCTGCGCCGCCAGGGCTTCAAGTTCGACATCATGGCGACCTCGTTCTTCCTGTCGCGCCGCTCGATCCGGCCGGCGGCGCATTCGAACATGCCGCTCTGGCAGGACCGGATCTTCATCACGCTGGCCAAGAACGCCAACGATGCCACGGACTTCTTCCAGATCCCCACCGGGCGGGTGGTGGAGGTCGGGACGCAGGTGACCGTGTAGGTGGGCGACTTCGGTCAGACACAGTAAACCCGATTGATATTTCAGGCCAATGCCACTCGCTCACCGGAAATAATTACATAGACGCACGACACTACGAATCCATTTCTCCGAATTGACGTCTCGTCTATGCGCCTGGGTCTAGGCTGCGTCCAGGCAACATTGCGGCCTACGATCTGCGGAGTCGCCGAACGATTCCTTGCAGCATCGCGAGGTCGAGCCATGGTGATCGCGGAGCGGTCCCTGTCGATACAGGACGGATACGAGCCCAAGGCGTGCAAGATTACGATGCACGCACCTGAAAACGCGGACGGGATGTGGATCTGCCGCTATACGATTGGATGGCCGAATGCTCCGGAAGAGAGCTTCGGCGCTGGCGTGGATGCCTTTCAAGCGCTCCACCTCACGCTCCAGAAGATCGGCATCACGCTTTATGCCAGCGCCTATCACAAGGCGGGCATCCTGGTGTTCGACAAGCCCGGGAGAGGCTACGGCTTCCCCATGCCGAAGAACGGGCGTGACCTTCTGATCGGAGACGACAAGATCTTCGACGGGTGAGCACCGGACTCGCGTCGCTGCGGGATTGCTTCTCCCTCAGACCGGGATCCGGGCCTGTGATCGGCCGGTTGATCCTGCAACACTCGATGGCACGGCCTGACAGGCCGCGCCGGCTGAGCGGACACAATCTCCGGCTGTTCCCACAGCTACTCACCGCATGTGCGGCGCCGCACGCGGCATGACCTGAGCGCAAGCAAGCGAGGATGACCGGCCGTGTCCGTGCGTTGCGCCCGGCAGGGGGCCTGCTTTAGAATATTTATTATTCTGAGCTTGAGCGTTTGCCCGGCGATCTCCCCCGCATCGGCACGCGTGAGCCGGCACTGCCGGCCTTGGCCTCAGGCCCGGCTCGGACCCGACTGAACGCCGCTCCGGCGCCGCCAGACAGGACGCAACGATGATCAAACTCACCGTGAACGGGGCTGCGCGCAGCTTCGACGGCGACCCCGACATGCCGCTGCTGTGGTACCTGCGGGACGAGCTCGGGCTCACCGGCACCAAGTTCGGCTGCGGCGTCTCGCTCTGCGGCGCCTGCACCATCCATCTCGGCGGCGCGGCGACCCGCGCCTGCATCACGCCGGTCTCGGCGGCTGCGGGCCAGGAGGTCGTCACCATCGAGGGGCTGTCGCCGGACGGCAACCACCCCGTGCAGGTGGCGTGGCGCGACCAGAACGTCTCGCAGTGCGGCTTCTGCCAGTGCGGCCAGATCATGCAGGCCGCGGCGCTTCTGAAGGATACGCCGAAGCCGACGGACCAGGACATCGACGACACGATGAGCGGCAATATCTGCCGCTGCGGCACCTACCCGCGCATCCGCACCGCGATCCATCAGGCCGCCGGCCAGACGACGCCCGCCAGCAAGGGAGAGCGCCTGTGATTCACGACGCCAAGCTGAGCGCTGAGCTCGCCAAGACCAAGCCGGCCCTCGACAATGTCAGCCGCCGCGGCATTCTCGGCGGCGCCGGCGCCCTGGTGCTGGCCCTCTCGCTGCGCCCCGCCCGGGCCGACGAGACCCAGACCCAGGAGCAGAAGGAGCAGAAATTCGGCGCCGACGGCATGCCGCACGGCTGGCGCGACGACCCGAAGGTCTTTGTCGCCATCGCGCCGGACGGCACCGTCACGGTGACCAACCACCGCTCCGACATGGGCCAGGGCATTCGCACCTCGGTGGCCTTCACGGTGGCCGACGAGTTGGAGGCCGACTGGTCGAAGGTGAAGGTGGTCCAGGCCTGGGGCGACGAGACCCGCTTCGGCAACCAGGACACGGACGGCTCGCGCTCGACCCGCCACTTCTTCCAGCACTTCCGCCACGCCGGCGCCGCCGCGCGGCTGATGCTGATCCAGGCCGCCGCCAAGCAGTGGGGCGTGCCGGCCTCCGAGGTCACGGCCGTCAACCACACGCTGACCCATGCCAAGTCGGGCCGGAGCCTCGGCTACGGCGCGGTCGCCAAGGCCGCCGCCGAGCTGCCGGTCCCGACCGACGTCAAGCTGAAGGACCCCAAGGACTTCCGCTATATCGGCACCGGCAAGGTCGGGCTGATCGACAATTTCGACATCACCACCGGCAAGGCGATCTACGGCCTCGACACCAAGCTCGACGGGATGCTGTACGCGGTCGTCGCGCGCCCGCCGGTCTATGGCGGCAAGGTGAAGTCCTTCGACGACAGCGAGGCCAAGAAGGTCGCGGGCGTCGTGAAGATCTTCAAGATCGACGGCGGCGAGATCCCGTCCGAGTTCATGCCGCTCGGCGGCGTGGCGGTGGTCGCCAAGAACACGTGGTCGGCCATGAAGGCGCGCGACGCCCTCAAGATCACCTGGGACGACGGCCCGAACGCCGGCTACGACACCGACGCGTTCCGCAAGGAGCTGGAAGCCGCCGCCCGCAAGCCCGGCAAGGTCGTGCGCACGCAAGGGGACGTCGACGGCGCCCTGGCCAAGGCCAAGACCAAGGTCCAGGCCGAGTATTTCGTGCCCCACCTCGCCCAGGCGCCGATGGAGCCTCCGGCAGCGGTCGCCCGCGTGAAGGACGGGTTCTGCGAGGCCTGGGCCTGCGTCCAGGGTCCGCAGGCGGCCAACGACCGCCTGATGAAGGCGCTCAAGCTCCCCGACGACAAGGTCAAGGTGAACGTGACGCTGCTCGGCGGCGGGTTCGGGCGCAAGTCCAAGCCCGACTACGTGGTCGAGGCGGCACTGTGCTCGCAGGCCGTGGGCGGCGCACCGGTGAAGCTCGCCTGGACCCGCGAGGACGATCTCCACCACGGCTTCTACCACACGATCTCGGTGGAGCACCTGGAGGCCGGCCTCGACGAGAAGGGCATGCCGGTGGCGTGGCTGCACCGCTCGGTGGCGCCGACGATCGGCTCGATCTTCGCGCCGGATCCCAAGCACGAGCTGCCGTTCGAGCTCGGGATGGGGCTGGTCAACACGCCGCTCAACATCCCGAACATGCGGCTTGAGAACCCCGAGGCCGCCGCCCATGTCCGCATCGGCTGGTTCCGATCGGTGTCGAACATCCCGCACGCCTTCGCGATCCAGTCCTTCGTGTCGGAGCTGGCGCACGCCGCCGGCCGCGAGCCGAAGGAGTACCTGCTCGACCTCATCGGACCCGATCGCAAGATCGACCCGACCCAGATCGGCGACGTCTGGAACTACGGCGAGGATCCGAAGCGCTACCCGATCGAGACCGGCCGGTTGCGCGGCGTGATCGAGGCCGCCGCCAAGGGCGCGGGCTGGGGACGGCAGATGCCCAAGGGCACCGGTCTCGGCATCGCCGGCCATTACAGCTTCGTCACCTACACGGCGGTGGCGGCCGAGGTGGAGGTCGACGACAAGGGCCAGGTGAAGGTCAAGGTGATCGACATCGCGGTCGATTGCGGGCCGCAGGTGAACCCGGAGCGCATCCGCTCGCAGATGGAGGGCGCGGTGGTCATGGGGATGGGGCTCGCGCTCACCTCCGAGATCACCTTCAAGCAGGGCCGGGCGGTGCAGAACAACTTCGACGGCTACGAGGTCCTCCGGATCGACGCCGCCCCGAAGGCGGTCCGCGTGCACCTCGTGCCGACCGGCAACTGGGACGGGCCGCTCGGCGGCGTCGGAGAGCCCGGTGTGCCGCCGGTGGCGCCGGCCATCGCCAACGCGATCTTCGCAGCCACGGGCCGCCGGGTCCGGCAATTGCCGATCCGCGATCAGCTGAGCGCCTGAACCGTCACCCGTCGCGAGACGTTGGGGCCGTGGGGGAACCCGCGGCCCCATATTTTTGGAAAGTACTTGACCCGATGATGCGTCCCGCCCTGACGGCCTGCCTGACCCTGATCCTGACGGCGGCCCCCGCCCTCGCCTCGCCCTGCGGCGACCGGATCGACGGCGTGTCGAAGCGCGTCCAGTCCGAGGTGAGCCAGTCGATCTCGGCCAATACCAGCGGCCAGGGCAACGCCGCCAAGCGCGGCGGCGAAGGGCTGACCGGCACGGAGGGCCAGCGGGCGAACGAGTCGCCGCAGGCCCCGCCGGAAAAGGCGGCCCAGGCCGGCCAGGGGGCGGATGCCGCCCAGCAGGCCAAGGTCGCCCTGGAGGAGGCCCGCACGGCCGAATCCAAGGGCGATACGAAGGCGTGCGAGGCGGCGCTCAACCGCGCAGAGCAGCAGCTGAAGAAAGCGCCGTGAGGGGTTTGGCAGAACACGCCGAGGCTGGGTAAGCGCGCCTCGACATTTCCAGCGGTCCAACCCTCCACCCTCATCCTGAGGTGCCGGAGTGCAGCGGAGGCCTGGATGAAGCCCTTCAGAGGCCACGCGATCACTGGAACTCTCCTTTGAGGCCCGCTGCGCGGTCATCTCAGGATGAGGGGGAGGGTTGGACGAACGTCTGTCCGGCCCTGCCCCTATCGCTCCAGCGCGCTGATCTCGATCACGAACTTCCGCCGCAGCGCCCGCGAAAAATCGCCGTAGCCGGCGGCCGCCAGCAGGAACGCCCCCGGGCCGCCGAGGACGTGGGCGCGGTACCATTGCTCGAGGCTGGTGCGGTCCTTCGGCAGCGGCGTCGGAAGCAGGCCGTAGCCCGGCGCCCGGTAGGCGCCGGCCCCGACCACGTCGTTCTCGCCGGGCACGAGGATCGGCAGGCCGTTCACGGTGGCGCCGGTGGCGAGCAGCGCCGCGTGGGCCTCCGCGAGACCGTCAGCATCGGTGCAATTGTCGATCCCGTCCCCCGAGACGTCGATCACCACGCGTTCGGCCGGTAGTGGCAGAGCCGGCAGCACGCCGGCCGTGACCGTCCGGAACATCTGCCCGAGGCAGGTGAATTCGCCCGCCTGCCGCGGCGTGGCCCGGACCAGAGCGGCGACGGCCGCCGCGTCGTCCCGGCCGGCGATCCGCCGCCAGCCGACGGCGAGATGCGCCCGGTCCGCCCAGGTCACCATCGCGAACAGGATCCCGCCCGGATTTCCGGTGATCGCGCCGATCACCGACGGATCTTCGAGGGCCTCGGCGACGCCCTCCATCTGCAGCCGGAAGCGGACGTCGTCGACGGATTGCGACACGTCGACCGAGACGACCAGTGCGGTGGCAACACTCTCGGGTGCGGCTGCGGCCGGCGCGAGCCCGAGGAGCAGGATGCCGGCGAACCGCGGCACGCCGCGGCGGATCCATCCCGATCCCGTCCGCTTCATCGGCATCGGCGCCCCTGGAAGGCGCGGCCCTGCGGCCGTCGCGCATCCGTTAGGCCATGTTTCGGCATCGCGCGAAACCGGCCTTTTGGGGGGCCTCGCGAGGTCCCGCCGGTCGGGCCGACGCGCGGACGGAATCCCGAATGCGCGTCGGCAGGTCTCGATCGGGCTCGAAGCCCGGCCCCGGTGAGGAAGGAAGGTTCACTCCGGCGGCGATGTCCCGCTCATCTCGGAGGTGACCCGTCCGCCGGCCCCATCCCTAGGCCGGCCGCGGGGCAGTCGAGGGCAGCCTCAGCCGCCCCGGAGGGTGGTTCAGGCCGCCGCGGCGGCGAGCGCGTGCGGGTTGCCGTTCAGGCCGGCGCAGAGATCGTCGATCTCGGCGAGGTCCAGCGCCTCGCCGGCCCGGCCGGCGATGGTGTCGATCAGGTGATCCTGACGGGGATCGAACGGATGCCCCTGCATCCGGTAGAACTGGTAATAGCGCAAAGCCGCCAGAACGGTGTCACGCTCGCGGTCGGTTACGGTGAAGTGCTGCATGGGTAGTTGCTTCCCCTTGTGGCTTCAACGAACGCTCGGGTGGGCCGCGACGCCGAGCCCAAGCTTGACTGTTGTAACCCGTGGGCAACTGCCCGACCAGTTCTTGACAGCTCGCGGGGACGTGATTCGCGTCATTTAAGATTTTGATCCTTGCCCGAGACGGCAGGCCGCGGATCGAAAATTGTTTTCTTCACAACAACTTGTCTGATGGGGCCGTGGACAGCGCGCGGCCTGATCCGTCCGTGGCTCGCCCTGGATCCCCTCGGGGACCCGCGCCACTGCCGGTCCGGCGCCTGTCTAAAGGCCGAGCTCGGCCAGGTAGCGCGGCAGCACGGCGCTCGCCGGCCCGTAGCGGGCGTCGTCGAAGGCGGCGGCATTGTCGGACGGCTCCAGGTTGATCTCGCAGGTGGGGATGCCGAGGACCCGGGCCTGCCGCACGTAGCCCGCCGCCGGGTAGACCGCGCCCGACGTCCCCACCGCCACGAACAGGTCCGCCTTGGCCAGCGCCGCCTCGACCGCGTCGAGGTGCATCGGCATCTCGCCGAACCAGACCACGTCCGGCCGCATCCGGCCCAGCGTGAAGCAGGCGGGGCAGCGATCCGCCCGGCTCAGATCGGCGTGCCAGGGCGTGACCGAACCGCAGGCGCAGCAGCGCGCCTTGAGCAGCTCGCCGTGCATGTGGGTGACCGCCCGCGAGCCGGCCCGCTCGTGCAGGTCGTCGACGTTCTGCGTGCACAGGAACAGCCGCCCGCCCCGCGCGGCGCACCGCGCCTCGGCCTGCGCCAGGGCGCGGTGCGCCGCGTTCGGCTCGGCCGCGATCACGCCGCGGCGGCGATGATCGTAGAAATCGAGCACCGTGTCGGGGTCGGCCGCGTAGGCCTCGGGGGTGGCGAGCTTCATCGGGTCGAACCGCGCCCAGATGCCGCCGCGGTCCCGGAACGTGCCGAGCCCGCTCTCGGCCGAGACGCCGGCCCCGGTCAGCACGAAGATCGTCTTGGGATGGTCCGTCACACGCGACTCCTGTTCGCCTGAGAATGGCCGGATATGTCCGCTGGTTGGCGGTGCGGTTTCTTTCCCGCTGCGTCCGACCGGTGAATGCTGCGGCTCGCTTCACCAAGCGGGAGACACGAAATGTCCCATGTTGCGCTGCTGGTCATCGATGTCCAGGAATCCTTCCGGCACAGGCCCTTCTGGAACGACGCCGATGTCCCACCCTTCACCGAGCGCCTGCAGACGCTCATCGACGGTGCCGCCGCGCGCAAGATCCCGATCCTGCAGGTCTTCCACGTGGCCGAGAGCGGCCCGTTCTCCCGCGCCTCCGGACATGTCCGCACCCTGGAGCCGGTCGTGATCGCGCCGACGGCCTTCTTTCACAAGCGCCGGCACAGCGCGCTGGTCGATACGGGATTGTCAGACTGGCTGACGCAGCACGGCATCCGCCGGCTGATCGTGTCGGGCATCCGGACCGAGCAATGCTGCGAGACCACGACCCGCCACGCCTCCGACAGCGGCTGGGAGGTCGATTTCGTGAGCGAGGCGACCCTGACCTTCGCCATGACCCATCCGGACGGCCGCCGGTTCAGTGTCCACGACATCAAGGCCCGCACCGAACTGGTGCTGACGGACCGGTTCGCCCGCATCGCCACCGTGGCGCAGGCCCTCGCCGCCCGGGACCTGCCGGTCGCCACATGAGCGGAATGGCGCGGCGCATCGCATTTCTCGTCATCCTGCCGCCGCGCACGCTGCTGCTCGACCTCGCCGGCCCATTGGAGGTCCTGCGGATTGCCGGCACCGTCCAGGATCGGGTCGGCTTCGCGGTAAGCTACGCGGCGCCGCAGGGCCTCACCCGCTGCTCGATCGGCCTCGATCTGGGCGGCGCCGGGACGCTGCCGGCGACGATCGCGGATGGCACGGTCGTGCTCCTGCCGGGCTCGGCGACGCGGGTGCTCGGCGATGCGCCGGACCGGGCGGAGGATGCCGCCGCCGAGGCCGAGATCGTCGCGTGGCTGCGCGCCGTCATCCGGCCGGGCCATAGCGTGGTGACGGTGTGCGAGGGCGCGCTGCTGGCGGCGCGGGCCGGACTTCTGGACGGCTACGCCTGCACCACCCACCATGCCAGCTGCGAGCGCCTGCTGGCGGCGGCGCCCCGGGCTCGGGTTCTGGAGAACCGCCTGTTCGTGCAGGACCGCGACCGGTTCAGCAGCGCCGGCGTCACGGCCGGCATCGACCTTATGCTTCACCTCGTGGCGGAGTGGGCGGGCCCGGAGACGGCGGTCGCCGTCGCGCGGACGCTCGTCGTGTACATGCGGCGCGGGCCCGACGATCCCCAGCTCTCGCCCTGGCTCGAGGGGCGCAGCCACCTGCACCCGGCGGTGCACCGGGCCCAGGACGCGATCGCCGGCGACCCCGCGCGGGACTGGTCGCCGGCCCTGCTCGGCCGGGTCGCGGGAGCGAGCCCGCGCAACCTCGCGCGGCTGTTCCGGCTCCACGCGGGCATGACGGTGACGGACGCGGTCAACCGGTCCCGCATCGCGCTCGCCCGGGACCTGATCGCCCAGAGCGATCTCGGCCTGGAGCAGGTCGCCGAGCGGGCCGGCTTCGGCTCCGCCCGGCACATGCGGCGGGTGTGGCGGCAGTTCCACGCGGCGGCGCCGTCGAGCCTGCGCTCCGGATCCTCGGATGAGGCGTCCGGGCCGGTCATCCCGCAGCCTGTCGGCCGAGGTCCTGCACTGAACCCCTCGGAGCACCCGTCCTTGCGAGCGGAGCGAAGCAATCCAGGATAGCGCTCCGCTTACCGGCGTCGCGCAGCCCTGGGTCACTTCGCTGCGCTCGTGATGACGGGGAGAGCGACGACGGCCGAAGTCTTCGACCGGAACCGCGTGCGTCAGGCCGTTCCGCTCGCACGGCCCGCTGGACCCGAACGGCTGCCTGTGACCTCCTGCCGTGCCGACCCGTCCGCCCGAATCGGCGCGGACCGTGCATCGGCCCGGCGCGCCCGACGGCGCGGAGGAGTGAGCGGCATGCCCGAATTCGACCTTGCCATCCGGGGCGGTACGGTGGTCACGGCGAGCGACACGGTCCGGGCCGATATCGGCGTGCGCGGCGGCCGGATCGTCGCGGTGGCCGAGGGCATCGCCGACGCCGCCCGGGTGATCGACGCCTCCGGCCTGCTGGTCCTGCCCGGCGGCATCGACAGCCACGTCCACATCGCCCAGGAATCCGGCCCCGGCATCGTCATGGCCGACGACTTCGCCAGCGCCACCCGGGCGGCGGCGGCCGGCGGCAATACCTGCGTGATGCCCTTCGCGCTCCAGCCCCGGGGTGCCTCGCTGCGCGGGGCGGTCGACGCCTACCGGGCCAGGGCCGAGGGTCAGTGCCACGTCGACGTGGCGATCCACATGATCATCTCGGACCCGACCGAGGCGGTGCTCGGCCAGGAGCTGCCGGCGCTGGTGGCCGACGGCTACACCTCGTTCAAGGTCTTCATGACCTACGACGACCTCGTGCTGAACGACCGCCAGCTCCTCGACGTGTTCCACGTCGCGCGGCGGCAGGGTGCCCGGGTCATGGTCCACGCCGAGGGCTACGACGCGATCCGCTACCTCAGCGAGCGGCTGGAGCGGGCGGGCGAGACCCGGCCCTACGGCCACGCCCTGTCGCGCCCCGAGGTGGTCGAGCGGGAGGCGGCCCACCGGGCGATCAGCCACGCCGAGCTGATCGACCTGCCGATCGTGATCGTCCACGTCTCGGGCCGCGAGGCCACCGAGCAGATCGCGTGGGCGCAAGCGCGGGGCCTGAAGATCCGGGCCGAGACCTGCCCGCAATACCTGACCCTGACGGCCGAGGACATGAAGGGGCTCGGCCAGGAGGATCCCATGGCGGGGGCGAAGTACGTCTGCTCGCCGCCGACTCGAGACGTCGAGAGCCAGGAGGCGGTCTGGTCGGGGATCCGGCGCGGGATCTTCGACGTGGTCTCCTCCGACCATTGCCCGTTCCGCTACGATGACCCGCAGGGCAAGCTGAACCCGCGCGGAAAAACCTCCTTCCGCTGGATCCCGAACGGCATCCCCGGCATCGAGACGCGGCTGCCGGTGTTCTTCTCGGAAGGGGTCTCGAAGGGGCGGATCAGCCTCAACCAGTTCGCCGCGCTGACCGCCACGAACCACGCCAAGCTGTACGGGCTCTACCCGCGCAAAGGCTCGATCGCCCCGGGCTTCGACGCCGACCTGACCCTGTGGGATCCGAGCCGTCGCGAGACCATCCGCCAGGCGAACCTGCACCACGGCTCCGACTACACGCCCTGGGAGGGTTTTGCGGTGACCGGCTGGCCGGTCATGACCATCGCGGGCGGGCAGGTCATCGCCGAGGACGGCCGGGTCCTGTCCGAGCCGGGCCGCGGGCGTGTGCTCGACCGGGCGGTCGATCCGGCCGAGCGGCGGGAGGCCTGAGGGCGACCCTGGCCCGCCGCTTGCCTGCAGCCTCCGGGGGGAGCACCGCATGGATGTCGAGCTGATCGGCCTGACCAAGCGCTACGGCGCGGCCACCGCGGTCGACGGCATCGACCTCAAAGTGCCGTCCGGCGCCTATTGCTGCCTGCTCGGCCCCTCCGGCTGCGGCAAGACCACGACGCTGCGGATGATCGGCGGCCACGAGCGCGCCAGCGCCGGCGACGTGGTGATCGGCCCGAAGGCGGTGGGCGACGCGGCTCCGGCCGCGCGCGGCACCGCTATGATGTTCCAGAGCTACGCGCTGTTCCCGCATCTCGACGCGCGCGACAACGTCGCCTTCAGCCTGAAGATGCGCAGGATCGGCAAGGCGGAGCGCCGCGCCAAGGCGATGGCGATGCTCGACCTCGTGCAGATGGGCCACCTCGCCGGGCGCCTGCCGGCCCAGCTCTCGGGCGGCCAGCAGCAGCGCGTGGCGCTCGCCCGCGCCCTGGTCACCGGCCCGAAGGTGCTGCTGCTCGACGAGCCGCTCTCGGCCCTCGACCCGTTCCTGCGGGTGCGGATGCGGGTGGAGCTGAAGCGGATCCAGACCGAACTGGGGCTCACCTTCATCCACGTCACCCACAGCCAGGAGGAGGCGATGGCGCTCTCCGACCTCGTGGTGGTGATGAATGCCGGCCGGATCGAGCAGGCCGCCGACCCGCGCACCGTGTTCGAACGGCCGGCCACCGCCTTCGTGGCCCGGTTCATCGGCGGCCATAACGTGATCCGGCTGCCCGAGGGGCTCGTCGCCGTGCGGGCGGACCGGATGCGCCTCGGTGCGGAGGCCGGCCCCGCCGCGCTGCCGGCCCGGGTGGTGGCGGTCGAGTACCAGGGCACCAGCGTCCATGTCGGCCTCGACGCCGACGGGTTGGAGCGCGCCCCCGAGAGCCCCGCCACCCTCACGGCAATCGTCAGGGATGCGGAGTTCGCGGCCCGCCCGCTGCGCCCCGGCGACACGATCCCGGTCGGCTGGGATGCGGCCGCCGCCCACTACCTCGACGCGTAACAGGTACGGAGACGACCATGGACCTCCCCTCGAAGCCGAGCCGGCGCACGCTCCTGAAGGGGGCCGCGGCGCTGGCCGCGACGCCGGTGACCGGCTTCCCGGCGGTGCACGCCGCCGAGCCCGTGACCCTGCGCTACCTCGGCACCGCGGTGAACCAGTCCGCCGATATCGCCAGGAAGGTGAAGGAGGATCTCGGCATCACCATCGAGTACATACCGGTGGTGACCGACGAGGTGACCAAGCGGGCAGTCACCCAGCCGAACTCCTTCGACCTGATCGACACCGAGTATTTCAGCCTCAAGAAGATCCTGCCCTCGGGCAACCTGCAGGGCATGGACGCCAAGCGGATCACCCTCGCCGACAAGATTTCTTCCGTTTTCACCAAGGGCGAGGTGGCGGGCAAGAAGATCGGCGACCAGGGCACCGCGCCCAAGAAGGTCTTCTACCTGGAAGGCCAGGACTCGAAGAAATTTGCCGGCGAACAGACCCAGTGGATCTCGCTGATCCCCACGGTCTACAACGCCGACACGCTGGGCATCCGGCCGGACCTGATCAAGGTGCCCGTCACGAGCTGGAAGGAGCTCCTGAACCCGGCCTTCAAGGGCAAGGCCTCGATCCTCAACATCCCGTCGATCGGCATCATGGACGCCGCCATGGTGGTGGAGGCCACCGGCGACTACACCTACGGCGACAAGGGCAACATGACGAAGCCCGAGATCGACCGCACCATTAAGGTGCTGATCGAGGCCAAACGCGCCGGCCAGTTCCGGGCCTTCTGGCAGGACTTCAACGAATCCGTGAACCTGATGGCCTCGGGCGAGACGGTGATCCAGTCGATGTGGTCGCCCGCCGTCACCAAGGTGCGGGCGCAGGGGGTGCCCTGCACCTACCAGCCGCTGAAGGAGGGCTACCGGGCCTGGGCTTCGGGCTTCGGCATCCCCAAGACCCTGAGCGGCCGGAAGCTCGACGCGGCCTACGACTTCATCAACTGGTTCCTGTCCGGCTGGGCCGGGGCCTACCTCAACCGGCAGGGCTACTACTCGGCCGTGCTGGACACTGCCCAGGCGAACATGCTGCCCTACGAGTGGGCCTTCTGGATGGAGGGGAAGCCCGCCGAGAAGGACATCCTCGGCCCCGACGGCACCCTGATCGAGAAGGCCGGCGCCACCCGCGACGGCGGCTCGTTCGACGCGCGGATGGGCGCGGTCGCGTGCTGGAACGCCGTGATGGACGAGAACACCTACATGGTGCGCAAGTGGAACGAGTTCATCGCGGCGTGAGCGGTGTCGCTTCTCCCCTCCCCCTCGTGGGGAGGGGTGGGGGTGGCGCAGAAGGCACCGCCACGCTCGATCCTGCACCACCCCCACCTCCGGCTCCTCCCCACAAGGGGGAGGAGAGTCGCGTTGCGCCTCTCCGCCGGCGCCGCGCCCTCGCCTACCTCCAGGCCGCGCCGCTGGCCCTCGTCTTCCTCATCTTCCTCGTGATCCCGCTGGTCCTCACCGGGATCGTCTCCCTCTGGGAGTACAACGAGTACGAGATCATCCCGGCGCTGACCCTGCAGAACTACGCCGACGTGTTCGACGGCTGCCTGTCGGCCGACCTCTGCACGACTTTGCGCACCTACATGTCGACGGTGAAGTTCGTCGTGCTGACGCTGGCGATCACCCTGCCGCTGGGCTTCGCCATCGCCTACTTCCTGGCCTTCCACATCCGCTCCGGCACGGTGCGGATGGGCCTGTTCCTGCTCTGCACGATCCCGTTCTGGACCTCGAACGTGATCCGCATGATCTCGTGGATCCCGCTGCTCGGCCGCAATGGCCTCGTCAACGACACGCTCCGCACCCTCGGGCTGATCCGCGCGCCGATCGACGGTCTCCTCTACTCCGACTTCGCGGTGGTCCTGGCCTTCGTGCACCTCGACACGGTGTTCATGATCGTGCCGATCTTCAACAGCCTCGCGCGCATCGACCGGCGCCTGATCGAGGCGGCGCGCGACAGCGGCGCGTCCGGCGCGCAGATCCTCTGGAACGTGATCCTGCCGCTCGCCAAGCCCGGCATCGCCATCGGGACGATCTTCGTGACCACCCTGGTGATGGGCGACTTCGTCACCGTCGGCGTCATGGGCGGCCAGCAGATCGCCAGCGTCGGCAAGGTGATCCAGGTGCAGATGTCCTACCTGCAATTCCCGGCCGCCGCCGCCAACGCCGTGGTGCTGCTCGCCGCCGTGCTGCTGATGATCCTGGGGCTCACCCGGATGATCGACCTCCGGCGGGAGCTGTAGCGATGGACCAGCCCCGCGGCCGCGCCTTCTACCTGCTGGCGGCGGTCTTCGCCCTCTACGTCCTGTTCCTCTACGGGCCGACGCTGACCATCCTGGCCCTCAGCTTCCAGGGCCCGTCCGGTGGCCTGACCTTCCCGATGAACGGCGTCTCCACCCACTGGTTCGCCAAGCTGTGGGCGGGCGTCGGCGTCGTCGATATCTGGGCGGCCTTCCGGCGCTCCCTGGCCCTCGGCCTCGTGGTGATGGCGCTCACCGTGGGAATCGCGTTCTACGCCGGCCTCGCCTTCCGGAAGGGATTTCGCGGGGCCGGCCTCGTCTTCGCCCTGGCGGTGTCGAGCCTGATCGTGCCCTCCATCGTGGTCTCGCTGGGCATCGGCCTGGAGTTCCGACTCCTCGACGACGGCATCAAGGTGCTGGCTGCCGCCACCGGCTGGGAGTTCCTGCAGGATCACGGCACGCTGATGGGCCTCTACACGTCGGCGCTGGGCGCGCACCTCACCTGGACGCTGCCCTTCGGCCTGCTGATCATGTTCGCGGTGTTCAACCGGTTCGACCCGGCCTACGAGGAAGCCGCCCGCGACCTCGGCGCCAGCGGCCCGCAGACGCTGCGCCACGTGGTGGTGCCGATCCTCGCGCCCGCGCTCGTGGGCGTGGCGCTGTTCGGCTTCACCCTGTCGTTCGATGAGCTCGCCCGCACCAGCCAGGCGATCGGCGGCCGCAACACCCTGCCGCTGGAGCTGCAGGGCCTGACCACCACGGTGACGACGCCAGAGATCTACGCGCTCGGCACGGTCACCACGGCCGTCTCGGCGCTGGTGATCGGCACGGCGCTCGGCCTGACCCTGTGGCTGCAGAAGCGCCGGGCGCGGCGGGCGCTCGCCGGCCTGTGATCGATGCCGGACGGCCGGGCCGCCATGGGGTCGGCGGCGCATTGCCAATCCGCCCCCATCCGTGTATGCGCACGGCGCGCCCCCGAGACACCCTTGGAGGCAGGGGCGCGCCGGGAAGGATGTGGCCGCCCGCCAGAGGCGGCCTTTTCATTTTCCGGCTCCAGCAATCGTAAAGGATCACGCCATGAGCGCTGTGAAGACGCTTGAGGCCGTGGCACGCGACCGGGTCGGCAAGGGGGCCGCCCGGGCCGTTCGTCGCCAGGGCCAAGTTCCCGCCGTCATCTACGGGGGCGGCCAGCCGCCGCAATCCATCGCGGTCGACCTCGTTCGCACCCGAACCCTGATCTATGCCGGTGGGTTCAAGACCACGCTGTTCGAAATCAACGCGGGCGGCAAGAAGGTCCGCGCCATTCCGCGCGACTTCCAGCTCGACCCGGTGACCGGCGTGCCGCTGCACGTCGACTTCCTGCGCGTCGTCTCGGGCCAGACCGTCACGGTCGAGGTGCCGGTGCACTTCGTCAACGAGGACGCGGCCCCCGGCATCAAGAAGCTCGGTGGCACCCTCAACATCGTGGCCCACACGCTGAGCCTCGACGTCGCTCCCGACCAGATCCCGGACGCGATCGAGGTCGACCTGACCGGCCGCGCGATCGGCGACGTCATCCACGTCTCCGACATCAAGATCCCAGCCGGCACCTACACCGGCGAGGCGACCGACCCGGTGGCCAACATCGTGCCGCCGACCGTGCTGGGCGCCGAGGTCGAGGCCGAGGAGGCTGCCATCGCCGAGGCGCAGTCGGCCGGGGCCGCCGAGGAAAAGGCCGAGGAGGCCTCCGAGGACGAGAAGAAGGACGGCGAGGACGCCTGAGCCTCGTCGCTGCCTGTCAGGCGAAGCGAGAGCCCCGGCCCTGCCGGGGCTCTCTTCGTTTCTGCTGTGGTCAGGGATAGAGCCGCGCCCGGCTCCAGCCCTCGCCGGTCCGGGTGAAACGAACCCGGTCGTGCAGGCGGAAATCGCCGTTCTGCCAGAACTCGATGCTCACCGGCGCGATCCGGAATCCGGTCCAGTGCGCGGGCCGGGGGATCGGCCCGTCCCCGTAGCGCTCGGACAGCTCCGCCACCGCTTTCATCAGCGTGGCGCGGTCGGCGAGCGGGCGGGATTGCTGGCTGGCGATCGCGCCGAGGCGGCTCTCCCGGCGACGACTCTGGAAATAGGCATCCGCCTCCTCGGCGGTCACCGGCGCGATCGGTCCCCGGGCCCGCACCTGCCGGCGCAGGCTCTTCCAGTGCAGCACCAGGGCCGCCTGGGGGTTCTGCGCCAGCTCCTCGCCCTTGGTGGACTGGGTGTTGGTGTAGAACACGAAGCCGCGGGCATCGAAGCCCTTCAACAGGACCATCCGCACGTCCGGAAGGCCGTCCGACCCGGCGGTGGCGAGCGCCATCGCGTTCGGATCCTCGGGCTCGGCCGCCTCGGCCTCCGTCATCCACGTGGCGAACAGCGCGACAGGGTCTTCGCTCAGCGTGAAGTCCACGCGCTTCGGGTCATCGGTCCTTAACTGATCCACGCCAAGACTCCTGCCTGCCGCGTCCAGGGCCTGAGGGGGCACCGACATCGGCGTGTTCGGTCGAGCGAATAGCCCGTCGTGAGTCAGGTGTAATGCGGCGATGCGCGTGTAAAGGGCCAAGCCGGCGGTCGCGCATCTGCGCGTCCGTGTCGGGCCTGGCGATGGCGATGGCCCTGTGCGGCTGCGGTCAGCCGCTGCTGGTCTTCCGGGGCGATCCTCCAGCGGGGACGCCCGTGGTCGAGGAACCGACCGTGACCGGCAGCATCGAGAAGCGGCCTGTGGGTTTCGGGGACGACCTCGCCGAGGAGGATTGGCGCCGAGCACGCGCCGCCCTGAGCGTCGCCCTGGATCCGCAGGGTAACGGGCGCCCGGTAAAATGGGACAATCCGGACACGGGACTTCACGGGTCGATCAATCCGACCGGACTGCCCTTCGTCTCGGATGACCTGATCTGCCGCAACTTCCTCGCATCCGTGATCGGATCGAAACGCAGCCGCTTCGTCCGCGGCACCGGATGCAAACTCTCGGGCGGACCGTGGACGCTCAAGCGCGTCCGGACCGCGAGCGGCGCCGGACACTCCTGAACCATACGGTCAAGCGGCTTCCCCCTGCCATCACGGCAGCGGGAGAGCCGCAGCGCCGCTCTTAGTAGGGCTGGCCGTAATAGGGCCGCATGCGGAGACGCGGCTGTGCCGCCGGCGGGGCGGCGTAGCGGGCCGCAGCCTCCGGATCGTAGGTGCGGATATACGGGTCGAGGGCCGGATCGCGGTAATTGCCGTTGTTGACGCCAGCCGAGCGATCATTGCCGCTCAGCGCCGCGTAGGGCGAGAGACCGCTGCCGCTATCGCCGCCGCCGCCACCACCGCCGCCCCAGGCGAAAGCCATCCCCGGAACGGCGGCGAGGAGCATCGCCGCGAGGGGCATCATCAGCGTCTTGCGCGTCATGTCCTGATCTCCGCACCACGTCATTGTCTGGCGAACGGTCCAGCTGGAGGTGGGGTTCCCCTGCGCGAACCACCATGGCGTCGCGACATTGTATCACCGGCTTCCAACACGCGTTTATCTGATGCGGTGAATTTCGCTTTTTCCGGTTCACCGCCCAGAAATCGCCTCGTGCGTTAAGCTTGTACCGGTAGACAGCCATCCGGCCGTGCTTGATCGTGGCGCGGCGTAACAGCATTCGAGCCTGCGGCGACCGTATCGACGGCCGACGTCGGGCGCATCCCAGGTCTTGCCGCCGTGAACGTCGATACGAAACCCGGCATGCGAGGCGTGAGGCCGGCCGGCTGATGGAGCGGGCGATCGGAGGCGCGGACTGGCCGTCGGCGGCCGGCGGTCGGGCTCCCGCCCGGGCGGAGCCGTCGACTTCCGGGACGCCCGCCCGCATCCGGACCGTCACTGTGCGGCTCGACCGCCGGGCGCTACGCGGCTGGCACATCCGCCTCCTCGACCATCTCGGGCAGCGGCCTGACCACCGGATCCGGGTCGCCTGGGTCGATCATGCGGAGGGTCTGCCGCCGAACGCGGAACTGCTGTTTCGACTGGAAGCCGCCATTCACGGTCTGCCGCGGCCGGGTCTGGCCACCGCGGCGGAACCGGTGGCACTCGCCCCCTACGAGGCCATCCCCGATGGCGAGGAGCCCCGCGGGAGCGACGCCGACCTCGTCCTCGACCTCTCGGGCAGTCCCGCGGAACCGGGATCGGAGCCGGCCTGGCGGCTCGATTACGACGGGATGCCGGGTGAGGCGGGCCTCCTCGCCGCCCTGTTCACCCACGGCGCGCCGGTGGCGGCCCTGCGCGGGCCGGACGGAAAGCCGGTGGCGATGGGGCGCCTGGGCGCGGAATCGCATACGGTGATGCTCGCGGCCTTCGAAGGCTACCTCGCGCGGACCATCACGCTGATCCTCGCCGCCCTCGACGGCGCCGCCTCGACGGAGCTTCCCGACGGCGCCGGGGCGCCCCTTCAGCCCGCAATCGCCTACGACCTCGGCGGCCT
The DNA here is from genome assembly GCF_900103195.1 of Methylobacterium sp. UNC378MF. Taxonomy (GTDB): domain Bacteria; phylum Pseudomonadota; class Alphaproteobacteria; order Rhizobiales; family Beijerinckiaceae; genus Methylobacterium. The sequence continues at coordinate 160,144 of NZ_FMWU01000005.1, read as the reverse complement.
GGGCGCCCGGCGGCGGGCCGCCGGGGGGCTGGCCCGGCAGATCGCCCGCAGGCTCTACGCCCTCTGCTTCCACGGCCCGCACTGGCGAGTGGGCTGGCGGCGGATCGTCGGCCCCGACCTGATCGACCTGCGTCGGCATCCCGAGGGCGGCTGGCAGGTCCTGCCTGACGACGGACGGCGCTTCTACGCCGATCCCTTCGCGATCGCCCGCGACGGCGCCGTGACGCTGTTCGTGGAGGAGTTCGACTACCGCCGCGGCAAGGGTGTCATCGCCGCGGTCGGGTTCGGGGCGGACGGGCCGCGCGGCCGGCCGGAGCCGGTCCTCGAACTGGAGACCCACCTCTCCTACCCGTTCGTCTTCGAGGCGGACGGGCAGGTTTGGATGATCCCGGAATCCCACGCCTCCGGCACGGTCGACCTCTACCGGGCCACCGACTTCCCGCGCGGTTGGGTCCACGAGGCGGTGCTCCTCGACGGCGTAGTGGCCGGGGATGCGACCCTGCTGCAGCACGGCGGCCGCTGGTGGATGTTCGCCACGGTTCGGGCGGGCGGGGGCAGCTACTCCGACACCCTGCATCTCTGGCACGCGCCGCATTTCCGTGGGCCCTGGACTCCCCACCGGCACAACCCGGTCTTGATCGATATCGGTTCGGCCCGGGCCGCGGGTCCGATCGTGGCCCGCGACGGCGGCCTGATCCGGCCCGTCCAGGATTGCCGCCAGGGCTACGGCGCGGCGCTCGGGCTCGCGCGGATCCTGCGCCTCGACGAGGAGGCTTACGCGCAGCAGGTCGAGACGCGCCTGTGCCCCGGCGCGGCCTGGCCCGGCACACGCCTGCACATGCTGAGCGCGGCCGGCGGCTTCGAGTTCATCGACGGCTCGCACCGGGCCCGGGCACGGCTCCCGGGTTGAGCCCGGGCCAACCGCGGATGGAGCACCCGCGGGGACCCCGGTGCCGAACGGCACCTGCCGACGGCTCGCATCCCGGCGCCGCGCGCGCTAAGCGGGGGCTCCACCTGCGCCCATCGAGCCGAACGCCGGGACGATCACCATGGCGAGCCCCGTCGAACATGCGAGCTTCCTGCCGCCGGTCCTGACCTTCCTCACGGCGGCGGTGATCGGCGTGCCGATCTTCCGGCTGATCGGCCAGAGCGCCGTGCTCGGCTATCTGGTGGCCGGCGTATTGATCGGGCCCTCCGGCCTGTCGCTGATCGCCGAGCCCGAGACGGCGGCGAGCGTCGCCGAGATCGGGGTGGTGCTGCTGCTGTTCATCGTCGGGCTGGAGCTGCATCTCTCGCAGCTCGTCTCGATGCGGCGCGACATCTTCGGCCTCGGCACCGCCCAGCTCGTCCTCTGCGCGCTGGTGCTCGGCGGCGCCGGCGTCCTGGCGGGCCTCAGCGTCGGCGCCGCCGCGGTGATCGGCCTCGCGCTGGCCCTCTCGGCCACCGCGGTGGCCCTGCAACTCTTGGAGGAGCGGGGCGACCTCGGCAGCGCCTATGGCGGGCGGGCCTTCGCGGTCCTGCTGTTCCAGGATCTCTCGGTGGTCGGCATCCTGGCGCTGATGCCGCTCCTGGCGTCGGCGGGCGAGGCGACCGACGTCTCCTGGCTCGGGGAGGCGGCTATCTCCACCGGCAAGGCACTCGCGGCAATTCTCGCGGTGGTCTTGGTCGGCCGCTACGGCCTGAACCCGTTCTTCCGGCTGCTGGCGGCGAGCGGCGCCCGCGAGGTGATGACGGCTGCAGCGCTTCTCGTGGTGCTCGGCACCGCGCTGCTCATGGAGCAGGTCGGCCTGTCGATGGCGATGGGCGCGTTCCTCGCCGGCATCCTGCTGGCCGAATCGAACTTCCGCCATCAGCTGGAGGCCGATATCGAGCCGTTCCGCGGCATGCTGCTCGGCCTGTTCTTCATGAGCGTCGGCATGTCGATCGACGGCAACCTCGTGCGCGAGGTCTGGCCCGCCCTGTTCGGCGCGACCCTGGCGGCGATCCTGGTCAAGGTCGCCATCGTGGCCGGCCTGTTCCGGCTGTTCGGCTCTGACACGCTCGGGGCCCTGCGGGGCGCGGCGGTGCTGGCGCCCGCGGGCGAGTTCGCCTTCGTGCTGCTGCCCCAGGCCCAGGATCTCGGCCTCACCGGCGTCACGGCGACGCGCTTCGCGGTGGCGCTGGCCGCGCTGACCATGCTGATCGGGCCGATCGCCGCCAAGGGCCTCGACAAGCTGATCGAGCGGCGCAACGCCCGCAGCACCCTCGATCTGGAGGAGCCCGCCTCCGAACTCGCCGAGAGCGGCGAGGCGCGGGTGCTGGTGATCGGCTTCGGCCGCTTCGGTCAGGTGCTGACACAGGTGCTGATGGCCGAGGGCATCCCGGTCACCGTGATCGACAAGGATGTGGAGCAGCTGCGCGCGGCCTCGCGCTTCGGCTTCCGCATCTATTACGGCGACGGCACCCGGCTCGACGTGCTGCGCGCGGCCGGGATCGGCCGGGTCGAGCTGGTCTGCATCTGCGTCGACGACCGGGAGGGCGCCCTCAAGATCGTCGACATCGTCCACGAGGAATTCGCCAGCGTGCGCACCTTCGTGCGCGCCTATGACCGACTGCACGCGGTGGAGCTGATGAACCGGGACGTGGACTACCAGATCCGCGAGACCGCCGAATCCGCCCTCGCCTTCGGACGGGCAGCGCTCGAAGGGCTCGGCCTGTCGCCGGAGGCCGCAACGGCGCGGGCCGACGACGTGCGTAAGCGCGACATCGCCCGCCTCGTCCTGCAGCAGGCAGGAGCCCTGCCCGACGCCAGTTGGATGCGCGGCGCGGCGGCGGGGCTGAAGCCCGAGCCGCTGACCGCTCCCGTCCGGCCGGCCCGGGCGCTCAGCACCGAGACCCGCGACCTCGTGGGCAGCGACCGGCGCGAGGCCGCCGAGCGGCTCCTGGAGAAACCCGCTCTCGCGCCGCAGGAACCCGATGCGGCAGAGGGGGAGGCCGATCCGGAGGCGGAACTGGAAGCGGAAGGCAGCGCCCGGAATGCGTGACGGCCCGGATGTCTGAGGGATCCGACGGCCCGCCCCTGGGGGAAACGGGCCGCTTCGTCACAGGCTCGATCCTCCGGCACGTAGTGGTGATGGCCGCCACCGGGTCGGTGGGGCTGATGGCGATCTTCGTCGTCGACCTGCTGTCGCTGTTCTACGTTTCCACGCTCGGCGACCCGAACCTGACGGCAGCGGTCGGCTTCGCCGGCATCGTGCAGTTCTTCGCCACGGCGGTGAATATCGGCCTGATGATCGCCGCCGGCGCCCTGGTCGGAAAGGCCGTCGGCGCGCGCGACCGCGCGGCGGCGCGGCGCCTCTCGACCTCCGCGCTGGTCCTCGGCAGCCTCGTGGCCAGCCTCATCGCCCTGCTGATCGCGCTGCTGGCCGACCCGCTCCTGGCCCTGATCGGCGCGAAGGACGAGTCGCTGCGGGTGGCCGTCCTGTTCCTGCACGTCACCCTGCCGTCGAACCTGCTGCTCGCCGCCGGCATGCTGTTCACCGGCCTGCTGCGCGCGGTCGGCGAGGCGCGGCAGGCGATGTCGGTGACCCTGGCGGGCGCCGTCGTCACCGCGCTCCTCGATCCGCTGCTGATCTTCGGGGCCGGCCTCGGCGTCACGGGCGCGGCGATCACCGTCTGCGTCGCGCGCGCGACCTTCGTGGCGGTGGGAATCCGCGGCGTCGCCCGGCACGGGCTCCTGGGCCGGCCGCACCTGACCGACCTGCCCGCCGACGCGGCCGCCCTGGCCGGCGTCGCGGGACCGGCCGTGCTCACGAACCTCGCGCCCTCGGTGGCGAGCGCCTTCCTGGCCCGCCTGTTCGCCGGTTACGGAGCCGATGCCGTCGCGGCGGCGTCGGTGATCGACCGCCTGACGCCGGTGGCCTTCGGCGGCCTGTTCGCACTGTCGGGGGCGATCGGCCCGATCCTGGCTCAGAACTGGGGCGCGGGCCTGTTCGACCGGATGCGCGGCGTGCTCGGCGCGGCGATCCGGGTGACGCTGGCCTACTGCGCCGCGGTCTGGCTCCTCCTGGCACTGGCCCGGGGGTGGCTCGCCACCCTGTTCGGCCTGCAGGGGGGCGCGGCCGAGCTGTTCGGCTTCTTCTGCCTCGTCGGCGGCGCGATCTGGTTCTTCAACGGGCTGCTGTTCCTCGGCAACGCCGCCTTCAACAATCTCGGCTTCCCGCTGCGCTCGACGCTGCTGAATTGGGGACGGGCGACGCTCGGCACGATCCCGCCGGCGATGCTCGGCGCGACGCTCTACGGCCCCCGCGGGGTGGTGGCCGGGATGGGGATCGGCTCCCTGGTCTTCGGGGCGCTCGGCATCCTGCTGGCCCGCCGCACGGTCGACCGGCTGGAGGGGTTCGGCCCGCGTCGGCCGGCGCCGAACATCGCCGCGGGGGCGCCCCAGCGGGCGGCGCCCCTGCCGCCGGGGCACGCCCATCCCGAGCCGTTGAGCTGAGGCGGCGGCGGCAAGGCACAAGTTCCGCGGGTGGGAACTGGTATTTCCCCGCGCAAAGGGTCACGATGCCTTGTCCCGGGCGGTCCCGACCGGGACAGGATCGAGGCGTCATGTTCAACCCGCTCGAGATGTTCCAGGCGCAGGGCGAGGCCGGGCTTCAGGCCATGGGCCAGCCGTTCGGTCTGACCGCCGAGCAGACGGCCCGCGCCTTCGAGGCGCTGATGCCGGCCCTGACGCTCGGCCTCCAGCGCAGCGTCGGCATGGACCCGACCGGCTTCGCCCGGATGTTCGGGCTCGAGGCCGCCAAGCCGGCGCCGGCGCAGGGGTTCGAGGCCCTCGGCCAGATGTTCGGGTCCGCGCAGCTGATGCAGGCGGTGCTGCGGCAGGCCTCGGCGACGAGCGGCGTCGGCGCGCAGGTCCTGCGCCAGATGCTGCCGATGATGGCGGGCGCCGTGGTGGCGAGCATCGTCCACGTCATGCTGAACCAGCCGCAGGCCGAGGCCGCGCGGCCGAGCCCGCCGCCGCCGCCCGTGCCGTTCCCGTTCGCGCCGGCCTGGGCCGAGATGGCCAGGGCGATGATGCCCGCGGTCGAGCCGCCGGCCCCGCCGAAGCCGGCCGCCAGACCCGCCGCCAAGCCACCCCAGGCGGGCGCGGGCGAGGCCGGCTCCGACATGTTCCAGCAGATGCTGCGCACCGGGGCCGAGGTTCAGGGCAACAACATCCGGGCGATGCAGGAGCTGTTCGAGACCTTCTGGCCCGCCTCCGGCACGCCGGCTGGGAGCGGCATGAACCCGACGGGCACCCCAACCCGTCCCGATCCGGCGCCGGCCGACCCCGCGGCCGGCAAGGGCCGGCGCGGTCGCCAGCCCGGCGGGACCGGTTGACGCGGGGACAGGATCCGGGCGGGCGCTGCCCCGACGAACCGGAGCGGCAACCTGCCGGCGAGGAGACCCGTCGATGAGCGACCACCTGACCGCCTGGGGCCACCGCGCCGAGAGCGTCGGCGGGAACGGCGTCACCAAGCGCACGATCCCGGGCTCCGGCGCGAGCCTCGTGCGCGTGGTGGTGCCGGCGGGCGTCTCGGCACCCGCCCACAGCCACGATTACGAGCAGTTCGTGCAGGTGCTCTCGGGCTCGGGGATCCTGAAGACCGAGCAGGGCCGCGAGCCGTTCTCGGCCGGCAGCGTGTTCCACTTTCCGGCCGGGGCGTGGCACGCGGCCGCGTTCGAGACCGAGACGGTCCTGATCGAGACGAACCTCGCGACGCAGGTCTGAAAGGAGTCCGGCGGGCTTGGCCGGCCCGGCGCCGAGGATGATCCCGGATCAGTCCGCTCCGGGGCCGAGCTGCCGCTCGAGTTCCTCGGCCGCGGGCACCGTCTCGCGCGCGTACCGGACGGCCTGATCGGCGGTCAGCAGGCGGCCCTCCTCCGGATAGAAGGCGAGCCCGTCGACCAACTTCACGCAGGCCGTGATCGCCATCACGGCGCCGATCGATTCCGCGATGGTGCCGAACCAGAACGCGTACACGCATGGCCAGGAGCCGGCGAAGTCGGTCTCCGGATAGGTGTCCTTCAATTCCGAGAACGGGATGAGCGCGCACTCGAAGCCCGAGGCCCGGCCGCGCCGCAGGGCCGGCAGATGCCCCGACGAGGCCGGCGGGATCGCCGTCCCGCGAAGCTGCAGATCGAAACCGAGCGCGTCCAGGCCGGTCTGCCAGTCCGACACGCCGGCGAGCGGCCGCGGACACAGGGCGTAGGCTTCCATGCTCATGCGACCACGACTCCGATAGCGACGGTGACAGAGACGCGGCCCTTGACGGAGATGCCGCGGAGCAGGTGGATCTCGATGATCGGGACGCTGTCGTCGACACCTGCGCCGGCCCGCAGGGCACGGATACGGCGCGGCGACAGGCCCGTTTCACCGGTCTTGATGTCCCAGATCGCCCGGATCGGCGCCGCGCTGGTTCGGCCGTCCCGGAGAAGAACATCCGTGCGTATGCTGCCCGACAGGCCGTGACGGACGATGTCGCCGGTGACGAAGCTCTGCTCGACGCCGTGCCGGCCGATCCCTGGAAGATCCAACTCGCGCAGGCGGGCCGCCAGCCTCGCGTGGATCTGGGTCCCGTACAGGAAGCCCTCGCCCGGCTCGGTGCTCTCGACGACTTCGTTCAGGACATCGAGGATCTCGTCGGTCTTCGCGTCAATCCGAGGATCACCCGTTCGATCCTTGCGAATGACGGTGAGCGAACCGCCCTCGCCGCACCATCGGCCGTCGCAGCCCCGTGGCTGATCCGGTCTGAATCCAGCTTTGATGTCCAGAAGTTCCAGGGTGACGAAAGCCAGGCTCAAGCGAAGTTGCGCGAGGGAGTACGCCAAGATCACATCGGGCTCGTGAGCTCGCATCGCGTTGTCACCCGTCACCTATGTTCATGTTTTATTCGATGATTCTTTTCCTTATGTCAAGCGAACGGGCGGCGGATTAGGAAAACATGTCGGCCCTGCCGGCGCCGCCGCCGCCCCACCTGCGACAAATTATTCTTGGCGCGCGAGCAAAATGCCTGTGCTTGGCCTGAGCCTTCGGCGCGTGTAGGAATCCCACCTTGAACGCCCGCCCGTGCACGCCGACGAAAGGCCGGGCATCGCCCCTACCAGAACAGAGGCAGACCATGAGCGCCGGTACCGCCGCCGACAAGCACTTCTCCAACAGCTTCTTCGCCGCCCCCCTGACGGAAGCCGACCCCGAGATCGCCGAGGCGGTGGCCAAGGAGCTCGGCCGTCAGCAGCACGAGATCGAGCTGATCGCCTCGGAGAACATCGTCTCCCGCGCCGTGCTGGAGGCTCAGGGCTCGGTGCTCACCAACAAGTACGCGGAAGGCTATCCGGGCCGGCGCTACTACGGCGGCTGCCAGTTCGTGGACATCGCCGAGGACCTCGCCATCGAGCGCGCCAAGCGCCTGTTCGATTGCGGCTTCGCCAATGTGCAGCCGAATTCCGGCTCCCAGGCCAACCAGGGCGTGTTCCTGGCCCTGATGCAGCCCGGCGACACCTTCCTCGGCCTCGACCTCGCCGCCGGCGGCCACCTCACCCACGGCGCCCCGCCGAACGTCTCGGGCAAGTGGTTCAAGCCGGTCTCCTACACGGTGCGCCGCGAGGACCAGCGGATCGACATGGAGCAGGTCGCCCAGCTCGCGCAAGAGCATAAGCCGAAGGTGATCATCGCCGGCGGCTCGGGCTACCCGCGTCATTGGGACTTCGCCAAGTTCCGCGAGATCGCCGACTCGGTCGGAGCCTACTTCATGGTCGACATGGCCCATTTCGCGGGCCTCGTGGCGGCCGGCGTTCATCCGTCGCCGTTCCCGCACGCCCATGTCGCCACCACGACGACGCACAAGACCCTGCGTGGCCCGCGCGGCGGCATGATCCTGACGAACGACGAGGCGCTCGCCAAGAAGTTCAACTCGGCGATCTTCCCCGGCATCCAGGGCGGCCCGCTGATGCACGTCATCGCCGGCAAGGCCGTGGCCTTCGGCGAGGCGCTGAAGCCCGAGTTCAAGATCTATGCCCGCCAGGTGGTGGAGAACGCCCGGGCGCTTGCCGACACGCTGATCTCGGGTGGCTACGACATCACCTCGGGCGGCACCGACAACCACCTGATGCTGGTCGATCTGCAGCGGAAAGGCCTGACCGGCAAGGCGGCGGAAGCCGCGCTGTCGCGGGCGCACATCACCTGCAACAAGAACGGCGTCCCCTTCGACACCCAGAAGCCGACCATCACCTCGGGCATCCGTCTGGGCACCCCGGCCGGCACCTCGCGCGGCTTCGGCGTGGCCGAGTTCAAGCAGATCGGCGGCTTCATCGTCGAGGTGCTGGACGGTCTCGCCGCCAAGGGTGAGGCGGGCGACAGCGCGGTCGAGGCCGACGTCAAGACCCGCGTCCATGCACTGACGGACCGGTTCCCGATCTACGGCTGAGCAAGACGGGGCCCTTGAGCCGGGCCGGCCTTCCGAGGCGGCCATGCGTAGTCTAGGAAACGGCCGCGGATCCGCTTGATCCGCGGCCGTTGCCATGTCCGAGATCCAGATCCATGCGGTGTCCCTATTGCGGCGGCTCCGAGACCCAGGTGAAGGACTCGCGGCCCTCCGAGGACGGCGCCGCGATCCGGCGCCGCCGCGTCTGCCCGGATTGCGCCGGCCGCTTCACCACCTTCGAGCGGGTGCAGCTGCGCGAGGTCGTGGTGCTCAAGCGCTCGGGCAAGCGCGTGCCCTTCGACCGGGACAAGCTCCAGCGCTCGATCGACGTGGCGCTCCGCAAGCGGGCCGTCGATCCGGAGCGGATCGAGCGGCTGGTCAGCGGCATCACCCGGCAGCTCGAGAGCGCGGGCGAGCCGGAGGTGACCTCCGAGGCGATCGGTGAGCTGGTAATGGCGGGGCTGAAAGGCCTCGACGACGTGGCCTATGTCCGCTTCGCCTCCGTCTACAAGAACTTCCGCGAGGCCAAGGACTTCGAGGATCTGCTCGGCACGCTGAGCGACGGCACCCCTGTGTCGGCGGCAGGGCCGGAGGCGGATCCGGAGCCCGAGGCATCGGGGCGCCGCCGCGCCGGACGCCCATGAGCGACGACACGCACTTCATGCGCCTCGCCCTGGCGCTGGGCCGGCGCGGGCTCGGCACCACTTGGCCGAACCCGTCGGTCGGCGCCGTCGTGGTCGAGCCCGAGACTGGGCGAATCCTCGGGACGGCGGCGACGGCGCCGGGCGGGCGCCCGCACGGGGAGCCCCTGGCGCTCGCCGCCGCGGGCGAGGCCGCCCGCGGCGCGACCCTCTATGTGACCCTGGAACCCTGCTCACATCACGGCCGCACGCCGCCCTGCACGGATGCGATCGTGGCGGCCGGCATCGCCCGGGTGGTCAGCGCCGTGGAGGACCCGGATCCGCGGGTCGCCGGGCGCGGCCATGGCCTGCTGCGGCAGGCGGGCGTGACGGTCGAGACCGGTCTGATGCGGGAGACGGCGGCGCGCGACCATGTCGGCCACATCACCCGGGTGACGCGCGGCCGCCCCGCCCTGCACCTGAAGCTCGCCCGCACCCGCGATGGCTTCTGCGCCTCCGCCGGGCCGGAGCGCCTGCGGATCACCGGGCCGGTGGCGGACGGAGCGGTCCATCTCTGGCGAGCCCATGCTGACGCGATCCTGATCGGCATCGGGACCGCCCGGTCCGACGATCCGTCGCTCACCGTGCGGCTGCCGGGCCTGGCGGCGCGCTCGCCCCTGCGGATCGTCCTCGACACGCATCTGCGGCTCTCCCCGGCCAGCGTGCTGGCCCGGACCGCCCGCGACACGCCGACCCTGGTGCTCACCACACGCTCCGCCCCGGCCCATGCGCGGCGCGCCCTGGAGGCCCTCGGCGTCGAGGTCGCGCCCGTGCCGGCGGATGCGGCCGGCGGGATCGATCTTCCGGCGGCCCTGGCGCATCTGGGCGAGCGCGGCCTCACCCGCCTGTGCAGCGAGGGCGGCCCCCGCCTTGCGGAGGCGCTCGCCCGGGCCGATCTGATCGAGGCCTGCACGCTGGTCACCGGACCGGTGGAACTGGGATCGGCCGGCGGCCTGCCGGCGCTGGGGCCGGTCCTCGCGGAAGCCCTGGCAGGCGAAAGGTTTCGGGAGGCCGAGCGGCTCCGGCTCGGGCCCGACGAGGCCGTGACCTACGAACGCAGCAGGACGTAAGCGATGTTCACCGGGTTGGTCAGCGCCGTCGGTACGGTCGTCTCGGTTTCGGGGGCGGGCGACCTGCGCCGGATCGTGATCCGCGCGCCCTACGATCCGGCCACGATCGCGCTCGGCGCCTCGATCGCCTGCGCGGGCCCGTGCCTCACGGCGGTGTCGGTGGAGCCGGCCGAGGGCGGCTGCAGCTTCGCGGTGGATGCCGCCGCCGAGACGCTGGCGCGCACCACCGTGGGCAGCTGGGCCGCGGGCACCCGGATCAATCTCGAACGCTCCCTGAAGATCGGCGACGAACTCGGCGGCCATCTGGTCACCGGCCATGTCGACGGCGTCGCCGAGATCGTGGCGCGCGAGACCGTCACCGCGGGCGCCTGGGGTCCGAGCGAGCGCTTCACCCTGCGGGCCCCGGTCGCCCTGGCGAAGTTCATCGCCGAGAAGGGCTCGGTCTGCCTCGACGGGACCTCGCTCACGGTAAACAGCGTCGCGGACGACCTATTCTCCGTGCTGCTGATCCCTCACACGCTGCAGGTCACCACCTGGGGTGAGCGGCGCGACGGGGACCGGCTCAACCTGGAGGTCGACCTGATCGCCCGCTACGCCGCGCGGCTGACCGAGGCGCGGGCCGGCTGATCCGGATTCCTTCGTCTGTGCGAGCGGAGCGAAGCAACCCAGCGGCGCCACGTTCGCCGATGTTGCGCTGCCCGGGATTGCTTCGCTCCGCTCGCGAAAAACGGCCCGGGATTCCGTTTCAGCGCGGTGGGATCGAGTAGGTGCCGGTGGCGTGGCAGACGAGGTCCGGGTTGCCGTCGGCGGTGATCCGCACCTCGCCGACGGCCAAGCGCCGGCCGAGCTTGAGCAGCCGGCACTCCGCCACGAGATCCCCCGAGGCGGGCTTGCGCAGGAAGTTGAAGGTCAGGCTCGTCGTCACCGCGAGCGCCACCGGGCCGAGATTGGCGAGGATCGCCGCGTAGAGAGCGTAGTCGGCGAGCGCCATCATGGCCGGCCCCGACACGGTCGCGCCGGGCCGGAGGAAGCGCTCATGGGCCTCCAACCGCATCCGGGCCGAGAGCGGACCGACATCCTCGAGATGGTAGGCCCGCCCGCCCGCCTGCATCTGGGGAAACTCGCGGTCGAGGAAGTCGCTGGTCTCGGCGAGGGTCAGGATCGTGACGGCCATGGCCTCTTGCAGCACGGGCGCGACCGTGAGGCAATCCGCGGCCCCTCTCGCCCGTCCTCCTCATACGGAGGTGTTCGGGTATGATCAGCCGTCTCTCCGAGCCGATCAGAAGAAGATCGGCCGCGCGCTGGCGGTGATCTCGCCCAGCACCGTGCCGGTCGCCGGCTCGATCTCCTTGAGCACCACGTCGTAGCCCCAGAGGTCGGCGAGGTGCTGCAAAACCCGCTTGGCGTCGTCCTTCTGCAGGGTGATCTTGTTGATCGCCTTGTGATGGAGGATGAGACGCCGGTCGCCCTCCAGGTCGACGTCCACCACCTCGATGTCCGGGTCGAGCCAGGCGACGTCGTACTGGCGCGCGAAGGCCCGGCGCAGCTTGCGGTAGCCACGTTCGTCGTGGATCGCCTCGACCCGCAACTCCGGCTCCTCCGGATCGTCGACCACGTGGAACAGGCGCAGGTCGCGCATCAGCTTGGGCGACAGGAATTGCTGGATGAAGCTCTCATCGCGATAATTCTCCCAGCAGTCGCGCAGCACCGCCATGGCGTCGCCGGTGCCGGCAATCTCGGGGAACCACTCTCGGTCCTCGCCGGTCGGCTGCTCGACGATGCGGGCGATGTCCTGCATCATGGCGAAGCCGATCGCGTAGGGATTGTGGCCGCCATAGGAGCGGTCGTCGTAGTTCGGCTGCCGGATGACGTTGGTGTGCGATTGCAGGAACTCGAGATAGGCCGCCTCGGTGATCTGCCCTGATTCCGACAGGGCGTTCATGATCCGGTAGTGGCAGTAGGTGGCGCAGCCCTCGTTCATCACCTTGGTCTGGCGCTGCGGGTAGAAATACTGCGCCACGAGGCGGACGATGCGGAGGATCTCCCGCTGCCACGGCCGCAGGCGCGGCGCGACCTTCTCCAGGAAGTACAGGATGTTCTCCTGCGGCAGTTCGAGCAGCGCCTTGCGCCGCTCCGCCGCCAGGTCCGGGCGCACCGTGCCGATCTTCTGCGGCAGGGTGCGCCAGAGATCGTTGTAGATCTGCTCGCCGTGCTCGATCCGCTCGCGCTCGCGCCGCTGCTCGGAGGCGAGGTCCGGCCGCTTCTTGCGCGGGTAGCGGTGGACGCCCTGGCTCATCAGCGCGTGGGCGGCGTCGAGCACCTGCTCCACCGCCTGGTGGCCGTAGCGCTCCTCGCAGCGGCTGATGAAGCCCTTGGCGAAGTCGAGATAGTCGAGGATGCCTTCCGCGTCGGTCCACTGCCGGAACAGATAGTTGTTCTTGAAGAAGTGGTTATGGCCGAACGCGGCGTGCGCGATGACGAGCGTCTGCATGGTCGCCGTGTTCTCCTCCATGACGTAGGAGATGCACGGGTCGGAGTTGATGACGATCTCGTAGGCGAGGCCCATCAGGCCGCGGCGGTAACCGGCCTCGTGCTGGGCGAAGTGCTTGCCGAAGGACCAGTGCTTGTAGAACAGCGGCATGCCGATCGACGCGTAGGCGTCGAGCATCTGCTCGGCCGTGATGATCTCGATCTGATTCGGGTACCAGGATAGGCCGAGTTGAGGCCCGGCCACGGCCTCGCAGGCATCGTGGATGCGGCGGATCGTATCGAAATCCCAGTCGTTGCCGGTGAACAGGGGTTTGTCGGCCTTGACGGTCGGCGCGCTCACCTTGGATCGGCTCAGGCTGGTCACCATGAAACCCTCATCACATTCTCCCCTCCCCTTGTGGGGAAGGGCCGGGGTTGTCCGGTCGGCACCGCGGCGATCCGGTCCGCCCCCACCCGTCCCCCTCCCCACAATGGGAGAGGGGGCGGTCTCACCCCTCCACCTCCGCCCGCGCATCCTTGCGGCCGAACAGCTCGCGGAAGACCGGGTAGATCTCCCGCCGGTGATTGACCTTGCGCATGGCGATCGGCCCGCCGGCCTTGGTGATCGCCTCGTAGGTCCGCCACAGGGTGGTGCGGTGCTCGACGAAGCCGGCGCGCGGGCCGTTCTCGTCTCCCACTTCGAGATAGGCGAAGTGCTGGCAGGCCGGCAGGATGTGCGACCGCAGCAGCTCCGTCGAGGTCGGCCCGTCGGAGGAGACGTTGTCGCCGTCGGAGGCCTGGGCGGCGTAGATGTTCCAGTCGTTCGGGTCGTACCGCTCGGCGATGACGCGCTTCATCTCCACCAGCGCCGAGGAGACCAGGGTGCCGCCGGTCTCGCGGGAGCCGAAGAAGGTCTCCTCGTCCACCTCGGTGGCCCGGTCGGTGTGGCGGATGAACACGATCTCCACGTGGCGGTAGCGGCGTGTCAGGAAGATGTGCAGCAGGATGTAGAACCGCTTGGCGAGGTCCTTCATGTGCTCGGTCATCGAGCCGGACACGTCCATCAGGCAGAACATCACGGCCTGCGCGATCGGCCGGGGATAGGGCTCGAAGCGGCGGAAGCGCAGGTCGATCGGATCGACGTAGGGGATGCGCTTCGCGCGCTCGCGCAGCTTCAGGAGCGCCTGCTCCAGCTCAGCTCGTTCGGGGTCGCCCGCCGGCAGAGCGTCGAGCCGCGCCTCCACGGCCGCGACCTCCTCGGGCTTCGGGCGCTTGAGGGCGATCCGCCGCGACATCGAGTTGCGCAGCGTCCGGGTGAGCGCGAGGTTGGCCGGTGAGCCGGTCACCGTGTAGCCCGCGCGGCGCAGGCCCTCGGTCTCCACCACCGCGAGGCGGCGCTTGGCAAGGTCTGGAAGCTCAAGATCCTCGAGGAAGAGTTCCAGGAACTCCTCGCGGGTGAGAACGAAGCGGAACGCGTCCTCGCTGTTCTCGCCGCCCTCCCCGCCTTCGCCGGCGCCGCGCCCGCCGCCGCTCCCCGGCGGCCGCTCGATCGTGTCGCCTTCCACGTAGGTCTTGTTGCCGGGCAGGATATGGTCCTGAAGGCCGGTGCCGGGCTGGCGGGAGAAGCGCGGCTCGCGCACGCCGTCCGCCGGCACGCTGACCCGGCCGTCCTTGCCGAGATCCTTGATGTCCTTCTCGCGGGCGGATTCCCGCACGGCGCGCTGGGCCACGTCCTTCACGCGGCGCAGGAAGCGCTGGCGGTTGGGGAGACTTTTGCCACCCGGGTTCAAACGTCGGTCGACGATGTGCATCCGCTGCGAAAACCCTCGTCCGCGTGTGCCGGCCGGGTCCGGACCCTGATCGTACCATGCTGCCGGCGGAGGAATGGATCCCTCTTTCGCAGCTGGGCCTCAGATCTTCACCGGCTGGTCGTCCGAAACTGTGGCGGCGGAGGGTCAAACCCTGGCCCGGCCGGATTGGACCCGGCCGGGCGCCCGGCGCCTCAGCCGGCCTGTTTCACTCGCATGTACCATTCCACCAGGCGGCGGACCTGCCGCTCGGTGTAGCCGCGCGCGACCATGCGCTCGACGAACTCGCCGTGCTTCTTCTCGGTGTCGCCGTCCTTCTTGGAGCCGAAGGAGATCACCGGCAGCAATTCCTCCACCTGGGAGAACATCCGCCGCTCGATCACCTCGCGCAGCTTCTCGTAGCTGGTCCAGCTCGGGTTGCGGCCACCGTGCTGGGCCCGGGAGCGCAGGGCGAACTTCACAACCTCGTTGCGGAAATCCTTCGGGTTGGCGATACCCGCCGGCTTCTCGATCTTGGTCAGCTCCTGGTTCAGGAGTTCGCGGTTCATGAGCTGGCCGGTCTCGGCATCCTTGAAGTCCTGGTCCTCGATCCAGGCATCGGCATAGTCGATGTACCGGTCGAACAGGTTCTGTCCGTAATCGTGGTACGATTCGAGGTAGGCCTTCTGGATCTCGTGGCCGATGAACTCCGCATAGCGCGGAGCCAGCTCGGTCTTGATGAATTCCAGGTACTTCTTCTCGGTCTCCGGCGGGAGCTGCTCGCGCTTGAGCGCCTGCTCCAGAACGTACATCAGGTGCACCGGGTCGGCCGAGACCTCGGTGGTGTCGTGGTTGAAGGTCGCGGCGAGCACCTTGAAGGCGAAGCGGGTCGAGATCCCGTCCATGCCCTCGTCGACGCCGGCCGTATCCTTGTACTCCTGCATCGAGCGGGCGCGGGGATCGACCTCGCGCAAGCTTTCGCCGTCATAGACCCGCATCTTCGAGAAGACGTTGGAATTGGCGTGCTCGCGCAGGCGCGACAGCACCGAGAAGCGGGCCAGCATCTCCAGCGTGCCGGGCGCGCAGGCCGCGTCCGACAGTTCCGAGCCGGAGATCAGCTTCTCGTAGATCCGCTGCTCCTCGGTGACGCGCAGACAGTACGGGACCTTGATCACGTAGATCCGGTCGATGAAGGCCTCGTTGTTCTTGTTGGTCTTGAAGGTCTGCCACTCGGCCTCGTTCGAGTGGGCCAGGATCACGCCGGTGAACGGGATCGCGCCGATATTCTCGGTGCCGACGTAGTTGCCCTCCTGCGTCGCGGTGAGCAGGGGATGCAGCATCTTGATCGGCGCCTTGAACATCTCGACGAATTCGAGGATGCCCTGGTTCGCCCGGTTCAGGCCGCCCGAGTACGAGTAGGCGTCGGGATCGGCCTGCGACAGGGTCTCCAGGCGGCGGATGTCGACCTTGCCGACCAGCGAGGAGATGTCCTGGTTGTTCTCGTCGCCCGGCTCGGTCTTGGCGATCGCGATCTGGCGCAGGCGCGAGGGCCGGACCTTGATCACCTTGAAGCGCGAGATGTCGCCGTTGAACTCGTCGAGGCGCTTCAGCGCCCACGGGCTCATCAGGCCGGTGAGGCGC
Source organism: Methylobacterium sp. UNC378MF (assembly GCF_900103195.1). Taxonomy (GTDB): domain Bacteria; phylum Pseudomonadota; class Alphaproteobacteria; order Rhizobiales; family Beijerinckiaceae; genus Methylobacterium. Next base: position 144,053 of record NZ_FMWU01000005.1, on the reverse strand, counting down.
CGGCGCGGGATGCCGTAGCGGCGCTGAATCTCCTCGCCCATCGTCTCGGGGTCGAACAGGCCCAGCGGGCTCTCGAAAACCGGCGAGACCTCGTCCCCGGCCTTGAGGACGTAGACGGGGTGAACCTCCATCAGCAGCTTCAGCCGCTCGGCCAGCGACGACTTACCGCCGCCCACCGGGCCGAGCAGGTAGAGGATCTGCTTGCGCTCCTCCAACCCTTGAGCGGCGTGGCGGAAGAACGAGACGATCCGCTCGATCGTCTCCTCCATCCCGTAGAACTCGCGGAAGGCCGGGTAGGTGCGGATCGTCCGGTTCATGAAGATCCGGCCGAGGCGCGAATCCTTGGCGGTGTCCACGAATTCGGGCTCGCCGATTGCCGCGAGGATCCGCTCGGCGGCCGAGGCGTACATCAGCGGTTCGTCGCGACAGGCATCGAGATACTCGGAGAGCGTCATCTCCGTGTCGCGGCGGGCCTCGTAGCCTCGGGCGAAGCTCTGGAAAAGGTCGTTCGTCGCATGCATGGGCATTCGATAACCCTCTCAGACCGTGACAGCTTCATCCTGTCTCGGCTCGGATGCAACCGACAGGCCCGCTTTTGTCGCAGTGCGGCGAGCATGGCGCCCGGCATGTCGATTGCTTGCAACACTCCCGAGCGCTGAAGGCGGCACGGGCGAGACTCCGTGCCGCGCCCGAACGGCTGCCCGGGCCTCAGAACTAAGCAGACACCGCGTGGCCCGGCCCCTGCTCACAAATCGGTACCCTCTTTCTTGCCCTCGTCTCCCGATTTGGCGCCGGCCGCCCCGACCGTGATCTTGACGGTGTGCGTCTGGACTTGTCCGTCGGAGCTCTTGACCTCGAACGTCACCTCGTCGGTGCCGGTGAAGCCGCTGTTGGGCTGATAGAACAGCGCCTGGACGGCGGCCTCCTTGTTGGGGCAGCGATAGCTCGCCGGCGTCTTCAGCTTGCCAACCTTGGTGATCACCGATCCGTTCTTCGGCGATCCGGAGACCTTGAACTCGGGCATCGGCCCAGGAGAACAATCCTTCTTGAGATTCGGCGCGATCTCGAGCCGCACCGTCTTGCCGGGCGCCACCGTCTTGGTTCGGCTGGCCGGTGCCTGGGCCAGTGCCGGCGCGGCGAGGGCCATACTCCCGGCGATCAGCGCGGCGAACGGACGAAGGGCAATCATGGCAGCGTCTCTCCAGTGCCGACCCGGGACCAGCCTTCGGACGCGCGTCCGGAAGCCCCGTTCATCGGTGGAGACCATGTGGGGACGCCCTGCACGGGCGTCGAGGGCCCAAGCGGCGGCTTAATTCTGGAGCGCGGCCGCGACGATCCCGGTGATGCGCGCGATCTGCGCCCCGTCGAATTCGCCGGCCAGGGCGGCGGCGAGCCGCGCCTCGACCCGCGCCCGCTCCCCGGCATCGGCGATCGGAATGGTGGGTATCTCGTCCTCCGCCAGACGGCAGACCCGGCGGATCGTCTCGGCGGCGGCCAGGAGTTTCTCCCGATCGGTGGGACCCATCTCCCAGAGTGGATTGCGCAAGCGGCTGATCACCCGCTTGGCGTCGCGGTACTCCCGGTCGACGCTGGTGGCCGCCTCGATCTGGCTGACGAGGAACATCAGTTCCAAGACTTCGGAGGCCGCCTCCGGGCAGGAGCGGACGATCCGCATGATGCGGGCCATCAGTTCCTGGCTGGGTGTCAGCTTGGATTTGGGCGCGGCCATGCGGGCGACAACGCGGGTTGTTGCCGGAAAGTTCGCTCGCCGCGCTGAGCGCAAGACCAGGTATGGCCACAGGACCGAGCCCGCGGGCCCTGTCGGGTGTCAGATGCCCGCGGCGACACCGTGCAGCCCGTCGAGCAGGGCGCGGCAGGCCTGAAGCTCCTCCAGAGCCTCCGCCAGGGACGCCCGGTCCGAGTTCCCGAGCGCGCCGCTTCCACCTCCCGCCTCGACCTCCTGGACCATGGGCGCGGCCGCTACGGCCTCGCCGCGCCCCACGGCCTGGACGAAGCGGACGCCGTTCTCCTTGAGCACCCGTTGCGCCCCCGCGATGGTGTAGCGCCGCACGTGGAGAAGATGGCGGATGCCGGCGACGAGTTCGACGTCCTGGGGCCGATAGTAGCGCCGCCCCCCGGCCCGCTTCACGGGGCGGATCTGGCCGAACCGGCTCTCCCAGAACCGCAGCACGTGCTGGGGCACGTCGAGTTCCTCGGCCACCTCGCTGATCGTGCGGAACGCATGCGCACTCTTCTCGCCGGCTCCGCCCGAGGGTTCGACGGTCTCTTCGGCGGCGAGGGGTGCGGGCATGGCGGTCTTGCTGATCGGCACGGGATGGCCCGATCTTGCCGGGTCACAGGGCCGCACTCAAGCCTGATGGCTGCAGGAATCCGGCGGCGTTCCGGGACGCGGCGCCGGAAACGCCGCGCGGCGCCTCTCCCCGCTCAATCGTCGTCGTGCGCGCCGGCGCCGTTCAGACCGTTGATCTTGGCCTTGAGCACGTTGGAGGGCTTGAACACCATCACCTGCCGCGGCTCGATCGCCACCTCGACCCCGGTTTTGGGATTGCGGCCGACACGCTTGCCCTTGCTGCGCACAACGAAGGAGCCGAACGAGGACAGCTTTACCGTCTCGCCGCTCGCCAGGCAGGCGCAGATCTCCGACAGCACAGTCTCGACGAGGGCTGCCGACTCGGTCCGCGACAGGCCCACCTGATGGTAGACGGCCTCGCTCAAGTCGGCGCGCGTCACCGTCTTGCCTGCCATGCCGTGTCCCCTCGCCCGCATCGTTCGCCCCATCACGCATGGCGCGGTCCAGACGGCCGCGCCAAACGCTCAAGGCGTATCCCTATGATCCGGCACGCTAATCGGCGCTCTGCCCATGGTCAACCACGCCGGGGCAGCGAATTGTTTCAGGTGCGCCGCCGGCGGCGTTACCAGCGGATGAGCGCCGCCCCCCAGCTGAAGCCGCCGCCGATCGCCTCGATCATCACGAGGTCGCCCGCCTGGATTCGGCCGTCCCGCCGCGCCACGTCGAGCGCCAGGGGAATCGAGGCCGCCGAGGTGTTGCCGTGGCGGTCCACCGTCAGGACGATCTTGTCCCGGGCGATCCCGAGCTTGTCGGCGGATGCCTCGATGATGCGGCGGTTCGCTTGGTGCGGCACGAACCAGTCGAGGTCCTCCGCGGTCGTGCCGGCCTGCTCGAACGCCTCGACGATCACGTCGGTGACTTGTCCGACGGCGAACCGGAACACGTCGCGTCCCTCCATGCGCAGGCGCCCGGTGGTGCCGGTGGAGCCGGGGCCGCCGTCAACGTAGAGCTTCTCCCGGTGGCGGCCGTCCGAGCGCAGGCTCGTGCTGAGGACGCCGCGGCCCTCCGCCGCCTCCTGCGCCTCCTGCGCCTCCAGCACGATGGCGCCCGCCCCGTCGCCGAAGAGGACGCAGGTGGTGCGGTCCTCCCAATCGACAATCCGCGAGAAGGTCTCGGCGCCGACCACCAGCGCCCGGCGGGCGGCCCCGGTGGTCAGGAACTTGTCGGCGGTCGAGACCGCGAAGACGAAGCCGGCGCAAACCGCCTGGAGGTCGAAGGCCGCCCCCTGGTGGATGCCCAGCCCCGCCTGGATCTGGGTCGCGGTCGACGGGAATGTGTGGTCCGGCGTCGAGGTGGCGCAGATGACGAGGTCGATGTCGTCCGCCGTCAGCCCCGCGTCCTGCAGAGCGGCGCGAGCGGCCTGCGTGCCGAGCACCGACGTGGTCTCGCTCTCGTCCGCGATGTGCCGCTGGCGGATACCGGTGCGCTGGACGATCCATTCGTCGGAGGTGTCGACCCGCTCGGCGAGGGCGGCGTTCGTCACCACCCGCGCGGGCAGGCTCGACCCGGTCCCGACCACCACCGAGCGCAGCTTCGGGGCGCGCCGGGACTGCTCGGGATCTGTGCGGAGGGTTGCCATCTGTGTCCTTCCCGGACGGTAGCGGCTTCACAATTCTCAGGTGTGATGCCGCGACCGTCCGATTTCCATCCCGTCCGGTGACGGGCTCTCAAGCCAGCACCGGCCGTTCAGGCCGGCGCCAGCGCCGCGGTCTGGTCGAGCATCTCGCGGATCGTGCGGATCATGTCGTGACGCGCCATGTCGTGCGCCAGATCGATCGCCGCAGCGAAGCCCTGCGCGTTCTCCGAACCGTGGCTCTTGATGACGATGCCCTCCAGGCCGAGGAACACGCCGCCATTGGCCCGGCTCGGATTCATCTTGTCCTTCAGCGCCCGGAAGGCTTGCCGGGCGAACAGGGCTCCGATCTTGGCCGCCAGCGTCCGGGTCATGGCGGCGCGGAGATACGTGCCGATCTGCTTGGCGGTACCCTCGGCGGTCTTGAGGGCTATGTTGCCGGTGAACCCCTCGGTCACCACCACGTCCACCGTGCCGCGCCCGAGATCCGTGCCCTCGACGAAGCCGTGATAGGTGAGGCCCGGACTCTCCATCTCGCGCAGGATCCGGGCGGCCTCCTTGACCGCCTCGTTGCCCTTCATCTCCTCGGTGCCGACGTTGAGCAGGCCGACGGTGGGACGCTCGAGGTCGAACACAATGCGCGCCATGGCCGAGCCCATCACGGCCATCTCGACCAAGTGCTCGGCATCCGTGCCGATGGTAGCGCCGACGTCGAGCACGATGCTCTCGCCGCGCACGGTCGGCCACAGGCAGGCGATCGCCGGGCGCTCGATGCCCGACATGGTCTTGAGGCAGATCTTCGACATCGCCATCAGGGCGCCGGTATTGCCGGCCGATACGCAAGCATCGGCCTGGCCATCGCGGACGGCCTGAATCGCCTGCCACATGGATGACTTGCCCCGGCCCTGGCGCACCGCCTGGCTCGGCTTGTCGTCCATGGCGACGGACACGCTGGTGTGGCGGATCTCGACGGCGTCCTTGAGCCGGGGCTCCTTGGCGACGAGCGGCGCGATCACGGCCTCGTCGCCGAACATCAGGAAGGTGGTCTCGGGATGGCGCTCGCGGGCCAGCGCCGCTCCGGGCACGACCGTAGTGGGCCCGTGGTCGCCGCCCATGGCGTCGAGCGAGATGCACACGCGTTGGGACATATCGGTAGCGGGTCGCGGGTCTCAGCGGGGGGATATGGCGGGGCAGGGTCCGTCAAGCGCGGCGGACCATAGCGATACCGGCCCGGCGGGCAAATGAATTCGGGCGCTGCGCGGTTCCGTTCTCCGACCGGGAAGCAGCCCCAGCAAGGTGTTTGGCAGAATGCGCCGCGCGATCACGTCCCGTTTGACCCGGGACGCGCCGAGTCCCGGACGCCTGGAACGCAGTGGCGGGCGGTCCGGGATCCAGCACACAGGCCGGCCGCATCAGCAGCACAGGTTGCTTCATCGGGACGCTTCGCGACCGCCTGCGCTTGGATCCCGGGTCGCCCTCTGCTGGCGTTCCATGCGCCCGGGAAAGCGACAGCCTGCTCGATCCGCTCGACACCGCGAACGAGCCGGGCCTACGCCTCCCCGTCACGGATCCGGCGCAGCTTATCGAACGGCCCCGAATCGTCGCCTGCTACCACCGGCTCGAAGGTGATGCCGGGCTTGCGCGGGTAGGGATCGAGACCGAGCGCCAGGAATTCGGCGGTGAGCGCACCGAAATCGATGCGGCCGCCGACCAGCGGGTCGGGGATATCGGCATCCTCGGCATCGGTACCGGCGAGCTGGTCGGTATCGGTGAACACCACCTCGACCGGCTCCCGGACCGGCGCCTCGAAGGGTTCGAGACTGACGGTGCAGACCTGCGTCACCAGGGCCTCCACGGTGCCGGTCACGGTGAGGCGGCTGGTCGGCCCCTCGATGGCGAAGCGCCCGACCAGATCGCGAATCCCAGGGATGCCGAAATCGGCGGCCAGCGCCGCGCACTCGGCCGGGCTCGCCTCCACGGTGACGGCGCCGCGCCCCTGGGGCAGTCGCTCGACACTGACCCAGCGCGCGAGGGGAAAGCCGTCCGGGCTGGTGTGGCGGGTCATGGGTTTCCTCCATCTCCAGCATGGTCCGATATCGGCGCGAAGCCGTCCGGCTCCGGGAAGGGCGGACCGGACCCGAGCAGCCCGTCGAGATCGGCCCCGGCGAGGGCGGCATCGGCGGCTTGCACGTAGGCGGAGAGTGCGCGCCCGTCACCCTCGCCGCCCAGCACGTTGCGGACGAGAACGGCGCGCAGCGCCGCCGTATCGCCGGCCTCCAGGGCGACATCGTAGCCCTCGGCCCGACCATAGAAGGCTGCACCGAGCTTCTTCATCCGCTTAGACACGCCCATGTCGCCGACGCCCAGTTCGCGCAAGGACGCGTCGAGCTGGGTGAACACCGAATTCACGAGATCCTGCGCCACCTCGGCGGCGGGTGCCGGCAGCCGGTTCAGCCGGCGCAGGACCAGGATGGCGTGCAGGCACAGGGATTCGAACCGGCCCTCGACGGTGTCGGGCACGCCAAGGCGCGTGTAGAGGCCCGGCCGGCGTGCGGCCTGGCTCAGGGCCAGGTGCAGCCCTTCGACGGCGCGGCGGCGTGCGCGCGCGCGCCGGAACAACCCGGCGATCATCGGTGCCGAACCCCGGCCATCTGTGGCCAAGCTTGCCTTGTCAAAGCCATAACCCCGCGGTACGGCAACCCACGCCCAGGGCGCAAGCGCCGTCGGAGCCCCGTGTCGGCGGCGACGGTTGCGCCCCGTCCGTCAACACGCTCTCTGGGGGCCCGATGCGGCGCCGTTTCGTCCAGTCCTTCGCGCGCCTCGCCCTGCTCGGCCTTGCGGCAACCGGTCTGTCCGGCTGCATCGGCGAGGAGCTGCGTCACGGCTATCAGGTCGATCAGGCGGCACTCGCCACGATCAAGCCCGGCATGAGCCCCGAGCAGGTGCTGCAGATCCTCGGCACGCCCTCGACCGTGTCCACCGTGGGGAACAAGTCCTGGTACTACATCTCGCAGAACACCCGCCGCACGATCATGTTCCTGGGTGAGCAGGTCGAGGACCAGAAGGTGACGGCGGTCTATTTCTCGTCCGCCTTCAAGGTCGAGCGGGTGGCGCTCTACGGCCTGCAGGACGGCCGGATCTTCGACTTCATCGAGCGCACGACGCCGACGAGCGGCGCCGACCGCGCCTTCCTGAGCCAGCTGTTCCGCGGCCTGACCCGCTACGAGCCATTCGGCAGCGGCAGCGGCACCAGCGTCGTGCCGGGCGCAAATCGCGGCCTGTGATCGGCCGCGCCCGCCACGAGGCGGGCGATCTCCCCGGGCTCCGAAAACAGGTGCTCGGGGCCGAGGGACGCGAGGGCCTGCGGGTCGGTGTAGCCCCAGGCCACGGCCCCGAACGGACAGCCGACGGCGCGCGCCGCCTCGAGGTCGCGGATCTCGTCGCCGATGCAGAGAGCCCGGCCCGGCGGCACGCCGGTCCGCGCGAGCAGGGCCCGCAACCGACGCGCCTTCCCGAAGATCGAGGCTCCGCAGGCATAGGCGCCGATGCGGGCGGCGTTGTCCGGCCCGAGCACCCGCCGCACCGTCTCGGCGCGGTTCGACGACAGGATCGCCAGCGGGACGCCTCCCTCCGCGATCGCGGCCAGCATCGCCGGGATACCGGGAAACAGGGCGATCTGCGCGGCGTCGCGCGCGGCCAGCATGTGCATGTGGCGGGCGATGAGCGGTAGCTTCCAGCGCGGGATGCCGAGATGGGCGACGATCGCCCGCGCGCCCTGAAGCCGCAGTTCCTCCACCTCGTGGGCTTCGACCCGGCGGAAACGGTAGCGGTCGGCGACGCCGTTCAGCACCGAGCAGAACCACGCGAAGCTGTCGGCCAGCGTACCGTCGAAATCGAGGACGACGAGCCCTGGTCTGGGCGCGCCCGGCGGCCGGGCCATGTCAGGTCCGCAGGTTCTCGAGCGGGACGCTGAGCCGCATCAGGAGACCACCCGGCGCCCAATCGTGCTCCAGCACGCCGTCGAGCTGGCCGGCAACGCTGCGCTCCGCCAGCACCGTGCCGAAGCCCTTCCGGGACGGCGCGCCGGTGACCTGCGGGCCCCCCTCCTCTCGCCAGGTCAGCGTGTAGCGGTCCGCCTCCCGGATCCCGCTCAGCGAGACGCCGCCCGCGCGCGTCGAGAGGCCGCCATACTTGACCGCGTTGGTAGCCTGCTCGTGCATGATCAGCGCGAGGGCCGTGGCGGTGCGCTCGCCGATCTCGGCATCGTCGCCGCTGATCATCACGCGCGAGCGGCCGTCCTCCTCGTAGGCGGCCATGATCAGGCGCATCAGCCCGAGCACCGTCTGGCCGGCGACCGGCGGGGCGCTGTCGGGAGAATGGGGACGGACATATTCGTGGGCCCGGGCCAGCGCCCCGAGCCGCTCGCGGAACGCCGCCACGAACGGCTTGGCCGCGGGATCGCTCCGGGCGGTCAGGGCGGCGAGGCCGCCCACCACCGCGAAGATGTTCTTGATCCGGTGCGACAGCTCGCGGATCAGCAGGTCGCGGGCCTCCTCGGCGCGCTTGGCCTCGCGCAGGTCGCGGGTCACGGTGGCGTAGCCGATCTCCGCCCCGGTCGGGTCGCGCACCGGGAAGATGTTGTAGAGCACCGACACGGGCTCGCCGGTGACGAAGTGCCGGAAGGCGAGTTCCCCCTCCCAGAACCCCTCCCGACGTACCGCCGGCATCACGGTCTCGGCCAGCACCCGCCGGCTATCGTCGGTGAAGAAATCGTGAACCTTGCATGCGCACGCGGCTGCGAGATCGGGCAAGCCGACCAGGGTCAGCGCCGCCTCGTTGAGATGCGTGATCGCGCCCTCGAGGGTGGAGAGTCCGATGAAATCCTTGGAGGTCTCGACGATCACCGCGAGCTTGCGGGCCTCGGCCTCGGCGCGCTTCAGATCGTCGATGTCGGTACAGGTCCCGAACCAGCGCTCGATTCGCCCCTCGGCGTCCCGGATCGGCATGGCGCGCCCGAGGGTCCAGCGATAGTCGCCGCTGTGATGGCGCAGGCGATACTCGATTTCGTACGGCTCGCCGGTCGCGAGGCAATGGCGCCAGCGCGTCCAGGCCCGCTCCTGGTCCTCGGGATGGAACATCCCGTTCCAGCCCTCGCCGTCGGTGGAGCCGTAAGGGACGCCGGTGAACTCGTACCAGCGGTCGTTGTAATAGTCGTGGAAACCGTCCGGCCGGGTGGTCCAGACCATCTGGGGCATTGCGGCGGTCATCACGCGGAAGCGGCGCTCGCTCGCAGCGAGTTCGGCCTCGCGTGCGGCGACCTTCGCCAGCGTCCGGCGATGCTCCAGCAGGCTCGAGATCTGCCGCGCCAGCGCCAGTAGCGTCGCTGTTTGCTCCGGATCGAGCCCGTCGGGCCGCGGGACGCGGTCCAGCACGCACAACGCGCCGAGCGGGATGCCGTAGCTGCCCCGGATCACCGCGCCCGCGTAGAAGCGGAAGGCCGGCGCCCCGGTCACCAGGGGATTTTCCGTGGTCCGCGGATCTGCCGTCAGATCCGGGATGATGAGCAGATCGCCGGCCTCGATCGTGTGGGCGCAGACCGAGCAGGTGATCGGTAGCTCGCGTTTGCCGAGGCCCACCTCCGACTTGAACCATTGCCGCTCGGCATCCACCAGGCTGACCAGCGCGACTGGCGCTCGGCAGACATAGGCGGCGACCCGCACGAGATCGTCGTAGAGCGGCTCCGGCTCGGAATCGAGGATCGCGAGGTCGCGCAGTTCCGCGATCCGGTCCGCGGCGCTCCAGCGCCCGTCGGTCGGTCCGGCTTCCGCGAGCGCGTGAGGTGCAGGCACATCCATGGTCCTGCCCTCACATAGGCGCGCGACGGTCCGCTGCCTAGGGACCGCCACGCTTTGCCGCCGCGCCTGTCCGGAGCGCGGCGGCAAAACCTGGCCGCCGCGCCTCAGGCGGCGCGGGACTCGGTCAGGGTCGGGTAGTCGATGTAACCCTTCGGGCCCTGGCTGTACCAAGTCGCAGCGTCGTCCTTGTTGAGCGGCGCCCCCTTGGCGATCCGCTCGACAAGGTCCGGATTGGCGATGAAGGTCCGGCCGAACGCGATCGCGTCGGCCTCGCCGGCATCCAGCACCTTCTGGCCGCTGATCCCGTCGTAATCGGCGTTCAGGATCATCGGGTTGCGGAACACGCGCCGCATCGCCGGCGCGATCGGCGGGTGATCGGCCTTGCCGAAGGTGCCGTTCGGTCCCGGCTCGCGCATCTCGAGGAAGGCGATCCCGGCATCGGCGAGCGCCTGGGCGGCAGCCACGAACAGCGGCTCCGGATTCGAATCGTTGCAGCCCTGGATCGCGCCGTTCGGCGAGAGACGCACGCCGGTGCGCTCCGGCCCGACGACCTTGGCCACCGCCTCGGTCACCTCGCGCAGCAGCCGCACGCGGTTCTCGATGGAGCCGCCGTACTGGTCGGTGCGATGGTTGGTGCCGTCGCGGAGAAACTCGTCGATCAGGTAGCCGTTCGCCGCATGGATCTGCACGCCGTCGAAGCCGGCCGCCACGGCATTGGCGGTGGCCCGCTCGTAATCGGCGAGCAGCCGCGGGATCTCGGACACCTCGAGGGCGCGCGCCTCGCCGTAGGGCTTCTTGCCGGAATAGGTGTGGGCCTGGTCGGGCGCCGTGGTGGCGGAGGACGAGACCGGCTTGGCGCCGCCGAGGAAATCCGGATGGACCAGCCGGCCCATGTGCCAGATCTGGCAGACGATCTTGCCGCCCCGGTCGTGCACCGCCTTCACGATCGGTCGCCACGCATCGACCTGGGCGTCGGACCAGATGCCCGGCGCGTAGGGCCAGCCGAGCCCCTCCTGGCTGATGCCGGTCGCCTCGGTGAGGATCAGGCCGGCGCCGGCGCGCTGGGCGTAATACTCGGCCATGATCGGGGTCGGAACGTGCTCTCGGGTGCCGCGGCCGCGAGTGAGCGGGGCCATGAAGATCCGGTTCTTCGCCTCGATGGCGCCGATGCGGATCGGGTCGAGCAGGGACGGCATGGGTTACCTCGTGCAGGTGCGGCGCAGGCCGCGTCCGGTTTTATTCCGGCGCCGAGGTGGCGCTGCGGCACCGCGATGCCAAGGTGCTGCGCCGCGGGACTGACCGGCGCGTGCGGGGGCGCACACAGCGAGCCGCGCAGGGCCGCACACCTTCTCGAAGAGCGCACAGGCGACGATCGACACTGGGCTGAGACGAGCGCGGCCTCCGGGTCTTTCCACAGGCGTCGGTTGCGGCTGATCCAGGCGAAGAACCGGTCAACGCCCCCCGACCTGGATGCACGGCAAGGCCGACCTGATCGAGCGGCTTGCGCGCGCTCTCGAGGGCGATGATCGTGGCGGCCTCCGGCCCGTCACCAGCGTAGCGGCCCCTCAACCCCGCACAGGACGCCTGCCGGACGCGCTCTGAGACAGACATTTCAGGTGAGGCATCAATGGCGCACGTCGTTCTCCTCGGCGACTCCGTCTTCGACAATGCGGCCTATGTCGGCGTGGGGCCCGAGGTCGTGCAGCAGCTTCGCTCGGCGCTGCCCGACCCATGGCAGGCGACGCGCCTCGCCGTCGATGGGAACGTCACGGCGGATGTCCGCCGTCAACTTGGAGGCATCCCACCCAACACCACCCACCTTGTGGTGAGTGTCGGGGGCAACGATGCGCTGCGTGCGTCCGGTGTGCTCGAACGGACCGTCCGTTCGGTGGCCGACGCCCTGGGCCTTCTGGCCGAGGTGCGGGAGCGCTTCCAGGCCGAGTACGCGGCCATGCTGGATGCGGTCCGGTCGGTGGCACGGCCAACGGCCCTCTGCACGATCTACGATCCGCGCTACCCGGATCCGCAGCGCAGGCTCCTGGCGAGCACGGCGCTCACCTTGCTCAACGACGTCATCACGCGCGAGGCTTTCGCCCGCGGCCTCGACATCCTTGATCTGCGTGTTCTCTGCAGCGAGAACGCCGACTTTGCCAATCCGATCGAGCCATCGGTACAGGGCGGGCGCAAGATCGCCGAAGCCATCCGCGCCTTCGTTGAAGCGCAACCCGAGCAGCGCGACAGCAGGGTTTTTGCCCGCGTGCGACAGGGATGAGGCAGTCTTGTCCGACGCAATTCACCGGCTCGAGGGGCGATCCGCACGCCCTCGGTCGCGCCGCGTCGGGCTGGTATCGGCCGAAGAGGCCGGATGGGGCTGTACGTGGCCCAGACCGGGCGCACGGGGCGAGCACCCCGTAGGCGCAGGCCGACCGCGATCAGCCTGGGTCGATAGCTCCACTGGCGAGGAGACGGAAGCGCCGGCCAGCGTCACTCAGGCGCTGTGCTTGTCGATCAGGTCGGCGGCCACGCGGATATACGGAGTATCAGGACCGGCCAGCTTCGTCAGATTGCCCGTATTGTCGAAGACGACCGGCAGGCGCCCGCTTTTCAGAATCTTGGTCAGTTCGGCGATCCTGTCGGGAGGTCTGGATGCAGTCTTCCACAGTCGCGCTGCAAATCGACTGGCAAGCCCAACTCTGTTCCTGAGTTCCGATGGAGAAGTCCTGATCAGGAGGCTGCTCCCCAGGTACGCCCCACCATGATAAGGAACCATACTGCCGCGATGCACGGCTTCATCGGGATCGCTCGTTACGGATGGACGATCAGGAGCCACGGATGGCGGATACGCGGGCGCCAGCCGAGGAAATCGTCCGCAGCACCCTCGCGATCCTGGCGGCCGACGTGGTGGGCTACTCGCGACTGACCGAGATCGCCGAAGAGGACACGCACACGCGGCTGCGCGCGCTCAGGGTTCGCACGATCGACCCCTGTGTCGTCTCTTTCCGTGGCCACATCGTCAAGAACACCGGCGATGGCTTGATCGCGTCCTTCGACTCGCCGCTCGACGCGGTTGCGTGCGCGCTACATCTGCAGGACGAGGTCGCCGCCACTGAGCGCGCCCAGTCGAGCGAGCGCAAGATCAGGTTCCGGATCGGCGTCAACGTCGCCTCCACGATCATCGATTCCGGCGACGTGTTCGGCCGCGGCGTCAATATTGCGGCGCGCTTGCAGGAAATGGCGCCGCCGGACGGCATCATCATCTCCAAGCCCGTCTTCGACTCGATCGCGCCACGCGCGAAGATCAAGGCGGTCGATCTCGGTCCGGTCCACCTCAAAAACATGGCGATACCGGTGCGGGCTTATTCGGTGCTGGGGAGCCAGCCCGAATCCGATCCAGCGGCGCGACCGCTGCGTCGGCGGAAGGCCAAGGTCCCCTCGATCGCGGTGCTGCCCTTCCATACCGATGGGAAGGCCATCGGCTCGGACTACATCGGGATGGGGCTGGCCAACGACCTCATCGTGGCGCTGCAAAGCGTGCGCGGGTTGCTGGTCATCGCGCGTAGCTCCACCCTGCCGTATCAGGGCCGCAGCATCGACCGCCGGCGGGTCAGCCGCGAACTGGGCGTGCGCTACGTGCTCAGCGGGTCCGTGGCGGTGAACAGGGCGAAGCTGCGGATCAACGCCAGCCTCGCCGATCAGGAGACCGGTGCGGTCATCTGGGCCGACCGTTACGACGGATCGACCTCCGACATCTTCGCAATGCAGAGCCGCATCGCCACTCGCATCTTGTGGAGCATCGCCCCCCATGTCCGCGAGGCCGAGCTGAAGCGCGCGCTTCGTAAGCGCTCCGAGAACCGGAACGCCTACGAGCTCGTGCTGCAGGCTGTCGACGCGATGTACCTCATGCGCAGTCCTGAGTTTCCGAAAGCCCGTGAACTTCTGCAGGACGCCATGCGGGCCGACGAGACCTACGCGACGTCCTTCGCGTACGCCGCTCTGTGGCACATCCACAACGTGGCGCAGGGCTGGGCCACGGACGTAGCCTCCGAGGCCGAGGAGGCGACACGCCTCGCGGTCGCCGCTGTCGAGCGCGACCCGGCAGACGGGTTCGCGCTCGCAGTCCACGGTCACACCCAGGCGCTCTTCTTCCGCGAATACGACAAGGCGATGCTGATCTTCGAGCGCGCCCTTGAAGCCTCGCCCGGCAACGCGATGGCCTGGACCCTCAGTAGTGGCGTTTACGGCTATGTCGGACAGGGAGACGCGGCCGTCAGCCGTGCGGAGCAAGGGCTGCGCCTCTCTCCGGTCGACGTGCAATCCTATTTTTACCTTATGTTCCTGGGACAGGCACATTATCTTAATAAGAACTACGAAGAGGCGCTCGTATGGTCCCAGAGGACCTACACCCTTAATCAAAGGCTCAGCGCAAACCTGAGAATACTTGCGGCGACGCTGGTTGCCCTAGATCGAATTCCGGAAGCCAAGCGCGTCGCGCACGCAATCCTCTCAGTTCAGCCAGATTTCCGCCTGAAAGCTTATTCCGCCAGGTGCCCCTTTTCACGAATGCTGTTAGAAGAATTTATAGACAGGCTGGAGAGGGCCGGGCTGCCGCAATAGGGCCGGAGTCTGCGCCATGGCGGATCGGGGAGCGGGCGATGGGAGGCAACTGGTTCGACGCGCTGGGCGGCAACTGGAATAGTCCGATGGGCGGCAATTGGGCGGACACCGCGACGTCTCCCGGTCCGCAGGTCTTCGCCATGCGCGCCGACCATCCGCTCGCGGAGATCCCGGTTCCGGCCAATCTCACCGCCACCTTTCGGGCCTCCGATTGGGATCCTGACCTGCTCGCGCTCGCCATCATGCCGCAATTCATGAAGGCAAAGGTGGGCACCAAGACCTGGGATGCCGCGATTGCGCTGCCGGGGCCGGCCGCCATCACCCAGGCGATGATCGACGATCTGTTGATTCTGGCGATCACCGAGCGTCCGGACGCACTCTCGGAGATCGTCCAGCAGAACCAAAACTTCCAGACCTCCTGGCTGCAGTTGCTGAACATCAGCAGGGCCTCGCATCCGCAGACCTATTTGCTGATGAAGCTGATCGCGCGTTGCGGCGAGCTGGCGATGATGATGCTGAAGCTGCGCAACCCAACACGGCCGCGGCCATCCCAGGTCTGCCCGATGCTCTACCCGCCGGTTCCGGTGCCGGGTCACGCCTCCTATCCGGCCGGTCACGCTCTGATCGGGAGCTTTACCTCCGCCTGCCTGGCGGAACTTGTTCCGGCCCACGCCCAGGCCCTGGAGGCGCTGGCCGCGCGAGTTGGCTTCAACCGCGTCATTGCGGGCCTGCACTTCCGTCAGGACGTCGATGTCGGCCTCCAGGTGGGCCAGCAGCTGAAGCCCTTCATCAAGCAGTGCCAGCTCTACAAGGACACGCTGGTGGCGGCGCAGGCGGAATGGGTCTGACCATGCACCGCCGAGGCGGACATCGCTTCGGCAGCGCCTGATCGCGCGGCGAAGAATGGAGGCGTCCGTGGCGCGCAATGTACCGCAATCCGGATTCCGTCGCGTTCTCTGGGAAAGGCCGCGCGACCCGTCCCTGGTGCGGACCGCCGAAAGTCTGTCCGCGCGCGAGGCACCCAACCGCTGGCTCAGCGCGCATCGGGTCCCGGATGGGGTGAAGCTCGACGGTGATTTCGGGGCGATCCCGATCGGCGCGGGAGCGTCCGCGCGGGAGATCCCTCCCATGGCCTTCGACTCACGCCGGTCGGATCGGTTCCTGGTGCGTGCCACCATCCCCGTGCCTGCCTCCGGAGAGATTCCCGCCACGCTCGATGGGGGTGCGATCTATTCAGATGCCGAGATCGGTACGACCCTGACCTGCGGCAGCAGCCGGGCGGCCGGAACCGCGGCGGATGTGCGGACGCGGCTCGACACGGGCGTGCTCGCCCGGAACGGCCTCGACGGCACGGGCGTGGCGATCGCCATCGTGGATGTTGGGATCTCCCTGGCGCGGCTGAGCGCGCGGCTCGGCACGCCGCCGCTCCTCAACGCCGACCAGTCCTGGTCGCCCCCGGCCATCGTCTCCGTACCCGGCATGCACCGGGTCGGGCACGGGACGATGTGCGCCTTTGACGCGCTGATTGCGGCGCCGAAGGCCACCCTGCTGGACATCCCGGCCCTCACCGCCCGCGCGGCTGGCGATCACACGGCTGCGGGGACGGTTGGAGCGGCCATCCAGGCCTACTGGTTCCTGATCACTCGCTGGGTGCTCGACGGGCCGCCCGCCGGGCACGACGCGCTCGTCGTGAGCAACAGCTGGGGCATCTACCACCCGAGCCTCGACTTTCCTGAAGGTCATCCCGGCCGCTACGTCGACAACCCGAACCATCCGTTCCGGTCCTTCGTGCGCGCCCTGACGCTCGCCGGAATCGACGTCGTGTTCGCGGGCTCGAATTGTGGGCCCGAATGCCCAGCAGCTCCCTGCCTCAAGCGGGCGACGGGTGCGATCATGGGGGGCAATGCCTATCCGGAGGTGCTCACCCTTGCCGCCTGCACGGTCGCTGGGGAGCGGCTCGGCTATTCCGCCAAGGGACCGTCGATCGCCGGGATGATGCCGCAGAAACCGGACCTGACGGCCTACAGCCATTTCCTGGGCTCGCTCAGCCGGAGCCGGTTCGTGCCCGATGGGGGAACCTCAGCGGCCTGCGCGGTCGCGGCCGGCTGTGTCGCAGCGCTTCGTACGGGCGCGAAGCCGACGGCCACCACGGCCGCGTCGATGGTGCAGACCCTGCGCGCGACCGCCCTGCAATCCGGACCTGCAGGATGGAACGCCGAGTTCGGCTACGGCGTCCTGCGGCCCGTCGAAGCCGGCCGCAGCCTGGGGCTGATCCCTTGATGCCCATGGCCGCGGGCCGGGCATGAGAACTCTGCCGCAGCGAATGACATGCGTGACTGATCCGTCTCACACCATCGGATACTGGGCACAGCTGTTCCCATGGCCGGTTGGCCGACATCTGGGAGGCTTCGAGCACCACCGCGGCCTGAACCCGTCGGGATCCGGGTCGATGCAAATTAAACGGCCTGCCCCATGATCGTTCGCGGGCAGAGCAGGAGGAGTCGTATCAAGGACGCTTGACGGCATGTCTCCGTCTTATCGAACATGCTGCGCAGGTGAGCGCGTGCCGTGTTCAGCGTGATCCCTCGATGGATCGCACAGGCGGCTAGGTCGTTTCCGGCGAGCATCTCGAGGGCGAGCGCGGCTTCGGTGTGGGTGAATCCGAACTGTGCCCGCAGCGCACTCTCACTCGGCAGCAGAGCAGTCGCAGGATTGATCAGTCGCAGAAGCACAGATGTCTCTAATTTCGAATTGTTCTTGAACGGAATTGCGCTCGCTGCGATCAGCAACGTACTGCAGTCGGACACGAGACGAAGCGAGCCACCGCAATTCTTGACTGCACAGTCGTCGATCATCTTGCGGAGCGCCATGCTGCCGCTCGACGAATTCGCACGCAAATATCCGTCTAGAAGGCGCAAATGAGCGCCGTCCAGAATCTGTTTGGCAGCGGCATTGAGGAACAGCGCCCGCCCACACTTGTCGACAACCGCCAACCCCTCCTCGAACTGATCAACGAAGGTGCGAAGCGCGCCCTCGACAGCGTCCGGGTTTGGAGATCCGTATTGGCGACCGCTGGCCATGCCTTTCCAATTCGAGAAGGCGTGGGCCGGATCCTTGAGCGCCGGCGAAGACAGGTCGGGCCTGAAAGGCTTCTGGTCTGGGGCAGTTTGCATGAGCAGCCTCTCATCAGGCTTAGGGCGAAGCACCTCGTGGGAGCGGAGATTGTAAAGTTGATCGGCTCGCAGCACGTGTGACGGTCATCACACGTGTAGAGGCCGCGGCATCGTCCGGGATCCGCACACTCTGCGCCTTACCGCGAGCGACATCGCGGACGCCTCGACAGCGGCGCGCGTCGATCGCCGCTCGACGACGCCGTCGCCCGGAGCATCAGATCATCGACCGATTCTCCGGGCATTCCGATCCGAGCGGGCTATCAGGTCCCAGCGTGCGAGATATCCTTTTACAGAATTCACCCGCCGCGCTATCGTGTGCATGCCGCTCACGAACCACGAATACGGTATCTTTCATCAGCGGCATGCATTGGATGCGGCGGAATATGCGAGATCCTGAACGCTACGGATTTTCGCCGCGCAGCGATTCGATGCTGTGCTTCAGGAAAGCGAGCAGGAGCCCGGCGCGTGCGGTCCGGTAAAGCCGGCTCGATTGTCGATAAGCGTGCCATGCTGTCGCGGCACAAGCTGTTCTGGGATGCTCCGCAAGCGGTCCTCGACCGGCTCGCACTCCGCGCGCAGCCTCTCACATTCCGCTGCGGTCAGCGCATCTTCTGTCGGGGAGACGAGAGCCATGGGCTGCTTGCTGTCGTCAGCGGTCACGTCCGAATCTCGGCGCCCGGTCCAGAGGGCCGGTCGGAACTGGTGATGAATCTCATTGGCCCGGACGAGGTTTTCGGTGAGATCGCTTTGCTCGATGACGGGCCCCGGACGGCGGACGCGATCGCGGCGACCCGCTGTTGCCTGCTGCTGCTCGAACGGCGCGACCTGCTTCCTCTTTTCGATGACTTCCCCGTTCTGGCAGTCCGATTGCTCGCAATCCTGAGCGGACGACTGCGCCGGACAAGCCAGCAATTAACGGATCAAGCCTTCGCAGGCGCAGAACAGCGTCTGGCCAAGGTGCTGATCACGCTGGCTGGTGGCTCGGACCGGGATGGCACTCGTGTCCTGACCACGCAACGCGAACTCGGGCATATGGTCGGTCTCTCGCGAGAGGGCACCAACCGGCATCTCTCAGCTTGGCAGCGGAAGGGTTATATCTCTCTGGTGCCGGGCGCCTGCACGATCTACGACCACAAAGCTTTGCAGAAGATCGCGCAAGGCCATACGGCAAGCGAGATCTGACTCGCATGGCACCCGATTTCCATCTCAGATCGCACAGGATTTTCGCCCTAAGTATTCGCATGCCTTGAGACGCAGGCACGATCCGCGTGTATTCACGTCAGTCTCTTCCAGATCGGTACGCGTCTGTGCCCGCATCGCGGAGCGGATGTGAGGCGTATCACACCTCCCACAACCGGGATCCGATTAGGTAAGTCGCATTCACGACGCGGAGGCCGTCGATGCTGCGCTTCCTGCTGGACCTGCTGGTGGCACAAGCCCGGATTCGGAGCAGTCACCGCATTCTGCTGCAGTTCACCGATCGCGAACTGGAGGATGTCGGCTTATTGCGGATCGACATACCCGACCGACCATGATGATGGCAGCCGCGCCGGCTGCACACCACCAAGGTTCCAGTTCTTGCGGGATTGCGCGCGCTGGGGCGCCGTTCTGATGTCGCAGCAGGATGGCCAAGAGCCTGTGCTGTAGATCCTACGGCGGCGTTTCTGCATTGGGTCCACAAAGGTCGACCGGTTGCCCCAGAACAGCCGATCGCGTGCCGCTCAGCATCGTTCCTTTCAGAACGGAGGCACAAAACGCATGCTGCGCCCGATGTGTCAGGCGAAGACAATCCCTAACCGCCCAGCGGGTTCGTTTGCTAGTTGTTAACCTATCCATCCCCTCCTGCGCGATCACGAAGTCGTGGCTCGAAGTGCAGGTTGATAGTGTTGACGTTCGCTGACCGTTATCGCGCGGCGCTCTTTGCCGGGATGGCGCTCTCTATGCCGGCCACGGCCGGCCGCGCCGAGGGTGTCGCCTGGAGTCTCTATTCAGACAAATCGACCAGCATCACCATCCCCTACACCTCCCCCATCGTCTTCGCGGCGACGAAACCCGATGGTTCACCCAACGCAGGTGCGACGCTGAGCATCAGCTTCGGCTCGAGCAACACGTCGAGCCCCTTTCAGGTCGATACAGGGTCCACCGGCATCGCCATCGGCAAAGATTCGGCGGCGTGGCAGCCCGCTCCTGGCCAACGTCCCATTGGACCAGGAATGATCAATTACAGCAGCAGCAACCGCTACTTATATGGTGATCTCTATGAGATGACCGTCAACCTCTACGACCCGGACAAGCAACAGTTCGTCGCCTCCACGCGTGTCCCGATATTGCGGGTGACGTCGGAAACGAAGAACGGGGTTGCCGTGACCGGTCCGATCACCACGCAGATGTTCGGTATCGGCTTCGGCCGCGAGGCGTCCGGCTTTCCGAATGGAACGCCCGACGCCAATCCATTGCTCAATATCGATTGGATCGCCACGGGCGACGCCTCCAAGCTTGTACGCGGCTACATCGTCACCCAGAAAGGCATCGAGCTTGGCCTGACGGCTGCCAATACGCAGGGGACGACGTTCCTGAGATTGACCGCCGGTCCGAATGCCGGGACGGCCATCGAATGGCAGATGACACCGGGTGATCTGCAGGCCGGGGGCGCCATCGGTTCCGGGACCGTTCTGCCCGACACCGGCGTCTACACGGCCTATATCAAGCTCCCGGATGGCAGCAGCATCAAAGACGGCGAGAACATCCCCAAGGGAACGCTCGTGACCGTCTACATGCCGGGGCGTACGAGCCCGCCCGTGGCCCTTTACAGCTTCAGGGTCGGCGACACGAACAATCCGCTCGCCCCCGTCGGCGACGTCTTTGCCGAGAGTAAGAAGACCGGCGACACCGGCGCAACCTACATCAACACGACGATCACCATCCTCCGTGGCTTCAATCTGATTTATGACGCCGATAGCGGGTTCGCAGGTTATCAGCGCATTGCCCCCGAAAGCGCGGATCTCATCGCCCGGCCGATGATCGCGCTGCAGGGCAACCTGAGCCTGGCCTCTCAATTCACGACCGGCCTCCCCGTCTTCCTGATGGGGACGACAGCCCTGACCCCGCTGGATGTCGCGAGTTTGAGCGGTGACATTTCCGGGCCCGGGGGCCTGATCAAGACCGGGCTGGGCACGCTGGAACTCGCCGGCACCAACACCTATGCCGGCGGCACCGCCGTCTACGGCGGCACGCTGGCCGTCTCCCGCGACGCCAATCTTGGCGCCGCCGGCACCGGCCTCACCCTCGGCAGCGGCACCCTTGAGGTCCTCACCGACGGCTTCACCACCGCCCGCCCCTTCACCCTCGCCGGCGCCGGCACCCTGCAGATCGACCTCGGCACCGCCACCTTCGCCGGCGCGATCGCCGACGGCAGCCAGCCGGGCACCCTCGTCAAGACGGGGCCCGGCACCGCGATCCTGTCGGCGGCCAACACCGTCACGGGCGGCGCCATCGTCGGCGCCGGCACCCTGGCCCTGACCGCCACCGGCAGCCTCACCGCCCCGGTCCTCGTCGGTGCGGGCGCGAGCTTCCTCAATGCCGGTCTCGTCTCCGGCAGCATCGCCAATCTCGGCACCTTCGCCAACAGCGGTACCCTCACGGGCGGCCTGACCAATGCCGGACTGACCCTCAACACCGGCACGATCATCGGCGGCGCGACCAACAGCGGCACCTTGAGCAACGCCGGCACGATCGTCGGGGCCGTAGCCAACAGCGGCTCCTTGAGCAACGCCGGCGCCCTCACGGGCGGCCTGACCAATGCCGGCCAAGCGCTCAATACCGGCACTCTCGCGGGTGGCGTGGCCAACAGCGGCCTCCTCGCCACCAGCGGCACAATCGGCGGCGGCCTGACCAATGCCGGCACCGTGCTGGCCAGCGCCGGCCGCATCGACGGCGCCATCGCCAATAAGGCCGGCCTGCTCGCGGTCTCCGGATCCGTGGCCAGCGATGGCGCTCTCGCCAACGCCGCTGGCGCCACGCTGGCCGTCATAGGCGGAGGCCGCTACAGCCTCGTCGGACCGCTCAGCAATGCCGGCACCGTCATCCTCGCCCCCACCGCCAGCCTCACCGCGCCCGCGGGCCTCAGCAATGCCGGCCTCATCACGAGCGACGGAAGCCTCACCACCAACCTGACCAACACCGGCCTCGCCCAGCTCTCCGGCCAGCTCAACGGCGCGCTGATCAACCAGGGCCTCCTCCAGATCACCGGTCCGCTCACCGGCCTCACCAGCCTGACCAATACGGGCGCCCTCGACCTCGGCGGCGGCGCCCTCGCGGTCCCGAGCCTGTCGGGCACCGCCACCGCCGTCCTGGGCAACGGCAGCCTCACGGTCACGGGTGCGGCCTCCTCGGCTTACGCCGGCGCCATCCTGGAGACCGCCAGCCTGACCAGCCTGACCAAGGCCGGCACCGGAACGCTGTCCCTCACCGGACTCGGCCGCTTCTCCGGCCCGACCACGATCCAGGCCGGCGCGCTCGCGCTCAACGGCGTCTGGACCTCCCCCGTCACGGTCGCGCCCGCCGGCACGCTGCGCGGCATCGGCACCATCGCGGCCCCGGTCACGGTCGCCGGCGCACTGCGGCCGGGCAACTCCCCCGGCACCCTCACGGTCCTCGGCCCGGTGGCGTTCACCCCCGGCGGCAGCCTCGGCCTCGACCTCGACGGAGCGGCCACCGGCACCGGCGCGGGCAGCTACGCCCGGCTCCTGGCGCTCGGGCCCACCGGCACGGTCGCGGCCAGCGGCACCCTGGTGCCGGTCCTGCGCGGCATCACCGGGAACGCCACCAACAGCTTCACCCCGGCGCTCGGCCAGCGCTTCGGCGTGCTCGCCGCTCAAGGCGGGCTGTCGGGCTCCTTCACCGGGCTGGCCCAGCCGGGATCGGGCCTGCCGGCCGGCACGCGCTTCGACGCGATCTACGCCGCCAACGGCCTCGACCTCGTGGTCACGCCTTCCGTCTACGGCAGCCTCGCCGGCCTGGGCCTGGCGCAGACCGGCAATGCCCGGGCGGTGGGCGCCGCCCTCGACCTGGCGCGCCCGGAAGCCGGCACCCGACCGGACGCGGCACGGGCGCGGGTGTTCGACCCGCTCTACGCGGCCAGCCCGGCGGCCCTGCCGGCCGGCCTGGCGAGCCTGTCAGGCCAGAGTTACGGCGACGCGCTCATGGCCGATCTCGCCGCGCGCCGGCTGCTGGCCGACACGATCGACCGGCACCAGCGCGGGCTGGGCGGGGGCGCGGCGGCATTCAGCGCGGGCGATCCGGGCCTGGGCCCGAACCGCACGGCGCTGCAGCTGCATGGCGGCGCCGGGGCGGCGGAGCGGCCCCTGGCGGTGGGCGAGGGCCGGGTCTGGGCCGAGGCGCTGTACGGGTTCGGCGCGCGGACCGGCGACGCGGCGGCGTCGGGCGCAGGGTTCGACGCCGGCGGGCTGCTCCTGGGCGTCGACCGGCAGGTTGGGGCGGACACGCAGGCGGGTGGGGCGTTCAGCTACCTGCGCGCGGGCGGCACGTCGCGGGGCGCCGGCCTGGGGCGGTTCGCCACCGACAGCTACGGCGGCAACCTGTACGCACAGACACGCCTGGGCGCCGTGGTGCTGCGGGGCACGGCGGGGGTGTCGTACGCGGACGGTCGGATCGACCGGACGGTGGCGCTGGGCTCGGCGGTGACGCAGGCGAGCGGCCTGTCGTCCGGCTGGAACGGCGGGGTGTCGGGCTTTGCCGGGTACGCGCTGGCGGTGGGCCTGCCGGTCGAGCTCGTGCCGGAGGTGGGGTTCAGCTATGATCGCCTGGTACGGGGGCGGGTGTCCGAGCGGGGCGGGCTGGTCAACCAGGGCTTCGGCGGCCAGGGCTTTGCCGCTGCGGATCTGGAGGCGGCGCGCGGTCTGGTGGGCGGGCGCGTGACGCGCATGGCGGGGGTTGCGGATCTGCGTCTGGAGGGCCGGGCGTACTGGGCGCACGAGCTGGCCGACACCGACGCGACGGTGCGCTCGGGCCTGTTTGGAGCGAGGTTTTCGACCCGGACGAGCCGGCTGGGGCGGGACGGAGCGGTCCTGGGCGTGAGCCTGACCGGCCCGGTCGCCCCCGGCGTGCAGCTGTCGCTGGGCTATACCGGCGACCTGCGCCCCGGCGCCACCGCACAGCTCGTCTCCGCCGGCCTGCAGGCCGCGTGGTGAACACCGACGACCCGGTCCGGCCAGCACAGCGAGACCGCAGGCGCGCGAGCCGGATCCGGGCGGTTGGCTGACTGCCACCTTCGGAGAGCGTCCGAGAGCGGCAGCCGTTACCATGCCGAACGGCGCGGCCCCGGAGGTGCGGCAGGGTGGCGCGCGCTCCTGCCGATCCCGCTGCCGTGACGGGCCGGCCCGTCACGGCAGGACCCATGGCCAGGACACATCCGCCGCAAGTCATGCCTGAGCCCCGGAGCGCACCTGCGCGCTACGCACGCGCACGACGATTAATCCACCCGGTCGGGTGGCGCGCCTGGATTTTCCTCGTCTGCAGCTTTTCAGCGGCCACATCCGCACAAACTGTAATGATCGTCCGGGATTCATCAGAGCCACAGCTTGACGGCTCGTCCTGGATCAAAGAGATCTGCCTGTCAGAGTGCCACGGTGAAGGGCACGCCGCGCAAGCGGAAGCTTGGAGAGGAAACGATGGTCTTCGCAGGTCGCGCGGCAGCCGCGGTGCTGTTGTTCACGCTATTATCGACCTCCGCAAGGGCTGCGGACCCGATCAAGATCGGGCTGACCGGCCCCTATACCGGCGGCTCGTCTTCGATGGGCGTCTCGATGCGCGACGGCGCCAAGCTCGCCGCCGCCGAGATCAACAAGGCCGGCGGCGTGCTCGGCCGCCCGATCCAGCTCGTGGAACGCGACGACGAGGCCAAGAACGAAGTCGGCGCGCAGGTCGCGCAGGAACTCATCAACAAGGAAAAGGTGGTCGCCACCGTCGGGTTCATCAATACCGGCGTCGCGCTCGCGGCCCAGCGCTTCTACCAGGAGGCCGAAATCCCGGTCTTCAACAACGTCGCCACCGGGACGATCATCACCAACCAGTTCAAGGAGCCGGATTACGAGGCGAACTACGTCTTCCGGAACTCCGCCTACGACGTGCTCCAGGCCGGCCTGATGGTCGACGAGGCCCTGGCCCAGGGCCACAAGAAAATCGCCATCCTCGCCGACTCGACCAATTACGGCCAGCTCGGACGCGAGGATATCGAGAAGTACCTCGCCACGAAGAACGTGAAGCCCGTCGCGGTCGAGAAGTTCAACATCAAGGACGTCGACATGACGGCCCAGCTGCTCAAGGCGCAGCAGGCCGGCGCCGAGGTGATCCTCGCCTACGGGATCGGTCCGGAGCTGGCCCAGATCACCAACGGCATGGCCAAGCTCGGCTGGAAGGTCCCGATGATCACCAGCTGGCCCTCCTCGATGCAGAGCTTCATCGATATCGCCGGCGCGAACGGCAACGGCGTGATCATGCCGCAGACCTTCATCGAGGATCAGACCCTGCCGAAGCGCAAGGCATTCCTGGAGAACTACTACAAGACCTACGGCGTCACGAAGATCCCGACCCCCGTGGCCGGCGCCCAGGGCTACGACTCGATCTACCTCCTCGCCGCGGCGATCAAGCAGGCCGGCAGCACCGACGGCGTGAAGATCCGCACGGCGCTCGAGAGCCTGAACGAGAAGGTCGAAGGTGTGGTCACCACCTACGACAAGCCCTTCACCGCCAAGGACCACAACGCGATCTCGCGCAACATGGTCGTGTTCGGGAAGGTGCAGGACGGCAAGATCGTCTACGCCAAGGACGAAGACGCCAAGAACGCGGGCGTCGTCCGCGTCAAGGAGAAGTCCTCGAACTGAGGTCCCTCACGACCGCGCGGGCTTGCCTCGGCGCGGCCGTCCGCGAGCTGCCCAGCGATCCCGCGGCGTCCGCTGCGGGATCGGCCGCCCCTCCGGTGACAGTAGACCCATGGCCATCCTGCTTCAGCTCATCGCTTCAGGCGTCGCGGTCGGCATGATCTACGCCGCCATCGCCTTCGGCTATCAGCTCACCTTCGCGACCTCGAAGACGCTGAATTTCGGCCAGGGCGAGGCGCTGGCGCTCGGGGCACTGTTCGGCCTGACCCTGGTGCCGTTCATCGGCTATTGGCTGATGATCCCCCTGGTCCTGGTCTTCGGCTTCGCCCTCGGGGCGGTGGTCGAGCGCCTCGGCGTGCGCCCGGCCGTGAAGATCAAGTCCGAGTACGGGTGGATCATGGCGACGATCGCACTCGGCATCATCTTCAAGAACGTCGCCGAGAACGTCTGGGGCCGCGACGACCTGAAATTCCCCTCGCCGCTCCCCGAGACCGCCCTGCAGGTCGGCGGCGTGCGCATCCTGCCGATGGAGCTGCTGATCGTCGCGGGCGCACTGCTGATGATGCTCGCGGTCGAAATCTTCAATCGCAAGTCGATCTGGGGGAAGGCGGTCGTCGCCACCTCCAACGACATCGACGCCGCCGGCCTGATGGGCATCAACACCCAGAAGGTGATCACCCTGTCCTACTCGATCAGCGCGATGACGGCGGCCTTCGCGGGCGTGCTGGTGGCGCCCGTCACCCTGACCGGCGCCACGATGGGCTCCGTGCTGGCCCTGAAGGCCTTCGCGGTGGCGATCATCGGCGGCCTCGAATCCGGCCTCGGCGTCATCGTCGGCGGCCTGATCCTGGGCGTCGCGGAGACGCTGACCGGCTTCTACATCTCGACCGGCTACAAGGATGTGCCGGGCCTGATCCTGCTCCTCGTCGTCCTCTCCATCCGCCCCGTCGGCCTGTTCGGCAAGGCGGTCATCAAGAAGGTCTGAGCTTGACCTCCCGCGCATCCTTCACGGCAGCCTGAGCCATGGCGCAGACCCTCGCCCCCGCCCAAGCGCCCGCCCCGGCCGCCGCTCCGAGCCTGTCGCGCCACGTCGGCGTCCTCGGCGCCGTGCTGCTGGTGGTGTGCCTCGCCGCCTTCCCGCACGTGGTCACGAGCTCGTACTACATCCACCTGATGGTGGTGATCGCCATCTACGCGATCCTGATCCTCGGGCTCGACATCGTGGTCGGCTATACCGGGCAGGTGAGCCTCGGCCATGCCGGCCTGTTCGGCGTCGGCGCCTATTCGGCGGCGGTGCTGTTCCTCCACTTCAAGCTCGGCCTGTGGTGGGGCATCCTGGCCGGAATCGGCGTCACCTCGGCCTTCGGCGTGCTGCTCGCCGTGCCGGCGCTGCGCGTCACCGGTCCCTATCTCGCCATGGTGACGCTCGCCTTCGGCACCATCGTGCAGATCTTCATCAACGAGCTGACGCCGCTGACGAACGGCCCCCTGGGCATCACCTTGCCGCCGGCCCGGGTCCTCGACTTCTCGCTCCTCGGCCTCCAGGCCCCCTGGGGCGCGGCCGGGCGCAAGCTCGAATTCTACTATCTCGTCTGTCTCGCGCTGCTGGCCACGATCCTGGTCGTCAACCGCGTGGTGCGCTCGCCCTACGGCCGCGCCTTCGAGGCGCTGCGCGATTCGCCGATCGCCTGCGACTGCATGGGCGTCAGCGTCTACCGCTACAAGGTCTACGCCTTCGTGATCTCGGCGGCTTTGGCCGGCCTCGCGGGCGCGCTGTTCGCGTGGTCGGAGCGCTACGTGGCGCCGAACTCCTACGGGTTCGAACTCACGGTGCTGTTCCTGCTCGCCGTCACGATGGGCGGGCGCAAGTCGCGGGCGGGGCCGATCATCGGCTCGGCGATCATCGTGATGATGCCGAACGTGCTCGCCGATATCGGGCTCGTGCGGATCATGGCGGGAATCATCGCCCTCGCAGCTTTGGTTGTGGGCGTCCTCGCCTTCCTGCGCCGCCAGGAGAACCGGTTCGCCCTGCTGGTGCCGGTCGGGCTGTGCCTCGCTTTCTTCCCCGCGACCCTGCTGCTCGAATCCGTCACCGACTTCCGCCTGACGGTGTTCGGCCTGATGATCCTGTTCGTGGTGTACTACCTGCCGGACGGAATCGTCGGCTTCGTCCGCGAGATGATCCCGGCCCTGCGCCCGGCCCACACCGCCGAGGGCAAGAGCCTGCACGCCGAGGGCGCGGCGCTGAGCGTCCAGAGCGGCGGCAAGGGCGCCGACCCGCTGCTCACCGTCGATCAGGCCCTGATGCAGTTCGGCGGCCTCAAGGCGCTCGCCGGCGTCGACCTCACGGTGCGGCCGGGGACGATCCACGGGCTGATCGGGCCGAACGGCTCCGGCAAGAGCACGATGATGAACGTGCTCACCGGCATCTACCGGCCGACCGGGGGCAGCGTGACCCTGGCCCGCGGCCAGGGCACGAAGCGCCTCGACGGGCGCACCCCCTCCGAGATCGCCGCCGCCGGCGTCGCCCGCACCTTCCAGAACGTGCAGCTCTTCCGCGAGATGACGGCGCTGGAAAACGTGCTGGTCGGGCTCCACCACAGCTTCCGCGGCACGCTGTTCGACGCGATCCTCGGCACGCCGCGCCGCCGCCGGGAGGAGCGCGAGCAGCGCGCCCGCGCCATGGCGATGCTCGATTTCGTGGGCCTGGGCGCCCTGGCGCAGGTGGAGGCCCGCAACCTGCCCTACGGCAAGCAGCGGCTCCTCGAGATCGGGCGCGCGCTCGCCCTCGACCCGGTCCTGCTGCTCCTCGACGAGCCGGCCGCGGGTCTCACCGCCCCCGATATCGCCGAGCTGACGACGATCATCCGCAAGATCCGGGATGCCGGGATCACGGTGATCCTGATCGAGCACCACATGGACGTGGTGATGGGCCTGTGCGACCGCGTCAGCGTCCTCGATTTCGGCCACAAGATCGCCGAGGGCAGCGCCCGTGAGGTGCAGGCGGATCCGAAGGTGGTCGAGGCCTATCTCGGCAGTCCCGTCGCCGACGAGGAGATGGCCCATGCTTGAGGTCACGGGTCTGTCGGCCGGCTACGGCCAGGTCGAGGTGCTGCACGGGCTCGATTTCGCGGTCCCGAAGGGGCAGGTCGTGGCGCTGATCGGCTCCAACGGCGCCGGCAAGACCACGACGATGCGCGCCCTGTCGGGCATGATCCGCCCGCGCTCCGGCTCGATCCGCCTGAACGGCCGTGAGATCGGCGGCCTCGAGAGCCATGACGTCGCCCGGTTCGGCCTCGCGCATTCCCCGGAGGGACGGCGCGTGTTCCCGACGCTCTCGGTCGAGGACAACCTGACGCTCGGCGCCTTCCCCCGGCTGACGGGCTCGCGACCCAAGGGCGACGTCGCGGCCGACCGCGCACGGGCCTTCGAGCTGTTCCCGCGCCTGAAGGAGCGGCGCACGCAGCTCGCCGGCACCCTGTCGGGCGGCGAGCAGCAGATGCTCGCCATGGGCCGGGCCCTGATGCTGCGGCCCGAGATCCTCCTCCTCGACGAGCCCTCGATGGGGCTCGCCCCCAAGCTCGTGGAGGAGGTGTTCCGGATCATCCGCCTCCTCAAGGCCGAGCAGGTGACGATGCTGCTCGTCGAGCAGTTCGCGATGGCGGCGCTCGGCGTCGCCGACCACGCCTACGTGCTGGAGAACGGCCGGATCCGCTTCCAGGGGCCGGCGCAGCAGATGCGCAACGATCCGGCCGTGCGGGCGGCGTATCTCGGCGGCAGCCACTGAGGTCACGGCCCGCCGGGTCGGACCGGATGACGGGGGGCCAAGGGCCGACAAGCTGGGCCGACAAGCTGGGCCGGCGGCTCGCCCTGCGCATCCTCAAGGCGGAGCGGACGAATGTCGGCCGACATGGCGGATCCGCTACCCGCGCCGATCCGCCAGGGGTGGATGGGCGGCAATCCGCGAAGGGGCCCAGGCGGATTCGGGTGTCTGAGCCCGAAACACCCTCCCGGAGACGGAAGGCAGGGTGACTGGCATCCCGGCGCCAGGAGAGCGCCAAGATTCCGCAGAGGTCCCTGCCGGTCCCAGCTGGACCGGCACCGCGACAGCAGGCTGGCTCCCATACCCGGCCGCGTCGCTAAGCTGCACGAACCTCGTCCAGGAAGCTGCGGACGGCTCGACTGAGGTCGTCGGACCGCACCGCAAGGGTGCGCGCGGCTCCGAGAACCTGCGTCGCCGCCGATCCTGTATCGCTTGCCCCCTCGCGCACCGAGCCGATATGGCCCGTGACCTGCTGGGTCCCGTGTGCGGCCTCCTGCACGTTCCGCGCAATCTCCCGCGTGGCCGCCCCCTGCTCCTCGATCGCCGACGCGATGTGGGTGGCGATGCCGGACATGTCGTCGATCGTGCGGCTCACGCCCTGCACCGCCTCGACCGCGTCGCGCGTGGCGGACTGGATCGCATCGATCCGAGCGGTGATCTCTTGCGTCGCCTTTGCTGTCTGCTCGGCCAGCGTCTTGACCTCCGCGGCCACCACAGCGAAGCCGCGTCCCGCTTCACCCGCGCGCGCCGCCTCGATGGTGGCATTGAGGGCGAGCAGGTTGGTCTGACCCGCCACGCCCGAGATCAGGCCCGCCGCGGCGCCGATCCGTTCGGCGCTGTCGGACAACTCTCGGATGATGCAGCCCGTCTCCTGCGCGCGCGCGATGGCCGAGGTCGCAATCGCGACCGAATGCGTCACCTGTCCGCTGATCTCCTGAACGGAGGCCGCCATCTCCTCGGTCGCGCTCGCCACCCGCTGCACGTTGCCCGATGTCTGCTCCGCCGCGGCCGAGACGCTGACGGCGAGGGTGTTGGTGTGCGCCGCGATCTCCGTCATCGATGCGGCGGTCGCCTCCATCTCCGTAGCGGCTTCTGTCAGTTCATCGGTGAGCGCACCGGCCTCCCTCTCGAAGCCGCGCGTGATGCGGTCGAGAAGTTCGGCGCGGCGCATCTTGGCGGCGTCGGCTTCGGCCTGCAGCGCGGCCAGCCGGCGCGCCTCGATTCCCGCCTCCTTGAACACCTGGACGGCGTCGGCGATCTGGCCAATCTCGTTCCGTTCGCCCTGATGCGGGATCGCGACGGCGAGATCGCCGGCCGCAAGCTGCCGCATCGGCCCCAGCACGGCGTGGACACTGGCGGCGATGCTGCGCACGATCACTGTCCCGAGCACGGTGGCAAGCACGAGCGCGACCGCGCCGATCGCAAGCATGAACCGCTTGGCACCGGATGCGGTGCTTGCTCCTTGCGCGACCGCCGCCTCCCCCTTGGCATTGTCCAGCGCTACGATCTCCTCGAGAGCCGTGGAGGCCGCCTTGATATGGGGACGGATGCCGATGAGGCTCTCGCGCAGCGCCTGTTCCTTGCGGCCGGTCCGCGAGTGTTCCAGCACGCCGGGGATGGCCGCGAGATAGCGTTGCCATTCCCGGTCGAACACATCGAACAGTTCACGCTCCCGCGCAGTGTCGATCAACGGCGCGTAATGGCGCATCGCGGCGGCCACGGCCTCTGTCTTCTGCGACAAGGCAGCTTCCTCGGCCTGCATCTGCGCGGCTTCGGGGTAGAGGATGTGGTTGACGACGCTGACGCGCACATCGATGACGTCGCCGCGCAACTCACTGGCATACCGCACGCTGGGCAGCGTGTTGCTGCCGAGGCTGCTCTGGTCGGCAGCGAGGGTGCCGACCGCATGAAGCCCGACGCCATCGACGAGAAGCAGACCGGCGATGAGGATGCCGAGTGCGCCGACAAGCCGGTGCTTGATCGAAAGTGTCGAGAACCAAGCCTTCATCGTCCGAACGCAGCTCCAAAGCGAAGTTGAAGCTATGGATGAGCGGGCATAAAATCCAGTTAACCGGCCTGTTTCTGGATTTCTTTCAAAGAGATCCGCATGAATCAATTTTCGGTTGAACTGACGACCTTCTTCATTCGTCTACGGACGCATATCCCCTCCGCCAAGATCACGCACGCCTGTACCCTTTCCACACGCGACGATACGGGTCCAGCAACGCTCTCGCCAGCGTCAGGCTCGCAGACCTCCGGATCTGGCTCAGGGCTTACTGAGGCCACGATCCAAGGTACGGCCCGGCCTGCGCCCGGACCGTGACCCGCTCATGCTCCGTTCAGGCAGGCGGAATGATTGTCTGAACAGTCAAGCTAAAAACAAGTATTTCTGATTTGTAACTGCGCGTAACTTTGAGAAAATTCGCATAAGCTGGGCCATTAGAAGATTAAAATTGGCTGAATATGCAGTTCAGAGCCGATTAAATCCGTCGCTCCTACCAGCGGTGCCGGAAGGCGATGCGACGCGCCTTCGCCGAACCGACCGGGACAGCGGTCCGGCGGACGGCCGGGCCCTCGGGGCCGCATCGCGGACGGCAGGGGGCGTGACCATGTCAGGGACCGAGCACGACCAAGCGGGTCCGGACCCGGCCGGGACCGTCGCCGCGGCCTCCTCCTGCCCGGCACCCCGCCCGGCGCGACCGGACCGCCGCCCTGGCCGAACGATCGACGACGCGGCGCGAGACCGAATCGGGCGCGGTCTGCGCCTGCACTATGCCGGCGTCCTGGCCCTGCCGATTCCGGACCGGCTCCGGACGCTGCTCGACGATCTCGCCGCCTGCTCCGACACGGAGGCCTCGCAATGACCCTGATGCTGCAAGCCGCTCCCGCGGGGAGCGGATCCGGCCCGGCCCCCCTGGGCGTCGACGCCGAGATGCGCGACCTCCTGCTGGGAGCGATCCCGGCGCTGCGGGCCTTCGCGTTCTCGCTGACCTACGATCTCGACCGCTCGGACGACCTCGTGCAGGACACGCTGGTGCGCGCCTGGGTCAATGCCAACAGCTTCCGCCGCGGGACCAACCTGACCGCGTGGCTGTTCACGATCCTGCGGAACCTGTTCTACTCGGAGCAGCGCAAGCGCAAGCGCGAGGTGGAGGATGCCGACGGCGTCCATGCCGGGCGCCTGACCGCCCTCCCCGAGCAGGAGATCCGGATGGAGATGGCGCAGTTCCAGAGCGCTCTGAACCGCCTGCCGTCGGCCCAGCGCGAGGCGCTGGTCCTGGTCGGCGCCCAGAGCTTCACCTACGAGGAGGCTGCGGCGATCTGCGGCGTCGCCGTGGGCACGATCAAGAGCCGGGTCAGCCGCGCCCGGACGCGCCTGATCGAGGTGCTGGGCATGAACGGCACCGACGATATCGGCCCCGACGCACAGACCCGGGCGGCCTTGGACGGTCCCTAGACCGCCTTCCGCCGAAGCGGATGCCGGTTCGGCGAATTGCGCGTCGCGACAAGGGCCGGGATCCGCGCCGACGGCTACTTGATGAGCTTGACGACGTCGCGGAACCGCTCGTGCCGCGCCGTGCCGAGCCACTCGAACACCACCATCTCGGTGGTGACGATCTCGGCGCCGTGGGCCGCCATGCGGGCGAGCGCCGTCTCCCGGTTCGCGATCCGCCGCGAGCCGACGGCATCGGCCACCACGTAGGCGCGGCGCCCGGCCTCGCGCAGCCCGAGAACCGTCTGCAGCACGCAGATATGCGCCTCGCAGCCCGTGACCACGAGATCGCGATCCGCGGGCAGTCGCTCGAGGAAACCCGGCGTCCGGGTGGCGCCGAAGCTCATCTTCGGGACGGCCGTCCCGGCCTCGGGCGCCAGCGCCGGCACGGTCGGCCCGAGCCCGCCGGCATTCTGCTCGGTGACCAGGACCGGAACGTCGAGCAACTGCGCGGCGGCGACGAGGCGGCCGGTATTGGCGATGACCCCGTCCCCCTCGGCGATCGCCGGCATCAGCCGGACCTGGACGTCGATGACGAGGAGGAGCGAACGGGCGGGATCGATCAGGGGCATCGGTCTGTGAAACCTGAGGACGGGCCCGGTCAAGAACGGGCGAGCCCATCCTCGCCGCATCCGAACCGGTTGGGACCGCGTCCACCGGCATGACAGATGCGCGTCAGGACCGCGCTCCCGCTCCGGGTCAGCG
Source organism: Methylobacterium sp. UNC378MF (assembly GCF_900103195.1). Classification (GTDB taxonomy): domain Bacteria; phylum Pseudomonadota; class Alphaproteobacteria; order Rhizobiales; family Beijerinckiaceae; genus Methylobacterium. The sequence continues at coordinate 110,548 of NZ_FMWU01000005.1, read as the reverse complement.
CCCTAGCGGCGTGCGATGTCGCCGGGGGCCTTCGTCGCATCGGCGCCACCGGCCGCCTTCTCGAACCACAGCCGGGCGATGGCATAATCCTGCTTCACACCCTGGCCGTTGACGGAGCGGACAGCGCGATCTTCTGCGGATATGTTGACGGCCACGCCCCGCGCGGGAGCCGGCTCCGAGCATCTTCGGCAATGCTGATCGCTGCCGCCCCGGATCCAGCCCTTGTCGATTACAGTCGTCCGGGAGCAACGCTACCCGGAACGACTGCGCTGAACCGATCGGCGATCTATCCGGGCGCGGCGCGGCTTCATGGACCAAAACGCACGCTTGGCCCGCGTTGAGGACTCGCCCCACAGGCCGGCGACGGTTTCGCGCGCGGCGGAGCCCCGTGGGCTTCCCGGGCTTGATCGGGGCGGGATGATCTTCCGGGACCGGTGACCGGCCCGCGTGATACCCCTTCGCCGAGCCTGACGGCGCAGCCGCGCGCTCCTCACGGGCTCGCGGTGGCGGCCGTCGCGCGGCACGCCGGACCGCGGGGGCCTGATCGGGTCGAGCGAGCCGTCGGGGCCACGTCGCGGCGGGGAGGCACTCCCTAATAGGTCGCGAACAGCCGCGCCACAGCCTCGGGCTCGCTCGTGACGGTCAGTGCCAGGGCGAGCAGGATCCGGGCCTTCTGCGGGGTGAGGTTGTCGGCACTGAGGATGCCGCGGCTGCGCAGCCGGGAGGTGAGCGGGACCACGCCGCTGCCGGCCCGGGTCGACATCACCACCACGATCCCGGCGTCAGCCGCCGCCTCCAGGGCCTCGGCCTCGGCCGGCGGTGTCATGCCCGGAGCGAGGCCGGCCGAGACGAGGCCGCGCGCGCCGGCGGACCGGAAGGCCCGGACCGCGGTGCCGTCCGCATCGGCGTACCCATAGGCGATGTCGACCCGCGGCAGCGCGGACAGAGTGCGGATGTCGAAGGGCGTGCCCGGCGCATGGGCGCGCTCGGAGCGGCGATAATAGTGGACGCTGTCACCGTCGACCTGGCCGAGCACACCGAAATCCGGCGTCCGGAACGTCTGGAGCCGGGCTACCGAGCTCTTGGTCACCTCGCGCGCCGCCTGGATCTCATCGTTCAGCACCACCAGCACGCCGCGTCCGCGGGAGGCCGGCGCCGCGGCCGTGCGGATGGCGGCCACGAGGTTCAGCTTGGCATCGGTGGAGAGGGCGCTCATCGGCCGCTGCGAACCGACCAGCACCACCGGCAGGTCGATCGTCAGGGTCAGGCTGAGGGCGTAGGCGGTCTCCTCCAAGGTGGCGGTGCCGTGCCCGATGACGATGCCGGAGAGATCCGGGTGCTCGGCCGCGACGCGCTCGCACAGCCGGACGAGGTCGCGCCACTCGGCGAACCCGATCGCCGGGCTCGGGACCGCCCGGAACGGCACCGGCACCACGGCGGCCACGGTTGCGAGTTCCGGAACCGCGTCCAGGATGGCGCCGGCCTCGAGGCGCCGGTCGGTGGCGCTGTAGTCGAGGATGTCGAGGGCGTCGCGGCCGAGGGACGCGATCGTCCCGCCCGTGCCGATGAACGCGACCTTGGACAATCCGGTCCCCGAACCTGCCGCCATGCCGTGCCTCCCGACCCTGTCCGGTCGCGCGAATGCGAGGGCGGAGTGATGCCGCGTCGCGCGGCCGGGGTCGACCCCGGCCGCACGCAGACGGGCGATGCGTCTGGCGGAACGCCCCCGGCCGACCGCACGCGCAGCGCCGGCTCAGCTCCGGAAGTCGACCAGCAGGGCCGAGATGGTGCTGCTGCTGTTGGTGGTGCCGCTTGCTCCATAGCTGGCGCTGCCCGACTGGCTGCTCTGGAGTTGCTGGATGAAGGTCGAGAGCAGGTCCTTCGCCGGCTGCGTGACGGAGGTGGAGGACGAGGTCCCGCTTCCGGTGTCTCCGGATGCAGCGTTCCCCGGCAGCGAGCCGGGCGGAGGCCCGGGCGGCGGGCCGTCTGGACCGGCGACGTCGCTGGTGGCGTCGGCGCTTTGGGTGCTCTGGCCGTGGCTGGCGAACAGGTTCTTCAGCTCCGTGGCCTGGTCGGCGGTGAGACTGCCGCTGCTGACCTGATCGGCAATCAGGCCGTCGATCCGCTCCTTCATGGAAGACGGGGCGAGCTTGGCCTGCGTTGTGGTGCTGCCGGAGGCCGAGCGGTCCGACGAAAGGCTCGAATCGATGCTGCTCAGCGCGCTCGTGAGCGCCGTGGCGTCGCTGCTGCTGATCGTGCCGGCCGACAGCGCGCTGCTGATCGTATCGGAAATCTGGGTCTTGGGTGACGGAGGTGATGACCATCGCTGCGCGGAGAGCTGCGACGTCGCGGTAGACGAGACGGTACTCATGAGGGGATTTGGGTCACGGATGAGCCGGATTCGCCCGGCGGCGGGTCCGTGTGCAAATTACCCACGCGGTTCTTAAAGCCGCGTTTCCGGGATCGCCCGGATCCCCGTCGTGGTTCTGGCTGCCGGGACCGTCCGGCAGCCGAGGCGCGACCGGGAACCCCGGTCGCGCCGCTCAGAGGCTCGCGGCCATGCGCAGCGGCGCCGATTCGGCCGGGCGCGCCACGGCCTCGGCGTGGCCGTAGAGGCCGCGGTGCTTCGGGTTCGGCGAGAGCCTGTCGGTCAGGCCGATCACCGTCTCGGCGGCGCCCAGCAGGAGCGCGCCCCCCGGGGCGAGCTGCGCCGCGAGCCGCGCCAGGACGTCCGACTTGGTCGGGGCGTCGAAGTAGATCAGCACGTTGCGGCAGTAGATCACGTCGAACTGGCCCAGCGAGGCGAAGCTGTGCAGCAGGTTGAGCTGGCGGTAATCCACCATGCTGCGCAGGCTCTGCGCGATCTGCCACTGCTCGCCGACCTGCGTGAAGTACTTGATCAGCCACTGCACCGGCAGGCCGCGCTGAACCTCGAAATGGCTGTACAGCCCGAGCTTGGCCTTCTCGATCACCTCGGTGGACAGGTCGGTGGCGACGATCTCCACCTGCCAGCCGGCGAGCCGCGGCGCCGCCTCTTGGAGGAGCATGGCCAGCGAGTACGGCTCCTGCCCGGTGGAGGCCGCCGCGCACCAGATCCGCAGCCGGCGCCGGCCGGCATTGCGCGCCAGCACGTCCGGCAGGAGCGTGTCGCGGAACAGGTCGAAGGGGATCCGGTCGCGGAAGAAGAAGGTCTCGTTCGTGGTCATGGCCTCGACCACGGCCCGCTCGATCGCCCCGTTCTGGCCGAGCTTCAGGGCGCCGATCAGGTCACCGAGGCTGGCGAGGCCGAAGCGGCGGCAGACCGGGGTCAGCCGACTCTCCACGAGGTAGCGCTTCTCCGGGGTCAGCGCGAGGCCGGAGCGCTGCTTCAGGAAGGTGCGCAGGAATTCGAACTCGAGCTCGGTCATGCCGGCTGCCCCGTGATCAGGGCGCGCAGCGCCGTCGCGAGTTCGGGCAACGGCAGCACAGCCTCGGCGAGCCCGGCCCGCGCGACGCTGCCCGGCATGCCCCAGACCGTGCTGGTGGCCTCGTCTTGGGCGAGAACCGGGCCGCCGGCCTCGGTGAGCGCCCGGGCGCCGTTGGTCCCGTCCGAGCCCATGCCGGTGAGGATCACGGTTGCGGTGGCGGCGCCGAACACCACCGCCGCATCCTTGAACAGGACGTCGACCGCGGGGCGGCAGAAATTCACCGGCGGCCCGTCGGTGAGCTTGATGATCGGGCCGCCGGCCCCGGCGGCCAGCCCCATGTGTCGGCCGCCCGGGGCCACGTAGATCCGCCCGGGCTCGACCCGCTCGTCGGCCTTGCCCTCGGCGGCCGGGATCCCGGTGCGGGTGGACAGGTGCTCGGCGAAGACCGCCGTGAAGATCGGCGGCATGTGCTGGACGATCAGGACCGGCAGGCGCCGCAGGGCGGCCGCGCCGATACCCTCCAGCATCTCGCCCACCGCGCGGGGCCCGCCCGTGGAGGAGCCGATCAGCAGGGCCCGGGGCTGGGTCCGGTTGCGGACCTTGGGCCGCAGCGTGAACGGGGTTGCCGGGCGCGGCGTGGCCGGGGCCGGATGCGCGGCGGCCGCGGGCACGGGCGCGGGCGCGGCATGGTGCCCCGGAGCATGACTAGCGGAGGCCGGGCGCCGGGTCCGCGTGCGGGCCGAGCCGAACACGCGGACGCGCTCGATCAGCTCGACCCGGAACGTGTCCGAGGTGGTGACACCGCGGCTGCTTTCGGGCTTGGCGATGTAGTCCACCGCCCCGAGGGCGAGGCATTTCAGCGAGATGTCGGCGTTGCGCGTCGTCAGCGTCGACATCATCACGACCTGCACGCTCGGGCTCATGGCGAGCATGCGCGGCAGCGCGGTCGTGCCGTCGAGTTCCGGCATCTCGATGTCGAGCAGAACCACGTCCGGGTCGTGCTTGGCCATCAGCTCGAGGGCGATCCGCCCATTCGAGGCCGTGCCGACGAGCTCGAAGCCGGCCTCGCCGATCCAGCGGGCCACGAGGCCGCGCACCACGGCGGAATCGTCGGCGACCAGAACCCGGATCGCGGTGGCCGATGAGGTCGTGCTCTGGGTTGGCGGCGTACGCAGCGGGGCAACCGCGGGACTCAGGGCCATGATGATTGCCTCGGGTGCAGGGTCGCGGGGCTAGGATCGCGGGGCTAGGGCCGCGGGTCGGGAGGCTTGCGATCAGGCCGCGTCGGCGACGAGTCCGACCTGTTCGAGCTTGGCCGTCAGGATGTCGCGGTCGAAGGGCTTCATGATGTACTCGTCCGCCCCCGCCCGGAGGGCGCGGGCGATGGCCCCGACATCGTTCTCGGTGGTGCAGAACAGGACCTTCGGCACGCCCCCGCCCTCGCTCTGGCGCAGGGCCTGGAGGAACGCGTAGCCGTCCATGTTCGGCATGTTCCAGTCGAGCAGGATCGCGTCGGGCATGCTGGCCGCGCAGGCTTCGAGGGCGGCGCTGCCGTCCTCGGCCTCGCTGACATTCATGCCGAGATCCTCGATGATCCGCCGGGCGACCTTCCGGATCACCGCGGAATCGTCCACCACCAGGCAGGTGGTCTCGTGCGGCGCCTTCATCGACCTCTCCCTCAAGCCGCCTTGGCGCCGGCGGGCGTGAAGCCGAGGAGCGCGTCCACGTCGAGGATGACCAGGAGCCGCCCGTCGAGGCGGTGGACGCAGGTGGCGAGATCGCGGAAGCGCGGATCCAAGTTGATCGGCACCGCCTCGCGGCTGTCGGCCCCGAGCTTGAGCACCTCGCCGACGCCGTCGACCACCAGCGCGAAGGTCTCGCCGGCCTGCTCCAGGCCGATCGCCATCTTCGGGCTGGCCTTGGTGCCGTCCGCCTCGGCCTCCGCGTCGGGCAGGCCCAGGCGCCGGCGCAGGCTCATGGCCGTCACGACCCGGCCGCGCAGGTTCAGAAGGCCCACGATCTCGGCCGGCGCAAGGGGGACCGGCGTCACGCCCGAGGGCACGAAGACGTCGTGGACCCGCTCGATCGCCAGCCCGAACAGCGTCTCGCCGACATAGACCGTGACGAAGTCGTCGGTGGCGCCGGTCTCGACGCCGTTGGTGGGGGCGCCGCTGGTGTTGGCGTTGGCAGCCTGCATCGGAACTCTCCGGATTCGTTCGTCGCGATCGTCGCGATCGGCGTGGGGCGGGCGGCGCGCAGAGGCTCAGGCGGCTTTCGACACCGTAGCGGCGCCGATCTCGGCCAGCGCCGAGATCAGGCCGCTGCGGTCGAACTTCGCCACGAGATCGCTGATCGCCAGGGACCGGGCCCGTTCCACCGCGTCGGCACCGATCGCGCCGGTGAGGCCGATCACCGGAAGACCGGCGAGACGCGGCTCGGCGCGCCGCATGGCGGCGACCAGATCGAAGCCGCTGCGGCCCGGCATCTCCAGGTCGGTGACCACCACCTCGATCTGCGGATCGGACTGGAGGGCCGCCAGCGCCGCATCCGCGCTCGCCGCCGTGATCACCTGGTAGCCCGCCGCCTTCAGCACCGGGCTCAGCATGTCGCGGAAGAAGGCCGAGTCGTCGACCAGCAGGATCGTGGAGATCTGCTCGGGCCGCTTCAGGCCGCGTGCCCAATCGTCGTAGGCCAGCGGCAGGAAGTGGGCGATGTTGATGATGTCGGTCGCCCGGCCCCGCAGGACCGCCGAGCCGATCAGGTCCGACCGGTCGGCCGCGATCTCGATGTCGAGGCGCTCCTCGACGATGTCGACGATCTCGTCGACCACGAGGCCCATGGCGCGCTCGCCGTCGGAGAACACCACCAGGGCCTGCGTCCCCTCCGACTTGATGGTGATCGCCGCGTCCGCCGGGACGAGCGGCATCAGGCGCCCGCGGTACTGGATCAGCGCGCGGCCGCCGAGCCACTCGACCTTGGCGCACTCGATCTCCTCGAGGCGGGTGACGAGCGACAGCGGCACTGCCTTGAAGCTGCCCTGGCCGCCCTTGAACACCAGGAGCGTGGTCTTGGTGTCGGCCATCTCCACCGCCTCGTCGGCGTCGGAGTCGATGTGGCCGCCGCTGCCCTGGACGCCCTGCGCCACCTGGCGGGCCACGCCGTTGGGATCGACGATCAGCACCACGGCGCCGTCGCCGAGGATCGTGTTGCCGGCAAACATCGGGATGTGCCGCAGCTTCACCGACATCGGCTTCACGACGATCTCCTCCGTGTGGAAGACCTCGTCGACGAGGATGCCGAAGCGCTCGCGCCCGACCTGGGCGACCACCACGAAGCCCGCCTGGTCCGTCTCCGCGCCCGGGCTCGACTGGCCGAGCAGGCCGGTGAGCGAGACGATCGGCAGGAGCCGCTCGCGCAGGCGCAGCACCGGCGCGCCGTTGATGTGCTCGACCCGCTGCGCCCCGGCATCGACCCGCACCAGTTCCAGCACGGCCACCTGCGGCAGGGCGAAGCGATGCTCGCCGGCCCGCACGATCAGGGCGGCCACGATGGCCAGCGTCAGCGGGATCTTGATGGTGAAGGTGGTGCCGCGACCCGCCGTGGTGGCGATGTCGATCAGGCCGCCGATGGTCTCGATGTTGGTCTTGACTACGTCCATGCCGACGCCGCGGCCCGAGACCGAGGTCACCGCCGCCGCCGTCGAGAAGCCGGCGTGGAAGATGAACTTGGCGACCTGGGCGTCGGTCATCCGCTCGATATCGGCCTGGGAGGCGAGCCCGCGCTCCGCCGCCTTCTTGCGGATGGCCGCGAGGTTCAGGCCCTTGCCGTCGTCGGCGATCTCGATCGTGATCGTGCCGCCCTCGTGGTAGGCGGCGAGCCGGATCGTGCCGCGGGCGGGCTTGCCCGCCGCCACGCGCTCGGCGGTCGATTCGAGGCCGTGATCGGCCGAGTTGCGGACCATGTGGGTCAGCGGGTCCTTGATGACCTCAAGGACCTGCCGATCGAGCTCGGTCTCGTTGCCGACCATCACGAGGTCGATCTGCTTGCCGAGTTCGGCCGAGAGGTCGCGCACCACGCGCGGCAGCTTCTGCCACGCATTGCCGATCGGCTGCATGCGCGTCTTCATGACGCCTTCCTGCAGCTCGGCGGTGACGTGCGACAGGCGCTGCAGCGGGACCTTGTAGCTCGAATCCTCGTGCCGGCGGGCGATCTCGAGGAGCTGGTTGCGGGTCAGCACCAGCTCCGAGACCATGGTCATCAGGTGCTCGAGCGTGTCGACGTTCACCCGGATCGTCTGGTTCTTGGCGGCGGCGGTCGCCTCACCCTCGGCGCCCTCAACCTTCTCGACGCGGGCCGGCTCGGGCTTCTCGGCCTCGACCGGTTCGGCCTTCGCTTCGATCTTCGCTTCGATCTTCACCTCGGCCTTCGGCGCCGCCGGGGCGACGGCTGCCGGAGCGGCGGGTGCCGGCGTCGGAGCCGGAGCCACGGGGGGCGGCGGCGCGAGGAAATCGGATTCGTCCGGCCCCGGGGCGGACATGAAGGCGGCCTCCAGATCTTCCAGGGAGACCTCGCCGGGCTTCAGTTCGCGGACCACCGGATCAGGCAGGACCGGCTCCGGCGGCGGGGCGGCGGCCACGGGCTCGTGCGGCCCCTCGGACATGCGCTCCAGGGCGGAGATGAGGTCGTCATCCGAGCCGGAGGGCTCCGTTCCGGTGGCTTCCAGATCGGCCAGGATCGCCTTGAGCCGGTCCAGCGTGAGCAGGATCAGGGTGACGGAAGCCGAGGTGGCGGGCAGCCCGTCGCGGAAGCGACCCATCAAGGTTTCCGCGGCATGCGCCAAGGCTTCGAGCCGCGGGAGGCCGAGAAATCCGCAGGTTCCCTTAATCGTGTGCACGAGACGGAAAATGTTCCGTAGAATCGTCTCGTTGTTCGGATCTTGCTCGAATCGCACCAGTTCTGCATCGACCGTGTCGAGATGCTCCCCGCTCTCGGTCAGAAACTCGCGAAGCAGGTCGTCCATAGTCGCTACTCGTTACGCGGAGAAGGTCTCGCGCAACCTACTTACTGGCGCGGGGTTAGGGAAGCGTTTCCATCCCGGCCCCGCGTTTTGGTTTTTCAGAATTTCAGGCCAGCGCCGTGTCCGAAGCCTCGCCGCCAGGAATTTCAGGCAGGCTGATCACTGTGGGCGTGGCGGTGATAGTCACTTCATCGCCCTCAATGGCGAATCGCACATCCATGGCGGCGGCCCGCGCCACGAGGCCCGCGTAGAACGGCAGGATGCCGTGGGCATCGACGGTGCCGCTCTCAGGGCTTCCGGCCATCAACTCCTCCACATGGGGCGGGATGCGGGCATGCGAGCCCTTGGCCTTGAGCACGAGCGTGGGCGCCTCGGCATCGCCGGAGACGACGACGTCGATCAGGCCGCCCCGGGGAATCGCCGAGGTGGCGACCATCACGAGGTTCAGGAGCAGCTTGACCTTGTTCTTCGGGAACAGGGCCTGCGGCGCGCTCCAGGTCAGCTTGGTCTTCTCGTCGGAGAACATGCCCTTAGCCACGCTCTCGGCGTCGGCGAGGTCGATCGAGGCACCGGCCGAGCCCGCGGCCCCGAAGGCGATGCGGGCGAATTTCAGCCGCGCCGAGGCCTGACGGGCACTCTTGCCGATCAGCTCCAGAGCGAAGGTCCGCATCGATTCGTCCTGGTCGTCCTCCAGGACCTCGAGCCCGTTCACGATCGCGCCGACAGGGCTGATCACGTCGTGGCAGACGCGGGAGCAAAGCAGGGCGGCGAGGTCGAGGCCGTCGAGATTCAGGGTGGGCGAGGTCGGGGAGGACATGGTGCGCTCCGGGCGGGCGGATCTGAAATGCGGACGTCTGCGGGCCGGGGACCCGGTTGGGGCTGCCGGTTCCCGGCCGCCCGATTCTCGGCCGCCCAGTTCTCGGCCGCCCCTGCGGCGATCGAGTCGCCCGAAGGAATCCCACACGGCCTGCGGGTCGGACCGGGGGCGACGACCGGTCCGCACGGATAGACGCCACGGTCGGCTTTGAAAAGCGTTACCGAACAGGACGGAGGGCCGGGCGCCTCCCGATTCCGCGTCGGAACCCGGCGCAAGACGTCAGGCGCGCGGGGCCGGACAGCGGCGGCCCGGATCGGCTATGATGCCGCCCCGTCGCGCCAGGGAGGATGCGGCATGAGACACGAGATCGATCCTTGGAACGGATCGGCCGCCGCCAGCCGGTGGATCCCCGGGCGCGACGCCCGGCAGGCACGCTGACGCGGGGAAGGCCCGATGCAACCTGCCCCGACCCTGCGGGAAGCCCTGGCTCCCCGCCTCCGCCTCGCCGATCCCGCCACCGCGCAGGCCCGGCTCGCCGAGATCGCCCCGGCCCTCCCGGCCGGCTTCCTGACGCCACCCTGCCGGGACCTGCTCCTCGGCCTCGCGGACCACTCGCCCTTCCTCTGGCGGGCGGCCACCCGGTCGCCGGACCGGCTCGTCGCCCTGCTGGAGCAGCCGCCGGACACCGCGAGCCACGCCATCATCGCCCGGCAGCGCGCGGTCGGCACGGCCTGCGGGGTGACGCCCGACCTGGCCGAGGTCGGCCGGCGGCTGCGCGCCAACCGGGAGGAGCACGCCCTCCTGGTCGCGCTGGCCGATCTCGGCGGCGGCTGGGACCTCGACGCGGTGACCCAGGCCCTGTCGGCCTTCGCCGACGCCTCGGTGAGCGCGGCGGTCGAGGCGCTGCTCCGTCAGGGAATCGCGGCCGGTCGGTACCGGCCCGCGAATGCGGAGGCGCCGCAGGACGGGTCCGGCCTGATCGTCCTGGGTCTGGGCAAGCTCGGCGGCTGCGAGCTGAACTATTCGAGCGACATCGACCTCGTCGTCTTCTACGAGGCCGAGCCCGCCGCCGCGGCGACCGGCGGCGATCCGAAGCCCTTCTTCGTCAAGCTCGCGCAGGGGCTGGTGAAGCTCCTGGCCGACCGGACCGCCGACGGCTACGTCCACCGCATCGACTACCGGCTGCGGCCGGATCCGGGCTCGACCGCGGTGGCGCTCTCCACCGGCTTCGCCTTCGACTATTACCAGACGCTCGGCCAGAACTGGGAGCGCGCGGCCTTCATCAAGGCCCGGCCGATCGCCGGCGACATACCGGCCGGCGCGGCGTTCCTGGCGGAACTCGCGCCATTCATCTGGCGCCGGCACTTCGATTTCCCGGCCATCGCCGAGATCCACGCCCTGAAGCGGCAGATCCACATGGTCCGCGGCCACGAGACCATCGCGGTCGGCGGCCACGACATCAAGATCGGCCGCGGCGGCATCCGGGAGATCGAGTTCTTCGTCCAGACCCAGCAGCTCGTCTTCGGCGGCCGCAAGCCCGCCCTGCGGGGCCGCCGCACCGTCGCGATGCTCGCCGAACTCGTCGCGGAGGGCTGGATCGACGGGCAGGCCCGGGACGAGCTGAGTGCGGCCTACGCGTTCCTGCGCACCCTCGAGCACCGGATCCAGATGATCCGGGACGAGCAGACGCAGCGCCTGCCCACCGGGACCGAGGCGCTGACCGCGCTGGCCCTGTTCGCGGGCTTCCCCGACCTGCCAGCCTTCGAGGCGGCCCTGCTCCACCATGCCGGCCGCGTCCAGGCGCATTACGCTCTCCTGTTCGAGGCCGGATCGGAGGCCGGCGCGGACGGGGCCGCCCTGGTCTTCGGTGAGAGCGAGCCGGATCCCGAGACGCTGGCGCGGCTCGGCGCCTTCGGGTTCCGGGATCCGCCCCTGGCCTGGGGGACCGTCCAGGGCTGGCATCTCGGGCGCCGCCCGGCCCTGCGGACCGGCCGGGCCCGGGAGATCCTCGCCGAGGTTCTCCCGGCCCTGTTGCGGGCCCTCGGCGGGACCGCCGACCCGGACGCGGCGCTGCTCGCCCTTGACCGGGCCTTCGCGCGGATGCCCGCGGTGGCGGAACTCCTCGCCATCCTGCGCTCGCACGAGCGCCTGCGCCTGCTCTTCGCCGACATCCTGGGGACGGCGCCGCGCCTCGCCGACACGGTGGGCCTGAGCCCGCACGTCCTCGACACCGTGCTCGACGCCGATTTCGTGACGCCGACCACGGATCCCGACCAGGTCCGCGCGCAGTACCGGGCGCTCCTGGGACAGCCGGCGAGCCACGAGGAGAGCCTCGACCGCTGCCGAGACGCCACGCGGCAGATGACCTTCGTCACCGGGGCCCGCCTCCTGTCGGGCATCCTCACCCCGCGCCAGGCCGGTGAGGCCTACACGGCGATCGCCGAGGCGACGGTGGCGCTGAGCCTGGAAGCGGAGGAGCGCCGGTTCGCCCTGGACCACGGGGCGGTGCCGCAGGGACGCTGCTGCATCCTGGCCCTGGGCCGCCTCGGTTCCCGGCAGCTCAGCGCCGAATCCGACCTCGACCTCGTCTTCCTATACGATTTCGACCCGGAGAACCGCACGAGCGACGGCCGGCGCCCGCTCGACGCCGTGGTGGCCTACAATCGGCTGGCGCAGCGGGTCTTCGCGGCGCTCACCACGGCGACGCGACGCGGGCGGCTCTACGCGGTCGACCTGCGGCTGCGGCCCTACGGCAGCCACAGCCCGCCAGCGGTGCAGCTCAGCGGCTTCTCGGCCTATCACCGCGGCGAGGCGGAGCCCTGGGAGCACATGGCGCTGGCCCGCGCCCGGGTCGTGGCCGGCGACGCCACCCTGGCGGCCGCCGTCACGGCCGAGATCGCCGCGGTGCTCCGGCAGCCGCGCGCGGCGGCCGCCGTCTGCGCCGAGGCGGGCGCGATGCGGGCGCTGGTCGCCCAGGAGCGGGGCCATGCCGGCCCCTTCGACCTGAAGCTCGCGCCGGGCGCGCTGTTCGACCTCGATTTCCTGGCCCAGGCCATCGTGCTGAGCCAAGCCCATGACTGGCCCGGCTGCATCGGCCTCGATGCGGAGACCCTCTTCCGGGAGGCGGCGGCGCGCGGCGTCCTGCCCGCGGCGGCGGGCGAGCCCCTCGCCGAGACCTACGGGTTCCTCGACGCCGTCTATCAGTGGCAGCGCCTCGTGATGACCGATCCCGCCGCGGAGCCGTCCGAGACCGCTTCCCGGCAGATCGCCAAGGCCGTGGGCCTCCCGGACGCGCGCAGCCTGGCGGCGGAGCTGCGGCGCCATCGCCGCCGGAGCCAGGCGCTGCTGGCGCGGATCCGGCGGCGTGTGCGGCCGCGCCCTGTCGACGGACCGCCGGAGCGCAGGTGACGAAGCACCCCGTGCCGAAAGCCGTCGACATTCGTCCCCTGCTCGGGCATTCAGGGCAGCCTCGGGAGGGATCATGACGGGCGCGGCAACGATCTCGGGGCCGGAGCGCGAGCGGATTGCCGCAGCGCTCGCCGAGATCGCCTGCGCGGCGGGCGCGATCCTGCGCCGGTATCACCGGGGCCCCTGCCCCCACGCCCTGAAGCCGGACGGCTCACCGTCGAGCGCCGCCGACATCGAGGCGGAGGACCTGATCGTCGCTGCCCTCACCGAGCGCTTCCCGGGCATCACGGTCGTGGCCGAGGAGCGCGCCCAGGGTGACACCGCGCGCCCGGCCGATCTCTTCTTCCTCGTCGATCCCCTGGACGGCACCCGCGACTTCCTCGCCGGGACGCCGGACTACTCGGTCAACATCGCGCTGGTGTCCGGCGCCCGCCCGGTGGCCGCCGCGCTGGCGGCCCCGGGACTCGGCCGGGTCTGGTGGGCGGGGGCGGCGACGCTGGAGGCCCCCGTCGTTGCGGATCGACCGGGGGCCGGGCGGCCGGTTCATGCGCGGCCGGTACCGGCGGCGGGCCTCGTCGCCCTGGGCAGCCGGCGGCACGGCGATTCCGAGACCGCCACCTGCCTCGCGGCGCTGCCCATCGCGGAGACGCGGCAGGTCGGCTCGGCCTTGAAGTTCGCCCTGATCGCCGCCGGCGAGGCGGATATCTACGTGCGCTGCGGCCCGACCATGGAATGGGACACCGCCGCGGGGGACCACATCGTCGCGGCGGCGGGAGGCTGCGTGGTGGTGCCCGGGGGCGGCCCGATCCGCTACGGCCAGCACGGGCCCGACCACCGCAACGGGCCCTTCGCGGCCCTGGGCGATCCGGCCCTGGCGCCGCACCTCGCGCTGCCGACCTGCGCGGACGGCAGGGCGACGGCACCGCTCAGCGCGGCGCATCGGTAGGCGGGACGTCCTGCAGGGCCCGCAGGCCCGGCCAGGCCGCCTCGGCCTGCCGGGCCAGTCCGGGCTCCGCCAGGAACCGGGCCCGCCGTTCGGAATTCCGGAACAGGTAGAGGCGCTCGCCGATCACTGCGAAGACCAGCGGATCGGCATCCACCAGCCGGCCCTCCAGGATCCCGGCGGCATCGTAACCGCCGAGGCGCGGGGCGTAGGCCGGCGGATCGTCCCGGAAGGCCTCGCGGTTGGCACCACTGGAGAAGCGCCAGACCCGGCCGTCCCAGGACAGCTCGAACCGCGCCGTCCCGGCCTCCGGCCCGCCCTCCAGGAAGTAGCTGACCGGATCGAAGCCGTTGAGCGTCAGAAGCTCGATCCGCGTCCGGGACGGCAGAGCGACCTCAGCCGCTGCGAGGCCGGAGCCGCCCCCCGGCCAAGGGGCCAGCCAAGGGGCCAGCATGGCCGCCAGCGTCGTCACCAGTGCCGCACCCGTCATGATCGCGCGCCCCGGCCGCGGTCCACGCGCCGCGCCGGATGCGGGTTCAGGGCGCGTTAACCACATCTTGCGGATTCCCTCAGAAGCTGGTCCGACTCATCCACCCGGGTCCGCAGGACGAGGGACCGGATGGATGGCGGTGCCCTGTCCGGTTCGGGCCGCCGACGCGGCGGGACGAGCGCGGCACAGGTCCATCGCACGAACCGTTAATCGAACCGGGCGAGGAAGCAACGATGACGGCACGAGACGATCGCGGCACCGACCGCCGCACCCTCCTGCGCGCGGGCCTCGGTCTGGCGCTGGGTTCCCCCCTCGCCAGCCTTGGCACCGCAGGGATGGCCCTGGCGGCGGGCGAGGATCTCGACACGCCCGAGACCTTCCGACCCGGCGAGATCGTGGAATCGGGCCACCGGTTCTTCGGCACCGTGTCGCGCGGCCTCGCGCTCACCGTCGAGGAGGCGGGCCGGCGCTGGGGCGAGCCCAACGGCTACATCCTCGGCCAGGAGGGCGGCGGCGCCGTGGTGGCGGGCGTCCGCTACGGCGAGGGCACCCTCTACACCCGCAATGCCGGCAAGCGGCGCATCTACTGGCAGGGCCCGTCCCTCGGCTTCGACGTCGGCGGCGACGGCGCCCGCACCATGATGCTGGTCTACAACCTGCCCAACGTGCGCGACCTGTACCGCCGCTTCGCCGGCGTCGACGGCTCGGCCTATCTCGTGGGCGGTTTCGGGATGACCGCGGTGGTCAACGACCGGATCATCGTCGTGCCGATCCGCAGCGGCGTCGGTGCGCGCCTCGGGATCAATGTCGGCTATCTGAAGTTCACCCGTGAGCCGACCTGGAACCCGTTCTGATCCGGAACGCGTTCTGATTGACGGGTGCCGCAGGATTTCACCCCCGCGGCCAACCTGGGCTAGAATGGGACTGGGTCGGGTCTTCCGGCCGGATGCGCGGGCTGCACCCTCGTGATCGAAACGGTGATGATCTTCGCGCTGGGTTTCCTGGCGGCGAGCCTGTGCGGCCTCCTGCTGCTGCCGGCCCTGAACGCGCGTGCCGCGCGCCTGGAGCGGCGCCGGGCCGAGGCGCGCCTGCCCCTGTCGCCGGCCGAGATCGCCGCGGAACGCGATTTCCTGCGCGCGCAATTCGCCGTTCAGCAGCGCCGCCTGGAGCGCCGGGTCGAGACCGTCGAGGCGCGGCGGCAGGCCGATATGGCGGCGATCGGGGCCGGGACGATGCGGGTCGCCGCCCTGGCGCGCGACGTCGCGGCCCGCGATGCCGAGATCGCTCAGGTCCAGTCCAAGGCCCGGGAGCTCGAGGCCGAATTGGCGGCTGCCCGCGAGGACGGAAGCGCGAGCCTGGCCACCCTCCAGACTCTCGAAGATGCCCATGCCGACCTGCTCGACAGCCTCCTGGCGCTTCGGCAGGCTGCTGCCCCGGCGGCGACCCCGGACGCCACGACCCCGGACGCTGCAACGCTGGCAGCCGAACGCGACGATCTGCGCGCGAGCCTGAAGGCGGCCGAGGAGGCTCTGGCTCTGGCTCTGGCCGACCGGCAGCCGGACCGGCAGGCCGGCATCGAGCGCGAGAACGCCGATCTGCGCCGGCGAATCGTCGAGGTCGCCGACGCCCTCGCAAGTCCAGGCCGGATGCCACGCGCCGCCGCGCCCATGCCGCAGCCCGAGCGCGTGTGAGCGGATCCGCCTCCGAGACGGGCTTTTGGCCGCCGAAACGGAACTGAAAACCTGCGACGACTGCCTTGTTTCGACCACGCAAAGGCATCATCGCAACGCCGACGCGTTCTGCATTCACAACTTCGATAGATGGTACGGATAGCCATGCGCCTGAAGCCGATCGTCCTCGCCGTCGCGACGGCCGTTGTCCTGACGCTGCCGGCAGCGGCGCAGCAGACGAAGCGCGGCAACGAGACTCTGAAGAAGTACTGCACCGGCGATTATCTGACCTACTGCGGCAATCTGGCCCCCGACGATCCGGCCACCGATGCGTGCTTCCAGAAGAACTGGAAGAAGCTCAGCGAGAACTGCCGCCGGGCGATCGACGCCTACGAGGCCGAGCAGGAGCAGAACGCCCCCGCCAAGAACCGTCAGGGCTCGCAGGGCGCCCGGGAGCGGCGCGGCTGACGGCTCCGGGCGAGAGCCCGCAGGCCGAGGGCCAAGCGGCCTGTGGCGGACGCGCGCTCGCGCCGGAGCGCGGCAACGGCTAAGGTAGCGCTCCCGCCGGCCCTCGCGTGCCGGTGCCGAGCCCGCCGGACCTTCGCGCGATGTTGTCGAAACCCGCCCTGAAACTCCTCGCCTTGTCCGGCCTCGTGGCCCTGGCGGTCTCCGCCTGCGGGCGGCGGGGCGCCCTGGAACCGCCGCAGACGGCGGCACCGGCCGCCGCGCAAACCGGCCCGGACGCGGCGACCGGGCGGCGGACGCTGCCGGTCTCCATCGGGCTCGGCGGCGGCGCCCCGGAGCCGGATGCGGCCTCGGTGCGTGCCGGCGACGAACTCTCCGTGGCGGCGGTGCCGCCCGGCGGCACCGAGGCGCCGGTGGAGACCAGTCGCGGCGCGCGGCGGGGCTACCGTGTGCCGAAGGAGCCTTTCATTCTGGATCCGCTGCTGTAGAGGGCTGAGGCCGGCACCGCGCGCGAGCGCCGCCGGCACGCCGTCCTGGTGCCCCCCCGCGCCAGTGACCCGGTCGGATCCGGCCTTGAGCGTAGGCTCCTCCGGCCTGCGGCGGAATGTTTCACGGGAAACAGGCCGCGCTCCGGCGCGCCGACGAGACACGGCCGAGATGCACCATTTCCACTATCGCGACGGCCGCCTGCACGCCGAGGATGTTGACCTGACCGGTCTCGCCGCGGAGGTCGGAACGCCGTTCTACTGTTACAGCACCGCCACCCTGGAGCGGCATTACCGCGTCTTCGCGGAGGCCTTCGCGGCCGATGACGCGCTGGTCTGCTTCGCCATGAAGGCGAATTCGAACCAGGCCGTGCTGCGCACCCTCGCGGCCCGGGGCGCCGGCATGGACATCGTCTCGGGGGGCGAGCTGCATCGGGCACTGGCGGCCGGGGTGGACCCCGGCAAGATCGTGTTCTCGGGCGTGGGTAAGTCCCGCGCCGAGATGGAGGCCGCGCTCAAGGCCGGCATCTTCTGCTTCAACGTCGAGAGCGAGCCCGAACTCGCGGTCCTGTCCGAGGTGGCTATGGGCCTCGGGCTCAAGGCCCCGGTCTCGATCCGGGTGAACCCCGATGTTGATGCCGGCACGCATGCCAAGATCTCCACCGGCAAGTACGAGAACAAGTTCGGCATCCCGATCACCCGGGCGCCGGCGGTCTACGCCGCCGCGGCCGCCCTGCCGGGGATCGCGGTGCACGGCGTCGACATGCATATCGGCAGCCAGATCACCGACCTGGCGCCTTTCGCCGACGCGGCCCGGCTGCTGGCCGGCCTCGCCCGGGAGCTGATGGCGGCCGGCCACCCCCTGCGCCACATCGATTTCGGCGGCGGCCTCGGGATCCCCTACCGCGACGACAACGCGCCGCCTCCGGATCCGGCCGCGCTGGCGGCGACCCTGCGGCCGCATTTCGCTCCCCTTGGCCTGCGGCCGGTCTTCGAGATCGGCCGGATGATCGTCGGCAATGCCGGGATCCTGGTGACGCGGGTGCTTTACGTGAAGCACAGCGAGGGGCGCACCTTCGTGATCGTCGACGCGGCGATGAACGACCTGATCCGACCGACCCTGTACGAGGCCTATCACGGCCTGCGCCCGGTCATCGAGCCGGGCCCCGAGACGCCGCGCCTCGTCGCCGACGTGGTCGGCCCGGTCTGCGAGAGCGGCGACTATCTCGCCCTCAACCGCGAGATGCCGACGGTAGCGGCCGGCGACCTGATCGCCGTGATGAGCGCCGGCGCCTACGGCGCGGTGCAGTCCTGCACCTACAACACGCGTCCCCTGGTGCCGGAGGTTCTGGTAAGGGGGGACCGGGCAGCGGTGGTGCGTCCGCGCCTCGACGTCGACGCGCTGATCGCCCTGGACCGGGTGCCGGACTGGCTGGCGTGAGCCGCGCTCCCGCGGGCAGTTCCGCATCCGCGTCGGCAGCCGGATCCGGCGAGTGCCTGCCGCTGTCGGTCTTCATCATCGCCCACAACGAGGCGGACCGGATCGGCGCGACGATCCGGGCCGTTCGCGACCTGACGGACGACCTCGTGGTGGTCGATTCGGGCTCCACCGACGGCACGCAGGCCCTCGCAGAATCGCTCGGCGCGCGGGTGCTGCACAATCCGTGGCCGGGCTACGGCCCGCAGAAGCGCTTCGCCGAGGATCAGTGCCGGCACGTCTGGCTCCTGAACCTGGACGCCGACGAGGTGGTGCCGGAGGATCTCGTCCGGGAAATCCGGGCCCTCTGGGCCGGGGGCGAGCCGCGCCGGCCGGCATGGCGGATCGGCATCGCGGAGATCTTTCCCGGCGAGGGCCGCCCTCACCCGCTCGCCTATACGCTGACGCCGGTCCGGCTCTACCGGAAGGACCGGGGCCGCTACTCCGCCTCGCCGGTCCACGACCGGGTGGCGCTGGAACCCGGAGTGAATCCGGGGCGGCTCAGGGGCATGATCCACCATTTCTCGGTGCGCTCGCTCGGCGACCAGCTCGACAAGCTGAACCGCTACTCCGACCAGCAGGCGGACGACCTGGAGATGCGGGGCGTGGTGATTCCGACTTGGCGGGTGTTCGTTGAGCTGCCGGGCAATTTCCTGAAGGCGTATCTCGGCCGCCGCCATTTCGTGCGCGGTACCTACGGCTTCCTGACGGCGATGAACTACGCGATCTCGCGGCATCTGCGCGTCGCCAAGCATGTCGAGCGCCGCCGCGCGGCCGCCACCCGCCAGGATCGGGTTGACCCGCCGGATCCGACCTTCTAGAGCCAGAGCGCCGGAGACGTGGCCGAGCGGCTGAAGGCACTCGTTTGCTAAATGAGCATACCCAGAAATGGGTATCGAGGGTTCGAATCCCTCCGTCTCCGCCAGCAGATTTTATGCCGTAAAAGCAATTAGTTAGATTGGCATCTGCTAGGCACTTTGTAGTTTCTTTGTGGTTCTCGCTTTGTAGGGGAAAGCCGAGAAATAGCGCGGCGGCCGTAGGGGCGGTGGAAAACCGAATCGCCGCCCATCATCCAGAAACCCTAAATCGGGATGCACCTCGTGATTGGTAGGCGGGCCGGCGCGTGCGTTTTGACGACGCAGAGCAGGTGCCACTTAAGCCCGTAGCTCACTTCGAGCTCGGCCTCGTCGCTGGCCGCGGACGCCTATTTCCGAGCGCGACAACCTGAAGGTGTGAAGGCTGTAGCCAGGACCAACCAGCTTGTGCTGAATAGGTCCAACGAAAGGCTGCATGATGCCCAGGCGTCTGCGGCGAGCCGGCAGCACGGTCTCTGTTTGCTATCGCCCCTCCCCTTCGGCACTGCGGCCCGGCCGCAGATCATGGCAGACGAGCTAGGCCGGAGCCTTGCCGGCTTGAGCCAGGGCGAGCGTATGGTCGTCCTTGGCGTCGGCCGCGACGTCATCGGCGCCCTCATCTCAGCTGAAACTGAGCGTAGCGCGCTGCTGGTCGTAAGCGGTGGCCAACTCACAGCCGAGGCGCTCATCGACCGGCTTCTCGACGACCTCGCCGCGTTGGCTCTCGAAAGCTGGCCGCGTTGGAGCAGCCGCGGTGCGCCTCTTACCCCGGTCACCGCCGATCCATGGCTGAAGGCGGCATCTAAGCGTGCCCAGCTCGGCCTGATGCCGCGCTTCCGCAAAATGGGGCGAGACGTCGAGTTCCGCCGGCTCTCCCGATTGATCGATACCGCCGGCATCGTTCTGGTCTGGGAGGTCGATCCAGCATCGGCAACGCGCGCGCACCCCGCGATCGAGGCCCTCGAATGGTGCACCCGGCAGGGCGCCGTAGTAGTCGCAGCGCTGCCCGTCGAGCCGCCCGAGACCGCCCCCTATGATCGCATTCTCTACGGCGCTTATGAGTTCATCCGATCGGAAGGCGCGGCGGCTACGCGCTTCATCGCGCCAATTGGGGCGCACCACGCGAGCGTTGTCGAGCGGCAGGTCGCGGACGCATTGGCACAAGATGCCGACCTCAGGGGCCTGTTTGTCTGCAATGCACCCGTGCCGGTGGGCGCCTGGGGTGCGAGGCCCCGCGTCGACCTGCTCTGCCGCGAGCACCGCATCGTCGTCGAACTCGACGGACCCGAGCACCGGGCTGAACCCAAGTTCGGCAACGATCGCCACCGGGACTACGAGTTGCTGACGGCGGGCTACCTCGTCCTGCGCTTGACCAACGAACAGGTCGCGGCCGACCTTCCCTTGGCGATCGAGAAGATCCGGACCGTCGTCCGCCTCCGGCGCGGTTCGCAGGAGGGTTGAGTCGATGAGCGTGACGCCGACGCCGAAGCAGGCGCTGATCTTGTGGTGCCTGCTCGGCCGGCATGGGAGCGCCCTGCAGAGCGCGATCACGCCGCGCATCGATAAAGCAGATCGGGAAGCCCTGATCGCGGGCCGCTACCTCGAGGCCGTGCGGGAGGGGCGCTCGCTGCGCTTGACCGTCACGGACGGGGGCTGGAACTGGGCGGGTGCGCATATGCGCGAGCCCCTGCCGCCGGGCTTCCGGGTGCTGCAGGACTGGCTGGAACGTCTCCAGGTCGATCTGGCCACGACAGGCCGGACGCTCGCCGATCTCGTTGGGACCGCTCCCGAAGAGCCGGCATCGGTGGTGCGCGCCCCGCGTGCGCGCAAGCCGGCTGCCAAGGGACCGCGGAAGCCCGGACCCAAACAGCTTCGGGCGCGCATCGAGGCAGCCTATCTCGCCCTGACCGGCGGAGAGAGGGCCAGGGCCGTCCGCCTCAGCGCCCTCCGGACCCACCTCGGCGATCTCAACCGTGCGACCGTCGATGCTGGACTTGCCGCGATCCTGCGTGGCGACAGGACCGCGCGGCTGAGCCAGTTCAGCGATCCCAAGTCGCTCGATGCCGCCGAGCGCGAGGCGGCGTTCAGCCCCGCGGGCGAACCCTTCCATATCCTCTGGATCCAATCATGACCGATGCCCTCGACGCCCTGCGCCGGGTCGATTTCGACTGGGTGCGCACGCTCGACAGCATCTGGATCGATACGACGCCGACCGGCGGCCCGAACGAGCGGCTCGTCCCGGACATCGTCGCCGATCTGCACCGCAAGGCGCGTCAGCCGGCCGACCGTGCCCTGGGCCGCGTGCTCGTCGGCCAATCCGGGATCGGCAAGACCCACCTCGTCGGACAGCTCCGGCGCGAGGCCTGGCGCACGGGTGCGTGGTTCGTGCCTCTCGACGTGCTCGGGCTGACGGATTTCTGGCGCAGCGCGGCCCTGAGCTTCGTGACCGCCCTGCTTCAGACGATGCCGGATGGGCGGCGGCAATCGGATGCCGTGCTCGCCGGCGTGGCGCGCCGCTTCCGGGTCGAGGCGCAGGTCGAGGCTGCGTTCAACACCCCGAACATGGACGCGCGCCGGATCGTCGACGTGCTGGTCCGGGCGCTGATGAGCGTCGATGCCGGCCGGGCGCTCAAGCACCTCGACGTCTTCCGCGCGCTATGCCTCCTGCGCTCACAGGATCTCGCCGTTGTCGGGCTCGCCCATGCCTGGCTGCAGGGCTACGACGCCGACCCTACGGAGCGGGCCGCCCTGGGCTTCAAGACGCCGCCACCGGCTCCCGTCGAACTCGTGCGTGGCATGTGCTGGATCATGGCGCTGAGCGGGCCGACGCTCATCGCCTCGACCAGATTGACGGGGTCATCGAGACTGGACGGCTCGCGGCCGAGGACGGGATCGACGCAGAGGCGGGTCTCGCCGAGGTGCTGGCCGCGGGGCTCCTGGAGGTCAACATCGTCTGCGATCGCAGCATGACGGCGGTGACGTGCCTCCAGGAATCCTGGGCGCGGCTTGGGGCCCGGGGTCTCCGGCCGATGCTGGACCGCTTCGCGGAGGCGACAGGCCTCGTGGGCATGAACGAGCGGGCTGCGGCTGCCGCTCTCGTGGCCAGTCGTCTCGAGCCAGCCTACGCAGATGCCGGCTACGTGCCCCAGTTCCCAACTTGGCCGTTCAGCGAGCGCGCCCTCGCCGACGCGGCGGCTGCAGGTATGATGCCCCGCACTCTGCTGATGCGCTGCGACGCCTTCCGCCGCCGCTGCCTTGCGGAGGGCGCGGTCTCGGTTTGTGACAGTCTCAGCGCGGCCGGTGCGCCTCAGGAAGACTTGCCCCAGGACGCCGAGTTCGACCTCGCAGCCGCGTGTCGAGAGGCCGACACCGCGGGCATCCGCAGCGATGATGATACCTGGCTCGGCCAGCTGCTGCGCGACACCTTCGACCTCTACGCTCTGGAGGACGATCCGGACGACACACTTGACGTTGCCAGCAAGGGCGAGCCCGACCAAAGGATCCCGCCGCTCCACGGGAGGCTGATCTACATCCACCGGGACGAGAACGACCGCGAGCGGCACGTCTGCTACCGAGCGCTGCAGCACCAGAACGCCATTGCTTTCCAGGCCCGCCTCCGGGCGGCGCTCACAGCCTCCGGCATCTCGGCGCGCATCCCCGACCGGGAATTGCTGCTGATCCGCCGTGGGCCTATGCCAGGCGGAGCCAAGACGAAGCAGCTCGTCGACGCGTTCACGGCGGCCGGGGGCCTTTCAATCGACCCCTCAGATGCGGATCTCCGCGTCTTCGTCGCACTGCGCGAACTCCACTCGCGAGCGCAGGAAGATGGCGCATCCGATCGGTTCGAACGTTGGATCCGTGCCGAGCAGCCGCTCGTGAACACGGCGTTCTTCCGGGATGCGGGCCTCGCCCATGCGGCGAAGGTCGGGCAAGCTCAGGGAACGGCTCACGTTGCCGGCGAAAGGCCCGCGCCTCCAGTTCGCTCGCCAGTCCTCGAAGGTCAGGCAGCCGCCGAGAGCTTCGCTGTCGCGAAAGAACCCGCTTCGCCCAAAGCGGCTCATGCTGAAGCAGGAAAGACTGTCCAGCCTGATCAGCGCACCCCCAGGCAATTGGCGCCGGATGCTGAAGTGGTTGCGATACCAGTCGGACATCGCCTTAGCCCTGATGCGCCTGGCGTGAGCCTGCCGCTGCGCCTTCTGCCCCGCCACACTGCGATCATCGCCGGCTCCGGTTCCGGTAAGACCGTGCTGCTGCGGCGCCTTGTTGAGGAGGCCGCGCTGGCGGGAATCCCAGCCATCGTAATCGACCCCAATAACGATCTATCCCGACTGGGTGATCGATGGCCCGAGCGGCCGCGGGGCTTTGCCCCGGAAGACGATCGCAAGGCGGCGCTCTACGCCGAGCGGGTCGAGGTTGTGATCTGGACCCCGGGCGTCCATGCCGGCAACCCGCTGTTCCTCTCGGTCCTGCCCGACTTCGCGGAGCTGGGGGAGGACCGGGACGAGCGCCAGCAAGCGATCGAGATGGCGGCCGAGACCCTCGGGCCGCTTGCTGGGGCCAAGACCAACCTCCAGCGTGGGGTGCTAGCCGATTCGCTGCGCTGCTTCGCGGAGCGCGGCGGCGGTAACCTCGCAGCCTTCATGGCGCTGCTGGCAGACCTGCCCGACGGGATCAGCCAGATCGGCAGCGCCGCCAAGCTCGGGCTCGGCATGGCTGACCAGCTCCACGCCGCGATCGCCACGAACCCGCTCCTGAAGGTGGAGGGCACGGTGCTTGACCCGCGGCACCTGTTCTTCGGGCGCGACCCGGCGCGCACCCGCATCTCGGTGATCAACCTGTCGGGTCTCGCATCGGACGCGGCCCGCGAGGATTTCGTGAACCGGCTCCAGATGACGCTGTTCGGCTGGATCAAGAAGAACCCGTCCCCGCGCGGCATGCTCTACGTCGTCGACGAGGCGCAGACGTTCCTGCCGGCCCAGAGGGCGTCGCCGAGTCTCGGAAGCGGCATCAAGCTCGTGGCCCAGGGCCGCAAGTATGGGCTCGGGATGATCGTGGCGACGCAGGTGCCGCGCGGCATCCACAACCAGGTCGTCTCCAACTGCACCACGCAGTTCTTCGGGCGACAGAGCGCGCCCGCGACGATCGCGGCCGCCCAGGAGATCCTGGCGGCGAACGGAGGCGCGGCCGCCGACATCGGCAAGCTGGCGGCAGGGGAGTTCTACTTCGCCACCGAGGGCTCCGGACGGCCAGCTAAGCTGCGCACGCCGCTCTGCCTCTCCTACCATCCGGCCAATCCGCCGACGCCGGAGGAGGTCATCCGTCAGGCCAAGCGCTCCACTGAGCCGGGAACCTGCGCGCGGGCTTCATGACTGCACCGTCTCGAAGCTGGCGCTGCTGTGATCACGGCGTCGATATCAGAGGGACCGCTTCGGTCGCGCCCGCTTTGATCTCCGAGACGGTGGATTGGCCCCATCGTTCATCGTAGCGAGAATAGCCATCACGTCCGCGCTTGAGATCGGAATCAGTGATGCTTCGGCTATCGCATCGCCGTAGAGGGCAGCGGCAAGCGAGTGCCGGACCGGCAACGGCTGCCCGTGAGCGGCAGCCTCAACGCAGAGCGTGACTGCCTCCGCATCCGGTTGCACGACGATGCCAAAGCCTGCGTAAAACGGACCGGCGTCGAACACGCGCATGGCGATCACAAGACCTTCGGATGCAGAAGCCTCCAGGCCCTCGTCCATCAGCCAGATGCGCCGGCGGGCTTGAGAAGGTCGTCCAGCCAGACGCCGCCGGCTTCGTGCCAGTCGGCGACGCGGAAGATCGAGAAGAACGCCGCGGCAAGCTTGCGGACCATTTCGCGAGCGGTTGGGCTTAGGGTCTCGACATGCTTTTGGAGAAAGGCGTCCATGACGCGGCGCCCGCGCTGATTGGGCTCGAACAGCGCGACATCACAGAGCATGGCGAAGTTCGCTTCGTCGTTGAGCTGTTCCTCATCGATCAGATCGAGGTGCTTGGCGGCCCGGTCGAGATCCGGCTTCTTGCACTGCTTCACGGCTTCGAGGAGCGCAGCCTGGATTGAGGCGCGGATCGGGCGGTAGCATGCGAGCATCTCTTCGCGACTTCGCGTTGTTCCTTCGGTCAAGGTTGGCCTCCGGATCCGGGATGAGGTCCTCGCATGAGCGGGATCCGAGATAGGCTGCGCGGCAAGTGGCGCATCACCGAGACCGGCACATGGGACAATGACTATCTAGATCTCGTTGAACCTGCCTTCATCGCCTTCGAACAGCCGGGTGTCAGGAGCGAGTTTCGCTTTGGGACCATCGTCGCATCCCTGAACTGCGCCTACAGCCAGACCGATGTCGGCTTTGAGTTTCATGGCTCCGACGAGGGCACGGAGGTCCGGGGCGACGGTTGGGCCGAGATGGACGGGCCGGCCGAGATCCATGGCGAGATCGCGTTCCACAACGGCGACGAAACCACGTTCAAGGCGCGCCGTTGGTAACCGCCTTAGTCCATTGTCAGACCGAGATCGACGTCGATGGATACGCCGCATGCCGCCGCAGCAACGGAAAGGCGCGTTCGCACGTCGGGATTTGCGGGCGCAATCATGTAGCCTGTCGCGCGATCGCCGATCATGATTGAGGCATCTCGAGGCGCCGCAAGCCAGTGCAGTCCAATCAGGGCGCAGAGAACAGCATCGAGTCGATCCTGATCGGCTTTCCGAGGGGTGGATATCTGAGCGAGTTCGTCAGCCCATTCCGACAGCCCTGCGACAGCCTCTAGGTCAGCAAGACGACGCACCGCCCCGATAACCCCGTGCCAACCGGTTAGAGTGAAGGTCTTGCGCCGGGCCGGGTTGTAACGTGGTCCGAGTAGCCGTCCGCAAAAGACTGGATCAAGAGATGGCAGCGCAAGGGCCGGGAACACTTCCATTAGGAACAGCCCAGCCGTTGCCTTGCGGGATGTTTCGGGATCTTCGACAGCCCCGAGCTGCTCCTTGAAGCGCCAGATCGGTGCAGCATCGTCAAACATCCCGATTTTCGAGCGGTTGGCCGGCTGCACACCACCGCCAAGCCAGGAGATCAGCGAAGCTGCGACACGATCGACGGGACGCATGCCAAAGGCGTTCGGCACAATCGTCGGCTGATCAATGGCGATGATCCGCAGAGGAGCGGTGTTAGCCCTGATTTCGCCCAGCGCTTCATCGAAGGATACAAGGTGCGGCGGCACGAGCCAGCGTTCGCCTGCTAGGTTCATACGGATTATACACAGAGCACCGGGCGCTTTTGGGTTGTCGGTCCAAGCAGAGTCGAAGCCTACGATACTGATGTCACTTGCAGCTTTTTCGTGAAATTTCCTGTCGAATTGCATCTCGCATCCAAGCTATCGCTATTTATCGAACAAACAAGAATACTAGCACGACATCATCAAATATAGAAAGACTATAATGAACGCCCCATCCAATCAATCATTCAGTCGATTATTGGGCTGTGCACAGCTCGCGATGTCGATATGGTCAGACATAGCTATTCCACAGAAGCGTCTGCATGCCCAAACGTTCCCGCCTTTAATTTTTCTTTTATCTTTACAAGAGGACCCTTCAACGCCTTGTCCAGCCTGTTCATGGCGTCGCTCAATTTCTCGGTCAGAACAGGCCAGCTTTCGCGATCGAAGACATTAGCCGCCACTTCGAACCTCAACCTACAAGCCCGTTTGTCCTCAAGGCGCTGCCATTCCAAAGACTGACCAAAGTCAGCCTCTATGACAGATTTCGCTTCAAGAAGATCGTCGTAAATAAGTTCATTCATAGCCTTTTCGCCCCGGTCGATATAAAGTTCAACTCTACCGCAGGTTTCCGTTGCGACGAAATTCAAACCGAGACCTCGCACTCCCGAAGACGCAGAGATCCAGCTATATCTTTGCGGACTAACAGAGGCATAAAGCGGCGATAGAGAATTCATCTTCTTAATTAGTCGACCCCAAAATTCTCTACGTAGGGAATGACGTCCTTTCTCTGCCTCAGCGTCACCCACCTCATCCAACGCTTTTGTGGCAAGTCCAACCATGAATTCTTCGGCGTCTTTGGTCGGGATTATCTGCTCGACGCTCAAAAACAAATTATCCCCAAACCGATAGGCCTGAGTTCTAAAACATTGAAGTCTTATTTTGAAATTCATCAGCCACATGACTGTCGATGTGACTTCTTTACGAAACTTTGCTGCAACGAGTATGATTCGCTGCGTCACGCCTTTGTTTAGGGCGAGCTCATCAATATTTTCAACTTCGAAGAATTCACATATCTTATCGTCGGCGCTATCCGAGCTTGAGATCTTCATGAGATAATCCTGAAATATTCGCCTAATATCATCTCGAGACAACCGGGAGCAGTAAGACGCATATTTGAGAGCCTGCCAAGTAACGTCACGGCCCGCATCATCAAGCTTGTTCTCAATGAGAACTAATGCACCGTCTTTGTCCAAAGCAAGCAAATCAAGGCGCTCATTCGTATCAGAGAAGCCGGAAAACTCCTTCTGAATTATAAGCAACTCTTCCCCCAACACATCTGGCTGGTTAGCAATCCATTCCTGTATATTGCTCCGCTCCTTAAATCCGAGTTCCGAAAAGGTAGGCGCCTCTAGTGCAATTATGCGATTAGCCTCTTTATCAATCTTATACATAATTTCTGAATGCCTTGTCTGTCGTATTTTGGGAGTCGGCGGTGCGGAAATCTTGGGGCAACCTCAAGAAATATGCGAGATTTTTCGGGCATCCCCAAGAACGCGCCTTGATCAACATTTGATCAGCATGGTCCGCAAAAGAAATCATCGCTCACGCAGCACGTCGCCTAAGCGCTTGCGATCTGTGGTCCGGATCCAGTCGCCGTGTCCGGTCGAACTCCGCCCCTTCACGAGCGCGGAGGCCGGAGATGGACTCGTGAAAGCGATATCCTTGGTCAGGCGCATGCAACCATCGTGCGGCACGAGGGCATTCTCCGCGAGGAGTTGTTCGCGAAGTTTGCCAACATTAGCTGGCAAGCTGTCTGTGGCATTTGCGCTAATAAGCGAGCCGGCGCGTAGCACATAGCCGTCGCCAAGCATGTCGAGGTAGGCCTTGTGACTGTCACTTCGAGGCTGCGCGCTCGTAAAGAAGCTCTGCGACACTTCGGCCATCGCGTGTGCGACCGCCTCCCCCAGAGACTCTGCCGCCACCCCGCTCGGCTCCTCGAAGAACGCAAAGCCCAGGGCCTCCAGCACGTAGATCATGTTGCCGAGGAACGTGCCCATGCTAGCAGTCTCGGCTTCGGGCAGCTTTGATCCAGTCGGCGTCGAGCGATTGGCGAGTTGCACCCTGCCCTCGGCCCGACTGAGCAGCTCCCAAACCTCACGCTCGAGCCACTTCACGTGGGCGCGGGTCAGGTTGTCGTCCTTGTTGGTGAACACGACGAAGCTGTCGAAGGCGATCGGGAACGGCGACGCTGCATAGCGCTGGACGAAATCGTCGCTCTCACCGACGTAAACCTCAGGGAGATCGTCACTGCCAGCGCTGCGGATGAGCAGATAGATGCAGGAACGCGACAGCTCCTCGCGAGCGAGCGCCTTCTTGAAGTAGGACCGCCGGCCCATCACGGCCATGCCCCACCAGTTGTCGAGCTCCACCGTGCGCAGCGAGCGCGGGTCGTCGCCAGTGATGAACAGCTTGATGAGGCGCCCGGTAACGCGACCTGCAGCCATCGGCTCTCCCGCTCCCCATCCCTGCTTTGATCTAGCGGATCGGATACGCGCCCGGTGTCACGCGGGTGCAACCTTAAGCAGAAATCACCCCGCAGCCGGATCTGCCGATTGCCGCCTCGCGGACGCCCGTGACACAAGCGGCGCCAGGAGGATCGGCATGCTCACGGGCGAACTGCGCAACAAGATCGACACGGTCTGGAACGCCTTCTGGTCGGGCGGCATCGCCAACCCGCTCGAGGTTATCGAGCAGATCACCTATCTGCTGTTCATCCGCGGTCTCGACGACGCGCATACCCGCGAGGAGAACAAGGCGAACCGCCTGGGCAAGCCGATGGAGCGGCGGATCTTCCCCGAGGGGAAGGACGACATCGGCAAGGCGGGCGGCCTCGCTTACGAAGAGATGCGCTGGTCGCGGTTCCGCAACCGGGCGCCGGCGCAGATGTTCGAGATCGTCGCCGACCACGTCTTCCCGTTCATCCGCACCATGGCGGGCGTCGACACGGCGCACGCGGCGCACATGAAGGACGCGCGCTTCACGATCCCAACGCCGGGGCTGTTGGCGAAGGTGGTCGATCTCCTGGCTGACATCCCAATGGAGGACCGCGACACCAAGGGCGACCTCTACGAATACATGCTCGGGAAGATCGCGAGCGCGGGCCAGAACGGCCAGTTCCGCACGCCGCGGCACATCATCGAGCTGATGGTGGCAATGACGGCGCCCGGCCCGAAGGATGTGATCTGCGATCCAGCCTCGGGCACCTGCGGCTTCCTCGTCGGCGCGGGCGAGTATCTGCGCGACAACCACCCCGAAATTTTTCGCGACGAAAAGCTGCGGCGCCACTTTCACGAGGGCATGTTCCACGGTTTCGACTTCGACGGCACGATGCTGCGCATCGGCTCGATGAACATGCTGCTGCACGGTGTCGACCGGCCGGACATCCGCTACAAGGACTCGTTGGCCGAGGAGCATGGCGGCGATGCCAACCGCTACTCCCTCGTGCTCGCCAACCCGCCCTTTGCCGGCTCGCTCGACTACGAGACCACGGCCAAGGACCTTCAGAAGATCGTCAAGACGAAGAAGACCGAGCTGCTCTTCCTCGCGCTGTTCCTCAAACTCCTGAAGCCCGGCGGCCGCGCGGCTGTCATCGTGCCGGACGGTGTGCTGTTCGGCTCCTCTACGGCGCACAAGGCGATCCGCAGGATGCTGGTGGAGGACCACCGGCTCGACGGCATCGTGAAGCTGCCCTCGGGCGTGTTCCGGCCCTATGCCGGCGTCTCGACCGCGATCCTCCTCTTCACCAAAACAGATTCCGGCGGCACGGACTTCGTGTGGTTCTACGACCTGAAGGCCGACGGTTTTTCGCTCGATGACAAGCGCAACGCCCTGCTGCTGGTGGACAGGCTCGGCGTGGTCCCCGGCAAGGATGCCAGGACCGTCGCCGGCTTCAAGCTGACGGACGACGAGGCCGCGAAGAACAACCTGCCGGACGCCGCCGCGCGCTGGGCTGAGCGGGCGCGGACAGAGCGGGCGCGGGCGCGGACCGAGCAGAGCTTCTGTGTGCCCAAGGCCGAGATCGCGGCGGCCGATTACGACCTCTCGATCAACCGCTACAAGGAAGTGGTGCACGCGGCGACGAAGCACCGGGCGCCGAAGGAAATCGTCGCGGAGTTGAAGGCGCTGGAACAGGAAATTGCGGAAGGGCTCGACGAGCTGGAGGCAATGCTTTGATGATTACCGTCGCCCTCGGTGATGTCGTCACTATCAAAGGCGGTGGCACGCCATCGAAGGCGAAGCCTGAATTTTGGGGCGGTGATATACCCTGGGTATCTCCCAAAGACATGAAAAGATGGGAAATATATAGCGCCGAGGACAATATTACAGGGGCAGCGATACGAGAGAGCTCGACCAATTTAATTCCGGTCAACTCTATACTTGTTGTAAATCGATCCGGAATTTTGAAGCATACACTGCCCGTCGGGCTCACTCGGCGGCCAGTAGCAATCAATCAAGACATAAAGGCGCTCATATGTTCGCCAGAATCGCATCCTGACTACATAGCTCATATCTTAAAGGCGGCCGAACCGATCGTGCTTAAGTGGGCTCGTGCGACAACTGTCGATAATTTTTCAGTCGACAACCTGAGAGAACTAAGAATTCCCCTCCCGCCGCTAAATGAGCAGCGGCGGATTGCGGCCCTTCTTGACAAGGCGGACGCGTTGCACCGCAAGCGCAAACGCATCATCGAACTCGTCCGCAGCATACCGCAATCTCTGTTCCTGGAGATGTTTGGCGATCCGCAAGCAAACCCTGGCCGCTGGAACCGGACGAGTCCGCTGTCCGACGTCGCCGAAATTGGCTCTGGCATCACGAAGGGACGGAAAGAACCCTCGACCGCGCTTCGCACAGTCCCATATCTAGCGGTAGCAAACGTTCAAGATCGTGCGCTCGATCTGACTAACGTCAAGACCATCGACGCAAGCGAAGAGGAGATTGACCGGTTCCGCCTGAAGTCCGGAGATCTTGTTTTGACCGAAGGCGGCGACCCCGATAAGCTTGGAAGGGGAACAGTTTGGCGAGACGAATTGCCAGAAGTGATCCACCAAAATCACATTTTTCGTGTTCGAGTTAACGCCAATGAAATCGACCCCCTTTATTTAAATTTCCTTGTTGGAAGCGAATACGGTAAAAAATACTTTCTACGTTCTGCTAAGCAAACAACAGGAATAGCGTCGATCAATAAGGCGCAGCTATCTCGTTTTCCCGTTCTGCTTCCTCCGCTAGCGCTGCAAAGGAAATTTTCGTTCGAGGTTGAACGTCTCGCTATTTCGCAGAGACAAGCAGGTCGAGCAGATGAAGCAATGCTTGAACTTTTTACCTCTCTCCGACATCGCGCATTTTCTGGTCAACTGTGAGCAAGCCCGGCCTTTTTGCGACTGGCTCGATTGCAAGCCTCCACAGAGTGCGACCTGCAACTTAATTTCCTTCTGGGGAAGGTCAGCCTGACGTCATGTCCAACTTCGCCTTCCTCCTCCCGGAATTCCCACATGTCCATGAGGCGGCGGTCGAGGCGGAGCGGCAGGCGCTGGCCTCGGCCACGGCGGGGGCATTCTTTGCCGGCAAGACGGTGGAGGTCGCAGTCAAATGGGCGTTTCGCAACGATCCCGGCTTGAGCCTGCCCTATCAGGACAACATCGCCGCGCTCCTGCATGAGCCGAGCTTCAAGCGCCTCGCCGGCCCCGCGGTGTTCGCCAAGGCGAAATACATCAACACCCTGCGCAATCGCGCGGTGCATGAGGAGAAGGTGATCTCGGCCGGCGACGCTGCGGGCGCCGTGAAGGAGCTGTTCCACGTCTGCTTCTGGTTCGCACGCACCTATGCTCGGGGCCAGCGCCCGGCGAACGGGCTCGCCTTCGATGCGAGCCAGCTGACCCGCAGGGACGATGTTGTCCGCCGGGCCTTCGCGCAACTCCAGAAGCAGCAGAAGGACCTGGATGCCAAGGACGGCGAACTCACGGCACTCCTCGTCAGCCGGACGGAGCTCGACGCGGAGCTGACGCGCCTGCGCACCGAGGTAGCGGCCGCGCGCAAGGCGAACGCGGCCGTCCCGGACACGCACGATTACGGTGAGGCCGAGACCCGTGACCGCTTCATCGACCTCCTGCTGAAGGAAGCCGGCTGGGCACTGGACCGTGGGGAGGACACCGAGTTTGAGGTCGCGGGCATGCCGTCGGAGAGCGGTGTCGGCTTCGTCGACTATGTGCTGTGGGGCCTCGACGGCAAGCCGCTCGGCCTCGTCGAGGCCAAGGCGACCAAGCACAGCGCCCAGAAGGGGCGGCAGCAGGCAAAGCTCTATGCCGACGCGCTGCAAGCGCGGTTCGGCCAGCGACCGGTGATCTTCCTCTCCAACGGCTACGAGCATTGGATCTGGGACGATCTCCACTACCCGCCCCGCGAGATCGGCGGCTTCTACAAGCGCGACGAGCTGGAACTGGTGATCCAGCGGCGCACGAGCCGGAAGGTGCTGGCCGAGACCAAGCTCAGCGCCAAGATTGCCGGGCGCCCTTACCAGCAGCGCGCCATCCGTGCCCTCGCCAAGAGTTTTGACGACCAATCCGAGCGCAAGGGCCTGCTCGTCATGGCGACCGGCTCGGGCAAGACGCGCACCGTGATCGCGCTGGTCGACCTGCTGATGCGCGCCGGCTGGGTGAAGCGGGTGCTGTTCCTCGCCGATCGCGTCAGCCTCGTGCGGCAGGCCGCGAACGCTTTCAAGACGCACCTGCCGGATTCGGCGCCCGTCAACCTTGTGACCGAGAAGACGGCCGAGGGGCGGGTCTTCCTCTCGACCTATCCGACGATGATGAACCTGATCGACGGCAAGGCGCAGGGGAAACGGAGCTTCGGGCCCGGCCATTTCGACCTCGTGGTGATCGATGAGGCGCACCGCTCCGTCTACCAGCGCTACCGGGCGATCTTCGACTACTTCGACAGCCTGCTCGTCGGCCTGACCGCGACGCCGCGCGAGGATGTCGACCACGACACATATGCGCTGTTCGACCTCGAGGACGGCGTGCCGACCGACGCCTACTCACTCGACGAGGCTGTGCGCGACGGCCATCTCGTGCCCCCCGAGGCGATCTCGGTGCCGTTGAAGATCATTCGCTCCGGCTTACGCTACGACGAGCTCTCCGAGGACGAGAAGACCCAGTGGGACATGCTGGAGTGGGGCGAGGACGAGATCCCCGACAGCGTCGAAGCGGCCGAGGTCAATAAGCGGCTGTTCAACGTGGACACGGTCGATCACGTCATCGCGCACTTCATGAAGAAGGGCGTGAAGGTCGAGGGCGGCGACCGGCTGGGCAAGACGATCGTGTTTGCTAAGAACCAGGATCATGCCGAGTTCATCGAGAAGCGCTTCAACGCGGCCTATCCGCACTATGCCGGGCACTTCGCCCGCGTCGTCACCTACAAGACTGACTACGCCCAGAGCCTGATCGACGACTTTTCGGAGAAGACCAAGGTGCCGCATATCGCGATCTCGGTCGACATGCTCGACACCGGCATCGACGTGCCGGAGGTTGTCAATCTCGTGTTCTTCAAGGCGGTGCGTTCCAAGACTAAGTTCTGGCAGATGATGGGCCGCGGCACGCGGCTCTGCCCCGACCTGTTCGCGCCTGCGGACGACAAGACGTTCTTCCGCGTGTTCGATTATTGTGGGAACCTCGAATTCTTTGGGGCTGACCCCGAGATGAAGGACCCGGGCGCCGCGGCGTCCCTGTCCGAGCGCCTGTTCGCGGCGCGGCTCGATCTGGTGCGGGCGCTCGACGACAAGCTGGCGAAGGCCCCGGGCTTCGCCGAGGATCCGGCGCCGTATGATTCCG
This sequence comes from Methylobacterium sp. UNC378MF, assembly GCF_900103195.1. Lineage (GTDB taxonomy): Bacteria > Pseudomonadota > Alphaproteobacteria > Rhizobiales > Beijerinckiaceae > Methylobacterium. Next base: position 76,405 of record NZ_FMWU01000005.1, on the reverse strand, counting down.
GCGTGCCTGCGCCGCCGACCGAGGAGGAGGTCCGCGCCGACGCGGTCGCGCAACTGCGCGAGACCATCGCCGGCATGAACCTCGACAATTTCGTCGTCCGGCAGCGCCGGCGGGTGGTGGAGAAGTATCTCAACCTCGCCGCCTGGATCGCCATCGACGCGGAGGCCCGCGACGAGCTCGTCGAGCAGGTCGCGCCGTTACCGACCGCCAAGCGTCACGGGACCGAGGAGGCGAAGCGGTTCGACCTCTTGATGTTCTCGCTCCAGCTCGCGCTGCTGAGAGGCTCGAAGCGCTTCGCCACGCTCAGGAAGCAACTCCTCGAAATCGCCTCCGCACTTGAGGAGCAGAGCGCCATCCCCGGCATCGCGGCGCAGGCGGCGCTGATCGAGGAGATCCAGACCGATCCGTGGTGGGAGGGTGTGACCGTCCCGCTGCTTGAGCTCGTCCGGATCCGGCTCCGCGACCTCATTCAGCACATCGAGACGCGCAAGCGCGCGATCGTCTACTCCGACTTCGCCGACGAGATCGGGGAGGGGGTCGCCCATGACCTGCCGCAGGTCGGCGAGGTCGACTTCGTGCGCTTCAAGGCCAAGGCGCGAGCCTTCCTGAAGAAGCACGAGGACCATATAGCGCTCAGCCGGCTCCGACATGGAAAGGCGCTCACGCCCACCGATCTCGCTGAGCTGGAGAAGATGCTGGTGGATGCCGGAATCGGTGACGCTGAGGCTATCGAACGCGCGCGTGAAGCGAGTGCCGGATTTGGCCGTTTCGTGCGGTCGCTAGTCGGTCTCGAGAGGCAAGCGGTCAACGGCGCGTTCGCCGAGTTTCTCGCTAGCGGAACGGCGACGCGCGAGCAGATCGAGTTCGTTGGCCTCGTTGTCGATCACCTCACCGCCCAAGGCGTGATGGAGCCTGGCCTGCTCTATGAGAGCCCCTTCACGGACGTAGCGCCCCAGGGACCGGAGCAGGTCTTCGACGACGCCAAGACAAGCCGGCTGTTCGAGGTGATCGAGGCGCTGAACCGGAGTGCGGTGGCGTAGGTCTGGTGCTGCGTAGCTCAAAAAATCCCGGGGCCGACTCGCTATAGAGAGCGAGACACCGAACGGTGGCAACGCAGCACCACGAAGAAGGACCCAACAGATGATTGTCTCATCTGATCGCCTCCGCATGCCTGACGAACTCCTGGACCGGTCGAGCCTCAAGAACAGGACGGCCGACATGATCCGTGCGGCCAAGCACATGCGTCCGGAGGATTGGCGCGTCGAGCGCGATCTGTCGATGAGGAAATGGTTTGACTACCGTTTCATGTCGCCACTCGACGCGACCTTGCAGTTTGTGGAGGACTACAAGGTCGTCTTCCGCGCCAAGTGGAGGAGTGACTTCGACGCGGCCACGGCCGATTTGAAGCGCGGAACGGCCAAGGAGGGGCTGTTCGCAGACCGCCGGGAGTTCAGCACGTTCTGGAACGCGCGTGTCTGCGCCGACACGCTGGGCGTGCGCTACCGCTTCTTCATCTTCACGACGATGGAGGCGGCGTTGCGTCGTGGGAAGTGGAAGCGCGTCCCCCGTCCCGGACAGCTCTGGAACAAGCCCGACTGCCTCACCGCGGTCGAGACCAAGTGGGAGGAGGAGCTGGCTGGCCGCCAGGCGGTCTCGGCGCTGGCGCATTATCGACCCGAGAACTTCCTGGGCCTCCCGCACCAGCTCAATCATCAGCGGCACGTGCTCGAGGTCGCCAAAAAGCGGTCGAACTTGAAGCACGCTCTCGGGAGCTACATCGACATCGACCGCCTCGTGAGCGTTGAGCAGGCCGAAGCCGTCTATGGTGCCCGGGTGGTGCAGATGGCGCGGGAGGCGGTCAGCAGGACTGCCGTGCCCGTGCAGCCGGACCTGCTTCCGCTCGTCCAGCTGCTACCGTCCTGCTTCGGACTGCCGGTTGCCGTGGACCGCGCGCTCCCGCTTTGTGCGACCTGCCCGCTGGTCGACCGGTGTGCGAACGCATCCGCGATCGCCCAGACCACGTCGGTCAAGCTCTACGGCGATGACCCTGTGGCCGCGCATAAGCGGGCGCTGTCGCGCGCCCGGTCTCGCCGATATCGAGAGCGCGGTCGTGATGGCCGGGATGCCGCCGGCACTGCCTCGCAGACCCGGACCCAGTCTGGAGCAGGGACAGCCGCTGCCTGACCTCCCCACACATCCGGCGGCACGCCTTATGAGCCGGGGCCTGCTTCTGGTTCTCGTCACGCTTTCCATAAGTTTAATACACCTTGAAGGAGTATTAGACGGAACGGAAAGCGTGACGTGGATCTGCTTCCGGGGGAGGATGGTCCCGGGGTGGAGAGGTCCCGGAACATGAAGGACGCGGACGAGGCTCCGGGACACGGCGGCGCCGCGGCGTTTGAGGGCTCGGCCACCGCGACGCAGAGCCGCTCAGCGCCCCCGGACGACTAAGCCCTCGATGGACGCCCCGTTTGGCCCGAACAGCGCCTCGATCGTCTCGCAGGAGAGGTTCGCGTTCGTGAAGCGCCAAGTGGCGACTTCCCGCCGGATCTCGTCGACGAGCGGAGGCTTGCCGAGGGCGTCAGCGTGGAAGTTGTTGGCGGCTACGGCGATCTGCACAGCCTTCCAATCCGGCCGGAGCGTCTGGCAGTTCGACTCTACGAAGGCGGCCGCGCCCGCGAGTAACGCGACGCGCTTTACAGGGTCAGCAGGGAGGGTGCCGTTAATTGCCTCCTCTGCCGCCGCTGGGCAGGCGGCCAGCATGAGAGCAAGGGCGAGTGCGCGCATTGTCGAATGCTCCCTTGCTCGTATCAGCGCTTGTGGGTGAGGAGATTGGGGAGGACGTCGCCGTGCTCGCCGTAGTGCTTCCAGGCGAGGCCGCACCCGTCCGGGTTGGCGCTATAGACGCGGATCCGCATGTTGATATCGGCATCCATTGAGTCGTCGTAGAGGGCCTCCTTCTTGATCCCGAGCCCGATGAGGGCGTTCCAGGCGGCGCTCCTGTCGACGTCGAGGGCCGGGCAGGATCGGTGGACGTAGATCGTCGCGCCGCGGATCGAGGCGGCCCTATCCTCGGGCGAGCCGATCGGGAAGCGGCCACCGAGAAACCTCTTGTCCTCGCGCGGCTTGACCAGGTCGCGGACGAGCTTGCCGTTGGGACCGTAGTTCGTCTCGATGTCGCGGCAGGCGGCGTCTTGGTGCTCGCGGCTGCTTGTGAGGAGCTCGTTCACGTCCGCCCGCAGGATCGGGTCGGACTTGAGGGCGTCCGTCCAGCCCAAGCCCTTCAGCGTCGCCTCCGCGACCGGCGCGTTCACGATGACGTTCGGGCAGATGTTGTCAGCCATGAAGGTCGCAACGGTGAACTGGACGAGCTTCTCCTCGCGAGAGCCAGGCTTCGACTGCATCGCGCACGCCGGGGTGGCGAGCGCCGCGACTAGTGTGAGAGCGACGGTGAAGGCTCGCATGCTCGAAATCGTCCTTGCTCGGATCAGCGCTTTTTGGTGAGGACGCGAGGGGTCACTTCGCCGTCCATGCCGTAGCGCTTCCACGCCAGGTCACAGCCGTGTGGGTCGCCCTCGTAGGCCTGCACCTTCTGGTAGGCGTCGAGGGCGAACGCCGGGCTGTATAAGGCGTCGTGGCTGACATGGAGGGCGCTTAGGGCTGCGGCGCTGATCTCGTCGTCGACCGCCAAGCTCGAGCAGTGGTTGTTCACGAAGGTGCTGGTGGCGACAAGCAGGGCCGCCTTGCTCTCGGCCGAGCCAGCCGGGAAAGAGCCTTCGACCGGCTTTTTCGGCACCGCCCTGGGCCGAACAAGGCCGCGAATCTGATCGCCGTTGGGGCCGAAGCCAGTCTCGATCGCGCGACAGGCGGCAGCCATGTCCTTGCCGTAGGACGCAGTCAGCTCGTTGATATCCGGCCCGTAGCGCTTGTCCACCAAGTCGTTGTCCGTGATGCCGAACTCCTTCATCGCCGCCTCTACGCCGGCGCTGTCTGGCTCGATGTTCGGGCAGGCGAAGTGCGCCATGACGTTGACGACGGTGATCTGGACCACTTTCGCGTCTCTGGTGCCGGGCTTGAACTCCAAGGCACTCGCTGTGGAGGTGATGGCAGGGGATACAGGTAGGGCCACAAGCATGGCGAGAGCAGCGAGCTGGCGCTTCATTCTTCGGTTGTCCCTTCGCCGAACCGTGATGACCGAATGGGCTCACACGCTCAAGCTCGATGCCGGTGTATCACTCTGTTAGACGTTCGTTCGACAGAGTGTGACATACGGAGCGGGGCGCGGTCTGGCGCATGAACCAAGGCAAGTTCGTCGCCCACTACCGGGTCTCGACCGACCGACAGGGCCGCTCTGGCCTGGGGTTCGAAGCTCAGCAGGAGACGGTGCGTGCCTTCCTGAATGGCGGATCCTGGAGCCTCGCCGGCGAGTTCATCGAGATCGAGAGCGGCCGTTCCTCAGATTGGCCGGAGCTGATCAAGGCGCTTACGCAGTGTCGGATCAGGGGCGCTACGCTGATCGTCGCCAACGTCTCGCGTCTCACCCGCTCCGTGGCCTTCCTGTCCAGGCTTCTTGAGGCTGGTGTTGAGGTGCGCTTCTGCGACCTGCCGCAGATCGAGGGTCCGACCGGTCGGTTCATGCTCCAGCAGATGGTCGCTGTGGCCGAGCTCGAAGCCGGTCTCATCGGAGACCGGACCCGTAAAGCCTTGGCCGCTGCAAAGTCACGGGGGAAGAAACTTGGCACCCCAGCGAACTTGCAGCGCCAGGATGTGGCCGCGAGCGCGGACGAGCGGCTCGCACACGCAGCGCCGATGCGAAGGCGCTCGATCTAGTCGAGACCATCAAGGATGTGCGTTCTCTGGGGGCCTTATCGCTGCGAGAGATTGCGGCCGGCCTCAATGACCACGGCATCCCAACGGCACGCGGCGGAGCGTCATGGTCCGCTACGCAGGTGCAGCGCGTGCTAGCCCGTTCGAGCTAAACGTTGGTATAATCGCAGAAATCAGTGCAATACAAATAAGAAAATCTAGCGTTCTCAATAAAAGTGATGCGCATCATGACAGATCAGGGCAAAACCGCCGTAGGGACAAAACCGCAAGATTTGGAAGATTTCCACATTCCATTCTCTATGCGAAGAACACCACTAGAAATGAGTCTTGAGGAACGAAAAATTGAACTTGCTCTTCGTATGTTTGTTAACATAGCGGATCAAGATTATGTTACGGCCCGCTGGGGATTTCAAAATGGGCTCTTCCATACGTTCTATTGGTCTGGCGCACAAGCGATAGAAAAATACCTAAAAGCGGCAATATTATTTAGAGGAGAGTCTGTTGAAAATTATGGGCATAACTTAAAATCACTCTTTGCAAGAGTCAGACATCTTACTGGCGTGGACGATCTACCTAAAAAGTTGAAAATACCTAAGACCACTGCACGCGGCAGGGAGATGTGGAATGGAAAAAGTATTGAGCACTATGTCGACTATATGAATGTTTTTGGATCACCTGATAATCGCTATGCATTTGAAGGCTTGCATATTAATGGTCCAGTTCTTCATGCTCTGGATTTTACGTGCTTGCATCTTAGAAAAACAATGAATAATAATAATGTTCTTTCCGAAAATTTATTCAGATACAGAAACCAGGACCAGTATACCATAAAAAAGGGGAAAAAAGCACCGGCCTGGATGATTGATGCCGATTTTTTCTTAGAGCGCCTCTATTTGAAGCACTTTCATGTCGGAGAAAATAAGGAAACCCGCAAAGCGTTTCGCACGATGAATTTGGCATTCTTTACAGACAAGCATAAACATGCGGGTAGTTTTGGCGGATACATAAGAAACGGGTCCGCGCTGCATACCTACTTGGTGTGGCATAGGAATAGCGAACTTCCTGGTCAATCCAAAGAAAATGAGGCTATCATAGATCAACTGCGAGATTGGGTCGGCGAGAATATGCAGCTTGGAGACAGAGCACGAAAGGCAGTTGGACTGCCGCCGAAGAATAAATAGATTTCTCACCTTATCCAAGATATATAATCACGCTACAAATCTATGTCTGTCGACCTGTGTCTCTGCATTGCCGGCTACGACAGTGCAGAGCTTGTCTTCACAGGACATTGGCACAGATATCTCTAGGCCACTGGCACCTCTACGGTCGCTGCTTCGACAAGAGTAGTCACCTCGGCATGAAGATCGACAGTCTGACCTGGTGCTGAGATGGATACTACGAGCGCGTAGCGGCCCTTAGAGTTCATGCGCTTCTGACCCAGATGCGACTTCCACCAGCCACCGACGGGATAGACGGCGAGGCCGTCGTGTCCTGCAAGATCGACCGCGTAGCCTCTCCATAGGTCGCAATGGAGCGAGCCCGCTTCGACGGCTTTAGATCCCAATAGCCAGTCGTCTCTCTCCTGCTGGCTGACCGTGCCATCCTTCGCCTGGCTGGCGTTGATCCGGGCGCGGAAACTCGGCTCACTGTCGCTGCGCTTTTTCATGGCGAAGCGTAACCCGTAGGAGCGGTAGGTGTCGGGCCGGGTGGCGGCCTTTCCGCTCAGATTGGGTTCTATGAAGTAGGACAGGGTCACCTTCATGGTGACGATCTCGTTCTCAAGTGTCTGCAAGGCCAAGCGGGGCCAAGGCAGCTTGTAGAAGTGCATCTCGTTGAAGACGGCGCCGTTCCGATCCTCGTTGAGGGCGAAAGGCTGGATCTCGGCCTGGGCGATCAAAGTCACGTCGTTGCGTGATGACATGACTGCGCGTTCCAAATCCGGCACGCCGTAGCCGAACTCGCGCAAGAGCCGCTGCTTCTGCCGCTTGGTGCCGGTTTTCCAGTGAGCACCGGTGCCAATCAGCTTGGCCCGGATCGGCTGTGGCCATGTCGCAGAGTCGACCGTGAGAGCGCGGTGCGTTTCGGGCCAAAGGTCCGGGAGCGCGGCCTGCAAGCGCCCGGCGAAGTTGCCGGCCATACCCACGGCGGCGCTCGTTGCCCAGAACGGCATCAGCGGCCCCGCGATGACATCGGACCCGGTGGTCAACAGGGCTACGCTATCGTGCCCGTCACAGTGACCAGAGGCATCAGCGACCATGTTGCCGGCCTCGAACAATACCTCGGGCTTGATGGGTGTCAGGTCGTAGGGGAGCGCGTGGGAGCCGAGGCTGAACGGGCTGCGGTGGTTCGCCGGCACGACCGGCGTCAAACCGCGTGGATGCTTCGGCGGCGTGTCCTTGCGGGTGAAGCCGCCGACCGTAAGCGCGTTCCAGCTCTGGGCAGGGTCCTCGAGGGGCTGCAAAGCCTCGACCTCAGTGCGGTGACCGGGCTGCACGTTCCCGGTCGCTACGAGGATCAACCGCCTCAAGCGGTTATTGTCAGGCCCATTGTCACCGACCTCGCCCCTCATGACGCCGGCCGCGATCTGATCGAGCGCTCCGCTCCAGCTCGAGGGACGGCTCGGCGGGAAGTAGGTCGCGGAGTTCGCCAAGCAGAAGCTGCGCAGGATGCCCGGCCGCTCGATCTCCGCGGAGGCAACAGCGCCTTGGGTGAAGATCCCCCAGCTTCGCGGTGGCGTCTCAGGAATGCCGGGCGGCGGAAGGAGCTTCATCGACTCCGCGCTGTGGGCCAGCACCACCGGCGCGGCGCTGTTCATCAGCAACTCAAGATCACCATAGAGCGCCAAGCCGACTAAGCCGGTGCCATGACCACCATGCCGATGGTGATCATCGACGCCCCAGACTTCGTTGTAGGCCCACGCTCCTTGCAGGCCGGGCGCCAGCAGCGGATGAGCGGCACTGACCCCGGTGTCGAGCACGCAGACGGTCGGGGCTTCAGTGGGCGGTGGAGTGACACGGCCGACTAGGTCTTCGACGAAGTCGTGCTGCCCGATCTTCCCGTCTCGCTGGTCCAGAAAGGGCTCAATCGTGCCCATCGCGCGGCGAACTTCGGTGATCGCACCGGGGACTTGGCTCGCAAATACGAGGAGCGCGGCGACGGTGGCATGGACGTAGAGCACGGTCGTGTCCGGGAACTCGAGCGTGTCGGGGTGGACGTCGAAGTTGGCAGCGCGGGCATGTGCGGCGAGGCTGGCCACCAGAGGCTTTTGTCCGCGCACCCACAGCTCCCACCAGAAGGTGTCCGGGGCAGAGAAGTCGACGGCACCTGTAAAGAGCAGCGCGGGTGCTGCTGCGTCCAAACTCTCAATGAGCTCGAACTTCTCGACGTCAGGTCGCTCCCGATTACCAGGGTCGCGGCCGTATTGCTTGATGCGGTTCTCCAAGAACGCCTGTGCATCGTCCGGCACGAACCACACAGCATGTTCCGTGCGATCATCGCGGCGCTCAGTCCGCAGGATCACGATCCCCTGCTTGAGAAAGTCCAATCCAGACGGCACCTTAGCCGCCTTCGTGCGAGATTTCTCGTCGGGCGCTCTCGTTGCTATCTCAACAAGCGCGCCGGGTTTGAGATTAGCGATTTGAAGCCTAGGGCCGCCGCCCGAGGGCAAGCTCGCCATTGCGGCGGCAAGCTGGTCGATGAGCGAAGCGGCGTGCGCGGCGTAGTCGGAACGAAGAGGCTCTCGATTTTGCTCTCTCGTCGGCGGTTTGAATTTGAAAGTTTCTCTAAATTTTCCGATTGCAATGTGCTGTAGATCTCGAGCGCTGTAACTATCATCAGCCATCAAATTAAATTCCTATAACGTATGTCCCTATATTTGTATGAAAACAATATTCGATGCTAAGAGGTTGAAGCTCGCCTAAATTTGCCCCTGAGAGTCTGTCGATCTTGAAGGGCCGAGCGCAATGCAGCGGTTTCCACGGTGAGAGTGCCTTCGAGAATGGCGTCGCGAATAACGGCATCCGCCGCCCGGACAAGCTCGGCCTGGCTCAGCCCTTCATAGGCTGGTTTGAGGGTCGACCAGGACTTCGCATTCAGTTTGTAACGACCCAGGCGACGCTCCAGCAGGCTCTTGGCTGCGGCTGGATCAGGTAGTCCATACTCGATCACCTCCTCGAACCTGCGCGCAAGGGCTTCGTCGAGGATCTCGACATGATTAGTCGCTGCTAGCACGAGGCTGTCAGTCGCGTTCGGCTCCTCCATGAAGGTCAGCACGGAGTTGAGCACGCGGCGGATCTCACCGACGTCGTTCGGCTCGCCACGCCGAGCCCCAAGAGCGTCGAACTCATCGAGGAGGTAGACCCCGCGGGTCTGAGCCACCTGGTCGAACAAGACCCTTAGCTTCGCGGCTGTTTCACCTAAGAAGCGGCTGAACACGGACTCCAGGCGAACGGTGAAGAGTGGGAGCCTCAGCTCACCGGCCAAAGCTGCGGCCGTCATCGTCTTGCCGGTGCCAGGCGGCCCCACGAGGAGGATGTGAGCGGGCGGTGTCTGACCGTGCTCACGAAGAGCGGCGCGCTCCTGCTGCTGCCGCACGATGCGGCTCAGCCGAGCGCGCGCACTGTCAGCCAGCACCATGCTCGCCAACGTCACCTTGGGGTAGGTGCTCTCGACGAGGCCCTGAAGCTCACCACGTGGGCGGGCCATCGGGATCGGCGTTTGCCCTGACACAGGTCGCCCGATCCGCTGCTGATCGCGAGCCTTCTTCACAAGCCGCTTCAGCTGCTCGGCTTCGTCGGTCCGGCCCTGCCGCGCTTCTTGGGCGGCCACCTGCAGCGCGATGGAGAGAACCTGCTCGTCGTCACCATCGACGTGCGAGCTCAGAAGGGCGAGTAGCTGCTTGGTCGACATAGCCCTCCCCTTCTGACCGCGTCATCCCCGTATACCTAGCGTGATCCTAACAGGCCGTGCACGAGAACAAAACACTAACAAATCGCCCGATGCAGGCCGGTGTCTCCTTGCGCGGCAGACACTTAGCTTCGCCTGATATCAGATGGCGCTGAAATGGCCGAGTGGCTCGACCGCGGTGCTGGCAGCAGTGCGCCCGTCCAGCGCCGCTCGAGTGCGACGGAGGAAGGGGCCGCTACCAAGCAGCCACGCTCTCCAGTTCCCCACCAGATCCTCGGGTGTGACCGCGTCGACGAGCCGAGCAGCCAAGGCGAATTTCGGGATCAGCGCTCGCAAATTTTGTCGGGCCCGGCAGGAAGACCTTTTTCGCTCATTCGCACATGGGCGAAAAGTAGAATGCGAGCATGCTCTCCTAGGTGACCGCCTCAATCAGGCTACATCCAACTTGTCCGTTTTGGTGATAAATCACGATCGCAGCGGACATCTAGGGGACACCTAGGGGACACGCGGGGGACAAAACCGGACAAAATCGCATTGGTCGTATTTAGCTCTTCAGGACACTAGGGGGACACGTTGTCCGCCTGCTAGACAACTTGGAGACTTGGAAGCGTGGCGAAGCCCATCCCGATCTGCCCCCGCTGTGGGCAACCGGCGACCCAGACACTGACACCGAAGGGCCGGAAGAGCCGCTGTGAGCCGTGTGGGTTGTGGTCAAACGGCAGCAAGCCACTCCGCGACGAGGCTGGTCACCAAGCTCATGGCGCACGCGTCCGTGCCAGGCAGAACGCCCACCGCTTCTTCGATCCGCTCTGGAAGGAGGGCCTTGTCGATCGGGAGATCGCCTACACGCTGCTCGCCCAGGAGCTGGGCATTGAGCGAGACGCCTGCCACATGAGCCTGATGGAGGCCGAGATTGCCCGACGCGTTCCTCGCGCCGTCAAGGCAATCCGGGCCTCCCTCTTGAAAGGCTGAATGCGTTCATACTGGACGTGGACAAGCCGACGCGTGCCTAGACTGTCCTGCAACTCTCGTTGGCTCGAGCGTGTAGAAGCCGTCCGTGGCGAGCTTCCTCAGGCCAGAACCGGTCGGCTCTGCGGATCCACCACTTGCCCTGCTCTCCTAGCCTGCACGACCGCGAACAGCTCCTCGACCCGTTGCTGCTCCTCGGCTGCGTGCGGCAGCAGGTAGGCGCAGGCCACGTAGATGAGCACGTTGACGGCGAGGCCAAAGCAGCCGGAGGTCAAGCCGTAACCGAACGGCAAGTGGCCGCCATAAGCGAGCTCCAGCCCGACCGCCGTGATGAACCCGAGGATCATGCCGGCGAATGCGCCGTGTCGGTTCCCGCGCTTCCAGAAGATGCCCAGGAACTGCGGGATCGAGAGTTGGATGATGCCCTGGTAGGCCAGCACCGCCAGCGAGAACAGCGCCGGCAGCGTCAGGGTGGCAAGCCAGGACGCGAGCAGGGTCAGCAGCAGCATGCCGATCTTGGCGATGACGATCATCTGGCGCTGGTCAAGGGCGACGTAGTTGCCGACGAGGTCGTTGGCGAGCTGCGCGCCGTAGGCTTGGATGTTGCCGTCCGTATGCCCCATCGAGGCGGCCAGCAACACGACGCCGGCCAGTCCCAGGAGCACGAGGCCACCAGCCTGCTCGGAGACGATGAACCAGACGTCGTCGGGCTTGGCCACCGCTTCCGGCACCTTGGACGCGAGCATGCCGAAGATCAGCAGCGCAACACCGAACAGGAAAGTCAGCGGCACGGCGAGGGCGGCCGACTTCTTCAGGCTGTGCACGCCGTCGGCCGTGAACAGGCGCACGAAGATGTAGGGCCAGCACCAGCCGCCGAGCGCGCCGGTGAACATCAACGCGAACAGGTAGAGCGGGCCCTCCTTGGAGCCGAAACTCGGGATCGCGAACATCTTGGGATCGAGCGTGGCGAGCGTGCTGCCCCGGGCTACCACCAGCCAGACGATCAGGCCGAGGAGCATCAGGCCGCCGCCGATGTAGGCGACGATCCCTTGCAGATAGTCGGAAATGACGACGCCGCGCATGCCCATGCGCACCGTCCAGACCTGCCGCAGGGCGATGACGAGCACGCCGATCACGACTGAAGCCGAGAAGGACAGCACACCGAGCGACATGGCTTGGAACAGGTTGCCAAGCGCCTGCATGCCCAGCACCAACCAGGGCAGGCCCGAGACGATGCCGATCAGGGCCGCGATCGTTCGGATGTGGCGTGAGCCGTAGCGCAGCGCGAACAGGTCGCCCTGGGTGCGCAAGTCGTAGGCCTTGCCCCAGATCCAGACGGGCCGGGCGAGGACGAACAGCAGCACCACGGTCAGGAGCGAGTAGGACAGGACGTAGAACGACATCACACCGGCCGTGACCGACAGCGCGCCGAAGGCGGTGAACATCGAGCCGGGATACCAAGTGTTGAGGAACGACATCGCCTGGTAGCGCGCGCCGAACGAGCGCCCCCCCACGGCATAGTCGGTGAAGGACTGATCGACGGTGCGGTTGCGCTGGAGCACCCAGACGACGCCGACGAAGAACAGGGCGAGCAGGCCGAAGGTGATGATCATGCCGCGCTCTCCTCGTCGGCTGTATCGAGCAGGTAGGCAGCGATCAGGCTCGCGGTGATGCAGAGGCTGACGGCCAGGAAGTAGAAGAGCGCCACCGGGATCCCGGCGATTGGGGCGGTGCGGCCGTTTGCTGCCCAGTAGAGCGGCGGAGCCAGCGCGACGACGGCGTCAAGCGCGAACCATAGCTTGACGATCCCGCGCCGGAGCGGCGCAGGTGAGCCTTGTTTCGACATGGCGTTTCCTCGTTTTCGTTTTCTAGTGGAGCAAGGGTTCGAGCTTGTCGAAGCAGCTCGGCCAATCCTCCCGGTAGGCCTCGCGGATGTCCGCACGGGCGATCCGCCTGTGGGTCAGGCGCATCTCGCTGGTGCCGTCATCTCGTGGGGTGAAGTCGATCTGGAGCAACGTCTCCTCGCCGCGCAGCAGGTCGAGGGGGCCGTCATAGATCCAGGTCTGGACGATGCGCCGGCCCGGTTCGAGCACCTGATAGCGGCCGCTGATGCGGTGCTGCGCGCCGTCAGGCCCGCGGGTCTGCAACTGGAACCGGCCACCGACGCGCAGGTCCGTCTCGGCGTGCTCTACGACGTTCGCGCCCGGCGCGAGCCAACGCTGGAGCATCACGGGGTCGGTCCAGCCTTGGTAGAGCTTGTCGCAGGAGGCTCGGAAGATACGCTCAATGACGACGGCGGGCTCAGTGTCGGTCATCGTCGTCCTCGGAGTTCAGAAGGCCCTCGAGAGCATCGAGGCGTTCGTCCCAAAACTCTGTGTAGGTGCGCAACCAGGAGAGAGCCTGCTGAAGCGGCAGCCGCTCGAGCGAGCAGTGATGCACCCGTCCCTCGATCTCCCGGCGAATTAGGCCGGCTCCCTCCAGGACCTTCACGTGCTTGGAGGCGGCGGCCAGCGACATGGCGTGGGGCTCGGCGAGTTCGGATACGGTGCGCTGGCCAGACGCGAGTTGGCGGACCATAGCCCTGCGAGTCGGATCCGCGAGGGCATGGAAAACGCCATTCAAACCTGGATGCGATTGCTCAACCATCTGGTTGAGCATTTCAGGCTTCGATGGTTCACGCAAGAGGCAACGGTGCCGCCTGAAATCGCCATGGTTGTCGCAAGGACGGGCGCACCTCCCAGACAATCATTGCGTGCTTTCGAGAGAGGCGATTGGCGTGGGATCAGCCAACGTGCCACGCCAGTGAAGCTCGTTGAATGGCGCCATCCTACCACCAGCCTGCCGATGCAGACGTAGCTCATCCGATTTCAGAGGTTCGACAGCGTTCGTCCCCGGGCTGCTTCGATGACCTCGTGCGCGGGGACGGTGATCCAGATATCGCCGCCTATGCTCACGTTCGTTTCCAGCCAATCTCCCACGATGCGGTAGCCGAGGGTATAGCCGAGCCAGCGCGGATACCGACCCCCGAAGCCGAAGAACCAAGCTCGGTGATCGTGGCCGTTGCATACGAGTGTCGCGTTGTCCGGCAAGTTGGCCGCGAGCACCTCGTCGGTCACGGCGCATTCCCACGGCTCTGGCGGTGAGTTGAACAGGCGGCTGACGAACTGCCCCGCCAAGCCCTCGCTCACAAGGGCCTCACCCAGCGTCCAGCCGTAACCGGGACCGGCCATGCGCATGCAGTGGTGGGCTTCGTGCGCTACGGTCCGGCGTAGATCCCCATCACGCAGCGCGCGCGCGAAGTTGGGGTTGTCGGGATCGATGGTGAGGAAAAACAGGCCAGCACGCATGGCCTGTCCCGTCGTGCCTGTTTCCGGGATCACCGCGCCGGGCAAGCGCTGCACGAGGATGTCGAGCGGCGATATTGGCAGCACGCCCGCCACAGCCTTCCGAGCGATCTCGACCTCCTCGGCGATGGTGCTACGCCAGGGCCCCAGATCGCCGGATGCCTCAAGCCAGTGTAGTTGCCAGGACATCGGACCGCCTCGCTGGATGTGCCAAACGCCCATCTCTGCTGCGTGCTGCATGGCGAGCCAACGTCGCCTTCGAGCCCGTAGAAGAATGGCAGCACAGAGTGGATCTTGGCTGTTCCGCTTTCGGGCAGCAACGCGAAAGAGCGGACGTTGCTGCCGCGCCCGTCGGCGGCATCCGATAGGGTGTTCTCGACGCGCCACTTTACGACCACAGCGTCATTCGTCTGGAACTGGTGGACATGGCGGGGCCGTGAAGTCCGGCACGTCACTCGGCTTCATGGCCATAAACGCGTCGTAGCTAGCTAGGCTCTCCTCGGTCGGAACGGTCCGATCCGTCGCGAGCGCCCGGATGCCGTCGCCAAACGATCGGCGGGTGACCTCGTCCAAGATCGCGAAGTCGTTTGAGAGTTCGTAGGACATCGAGCCCGTCCACATGTCGATCCGGGCGTAGCCGGGCGCCCGGGCGAACAGCTTCGGGCGGCCCGAGACTTCGTGCTTGGCGAGCGCCACGCGCAAGAATTCAAGCTGTCGGAAGAGCACGTGTGTGCGCGCCAGGTCGTTCTCGATGTCCTTCGTGATCCCCGGGTTCCCGATGATGCGCCGGAGCGCGCGAGCGAAGGCGTCGCGTCCGAGGTTCAGGTCGCTTGGCTTACCCTTCTCCAGCGCGGCCGCCTTAAGTTCGAGGCCGCCGTTGGCCTTCCACTTCAAGACGTCCTTAGCGCGCTCGCGCCACGTCCGCAGGAGCTCGTATACGGCGAAGAGCCACTGCTGGCTAAGCGCGTTCAGTAGCATCGCGTGGCCGATGTCGATGCCCTCGTCAGCGGAGCGGTAGGCGCGGGCTTCGCTTTCCAACGGCATAAGGAAGCCGTCTACGAGCGCGACGTTCGTGGCCTGCATGCCGAGGTAAGGATCATCGCCGAGCAGCGTCAGTCCGCGTAGGGCTTCGTCGAGTTCGCGCGTCTCGATCTCCTCTGGTTCGCGCGGAATGGGCTCGTCGTGTTCGTCGTCATCGTGATCCTCGCCCTCATGCATCGCCGCCTCGCTTTGATAGTGGAACGTCTGCTGCCGAGCGCGCAGCCAACTTCTGCGGAGGATGCGAACCCAACGCTCGCATCACACCCAGTGAATGTCCGCGGTCCACCCTGAGCTCAGGTTGTCAGACATCCGGCGAACGGCCGCTTTCGGAAAGAGTCGATGGCTGTCTCTACGGCTGGCATGGATCGCTTTCGGAATGGCCGCTCCGGGTAATTTTCCGCGGATCCGCATTCGGCCAGCAATCCAAAAAAATGGACGTTGTCGCCGCGCCCGTTCACGACTCGACGCAGACCTCAGCTCATGGCGCATGTCGCGCCCTACGGCTCCTCGGTTAGGGCTCGATGCAAGTCGGCGATTAGGTCCGCGGGCTCCTCAAGGCCAACGTTGAGCCGCACGATCCGACCGTCATACCCCCTCCGCACCCGCGGCAGCGGCGGATAGGCCATGACGAGGCTGTGCGTGCCGCCCCAACTGAACCCCAGCTGGAACAGCCGCAGCGTCTCTGCGAAGCGCGCCACCCGCGCTGTGTTCCAGTCTGATCGGAATACGATCGAGAATACGCTCGCCGAACCGGTGAAGTCGCGTCGCCAGACCTCGTGCCCAGGGCAGTCGGACAACGCCGGGTGCAGCACAAGCTCAATCTCGGGCCGCGCCTTCAGCCATCGCGCCACTTCCAGCGCAGTCACCGCCAGCCGGTCCAAGCGCACAGCCAGCGTCTCCAACCCGCGCAGGGCAAGCGCGCAGTCGTCCGGCGACACCGCCAAGCCCAGAAGCCGATGCGTCGCTCCCACCCGTTCGCGCGCCTCTTCCGAGCCGGCCGACACGGTGCCGAGTAGGAGATCAGAGTGGCCGCCAACATACTTCGTCAGCGCCTGCATGCTCACATCCACGCCGTGCGCGAAGGCGTCGAACAGCACGCCCGCAGCGTAGGTGTTGTCGAGTGCCACCGGAACGCCGGCGGCGTGAGCGGCTCCGACGATGGCGGGCACATCCTGCACCTCCATCGTGATCGTGCCGGGGCTCTCGCACCAGATCAGGCGCGTATTCGGCCGGATCAGCTTGGCGATGTCGGCTCCCAGCAACGGGTCGTAGGCTTCCACCTCAATGCGGAGCCCGCTGAGCAGCTCGTCAGCCAACTCGCGGTTGGGGCGGTAGGCACTCTCGGGGATCAGCGCGTGGTCGCCCGCACGACAGTAGGTGAGATAGATCAAGGCGATGGCCGCCTGCCCGCCCGGCACGACGAAGCTGGCCCGAGCACCCTCTAAATCGGCAATGCGCAGGGCAAGCTCGCGGGTGGTTGGAGTGCCGTAGAGGCCATAACTGTAGCCCTCGCTGCGCCAGTCGTCGCGGGCGTCGGCCACGCGGTCGAACACCACGGTCGAGCCCCGATGGACGGCCGGGACGAGGGCCCGAAAGTCTTGGGACGCGGCAACCTTCGGGTGGACGAGCTTGCTTCGCCAGCGCCGGGCGGTCTTACCGTCGGTCATGATGCTCACCGAAGCTGGCGGAGTGCAGACAGCCTCTGCATATTTAGGGCGACTGCAGCCTTTCAACCTATCCTGCGCGAGCGTGCTGGGCAGAGTCGACCGGGCTTTGGATGACTTGGTTTTGTTTCGCTAGCTCCCATTCGGGCCCGCAGCCAACAGCTGCATCGAGTGGCCAGACAGACGAAGCATCCGACATCATGCCACCCGCCAAATGGCCTTTGCGTTCAGCGGACCGTTCACAGATCGGGAGCGGCTGTCCGAGCGATAGGAGCCGAACGCGGGTTCTGGCGCGAGGCGCCGTCAGCGGACGTGCTATCTCTGGCCTGCCCATGCGATCTATTTACTGACAGTGCAGTGCCAGACGCATAAGGCGATGACGCTGAAGAATGCCCCGATCGCGCAGACGCCAATCCAGCCTGCGAGGGCGAAGGCGGTCGTCCCCGCGAGGCCGCCTATACCGCTTCCGGCAGAATAGAACGCCATGTAACCGCCTACGAGCCGGCTGCGCGCCTGCGGATGCCGTGCGACGATCACGCTCTGATTGGTGACATGCACGGCCTGCACGGCGAGATCCAGGACGAGGACGCCTCCGATCACGGCGGGGATCGAGACCGGCAGCAGAGCGATCGGAGCCCAGGCGACCAGCAGCAATGCGAGCCCGAGGCCGGTGGTCCGATGTCCCAGGCCTCGATCGGCCAAGCCTCCAGCCTTGGCCGCCGCTAGGGCACCGGCAACCCCCACCAGCCCGAACAGACCGATCTGCGTGTGAGAGAAGTGGAATGGTGCCGCACTCAACGGCAGCACGAGTGCCGTCCAGAAGGTGCTGAAGGTAGCGAAGATCAGAAGCGCTAGCAGGCCACGAAGGCGCAGGACGGGGTCGCCCAAAAACAGGCGGGGAATGGAGCCGACAGTCGCGCGGTAGCTCGCAGTCCCCGGAACAGACCTACGGCCTGGGAGCACGCGTGCCAGTGCCACCGCCAGGACCGCGCTCAGACCCGCGGAGGTCAGGTAGACAGCCCGCCAGCCGCCGAGATCCGAAAGGACCCCAGCAGCGATACGGGCGCTCAGGATGCCGATGACGACACCGCCACTCACCGTGCCGATAACCTGCCCGCGTCTGTTGGAGTCGGCCAGCGCGGCTGCATAGGCGACCAGAACCTGGACGACGACCGCCAACAGGCCGACGACCACCATCGCAGCGAACATGACGGTTGCCGTCCGAGACGTCGCCACGATCGCGAGTGCGACCGCCGACAAGGCGGATTGCGTGACCGCGAGTGCACGCGGGTCGATCAGGTCGCCGAGCGGCACCACGAGGATCAGACCGAGCGCGTAGCCGAGCTGCGTTAGCGTCACGACGAGGCCGACCGCCGCCGGTGCGATCCCGAACTCGTGTGCCATCGCGTCGAGCAACGGCTGGGCGTAGTAGATGTTGGCCACCGAGAGCCCGCATCCGATCGCGCAGACGGCGATCGTCGCCGGCTTCAGCTCTACGTCGTCACGGGAGGGTGCACCGTTGGCGGCGCTCGATCGACAGGCGGTCTCCACGGTCATAAGGCCTCTCCCACAGATGGTCCTGTCATGAGACCATTGTGCGGACGGTCGATCTAGTTCTAAGTTAGAACCAGGTCAGACGGGACTAGTGGGACACGGTTATGGTGAAGCGGGTCAGTCTTATGGGCGCGGATTGCCCGGTCGCCCGCGCGCTCGACGTGATCGGCGACTGGTGGTCCCTGCTGATTATCCGCGACGTGTTCGACGGACGGCGACGCTTCAGCGAACTCCAGTCCGGTCTTGGCATCGCCAAAGGTATGCTGGCGGTCCGCCTGCGCGACCTCGTGGGGCGCGGTGTCCTAACGACCGCGCCAGCCTCGGACGGATCAGCCTACCGGGAATACGCGCTGACGGAAAAGGGAAGCGGGCTGTTCCTCGTCATCGTTGCCCTTCGCCAGTGGGGCGAGGATCACCTGTATCGGCCGGACGAGCAACACTCGGTTCTGGTCGACATCGAAACGAGCTGCCCCGTTGATCGTCTATCCTTGCAATCGACCGACGGACGGCGGCTTGGGTGGCGTGAGACGGAAGTCCGTGCCGTAGGCGCTGCCTGAGCCCTTTCATTTGTCGCATGGGACGCGATTTTCTGACCTGAAGCGGATGTCCAAACCGCCCGTCAAGGTCCGAAGAGATTGGTAGCGGTTACTCGCCATGGCAACTTAGACCGAGGCCCAGCGCCGAGAGGATCAGGTCGTAGATAAACCAGCCTAGCGCACCGAACTGTATCTGGAAGGCGGGGCCGGAGAGGATGTAACTGGCTGCGAACCGGCGAAAGCCGCCGTGCCGGAACACCTCCCACCCCGATGATCTGCGCGTGAAGATCAGGCCTGCACCCACCGATCGGTCCCTAAGAGCGACGATCATTTGCCGGGCATGCTCCGGCAGCGCGGCAAAGCGGCGCGTGCCGCTCAGGAGGCTCCGACGTGTCCAGCTGTCAGATAGCGCGACCATTCGGACGGTCCTGCCGTGCTGGTGTTTCTCCGCTGCCCCGTCCCTGCTCGACCGGGCCGGGGATCGCGTGCGCGCGTCGCTGAGACGTATCGCGAGCTGCGCGCAGTAGTCCGTGCGCGCTCATGGCTTCCGAAGCCGTGCGACGCTCTGAGAGCATGCGCGCATTCGATCATGCTTGCATGCTCTCAGGCGCGCACGAAAAAGCCCCGCTCGAGGGCGGGGCTGCCAGATCGTTGCGG
This sequence comes from Methylobacterium sp. UNC378MF, assembly GCF_900103195.1. Taxonomy (GTDB): domain Bacteria; phylum Pseudomonadota; class Alphaproteobacteria; order Rhizobiales; family Beijerinckiaceae; genus Methylobacterium. Next base: position 56,908 of record NZ_FMWU01000005.1, on the reverse strand, counting down.
CGCAGGCCGTTCGAGCCCTACTTGCTGCCGCCAGTGACGCCGGTGGGCGCGGTGCCGGCCGAAGGACCGGTGTTAGACACATCAACGTGCTGGGAGCGGACCGTCGTGTGCGTCGAGTGGACGGAGCCTGGTCCCGTGCCCGGCTTCGGGATCTCGGCACCAATATCGAAGGAGCCGGGAGACTGCGCGACGCCGTTGCCCGGGAGCAAGACCTGCATGGGCTGACCGTCATCGCCGTAGACGACTTCCGCCACATGGGGCTGGCCGTTCTGTTCGCTCTTGAGCGTGACGTGGTGGTCCTTCGTCGTCGGCATTATGGTTCTCCTCCCGATGATCGGGGCGGCGCGAATATCAGGGCGGCACCCCGGGAGCAAGCACGCGCCGTCGGCCTGGTGCAGCTCGCCGGCGGCGGCAAGGCCGAGGTCGCGCTCCGGCAGCGGATCGGCCGCGGGGCGCGCCGCAAGAAGACCGGTGCCAACATCTTCTTCGTCTCGGACCACTCGACCGGCCCGAACAGCCGCTTGTAGGGCCACGCCCGGGATCATCGAGGGCACCGACGGCTTCCGCGAGGGAATCCTCAAGCCGGGTGCCGAACACCCGTGGCATCTCGTTTCAACGTCGAAGCGGGCAGCGTGAGCGCACTTCGGCTAAGGACGGCGACATCCATAAACTTCGCCTGCCAAATGGGCGTCGAAACTATGCACACAATGTTCGCCAAAGCGCACATCTAAATTGTGCAGTTTTATTCTAACGATTTCGTTGCCAGTCTTTACACGAACCCAGGTGCCCCAACCCGGAAACTCACCTAATTTCGGCCATTTATACCCTACGGTTTTTCCTTTTGCGCATTCCGTGCCAGTGCCACCGCATTTTTTGCCAAGAATTTTAGGATTGTTTACTGCGGCGGGATCAAATTCAACGTCCAAAACGACTTCTGCGGCACAAACATTGGTCGCTAAAATGCCGAAGATTGCTGATGCAATGAATGTTTTGATTTTCTTTGGCAAAGCGGCACCTCAAAGCGATGACGGCGATCTTCAGCATGCCCGACGTGAGTTGCAATCGGCTCAGATCATCGCGTTTCGGCGACGAAGCGCGCAGCATGACGGCTTCGGAGGACTCTCGAAAACTTATTACTGGGTGCTCATGCGGTCTGTTGGTGGAGTAGGTTTATGGTGGTTGGATGCAAAACTTACTACGAAAAATACGATCGACCCGATAACCAAAATTATTGTGCGAACAATAATCCTATGATCATATACAAATTTAACGATATTTGTTTCGCCGATATAAGCAGCGTTGCTAATAACCAAATACCCCGTGCTGAATGGCAGGGAGAATACGCTGAAGATTGCGCAAATTATGAGTGCGCCTTCGTGCTTCACATGCGTTCCCGCGTTGGCGATTAAGATATAGACTACGATGACGGACGGAATTATAGCCAGGCAGGCAACTACATTCCCCTTACGCATGTGACCTTTCCGATCTAATCGGCCGGTTGGCGCATATCCTGGATCCATAAAGCAATCTTAGTAGAGCTTACTTACCAATTTCGGCTCAAATCGCGCGTTATCATCGCTATGATGTCTCCTATGCGCTCATTCGCAGGAACCGCGGCATGACACCCAAACAGCAGTTTGCCGTCCACCTCTTCGATGAGCGTGGGCACGCCCTCTCCTCCTACGACGTGCAGGAGACGGTCATCCAGCAGCTCCGGACGGAGAACGCCCGGCTGCGCGCGAACCTCGCCAAGCTCAACCAGATCCTGGCCAAGTCGAAGGCGGCCCACGCCGCGAACGCACCGCCCTGCATACACTAGCGGCGGCGGTTTTCCTCATCATTCACCAATGGCACAGTGTGCCCAAAGCCATCAGTCAGTGCTGAAATGATCCGTCTGGTCAGCGTCCCCTACTGGATGTCCTGTGCGGCGCCCCAGGCTGAGCCTCGCGGGCGCAGAGGAGCTGGTCAACTTCGACAACTTCGTCCCCTACGGCGAGGCGGATCCGGTGCTGATGGCCGATGAGGCGCTGTTCCACAGCAAGGGCAAGCCCGAGGCGTCGATGCCCAAGGTGACCCCGCTGCCGCCGATCGCAGGTCTCGGCCTCGCGCGGCCAGGCTCCCCGGACCTCGCCAAGATGCTCGCGGGCTCGAAGCTCCCGGTGTCGGAGCTGGGCAAGACGCTCAACCAGCTCGGGAAGGCCGCGGCGCAGGCCGGCTCCGAGATGCAGAAGGTGATCGACCAGGCCTTCAGCAGGGCGCTCAGCGATCGGGTGCGGTGAGCTCGGGCTTCGGCGACTCCGGGTGAAGATTGCTCCAACCTCCCCAGATCCCCTGGGCGCCCCAGGCGAGCACGAGGACGATGCCGATTGCGACCACAGTCAGAATGATCTTGGTGGACAGAGGCGCGCGCCTGTCGTTGTCGTTCATTCCGCCTGTCATCCGATCCCGCACCCTGGCTTCCGATGCCATTTGCTTACCGGGCATTCGTAAACGTCAGGGCGCCGGCAGCACCGTGCCGACCGTGTTGAGCGAGCCGTTGGTCTGATACGAGAGCTGGAGCGCCTGATGCGACGGCCACAGGGTCTCGACCCCGATGTAGAACACGGCGATCCCACACGGGAGCAAGATCGACGCGATGGCGATCCGTGTGCCCAGACCTAATCCTGATGCCTTCTTCATGATGTCCCTCCGCTGGTTGCGCGGGTGGTCATCAAGGATAGGCCGGGCCGAGGTGGTTGGTTCCCGCTACGAGTTCGCCCTGTGTTCCCGTAGCGGTTAACGGCTCGTGAACGTATGAGGGGCGTATGCGAGCATGATCGTCTACGCCCAAGCGCGAGTTCACCCGTGAAGACCCTCGCTGTGCTCTCCCAGAAGGGAGGCGTGGGGAAATCCACGATCGCCCGGCTGATGGCTACTGCCTACGCAGGCGTTGGCTGGCGCGTAAAGCTTGCCGACTTCCATACCAAACAGCTTGCCAACGTGGGGTGGGCCAGGCTGCGGATGGCCGCAGGGGTGCAGCCCAAGGTGCCGGCCGAGGCGTTCGCGAATGTCAGGAAGGCGCTGACACAGCAGACCCAATACGACCTGATGGTGTTCGACGGGAAGCCCAACTTCGACTCGGTTACGCTTGAGATCGCCCGGGAGAGTGACATGATCCTCGTCCCGGCCGGCGTGACGCTCGACGACCTGGAGCCGCAGGTGAAGTTCGCCCACGAGCTCCTGAGCCGCGGCGTCGAGCGGGCCGACATCCTGTTCGTCCTGAACAAAACGCTCGACAGCGCCGCCTCGGTCGCCGACGCCAAGGGCTACGTCGAGGCGGCCGGCTACCGCTGCGCGGCGACCGATCTGCCGCACAAAACCGGCTACCAGCTCGCTCAGAACGGCGGCCGCGCGATCAACGAGAGCCAGTATCCCAGCCTGAACGAGCGGGCCGACGCGCTCGCCCAAGAGATCATCGACCGCTTCACCGAGCTCGCAGAGACCAAGAAATGAGCCGCCTCTCCGCGCAGCCGCCCCCTCCCAAGGACGAGAAGCCGAAAGGTCGTATCGGCCATGCCGTGCCCAAGCGCGACGAGGCGCCCCAGAACATGGCCGCGGCCGACGGCAAGCTGTGGTTCGACATGTCGTTCAAGGTCACACGGGAGCAACTCGAGGCGTTCCGGCTCAAGGCGGCCAAGCGGAAGATGAAGCAGAAGGACCTTCTCCTCGCCAGGTGGGCTTTCTACTGCAACAACTTCCCGGTGCCCGACGTGTAGGACCCAAGGGAGATCTGCCGTGACCTACCGGGAGCGCCTCGCGCTCTCCGAGGCCTTTCACGAGTTCGAGGACCTCACCGGCCTGCACCTGTCGGAGGCCGAGCTCGAAGCCTTCGAGGAGCAGGCCCAAATCGAGGGCCTTTCCATGAGCGCCTACTTCGAGCGCTCGCTCGACCGGGTCAAGACGGCGCAAGCCGAGCTCCGGAGCGAGAACGTGACCAAGCACTGAGTGCGGGACCCGGTAGTGGATCCGCGGTGTTGGCCCGTAGGGGGTCCACTCTTCGGAGTGCCCGCAGTGACCTACAGAGAGCGCCTTATCTACAACGAGGATCTCCAAGACCTCGAGGATCGTCTGGGCTGCCGGCTTAGCAACGTCGAGCTTGGGGAGATGGACTCCAGAGCGCACCAATCGGGGCTTACCCTGGAGGAGGCCTTGGAGCATGCAGCCTTGAACGTGGAGCTCCACATCGACGAGCTGCTGCGCGGAGACGGAGTGCTGCATTGAGCGAGCCCTACGACCTCCTCGAGCACCACAGGCTCTAAGACGTGCTCAAGGGCGCGCGCGAGGTCCTGGCGATCATGACGCCCGAGGAGCGCGCGACGGCGATCGCAGAGGCGCGTGCCAAGGGTATCGAGGTCGAGGTGCTGGTAGCACGCGCCATGGGCGTGCTGCTGCGGGAGTTCCAGCTCGATGAGATGGCGCGTAACGACATGCAGCGCGCCAAGGCCAATCTCCCGCATATTGGACCCAAGGGCCTATGAGATCCGCTTTCGCTGCCGTCGCTCTCATTCTTACTGCCGGCCCCGTGCTCGCAGAGCCACTCCCTCAGGTAAACGTGGCTGCCGTCTGCAAGCGCTACTCATTGCGGCCGGAGAACCAAGCCAACTCCGAGGGTCGGTTTTCATACTGCCTGGAGAACGAGCAGAGGTGGTATGACCTCCTGAAAACACAGTGGGGTGATGCTGCCGAGGTAGACCAACGCACATGCATCTCTAAGACAGATGCTACAGTGGAGCGCTTCTACAGCCGCTTGGCGAACTGTCTGACGTTTGCACCTAGCGACCGAGATAGGCCGCCGCCCCAGAAAGAGTTCCGCTACTGAGGTCCGGGGTCGGGAGCGTGGCCCGCCGGCTAGAAGCGGCCTCCCAAGGTAAGGACGACGATGACCGAGGCGCTGGACGAGGGGCCGTTCTTTCACGGCACGATCGCGAAGCTATACGTCGGTGATTTCCTCATCGCGGGATACCGATCGAACTATCGTCCCGACGTGGTGATGAACCACATCTACTTTACCTCCCGTGTGGACGGTGCGGGGCTCGCCGCCGAACTCGCGGCGGAACTCATCGGAGGCGACGCAATCCCGCGCGTTTATGCGGTGGAGCCGACCGGGCCATTCGAGAACGACCCGAACGTGACCGACAAGAAGTTCCCCGGCAATCCCACCCGCTCGTATCGCAGCCGCGCCCCGCTCAAGATCATTGGCGAGATCACACACTGGACGAGATTGACGCCCGAGGCGTTGCAGATGTGGAGAGAACGGCTGATCGCGCGGCGCCCAGAAGAACGGGGCGAGATTATCAACTGACCTATACTGAGCGAGAGACCCAATGTCGGGAGCGTTGCTGGACCGTTCACCTGGTGTAGGCGCGTCTCCCAAGAATCGAACCGGGAGTATCTCATACCGAGCATCCGGCGGCGCGAAGCTGAGTGCCGTCTCGCACCAACAATCTGACCTCTGCGGGATAGGCAGGCCTTGGGTGGATCAGCTTCGATCCATCGCCAATGAGCGCTGTCCTCGTCTCCGAGCTGAAGAGCATGATGATGCGAGTGTTGTTTTGCGCCGGCATGCTTTCGCTTGGCTTGATCGTCGGAGCTCAGGCGCAGCCACGCGCTGATGCCGAAGGCGCGGGAAGCGCCACAGTATCTGAGCCGTGCAGTGGCGAGATGGATGACGACCAGGTCATGAAGTGCTTGAACCAGCAAGGTGAGAGCGCGGAGGCCGTGCTGTCGAAATCTTACGCGAGTAACGCGAAGGCACTGGACACGGCTTGCAGCGAAATCTTCATAAGAGGTCAAGGCGCCTGTCTCGAACGTGCCCTCCAGCTCGCCGATAAGAAGCTCAACGAAGCCTATGCTCTCGCCCTGAAGGCAATTGCCAAGAACGACCGTCCGAACTTCGGGCCAAAGCTTGATTGGCGCGGGGACCTCAAGCGGGCGCAGCAGGCTTGGCTCCACTTCCGCGAGGCCGATTGCAACAATCTGATAGGCGACGAATGGCGTGACGGATCTGGGCTGGGTCCGGCAACCGTCGCCTGCCAGTTGGGACATACCCTGTCACGCACCGCGGAGCTGCACCGTCGCTACGATCCAAGGCAGTAAGGGCGGGCACTTACCTCGTCCCAAGGTCGGGAGCTTCGCTCGACCGCTCATCGGGGTAGAGAGTGCCTGGTCTCCCAAGGATGGATCCGGGAGTAGAGAGGAGACCCGAGGCATAGCCTCCAAGATCACGCCAAATCTCTAGGACTTCGATGCGACGCGCAGCTCTCGGCGCTCATCTCAAGTAACAGCGCGAACTGTTGCTCGCTCGCAAATCACAGAATTTACAGATTACAAAGAAATTATAGATCACAATCTAAGATATAATATTTTTTATGTGAACGCTACAACGTAAACCCATCGAGGCGGATCATCTCTAAGGCATCGCGCATGGCCTCAATTGAAGTTTCATGCACATATTTGCCGCCGGCTGTCTGATCATCGTGGCCCGTGATGTCGTCGCTGATGGAGCGAGGCACGCCCGCCCGAGACAGGGCCGTTTTCAAAGTGTGGCGGAATGAGTGGAAGACCTTTCGGTCGTCGTTGATCCCGACGCTCGGCAGGTAGGTCCGATTGAACCAGCGCGGCAGCACCTGCGAGTAGGGGATGTTCCGCGCGCGGTCGGCGCCCGACTTCGGGAGGGCAGTTGCCTTGCGATACCAGTCCGGGAACAGATGCGTCTCACCGGCCGCCCGTAGCGCTGCGATGTGGCACTCTATGCCGAGCCGGATCAGCGTTGAGTGAACTGGCGTTAGGCGCACTGACCCGCGCGTTTTCACCTGCTCCTCAACGGCGAAGGCGAGAACGCCGCGCTCATGACGCACGCTATCCAGCCGGAGCTGCCCAATTTCGCTCGCCCGGAATCCGGTGTGTAGCGCGATCAACGTCGCCCACTGCCGCTCGCCCAGAGAAGCGCCGTTCTCGAAAAGGGGCGGCGCGAAGATCTTGGCGAGGTCACCGGGTGTGAACGGCACGCGGGGTGCGGCAGTCCCAGCGATCTGGTCGACCTTGACTCCGCCCGCCGGGTTGTCCGGCAGCACGTCGTTGTTCACGCACCACTTGAAGATGGACTGGATGCGGGCGAGCCACTTGTCGTTGATTGTCGTGGCGTTCAGCGTTGGGAAGGGGATGGCCCGCGCTTTGTTGCGCCTGATCGCCTCTGGCAACGTCGCATCGGGGAAGCGCTTCGTGTAGTTGGCCGGGGTGTCCATGAGGGCCGCCTTGTAAGACAGCACGTCGCGCCGTGTGATCGTGTAGACCGGCCGGGACTCGCCCAGGTGTTCCTCAAACATACGGACGGCGACGCCGTATTCGTAGGCGGTTGCGGCCTGCGCCTTCTTCTCCGCCATCATAAGGGGAACGATCTCACTCACGGGCTTGGCGCTGAGCGGCCCGAGAATGCGCGGCGAAACCGAGACCGGCGCTAGGGGCTGCTCTGCCATCAAGAGCGGGCTCGTGGTCGCTGCCGCGAGGTCGCCATCATCGCGGGCCGCCGAAACGGCTAGAGCTTCGTGCTCTGCGATCGCGAGGTCCATCGCCGTCTTTCTGAACTCGGGGGAGGCCGGCGTGATCTCTGTGTGCCCATGCAAGCGGAACTTCGCTAGGATGAGGCCCACGAGGGATTCCAGCTCCGCATTCGTGGCCGCGCCTTTTATCGCGCGTTTAAGGTCGGCGACCCGGATGTCGTCGATGAAGTTCAGGCTCGCACGTTCGTCGGTCTCTCTGATCTCCTGATCGAGCTCGATCTGAGCAAGGTAGTGCTGCCGCGCCATCTGCTGTGCTGTGAGCGGGCGACCGCGACGCGCGGGTGCGCGGGACGCCTCCCCCTCCTTCGCCCTGGCACGCGCGGCGTCGAGAATTGCTTGCATTTCGGCCACGGCACTCGGCAGCTTGCGCAGGGCCGCGACCCGGTCAGCGCCGAGGGCCTGTAGGAGCTCCCGCTTGCCGACGATGCCGCGTAGTGCTTCCGGCACAGCGAGGCGCGCCGAGTAGCGCCCGCGTGCATGTAGAAGGTGACGAACCTTACCCGCCACTGCCTGCTCCGAGCCCCGATTTTGTAGCTAATTTTGTAGCATGAGAATGGGTAAAAGCTATACAAAACAGCATGTTGCCTGTGGCACCAGCGACTTACGAAGCGATGGCGGAGGCTCCCTCCGTCTCCGCCACTTTAGTGGCCGAAACCACTGATACAATTAGGAAAATCGGCCCAACCAAGGCCTTGACCCCACTTTATAACCCACATTGTGAATCGGCTTGTACCGATCCGTTTCGGACGTTGACGGCCAATGGCCTCGCGCGCAAAGGCTGACGCCCCGCCTCGCTAGGCGGATCCGGCGTGCAGTCGGGTTGAGAGCCGGCACGTGGCGGCCACGCGGATCCGCTTCAGAGCCTAGCGGAACCGCCGCGGGCGTGAGAAGTCGATCTGGACAACGGTTGGCCCCTCGGGAGCAGCCTTGCGTAGGCCCGCCACGGCCGGCGTCTGACAGTTTGTCCCGGTTGGAGCTGCGTCCCACAACCGGCGCGCGAAGGATGTCCGCACCCCCGCCTCGATCAGCCCGCGCGCCTGGGGATTCTGCGGAACCATGCCCTCGCGCATCAGCGTGTCGATCACCTCGCCCAGTATGCGCGCAGAGTCGTCGAAGCTGATCTGGTCCGCGTCGGGATAGCCGCAGCGGTGCTGCTCGAACAGCCAGTCGTGAACGATGTAGGCCGGTCCATACCCCCAGGGCGAAAAGCCAGGGATGGGCTGGAGGATAGGCGGGATCGAGCCGCCATCGGTGTACATCGGCTGCGGGATGATGGCTCGGTTGTCGGTGGTCACGAAGGTGAGCGGGTCCTTCGGGTCCGGCAGGTAGGCAAACCGGTTCTCGCCTACCCATTGCACGATGAGCTTACCCTTCAGCCGTCCGCCCGGTCCCGGCTGGGCAAGAGTCGCGCAGCCCGCCAGCGCAGCCGCGCTCAGGCTGACTGCCACGCTGCGGCGAAGGAAGCGCGCGAGATCGGATTGGCGGCCCCGCTCGGGGGCTCTGGGACTTTGGCACTTGGTCACTGCCCATCTCCCCGTTTGCCGCAAGCTTGACCATAACGAGCGTGGGGACGCATGCCTCAAATAGGGGACGCGGTCGCATCCGGCCTTGTTGCGAGCAAGCCTTCTGTGACCAGTGATGAAGCGACCCAGGTGGGTGCGTTGATAGAGTTCGCGGTCGCGCACATCGGTGCCGAGGATCAATCCGGCGGTGCGCGGCGGAGAAAATAGTTCGATTCGCGCACCCCGCTACTCCGCCTTGCATAGCCTCATCAGCCGACCTCGGTTCCGCTGCCTCGCGCTCTTGAGATAGGCTGCCCGACCGGGCGTTCGCCGCCGCGCCAGCTCGGCGAGCACAGCTCCGACCTCAGCCTCACTGATGTTGCCGGGATCGTGGTGGCCGCCGAGCCGCGTCAGTATGGCCGTCGCTCGCGATGGCGCAGTTGGGTTACCGCCTGCACAAACCCTCCACCCTTCGATCTTGGGATCGCGGGTGCGGGGCACCCTGATGGATCGGCTCAGGGACGGGAAGGGGCTGCGCGGATGCCGGTGAGCAGGATGGACCTCGCGGATGCGGGCTCGCCGGAGGCGCTCGTCAAACGCATCCTACAGGCCGAGCCGAACCTTCCGGTGCCCGTGCCGATCCAAGAGCTGTGCGCGCGACTCGGCGTCCGCCGGATCGAGGACCACGACACCGACGAGTTCGAGGGCGGCCTCGTTACCGACGCGAAGCGGTCTGACGGCACCATCCTCGCCAAGCGCGGGGGCGAACCGCGGCGCCGCTTCACCATCGCGCATGAACTCGGCCACCTCCTGATGGCGCACCACGTCCCGGATCAGCCCGGCCGGTTCCTGTGCAACAGTTCCGACCTGCTCCGCGTCACAGCGAAGGAGGGCGATCAGCGGCAACGCAGGGAGGTCGAGGCCAACCGCTTCGCCACTCTCATGCTGATGCCTCCGCACCTGCTGCGAGGAGCCATGGCGGCCTTTCGCGGGCCCGATCTGCAGCACGTCCTTGTGCTCGCGCGCGACTTCGCGGTCGGAAAGGAGACGGCGGCCCGGGCCTACGTGCAACACCATCCTGAGCGGATCGCCATCGTCGTGGCGGGCAACGGCCGGGTGCAGCGGTGCTACCGCAGCCTTTCCTTTCCCGCCATCATCTGCGCGGTCGGCGGCCCGGTTCCGACAGGTTCGCTCTATCACAGCAGTCCACATCGGCCGAGCATCGCGAGCGACACCGCCGCGTGCAGGCCCGATCTCTGGATCGATGTGAAGCGCGACCTTCGCGCACCGGACCTCCACGAGCAGGTGTACCTTCAGCGGAACGGCTTCGCGATGATCCTGCTGCATCTGGACGCTGTCCCGGAGGAGAGCGCGGAGGAGCGCAGGCTCAATGAGGGCTGGCGTCACCGCTTCCACTCGGGGCGACGATAGGCAAGATCCAGCTCTGACGGAACAGCCCTGACGGCCATAGCCTTCGGCGAATGGCGTCCCATGTCTGTGATGGCGCTTGTGAGCCGCCCTTCACCGGCTCGGCTTGCCCGCAAGAACCTTTCGTTTTGTTGGATTCAGATCTCCGGATCGATCATTAGACTTGAAATCTTTATCGGCGAGACCTCGCCACCGCTTCCTTCGGGGACCGAAGAAGGGAGAAACCTCGCGCTGAGGATTTGACTTGCGCCTCATCGTGTTATTCAGGGGCGATCCAGCCATCCACAAGCACCATCTTTGATGGCGCGCTGTCAGGCTGTTATGAACCTATGGCGAGTTGAGAGGCCTGTCTGAGCATGAGGCAGACGGCAGCGACGAGGTGCAGGTCTGCCAGGGTGCTGGCATAGCGCTCGTAATCCTTGACGAGCCTGCGGAAACGGGTGGCCCAGGCAAAGGAGCGCTCCACGACCCAACGGCGTGGGAGCAGCACAAAGCCGCGCTTGGCCTCGGGCAGCTTCACCACCTTCAGCGCGATGCCGTGCTCACGTGCGGCTGTGGCCGGCTTCTCACCGGTGTAGCCCTGATCGACGAAGGCGACCTCGACACTCTCGCCGGTCGCCGCCTGCACGGCCTTGGCCAGCCGGCTCACCTGGGCCCGATCATCGGCATCGGCGGGGGTGACGTGCAGCGCCAGGAGGTGGCCGAGCGTGTCCACCGCCATGTGCAGCTTCGAGCCCTTCTTGTGCTTGGCCCCATCGTAGCCGGCCCGCTCGCCGCTCCCGGGTGAGGACCGTAAGGTTCGGCTGTCGAGCACGGCCGCCCTCGGCTCTGGCGCCCGACCTGCGGCGAGGCGCAGCATCGCGCGCAGATCCTCGGCCAGTTGCTCGAAACAGCCGGTTACTAGCCGGCGCTGGGCCTGCGGATACACGGCAAACCAAGGCGGCAGGTCGTGAGGCATCAGCCGCCACGGGCAGCAGCTCCTGACACCGTCCGACCAGCACCAGAACGGGGACGCGCATCTCGGATCGCTGTTTGGGCGCACTGCGGCCGGTCCAGGCCGATTGCGGCCTGTCCGCTTCGAGACCTGGGTCATCGATAAGCGAACGTCCGGCGCGGCTCAGGTGAAGGCCTAGAGGCGACCCTGATCGGTCATTGGCTGGAATGAATACCAAGGACTGCTCAACGTGGCGCAGCGGAGCTTCGGATGACAGTTGAAGGGCAAGCCAAGCTCAGGTTCGCCACGCCCCCGATCATGTTTACGGTTTGCGGCGGTTGGTCGAAGCAGGTAGCGCCAACGCCTTCTCGCATCTCATGCCCGAGGAGGCCCGGTCCGCGGCCCGCCGGGCCGAGGAAGCCTTGATGCGAGGGGGCCCGCTGGGGCTGCTCCACGGCCTGCCGGTCTCGGTGAAGGACCTGATCGCGGTGGGCGGTCAGCCCTACGCCTCAGGTTCGCGGGCCATGGCGGGCAACATCGCCGCCGCCGACGCCCCCTCGGTCGAGAGACTGCGCGCGGAAGGCGCCATCATCATCGGCAAGACCACGACGAGCGAGTTCGGAGCCAAACCTGTGGGTGACTCGCCGCTCACAGGGATCACGCGCCATCCCTGGGACCTTACGAAGACCCCGGGCGGATCGAGCGCCGGCGCGGCCGCATCGGTGGCGGCCGGGATCACGCCCTTCGCTCTGGGCACGGACGGCGGGGGCTCCCTGCGCATTCCCGCGGCGCTGACGGGCCTCGTCGGCCTCAAGGCGCAATTCGGGCGCGTTCCGGTCTGGCCGACTTCAGCGACACCGACACTCGCCCATGTCGGCTCCATCGCGCGCAATGTGGCCGATGCCGCGTTGCTGACGTCGGCGGTTGCAGGCCACGATCCCCGCGATCCCTTCGCGGTGGCCGGGCCCGTGCCCGACCTTCTGGGCGCGGCGAAGGCTTCCGTCGCCGGACTCCGGGTCGCCTGGAGCGCGACGCTCGGCTACGCAAGACCCAACCCCGACGTCGCCGCCGTTGCCCGTGCGGCGGCGATGGCGTTGGCAGACCAGGGTGCGATCGTGGAGGAGGTCGACGAGGTCTTCGAGTCCGATCCGGCCGATCTGTGGACCGCCGAGTTCTATGCCGGCATCGGCACACGCCTGCGCAGCGTTCTCGAAGCACGACGCGACCTCCTTGACCCGGCAGTCGCGGATGTGCTCGACGCCGCCCTCGCCCAGGAGATGCGCGCCTACTACGAGACGGTCTTCGCGCGCTACGCGTTGCGGGACCGGATGGTCAGCTTCTTCACCGGCTACGACGTCCTTCTGTCGCCGACACTGCCGATCTCCTCCCTGGAAACAGGCCGGAACATTCCCGAAGGTCTGGAAGACCGCAGCCTCGTCTCCTGGGCCTTCTACACCTATCCTTTCAACCTAACGGGCCAGCCCGCAGCCTCCGTCTGCGCGGGATTGGCATCGGACGGCATGCCGGTCGGTCTCCAGATCGTCGGCCGCAGCCTCGGCGAGATCGACGTGGTGCGAGCGGCTGCGGCGGTCGAGAGAACGCAGCCGCAGGGCTATAACCTTCGGCCGTTTACAGGTCAGTGAAGAGCAGCTGCGGTGGGGATGGCCGGAGGCAGGCTCCTGCTCCGGCGAAGTCGGTCAATTGCCTGAACCCCGGCTTCCATGTCACCGGGCTAGGACACGAGCGGCCCTTTGCTGCTCCTCTTGAGCGAATCTTGCACCTCTTACGCGTAGGTAGCCTGAAGCGAGCCGCCACTCCGATCGTGCGACTGGTCACGGAACCGGCCTTCGCGACCGTCTCGGGGTTATATGTGTCCGTCCCGGACGGCAAACCGTTGGTGCCGAACGCGCAGGGCGGCGACCGAGAAGCTCGGCTCAGGCTCTGGTCCGCCACGGCCGAGCTTCTTTGGCCCTTCCTGCAGACGTTTTGCAGAGTGCCGTCCGACGCACAACGCTCATGAGGAAGCGGGGCGGCTGCGAGCGATGTGCCTGTACGGGTGCCCCACGGCCACCCCATAGCCGTGCGACTGGCGCGTGGCAGAGGCAGTTCGCAACCGCGCGACGCCTCAGTGCCGCATCGGCTGGATCATCGGCATCGAGGGCTGAGACGATTGCGGACTGGATGACGGCGGCATCGCCGGCATCATGTTGGAATTCATGTTGCTCATAATCCAGACCGAGCCGCCGATCAGCAGCACCACGAACAGGACGCCGAAGGCCAGCGCCATAACATTGTTGATGTTATCCGGCCCGGTGGTGATGTGCAGGAAGAACACAAGATGCACGCCCATCTGGGCGATGGCGAAGACGATCACGGCCACCGGGACCGCCGGCGCCCATACGAATTTGGCGTGCACGATGGCGAAGGAGCAGACCGTCAGCAGGGCCGCGAGCGCGAGGCCGATGAGATAGCCCCGGATGCCTTTTCCGATATCCTCCTCAGCAAATTCCTCCCCCGGTGCGACCTCGGTCTGATGCCGGTCGAGGCCCTCCGCGTCGGCGTGGTCCGCGTGGCTCATGTGATCGACCCCATCAGGTAGACGACGCTGAAGACCCCGACCCAGACGATGTCGAGGGCGTGCCAGAACAGGGCGAAGCACAGGGTCCGGCGCACGATGTCGGACCGGAATCCCTTGGCCAGCACCTGCGCCATCATGGTGAGCAACCAGAGCAGGCCGATGCTCACGTGCAACCCGTGGCACCCAACGAGCGTGAAGAAGGACGACAAGAAGGCGCTCCGGGACGGCCCGGCGTTGCGCTGGATCAGGTCGTAGAACTCCATCGCCTCGAGCGCCACGAAGCCCGCGCCCAGGCAGAACGTCACCGCCATCGCGGTCTGGAAGAGCAGCATCCGGCGGGCCGAGAGCGCGAGGCTCGCCATGCCGCAGGTGAAGCTCGACAAGAGCAGCAGCGCCGTCTCGATGGCGATCCGGCTGAGGTCGAAGATCTCCGGACCTGTCGGCCCGTCCGAGACGCCGCCCTGCAGCACCGCGTAGCTCGCGAAAAACGACGCGAACATCACGATGTCGCTGAGGATGAAGATCCAGAAGCCGTAGGCGACGATGATGCGCTTCGGCGAGGGCCCGCCGGTCCCGCGTCCGGTGGCGCGGGACTCGCCGTGGCCGTCCCGGCTATGGCCGAGATGATACGGGTCACCGCGCAGCACGGTGACCGAGGCGGGGGATGCGGCGCCGCTCATGCCGCCCTCCTCTGACCCGCGCCGTGGAGCGCCTCGAGCCGGGTCGAACGGTTCGCGCGGTTGACCTTGGCGACCTCGGAAGCCGGGATCTCGTACTCCACCGTGTCACGCCAGGCGAAGACCACGAAGGTGACGAAGGCACCGAGGAACCCGGCGGCGGCGAGCCACCAGATGTACCAGATCATCGCGAAGCCGATCAGCGTGGAGAAGAAGGCGCAGATGAAGCCTGTCGGGCTGTTGAGCGGCATCTCGATGGGCTCATACGCGGGCTCTTCGCGCAGGCGCATCTGCTCGCGGGCGCGGCTCTTGATCGCCCAGTACGCCTCCTCGCCGTGGACCTCCGGCAGGGCCGCGAAGTTGAACACCGGCGGCGGCGAGGCCGTGGCCCATTCGAGGGAGCGGCCGTCCCAGGGATCGCCCGTGACGTCGCGGAGGGAGTCGCGGCGGCGGATCGACACCACGAGCTGCACCACCTGGCAGACCAAGCCGACGAACATCACCACGACGCCGAAGGCCGAGATCAGGATCCAGGGGCGCCAGTCGGCCACGTCGTAGTGCTGCATCCGCCGGGTCATGCCGAGGAGGCCGAGCCAGTAGAAGCAGCCGAAGACGATGACGAAGCCGGTGATGCCGAACCAGAAGGCGGCCTTGCCCCACCACTCGTCGAGCCGGAAGCCGAACGCCTTGGGGAACCAGTAAGTGTAGCCGGCGAAGGCTCCGAACAGCACGGCCGAGACCATCACGTTGTGGAAGTGCGCCACCAGGAACATGCTGTTGTGGAGCACGAAGTCGGCGGGCGGGATGGCCAGCAGCACGCCGGTGGCGCCGCCGACCACGAAGGTCACCATGAAGCCCAGCGACCACAGCATCGCGGTGGTGAGCCGGACGCGCCCGCCGTACATCGTGAACAGCCAGTCGAAGATCTTCACGCCGGTCGGCACCGCGATGATCATCGAGGTGATGGCGAACACGCCGTTGACGTCGCCGCCCGGCCCCATGGTGAAGAAGTGGTGCAGCCACACCATGAAGGAGAGGATGAAGATCGCCATCGTGGCCATCACCATCGACCGGTAGGCGAAGAGCGGCTTGCCCGAGAAGGTCGAGATCACCTCCGAGAACACCCCGTAGGCCGGCAGGGCCAGGATGTAGACCTCCGGGTGACCCCAGGCCCAGAACAGGTTCATGAACATCATCGAATTCCCGCCATGGGAATCGGTGAAGAAGTGGAAGCCGAGATACCGGTCGAGGATCAGCATCGCCAGCGTCGCGGTGAGGATCGGGAAGGCCGCGATGATGAGCAGGTTCGAGGCCAGGGCGGTCCAGCAGAACATCGGCATGCGCAGGTAGCTCATGCCGGGCGCACGCATCTTCAGGATGGTCGTGACGAGGTTGACGCCCGACAGCAGCGTGCCGACGCCGGAGATCTGGATCGCCCAGAGATAGTAATCGACGCCGACGCCGGGCGAGTAGGTCACCTCGGAGAGCGGCGGGGCGGGCCACCAGCCGGTGCGGGCGAACTCGCCCACGACCAGCGAGACGTTCACCAGGAGGGCGCCCGAGGCGGTCAGCCAGAAGCTGACCGAGTTCAGGGTCGGGAAGGCGACGTCGCGCACGCCGAGCTGGAGCGGGACCGCGAAGTTCATCAGCCCGATCATGAACGGCATGGCGCCGAAGAAGATCATGATCACCCCGTGGGCGGAGAAGATCTGATCGTAATGCTCGGGAGGCAGGTAGCCGCCGGCCTTGTAGGCGACGGCGTGCTGCGAGCGCATCAGGATCGCGTCCGAGAAGCCGCGGATCAGCATCACCAGGGCGAGGATGCAGTACATCGCGCCGATGCGCTTGTGATCGACGCTGGTGATCCACTCGCGCCAGAGATACGGCAGGTGGCCGGCGATCACGACCCAGGCGATGACCCCGAGCACGATGAGCGCGACCACCGCGCCCGCCACGAGGGGGACCGGCTGGTCAAGCGGGATCGCCGAGAGGGTGAGCTTGCCCAGCATGTACTGATGTCCTCGCAGTCAGGAGACGCGTCAGGTCGGGGCCCGCCCCCGATCAGGAGCCGCCTTTGGGCCGCACGCCCTCGACGCCGCTCCCGCCCGGTCCGGGGCCGGGCGGCACGGTCTGGGCAACGATGCCGTCGAACAGGCCGGGTTCGATCGAGCCGAAGCTGCGCGGGGCGTCGAGGGTGCCTGGCTTGGCGAGCTCCGCGTAGGACGCCCTATCGAGGGTGGCGCCCGAGCCCTGCGCGCCCTTCACCCAATCGGCAAAGGCCGCGTCCGAGACCGCCCGTACCGGGAAGTGCATGTCGGAGAAGCCGTCGCCGCTGAAATGGGTCGACAGTCCGCGAAGCTCGCCCTCCTGGTCGGCCATGAGGTTCAGCGTCGTGACCATGCCGCGCATCGTGTAGATCATGCTGCCGAGCTTCGGCACGAAGAACGAGTTCCAGACGCTGCTGGAGGTCAGCCGAAAGCGGACGGGCGTGGCGGCCGGCACGACTAGTTCGTTCACGCTGGCGACCCCCGCCTCGGGGTAGAGGAACAGCCACTTCCAATCCAGCGAGACCACCTGGACCTCGAGGGGCTTCTTGTCCGAGTCGAGCGGTGTGGCCGGGTCGAGCCTGTGCGCGCCGATCCAGGCGATGGCGCCCAGGAACGTGATCGTCAGGAGAGGGACCGACCAGACGACCAGCTCGATGCGTCCCGAGAACGCCCAGTCGGGCCGGTAGCGGGCGCGCGGATTGGCTTCCCTGTACCAGAGCGCGAATACCACCGTGGCGATCATCGTCGGCACAATGATCGCCAGCATGATGATCGTGGCGATGATCAGGATATTCGCCTCGGCGGCCCCGACGGGACCTTTGGCGTCGAGGATGTTGTGCTGCTGGCACCCGCAGAGGAGCGGCAGCACGGCAGCGAGCGCGAGCGGGCGGAGCAGTCCACCAAGACGGAGGAACGTCACACGGGTCAAGCGGCCGGACCGCTGCGCAAGCGCCGGAGTCGAAACGTGCTCATCCGGAAGCTCCCAAACAGCCTACTGCCTAGATCAACCAAGACACTATTACGTGGGACGGCTCATGATAAAAATAACACTGGTTATCTGGCGCTTTATAAAATAAATAACATAGATTTAAGTTTCGTCTTGGCGCCATTCAGGTATAGAAATACAAATAGATCCGCGATTTTAACATGGGTTTTATGGAGCGGCCGAGAACACGCATAGGGGATGATCCCACCGAAACCTTGATCGGGCCGCATGCACCTGAGTGTCCGTTTGATTGAGATCCGCCACCGAGCTGAGCCGGGGATTTTCTGGTGCGATTCCGGCACTCCGGTTCGTGCAAGGAGGCCGGAGTGATCGGACAAGCCAGCGCGCTCCTGCTGGCCGCCGGCTTCGCGTTGGGCTGCGCCGCGATCTACGACCTCCCTTCCCGGACGCGGGCCCGGCTGGGGATCCTGCTACGCGTCGCGCTGTGCCTCGTCCCGGCGATGTGCGTCATGGTTTTATCGCGATAGCGGAGGTACCTCGGACTGCGCGCTGCTTGGAGTGGCGTACACCACCGTCCCCGGCCGCATCCCTGGCTCTAGGCCGCATCCATCGCGGGTTCATCCACGAGGCCTTCGGCCTGCAGGCGCCACATATCCTCGAACAGGCCTCCGGCTTGCCGCAACTCCCGGATCGTACCGTCCTCCACTATCCGGCCCTCGTTGATGACCAGGATCCGGTCGAAGGCCGTCAGCGTCGACAGACGGTGCGCCACCGCGATGACTGTGTGGTCCCGCATGACCCTGACCACCGCAGCCTGGATCGCCATCTCAGTCTCGGTGTCGAGGGCCGAGGTCGCCTCGTCGAGGAGGAGGATGGGTGCCCGCTTCAGCAGCGCCCGCGCGACGCCGATCCGCTGGCGCTGTCCGCCCGAGAGCCGTGCGCCGCGCTCACCCACGATCGTGTCGTAGCCGTCCGGCAGCGCGCGTACGAAGCCGTCGCAGGACGCCGCCCGCGCCGCCGCGACGATCGCCGCCTCGTCGGCGTCGGGCTGTCCGAAGCGAATGTTGTCGATCACGGACCGGTGCAGCAGGCCGATTTCCTGCGGCACCACCGCCAGAGCGTCCCGGAGCGAGTCCTGGCGCACGGCCGTGATCGGCTGTCCGTCGATCCGGATCTCGCCGGCATCCACGTCGTAGAGCCTCTGGAGGAGGTGTACGAGGGTGGACTTGCCCGCACCCGAGGGGCCGACGATGCCGACCTTCTGGCCAGCGGGGATGGTGAGTGTGACCCTCGCGAGGGCGGGCCGGCCCGGTTCGTACGCGAAACTGACGTCGATGAGCTCCACCGAACCGCGTGCGGCCACGAGAGCCGGGGCGTTCGGAGCATCCCGCACGGTGGACGGCTTTGCGATGACCGCGAGTGTCTCGTCGATGAACCCGAAATGCTGCGCGGCATCGACCAGCGAGAGTGCCATGTCCTTGGAGGAGTGTAGGATCCGTAGCGTCAGGCTCGCCACCAGGACGACGCTGCCGGCGCTGACCGCCCCTAGGCTCCACAGCCGCAGCGTCCAGCCCAGGATGCCGGCGGCCAGCATCCAGAGCACCCCGTCGTGGATGAGGCGCGCCTTCTCCAGGTAGAGCCAACTGCGGCGCTGGGCCGCCGCCTCCTGGCGGAAGCCCGCTTCAAGCCGCGCGCGCTCCCGTGCCCGCGCCGAGAACGCCTTCACGGTCCACATATGTGCGATCGTATCGACGAGGTCGCCCGCGATGCGGGCGGCCTCGCCCGAATAGGCCTGATGGATTGGACGCCCGCGCGCGCCGAACCAGATCAGGCCGGCGGTAACCCCGAGGATGAGGGCGATCAGTGCCAGGGTCAGGACCCCGTCAAGCGTCGCGAAGATGATCACCGCGCCTGCCACATCCACGACCGGCGGGATGATGCGCCAGACGAAGGTGTTGACCAGGGCGCCGAAATTGCCGGCCGTGGCTGTGATGCGCTGGCCGAGGGAGCCGGCCCGGTTCTCGGCGAAGTAGCGCATCGCTTGACCACTCAGGTGGTCGAACAACTCGATGCGCAGGTCCACGCCCACTCCGACGGTGGTGCGGCAGGCGAGCCACCCAGTGAGTCGCGCCAGTGCCGCCTCGAGCGCGATGAGGACAAGGAACAGAATCGGCGCCGACAGCACGGCGGTACCGAGTCCCGGCGGGCCGGCCAGGGCGTCCACGAGGAGCTTCAGCCCGTATTGCTGGCCGACGCCGCACGCCGCCGAGATCACCACCAGCACCAGCAGGGCGAAAAAGTGCCCCCGCCACATCCTCATGTGGCGCAGGATGAAGCGGCCGCCGCTGCGCAGATGCGCGGCGGCCGGTCCGTCCTCAGCCGCGATGGCGCCCGCACCCGCCGGTGAATCCGCGCCCGCTGCCTGCCGCATCAAGCCCCGTCTCCTCGTCCTGTCGCGAGCCGCGCGCCCTGTTCGCGGATCTCGGCGGCGAGCGGCTGGTCGACCCGCCGGTGCCCCGCCGCGTCCGCGTCCGAGAAGAGGCCGACCGCGCAGGGGCGGTCGTTCTCCCATCCGGGGTAATCGAGGATCGGGTAGAGGCAGATCCCGAGGACCGGGACGCCCTCCGCCTGGGCGGCGCGCACCTCGGCGCAGACGTAGTGCAGCCACGCCGCCTTCGCGGTGCCCTCGGCCCCGGTCTCGGAGACGAGGAGCGGCCGGCGGTAGCGCCTGTAAGCCTCGGCGAGCATCGCGCGGAACGGCCGGTAGGCGTGGTGGCCCAGCGGGATCGTGCCGCCGCCTTGAACCCACTGGTTGTCCGGATAGAAGTTGAGCCCGACGATATCGAGGGCGCCCGGATCGCCGCCGAGTTCCGGCGCGATCCGTCCGGTCATCATGTCGAGGGCCTCGTACTGGACCTCCCGGTAGGCCGCCGCCGCGTCCCGGCTCTCGGCATCGGGGCCGCCGACGACGTGGATGGCCGGCTCGGCCTGAATGAACCGCGCCGCCGGCTCGACCGCGCGCACGGCCGCGGCCGCGGCGAGCGCGGCGCGCACGAGTTGCCGCTTGAGGACAGGCCCGGCCCCTATCGCGCACGGCCCGATCCGGCCGACATCGCCGCCCGCCCAGGCCCAGTAGGAAATCTCGTTGACGGTACAGAGCAGCGGCGGCGCGCCCGAGACCTCACGCACCAGCCGCGCCGCCGCGGCCGCGAAGGCTGCGAAGCGGGTGACGAAGGCGCCCGACCAGATGTCGAGATCGTCGGGCCAGCCGTAATGGCAGAGATCCCAGATGATCGGCAGGCCCGCCTCGCGCGCCGCCTCGAGCATCGGCCGGGCGCTGGACCAGTCGTAGCGCCCGGGCGCGGTCTCGATCCGGTGCCAGCGGAAGCCGTCGCGGGCCGCCCCGATCCCATGCGCGGCGAGCGCCCGGTAATCCGCGCGGGCGTGCCGGTCATGGCCGGTCGCCGCGATCAGGTCGAGGCGCCGTCCGTCGGCGCGGCGGTGGGTCGAGCACTCGAAGCCGGCGAGGAACAGGCTGCGAAACGGGGACTCCGCCGGACGCATGGGATCGCTCATTCCGCCGCCAGTCCCGAGATGCGCAGCGGCCGCAGCACCGCATCGGCGTAGCGGGCGACCGCGCCGTCGAGCGTCGGCATCACGGCGCTGCGCCCGCTCGCAAGGGAGATGGGCGGCCCGGATGCGATGCCGCAGCACGGTTCCGTCCCAGGCTGGCCGGCGGCCGCGGCAAGGCGGCGGACGAAGTCCGGCCACGTGGTCTCGCCGGTATTGGCGAGGTGCCACAGGCCCGTCTCGCCGTCGATCAGGAGGTCGAGGGCGGCATGGACGAGGTCGGGCAGGTAGGTCGGCGCGATGAGCGGGGCCTTCCGGAACGACCGGGACCACCCCTCCGGCGGATCGAGGAGGAGCTGGAGCGCGATGTCCCGCTCGTCGCCCTGACCGAAGACCAGGCCGGTGCGGGCGATCAGCGCCCCCGGATGCGCCTCACAGACGCGGGTTTCCCGTTCCGCCGCGCTCCGCCCGAAGAGGCTCGACGGGCGGACCGGGTCGGCCTCGGTCGGGGCGCCCGCCGCGCGGCCATCGAACACGAGGCCCGACGAGAAGGTCAGGAACGGCACACCGGCCTGCCCGGATAGGGCGGCCAGGCGCATTCCCGCCCGGATGTCCGACCAGAAGCTGCCGGCGGGATAGCGGTGGGCGGTGGCTGCGGTCGGCAGGGTCGTCGGGTCGAGGACGGCCCAGATCTTCGCGTATAACAAGGCCGCGGGCAGCGCCGCCTCGCCGAGGATGATGGCTTTCAGCCCGCGGGCCGCGCAGATCTGCGCTACCGCCTCGGCGTAGCGGCCGGCGTCCCGCATGACCGCGATCGCGGCATGGTCCGCATCGGCGTCCTGATCGCCCGGCTCGGCCTCTTGGGGATCCGGCGTGTAGTAGCGTCCGGATCTCCGCCACCAGCCGGGTGCGGTCAGCACCGGATGCGCGGTCTGCCCGGTTGCCGCCAGGTCCCGCGCCGCACGGCCGAGGGCCGTCAGCCGGGGCTGCGGGGCGCGGATGTCGAAGGCTCCGGGCTCGTAGTGGCCGTCCCGTCTGAGGAGCAGCGAGTTCCAGTCGACGGCGCCGAACAGCGACCACAAGGTGACGGCCTCGACCGGCACGTGGCCGGCGCGCAGGTCCAGGGCAGCCTGCCAGACCTCGGTAAACCAGCGCAGCTGGTCGTCGCGGCTGCAGCCGTGATGCACCTCGGTGACGGCGAGCCTCTGCCGGTAGCGCTCCCAAATCTCCATGAGGCGCGCCTTCGGCCCGGTCTGGTCCGCGAGGTGGCGCATCCGCACCGCCTCGACATCGGCATACCGGTACCGCCCGTTCCCGCCGCGCAGCGGCTTCGGATAGGTCCGGACCCGCCCGTCCAGGTAGCGCTCGCTCGTGAGGTAATGGTTGGCCCCGATGAGCGCCGGGCACGCGTCCTCGGTCAGGAAATCCTCGAGATCCGCCTGGTTCACACCATGCGCGAGGCAGCGGCCGAACCACGGGTGGAACCGGTCCACGCGGCCGCAGAGCAGGTCGAGGCTGAGCCAGCGCCGCTCGTTCTCGTAGGCCGCCTGATCGGCGAGCGCCGGGGTGCTGAAGGTTTTCCCGATATCCTCGGTCTGGATGAGCTGCGCCCCCGGGGTCACCGTCCGGATCGCCCGCATCGCCAGCAGGACGGCGCGGCACTGGTTGACCACCATCCGCAGGAAGTCGCCTTCCGAGCGGCGGTGGGGATACCAATGGCCGTAGAGCCCGGCGAACCGGGCCGTGGTCAGCGGTTCGTTGACGGGCGTGAACCGGTCGATCCACGGGTAGCGCGCCGCCACCTGCCGGGCGTACCGGGCGAGCCGCGTCGGGAAGGCCGGATCGGCGAGGCTCGTGTAGCGCGGGCCGCTGCCATGGTGCACGAGGCCCGCGATCACCCGGATCCCGAGCCGGTGCAGGCCCGGCAGCCGCGCGTCGTGCCACGACCAGTCGAGGTTCTCCGGATCCGCGGGGGCGACGTGCTCCCAGAGGATCGGGTAGCGCAACGTCCTGATCCCGAGCCCGGCGATGGCGTCGAGATCCGCGATCCGATCACGGTGGCCCGTCTCGGCGATCTGGTCACGATAGGCGCTCCGGATGCGCACGACACTGCATTCCACGCCACCCCAGAGCTCCAGCATCTCGTCGACTCTCGCGCAGGATCCGGCCGTTACGCTGTGAGAAGACCCTAGGCGGGGTGAAAAGTTTCCCCGATGCAGAGGCCTGGGCGCCGACTATCATAGATTATCGCGCGCCTCATGCGGCATTTAGAAAAATCTAACTCAGATCAGCAACATGAATTACTTGCGGAATTGGAAAAAATAACACCTCTGCCGTCGAACAACCGGCACCTCACGGGGATTGTTCGACTGTTCGTGGTGTACAAAACAGAGGTGATGGTGTGAGCGGAACCCGTGTCTCCGAGGGCCATGCCGCTGCCGTGACACACACCCAAGATCGGGATCGGCCGCACACCGGAACTGGCAAGATCGCGTCGCCGAGACCGCGGCTCGTCTGCTTCTCGCACCTGCGCTGGGGCTTCGTCTGGCAGCGCCCGCAGCATCTCCTCGTCCGCGCGGCGCAGTCCTTCGACGTCCTCTTCATCGAGGAGCCGGTCTTCGAGGCGGAGGACGATGCCGACCGGCTCCGGATCCAGGAGGTTGCTCCCGGTGTCGTCGTGGCCGTTCCGGTCCTGTCCCCGGCCAATGCCTACCGGGCCGACCGCCTGCAGGCGGACCTGATCCGGGACCATCTGCGCGGCCGCCCGATCACGCGGCAGGTCTTCTGGTATTACACGCCGGCGGCAATCAGCATCTCGGCCGATCTCCCGCGCGACCTCACGATCTACGACAATATGGACGAGCTCTCGGCGTTCCAGGGCGCGTCGCCGGAGCTGATCGCGCAGGAGGCCGATCTCCTCGATCAGGCCGACCTCGTCTTCACGGGTGGGCGAAGCCTCTACGAGGCCAAGCGCGACCGGCACGACGCCCTTCACTGCTTCCCCTCCTCGGTCGACGCCGCGCATTTCCATCGCGCCCGGGAGACGGGACACCCCGATCCGGAGGATCAGGCCGGGATCCCGCACCCGCGCCTCGGCTTCTTCGGCGTCATCGACGAACGGCTGGATCGGGAGCTGCTGGCTGCCGTCGCCGATCAGCGGCCGGACTGGCACGTCGTGATGATCGGACCCGTGGTGAAGATCGACCCCGCGAGCCTGCCGCGGCGGCCGAACATTCACTGGCTCGGCCCGAAATCCTACGCGGCGCTTCCCGACTACCTCCGGCACTGGGATCTCGGCTTCATGCCGTTTGCGCAGAACGAGGCGACGCGCTTCATCAGCCCGACCAAGACCCCCGAATTCCTGGCCGCCGGGTTGCAGGTCGTCTCGACGCCGATTGTCGACGTCGTGCGGGATTACGGCGAGGCCGGTCTTGTCGCGGTCTCGGATAGCCCGAGCGGCATTGTGCTGTCGGCCGAGGCGCTGTTCGCCGGACGGAAGGAGTTCTGGCGCGAACGGGTCGACCAGCGCCTCGCCAGCAGTTCCTGGGACGGGACCTGGCAGGCGATGCACGACCTGATCCGCGAGCGCCTGCAGAGCCCCGCGCCCGAGGCGCTCGATCTCCTGCCGCAAGACGCTCCCACGGTCTGATGCTTTCGCGAATTGGAGGCCGAGCCACATGTACGACTGGCTGATTGTCGGCGCCGGTTTCGCCGGCAGTGTCCTGGCCGAGCGACTGGCGAGCCAGCGCGGAGAACGGGTCCTGGTGGTGGACCGCCGCAATCACATCGGCGGCAATGCCTACGACCGGCTGGACGAGGCGGGCCTGCTCATCCACCAATACGGGCCGCACATCTTCCACACCAACGCGGACGCGATCGTCGCGTATCTGTCCCAGTTCACCACGTGGCGCCCCTACGAGCACCGGGTGCTCGCGATGGTCGACGGCATGCTGGTGCCGATCCCGATCAATCTCGACACGATCAACCGTCTCTACGGCCTGTCGCTGACTCCGGAGGAGCTGGCCCCCTGGTTCGCCGCTCGCGCCGAGGCGGTCCCGGAGATCCGGACCTCCGAGGATGTGGTGGTCTCGACCGTCGGCCGGGAACTCTACGAGAAGTTCTTCCGCGGCTACACGCGCAAGCAATGGGGCATGGACCCGTCTGAACTCGACCGGCAGGTCACGGCGCGTGTGCCGACACGGACGAACCGCGACGACCGCTATTTCAACGACGCGTTCCAGGCCATGCCGGCCGAAGGGTACACACGGATGTTCGAGCGGATGCTGGCACATCCGAAGATCCACGTGATGACGAACGCGGATTATCGCGATGTCCGCGACGTCATTCCGCATCGGCGGCTGATCTACACCGGGCCGATCGACGGATATTTCGACTGCCGGTTCGGGCCCTTGCCCTACCGCAGCCTGCGGTTCGTTCACATCACCCGGAACGTCGCCTGCCATCAGCCGGTAGCGGTGGTGAACTACCCACAGACGGAAGCCTATACGCGGATCACCGAGTACAAGCATCTCACCGGACAGGAGCATTCGAAGACGTCGCTGACGTTCGAGTATCCGAGCGCCGAAGGCGATCCGTACTACCCGATCCCGAGACCCGAGAACCAAGCCTTGTTCAAGCGCTACGAGCGACTGGCGCTCGCCGAACGGAACGTGTGGTTCGTCGGGCGGCTGGCGACCTACCGCTACTACAACATGGACCAGATCGTCGGGCAGGCGCTGGCGACCTTCCGGCGGATCGACGCCCAGCTGGGACCCTCCGGCCCCGTCCGCCCGACCGCGCCGGCCTTCGACGCGCATCTGTCAGCGCAGGCCTAGGAGCGCCGATGGCCGAGCACAACATCCGCAACTTCGCGATCAATTTCGGCCCGCAGCACC
This sequence comes from Methylobacterium sp. UNC378MF, assembly GCF_900103195.1. GTDB lineage: Bacteria > Pseudomonadota > Alphaproteobacteria > Rhizobiales > Beijerinckiaceae > Methylobacterium. The sequence continues at coordinate 30,732 of NZ_FMWU01000005.1, read as the reverse complement.
CGGCGGCGCACGGGGTGCTCCGGCTCGTGCTGGAACTCGACGGCGAGGTGGTCGAGCGGGTCGACCCGCATATCGGCCTGCTCCACCGCGGCACCGAGAAGTTCATCGAGTACAAGCCGTACATGCAGACGATCCCGTACTTCGATCGTCTCGACTATGTCTCGCCGATGGCCATGGAGGAGACGTACGTCCTCGCCATCGAGAAGCTCGCGCGCATCACGGTGCCCCGGCGGGCCCAGCTGATCCGGGTTCTCTTCCTCGAAATGACCCGCATCCTGTCGCATCTCCTCAACGTCACGACGCAGGCGATGGACGTCGGCGCCCTCACGCCCCCGCTCTGGGGCTTCGAGGAGCGCGAGAAGCTGATGATCTTCTACGAGCGCGTATCGGGCGCGCGGCTCCATGCGAATTACTTTCGGGTCGGCGGCGTCCATCAGGACGTGCCGCCCGGCCTGCTCGATGACATCGAGGCGTGGTGTCACACCTTTCCGGGGGTGCTGGACGATCTCGACGCCCTCGTCATGGGCAACCGCATCTTCAAGCAGCGCACCGTCGATATCGGCATCGTGTCGGTGGACGAGGCGATGGAGTGGGGCTTCTCCGGTCCGATGGTGCGCGGCTCGGGCATCCCGTGGGACCTGCGCAAGGCGCAGCCCTACGAGTGTTACGAGGAGATGGAGTTCGACATCCCCGTGGGCAAGAACGGCGACACCTACGACCGGCAGGTGATCCGCATGGAGGAGATGCGCCAGTCGGTGCGCATCATGAAGCAGTGCGTCGCCAAGCTGCGCGAGCCCGCCGGCCAGGGGCCGATCGCGGCCCTCGACGGCAAGTTCGCGCCGCCGCCGCGCCGGGCCATGAAGCGCTCAATGGAGGCGCTCATCCACCACTTCAAGCTCTACACCGAGGGCTTCCACGTGCCCGAAGGCGAAGTCTACGTGGCGACCGAGGCGCCGAAGGGCGAGTTCGGCGTGTATCTGGTGTCCGACGGCACGAACCGCGCCTATCGCTGCAAGATCAGGTCTCCCTGCTTTGCGCATCTTCAGGCGATGGACTGGATGTGCCGCGGGCACCTCCTGGCCGACGTGTCCTGCGTGCTCGGCACGCTCGACATCGTGTTCGGCGAAGTGGACCGCTGACCGGCACCGCCCGCGATCACCTGCGCGCCGTCGCCCATGCCCGGCACCGATCCCGTCTGCTGCGCAGCCGTCTATCTGAGGCGATGAGGCAGGCGGAGGCGTCGTGAGACCTGCCTCTCGAGCCGCGGGTGACACCGACGCCAACTTCGGACACGGCGATGGTGTGATTTCAAACGGGACCCGCGCACCGCCCCGAGGGTTGGCTAAATACAACGACCATCTCCGCAGGATAAATCATGTCACAGGTTAAGAACGAGCTGAAAATCAATACTGATACTCAGGTTCTTCTTACGGCGATCTTTCGCAATATTCCTGTCGCTCGACGTGCCGCAGAAGCCAGAGGTCTCAGCGGCAGATCAGACGGGATATCCCGGAAAGCATCGTAACGCGCGCTCTTACCAGGATAAACTGAATATTTGTCCTGGTTTCTCGAGTAAATTCCAAGCGGACCCCTTTACATGCTGCACTTACATTTCGGCGCAGGCCGCCTTGGCCTGGGCCTGGTCGTACCCGCGTTCCAGGGGCCGGCCACGGAGAGTGTGATCCTGAACCGCTCCGTCTCCGTCGCGAACGCCACAGGATCCACGGCGCTCGGCGCCGAGCGGCGCAACATTCTGCTGCGGGACAATCCGGATGCGGCCTACCACCTGCGGATCCTCGATGGCACCGAGGCCCGGACGGAACGGATCCGCTACGCGGGCTTCCACACCTACGAGGGCGGCGACCTCGCCGCGCGCACCCGGGCGATCGCCGCGGCGTCGGCGGCGAAGCGCCGAGCCGTCATGGTCACGGCCTCGGTGCTCAAGCGCGAGAATTACGGACCGGTGGTCGAGGCGCTCGGCGCCCTCGCGGCGCTGCGCGAGGCCGGCGAGCCCATCGGCCCCCTCTTCCTGGTCGCCTGCGAGAACATGGTCTCGGCCCAGGAGGTCCTCGACGATCCGGATCTGGTCGGCCCCGACGCGGCACTTCTCCGGCGCCACGTCACGCCGGTGGCCGCGCTGGTCGACCGGATGTGCGTCGATCTGGAGGAGGATGCCTCGGCGTCCGGCCCGACCGTCTGCGTGCGCACCGAGCCCTACGCCTCCCTGAAGCTCGCCCTCAATCCCGACACCGAGATCCTGCGCGACCTCTGCGCCGGGAGCCTGATCACGTTCGGCCGGCATCTCGACGTCGAGAAGCAGATCAAGGGCTGGCTGCTGAACGGCACCCATTGGCTGATCGCTCTGCGCGCCTTCCAGGCGAGCGGGGGCGACCGCGCCATGAAGCTCAACGAGTTCATCGCGGCCTCGCCGGAGGAGCGGCGACACGCCATCGCGGTGATGGACGAGATGCGCGAGGGTGTCGCGCTCCTGCTCCGGCAGGATCCGGCCTACGCGGATTTCGTCCGCGACGTCGATGCCGACGCCTACCTGGCCGGGGCCGCGACGGCGATCCTTCAGCGGTTCTTCTCCACCGAGGACCCGATCACCCGCATCCTCGCCCGGTTCCAGGCCCCGCCCCCCGGGGATCCGACGCCGATCGAGGCGTTCAGCACCCGCTTCGCCGACCGGATCAACGGTCCGCTCGGCGCCTACGAGGCGGCCAAGGGCGAGTTGCCGCCGGCCGCCAGCCGGGGCCTCCTCAGCCTGCTCAACCTCGTGCAATCGGGAACCTTCATCGATGCCCGTGCCCAGTGACGCGGTGCAGAGCCCGACGCTCCTCTTCGACTGCGACGGCGTCCTGATCGACAGCGAGATCCTCGTCTGCCGCCTGGTCAGCGAGGAGCTGACCGCCCTGGGCTACCCGATCAGCGTCGCGGACGTGATCGCGCGCTTCGCGGGCCGACCGGAGGGCGAGATGCTCGCCGAGATCGCGGCGGATCGCGGCGCCCCGCTGCCCGACAGCTTCCTCACACGGACGCGGGCCAGGACCGCCGCCAGCTACGAGACCGAGTTGCGGGCAGTCCCCGGCGTGGCCGAGGTGCTGGGACGCCTGCGCGTCCCGGCCTGCGTCGCGTCGAGCAGCGCGCCGGGGAAGCTCCGGCAGGGGCTCGCGGCGACCGGGCTCCTCGGGCATTTCGGCGGCAACGTCATCAGCGCGGCCGCGGTGGCGCGCGGCAAGCCGGCCCCGGACGTCTTCCTCTACGCGGTCGGCTGGATGCGCAGCACCGTTCAGAGCTGCATCGTCGTCGAGGACAGCGTGCCGGGCGTGACGGCGTCCCGCGCCGCCGGCATCCGCACCTTCGGCTTCACCGGCGGCGGCCACTGCCCGCCGGATCTGGAGGCACGGCTCCGGGCGGCGGGGGCGGAACAGGTCTTCAGCGACATGCGCGCGCTGGAACGGCTCGTTCCGGCCGCCTTCGCCGGGCCGCTGGCCGCGTGACGCGGCTCAGCGGGATGGCAGCGCCTCGAGGGCCGCGAGGGCAGGCCGGTCCGTCGCCCGCGTGGCCGCCCGGGTGCGCAGATAGGACGTCGTGAAGCCGAGGAGACCCAGGCAATCGCAGGTCAGGCCGACCACCGACCCCATCAGGATGTTGTGGCTCGCCCAGCCGAGCGCGGCACCGATCAGGAGCAGCCGCATGGTCTGCGGCGAGGCCTGAAGGCGCGCGGCAGTAGCCACCAGCGCGGCGAGGCCGGCGAAGGCCGAAGGAAGGCCGGTCCAGGTGGCGACGATCAGGAGCGCGGCCAGCACGAAGGTTCCGGCGAAGACCGCGTCGAGCCAGGCGGGCCGGCCGCGGGCGGTCACGAACCGGGCGGCGAGCAGGCTCTGGGCGACCCCGAGCAGGTTCATCGCGGTGCCGGTGGGCGAGCCGAGACGCAGGAAGTGGGCGCTGAAGCACAGGCCGCAGGCGGCCGAGCTCAGCAGGATCAACCGGCGCTGCGGCATCAGCCCGGTGGCGAAGCCGAAGGCGAGGCCGAGGAGGCCGAACAGGTCGAGATGGCCGGCGGCGGCGGCGCGCGCGAGGACCGGCCAGGCGTCGGGACTGAGCATGGTGCGGGGTCTCGGAGGCGGGGTGTGTTGAGCCCGCCCGTCCTCGGCGGTGCAGATGGCGCGATTAAGGAGTTTCGGCGGCCTATTGCGGCGCAGCAGAGGCATCGGAAGGGCCGCCTCCGGCCCCGGCGCGGCCGGGACGTGACGGGGAATAGCGGGCAGGACAGGAGCGCGGCATGACTCCCTTCATGTGGCTGGCGGCGGCGACGGCCGCGATCGGCGGATTCCTCTACGGCTACGACACCGGCATCATCGCGGGGGCATTGCTGTCCATCACCGCGGATTTCGCGCTCCCCCACGCCATGCAGGAGATCGTCGCCGCCGCGATCCTGTTCGGCGCGACGCTGGGTGGCCTCGGCACGGGGGTCGTGTCGGACCGGTTCGGGCGGCGGCACACGATCATCGGGATCGCCGCCCTGTTCACCCTCGGCGCCGTTGCCGCGAGCCTCGCGCCCGACGCCATCCTCCTCGCCCTCGCACGGGTGGTGCTGGGCATAGCGGTCGGCGCGGCCTCGCAGTCGATCCCGGCCTACGTCGCGGAACTCGCGCCTGCGGAGCATCGCGGGCGCCTCGTGGTGGCCTTCAGCGTCGCGATCGGCCTCGGGATCCTGACCGCCAGCCTCGTCGGCTACGGCCTCCATGACGTGCTGTCCTGGAGGCTGATGATCGCCGCGGGCGCGGTGCCGGCCATCGTGCTGTTCGCCGCCATGTTCGCGCTGCCGGAAAGCCCGCGCTGGCTCGTGGCCCAGGGCCGGCGCGACGCGGCCCACAGGGCCCTTGCCCGGGTGCGCCCTGGGGGCGCCGATCTCGACGGCGAGCTGGACGGGATCTCCGATGCCATCGCGCAGAGCGACACGTCCACGCCCGGCTGGCGTGGCCTGGCGGACCAATGGGTGCGCCCGGCCGTGATCGCTGGATGCGGTACGGCGGCCTTCACCCAGCTCGTCGGCATCGAGATGATGATCTACTACGCGCCGACCCTGCTGAAGGGCCTCGGCTTCGGGGAGGGCAGCGCCCTGCTGACCAATGTCGGTATCGCGGCGATCTACCTCGTCATGACCGCGACGGGACTTGCCATCGTGGACCGCGTCGGGCGGCGGCGGCTGTCGCTCGTGACGCTGCCGGGCGCCGCCCTGTCGCTCGCGGTTCTCGGCGCCCTGTTCGCGACCGGCCGGACCGGCCCGGAGGATGCCCCTTTCGTGATCGGCTGCCTCTTCTCGTTCATGATGTTCCAGGCCGGGGGGCTGCAGGTGATCGGCTGGCTGACGGGTTCCGAGGTCTACCCGCTCCGGGTGCGGGCGGCCGGCACCAGCGCCCAGGCCGCGACCGTCTGGGGTTCGAACCTGCTCCTGACCGGGACCGCCCTGTCGCTGATTCACCATCTCGGCGCGGGCGGCGCCATGTGGGTCTATGCGGGCCTGAACGCGCTGGCCTTCGTGTTCGTCTGGCGCTGGCTGCCCGAATTGAAGGGCCGCAGCCTGGAGGAGGTCGAGGACGCGCTCCGGCAGAACCAATTCACGCCCGCGCATTTCGCGGCGGAGCCGGTCCGCTTTGGGGACGTCCGCGCGACGGCGTAGGCCTTCGCGGCGGACTCGGCGCGGGCGGGCTCGGACGGGCGCGCTGCCCAGGGCCCATCGGCCTCGTCCTGTGTGAGGTGGGCGTGCAAGGCTGCGCTGCCTCGTGGCGAAGGCGCTTCGCATCCTGGTTTGCCTTGCCGGCGGCGAGCGAGTCGTCTCCGGCACATGTCAGAGCTTCCGTGAGGCGGGATCACGCCCAGTCACGCAGTATAATAAAATATATATACCTACATTAGTATCGTCAGCACCTGTATATGCCGATTACTATTTCAAGAACTGGAAACCGTTGCGCTGGTTTGCTGAGATGAGTGCCTCCGGCGTACGGGGCGCGACAGGAACCTCGGCATGCGAAACGTGAGCGCCGTCCTCGCCCTCGTGGCACTGACCTGCACGGGGCAGGCGCAGGGTGTCCGGGAGGGAACCGGTCAGCCGACGGGACAGGGCACCGGTACGGAAGGCCCCTCGGGGCAGACACCGTCCCCGGAAAAGGAGCGCGCCGCCAATCCGCACGTCCTCGAACCGACGGTGCGGCCGGCCCGGGAGAGCGCCTCGAAGCCGACGCTCCCGCCCTTCGCGCAGAGGGCCGACCAAGCCACGGCGGGTCACTGGACGAGCCCGGGCCGCAACACCGCGCTCACGCGCTACAGCGAGCTGAGCGAGATCAACGCCGGGAACGTCAAGACCCTGCAGGTGGCCTCGACCTTCTCGGTCGGCACCAATCGCGGTCAGGAGGGCTCGCCGATCGTCGTCGGCGACGTGCTCTACGTCGTCTCGTCCTTCCCCAACATCCTCTACGCCCTGGACCTGACCAAGCCCGGCTTCCCGATGAAGTGGTCCTACGATCCGAAGCCGGAGATCGCCTCCCAGGGCGTGGCCTGCTGCGACGTGGTCAACCGCGGGCCGACCTACGCGGACGGCAAGATCATCTACAACACCCTCGACAATTTTACGGTCGCAGTCGACGCGAAGAACGGTCAGGAAGTCTGGCGGACCAAGAACGGCGACATCAACCAGGGCCAGACCATGACGATGGCGCCGCTGGTGGCAGGCGACAAGGTCATCGTCGGCAATTCGGGCGGCGAACTCGGCGTGCGCGGCTGGGCGAAGGCGCTCGACCTGAAGAGCGGCAAGGAAGTCTGGCGCGCCTACACGACCGGGCCCGATTCCGACGTGAAGATCGGCGCCGGCTACAAGCCGTTCTACGAGCAGGAGAAGGGCAAGGATCTCGGCGTCACCTCCTGGCCGCAGGACATGTGGAAGCAGGGCGGCGGCACGGTCTGGGGCTGGGTCAGCTACGATCCGGAGTTGAAGCTCGTCTATTACGGCACCGCCAATCCGGGGCCCTGGAACCACGAGCAGCGACCGGGCGACAACAAGTTCACCGCCGGCATCTTCGCCCGCGACGTCGAGACCGGCGACGCCCGCTGGTACTACCAGTACAGCCCGCACGACTATTTCGATCATGACGGCGTCAACGAGAACGTGCTGGTCGACATCGAGTGGCAGGGCAAGCCCCGCAAGGTCCTGATCCACCCGGACCGCAACGGCCACATCTACCTGATGGACCGGACCAACGGCGAGATCCTCTCGGCCGGGACCTATCACTACACGAACACGAATTTCGGGGTCGATCTCAAGACCGGCCAGCTCAAGCACAACGTCGAGAAGTCGCCCAAGGTCGACAAGGTCACTCGCGACATCTGCCCGAGCCCGCCGGGCGCCAAGGACTGGAGCCCCTCGGCCTACTCGCCCAAGACCGGCTTCCTGTACCTGCCGCACAACAACCTCTGCATGGACGAGCGCCTGAGCGAGGTCGGCTACATCGAGGGCACGCCCTATGTCGGCGCGGACGTGAACATGAAGCCGGGGCCCGGCGGCCATCGCGGCGAGTTCACCGCCTGGAACGTCACCGACGGCTCGGAGGCCTGGACCATCCGGGAGACCTTCCCGGTCTGGGGCGGGGCGGTGGCGACCGCGGGCGACCTCGTCTTCTACGGGACGATGGACGGCTGGTTCAAAGCGGTCGATGCCCATACGGGCCGGGAGCTCTGGAAGTTCAAGACCGGCTCGGGGATCATCGGGCAGCCCAGCACCTGGAAGGGGCCGGACGGGCACCAGTACGTCACGGTGATGGACGGCGTCGGCGGCTGGTCCGGCGCCATCGTGTCGGGCGGGCTCGACCCGAAGGAGGGCACGGCGGCGCTCGGCTTCGTGGCGGCGATGCGGGACCTGCCGAAGGTCACGGCGGCCGGGGGCACGCTCTATGTCTTCCGTCTGCCGTAACGGCCTTCTGGCGCTCGCCCTGCTGTCGGCGCCGGGCGCCGAGGGGCGGGAGCTGCGCATCTGCGCGGATCCGAACAACCTGCCCTTCTCGAACCAGGCCGGCGAGGGTTTCGAGAACCGCATCAGCGCGATCGTCGCCGCGGATCTCGGCGCGACGCTCACCTATACGTGGTGGGCGCAGCGCCGGGGCTTCCTGCGCAACACCCTCCATGCCGGCCTGTGCGACGTGGTGCCGGGCCTGCCTGTGGGGACGGAACTGGCGCGCCCCACCGCGCCGCTCTACCGCTCCGGCTACGCCTTCGTGCAGCGGCCCGATGCCCCGCCGATCAGCAGCTTCGACGATCCGCGCCTGAAGGACCTCCGCATCGGCGTGCAGATGGTCGGCAACGACGGCTACAACACGCCGCCCGCCCACGCGCTGTCCCGCCGCGGCATCGTGCAGAACGTGCGCGGCTACGCGCTCTACGGCGACTACAGCACGCCGCACCCGCCGTCGCGGATCGTCGAGGCGGTGGCGCAGGGCGAGATCGACACCGCGGTCGTCTGGGGGCCGCTGGCCGGCTACTTCGCGGCACGCCAGAGCCCGCCGCTCCAGGTGACGCTGGTGAACCCGCCCTTCGACGGCGCGCGCCTGCCGCTCGCCTTCGACATCGCCTTCGCGGTGCGCCGGGACGACGACGCGGGCGCCTTCGCCCGCGAGGTCGGCGGCGCGCTCCGCCGGCACCGGGCCGAGATCGACGCGATCCTGGCCTCCTACGGCGTGCCGCGCCTCGACACCCCGACCACCCTGGAGACGCGATGATGCCGATGGTTGCCACCCTTCGCATGGCGGCTCTCGCCGCCGCCCTCGCGGGCGCAGGCCTCACCCTCGGGGTCGCCCGGGGCGCGGCGGATCCGGAATCCGGCGCCGGCCAGGGCGAGCCGCAGGTGGTCCTCACGCCGCAGGCCGTCGGCGGCGAGGCCGTGCCGACGACGGGAGCGAAGCGCGCCGCGCAGTACGAGAACAACAAGGACGCGATCGAGGCCGGCCGCGGCCTCTACGCGGCCTACAACTGCTCCGGCTGCCACGCGGGCGGTGGCGGCGGCTTCGGGCCCGCCCTGTCGGACGACCAGTGGCTCTACGGCGGCTCGCTGGAGAACATCGTCGCGACCCTCTACGAGGGCCGCCCGCGCGGCATGCCGGCATGGCGCGGCAAAATCCCGGACGAGCAGATGTGGCAGCTCGCGGCCTACGTGAAATCGCTGAGCCAGCCGGGCGGCATCGCGCCCCCGCTGTGACCGCCCGGCCGTCGCCGTGACGGCGCTCACCGATCGGTGCCCTCCCGCACCCCTTTGCGCGGGGGTGAATACCGTCGCTCCTGCCTCCCGCCGGCTCGTGAACTGCTGAAGGGCAGACGTAACCTCGCGATCACCGGATAGACGGCGGGCAGGACCACGAGGGTCAGCAGGGTCGCGCTGATCAGGCCGCCGATCACCACGGTGGCGAGCGGGCGCTGCACCTCCGCCCCGGCGCTGGTCGAGACGGCCATCGGCAGGAATCCCAGGGCGGCAACGAGGGCGGTCATCATCACCGGGCGCAGCCGCATCTCGGCGGCCCGGGTGGCAGCCTCCCCTGGGTCGAGGCCTGAGCCTTCGAGGTCGCGGATGTAGCTCGTCAGCACCACGCCGTTCAGGATCGCGATGCCGAAGGTCGCGATGAAGCCGATTGCCGCCGAGATCGAGAACGGCATGTCGCGCAGGGCGAGTGCGAGGATGCCCCCCGTGGCGGCCATCGGCACGTTCAGGAAGATCAGGCCAGCGAGGCGGATGTCGCCGAACATCACGACGAGGAGGACGAGGATCCCCGCCAGCGCCGCCGGCACCACGACCGACAGGCGGGCGGTGGCCTCCTGCAGGTTCTGGTATTGGCCGCTCCATTGCAGCGCGTAGCGCGGCGGCAACTTCACTTGAGCGGACACGGCCTTCTGTGCGGCGTCGACGAAGCTTTGCACGTCCCGGCCGCGGACATTGGCCTGGATCGAGATCCGCCTCTGCAGCCGCTCGCGGCTGATCTGCGCCGGGCCGGAAGTGACGTCCACCGAGGCCACCATCGAGAGCGGCACCGTCGTCTGCGGCCCGTTCCCCTTGCCCGGCCGTCCGACCGGCAGGGCGCGGATCCGCTCGATGTCGCTGCGGTCGGCAGGATCGAGCCGGACCACGATGTCGGTGATGGAGTTGTCATCGCCGTAGACCATGCCGGCGGTACGTCCGCCGATGCTCTCGACCACGTCGAGCACGTCCGAGACGTTGATGCCGTAGCGGGCGGCCCTGGCGCGGTCGACCTGGATCGACAGCGCCGGCATCCCGGCCTGCGCCTCGGCCTTCACGTCCGCCGCGCCCTGGACGCCCGAGACCACGCGCACGATGGAATCGGCCGTGTCCTTCAGGACCTTGAGGTCGTCGCCGTAGAGGCTGACCGCGACGTCGCCGCGCACGCCCTCCAGCAGATCGTCCATCCGCATCTGGATCGGTTGCGAGAAGCTGTAGGCGACGCCGGGCACCTCCTCCCGGAGGCGCTTGTCGAAGGCCGCGACGAGACCTTCCTGGCTGTCCGCCGTCTTCCAGGTCGACGGGTCGGTGAGGGTGATGAAGCTGTCGGCCGATTCGACGCCCATCGGGTCGGTCGGGATCTCGGCGCTGCCGGTGAGGGAGACGACCCGCTTCACCTCGGGGAAGGATTTCAGGATCCGCTCGATGCGCGTCACCGTGGCCAGCGAGGCGTCGAGAGAAATCCCGGGCAGCTTCTCGGACGTGATCACGATCGACCCCTCCGACAGCTTCGGCAGGAACTCGCCCCCCAGCCGCGTAGCCACCACGCAGGAACCGGTGAACAGGGTGGCCACCGTGAGGACGGTCACGAGCGTGTGCCGCTTGGCCCAGCGCAGCACCGGCGTATAGGCGCCCCGCACCACGTGGACGAGGCTCGTCTCGCGCTCGCCGATCTCACGCCCGGACAGGAAGATCGCCGCGAGCGCCGGCATCAGGGTTAGCGTGACGATGAGCGACGAGCCGAGTGCCAGGATCACCGTGAACGCCATCGGGGCGAACATCTTGCCGGCGACGCCTTCCAGGGCGAGGATCGGCACGTAGACGATGATGATGATCGCCACCGCGAAGATCACCGGGCGGGCCACTTCGGCGGCGGCGTCGCGGATCAGGTCGTGGGCCGGGCGATCCGGGTGCTCGCCGCGCGCACGGAGCACGTTCTCGATCATCACCACGGCACCGTCGACGATCAGCCCGAAGTCGATCGCGCCGAGGCTCATCAGGTTGCCCGACAGGCCGAGCAGCCGCATTCCGGCGAAGGCCATCAGCATCGAGAGCGGGATCGCGGCAGCGACGATCAGCCCGGCGCGGAGATTGCCGAGCAGCAGGAGCAGCACCACGATCACCAGCACCGCTCCTTCGAGGAGATTGTGCTCCACCGTGTGGATCGTGCGCTCCACCAGGGCGCTGCGGTCGTAATAGGGAGCGATCTCGACCCCCGGCGGCAGCTGCTGACGCAGGTCCGCGATCGTCTTCTTCACCCCTTCGACCACGGAGCTGGCATTCGCGCCGTACCGCATGAGCGCGATGCCGACGACGGTCTCGCCCTCGGCGTCATGGGTGACGGCGCCGAGCCGGACCTTGGGAGCCTCCTGCACCGTGCCGAGGGTGCCCAGCGTCACTGGAACGCCGCCGGGGCCGGTCGCGACGACGATGTCGGCGATGTCCTCCGGACTCTTGGCGAGGCCGAGGCCGCGGATCGTCTCCTGCTGGTCGTTGTGCTCGATATAGGCACCGCCCCGGGCGGCATTGTTCTCCATGAGCGCCGTGTAGACCTGGGCCAGGGTCACGCCGTAGCGGCGCAGCGCTTCCGCCGGGACGCGGACCTCGTCGGTCGGCATCTGGCCGCCGTAGATGTTCACGTCGGCGATGCCCGGGGTGAGCTTCAGCTTCGGCGCGATGGTCCATTGCAGGATGCGCTTCAGCTGCATCGGCGTGTAGGCGGGCCCGCGCAGCTCGAACTGGTAGATCTCACCGAGCCCCGTCGCCATCGGGCCCATCTGCGGATCGCCGACCCCTGCCGGCATCAGACTCTTCGCCTGGGGCAGGCGCTGGAACACTTCGGCCCGCGCCGATGTGACCGATACGGACTCGTCGAAGGTGACGTAGACCGCTGAGACCCCGGCCCGCGAGGTCGAGCGGACGTTGGAGAGTCCAGGTGCACCCGCCATCGCGTTCTCGACCGGGAAGGTGACGAGCCGCTCGACCTCCAGGGGGCCGAGCCCCGGCGAGAGGGTCAAGATCATCACCTGCTTCGGCGAGATGTCCGGCACCGCGTCGACGGAGAGCCCTTCGAGGTTGGCGACCCCGCCCGCCGCCGCCGCGAGGGCGACCACCAGCACGAGGAAGCGGCGGCGGACCAGGAGGGCGAACCAGCTCCTCATCGTCGCTCCTCAATCCGTCGATCCGAGGAGGCTGCGCAGCAGGATGGCCTTGAGGCCGAAGCTGCCCGCGGTCGCGACGCACTCGCCGTCCGCCACGCCTTGGCGCACCTCCACCCAGTCGGTGCGCTGGATGCCGAGCGTGAGGGCCCGCCGCTCGAACCGGTCCGGGGCCTTGCGCACGAAGGCGATGGGGCCGGCTTCCGTCTGCTGCACGGCCGCCGCCGGGATGGTGACGCCGCCGCGACCCAGATCCGCCGCCACCGTTACGGAGACGAAAAGGTTAGCGCGCAGGAGATCCTCCGGGTTGTCGAGCTCGATCCGCGCCGGGGCCGTGTTCGTCGCCGGGTCGACGGTCACGTTCACAGAGCGGACATGGCCCTCGAAGGGCGGATGGTCGGGCATCGGGCTCTCCACCGAGGCCGCGTCTCCCGCCCTCACCCGGGCGATGTCGGCCCCGTACAGGTTCGCCAGCACCACAACGCGGGTTGGGTCGGCCACAATGAAGGCGTCCCGCCCGGTATCGACCACCTCGCCCAGCGTGATGCCGACGCTCGTCACCACGCCGCCGATCGGCGTGACCACGGCACTGGTGCCGGGTGCGGCGCCCTCGGCCGGAGCGAGGCGCTGGTACTGCGCCCGGTACATGTCCGCGTTCGCCTGCGCCGCCTTTACCGCCGCCTGGGCCTTCGCGAGATCGACCTGACGCCGCTCGACCTCGGCCTGGGCGACGCCGCCGAACTTCAGCTGCTCCAGCCCACGCTTCACCTGCAACGCCGCCACAGCCTCGGAAGCCTGAGACTCGCCGAGTGCCGCCTGCGCCGCCTGGAGCCCGTTGCGGGCGTCGAGGATGCCGGCAGCATCGAGGGTCGCGAGCGTTTGTCCTGCCGTGACACGTTCGCCGGGCTGGACGGCGAGGCTCAGCACCCGCCCCTGCGTGCGCGGCTTCAGATGCGTCACCCGCCGCTCGTCGAAGGTGACGGTGCCGGGCGCGCGCACCGGCAGCACGATCCGGCGCGTCACGGCTCGGCCGAAGGCGAGACCCATCCGCTTCTGTCCTGCTTCGTCGAGGGTGACGAGATCGGGGTTCGCTGGGGCGTCGCCGGATTTGTCCACCTTCGCGTCGGAAGCCGCTGGAGGGGCGAGGCCGAAGGCGTCGAGGATGGGGCCGCGATAGGTCCAGCCCGCGAAGGCCGCAACGGCCAGCACAGTCAGGACGACGAGTGCTCGGCGCGCGGGGCTCCGGCGCACGTCTTGAGCGGACGAAGAGGCATCCTCAGACTCCAAGCCGTCGTTCTCGATAATGTCGGACGCCTCCGCGCGGCGCGCGGATGATTCGGCGTTCAGCGACATGGGCAGGCGGGCCGCCGGCCGGTCGAACCGAATTCCGCGCGGGCGAGGGAATGGGTCATGCGTCGAAGCCCGAGGGGAGCACCTCGTCGCTCACGAAGCGACCGGTCTCGACCTCGCGGATCACCACGTCGAAGCCTTCGCCCCGCAGTTCCCGCAGCCGCTCGACGGAGACATAGGTGCGGGTCTCGACATCGTATAGCCGGCTCTGAGCGTAGCGATTGATCAGGCGGCGGGGCCGCCGCTTCCGGGGCATGGGGGCGTTCCCTCAGCAGCTGGGGATCGCGTCGGATGCGGCGGCGGCGCTGGGCGAGATCAACATCGGCAGGGCTCGGAACAGGAACGTCCCCGCCCGAATGGGAGCCGAGGTACGCGCTAGAGTCGTTCTAATAAGTTGGGTGAAGCCGATGGGGCGCCACTAAATTCGGGTTCACAGTCGTGTCCTTGCGCAGACCGCCGGGCCGATATGCGACAGAATGGAGAGCGCGGGAGGGACGGGCTGGCGTGGCGAGGCTGTTGCTGATCGAGGATGACGGGGACACGGCCGGGGACGTGCTCGATGATCTGCGCGGGCGCGGCCACGAGGTCGCCTGGGTGGCGACCGGGCCGGACGGCGCCCGGTCGGCGCGGGAGGGCGGCTGGGACGCGATCATCCTCGACCGGATGCTGCCGGGCCAGGACGGGCTTGGCGTCCTTCAGGACCTGCGCCGGGATGGCGACCGGACGCCCGCCCTCGTCCTGAGCGCGCTGGGCGATGTGGACGAGCGCATCCGCGGCCTCCGGGCCGGCGGCGACGATTACCTCGCCAAGCCTTTCGTTCTCGGCGAACTCGCTGCGCGGATCGAGGCGCTGCTCCGCCGCCCGGTCGACGGCCGCGAGACGCTGCTGCGAGTCGGCAGCCTGGAAATCGACCTCGTCGCCGGGACCGGCCGGCGCGGCGCGCGGAACCTCGACCTCCTGCCCCGCGAACTCAAGCTGCTCGCCTACCTGATGCGCTCGCCCGGCCGGATCGTCACCCGGGCGATGCTGTTCGAGGAGGTCTGGAACTACCGCTTCACCCCGAAATCGAACCTCATCGACGTCCATCTCGGGCGCCTGCGCCGCAAGCTGGAGGCCGCCGGGGAGGTGCCCCTGATCCAGAACGTCCGCGGCGTCGGCTTCACCCTCACCCCCGATGACTGACGTCCTGCGTTCGACCACCCTGCGGTGGGCGCTGGGGATCGCCCTGTGGTCGGTGCTCCTCGCACTGACGATGTTCGCCTTCATCTATTGGCAGACCGCCTCGTATCTGCGGGAGGAACTCGCCGAGACCCTGCGGCTCGAAGTCCGCGCGGCCGCCGCCGACCCCGCCGCCACGGCTTTGCGGGTCGACACCTGGACCGCGATGGATCCGCACGCGCGGCACTACGGCGGCTTCTTTGCGCCGAACGGCACCCGCCGCGCGGGCAACCTCGATACGATCCCGAAGGGTTTGCCGCAGGACGGGGACGCCTATCGCGTGAACGCCACGGTGGTGGTTGGGGGCCGCAGCCTCGCCGATGAGATCTGGGCGTCTGCCCTGTCGCTGCCCGGCGGCGGCACGGTGGTGATCGCCCATGACACCGACGACATCGACAAGGTGCGGGTCACGACCTTGCGGGCCCTGGGCCTCGGGCTGTTGCCGATGCTGGCGCTTTCGGGGATCGGCGGCATCGTCCTCGCCCGCCGGGGCCGCCGGCGCTTCGCCGCCACGGAGGCGGCACTCGCCGAGGTGATGCGCGGCAACCTCGGCAAGCGCCTGCCGGTCGGGAAGCGGGGCGATGAGTTCGATCGCCTCGCCGCGAACGTGAACCGGATGCTCGACGAGATCGAGCATCTGATGGGCGAGGTCCGCAGCGTCGGCGACGCCGTCGCCCACGACCTGCGCACGCCGCTCACCCGCCTGCGGGCCCGGCTTGAGCGCAGCCGGGCGCAGGCGAAGACGGTCGCGGAGTTCCACGAGGCGATCGACCAGGGCCTCGCCTGGATCGACCAGACGCTCGCCATGGTGACCGCCGTGCTGCGGATCGGCGCGATGGAGGAAGGCCGCAGGACCGCCTTCGCCCCGGTCGATCTCGGCGAGCTGGCCGCGGCGGCGGTCGATTTCTTCGAGCCCGAAGCGGAGGAAAGGAGCGTCCGGCTCGTCCTCGCAGCCGACGCCGAAGTCCCCCCCGTCCATGGCGACCGGGACCTTTGCTTCGAGGCCCTGTCGAACCTCATCGACAACGCCCTGAAGTTCACGCCTTCCGGGGGGGCCGTGCGCGTCGAAGTCGCCCATTCCAGTCAGGCGGTCGAGGTGGCCGTCGAGGATACCGGCCCGGGTCTGCCCGCGAGCGAGCACGATAAGATCTTCCGACGGTTCTACCGCGCGGAGATGTCCCGCCAAACCCCCGGAAACGGGCTTGGCCTGAGCTTGGTCGCCGCTATCGCCAAGCTTCACGGCGCAAGCGTCTGTGTTCGCGCGGCGGAAGAGGGGGGTTGCCGTTTCACGATGAATTTCTCGAAATTGATCATCGTCGTCAACATGCCCTTCGCTGATTGAATTACTTTGGCGAAATGCCTGATTATTAATGATTGAATGCAAAACGTACAGATTTATGGCTCGTCGGCCGACAGGACTTGGGTACCGAGACGGTCGGCATCACCCTGGATGAGATGCGCGACCGGCTTCGGGATGAGCACGATCTGACCGTCGGGACCGGCACCCTGTGGAGCTTCCTCGACGCGCGTGACCTCACCTACAAAAACAGACAGCTCACGCCGCAGAGCAAGATCGCCCGGACGTGCAGGCTGCGCGCGACGCCTGGTCCGAGGGCCAGCGCGATCTCGACCCTGAGCGTCCTCTGTTTCTCGACGAGACCTGGACCTCGAACAACATGGCCCGCCGGCGCGGACGGTCTCCCCGAGGCGAGCGGCCGCGCTCGCCCGTGCCGCATGGCCACTGGAAGACGACGACGCTGGTGGCGGGCTTGCGTCTGTCCGGGATCACAGCGCCCTTCGTGCTCGATGGGCCGATCAACCGCGACGCCTTCCAGACTTACCTCGAGCGCGTGCTCGTGCCCGAACTTGTTCCCGGTGACATCGTCGTCATGGACAACTTCGGCAGCCACAAGGGGCCGGCCGTGCAGGCGGCGATCGAAGCGGCAGGCGCGCGACTGCTGTTCCTCCCGCCCTACAGCCCGGACTTCAACCCCATCGAGATGGCCTTCTCCGAACTCAACGCTCTCCTGCGCAAAGCTGCCGAGCGAACCGTCGAGGGTTTGCGGTCCGCCATCGGACGCCTCGTCGACACCGTCACACCCGACCAGTGCGCCAACTTCTTCGTCGCCGCAGGATACGAACCAGATTAAACCGGAGACGCCCTAGCCGTAGCGACGGCGCTTGCTGCATCATTCGAAGATCGCGGGCGGTCCCGACCACAAACCGCCTGATCCATTCGGCAATCCGCTTTCATCCGATCACCTTGTAAAGGCATGCTGCTCGCCGGGTGTGTCCGGGCGCATTGTGGCGCCCGGACACACCGGTTTCAGGGGTCAGCCGCATACTGGCCAGCAGCATAGTGACCACGGAATTCTCGGTGGGTTGGCAACTCGGCGTGCGGCGTTCAGCGCCGTCCCTGTGCGGCGCCGAAGGTCCGCTTCTCCGATTTGAACGCCGCAAGCGGCAAGGTCGCCTTCGGCCGGCCTCGGTCATCGAGAGATTCGCGCGCGTGCCTCAGACAGGTGGTTTGTAGACTTGCGCGAGTTCGCATGATCAATTTTATGATGTGGAGCGATATTCTGCCGACCGTGGGGTAAAGTGCAAATATAGTAGAGCTCCCGGGCCACTTACTTTCCCGATCGCCGCGCTCAGAGCACATCCCGATAAACAAAACGAGCTCAGGTCACCGCTCATGCTCCGCGATGTGATAGAGGACGATCGCCACGTCACTCGTTCCGTTCATGTCGCGCGGCTATGTTCGAACGCCCGGGGAGTGGTGGCGCGTGAGGGCATGAACAGCACAGGCTCCGCAGATCGAATATTGAGCCCCACCTGACGCGGTGACAGGCGGCGACTGACGACGAGGGTCGCGATCTTGCCGCCGTCAAATGTGAGGTCACGCGAATGCCGCGACGATTCTGAGCGCGAGCCGAGCCGCACAACATGCCTCGAGCGAGGGGTAAGGTCTGATTCAGCTTGCTCGATCTTTGGCCTGTTGCCGAGAACTCGCGAGGAACAGTCTTTCAACATCTTGGAGACCAGAAGGCGACTGGGGCATGGGATGACGTACGAGGAGCGCAATACCCGTGTCGGGAATTCGATCGACGCCCGCGACCGAACTCCGGCCTGCCGCTGCCCTAGTCGCGTCGTTCGTTGTACTGACCTTGGTGATCGCGTTAAGCGCGACGCTCTTCATCGGCGACATGCACCGGCAAGCTGTGCAGGACGTCGAGCATAATCTGGTCGGGCTTTCAACGGTCCTCGCCGATCAAGCGGACCGCTCCCTGCAGGCCATCGAGATGGTCCAGGAAGCCGTCATCCAGGGCATGCACGAGGCAAACGTTGTCACGACCTCGGATTACGCTGCCGCGGCGAGTCGGCAGGAGCTGCACGTGGCGCTCAAGGCCCGGATCGCCGCGCTCCCGCAGGTCAACGCCATCACGCTCATTGACCACGCCGGCAAGCTCCTGAATTTCAGTCGGTACTGGCCGATCCCCGAAGTGAATATCGCGGACCGGGACTACTTCAAGGCGCTCGCCGCTGATCCCAAGCTCCAACGCTTTACCGGTCAACCGGTTCAGAATCGCGGCGACGGGGAATGGACAATCTACGTTGCCCGCAAAATTTCGGCACCGGACGGAACATTCCTCGGCCTTGTGCTCGGCGCGGTTGAACTTGGCTACTTCGAACGGCTCTATCAGAAGATCACACCGGCCGACGATGCTGTCGTTTCAGTGTTTCGCAATGATGGCATGCTGCTCGTGCGCCATCCCCATCGGGAGGCCGTCATCGGCACGGTATTGCCGGCGACGGGAGCCGCGCTGATCGCCGCTAAGAACCCGGCCGGCGGCGTCATCCGCAATGTCAGCCCCATTGACGGTCACGAGCGTATCATCGCGACGCAGGCTCTCGGCCGGTATCCCTTCATCCTGAGCATCAGTCGCACGGTGGAAGCGAGCCTTGCCCCTTTCCACCGACAGGCGGTGGTTGTCGGTACGGCGGCGACACTCCTGTTGGTCTGCATCGCGGCCCTGTTCCTGCTCTTCCTGCGGCGGGCTCGCGTCGAACGGCGCATCGCAAGCGCCGAGGAGCGCGCCCGCAGCGAGCGCGATTTGCGCGCGCATTACGAGCGCTTCGGCGTCGCGCTCGACAACATTGTTCAGGGACTATGCCTGTTCGACGCGTCCGACCGTCTCGTCATCATGAACGAGCGTTTCGCCAGTCTCTACGCGGTCCCTCACCATCTCCGGCGGGTGGGAACGAGGGCTGCGGACCTTCGCCGATACATTCTAGAACAACGGGGGGAGGCGGCCGGCGCCTGGGACACTGTCATCACCCCTCCGACACCGCGCGCGTCTCTGGACTACGCCGGCATCGTTCACTTGGCCGACGATCGCGACATCAGCGTCCGCCGCGTGCTCCTTTCTGACGGGGGCTGGATCTCGACGCACGAGGACGTCACGGAGCGCCGCCGCAGCGAGGAACGTCTGCGCTTTCTCGCGCGTCACGACGTTTTGACCAAATTGCCGAACCGGTTGCAGTTCGAGGAGATCGTCGAACGGGGCTTGGCGATCTGTTCCGAGACGGGCGAGGAGGTCGCCCTTCTCTGCCTTGATCTCGACGGCTTCAAGCAGGTCAACGACCTGTTCGGCCATCCGACCGGGGACCGCCTTCTCTCCGAGGTCGCCGCGCGCCTGCGGGGACTGCCCTGCGAACGCTGCACCGCCGCGCGCCTCGGTGGCGACGAGTTCGCCGTGTTTGCGACAGGTCTCGATGTCAGGACGGCCGACATGACCGCACAGGTCGTGATCGACGTGCTCTCTGCGCCCTATGCGGACGGCGAGCGGCGCATCGATATCGGTTGCAGCGTGGGGATCGCATCGTTTCCGCGTGATGGAGGCACCTACGAGAAGCTTCTCTCCGCCGCCGATATGGCGCTGGTTCGCGCCAAGAAGGAGGGGAAGGGAACTTACCGGTTCTTCGAGTCGATGATGGATGCGGCAGCGCGCGAGCAGCACCAGCTCGCGCTGGATTTGCGCGCCGCCATCGGCACCGCGCAACTCGAACTGCACTACCAGCCCCAGTTCGAGGTAGCCTCGAACCGCGCCTGCGGCTTCGAAGCACTCCTGCGCTGGACGCATCCGACCCGCGGGCCGATCTCGCCCGGGCAATTCATACCGCTTGCAGAGGAGACGGGGTTGATCCTCCCGCTCGGCGAGTGGGTCCTCCGCGAGGCCTGCCGCGAGGCCGCGGCCTGGGAACTCCCCCTCGGCATCGGCGTGAACGTCTCGATCGCGCAGCTCCAGCAAGCCGATCTCACGGACGTCGTCCGCGCGGTGCTTGAGAAGACGGGGCTGAAGCCGGATCGGCTGGAGCTCGAGGTAACCGAGAGCCTATTCCTGAAAGGTTCGGCACGCTCGCAGGAGGTGCTGCGCGACCTGAAAGCGCTCGGCGTGCGCATCTCGATCGATGATTTCGGGACGGGTTACTCGTCGCTGGCGACACTGCAGGCGTTCCCCTTCGACAAGATCAAGATCGACCGGTCGTTCGTGGGGCAGATCGGCGTGACGAGCACAGGCGGCGAGATCGTGCGCGCGATCATCAGCCTGGGCGAAAGCTTGGGCATCCCGGTGATCGCGGAGGGGATCGAGACTGAGGAGCAGCTTGCGTTCCTGCGGGAGCATCGCTGCGCGGAGATTCAGGGCTATCTGTTCGGCAGGCCGCAATTGATTGCGGCTTACCGCCCGCTCCTCACGCCCGTGGCGGATCTCCGCGTGGTCTAGAGCCGCTCCCGATCGGATTGGAAGGAGGAGGATAGTCGAGCCCATGCCGAGTGGCGCGCAATCCCACACGATCTGGGGCCGTCGGACGCGCCGCTCGGACCTTCATCCGCTGGGCTCGTCGCGACACGCGACGGGAAGACCGCCGCCAGCTTCAGCGGCATCCTCTGTTTCGCCAATGCCCTCGATCACCTCAGGTGACGACGGACCCTGGTTGAAGCACGCGACGCGGCGGTCCGCAGCCTCGTGATCGTAGATCTCGGGATCGGCGTGGAATCACCAATCGCCTCGCGATCGGTGAACCTCACGTCGGTATAGGGCAATTCGAGCGCGAGTTCTGCTCTCAGCGATCGCGCGAGAGGCTTGCCGGGCCCAGGGCATCAGCGCCGCCGGTGCCGGCGTGCCCGCCTTATTGGTGATCGTCATTCACCTGTATCGCATCGATAGCAGACCTCTTCGCTGGGAGCTGGCAGCAATCCTATTTAGCCAAACCGCTGTTTTAGAACGACAATTATCGCATCAATCTTTTATTGATGATCACATTTTATGTAGCTTATTTGTCATAATAATAATATAATTGTCGATTTAACGCCTCAAATAAACGTATAGAAACGTGCCTCTCAGAGATTTTCTGAGGGGCACGTTGCATCGGAACCATGTCAGCGCCGGCTGTAATCCTGCATGCCTCTGATCTCTTTCTGCCGCTGCTCGTATGCGGTCATGAACGTATCGCGAGCTTTCTTCATGCCATGCTGCCGGTAGTCGTTGGCGACCGCGCGACCTTTTGCGTAGACTTGCTTTCCGTAATAGGCAGTCATCGCACCAGCGCCCGCGGCCGTCCCGCCACTGTGTAGCAGCGCGGCCGTTCCGCCGCCGGCGGTGAGCAGGCCTACGCCGACTGCTGCGCCGATCTTGGCTTCCTTCGTGCGCGCGGCCTTGGACACGTCATCGGCCAGCGGCTTGAAGACTTTCAGAGGCGTATTCTCGATGACCTTTCCAGCCGCGTGATAGTACTTTGAAACCGCTACTCCGACGGGCTTGGCGACCTTCATGTACGCCTTCGGCGCAGCCTTCGCGGTCTTGACGGCGTCCTGGCCGACGCTTTCAGCGGCGCGACCAATGCCCTTGGCGCCCCGTTCCACGGTCCTGCCAACAGCCTTTGCACCCTTCTCGGCCGTCCTGCTTACGGTCTTGGTGGCCTTCTTGACTTCCTTCACGGCGCCTTTCGCGATCTTGACCGGATTGAGATCGCTGAATCCGAAGGCGGATGCCGGACCAGTCACAGTGAGCGTCAGCGGAATGGCGAGGCTCAAGACGAGGATAGGACGATGGAATGTCATGGACGTTCTCCGCAGTAGCAGCCCTGATTGGCGGCCCGGGAAAGGAAATCCTTTTCGTCGTGACCTTCTGTGACCAAGTTCACATGCGACTGGACGAGCAACACAGAACAGACTCTGCAGTCACGACGCAGAGGCTCGTCACGACACGTCAATCCAGAGCTACATTGAGCGGTCGCAACTCACGCGTCTGGGCTCGACCAGGCACATGCCAGTCAGCGTTGCCGATGTCGCGCGCGGACGGTCCGGAACATCGGCAGCGAACGCGTCCGAGCAGACCTGCGGCAGGCACGATGCGCGCACTCCCACGATCAAGAGGCGCGCACGCTATCTATAGGCTGGACCAGCAACAGAATCCTCTGCTGAAACCGGGTCAGGGTCCGGGCCGATCCTCCGACAAGGCCACGAGCTCGAATGCTGCAACCTCACGCAGGAAACCCTTGAGGGGCAGATTGCCCAGGGGCCGCGCTTGCGCGACTGCTTGGACAGCGCTGAACACGGAGCGGCTCACCACGATCTGCCCCGCCTGGGCCACGTCGCAGAGGCGGGAAGCCAGATTGGTCACGCTTCCGAGGGCCCCGTATTCGAAGCGTCCCTCGAAACCGAACTGACCGAGAGTCGCGTAGCCTCGGGCGAGACCCAACCCGAAACCGATCGAGTGGCCGCGCGATTCCCACTGCCGCGACAGGCTGCCGACGCGCTCGCGGAGAGCAAAGGCCATGCGCACCGCGCGCTCGGTGTGCTCTGGGCAAGGGTACGGATCATTGAAGTAGGTCATGATGCCGTCGCCGGCGAAGTGCTCCAACGTTCCTTCATATTGGAACACGGCTTGGCCGACAGTCGCATGATACTCGCGAAGGACCGCGACCACCTCTTCCGGCGCGGCCGTATCCGTGAAGGCCGTGAAGCCGCGCAGGTCACAGAACACCACCGTGATCTCGCGCCTGTGCGGCTGCAAAAGCGCGTGGTCGTCGCGATCTGCGGCGACGAGATTGGCGATCTGGGGTGAGAGGAACCGCCGCAATCGACCGATCCGCTCGAGTTCGGCGGCCTTGACGGCGACCTGGCTCTCGAGATCACGGTTTGCCTCGGCGAGCGCCGATTTCTGATCCGCAAGCTCGCGCGCCTGCGCTCGCACTGTGTCGGTCAGCGCTTTAAGGCGCAGCATCGAGCGGACCCGCGCCATCAGAGCAGCATGCTCGTAAGGTTTCGTCAGATACTCATCCGCGCCGGCATCGAGCCCCTCGACGACGTCGCGCGTCTCCACACGCGCGGTGAGCAACACGACGGGGACGTAGCGCAGAACCTCATCCGTCTTGAGGCGACGCAGAACATCCAGTCCGCTGAGACGCGGCATCATCACGTCGAGAAGGATAAGGTCCGGCGGTTGGGCAGCGGCTCGCGCCAGTGCAGTCTCGCCGTCCGGTGCGAGCCCAACCTCGTAACCCTGCGCCTCCAGGCGGACGCGCAGGATCTCCAAGTTCTCAGGATTGTCGTCGACGACGAGGATTTGCGCCGGCACGGCCTCCGCTCCGCCTCAGACGTCAACGAGCATCTGGCGAACGAGGCTCAGGACCTTGCGCGGGCTGAACGGCTTGGCGACATAGCCGTCGCAGCCCGCGGCGAGGGCTCGATCTTCGTCGCCCGAAAGGGCGTAGGAGGTCACGGCAACGACCGGGATGTGACGCGTCGAGGGATCAGCCTTCAGGCGCCGGGCGGCCTCGTAACCATCCATCACGGGAAGCTGGATATCCATCAGGATGAGGTCGGGCTGCTCGGCTTGCGCCACCTCGACTCCTCGCTGCCCATCCGGAGCCTCGACGATGCCATAGCCGGCAGCCGAGAGAAGGTCGCGCAGGATGCGACGATTGTCCTCCGTATCCTCGACGATCAGTATCCGCTTCATGAGGCCTTTTTCCTCTCGACAGCCGTGCGGATCGGAAGGGTCACCTGAAACACCGCACCCTGTCCCAACTCCGATCGCACCTCGATCCGGCCACCATGCAGGAGGACGAGTTGGCGGGTGATCGAGAGGCCCAGTCCCGTACCGCCCTGCTGGCGCGTGCTCGAGCTGTCCACCTGCTGGAATTCGTCGAATATCCGTGCCTGATCGACTGGCGCAATACCGGGGCCTGTATCGGAAACCTTGATGACGAAGTTGTCGTCGACGGCCTGCGCAGACACCTTCACGAAGCCGGATTGCGTGAACTTGATGGCGTTGCCCACGAGATTCATGAGCACTTGCGTGAGCCGCCGCTCGTCGCCCTGTCCGACCGGCAGCGTCTGCGGGACGTCGATCTGCAGGGCGAGGCCCTTTGCCTGAGCCAGCGAGGAGGCCGCCACCGTTACGGATTCGATCAAGGCACCCAGCGCGTAATCCTGGATATCAAGCGTGAGCAGGCCGGCCTCGATCTTCGTGAAATCGAGAACGTCATTGATCAGGCTCAGCAGGTGGCGGCCGTTGATCTGAATACGCTCCAGGGCCTCGCTGGCCTTCTCGCTGAGCGGACCGTACAGCCCGTCGGCCAGAAGCTCCGAATAGCCTAGCACGGCGTTCAATGGCGTGCGGAGCTCGTGGCTCATGTTGGCGAAGAACTGCGTCTTATGGAGATCTGCGGCGGCGAGCTGTCGGCCTTTCTCGTCGACCTCTTGGAAGAGACGCGCGTTCCGGATTGCGAGAGCGGCCTGATGCGCGAACGTGTGCAGGACATGCTCGGAACTGCCCAAGGGAGCGGCGTCTCGAGCGAGCAGGAGGAGGAAGCCGAGGCGGCCGTCGCTGTCGGCGAGGTTGATGAGCGTGGCGGATTGAAACCCTTCCGCAACGCCTGTGAGAAGTCCGCTGATCGTGGTCAGGTCGCGGACCAGGATGACTTCGGCCGCAGCGTCGCCGGCTTTGTCCAGGGCATTGGCGGGGAGTATGTCGCTGACCGCGCTGGGCGGCAGACCGTGGTCACCAGCGCGGCGGAACGTCTCGCCCGGCGCCTCGACCAAATAGACGGCGCTGGCGTCGGAACCCGCGAGCGTCGCGGCCCGCGCGGCGATCGCCCGCACGACGTCATCGATCTGAAGGGAGGCGACGATGGCGCGCCCGGTTTCCTCGAGAGCCCGCAATTCGCTGACGGAGCGGGCGAGATCCCGGGTCTGTCGCTGGATCTCGCTCTCGAGCCGCGCATACGACGTCGAGAGTGCGTCGGCCATGGTGTTGAAGCGCGTCGCGAGCGCCTCGAACTCGTCGCCCGTGCGCACGGCGATGCGGTGCTCGAAGCGGTTGGCCGCGAAGTGCTCGGCCCCGGCATGCAGCGCGCGGATCGGCACGAGCATGCGGCGGGCCAAGAGGAGACTGGCGCAGATCGCCACGACGAGGCCGAACGCGAGGAGCCAGACGAGCCGGATGAGCAGGTCGCGCACAGGCGCCAGCGCCTCGCTCAGGGGCTGCGCGACGATGAGCGAGGCGGGTAGCACAGCGAGGGCATATTGGGTGGCCAGGACCGGCTGTCCCGCGCCATCGGAGACATAGGCCACCGAACCGGGTGTCGGCAGGGTCAGGCGATCGCCCGTCGCATGCGGGCTCTTGTCGGAGCGGGCCACGCTGATCCCGTCCGGCGTGACGAGGTCAGCGTAGCTTCCGACACCGGCGGCCGCGGACGGGAGGCTCCCCGTCAAGGCGGTCAGCCGGACACGGGCCAGGGTGGCGCCGGTCCCCGCGCCCGGATGCGGCAGGAGAAGGTTTGTGTAGATCTCGCCCCCGACGATCTGGAGGTTCTGAAATCCCTTGTGCTCCGGGACCGGTCCAAGATCAGCCGATGCCATGGGATCAGCGCTGTCCGGCCGGCTGGCTCGGACACGCTCGCGGCCCTCGTCATCGAAAAAGGCGAGCGTCAGGACGATCGGTGTCTGGTCGAGAAGCGCAGCGTAGTCCTCGCGGTGCTGGGCGAGGCTCTGCGCGCTTGCCCGTGTCACCCAACCCACCTGTCGCTCGATCTCTGCCAGCGTGTCTTCGACGGCCGCCGTCGCGCTGGCCGCGAAGGCGGCCTGGACGCGGGCGACGCGCTCGACGGTTTCCCGATACAGAAACCAGGTCTCCACGGCCGCGTTGATCGTCAGAACCAGGGCGACAAGACTTACGAGCGTCAGGACGTATTTGCGGAACAGGCTGCCTCGCCAAGTCAAGCTCGGCGCCGACGAGAGTGCGCCCTCCGTCCGCATCGGCAGACTCCGCAATGCTGGGCTGGCAGGGACGGATTGTCCCCACAATAGGTGACGTGAATCGCCATCGAATGCTCTATAGCCAGCATGGTCGAACAAGGAAAATTGGGCAACTGAAAACAAGCCGTTGCGCGATGACCTGCGTTCGCGTGAGAATCTGGCGCTCTTACGTTCTCGGGGTGGCGGTCATGTCGAAAGGCTCCGGTTTCGGTCCGCTTCTGCGCGTGAACCCGCTGTTCGCGGACCTCGGCCCGGAGGTGATCGACAGTCTTGCCGAGATGGCGACGGCGCGCATGCTGCGAGCGGGCGAAATCTTATTCCAGGTCGGTGATCCTGGTGACACCCTCTACGGGATCAGGCGCGGGGAAATCCGAATCGAAACCGGGACCGAGGCCGGACGACGCATCGTGCTCAACAGCCTTGGGGCGGGCGACCTGTTCGGTGAGATTGCCCTCCTCGACGGAAACGAGCGCACGGCCGATGCGGTGGCCGTCGTGGCAAGCGAGGTTTTCGTCCTGCGGCGTTCCGATCTTCTCGCCTACCTCACGCGCGAGCCCGACGTCGCCATCCGGTTGATCGGTCTCCTCTGCAGCCGGATCCGCTACATCGCCGGCCAGATGAACGAACTGGCCACGCTGTCGCTGGGAGTCCGGCTCGCCCGCCGACTGGCGGTACTGGCCGAGGATTTCGGCAACGAGATCCAGATCTCCCAGGAACAACTCGGCGCTTTCGTGGGTGGCACGCGCGAGAGCGTGAACCGCCAATTGCAGGTTTGGCGCCGCGCCGGGTACATCGATCTGCGCCGGGGCTGTGTCGTGCTCCTCAATACCGAGGCGCTGACCCGCATGGCACAGGAGCCTTCCTCCGGGTGATCCGAGGATGTGCCGGAACGGACCCCGCGTCCCGATGGCGAACAAGCTCGCGCGCCCGGTCACGGCAGCCCGCGCACCACCCGGAACCCGTTGGCATAGTACCGGACATCGGCATCGTACCGGAACCGCGCCGAGGGCTTCACGTAGCTGGCCGAACTATCGAAGGAACCGCCCCGGAGCACCCGCTGGCTGCAGGTCCCGGTGAGCCAAGCCGTTCCATCCTGCGGGGCGCCTCGGTAGGAATCGTTCCAGCAATCCTCAACCCATTCAGCTGCGTTGCCCGCCATGTCGAATAGGCCGAACCCATTGGGCGCGAAGCTCGCGACGCTCGACAGTTCGTGGCCGCCGGTCCGGCTGCACTCGCGGCAATTGGCCTTGCTGTCGCCGACCTGAGGCCCCCAGGAGAAGGCGGTGCTTGTGCCACCGCGCGCGGCGTACTCCCATTCCGCCTCGCTCGGCAGGCGGTAGGTCCGCCGCGTCAGCGCGCTGAGCCAAGCGACATATTCCTGCGCGTCGAACCAGCTCACGTTCGTGATGGGCTGCGTGCCGGCCTGCTCGTCCACGACCTTCGGCCGGTACTTGCAGGCCCCTGCCTCGACACAGCTGCGCCACTCGTTGATGGTCGCCTCCCGGCGCGCGATCGCGAATGGGCGCGGGATCGTCACCCGATGAACAGGACGGTCGAACGGCTGAGCGCCGGCGCCCATCTCGAACGTCCCGGCCCGCAGGATGACGAGTTCGGGGCACGTCTCACAATCCCGCAGGCTCTGTCCCGCCGCCTGACGGCTCTCCTGCATCGGCGCCTGAGATTGCGGTGGGGCTGGTGGGCTTGGAACGGGCAAGGCCGCCGCGGTCTGCGGAACGGCCGTCGGAGGCGGTTTCGTGGATGGCGCCGGCAGGGGCGGCGCGGCTGGTTCGGAAGGCGGGCGACGTGCGACGGGAGGCGGCTCGCCCTTGCTGGTCCGGTCCGGCACAATCACCGCCGGAGCGTTGGCCGGCGCGACGGCGAAGCGAAACTCTTCGATCAAGGACGAGGAGATCCATGGAACGCGCTCCGCCTTCGATGCGCGCGATACCCCGATCCGGGTATGGGTGAACGCCTCTTCCGCTGTTAGGTTCGGCGCGCGCAATTCCTTCCCGAGTTCGCTCACGAACAGGCTGACATCACCGTCATCCTCGCGCACCACCTTCCCCGGCGGGGCCGAGAAGAGGATCAAGCTCCCTTCCGGAGCGTCGACCGGCGCCAAACCCGCCGACGAGGCTCGGAAGCGGCGCTCGAAGGGATTTTGCCGAGCCGCGTCAACCACCGCGATCTTCACGCGCACGCCGCGACGGTTCAACTCGCTCAGGATCGCATCGAGGCTGATGCCATCACGACGGACTTCTGTCTCGGACCAGATCTGCGCGTTGACGGGAAGGAGATAGCTCTGGCGCTCGACCTGGATGCCGTATCCGCCGAAGTACACGAACGCGGCCGCACCGGCGTTGAGCTTGGCATAGAAGGTGTCCAAGGTCGCCTGGACGTCCTCTCGCCTCAGATTTTCGCGCAGGTCGACGTCGAAATCGCCTCGCCGCAACTCTTCCGCGAGGAGGCGTCCATCCTTCACGATCGTCGGCAAGGAACCCTGGGCATCGGGGTAGCGGCTGTTGGCGATGAGCAGGGCAAACCGCCGCCCGGCTCCGATCGGGTTCTGGGCCAGGCCGGGCCGCACCGCCAGCAGCAGTTCGCTCAGCGCGAGGAATGCCAGAAAGATCAGCACGCCGCTTCCGCCGATGCGGCTGCGTAACCCTGCCCGAGGCGTCAGCTCCGGAGGGCTCCCAACATAGATCCGTCCTGACATGAACGATGACCTGTACGCAATGATCGGACGAGCGAGAACTGCAGTGTAGGTAGAAATGGCCGAAGCGCAATCATCGCTGATCCCGAAGTTTCGTTCATTCCTGGGTCCCGACGCCTAAACAAGATATCAATAGGTTTCAATTGCCATTCCAGCGACGCCGTTGTAAGGATCAAGCGTCGTGCCGCTCGAATCGAGAAGACATCGCACGCCCTCAAAATGCGAGCTCTGATCAGCGCGTTGCGCAGGAGGCAATGTGATTGATGCGGCGAAATCAATTGCGGGCGGCCTGCCTCGAGCGGCTCTTGTTCTGCTGCTGACCGCGTCGACCGTAACGGCGCAGGAGCGCAAAGGCGGCCCGACGCCATCGCCGTCAGGCGCAGCGGTCTACTTCGTCGATGTCAAGAACGGCAGCACCCTCCCGCCCAAGGCGACGATCCATTTCGGCCTGCGGAACATGGGTGTGGCACCGGCGGGCCTGGATCGCCCGAACTCCGGACACCATCATCTTCTGATCGACACGCCGATGCCGGCTGCGGACCGGCCGATCCCGAACGACTTCAACCACATGCATTTCGGCGCCGGGCAGACCGAGGCTGAGATCGAGCTGACGCCAGGCGAGCACACGCTCCAATTGCTGCTCGCCGATAAGGACCACATTCCGCATAATCCCCCTGTCGCGTCCGAGGTCATCAAGATCCGGGTAGCATCCCAGGTCGCCGAGCCGGTTGCCGCGACAGAGGGAGGGGCCGTCCAACAGCGCCCGTCACCGCCGGGAGCGCGCGTGTACTTCGTTCAGCCGCGCAACGGCGACGTCGTCGCACGCAAGACCCTCATCCGCTTCGGCCTGACCGGAATGGGCGTGGCACCGGCGGGTTTCGACAAGGCCAATACAGGTCACCACCATCTGCTGATCGACACCTCCCTGCACGCGCTCGATGAACGGATCCCGAATGATTTCGAGCACCTGCATTTCGGCCTCGGACAGACGGAGGCGCTGGTCACGCTGCCCCTCGGCACGCACAGTCTGCAACTTGTTCTCGCCGATGCAGACCACGTCCCCCACAAGCCGCCCGTCATGTCCAACGTGATTCGGGTGACCGTGACGCGGACCGGACGTAAGCCGCGACCACGGCGCCACCACAGCCGGTAGATAATACGGGGTGCTTCATCGGATCGCGCCGCCGGCCTAGCGGTTGGCGGTGGAATTCGTGACGGGCTCTCCGCGCCTGGGCAGGCCGTCGAGAGCAGCTCGCTGTGCGAGAAGAAGATCCAGGTCGCGCCAGATCTGGCATTTGACGCGTAATTCGGTGGAGCGTCTCATGGCGGCATCCCGTCAGTTCGTCTTCTGAGGGCGAGTATCGCCTCGCGCGCGGCCACCGGCTGTGACGAAGATCACGAAGACGCGCCTCATGCGGCCAGAGGTGCCGTGAACAGACCGGGATGCTCACCGACATTTGACCGAATCGGCTGGACTTGAATGTTCCCAGCGAGCCCGGCCGCGCGACTGTCAGACGAAATCGTGCCCCGCCAGGTTCACCTGGCGGGGCACGCTGTCATGGGCTTATGGCCGTTGAGTTTGGCCGATTACTGAATTCAGTGGAACATGCCCATGTCGAGAACGTGAGCATCGACGTGTCCACCCATGTCCTGGTGAGCCGGCATCTGCTCGTGGCCATGGTCCGCAGGTCCGCTT
>NZ_FMWU01000009.1 GCF_900103195.1 Methylobacterium sp. UNC378MF | reverse complement strand
CCGAACACCCGGCCGATGGCAGCCACGCCCTTGTGCTGGACCAGGAACAGGCCGACCAGGATCACCAGCGTGATCGGCACGACGAACGGCCCGAGCGCCGGCGCGTCGACCTTCAGGCCCTCGATCGCCGACAGCACCGAGATCGCCGGCGTGATCGCCCCGTCGCCGTACAGCAGCGCCGCCCCCACCAGCCCGACCACCAGCAGCAGCGCCTTCCACGTGCCCGGCCGGGCATGCCGCGCGCCGAGCAGCGCCAGCATGGCGACGATGCCGCCCTCCCCGCGATTGTCCGCGCGCAGGATCAGCACCGCGTATTTCAGCGACACGATCAGGATCAGCGACCACAGGATCAGCGAGACCGCCCCCGTGGCCGCCGCCGGCACGGCCGCGCCGCCGGCCGTCGCCGCCTTCACGGCCTCCTTGAACGCGTAGAGCGGGCTCGTGCCAATGTCGCCGTACACAACACCCAGCGCGCCCAGGATGAGGGCGGGTCGGAGCCGGTCGCGGGCCGTTCCCGGCTCCGCCGTGCCCACCTCGGACCGGAGGGTTGCCGCCGACGCAAGGGTCTCGCTCAACGCATGGCTCCCCGAGGGTACGACCCGGCCTCGATGATTTGGGCGCCGGGCGCGACGCCGCAGCGGTGAAGCTAGGGGCAGCCGCCGTGCCGTCCAGCAACCAACCGGCGGCGATCAGATCAGGCCGGCGAGTTCTTCCGGGCAGGCGTCGCCGCGGCGCAGGCAGAAGACGGGGACGCCGGCATGCCGGGCGATCGCGGCAGCCACGGTCGCGGCGGGCGCCGGCGCGCTTGGGCTTTCGCTGACCGCGACCGCGCGCAGCGGCACAGCGTGGAAACGCAGAGTCTCGCAGGCGGTGAGCGCGTGGCTGATGGCCCCGAGATAGCTTCCGGATACGAGAAGCACGGGCACGTCGAGCGCCCGGAGCCAGTCCAGGCCGGTCGCGGCCTCGGTGACCGGGCTCATGAGCCCGCCGACGCCCTCGATGAGCAGCGTGCCCTCCGTTCGGGCGAGCTGCCCACGGCACCAGTCGACGAGTTCGGAGAGGTCGAGGGAGCGCCCCTCCAGCACGGCGGCCTGATCGGGCGAGAGCGGCGCCGAGAACCGCCACGGCGAGCAGGATTCCACGGCTTCCTCGTCAAGGGCGATGCTCTGCGCGTCCAGCAGCCGGGCGGTGTCGCTCTCGATGAAGCCGGGGTCGCCAAGGGACGGAACGCCGCTCGCGAGCGGCTTCACGGTCCGGACCGGGCGGCCCTGTGCCCGCAGATAGCGGGTCAGGGCGGCGGTGACGTAGGTCTTGCCGATCTCGGTTCCGGCCCCGGCAATGAACAGCGCCCGCGCGGGCATCTGAGCCTCAGGCCTGGAGACTGCCGTGACAGTGCTTGTACTTCTTGCCCGAGCCACAGGGGCAAGGCTCGTTGCGGCCGACGCGGCCCCAGGTGGCGGCGTCGGTCGGGTCGCGCTCCAGCACGGCGCCGTCCGCCGCGAGGCTCTGCGCGGCAAACCCATAGGCCGGACCGGCACCACCGTCGCTGCCCGAGCCGAACCCAGCATAATCCATCTCGTTCTCGCCGGTGACCGGATCGAGATGCTGGGCGAACATCGGTGGCAGCGCCGGACCGCCGGCCGAAAATTCCGCCGGCGGCTCCTGCATCATGATTTCGACACGCGAGAGCTGCGCGGTGACCTGCTCGCGCAGGGCGGTCACGAGCCCGTTGAACAGGTCGAAGGCCTCGGATTTGTACTCGTTCAGCGGGTCGCGCTGGGCGAAGCCGCGCCAGCCGATCACCTGCCGGAGGTGGTCTAGCGTCACGAGGTGCTCGCGCCAGAGATGGTCGAGCGTCTGGAGCAGGACCTGCTTCTCGATATAGGCCGTGACCTCGGCACCGTTCTTCTCGGTCCGCTCGGCATAGGCCGTCTCGGCCGCCTTCATCAGGCGCTCCCGCATCTCCTCGTCGGCGATGCCCTCCTCCTTGGCCCAGTCCTCGACCGGCACGTCCAGGTTGAGGATCTCCTTCACCTGCTCGTGAAGGCCGGCGACGTCCCACTGCTCGGCATAGGCGTTCTCGGGGATGTGCCGGGCGACCAGATCGTCGATCACGCCCTCGCGCATCTCGTCCACGGTCTCGCGGACGCTCTCCTGGGCCATGAAGTCCCGGCGCTGCTCGAACACGACCTTGCGCTGGTCGTTCATGACGTTGTCGTATTTCAGCACGTTCTTGCGCATGTCGAAGTTGCGCGCCTCGACCTTCTGCTGCGCCTTCTCGATCGCCTTGTTGATCCACGGGTGGATGATCGCCTCGCCCTGCTCCAGGCCGAGCTTCTGCAGCATCCCGTCCATGCGGTCGGAGCCGAAGATCCGCATCAAGTCGTCCTGGAGCGACAGGTAGAATTTCGAGCGGCCCGGATCGCCCTGGCGGCCGGAGCGGCCGCGGAGCTGGTTGTCGATGCGCCGGGATTCGTGGCGCTCGGTGCCGATGATGTAGAGGCCGCCGGGCAGGTCCTTCTTGCGGCCCGCCTCCGGATCCGCCTTCTCGCCCGAGGCGAGCACCTTGGCGCGGTTCTCGGCGATCTCGGCCTTGATGGCCTCGATCCGAGCGTCGCGCTCCGGCCCCTCCGGAACGCCCGCGAGCTCCTTCTCGACCCGCATCTCGACGTTGCCGCCGAGTTTGATGTCGGTGCCCCGGCCGGCCATGTTGGTGGCGATGGTGATCGCGCCCGGCACACCGGCCTCTGCGACGATGTAGGCCTCCTGCTCGTGGAAGCGGGCGTTCAGCACGGCGAAGCGCTTGGTCACCCGGCCCTCGCGGGCGGCGGCGTAGACGTCGGTCAGCGCGTTGGGGTCCGAATAGTCGAGCAGGGTGTAGCCGGCTTTTTTCAGCATCTCGGCGAGGTGCTCCGACTTCTCGATTGAGCCGGTGCCGACCAGGATCGGCTGGTGGCGGCTATGCGCCTTGTCGATCTCCGCGATGATGCCGTCGTACTTCTCGCCGACCGTGCGGTAGACCTCGTCATCCTCGTCGACGCGCTCAACCTCCTTGTTGGTCGGGATATCGACCACGTCGAGCTTGTAGATCTCGGCAAACTCGTCGGCCTCGGTCGAGGCTGTGCCGGTCATGCCGGCCAGCTTTTTGTAGAGGCGGAAATAATTCTGGAAGGTGATCGAGGCGAGCGTCTGGTTCTCGGGCTGGATCGTGACCCGCTCCTTGGCCTCCAGCGCCTGATGGAGCCCTTCCGAGTAGCGACGGCCCTGCATCATGCGGCCGGTGAACTCGTCGATGATCACCACCTCGTCGTTCTTAACGATGTAATCCTTGTCGCGGGTGAACAGCGTGTTGGCGCGCAGCGCCTGGTTCACGTGGTGGACGAGGCTGACGTTGTGCGCGTCGTAAAGGTCGCCCTCCTTGAGCAGGCCGACCTCGCGCAGGGTCTCCTCCACGAACTCGTTGCCCAGCTCGGTGAGCGAGACCGTGCGCTGCTTCTCATCCAGGTCGTAATGCTCGCGCACCAGCCGGGGCATGATCGCGTCGACCGACACGTAAAGCTCCGAGCGGTCGTCCACCGGGCCCGAGATGATCAGCGGCGTGCGCGCCTCGTCGATCAGGATCGAATCGACCTCGTCCACGATCGCGAAGTTGTGCCCCCGCTGGGCGAGCTGCGACAGCTCGTACTTCATGTTGTCGCGCAGGTAGTCGAACCCGTATTCGTTGTTGGTGCCATAGGTGATGTCGCAGGCATAGGCGTCCTTGCGCTGCGCGTCGTCGAGCCCATGGACGATGGTGCCGACCGAGAGCCCCAGGAAGCGGTAGAGCTGGCCCATCCACTCGGCGTCGCGGGCGGCAAGGTAGTCGTTGACGGTGACGACGTGGACGCCCTTGCCCTCCAGAGCATTAAGGTAGACCGGCAGCGTCGCCACCAGAGTCTTGCCCTCGCCGGTCTTCATCTCGGCGATGCCGCCCTCGTGGAGCACCATGCCGCCGATGAGCTGCACGTCGAAATGTCGCTGGCCGAAGACGCGCTTGGCTGCCTCACGCACCGTAGCGAAGGCCGGCACCAGGATGTCGTCGAGGCTCTTGCCGTTGGCGAGCTCGGCCTTCAGCATGTCGGTGCGGGCGCGCAGCGCCTCGTCCGAAAGGTCCTGAATCTCCGGTTCCAGCGCGTTGATCTGCGCCACGCGCGGGCGGTAGCCCTTGACGCGGCGGTCGTTCGAGGAGCCGAAAATCTTCTTGGCGATGGAGCCGAGCATCATAGACCTGCGGACGCGCGAGCCCGCCCACGGGTGAGCGTGGCGGGCCGGCCTGGGCGGAGTTGGCCGAGCTTATAGAGGTAAACATCGCCCGGCGCACCTGGAAGGGGCAGCCCTCAACGCACGCCAGTACGGTCACGGTTCCGGCATCGCTGAAACGGCCGCGCTTGCCTTCTCGCCCCATGCGGGCCACCTGTGCCGCGGCCTGCCGCCCGGCCGATCCGGCGCGGCGCCGAGACGTGAGCCGAGGACTTCGCCCGTATGCCGAACACCGCCCTTCTCCGGCGCGTCAGCGCGCTCGCCGTCATGATCGCGATGCCGGGACTGGCGCTGGCCCAGGCACCCCAGAAGAGCCCGACACCGGCCGCCAACACGCCGGCTGCTGCTCCGGCTGCCGTGCCGAGCGCGGATTCCGTTGTGGCGAGCGTGAACGGTAAGCCGATCACGCAGGGCGATCTCGCCATCGCGGCCGATGACCCGGCCCTGTCGCTGCCCGGCGTCGACGAGGCGCAGAAGAAGAGCCTGCTGGTCGACTACATGGTCGACCTGCGCGTCGGTGCGCAGGCGGCCGAGGCCGCCAAGATTGGCGACACGCCGGAGTTCAAGCGCAAGCTCGCCTACTTCCGCGACAAGCTCCTGCTCGACGACTACCTGGAGCAGGAGGCCAAGCGCGCCGTCACGCCCGAGGCGGAGCACGCGATCTACGACCAGACTGTCAAGCTGATGAAGCCAGAGGAGGAGGTGCATGCCCGCCACATCCTCGTCGACAACGAGGCGGAGGCGAAGAAGATCGCCGCCCGCATCAAGGGCGGCGAGGATTTCGCCAAGGTCGCGGCCGAGACTTCGAAAGATCCGGGCTCGAAAACCGAAGGCGGCGATCTCGGCTGGTTCACCAAGGAGCGGATGGTGCCGGACTTCGCCAACGCGGCCTTCGCGATGAAACCGGGACAGGTATCCGATCCGATCAAGACCCAGTTCGGTTGGCACGTCATCAAGGTCGAGGAGAAGCGGACTAAGCCGCAGCCGACTTTCAACGAGCTGAAGGATCAGATCGACCAGCACCTGATCCGCAAGGCGCAGCAGGACATGATCCTGAAGCTGCGTTCGGAGGCGAAGATCGACCGCACGGACGCGCCTCCGGCCGCGGCCGAGACTGCGCCCGAGCCGAAGAAGCCGTAAGCGGTCTCAAGCCATGACCCGTCCATCGCGACGCCGAACTCGCGCTAACGCGACGTCGGGCCGATTGAGCCCGACGGTCGGCGGTGTTGGCGCGCGCGGCTTTAGGTGATCCATCGGGCGCTACGCTTGCCAGCGTTGCGCTACCCTGCGTGTCTTCGCCGCGCCCGTGGGGACAGTGCGAATCGAATCTGTTGCGCGCCTCAGTCCCGGCGCCGCGGGTCCGGTCAATACGGCCGATCCGGGACAAGGTAGCTGGATTGCGCCGTCGCGGGCCGGGGCGTAACCCCCAGGGCGGCGAGTTCGGTACTGCGGCGCCCCTCGGCGATCCGGTCGAGCACCGCGATCAACAGCCACGGACACGCGATGCCGATGAAGAACGCCATGTGACCCTCCCGTGCCGAACCGATGTGTCCGTTCGGCCTAGGAAAATAATAGGGGGGCCGGGCCCCGCCGCAAGCGGTACCCGGCCCGGATCTCAGATCCAGCCCTGAAGCTCACGGCGCACCACGTGCTCGATCACGCGCATGC
Organism: Methylobacterium sp. UNC378MF; assembly: GCF_900103195.1. Taxonomy (GTDB): domain Bacteria; phylum Pseudomonadota; class Alphaproteobacteria; order Rhizobiales; family Beijerinckiaceae; genus Methylobacterium. Next base: position 206,678 of record NZ_FMWU01000009.1, on the reverse strand, counting down.
CGAGATCGCTGTCGTTCAGGCAGGGGATGTAGGCGAAGTGCTCGCCGCCGTTATCCTCGAAATAGTGGCGATTCTCGCCGTCGAGTTCTTCCAGGGTCTCCAGGCAATCCGCCGTGAAGCCCGGGGCGACGATTGCCATCCGCTTCACGCCTGACTTCGCCAGCTCCATCACCGTCTCGTCGGTGTAGGGCTTCAGCCATTCCTCGTTGCCGAAGCGTGACTGGAAGGTCACGCGCATCTTCTCCGGCGACAGACCGAGCGCCTCGCGGATCAGCCGCCCGGTCTTGTGGCACTGGCAATGGTAGGGATCGCCCTTGAGCAGGTAGCTCCGCGGCACACCGTGGAACGAGGTGAGGATCACCTCCGGCTCGAAATCGAGTTTGGCCAGACCTTCGCGGATCGAGTCGGCCATGGCGGCGATGTAGACCGGGTCGTCGTGGTAGGGTGGTGAGACGCGCACCGTCGGCTGCCAGCGCATGTCCATCAGTGCCCGGAACGCCTGATCGCAGGCCGTGGCCGAAGTGGCGGCGGCATATTGCGGGTAGAGCGGCACCAGCAGGATGCGGTCGCAGCCCTGGTCGAGCAGCGCCTGGATCCGGCCGGCCACCTCGGGCTTGCCGTAGCGCATCGCCCAGTCGACCACCACGGACTCACCCATGGCTGCCTGGAGCCGCTCGGACTGGCCGCGGGTAATGGTCTTCAGCGGTCCCTCGTTCAGCGCGTTGTTCCATACGCTGGCATAGTCGCGACCTTTGGGCCCGGGACGCTTCGTCAGGATGATCAGGTTGAGGAGCGGCCACCAGATCAGCCGCGGCACCTCGATCACGCGCCGATCCGACAGGAATTCCTTGAGATACCGGCGCATGGGCCAGTAGGTCGTGCCCTCGGGCGTCCCGAGATTCATCAGCAGCACGCCGACGCGGCCCCAGGCCACCTTCGGGTGGTCGGCCGGCAGCGTATCGGCCGCGGGCGCGAGTGGTGCGAGGGGCCGGCCATTCGCCAGCGCGGCGGGTTCGACGCGTTCGTTCATGGCAGCGTTCCGGCGCCGCGCGCCGAGATCCTTCCTCTGGTTTCCGATATCCGGCGGCCGGCGCGTATGCCTGAGCTTGGCCGGAGGCTTAAACCCCGTCGGGTGCGCTTCATGTAGGGTGCGAAGCCGCCCGGCGAAGACCGGACGCGCCATGCCGCACAGCGGTGTGCGGCACACTCGACCCCTGTCCCTAAACACGGGCGGCTCCGGGCCGCAACCGCCGCCCGGGTGACGGAATCCCGGCGCCCCCTATCTCGGCGCAGAAGCTGACCGCGAGAGACCATGACCGATACGCCCGTGGCCGACGCCCTCGCCGCCTTCCGCGCCTCCGCCTCACCCTGGCTGGCGCTGCCGTTCTTCACCGACGGGCAGGCCGACGCCGTGGCGGCCAGGGTCGACGCGCGAATCGCCGCGGGTGCCCGCGTGCTCCCCGCTCCGGACCGGATCTTCCACGCGCTGGCCGAGACGCCGCTGCGGGACGTGCAGGCCGTGATCCTCGGACAGGATCCCTACCCAACCCCGGGCGACGCGAACGGCCTCGCCTTCTCATTCGTGGGCTCGGGCCGCTTGCCTGCCTCGCTGAAGGCGATTCTCGCAGAGGCCGGATCCGATCGCGCCGCCGGTGGCGACCTGAGCGCCTGGGCTCGGCAGGGCGTCCTCCTGCTCAACAGCGCGCTGACCGTCGAAGCCGGCAAAGCCGGCGCGCATCTGCGCTACGGCTGGGCCGCGCTCACCGACCAGGTGGTGAGCGCCGTCTCAGCGCGTCCGGAGCCAGCCGTATTCCTCCTCTGGGGCACTCAGGCGCGGGCCAGAGCCGCGCTGATCGATGCGAGCCGCCACGGCGTGTTCGAGAGCGGCCACCCCTCGCCACTCAACCGCGCCCGGGATTTTCCCGGCTCCGACCCATTCGGCCGGGCCAATCGCTGGCTCGTCGAGCATGGCCGCCGCCCGATCGACTGGCGCCTCGGCTGAAGGGGCGCCGAGGCCTATTGTGGCTTGGTCGGCTCGGCGGGTTTGGCTTGAGCAGGGGTTTCCTGGCCTGCCGGCAGGAGCACGTTCTTGGCCACCGTGCCCTCGGGCCCGTACTCGCCGGCCACCGCGAGGCAGGCCTGATCGCGGTTCTGCACCATCTGGTTCGACATCAGCGTGAACATGGTCTGCACCCGGTTGCCGAACGGCCCCCGCGGCTGGACGTCCCCGATCTGGACGTTCTGCTTGGCGAGCAATGCCTCGAACTGGTCGCTGCCGATCCGGTAGCCGCAGACGTTCGAGGCGGCGAAGATGTAGGCGGCGAATTCCAGGGCCCGCGGTGCCGGGGCGTTCCGGATCTGTGCCTGCGCTGGCAGGGCCGCGAGCGTAAGCCCGGCGAAGAGGCAAGGTCGGGTCATTGTGAAGCGCATGCGCGGCGGTTTCCTCGATCGTGGGCAGCCTCTCGCGGGCTGCCTCTGGCGGCCGGGACATAGGCCGGTCCCGCGCGCGCGCCAATGCGACCGAAGTTGCCGGCAATGCGAGCGTCGCCGTTCACGACCCGTTTGGCATAGGTTCAGTGCCCTGCCCGTCGCGCAGACGAAAAGACGGCCGTTTTTCGGCGGAACGCCAACATGTGAGAGAGTGTTAACCTGCTCGCGTCACGCCAGGACCTGCAGTGTGTCCAGTTTCAGGCGGTCCGCATCGCATGTTCGGCGTCCATTCTCCTGCGGCCTCTATCCCCGTCCCGGCTCGGGACACCGACCACCAGCGCGTCCGGGCGGGCGCGTCCGGAGCCGCCTTCACGGATCGGCGCACTGCGCCGGCCGTATCCGCCACGATCTGCCCGCATCGCTTGTCCCGCTGGGCCTGGGGTGAGGGCCTGCGGGCCGGTGAGACCGTGGCCCTGTTGGTGCAGGATCTCGGGCAGGCGGAGGCCATGCGACTCGGGCTCACCCGCCTGGGCCTGCGCGTCGTCAGCCTCGACTGCGCGGGCCGCGAGCAGGCGCTGGCCGACGCGCTCGCCCAGTCGGCAGCCGTGCTGGTCGTCGTCGATACCGCCCTCGCCGACGTTTATGCCGGCGTGATGGGCCGGCTCTGCGACTATCCTGCTCTGTGGTGGAACGGGCCGGGCGCCGACTTCGCGAGCCTCGACCTCGCCCTTGCCGAGCAGGCCTGAGAGACTCTCACTCGCGTAGGCGGCTTCCGGTTCGGGCTGGTGCTTCAGCGCCAGCGGAAGTTCTGCCGCCAGCTTTCGAGGGCCTCGTAGCGGATGGGGTCGTCCGGGCAGAGACCGCCGCCGCATTCCGCGGCCGTCGAGACGGCATTGGCAAGAACAACGCCCAGGAACAGCAGCAGGCAGGCGGTTCCGAAGGGGCCGGATCTGCTGCGCAGGGAGCGCGATTCCGGTTCGAGGATCCGGTCGTCCAGGAGCAGCACGCCCACCCCGACGCTCATCGCCACGAAGGCTATGAGTGCGAGGGTGTAGAAGTGCAGGCCGAACAGAGTCGATCCGAAGCCGCCGGTCCCTGGTACGATGTGCAGGGCGACCTGCCGGGCCGACACAGCCGCCCCCGCCATGGCCCCGAGGATTGTGACCGCGTAATGTGACGGTCGTGGACCGAAGCGGACGTTGAGCGCGAAACCGATGGCTGCCGCCGCGAAGGCCGCCCGCTGAAGGAGGCACAGCGGACACGGCAATTCACCACCGTGGAATTGATACCAGAAAGCCACGATGAGGGCGGCGCAGCAGCCGAGCAGCCCCAGGGCGTTGAGAATGCGGGCCCGGTGAGATGTCATCGCGTGCTCCGCTCAGAAGTCGAGTTGGAGCGTGGCGGTGGCATGCGCGGCAAATAGCGCGAGCGTGCCGATCAGCGACACAACCCATAGACCGAGGGCAACGCCGCGCCGTCCGCTCAGGATGGCCGCCGCGCTCCCGGCAAACCCGACGAAGGGCAGAACCATCATCGACAACGCTCCGCTCTGGGGAGGCCGTCGAATGATTCGAATCCGCCTCTGCGAGGAAAGCTTGGCTCAGGGGCCGTTTAAGCTTTGCTGACGGCGTGGCCTGCCGCAGCGGCATCGCCGACCCCGGACCCGCGTGCTATCCTAGCGCCACAAGACCGGCCCCGTACCAAGGCGGCCGGCGCCGGGAGATGCCGCCATGTCCGCAGCCCTTGCCACGGCTTCCTCCGTCGGGACGGCCGAGGAGGCGTCAGTCCTGCTGCGCAGCGATGCCGATGGGATCGCGACCCTGACGCTGAATCGGCCTCAGGCCCGCAATGCCCTGTCGATGGCCCTGATGGAGGCTCTCCAGGAACAGCTCGACGCAATCCGCCAGGATGCTGCGGTGCGGGTGGTAGTCCTGCAGGGAGCGGGGTCTGCCTTCTGCGCCGGGCACGATCTCAAGGAGATGCGGGCCGATCCGTCCCGCGCAGCGACGGAGACGGTGTTCCGCACCTGCGCCCGGCTCATGCTGAGCCTCACGCGCCTGCCGCAACCGGTGATCGCCCGGGTTCACGGGATCGCCACCGCAGCCGGCTGTCAGCTCGTCGCGACCTGTGATCTCGCCGTCTGCACCGAGACGGCCCGCTTCGCCACGCCGGGCGTGCAGATCGGCCTGTTCTGCTCGACCCCAATGGTCGCCCTGTCGCGGGCCGTATCGCGCAAGGCGGCGATGGAGATGCTGCTGGTGGGCGAGCCGATCGACGCCGCGGAGGCTCTAAGGATCGGCCTCGTCAACCGCGTCGTGCCGGAGGCCGATCTCGACGCGGTAGTGGGCGCCCTCGCGGCCCGGATCGCCGGAAAGGCCCGGCGCGTCCTGGCGATCGGCAAGGAGGCGTTCGGCCGCCAGATCGAGATGGGTCTGGAGGACGCTTACGGCTACGCCGCCGAGATCATGACCCGGAACATGATGATGGCCGATGCCCAGGAGGGCATCGACGCGTTCCTGGGCAAGCGGCCGCCCCGCTGGGAGCCGTGAGCCCGCGTCGTGGCGCGATACGACGCAGGCTGTTCGGCCGCGCATGCGTAGGTGATGGCGTCGCCCTGCCCTAGGATAGGGAGCCCGACCGATCCTGCCGGGCTCGGCGCCGCAACGCGGAACGGCTGATGAGCACCATCGACCTGTTCGGTCTGACGCTGGCCTTCTACGGCACGATGCCGCCGCCGCGACCGCCGAGGCCGAATCGCAACGGCGCGACCTGGGCCGCCGCCGTGATCTTCGGGGGCGTCTGCCTCGCCATGATCGGGCCGATGATCACCATCTGGAGCTTCCATAGGCCCTATGCCGAGGCCAAGGCGCGGTGCATCGCCTCCGGCGGCCGGGTTCTGTACGCGGCCCTCGATGGCAGCGGACCCTATCGCTGCGAGCGGCCCGCCGCGGGCTCCACCATTGCGCATCCGGCCAAGCCGGCGGATTAATCCGCCCGCCGCATGGGCTTCGGGTTAATCCGGCGCCTCCCGACGCCAACCCGGATACCGTGACCTTGGAAAACGCGCTTACCCGCTGGGTCCAGTCGACCGCCCTGATGCGGTCGGATGTCGAGGCGCTGATCGGCTTTGCGCTGGCGATCGGCGTCACCCTGCACGCTTTGCTGCGGAAACGCCGGGTTAGCGTGGCGGTGGGTTGGATCGGACTCGCATGGCTGTCGCCGGTCTTCGGTACCGCCCTCTACCTCACCTTCGGTATCAATCGCGTCTCGCGCCGCGCCCGGCGGCTGCGGACGAAACCCTCCGACGCGACGAAGCTGCCTGATACCGACGACGCCGTAGTGCCGGAAGCACTGTGGCCCCTCGACCGTGCGATCCGGCGGATCACCAGTTTGCCGGCCTTCGCGGGCAACACCGTGCAGATATTCCGCAACGGCGATGCGGCCTATCCGGTGATGCTGGCCGCGATCCGGGAGGCGCAGACCAGCATCGGGCTATCGAGCTACATCTTCCGGGACGACGCTACCGGCCGCGAGTTCTGCGACGCCCTGGTGGAGGCGCAGGGTCGCGGCGTGAAGGTGCGCGTCATCATCGACGGGATCGGCGGCGGCTATTTCCGGGCGCCTGTCTACCATCGCCTCACGGCCGCCGGAGTGCCGGCGGCCCTGTTCATGCACTCCGCCCTCCCTTGGCGGATGCCGTTTCTCAACCTGCGTTCGCACAAGAAGCTGCTGATCCTCGACGGGCGCATCGCCTTCACCGGCGGCCTCAACATCTCCCACCCGAACCGCGTCGCCCTGAAGCCGGAGCACCCGATCCGCGACACCCATTTCCGGCTGACCGGACCCGTGGTCGAGCAGCTCGCCGCCGCCTTCGCGGCTGACTGGGCCTTCGTCGACGGCGAGAGCCTCGACGGCGCCCCGTGGTTCGTGGACCTCGAGCCGTGCGGCCCGAGCGTCGCTCGAGCCGTGACCTCCGGCCCGGATGCCGATGTCGAGAAGATCGAGCAGGTCATCCTCCAGGCGCTCGCCTGCGCGCGCCGTTCGGTGCGGTTCGTGACGCCCTACTTCCTGCCCGACGAGCTGGTGACCGGCGCGCTCGCTCAGGCCGCAACCCGAGGCATCACGATCGACGTGATCATCCCGCGGGTCAGCGACCATCCGTTCATCGACTGGGCGACGCGGGCGCATCTCGAGCCGCTGCTGCGGGCCGGTGTGCGAGTCTGGCTCGACGAGCCGCCCTTCGACCATTCCAAGGCGATGGTGGTCGACGACGTTTGGTGCTTCGTCGGCAGCGCCAACTGGGACATGCGCAGCTTCCGTCTCAACTTCGAATTGAATGTCGAGATCGTCGACGCCGAGCTTGCCGCCGATCTCGACCGGTTCATGCGCGGCAAGATGGAAGCGCGGCTCAGCCTTGAGGATCTCGCCGCGCGCGGCCTCCCGATCCGTCTGCGCGACGCAGGCGTGCGACTGCTGCTGCCATACCTTTGAACCGACCGGGGGCATGCGCCTCGGGAGCCGGGCCAAGATGAACGACGATCGGCCGATGATCGGAGCGCCCCCGCGGCAGCACCGCGTGCGCGTGGCAGACGAGGCCGCGGGCGAGACAGCGATCGAGCCGCAGGGGCAGAACCTCGACCATCGCGTGGGTCGATTGCCGCGGTCCGACATCGCGGAAACCCGGGATCATCGCGGGGCCGACGATGTTGTAGTCACCGAGCACGGCGGCGCGCGGGGGCAACTCGCTGACGATGCGGCGCAGCTGCCGACGGTTCAGCATCTGGCCGTGCGACAGATGCACATTGGCCACGCCGAACTCCCCGAGATCGAGGATCTGGCAGACCCGGTGCACGAGCGCCCCTGAGGGCAGCGTGATCACCCGGGGGGGCGCCGGCCAGGGTTTGGGGCTCCACATGGCCAGCCCGTGTATCCGGCCTGGCAGGGGAGCCCAGGCGTAATGTCCGCCGATCCGGTCCAGGAGGAAGCCGATGGCCCGGGTCGCCTCCTGCATCAGCAGCAGATCGGGTTTCTCCCGGGCGACGAGGTCGGCGACGTCGTCCACCGCCGCGCCGGTGCGCCGCAGCAGGTTCCAGCTCACGATCTTGAAGGGCTGATGCGGCCGATCGGCGGGGCGGATTGGCGTAGCAGGTGATGGTGCGAGATTGGAGCGGACCGGGCGTGCAGCAGGATTCATCGAGCCGGTCTCGTACCTCAACCCGCGGCGCTCCCGCCACCGCCACGCTCTAACGCGCCTGGAGCCGGGACGTTCGACCGGATTCGCGCCGGTGCCGGGCACGTTGTAGTCGGTAACCAGCCGCCGGGCCCAGCCTCGCTGCCGCACAACCCGTCACCGGACGCCGCTTGAGGCGAACCCTCTCCGCAGCCTAAGAGCCCGCATGGTAGCGTCGACGGTCCTGCCGGATCGCCGCCCCCATGTCACCACCGATCCATTCCGGAGACCGATGACGGCGTTCAGCTTCATCCACGCGGCCGACCTGCATCTCGGCAGCCCGCTCTCCGGCCTCGCCGCGCGCGACGCGGATCTCGCCCGGCGCCTGGCCTCGGCCGGGCGCCAGGCTTTCGAGGATCTGGTGAGCCAAGCGATCGAGCGGTCGGTCGCCTTCGTGGTGGTGGCCGGTGACGTCTATGACGGCGACTGGGTCGACACCACGATCGGCCTGTTCTTCGCCCGGCAAGTGGCGCGCCTCGACCGGGCCGGGATCCCGACGATCCTCGTGCGCGGCAACCACGATGCCGAGAGCGTCATCACGCGCTCGATCACGCTGCCGGCTTCCGTGCACGTCTTCCCGACCGCACGCGCCGGCACCCTGCGTCTCGACGCGCTCCGCGTCGCGATCCACGGCCGCAGCTTCCAGGGCCGGGCCGTGGAGGAGAACCTCTCGCTCACCTATCCGGCCGCCGTGCCGGGCTGGTTCAACCTCGGGGTCCTGCACACCTCCTGCACGGGTCACGCCGCCCACGAGACCTACGCCCCCTGCTCGGTCGCCGACCTCGCGGCCCGGGGCTACGAGTACTGGGCGCTGGGCCACATCCACGAATACGCGGAGCTGTCCCGCGATCCCTGGATCGTGTTCCCTGGCAATCTCCAGGGCCGGAGCGTGCGCGAGTGCGGCGAGAAGGGCGCGGTCGTGGTGGACGTCTCCGACGGGCGGGTGAGCGGCGTCAGCCGCCTGCCCCTCGACCGCGCGCGGTTCGAGCGGATCGCAATCGACCTCGCGGCGGCGGCCGATACCCGTGGCGCCGTGGAGGCCGTCGAGGCGGCCCTGAAGCCGCTCGCTGCCGTCGCGGCGCGCCGGCTGCTCCTGGTCCGCATCCACCTCGTCGGCACCAGCCGGGCTCACGACGCGCTTGCGGCCGATCGTGAGTCTGTGACGGCCGAGATCCAGGCGGCTGCGCACCGGTTGCACGAGGACATCTGGCTGGAGCGCCTGAAGATCGAGACCCGCCGCCCGCGCCCACAAGGGGAGCCCTCCGGTACCGCCATCGACCCCGCGGCGCTGCTGGCCGATCTCGACCGCGATCCCGAATTCCGCGCCCGGGCGAAGGCAGCCCTGGCCGAGATCGGCGGCCGGATGCCCGGCACCGCCGCGGCGGAGGCCGGTCTCGACGCGGAATTCGATGCGCTCTGTGCCGAAGCGGAGGCGCTGGTGCTCGGGCGCCTCGGCGGCCGGCACTGCTGAGGCCATCGTCCATGGAACCCCGATGCGCCTGATTCGCCTCGCCCTGGAGCGCTACGGCGCCTTCACGGACCGCACCGTCGAATTCCGGCCGGATGCGCGCCTGCACGTCGTAGTGGGCGCCAACGAGGCCGGTAAGAGCACCGCGCTGGCGGCGGTCACCGACCTGCTGTTCGGCTTCGGCAAGACCACGCCCTATGCCTTCCTGCACGACATGCCGCAGTTGCGTCTGGGTGCGGAGATTGCCGCCGCCGACGGCCGCCGGCTGTCCTTCCGCCGTCGAAAGGGTAACACCCGAACCCTCATCGACGCCGCCGAGGCACCGCTCCCCGACGATGCCCTGGCGCCGTTCCTCGGCGGATTGTCCCGGACGGTGTTCTGCCGGGCCTTTGGCCTCGACGCGGCGAGCCTCCGAGCCGGCGGTCGGGAGATGGTGGACGTGGAGGGCGAGGTCGGCGCGAGCCTGTTCGCGGCGGGCTCGGGCCTTCGCGGGCTGACGGAGCTGCAGACGACGCTCGATCAAGAAGCCGACGCCATCTTCGCCCCGCGCCAGGCCAAGCATCGGACCTTCTACCAGGCGCTGGAGCGCCACGAGCTGGCCCGGCGGGCAATCCGCGAGCGGAGTCTGCGCGCCGGTGACTGGCGTGCGCTGAATGACGAGATCGCCGCAGCGGCTGCTCAGCTCGAGGCGCTGCGGGCCGAACAGAAGGCGATCACGGTCGCGCGCGCCCGGCTGGAGCGGCTCAAGCGCGTCCGGCCGATGATCGCTGAGATCGACGCGCTGGAGCAGCGCATCGCTGCCGAAACCGACCTCGTCGACGCGGATTCCGCCTGGATCGCTCGTCTCGGTGCGGCCTTGGACGCGTGCCGCACCGCGGAAGCCGAGGCAGCGCGGGCTGAAGCCGCGCTCGAACGAACCCGAAGCGAGGCCGAGGCGGTGTCGGTCGAACCGGGGCTGACTCACCGCGCGGACGAGATCCTGGCGGCGTTCAGCGGCACCAAGGAGTTCGAGAAGGGCGCCACCGATTTGCCGCGGATCGAGGGTGACGCCCACAAGGTCGCGCTGGAACTGGAGCGGCTGCGCGCGCGGATCGGCCTGCCCGATCTCACTGCGCTCGAAGCCCGGCAGCCCCCGGATGCCGTGCGCGTCCGGATTGAGCGCCTGATCCGTGAGGGCCGGACCTTCGCGGCCGCCGAGGACCAGCTCGCCCGCGACCTCGCCGCCGCTCGCATTGAGCGAGAGCGCCTCAACCGGGAAGTGGAGGCGGCGGATGCCACTCGGGATCCGAGCCCCCTGCGGGAGGCGCTGAAGCCGCTTGTTCGGTTGCACGAATGGATCGCTGCCCGCGACACCCTCGATGCCACGATCCGCCGGGAGGCGGCGCTTCTGCGCAATCAGGCTGAGCGGCTGTCGCCGCCGGTTGCCGACCTCGCTGTCCTCGTTCGCACGCCTCTGCCCGCTCCCGATACGGTGGCCAGTTACCGTCAGCGTCTTGATGCCAAGACGCGCGAGCACGAGCGGGCCGCCGATCGTCGTGACGCGGTGCGTCGGCAGGTCGCCGTCACCCGGGCGCGGCTTCGCGAGCGCGAGGCCGGCCGACCCATCGCCACCCGGGAGCGGCTCGACGCGGTGCGGGCGAGCCGAGACGCCGCCTTCGCGTCGCTGCGCGACGCCCTCGCCGCCGGACGATCGGCCGGGATCGCCGAGATTGCGGCCTTCGAGCGGGCGCTCATCGAGGCGGATCGCCTCGCCGATGAGCGGGCCTCCGACGCGGCCCGGGTCGCCGCCCACGCCGTCGACCTGGAGCGGCTTGCTACCGAGGAGGCCGAGGCCGTGCAGGCCGATACTGTCCTCACAGGTCTTGCCGCGGAGATTGCCGCTGGCGAGGCGGCTTGGCGGGACGCTTGGCGGCCTGCCGGCTTGGTGCCCGGGCCGCCGGCCGAGATGGCGGCTTGGCTCGCCGAGGTGGAGAGCCTGATCGAAGCCCAGCAGCGGCTCGCCGAGCAGCAGATCGAGGCAGATCGCCTCGGGACTCGGATTGAGGCCGCCCGGGCGCCGCTGGCCGATCTGCGCGCCCGCGCCGGGCTCGACGCCGCGCCGGAGCTTGAGATCGCCGCCGCGCTGGACGGCCTCGAAGCGCGGGTCGCCACCCTGGCGAGTCGCTGGGAGGCCAATCTTCAGACCGGCGGCCTGCTGCGCGCTGCCCAGGCCGCCACCGGGCGGCTGGAGGCGGCCCTCGCCGAGGCGGCCGCTCGACGCGCGGCGTGGCAGACCGAATGGGCGGCGGCGCTGCTGCCCCTTGGGCTCGATAGCCAGGCCGCGCCCGAGGAGGCCGAAGGTGCGTTGGAAGCATGGCGGAACGTGCCGGACCGGCTGGCGGAGCGGGCCGCCTTGCAGCGCCGGTCGGCCGGGATCCGCCGGGACATGGAGGCGTTCCGGGTCACTGCGGCCGGCCTGGTCGCGGCGCTGGCGCCCGATCTCGCGGATGCGCCGCCCGCCGGTGCGATCCGGACGCTCCACGGCCGCCTCGTCGCCGCGCAGGCCCGCGAGGCGCGGCGTGTTGAGCTCGACCGCCGCCGCGACGAGGCCGAAGCGGCGCATCGCGGCGCCGCCGAGCATCGCGACTCGGCCCGGGCGTCGCTCCTCCGGCACGTCGCCGAGGCGATGCCGGACCTTGCCGCAGCGCCGATTTCGGAGATCGATCGCCTGTTCAGTCGCATGAGCGAGCGGGAGAAACTCCGTGCCGAGCGTCTGCGGCTTCGCGGCAGCCTCGCCGGTGCGGCCGATGGCCTCCCCGAAGCCGAGTTGCGCGCCGGTCTCGAGACCCTGCCCCCGGAAGCCATCGAGGCTGAGCTGGCACGGCTGGCGCTCGAGGCCGACGAGCAGGCGGAACGCGGCCAGGTAATCTTCGCCGACCGTGACCGGGCCGAGCGGCGGCGGGCTGAGCTGGAGGGTGGTACTGGTGCCGAGCTGGCGCTCGCCGAGCGGAAGGCCGCGGAAGCGGATCTGCAAGAGGCCGCACGCTCCTGGGCCGTGCTGCGGCTCGCCGGACTGATGCTGGGGCAAGCGGTGGCCCGCCATCGCGCGGGACAACAGGATCCGCTCGTCGCCCGGGCGGGCGCCCTATTCCACGCCCTCACCGGCGGCGGATTCTCCGGGCTCGCGCAGATCTACGACGAGGCCGACACCCCGAAGCTCGCCGGGCAGCGCGCCGGGGGCGGCACGGTGGCGATCGAGGGCATGAGCGAGGGCACCCGCGACCAGCTCTATCTCGCCCTTCGGCTGGCCTATCTGGAGGATTACGCCGGCCGCGCCGAGCCGGCGCCCTTCATCGGCGATGACCTGTTCTCCACCTTCGACGAGACCCGGACCGGCTACGGTCTGGATGCGCTGGCCGAAATCGGCACGCGGGTGCAGCCGATCCTGTTCACGCATCACCGCCATGTCGCGGAGATCGCCCGCGACAGGCTCGGCGCGGCCGTGGACGTGGTGGCGCTCTAGGAGTGGTAGCGGAGGGGGGAGCCCTCCCCTCCGCCGCCTCTCAGGCGCTCGCACCCGCGAGGTAGCGCGCCTCAAGATGTGACCGGAACGCGACCGTGCCGAGCTTCGTCCCGGTGGCGCGGGTGAGCAGGTCGTCGGTGTCGAGCAGGCTCCCCACCGCGTGGACGTGCGCGCGGAGCCAGTCCCGCAGGGGACCGAATTCGCCCTGCGCCAGGCAACCCGGCAGCTCCGGCTCGGCTGTGCGGGCGGCCCGGAACAGCTGCGCGGCCGCGAGGGCGCCGAGCGTGTAGGTCGGGAAATAGCCGAACGCCCCGCTCGGCCAGTGGATGTCCTGGAGGCAGCCAACGCGGTCGTCCGGCACGGTGAGGCCGAGGAGATCGCGCAGGCCGTCGTTGAAGGCCCCCGGCAGGTCGCGCACCGCGAGGTCGCCCGCGATCATCGCGGTCTCCAGCCGGTAGCGCAGGAGGATGTGGGCCGGGTAGGTCGCCTCGTCGGCATCCACCCGGATGAAGCCCGGCGCGACCCGGGTGTTGAGCGCGTGCAGATTCTCCGGCGACCATTCGGGCCCGGATCGCCCGAACGCTGCCTGCAGGAGCGGCGCCAGGAAGCTGAAGAATTCCTGGCTCCGGCAGGCCTGCATCTCGACGATGAGCGACTGGCTCTCGTGCAGGCTCATCCCCCGCGCCGCGCCGACCGGCTGGTTCCGCCACGCCGCCGGCCGGCCCTGCTCGTAGAGGGCGTGCCCGGTCTCGTGGAGAACGCCCATCAGCGCCCGGCCGAAATCGGCCGCGTCGTAGCGGGTGGTGATCCGCACGTCGTCGGTGGCGCCGCCGCAGAACGGGTGCAGGCTGATGTCGAGCCGGCCGCGGGTGAAGTCGAAGCCTACGGCCTCCATCAGCTTCAGGCCGAGGTCGCGCTGCACCGTCACGTCGAACGGGCCGACGATCGGGAACGGCGCCGGCCGGGATGCCTGGATTTCCCGGGCGCTGGCGATCAGGGCTGGCAGCCAGCTAGACAGGTCCGCGAAGAGCGGGTCGATCGTCGCCCGGCGCATGCCGGGATCGTAGCTGTCCAGCAGCGCGTCGTAGGGGTCGAGGCCGAGGGCCGCGCCCTTCGCCTGGCCGATCTCCCGCTGGAGCCGCAGCACCTCGGCGAGGTGGGGTTCGAGGCGCGCGAAATCGGCGTCGCGCCGCGCCTCGCGCCAGACCATCTCCGAGCGGGATACGGCGCGGGAGCTGGCCTCGACGAGGTCGCGCGGGACCGCGGTGGCGTGGGCCTGGGCGCGGCGCATCTCCCGCAGGTTGGCGGCGGCCCAGGGTTCCAGGCCCCCGCGCTGCTCGGCCGCCGCCAGCTCGTCGGCGGCCTCGGGGGCTGTGAGCATCCCGTGGGCGAGCCCGCGCAGGATCGCGAGCTGGTCCCCGCGGGCCTCGGCGGCGCCGTCCGGCATCAGGGTCTGCGCGTCCCAGCCGAGGATCCCGGCCGCGCCCTCGAGGGCGGCGAGCCGGGCGAAGCGCTGTTCGAGGGTCTGATAGGCGGTCATGCGGTCTCCGGTCGGGTACGTCACACGGCTTCGCATCGCGGTGTTCAGCCGGCCTGAAGCATCTCCAGCTCCAGCCAGCGGTCCTCCGCCTGCGACAGCTCGGTCTCGACCTGGGCCAGCATGGTCGAGGCCTTGTCGAACCGGGCCGGGTCGCGGGCATAGAGCTCGGGGTCAGCGAGGACCGTCCTGAGCTGGGCGATCGCCGCCTCCAGCTTCTCGATGCGGGCCGGCAGTGTCTTCAACTCGTGCTGGTCCTTGAAGCCGAGCTTGGGCTTGCCCGACGGCTGGGCGGCCGTCGCAGCGGCGCGCTCGCGCGGCTCCTTCGTCTTCTGAGCGGCGGTTCGCGCCTCGACGCCCTGGCCGCGCTGGACCAGCATGTCGCTGTAGCCGCCGGCATACTCAACCCAGCGGCCGGCGCCCTCCGAGACCAGCACGCTGCCGGCCACGCGGTCGAGGAAGTCGCGGTCGTGGCTCACCAGGATCAGCGTGCCCTGGTAGTCGCCCAGCATCTCCTGGAGCAGGTCGAGAGTCTCGAGGTCGAGGTCGTTGGTGGGCTCGTCGAGGACGAGGAGGTTGGCCGGCTGGGCCAGGGCCCGGGCGATCAGCAGCCGGTTGCGCTCGCCGCCGGACAGCACCGAGACCGGCGTGCGCGCCTGCTCGGGCGTGAACAGGAAGTCCTTGAGGTAGCCGATCACGTGGCGGCTCTGGCCGTTCACCGTGACGCTGTCGCCGCGCCCGCCGGTCAGCACGTCGGTGACGGTCATCCCGGGCTCCAGCACGGCGCGGGCCTGATCAAGCACCACCGGCAGCAGGTTGGTGCCGAGCACGACCTGCCCGGCATCCGGCGCGAGCCGGCCCATCAGCAGGTTGATCAGGGTACTCTTGCCCGCGCCGTTCGCCCCGACGATGCCGAGCCGGTCGCCGCGCATCACCCGCAGGGACAGGCCGTCGACGATCTTGCGCTCGCCATAGCTCTTCGCGATGTCGCGGGCCTCGACGACGAGGCTCCCGGAGGATTCGGCGTCGGAGGCCTGCATGCTGACGCTGCCCACCGGGCGCCGCACCTCGCGGCGGTTCTGGCGCAGCTCGTGCAGGTTGCCGAGCCGGCGGACGTTGCGCTTGCGCCGCGCCGTGACCCCGTAGCGCAGCCAATGCTCCTCGGCGACGATCTTCCGGTCGAGCTTGTGCTGGTCCCGCTCCTCCTCCTCGAAGAAGGCGTCGCGCCAGGCCTCGAAGCTGGAAAAGCCCTGGTCGATCCGGCGGGTCTCGCCGCGGTCGAGCCAGATCGTGGCCCGCGACAGGGCCGAGAGGAAGCGCCGGTCGTGGCTGATCAGCACGAGGGCGGCGCGGGTGCCCTTCAATTCCGTCTCGAGCCACTCGATCGCCGGCAGGTCGAGATGGTTGGTGGGCTCGTCGAGAAGCAGCACATCGGGCTCGGGCGCGAGCGCCTGCGCCAGCGCGGTGCGGCGTCCCTCGCCGCCGGAGAGCTTGCTGGGATCCTCGGCACCGGTGAGGCCGAGGCTTTCCAGCAGGTAGCGGGCGCGGTGGGTCGATTCGCCCGGCGGCAGTCCAGCCTCGACGAAGTCCAGGGTCGTGGCGAAACCCGTGAAATCGGGCTCCTGGGCGAGGTAGCGGATCGTCGTGCCGGGCTGGAGGAACCGGCGCCCCTTATCGGGCTCCGCCAGACCCGCGGCGATTTTCATGAGCGTCGACTTCCCCGACCCATTCCGGCCGACGAGGCAAGTGCGCTCGCCCGGCGCGATGGCGAGGCTCGCGTTCGTGATCAGCGGCGTGCCGCCGAAGGTGAGTGCGACGTCTTGGAGGGTGAGGAGCGGGGGAGCGGCCATGGGCCGGCTTATGGCAGCGTGGGGCGGCCGGTTCAAACGGCGCCGCCCCCTTCGGCAGGCGCCCGGTCAGGCGATCGGATTGGCAGGGCCGGTGGGCGGGCTGATCTCGGGCGCGCCGGGATCATTGACCGGGATTTCGGGCGGCTGGATTCCGGGCGCTTCGGCCGGCGTATTCCCGGGAATTTCCGGCCCGGGCGGCTGCGTCGGCGCTTGCGGCGGATCGTACGGCCGGTCCGGGACCGGCGCCGGCTGCGGCGGCACCTCTGGCACCTGACCCGGATCGGCGAGCGTGAAATCGGGCACCTTCATCCTCCGCGAGACCGACGGTGCAGGTCCGCACCGTTTCGGCGGAAACAAGGTCCGGCCGATCCGGTTCCGGAGCGCTACTTCTTCGTCAGCAGCAGGTTACCCTCCTTGCTCGCCACCTTCTGGATCTTCTCGGCGAACAGGGCGAGGAGGAACGGCAGTTTCACCTCGAGGCGCACGCTCTCCGCGCCCACATCGATCGTGCCGGCGATTTTCTGGGCGACCGCGGACACACCGAAATCAAGGCGGTCACCCGTCCAGGCAAGCTGGTCGACCGTGATGCCGCTCTTGGCCAGGAAGGCCCGCGCCTGATCCGTGCCGTGCTCAAGGCGCCGCTTGGCCTCATCGCGGCCGAGGTCGTGGGGAATGTCGACGATGAGGGGCTTGGGCATGGGTGGCTGATCCGAACTGAACCCGGCAGCAGATGGTGCGTCCGGGTCCAGCAGACAACGCCTCAATCGCGGCCTCGCCCTCTCGGGGCAGAGGCCGCTCGGCGCGTGTGCCGCACCTCAGGGATCAGTGCAGGACCTGCAGTGACACGTAGGTGGTGCCGCCCATACCGAGGGCGCGGGCGGAGCCGCGCGACAGATCGATGATGCGGCCGCGCACGAAGGGACCGCGATCGTTGATACGCACGACCACCGCGCGGCCAGTCCGCTGGTTCTCGACGCGGACCCGGGTTCCGAACGGCAGGCTGCGATGGGCTGCGGTCAGTCCGTTGGGGTTGAAACGCTCGCCGTTCGCGGTGCGATGGCCGCTGCCATACCACGAGGCTGCTCCGCTTTGCGCGGCGGCCGGGAGGCTGGTTCCGATGACGGTGGACAGCATTCCAAGTGAGACAACGAGCTTACCGAAACCAAACGACATTCGCGACGCATTCCCTTTGTTGTTATCGGGACGGCGCCAGTCGTTTCAGAAACCGGCCGGAATATGGCAGGCATTTCCAGGCGGTTTCGGTCACATTTTGGCCGATTTTATGCTGGTCACGCTAATTACATAAGCAATTATTTCAGTTTATTTTCGCTCTTGTTGAGGGCGATGCATTGGTGTGTCGTTTTGTGTATTCGCCAAGAACTGTCCACGTCAGCCGGCGGCGCGGCAAAATAGGATCATTTTCTCAAGACCTGCACCGCGTGTAACCCTGCGTCCCGCTGAGGTGGAAGCGGGTTGCGCCAGGCCGGCCATTTGCGACGATGATTGTCATGCGCTGCCGTTTCAAAAGGACAGGCCGCCGCGGCCGCGAAGAGCCGGAAGGACAGAGTGTCATCGCCACGTCCAAGAGACGCGGCGTTCCAGAGTAACAGCTGTTTAATCTGTCGGAGCATTGTCCGGGCGCCCGGTCGGCAAAATTTGCAGCCCCAGAACGGGACGCGTCGCCGCCGAATTCGACAACGTGACCTTTACCCTATCGGAGGCATGGTCTGCCGGTCAGTCGCGTAACCGGTGTTTGCCATGGCTTCCCCGCGTACCGTGGCTGCCGACGCCGTCGCCCGGAAACAGGTCTCGCGTGCCGGGCGGCCCGCGTCGGCGCCACGGATGGGTCTCGTACCCGCCCAACGTTCTCTGCCCCTCGACCAGGTTCTTGTCGGGGACTGCATCGCCGCCATGAACGCCTTGCCGGCGTCGAGCGTCGACTGTGTGTTCGCCGACCCGCCTTACAACCTCCAGCTCGGTGAGGCCGGCCTGCTGCGCCCGGATCAGAGCCGCGTCGATGCCGTCGATGACGACTGGGACAAGTTTGCAACCTTCGAGGCCTACGACGGCTTCACCCGGGACTGGCTCGCGGCCTGTCGCCGCGTGATGAAGCCGAACGCAACCCTCTGGGTGATTGGTTCGTACCACAACATCTTCCGGGTCGGGAGCGCGTTGCAGGATCTCGGTTACTGGATCCTCAACGACATCGTCTGGCGCAAGGCCAACCCGATGCCGAATTTCCGCGGCAAGCGCTTCACCAATGCCCACGAGACCCTGATCTGGGCCTCGCGCTCGGCGGAATCGAAGGGCTACACCTTCCATTACGATGCGCTGAAAGGGGGCAATGAGGACCTCCAGATGCGCTCCGACTGGTTCATCCCCCTCTGCACCGGGGAGGAGCGGCTGAAGGATGCGGACGGGCACAAGGTCCATCCGACCCAGAAGCCCGAGGCCCTGCTGGCTCGGACGCTGCTTGCGGCAACCAATCCCGGCGACGTCGTGCTCGATCCGTTCTTCGGCACAGGTACGACCGGTGCCGTCGCCAAGCGCCTCGGGCGCCGCTTCATCGGCATCGAGCGCGAGACGACCTACGCAGAAGCAGCTCGCGCGCGGATCGCATCCGTCGAAACCCTGTCGAAGGCCGCACTCATGGTGGCGCCGACCAAGCGCGCCGAGCCGCGGGTGCCGTTCCTGTCGGTGATCGAGGCGGGCCATATCCGCCCCGGCGAGATCGTCACCGACGAGCGCCGACGCTTCCGCGCGACGGTGCGCCCGGACGGGCAGCTCGATAACGGCCTCGTCATCGGCTCGATCCACAAGATTGGCGCCCTGGTCCAGGGCTTGCCGGCCTGCAACGGCTGGACCTTCTGGCACGTCGAGCGCGGCGGCAAGCCGGTAGCGATTGACACCTTCCGCGCCGGTCTCCGCCAGGCCATGGCGAACGGCTGAGCCCGTTTCGCTTCGAAGCACTCGACGGCCGCGGCGAAGCCGTCGACAGGCGAAGACGACGAATTTCGTCCCGGCTCCGTCATCTGTGGCCTGCGAATCCGGTTACGGACCCCACAACTGCGCCGGAACCGTCTTGTCGCGCCAGGGACTGAGCCGAAGGCGGCTCTGGATTCCGGGCCTTCGCCTGCGGCGGGGCCCGGAACGACGGCGCGATTGCGTGATCACCGTCTTCGGCCCGGACTCCGGCGCCGCGGAGTGGTCGATGCTGCAGGCGGCTCCTCCTCCCCCTCGAGCAGATCGTCCGTCTCGGGCGGCGGGGGGGGCGGCTTCGGCTGGGGCTTAGGCACGGCGCGCACGCGCGGACGCTGCTCGGGATCCGGCATGGAGACCGGCGGCTCCATCGCCGCGAGAAGCGGCATCGGCGGCGGCTCTTTCTTGGGGCGCCCGCGCGGCTTCTTCTCGGATTCCGGCTTCGGGTCGAAGGCGTGGGCCAGGACCTTCAGCATCAGACCGGGCAGCGGCTCGTCGTCGAGAGCGCTGCGCGGTGTGAAGCGCATGCCGGCTGGCACCGGCGTCGACAGCGCGACGCGGGCCACGAACACTGTCAGCTCCAATGGAAAATGCGTGAAGCCGTGGCGGACGAGCCCCGGGAGCCGTTTCCACCGCGCGTCGAGGGGGGCGTCCAGCAAGGCGGCAGCGCTGTCGTAATCCGGCTCCCAGGCGCTGCCCGGCGGCTCGGCCATGTTGCCGAGGAGCCCCTCGGGGGGGCGCGTCCGCAGCAGCACCGCCTCGTCGCCGCTGCGGATTGCTACGAAGGCCGCGCCGCGGCGGAGAGCACCCTTGGTGACCTTGATCTTGCGCGGGAAGGTCTCCTGGGTTCCGAGCGACCGGGCACGGCAGGGCGGCATCCACGGGCAGAGCGCGCAGGCGGGGCGCTTGGGCGTGCAGATCGTGGCGCCGAGATCCATGAGAGCCTGGGCGAAATCGCCCGGCCTGTCCTCCGGCACCAGGGCTTGCGTCAGGCGTCGGATCTCTGGCCGGCTGCCCGGGAGCGGAGTCTCAACCGCGTAGATCCGGCTCAACACGCGCTCGACATTGCCGTCGACGGCGGCCTCCGGCCGGTCGAATGCGATCGCGGCGATCGCACCGGCCGTGTAGGCGCCGATCCCCGGGAGCTTGCGCAGGCCTTCCGCAGTGTCGGGGAAGTGCCCGCCGGCCGCCGCGACGGCCTTGGCGCAGGCATGGAGATTGCGGGCGCGGGAATAGTAGCCGAGCCCGGCCCAGGCCGACATCACCGCATCCTCGGGAGCCTCGGCCAGGGCGAAGACGTCGGGGAAGCGCGTCAGGAAACGCTCGAAATACGGCCGCACCGCCGCGATGGTCGTCTGCTGCAGCATCACCTCGGACAGCCAGACCCGGTAGGGATCCGCGCGCTCGCCAGCGAGCGCCCGCCACGGCAGCACCCGTCGATGCCGGTCGTACCAGGCGAGCAGGTCGTCGGCGCGCGGTCCGGGACCGGGCTTGGATTCCGTGGCTGTGCGAAGCGGCATGGGCAGGTCGACAGGGGTCGCGCTGCATAGCCGGAGCCCCGCGGCGATCATAGGGCGGCGAAAGCGCCGCCGCGTGCTCCCTTCGTCAACGATCCTGCGCTAACCTTCGCGGATCCACAGGGCCGGAACCAACATGGCGCGCGTCAAACCGCTGGCCGAGCTGATCGAGAGCTGCATCGGGCCGGCCTTCGCGGCGCAGGGCTTCGCCTCGACCGACATCCTGGCCGCTTGGCCGGAGATCGTTGGCGAGCGGCTCGCCCGCTACTGCCGACCCTCGAAGCTCGAATGGCCGAAGCGTCGCCGGAAAGAAACCGGCACACCCGAATCCGGCATGTCTGAATCCGGTACGCTGGTGGTGCGCGTCGAAGGCGTCTTCGCTCTCGAGTTGCAACATCTCGCGCCGGTCGTGATCCAGCGGATCAACGCCCATTACGGCTGGGCTTGCGTCTCCCGGATCGTGCTGCAGCAGGACCGGATCGGGCGCGGCGGGCGAGTGCCGTCCCCCGCCCGTATCGATCCCGCTGCCGCCGTCGAGGTCCAGCGTGCGGTCGCGGGGATCGCCGATGACGGTCTGCGCGCCGCACTCGATCGCCTCGGCACCGCCGCGGTAGCGACACGTCCGGAGCGGTGAACGGTCGATTCGGTCACCTTGCCAGGACGGTCGCGCCCGAGTACCGGCATCGGGACGCCACGACTGATCAATCCGGCGGAGTCTGCCCGATGACGACGCGACGCGACGCTCTCAAGTTCTCCGGCCTCGCCCTCGGCGCCGGCCTCGCCCTGCCTTATCTCGGGTCCCCCGCCCGAGCGCAGAATTCCGATACGGCCGCGCTGTTGCAGCCGGGCCCCCTCGGCGACGTCTGGCTCGGCCCGGCGGACGCCAAGTGCACGATCATCGAATACGCCTCGATGACCTGCTCGCACTGTGCGGCCTTCCATCGGAACACGTGGCCGACCCTCAAGGAACGCTACATCGATACCGGCAAGGTGCGGTTCACCCTGCGCGAATTCCCCCTTGACCCGCTGGCTACCGCGGCCTTCATGCTCGCGCGCTGCCAGGGCGATTCCAAGTATTATCCGATCACCGACCTGCTATTCGACCAGCAGCCGGCCTGGGCCTTCACGCCTAAGCCCGTGGATGCGCTGGAACAGATGCTCCGGCAGGCGGGCTACAACAAGCAAACCTTCGAGGCCTGCCTGAAGGACCAGAAGATCTACAGCGCAGTCAACGCGGTGAAGCAGCGCGGGCTTGACGTCTTCAAGGTGGATTCTACTCCCACCTTCTTCATCAACGGCGAGCGTTACACCGGCGAGATGACCGTCGAGGGCATGGAGAAGGTCATCAAGCCGATCATCGGTGCCTGATAGCGGAGCGAGAGCCTCGTGCGCAGCGCGGGTCCGGCGCGTCGCTCCAGGTTGGAATACCAGATCAAAATCAAACACTTACGGTGTATGGGGTTCGCCTTGACACTCAAGATAGGCGAAACTATGGTGCGCCCCGCTTGCTGGGGGTGTCCAGCCGGTCCCACAGCCTCCCGCCCGATGAGTTTTGAGCCGTGACCGGCGACGATCCGAGGGACGGGAAAGGGACCGAGCAGACGCCGACGGACAGCGAACTCTCCGCGAGGCTCAGACGTCTCGAGACGCAGATCGAACGGAAGCGGCCGCAGGCTGCTCCCGATCCTTCAACGCGCCCTCGGAACGGTGGGCCATCCTCGCTGGGCCAGGCCATGACGATCTCCACGGAGTTCGTCGCGGGCGTGATCGCGGGGGGCATACTCGGCTGGATCGTCGATCATGTCTTCGGGACGAAGCCCTGGGGCCTGATCATCCTGCTGATGCTGGGGTTCGTCGCGGGGGTCTACAACGTGATGCGGGTGTCGGGTTTCACCGGCGCGCGCCCGGGACGGCGCGATCGGCAGGAGCCATAAGGCGCGCCGGTCAGTGGGGAATGTGGGGCGGCCGACACCCGTCGGCGCGCCGGACAAGAAGGGCGGAAGCGGGAATGGCGGTCACGATCGACCCGATCCATCAGTTCGAGCTGAAGCCGCTCGTTTCGCTGGGCCATATCGGCCACCAGCAACTCGCGTTCACGCAGTCGGCCCTCTACATGTTCGCCGCCGTCGGCGTGATCGCACTCATCACCATCGTGGCGACTGCGTCCCGCTCGATCGTTCCGGGCCGCATGCAGTCGCTGGCCGAGATCTTCTACGAATTCATCGCCGACACCGTGCACCAGGCGACGGGCGATGGCGGCAAGCGGTTCATGCCGCTCGTGTTCTCGCTGTTCATGTTCGTGCTCATCCTGAACCTGTTCGGGATGATCCCCTACGCCTTCGCGGTGACCAGCCACCTGATCATTACCTTCGGCCTCGCCGCGCTGGTGATCTCCACCGTGGTGATCTTCGGCGTGATGAAGCACGGCACGCACTTCTTCGGCCTGTTCGTGCCCTCGGGCGTGCCGAAGCCGCTGCTCGCGATTCTGGTGCCGATCGAGGTGATCTCGTTCATCTCGCGCCCGATCAGCCTGTCCGTCCGTCTGTTCGCCAACATGCTGGCCGGCCACATCGCGATGAAGATCTTTGCCTTCTTCGTGGTCCAGCTTCTTCTCGCGGGCGCCTGGAGCGTGCTATCGCCGCTCCCGCTGTTCCTGACGATCGCGCTGACCGCTCTCGAGTTCCTCGTTGCGGCGCTTCAGGCCTACGTCTTCGCGACGCTGACGGCGATCTACCTCAACGACGCCCTTCACCCCGGCCACTAGTCATCAGACCTGGCCGGCTCCACCCGCCGCAAACGTCACTGCACGTTTCGATCTGAAGAGACCTCAGGAGTTACCATGGATCCCGTCGCTGCGAAGTACATCGGCGCCGGCCTCGCTTGCCTCGGCATGGCGGGTGCGGGCATCGGCCTCGGCAACCTGTTCGGTCAGTTCCTCGCCGGCGCCCTTCGCAACCCGTCTGCGGCCGACGGCCAGCGCGCCACCCTCCTCCTGGGCTTCGCCCTCACCGAGGCGCTCGGCATCTTCTCGCTGCTGATCGCGCTGCTGCTGCTCTTCGCCGTCTGATCGGCGCCGGAGGCCGCGGAGCCCGCGGTCTCCACGGGCAATCGCCCGATGAACGGGTGGGCGCTCCCTCGGAGCGTCCGCCTTCGTCCGTCACCGCATCAGCGGTGGCTTCAGCGAACGGTGTCAGTGTAGCGGTCTCATGGCGCAGCCCAATCCCCTCACCACGCCGCCTCCTGGCGCCGACACGCAGGTCGTGCCGGGCCATGCCGAGCATACGGAAGCGCATTCGGGTGCCTTCCCGCCCTTCGAGACCTCAGGCTTCCTGGCGCAGCTGATCTGGCTCGCCCTGGCCTTCGGACTCCTCTACTACCTGATGGACAAGATCGCGCTGCCGCGGATCCAGTCGATCCTGCACGCCCGCGCCGAGCGCCTGCGTGCCGATCTGGATCAGGCGCAAGCGATGAAGGCCGAGGCGGACGCCGCCGGTGTGGCCTTCGAGACCGCTCTCCGGGACGCCCAGGGCAAGGCGCGCGACATCGCGCAGACCACCCGGAACGCCCTGGCTGCCGAAGCCGAGACCAAGCGCAAGGCGCTGGAGGAGGAGCTGAACGCCAAGCTCGCAGCTTCCGAGGCGACCATCCGCACGCGGACCGAGGCCGCCATGGGCAACGTCCGCTCTATCGCAGGCGAGGCCGCGTCGGCGATCGTCGAGCGCCTGACCGGACACGCTCCGGACCGGGCGAGCCTCGACCGCGCCCTCGACGCCACCGCTCACTAGACGGGATCCCACGATGCTGCTCGAAGCCGAATTCTGGGTCGCCGTCGCGTTCGTCATCTTCATGGGCATCGCCTGGAAGGCAGGCGCCTTCTCGACAATGACCAAGGGCCTGGATGGCCGTGCCAACCGCGTCCGCCACGAACTCGACGAAGCCAAGCGCCTGCGCGAGGAGGCGGCCGCCGTGCTCGCAGACTACAAGCGCCGCCGTGCCGAGGCCGAGAAGGAGGCCGAGTCGATTGTCGCCAGCGCCCGCGAGGAGGCCCAACGCGCCGCCGAAGAGGGTCATCGCAAGCTTGACGACTTCCTAGCCCGCCGTACCAAGGCTGCCGAGACCAAGATCGCCCAGGCCGAGGCCCAGGCCGAGGCCCAGGTCCGTGCCGCCGCCGCGGAGGCGGCCGTGAAGGTCTCGGAGACGATCCTGCGCGAGCGGATGCAGGGCGATGCCGCGCAGGGTCTGATCCGCGCGAGCCTCGGGGAAGTCCGGACCCGCATGCGGTCCTGATCTGCAAACAAGATCGCAACGTTCGAGAAAGCCGCCTCCGGGCGGCTTTTTTCATGGCGGGTGGCGCTCGTCGTCGTGCGCAGCACAGCAACCCTGTCGGCGCCATGTTCATCCCTGTCGCGACGGCCAGGATCGCTCGCCTGTGCCGCAATGGCGAAGTGGCCCCGCCTTTTCCACGGCGAACGTCATGGCCCTGACGGGTGTTTGCGACGCGTGGGGATGCGGAGACGTTATGGCAGGCAAGGCACGGATCGTGATTGTCGGCGGCGGCGTCGCGGGCATCGAGCTGGCCACCAGCCTCGGACGGGGCGGTTCGGCGGACGTGATCCTGGCCGATCGCAGTCTGTCGCATATCTGGAAGCCGATGCTCCACACCTTCGCGGCCGGTACCGCTCGGGCCGACCGGCAGAAGGTGAATTTCTTCGCCCAGGCGTGCCGCAACGGCTTCCGCTTCCAGCCCGGCGCCCTCATTGGCATCGACCGGCAGGCCAGACGCGTCCGGCTCGCCGTCGAGGCCGCGGAAGGGCGTCCGGAGGTGGAACGTGCCTACGATCTGCTCGTGCTCGCCATCGGCAGCCGCGCCAATGATTTCGGCACGCCAGGAGTCGCCAAGCATTGCTTGACTATCGACGACCTGACCGAGGCCGAGCACTTTCACGAACGACTCCGCTGCCAGCTGCTGGCGCGGCTCGACGGCGGCGGCCTGCTGGAGATCGCCATCGTTGGCGGCGGAGCCACCGGTGTCGAGCTGGCCGCCGAGCTGAAACATGCCATCAACATGCTCGCGGCCTACGGCTCGCCGGACCTGCCGGGGCGCCTGCGCCTGACGCTGATCGAGAGTGGTCCGCGCCTGCTGCCGGCCTTTCCGGAGAAGGTCTCCCGGGCCGCCGCCCGCATCCTGTCGGATCTCGCGGTCGAGGTCCGAACGGGCGCGATGGTAACGGCGGCGGATGCGGCCGGCTTCGTCCTGAAGGATGGCACCCGCATCTCCGCTGAGTTGAAGGTCTGGGCGGCCGGCGTGAAGGCGCCGGATGTGCTCGCTGGCCTCGACGGTCTGGAGCGCTCGCGGACCGGGCAACTCGTCGTCGGTGCCGACCTGCGCACCACTCGCGACCCCGCTATCATCGCCCTGGGCGACTGCGCCAGTCTCACCGATCCGCGAACCGGCCAGCCCGTACCGGCAACGGCGCAGGCCGCCCGACAGGAGGCTCAGCACCTGTCTCGGCATCTCGGCCGGGCATTGTCCCGCGGCGAGACCCCTGCGACGCAGCTCCCGCCGTTCCGTTATGTCGAGAAGGGCGCCATCGTCTCGCTGGCCGACTTCAACGGTTGGGGCACCCTCGGCCGCTATACGTTCGGCGGGGGGCGCCTGAATGGGCTTTCCGCACGGCTCACGCACGATCTGCTGTACCGGCAGCACCAGATCGGTCTGTACGGTCCGCTGCGCGGGGCGATGACCTGGGTGCTCGACGACCTCGACCACCTGATCAGCCCGCCTGTGCGGCTGGATTGAGCCTGTCTACTGGGAGTCGTCAGGCGAGCGGCGTGTGGCAATCCGGCGGCGCGTCGTTGATTGATGTTGCACCGGCGCGGGCGACTTCGCGGCGCACGTGCCGACCGGGCGAAATCCATCCACATGCGACGGTCTCAATCCGGCCGCTCGCCTTCCACCGCCTTCGTCTCCTCAACCTCCGGGGCGACCTGCCCGTAATTGAGAACTGCCACCAGGGCCACGCCGCCGAAGGTGTTGCCGAGCAATGTCGGGAGAAAGAACGTTAACCCGTAATCGCCCATCGAGGCGGCCCCCGTGACGACCAGGTAGAAGGCCTCGACAGATCCGGCGACGATGTGGGCGAGGCTGCAGAGCGCCACCAGCCACGTCATCAGAAGGATCACGAAGGGCGCTGCGCCGGCGGTCGCGGGCAGGAACCAGACCATCAGGGCGATCATCCATCCGGCGAAGACCGCCTTGATGAACGTCGCCCAGAAGCCGTGCGCGATCGCGTCGTGGCTGATCTCCGCGAAGGCCTTGAGGACCGGCGCCTCGAAGGCGCCGGAATGGGCCAGCAGGGTCGCGATCGCCAGCGTTCCCAGGATGTTTCCCATCAGCACGATCATCCACAGCCGAATGACCCGGAGCGCCGTCTTGACCGAGCGGTCGTGCAGCAGAGGCAGGATCGGCGTGATTGTGTTCTCGGTGAACAGCTGCTGGCGGCCGAGGACGACGACCAGGAACCCGACCGCGTAGCCCATCGAGCTGACGATCTTGGCCCAATCGGTCTCGGGCAGGTGGCTCCGCAATACGCCTGGGACGATCAGCGAGAGGGCGATGCTGAGGCCTGCCGCGAAGGCCGAGAGGAACAGCGCGAGGCCGTGACGGCGGAGTTCTTCGTCGCCTTCGAGCCGGATGACCTCATGCAGAACGTAGGCGTCGGGCCGACCGATCTCCGAGACTTCCTTGCGCAGTTCGTCGCGGCGTGCCTCCGGATCAGCCCGCTTGTCCTTGTCCCGCACCATCCACCAGCCCCGCTACGCAACCCGATCGTTTGGACAGTGACAAGTCAGGCCGAGAGCCGCGCCAGCAGCGCCTCAACGGCGTTGCGCGCCTCGGCGAGCGCGCCGGGATCCCGGCTGCGCACGACGATCCGGTTGCGGAACCCCTCCGGGGTGATCGCCGGATAGGAGCCGATCGAGACGAAGGGCCGCGCCTTCGCGATTTCGCCGAGGCCGCCCGCGTAGGTGCCCTCCGGCAGTCCGGCTGCCTCGATCGTCTCGGAGAGCATCGCTGCGCCGCCCTTCAGCGTCGGGGCGATCGAATCCAGCATTGCCTGCATGATGCTCGGCACGCCGGCCATCACGTGGACATTGCCGATCCGGAAGCCCGGCGCCTTGGACACCGGATTGGCGATCAGGTCGGCCCCGAATGGGATCCGCGCCATGCGCAGGCGGGCCTCGTTGAGATCCTCGGGCTTGTGCCGCTCCAGCAGCATCGCGCGGGCCCGCTCGTCGACGTCGATGCCGACCCCGAAGGCCTCGGCCACGCAATCGGCGGTGATGTCGTCGTGGGTCGGTCCGATGCCGCCCGTGGTGAAGAGGTAGGTGTAGCGGGCGCGCAGCGCGTTGACCGCCTCGACGATCATGGCGGCTTCGTCGGGCACGATCCGGACCTCGCGCAGGTCGATCCCGGCGGCGGTGAGGAAGTCGGCGATCGTGCCGATATTCTTGTCCTTGGTACGACCCGTCAGGATCTCATCGCCGATGACGAGGATCGCGGCGGTCACGGATTCGGCAGGCTGATTCATGGAACTCTGGCGTCGGGCGGATCCTGCAGGCAGATAGCGCGGCCGCAGCCCGCGACTATGTGAACCCCGAGGATCCCATGCAGTTCGCCGCGCCGCTCCTGACGGGTCGGCTCGTGCAGCGTTACAAGCGCTTCCTCGCCGACATCGACACCGATGACGGTCGCGTCACCGTCCACTGCCCCAATCCCGGAGCCATGCTCGGGCTGAACACGCCAGGCGCCCGCGTTCTGCTGTCCCGCTCGACCAACCCGGCCCGGAAGCTGCCGCTCACCTGGGAGCTGGTGGAGGCCGATCTGCCCGGTGGGGTGCAGTGGGTCGGCATCAACACGATGCGGCCGAACGCGCTCCTGGCGGAGGCCTTCCAGGCCGGCGCGATCGCGCCGCTTGTCGGGTACGATGCGCTGAAGCCGGAGGTGCGCTACGCCGAGGCGAGCCGTGTCGATTTCCTGGCGAGCGGCACGGAGGCCGGGCCCTGCCATGTCGAGGTCAAGAACTGCCACCTGATGCGGCGGGCGGGCCTCGCGGAATTTCCCGACTGCAAGGCCGCCCGCAGCGCCCGGCACATGCGCGATCTCGCCCAGGTCGTAGCCGAGGGCGGGCGCGCGCTCGTGGTCATCGTCGTGCAGATGCAAGCCGAGGCCTTCGATGTCGCCCGGGACATCGACCCCGCCTTCGACCGCGCATTTCGGGACGCGCGGGCGGCGGGTGTGGCGGTCCATGCCTACCGATGCGCCGTCGGGCCGGCGGGCGTCACGATCGCCGAGGAGATTCCGGTGGTCACGCCGCCCTGACGGCGCCGCGCTCGAACATCAGGTTCAGCCGGGAGCGCGCGATCTCACGATAGCCGCAGCGCGCCAGATGCTGCGGCAGGTCGAGCTGCCATTGGCCGGTGCCGTTCTCGACCAGCAGGATCCGCGGCAGAAGCGCCTCCGGCGCCTCGCGGAGGAAGGGCTCCAGGATCAGGTCCTCGGCGCCCTCGACGTCGAGCTTGATGGCATCGACCCGGCTGAGGCCCTCGCTGCGCAGGAGTTCGAGGAGCGTCACCGCCGGCACGGTGATCCGCGCCCCCTCATTGGTGCCGACGATGCGCAGGCTCGACTCGCCGCGGTTGCGCGGATCGATGAACAGGGTCAACTCGCCGGCCTTGTCGGCGATCGCGCAGGCGACCGCCTTGACGGTGTGGAACGGGTTCTGGGCGATGTTGTAGGTCAGGCGGTCGAACACGTCGGGCTGCGGCTCGACCGCGACGATCCGCGCGCCCGGTCCGGAAAAGGCAGCCACGCACAGGGCATAAGCGCCGACATTGGCGCCGATGTCGAGGAAGACGCAGTCCTTCGGCAGACGCTTCTCAAGGAGCGCTCGCTCCTCCGGATCGAAGAACTGCGGTGTGAAGAGCACCTTCTTCTCGCAGTTGTTGTTGTAGGGGTGCAGCCGCATCCGCGCACCGTAACGGGTTACGTCGAGGGGTTTGCCCCCGAGCCGTGCGATGGCGATCCGGCGCAGGAACAGCGCGAGGCGCCGTCCGTACCAAGACTCGGCCGGGATCCGGTTCGTGCGGCGTGTGATCGCCGCCACGAGACCGGACGGTTCATAGGTGCCGTAGGGCTGCGTGTCCGTCATGACCGGGGCGGTTTGCCAGTCGGCGCCCCGACCCGCAAGCGGATCGATCCGCGTTGCTCCCGCGCGCCCGGGTGGTCTAAGCCGTGGCCGAGCTTGATGAACACAGGTTGTGCGGCATGGAGTCCTTCAATTCCGACGGCGTGCGGATCGCCTATATCGACGTCCCGCCCGCCGATGGGGCCGGCAAGCCGATCCTGCTGATCCACGGCTTTGCGTCGAACCACGCGGTCAACTGGGTCAACACCCAG
Source organism: Methylobacterium sp. UNC378MF (assembly GCF_900103195.1). Taxonomy (GTDB): domain Bacteria; phylum Pseudomonadota; class Alphaproteobacteria; order Rhizobiales; family Beijerinckiaceae; genus Methylobacterium. Next base: position 176,708 of record NZ_FMWU01000009.1, on the reverse strand, counting down.
TGGGTACGGGCTCTGACCCAGGCCGGCTACCGCGCCATCGCGCTGGACAATCGCGGCCACGGCGAGAGCGAGAAGCTCTACGACCCGGCCGCCTACAGCTCCGAGGCGATGGCCGGTGACGCGATCAGGCTGCTCGACCATCTCGGCATCGCGCGCGCCCACGTCATGGGCTACTCCATGGGTGGGCGGATCACCGCCCATATCGCCCTGGACCACGCGAACCGGGTGCGCTCGGCCCTGATCGGCGGCCTCGGGATGCATCTCGTCGAGGGCAAGGGCCTGCCCTCGGGCATTGCCGAGGCGCTGGAGGCGCCCGCCGGAACGCCGGCGCCCAACCCAACGGCCGCGGCCTTCCGTACCTTCGCCGAGCAGACCCGGAGCGACCTGCGGGCGCTGGCCGCCTGCATGCGCGGCTCGCGCCAGACGCTGAGCCGCGCCGAACTCGCGCAGATCGAGGTGCCGGTGCTGGTCTCGGTCGGGACGCTCGATACGGTGGCTGGCTCCGGCCCGGGATTGGCCGCACTGATCCCGGATGCGCGGGCGCTTGAGATCGAGGGCAAGGACCACTCCACCGCGGTCGGCGCCAAGCCGCATCGGGACGGGGTGCTGTCCTTCCTGGCCGCGCAGCCCTGAGGCGTCAGCTCTTCAGCCGGTATCCGGTCCGGAAGATGTAGGTCACGAGGCCGAGGCAGATCACCAGGAACAGCGCGGTCATGCCGAGGCTGACCGCGATGTTCACATCCGCCTTGCCGAAGAACGCCCAGCGGAAGCCGCTGATCAGGTACACGACCGGGTTGAGCAGGCTGACCGCGTGCCAGAACGGCGGCAGCATGCCGATGGCGTAGAAGCTGCCGCCCAGGAAGGTCAGTGGCGTCACAATGAGGAGCGGCACGAGCTGCAGCTTCTCGAAGCCGTCGGCCCAGAGGCCGATGACGAAGCCGAACAGGCTGAACGTCACCGCCGTGAGCAGCAGGAAGCCGATCATCCAGAACGGGTGGTCGATCCGCAGCGGCACGAACAGGGCCGAGGTCGCCAGGATGATCAGCCCGATCAGGATCGATTTTGAGGCCGCCGCGCCGACGAAGCCCAGCACGACCTCCAGTGGCGAGATCGGCGCCGACAGGATCTCGTAGATCGTGCCGGCGAAGCGCGGGAAGTAGATGCCGAACGAGGCGTTCGAGATGCTCTGCGTCAGAAGTGAGAGCATGATCAGGCCCGGCACGATGAACAGCCCGTAGGGCACGCCGTCAACCGCCGAGACCCGGGAGCCGATCGCCGCGCCGAAGACTACGAAGTACAGGGTGGTCGAGATGACGGGAGCCAGGATGCTCTGTCCGGCCGTGCGCCAGAAGCGGCCCATCTCGAACCGATAGATAGACCGGACCGCCGGCCAGTTCATCGTGAACGCCGCGCTCATGCCTGTACCCTCTCCTCGCGTACGAGGCCCACGAAGATGTCCTCCAGCGAACTCTGCTCGGTGTGGAGGTCGTTGAAGCGGATCCCTGCGGCGGACAGCCCCGTGAGCAGGCCGGTGATGCCGGTGCGCTCGGCGCGGGTGTCGTAGGTGTAGACCAGTTCGCGTCCCTCCCCGGCCAGCGCCAGCTCGTAGTCGGCGAGGTCCGGCGGCACCGCCGCGAGCGGCTGCTGAAGATGCAGAATCAGCTGCTTGCGACCGAGCTTGCGCATCAGCGCGGCCTTCTCCTCCACCAGGATGATCTCGCCCCGGCGGATCACCCCGATGCGGTCGGCCATCTCCTCGGCCTCCTCGATGTAGTGCGTGGTGAGGATGACGGTGACGCCCTGCTGGCGCAGGTCGCGGACGAGGCGCCACATGTCCTGGCGCAGCTCCACATCGACGCCCGCCGTGGGCTCGTCGAGGAACAGAACCCGGGGCTCGTGCGACAGGGCCTTGGCGATCAGCACCCGGCGCTTCATGCCGCCCGACAGGGTCATCAGCCGGCTGTCGCGCTTGTCCCAGAGGGAGAGTGCCCGCAAGATCCGCTCGATATGCCCGGCATCGGGCTTCAGCCCGAACAGCCCGCGGGAGAAGTTCACGGTGTTCAGCACCGTCTCGAAGGCGTCGGTGGTGAGTTCCTGCGGGACGAGGCCGATCACCCGGCGCGCGGCACGATAATCCGCCCCGATATCGTGGCCGTCGACCAGAACGGTCCCCGAACTCGCCGTGACGATGCCGCAGACGATGTTGATCAGCGTCGATTTTCCCGCCCCGTTCGGACCGAGCAGCGCGAAGATCTCTCCACGCTCAACGGCGAGGTCGATGTCCCGCAGGGCGGTGAAGCCGGACGTGTAGGTTTTCGACAGCTTCGAGATGGAGATGATCGGCATCGGGGCCTGGAGCGAGCTGGGCATGCACGGTGCCGGCAGCCGTGAGACCGCCGCCGTGCGCGGTAGCCGACCGTGCGGACCGGCTCCGACAACGGGCGCCCCTATAGCATGCTGTATTCACGGCGCTGACGGATCCCGTGTGTGCCACCGCACCACGGGCACGCCCGCCGCTTACGTGCGACTGTAGCGCTCCACCAGCGCCACGCATTCCTTTCGAAGATCCGCGTCTTCGATGCGCGAGAAGGCCGTGAGCAGAGCGACACATTCCCCCGCGCTCGGACCGCGCCCCCTCGAAGACCCTGCCGGTCTCCGGAAGGTCGAGACCGGCATCCTCAGCGCGTCGGCAATCTGGCGAAGCAGCACTTCCCGCTCATCAGCAGGTTTCGCTCTGCCGTCGAGATCGAATCCCCCCGCGTCCGCCATGATCTCATCGAAACCAATTCGTCAGCCGAGCCAAAACGCGCGGGATGTCCAACATGCGCCGTTCGCGAAGCGCGTGGCTCGACCATTCACACTTTCTCGGCAGGTGCAACCTGCCGTTATGATCCCGCCTTCGGCAAGGCGCTTGACGAACGACGCGTCGGCAGCCGCGAAACAGCGTCATTTGCTGACAGGTGTACGTGTTTCATCTGAGCCAGGTTACGGCCGCGCAGAGATGTGCTTCGGCAATACAATCTTCGGCTTCGCCCTGCCCGCGCTAGGCCGCTCTCCGAAGCGTGATCAGCGTAGCCAGACCGACGAGCGTCACGGCGCCGAGGATCCGGCGCCAGGGATTCACCCCGCGCAGAAGTTCATCGGCCGCCCACCACGCCAACGCTATATCGGCCCCGAGCGTTAGCCAGGAGGCGAGTTCTCCCCGGTCCTGTGCCAACCAACCGGCTAGGCTGAAGCCCGCGAACAGCCAGAGCGGCAGGTTCGGCCATTGCGCGACCGTGATCGCTCCGGTGGTTCGGTCGCGGAACATCCAGTCGACCGCCCGCCGGACTGGCTTGCGCGCGGGTGTAGACATGGCTCGATCCTTCGCGCGTCCCGGAAGGAGCGCGTCGTGGCGCATCTTCGGACCAGAATGAGCCGCTGCCCGGGGATCCTACCTTAACGCATTGGTAACGTTAGTAAACGGAAACGGTCGGTAAATCCCTAACGGATCCTGAAAGGACTCGCGAAAATCCCGCTCATTTGGTGATGATCGGTCATCCGAGCGGCAGCCAATTCGCCGAACAACGAGGATCGATCATGAGCGCCCATCTCGAGGACCTGAAGTTCATGCTGACGCTCAGCGTCGTGGTTCTCTTCGGCAGCGGCCTCGACATCATCCTGCGCTGATTGCGTTGGTGGGAATCGTTCGCGGAGCGGGGCCGCCGCGCACAATGGCACGTTCGAGCGCCGAGCGAGCGGCTGATGGATGCGCGGGCGACCCACTCCCACGACCGGGGGTGAACGGGACGGCGACCGCCCGCGAGGCGCCTTCCGTGAGCCGGCGCGCTCCGACGATGTCGGCAGCCGGGATCAGTCCGGAGCGGAGGAAGCTCCGCAATTCGACGGCCTTTGCCCGCCGCTCCGTCCGCATTTTGAGCACCGCGATCACGAGGCCGACCAACCCGGCCGCCTCCAGGAACGTCGCGACCACATAGCCCGAAGCCATTCGTTTCCACCAACCATGTCGCGGGAATGGCCGCTCTCGCAGCGGCCGCCCCCGATCTGCGTGGTCATGGTTAGCGCGGCATTAACGGCTACGTAGATCGCCGCATATGAGGGAAATCCCGTTCTTCATCCGCGCCGCGACGGAAGCGAGGCAGGCCTCTGTTGCGGCAAAGTGGACCCGGCGTGGCAGATGTCGTTGCGCCGCACCCGGCGGCGTCTTTAGGACCCCTGAGCGTCCGGACCGCCCTACCACATGTCGAGGGCGACGCGGGCCTCGTCCGACATGCGGCTCTGGTCCCAGGGCGGATCGAACACCATGGTTACCGCGCAGGATTGCACGCCCGGCACGGCGCTCACCGCGTTCTCCACCCAACCGGGCATCTCGCCTGCCACCGGGCAGCCGGGAGCGGTCAGTGTCATGTCGATCGCGACGTTCCGATCGTCGCCGATGTCGACCTTGTAGATCAGGCCAAGCTCGTAGATGTCGGCCGGAATCTCGGGATCGTAGACCGTCTTCAGCGCCGCGACGATGTCGTCGGTCAGGCGATCCATCTCCGCCGGCGGGATCGCGGAATCGCCGGCGACGGCGGGGGCGTTCATGCCCCCCGTAATGGTGGCGTCGGTGGTCATCGCTTCACTCTCCCCGGACCCGTGCGGACGGGACCAGCCACGAACCAGATATCAGGTGAACAGCATTTCTGCTCGACCGAGCGCTTCGGCAAGGGCATCGATCTCCGCGGTGGTGTTGTAGAGGCCGAACGAGGCCCGGCAGGTCGAGGTCACGCCGAAGCGCTTGAGCAGCGGCATGGCGCAATGCGTCCCGGCCCGCACGGCGACGCCCTGGCGGTCGATCACGGTGGCGATGTCGTGCGCATGCGCCCCCTTCATCTCGAAGGCGATCACGCCGCCTTTCCCCGGCGCAGTGCCGATCAGCCGCAGCGCGTTCATCGCGCCGAGCCGCTCCTGCGCGTAGGCCGTGAGTTTAGCCTCGTGCGCCGCAATGGCATCGCGCCCGACCTTCATCATGTATTCGAGCGCGGCTCCGAGACCCACCGCCTCGATGATCGCCGGTGTGCCGGCTTCGAACCGATGCGGCGGATCGTTGTACGTGATCGCGTCCTCGCTCACCGTCCGGATCATCTCGCCGCCGCCCTGATAGGGCGGCAGGCGCTCCAGCCACTCCTTCTTGCCATAGAGCACGCCGATCCCGGTGGGGCCGTAGACCTTGTGCCCGGTGAAGACGAAGAAGTCGCAGTCGAGCGCCTGCACGTCGACCGGCTGGTGCACGGCGCTCTGCGCGCCGTCGAGCAGCACCGGCACGCCGTGGGCGTGGGCGATGCGCACGATCTCGGCGGCCGGCGTCACGGTGCCCAGCACATTCGACATGTGGGTGATCGCCACCATCTTGGTCCGAGGTGAGAACAGCTTCTCGTATTCCTCGACCAGAAAGTTGCCCTCATCGTCCACCGGTGCCCACTTGATCACGGCGCCGCGGCGCTCGCGCAGGAAGTGCCAGGGCACGATGTTGGAATGGTGCTCCATGATCGAGAGGATGATCTCGTCCCCTTCGCCGATCAGCCCGGCCCAGCCCATCGACGAGGCCACGAGGTTGTAGGCCTCGGTGGCATTGCGGGTGAAGATGATCTCGTCGGTCGAGGCGGCGTTGAGGAACTGGCGGGTCGTCTCGCGCGCGCCCTCGAATCCTTCGGTCGCGGCATTCGCCATGTAGTGCAGGCCGCGATGGACGTTGGCGTAGCCGGTCTCCATGCAAGAGACCATCGCGTCGATCACCTGCCTCGGCTTCTGAGCGGAGGCGGCGTTATCGAGATAGACGAGCGGCTTGCCGTAAACCTGCTGCGCCAAAATCGGGAAATCCCTGCGGATCGCCTCGACGTCGTAGGCTGGGGTGAGGACGGGTGCGTTCATGGTCGCGACCTTCCGAAAACTTCGCCGATCCCGAAAACAGCCCTCATCCCGAGGGGTCGGAGCGAAGTGGAGGCCTCGAAGGAGCCCTCCAGCTGGCGTTGCAGTCCCTGGATCCCTCCTTCGAGGCCCGCTCGCGCAGGCTCCATCGGATGAGCGTCGGGTTGTAGGAGCGGCCGACCCTGCAGCCGGGTCGGCCAGGGTCGTCAGCCGCGCGCCCTGAGCCAAGCCTCGATCTCGCCGATGAGCGCCGCGCGGGCCCCCTCGTGCGTGACAGACTCCACAGCTTCGCCCACGAAGGCCTGAACCAGCAGGCTCTCGGCGACCGGGCGGGGCAAGCCGCGGGCCATCAGGTAGAACAGCAGATCCGGATCCGGCGCGCCGCAGGTTGCTCCGTGGCCACAAGCGACGTCGTCGGCGAAGATTTCCAGCTCCGGCTTGTTCATCATCTGCCCCTCGTCTGTGAGGAGGAGGCAATCGGACTTCATCTTGCCGTCGGTCTTCTGCGCAACCTGACGGACGATGATCTTGCCCTGAAACACGCCCGTGGCGTCGCCGTCGATGATCCACTTGAACTGCTCGCGGCCGACGCCGCCAACCGCGGCATGGTCGGCGAGCAGCGTCGAATCGGCGAGCTGGCCGTTCCGCAGCATCGCCGCCCCGTTCACCACGACGTTGGTGTCGTCCCCCGCGACGTGCACGTAGATCTGGTGGCGCGACAGCACCGCCCCGGTCACGAGGTTCACGGTCTCGACCTGACCCTCGGCCTCGACCTTCAGCGACAGGGTCGAGAGCGCGATGGTGGCGTCACCCTCCTTGTTGAGGCGAGTATGCCGGAAAGCCGCCCGCGGGCCGACCACCACGTCGAGGGCATCGTTCGGCTGGCAGGTGAGCCCGTCCGGACCTTCATGGCTTTCCAGCAGAGCGAAGTCCGCCTCCTCGCCGATCTGCACGAGCACGCGGGTGGCCGTCGAGAACGGCGCCGCGCCCGAGCCGACGAAGCGCAGATGGACCGGCCGGTCCGGCTTCGCGCCGGGTGCGACCGCGATGACTGCGCCGTCCGCCAGGAAGGCGGTGTTCAGCTGGTAGACCGGGTTCTCACGCGCCTGGGGCACCGGAGCGAGCTGCTTCAGGGCGGCGTCGCCCTGGGTCAGCGCCTCGTTGAGCGGCACGACGCGGACGCCGTCCGGCAGGCTGTCGAGGTCGGACAGCTCGCGGACGAGATGGCCGTTCACGAAGGTCAGGCGCGCGGCCTCGATCCCGCCAAAGCCGGTGGCCTGCGCCACGGCGGCCTTGGCGGCCTCAAGGCTCGGCGCCTCGGCCGGGGGGGCCGCCTCGGTGATCGCGGCGCGCAGGTCGGTGTACTTGAACGCCTCGACCCGGCGGCTCGGCAGGCCGGTCGCCTCGAAGAAGCGGAACGCCTCCTCGCGCGCGATCGTCGCGTCGCTGGCGAAGCTCTGGCGGGCGGTCTCGAACAGCTTCGACAGGCCGGCCTCGGCGGGGGAGCGGAGGTTGGTGACGTCGGCCATGGTTCAGGCGGCCTCGCTGGTGCGGTACTCGGCGTAGCCGGAGGCCTCGAGCTCGAGGGCGAGCTCCTTGCCGCCGGTCTTCACGATCTGGCCCTTCGACATGACGTGCACGGTGTCGGGCACGATGTGGTTGAGCAGCCGCTGGTAGTGGGTGATGACGAGGAACGAGCGGCCCTGGTCGCGGAGCGCATTCACGCCCTCGGAGACGATGCGCAGGGCGTCGATGTCGAGGCCGGAATCGGTCTCGTCGAGCACGCAGAACTTCGGCTGCAGCAGCGCCATCTGGAGGATCTCCATGCGCTTCTTCTCGCCGCCGGAGAACCCGACGTTGAGGGCGCGCTTGAGCATCTCCTTGTTGATCTCGAGCTTGTCGGCCGCGCCGTTCACCGCCCGGATGAAATCGGGGGTCGACAGCTCGGCCTCGCCGCGCGCCTTGCGCTGCGCGTTCAGGCAGGCCTTGAGGAAGGTCATGGTGCCGACGCCCGGAATCTCCAGCGGGTACTGGAAGGCCAGGAAGATGCCGGCCGCGGCGCGCTCGTCGGCGGCCATCTCCAGCACGTTCTGCCCGTCGAGCAGGATCTCGCCGTCGAGAACCTCGTAATCCTCCTTGCCGGCGATGACGTAGGAGAGGGTCGACTTGCCCGAGCCGTTCGGGCCCATGATCGCCGCGACCTCGCCGTCGTTCACGGTCAGGTTCAGGCCGTTCAGGATGCGGTTGTCCTCGATCTGCACGACGAGGTTCTTGATTTCCAGCATGTCTTGGTCGTCCTGTTCGAATTCGCTGATTGTCCCCTGCCCCGAGGCCTCGCTGCTCACGCACCCTGGCGTGACGAAGTGCGACGCGCTCTCCTCCCCCTTGCGGGGAGGAGTTGGAGGTGGGGGTGGAGCAGAAGGCAACGCCGCACTTTATCCGGCACCACCCCCACCCCTGCCCCTCCCCGCAAGGGGGAGGGAGGATGCACACACCCGTTGAGGGCCCTTAGCCCACCGAGCCTTCCAGGCTGATCGAGATCAGCTTCTGGGCCTCGACGGCGAACTCCATGGGCAGCTGCTGCAGCACGTCCCGGACGAAGCCGTTGACGATCAGCGCGGTCGCCTCCTCCTCGGAGAGGCCGCGCTGCTGGCAGTAGAACTTCTGCTCCTCGGAGATCTTCGAGGTGGTCGCCTCGTGCTCGAACACCGCCGAGGCGTTCTTCGACTCGATGTAGGGCACGGTGTGCGCGCCACACTGGTCGCCGATCAGCAGGGAGTCGCAGTTGGTGAAGTTCCGGGCATTTGAGGCCTTCCTGTGGGCCGAGACGAGGCCCCGGTAGGTGTTCTGCGAGCGACCCGCCGAGATGCCCTTCGAGATGATCCGGCTCGTCGTGTTCTTGCCGAGATGGATCATCTTGGTGCCGGAATCGACCTGCTGCATGCCGTTCGACACCGCGATCGAGTAGAACTCGCCGCGGGAATCGTCGCCGCGCAGGATGCAGGACGGGTACTTCCAAGTGATCGCCGAGCCGGTCTCGACCTGCGTCCACGAGATCTTCGAGCGGGCGCCGCGGCAATCGCCGCGCTTGGTCACAAAGTTGTAAATGCCACCCTTGCCGTCATTGTCGCCTGGGTACCAGTTCTGAACGGTCGAGTACTTGATCTCGGCATCATCGAGGGCGACGAGCTCGACCACGGCGGCGTGCAGCTGGTTGTCGTCGCGCTTCGGGGCGGTGCAGCCCTCGAGATACGAGACGTAGGAGCCCTTGTCGGCGATGATCAGCGTGCGCTCGAACTGGCCGGTGTCGCGCTCGTTGATGCGGAAATAGGTCGACAGCTCCATCGGGCAGCGCACGCCCGGCGGGATGTAGACGAACGACCCGTCGGAGAAGACGGCGGAGTTGAGCGTCGCGAAGAAGTTGTCGGTCGCCGGCACCACCGAGCCCAGGTACTTCTGCACCAGCTCGGGATATTCCTGCACGGCCTCGGAGATCGGCATGAAGATCACGCCAGCCTTCGAGAGTTCCTTCTTGAAAGTGGTCGCCACCGAGACCGAATCGAAGACGGCGTCGACGGCGACGCGGCGCTCAGGGGCGATACCCTCCAGCACCTCGACCTCGCGCAACGGGATGCCGAGCTTCTCGTAGGTCTTCAGGATCTCGGGGTCGATCTCGTCGAGCGACATCGCCGCGGGGCGCTTGGGCGCCGCGTAGTAGTAGATGTCGTTGTAGTCGACCTTGTCGTAGGCGACGCGCGCCCACTCCGGCTCCTTCATGGTCAGCCAGCGCCGATAGGCGTCGAGGCGCCACTCCAGCAGCCACGCGGGCTCGTTCTTCTTTGCCGAGATGAAGCGGACGACATCCTCGGAGATGCCCTTCTCGGACTTCTCCATCTCGATGGTGGTCTCGAACCCGTACTTGTACTGGTCGAGGTCGATCGAGCGGACCCGGTCAATGGTTTCCTGCACGGCAGGCATCAGCGTCTCCTGGGCATCTCCGGCGTCAAGGACCGGGAAGCGTCTGGCGGAAAGCGGGGGATGCGGCCCTCAGGCCGCCTGTCCTCGCCGTCTATATAGGGGCTGCAAGGCCCGTTCGAAGGCGTCGAGGAAGCATGCCACCTCCTCGTCCACCGAGTTCCAGCCGAGGCTGACGCGCAGTGCCCCCCCGGCGAGATCAGGATCGACGCCCATCGCGGCGAGCGTCGCCGAGCGCGCGACCTTGCCTGACGAGCAGGCCGAGCCCGACGATACCGCCACGCCGGCGAGGTCGAGGGCGATCAGGGCCGCGGGGGCGTCGAGCCCCGGGACCGAGAAGCTGAGGGTGTTGGGCAGGCGTGCGGCACCGGCGGCGAACACCACCGCACCCGGAGCCAGGGCGCGCACGCCCGCCTCGATCCGGTCGCGCAGGGTCGACAGGCGCGCCGCCTCCCGTGCGAGGGATTCGCGGGCGATCCGGGCGGCCTCGCCCATCCCGACGATCGCCGGCAGGCACTCGGTGCCGCAGCGCTGCCGGCGCTCCTGGCCGCCGCCGCGCAGAAAGGCCCTCTCCAGAGTGACGCCGTCGGCCAGCACCAGGGCGCCGACGCCCTTCGGCGCCCCGAATTTGTGGCCCGACAGGGTGAGCGCGTCGAGACCGAGGCCGGCCATGTCGAGGGGGATCTTCCCAGCCGCCTGCACGCCGTCGCTGTGAACCAGGATCCTGTCATGCTTTCGGGACAAGCCGACGATATCGGCGAGCGGTTGCACCGCGCCAGTCTCGTTGTTGGCGGCGTGGACCGAGAGAAGCACGGTCTCATCCGCCAGCGCGGCGAGACGCGCCTCCAAGACGGCGAGATCGACCACGCCGTCGGCCTTGACCGGCACCTCCTCCGCGGCCGCCTCGGGGAACCGATGGCCCGCCGCGACGCAGGGATGCTCCGTCGCCGAGTAGAGAAGCCGGGTCGGGGCCGGCGTGCCTCGGCGCCGCAGGGCGCCTGACAGGGCCGCGTTCGCTGCCTCGGTGCCGCCGCTAGTGAAGACGACCTGCTCGGGCCGTGCATGTACCAGGGCCGCGACCTCGGCGCGGGCCGCTTCGAGAGCAGCCCGGGCCGCGCGGCCCTCCGCGTGGATGGAGGACGGATTGCCGGGGAGCATCAGCGCGCGCGCCACTGCGTCCGCGACGTCAGGGCGGACTGGCGCGGTCGCATTGTAGTCGAGATAGGCACGTGCCCGGCTCATCCGCGTTCCGTTAGCCCTCTGCTGCGGCGCGTCACAATTCCTTGCCCGCGCACCGGCTCGCCGTGCTAAGGCGCGCCGAGAGAATGAGATCCCGCCGACCCAGCCCGGTCGGCGTTGCAGCCGGCGCGGAGCTTCAAGCGGCTTCCTTAGAATAGTTCTAATCATCTAGAACTATTCTAAGACTGCTTTTATGGGGCGTGCGCGACGAGTCAAGGTTGCCGCGCCGCCGCGCCGATCGCCCGGCGGGCGGTCTCGAGAGTGAGAGACGAGCGATGCCCGAAGTCATCTTCACCGGCCCGGCCGGCCGCCTGGAAGGTCGTTACCAAGCTCCCAAGAAGCGCGGTGCGCCGATCGCCATCATCCTGCACCCGCATCCTCAATTCGGGGGCACGATGAACAATCAGATTGTGTACAATCTTTTCTACACCTTCGCCAATCGTGGGTTTGCAGCCCTGCGCTTCAATTTCCGTGGGGTCGGTCGCAGCCAGGGTTCCTTCGACCACGGCTCGGGCGAGCTGTCGGATGCCGCCGCCGCCCTGGACTGGGTGCAGTCCGTCAACCCTGAGGCGAAGTCCTGCTGGATCGCCGGCGTGTCGTTCGGCTCGTGGATCGGTATGCAGCTGCTGATGCGCCGTCCCGAGATCGAGGGCTTCATCTCCATCGCCGCAATGGCGAACCGCTACGACTTCACCTTCCTGGCCCCCTGCCCCTCTTCCGGATTGTTCGTGCACGGTTCCGAGGACCGGGTGGCCCCCGCTCGTGAAGTCATGCCGGTGATCGAGAAGGTGAAGACCCAGAAGGGCGTCATCATCGAGCACCAGATGGTCGACGGCGCGAACCATTTCTTCGACGGCAAGGTCGAGGAACTGACGCAAACGGTGGACACCTACCTCGACAAACGCCTCGGCAAGCGCGACGAGGCGGCCTGACCCATCCGGTCCCTGCGCCTTGACGCGGGGAGCCCCGGAGGAATAGGGCGCGGACTTCGGAATTAGGACTCACCTTCGCAGGTCTGATGTCAGATAGCCCGTCCGACCAACCCGTGGTGCTCCTGGTGGAAGATGACGGCCTCCTGCTGATGGAGGCGTCTGACACCCTTGCGGATGCGGGCTTCACCGTCGTCGAGGCGACGCATGCCGACAAGGCGCTGAAGGTCTTGGAGAACCGGGACGATGTCGGCGTCCTGATGACCGACGTCGACATGCCGCAGGGCTCGATGGACGGTTTCGCCCTCGCCCGCCTCGTGGCGCATCGCTGGCCGTCGATTCCCGTTCTGGTGGTATCCGGGATGGGCACGCCCGGCCCCCACGACATGCCGGATGGCGCTCGCTTCATTCCGAAGCCCTACGAGCCGACGACCCTGGTCCGAACCCTTCAGGCCTTCATCAGCCGCGCGGCTTGACCCACAGATCCGCTCGGGTTCACCCACGGTCCGGGCACTGAACACCCGACCGAGAGCCATGACGGATCAGACCCGACCCTACCGCTTCGCGACCCGGGCCATCCATGCCGGCGCGGCGCCGGACCCCGCCACGGGCGCGCGGATCCAGCCGATCTACTTCACGAACGGCTTCGTGTTCGACTCGACCGAGCAGGCGGCGGATATCTTCGCCGGCCGGCGGACCGGCTTCTCGTACTCCCGCGGCTCCAACCCAACGGTCGCTGCGCTGGAACGCCGCATCGCCGACCTTGAGGGCGCCAAGGGTGCGGTGGCAGTCTCCTCCGGGCAGTCGGCGATGCTGCTCGTTCTGATGACTCTGATGAAGAGCGGCGACGCGTACGTCGCGTCGCCGCGCCTGTTCGGCGGCTCGCTCGGCCTGATGCGCCGCCTCGACGGCCGCTACGATCTGAAGCCCCGCTTCGCCGCCGGCATGCGCCCTGAGGATTTCGAGGCGGCGATCACTCCGGACTGTCGGGCGATCGTCTGCGAGTCGATCGTAAATCCCTGCGCCTCCGTGATGGACCTCGACGGAATCGCGGCGGTGGCCCGGCGCCACGGCCTGCCGCTGGTGGTCGACAACACCCTCGCCTCACCGGCCCTGATCCGCCCGATCGAGCACGGAGCCGACATCGTCGTGCACTCGACGTCGAAGTTCCTGGGCGGATCCGGCCAGACCATCGGCGGCGTGATCTGCGATGCCGGCCGCTTCGATTGGTCGAAATCCGGCGGCTACAACCTGATCACCGAGCCCTGGCCGGATTACGACGGGCTCGTCCTGACTAAGGCTTTCCCGGCGACCCCGTTCGCGGCGGCGTGCCGGTTCTTCGGCCTGCGCGACCTCGGGCCCGGCCTGTCACCGATGAACGCGTTCCTGACGCTCATGGGCATCGAGACCTTGCCGCTGCGCATGGAGCGCCACTGCGCCAATGCGCGAGCGGTGGCGGCCTTCCTCAAGGATCATCCGGCGGTGGCATGGGTGAGCTACCCGCTGCTGCCGGGACAACCCGGGGAGGACCTCGCCCGGCGCTATACGCCGAACGGGCCGGGCTCGATCTTCACCTTCGCGTTGAAGGGTGGCGAGCCGGCGGCGCTCACGTTCATCGCCGGCCTCGAGCTGATCTCACACCTCGTGAACATCGGCGAGATCAAGTCGCTGGCGATTCACCCATCCTCGACCACGCACCGGCAGCTGCCGGAGCACGAGAAGGCCGCCGCGCAGGTCGGGCCCGAAACCGTCCGCCTCTCGATCGGGCTTGAGAACGAGGCCGACCTGATTGCCGATCTCCAGCAGGCGCTGGACAAGCTGGACTGAGCACGACGTTCGTGCTCGGGGAGTGCGTGGGCTCCCGCGCTCGCAAAGACGCTGACGGCGAGGCGATGCGCCCCGCACTCGATCCTCTCCCGCGAGACAGAGGAAAGCTGTGATTCGTGATCACCAACGGTGCGTGGGACCGCTGCTCAGCGCCGCCGCTCCAGGATCGACACGTAGTTTGCCACCGCCGCGCCGCCCATGTTGAAGATCCCGGCGAGTTCGGCCCCGGGCACCTGCATCTCGCCAGCCTCGCCCATGAGCTGGAGGCAGGCCATCACGTGCATCGACACGCCGGTGGCGCCCACCGGGTGACCTTTGGCCTTCAATCCGCCGGATGGGTTGATCGGTAGCCTGCCGCCCTTCTCGGCCAGCCCCTCGCGCACGACGCGGTAGCCCTCACCGGGAGCGGCGAGCCCCATGGCCTCGTACTCGATCAGCTCCGCGATGGTGAAGCAGTCGTGGGTCTCCACGAAGGACAGATCCGCGTTGCTGAGCCCGGCCTGTGCGCGCGCCTTCTCCCAGGCCATCCGTGCGCCCTTGAACTCCGTGGGGTCGCGGCGGGACAGGGGCAGGATGTCGTTGACGTGCGCCCGGGCGCGAAAGCCGACCGCCCGATCAAGCCCCTCGGCCAGCTCGGCATCTGCCACCACCAAGGCCGCCGCGCCGTCCGAGATCAGCGAGCAGTCGGTGCGCCGCAGGGGCGCTGCGACGTAGGGATTTTTGTCTGAGACGCGGTTGCAGAAGTCGAAGCCCAGATCCTTGCGCAGCTGCGCGAAGGGATTTCCAACACCGTTGCGGTGATTTTTGGCGGCGATACGGGCGAGCTCCTCGCTGCGGTCTCCGTAGCACTGGAAGTATCCCGCCGCGATCCGTCCGAACACGCCGGCAAAGCCCCCTTCGATGTCGGCCTCCTCCTTGCGGTAGGAGGCGCCGAGGAGGATGTCGCCCGTCTCGGCGACGGTTTTGGCCGTCATCTTCTCGGCGCCGATCACCAGGGCCACCCGGCCGCGGCCACTATCCACGAAGTCAAGGGCAGCATACAGCGCCGCCGAGCCGGTGGCGCAGGCATTCTCCAGATGGGTCGCCGGCGCGTGGGCGAGGCCCGGCCGGTTCACTGCCACCAGCGAGCCCTCGAAGCCCTGCTTCGAGAAGCCGGTATTCATCGAGCCGACATAAATGCCGTCGACCTGGGATTCCTCGATCCCGGCATGGGCCAGCGCCTCGCCCGAAACCCGGGCGATCAGCCCTTCAACATCCGGCTCCTCCAGCTTGCCAAAGGGTGTGTGGGCCCAGCCCACGATGCAGGCGCGCGTCATCCGGTGACCTCCCGAGTCTTGCGCGGACGATGGGCCCGCCGTGGCCGGCGATCAAGCCGTCCCGAGCGACCTCACCGCAGGTGGAATGCGATCCACGCGGCCGCGGTGAGCGCCAGTGCAGTCAGGAGGCCCCGGACGAGCCCACGATAGCGGCGTCTCACGTCTCAAACAGCTCCGGATGCCGCGCCCGGAGCGAAAGAACCAGGGTAAGTGTCTTCAGATCGGTGATCTCGGCGCGGTCGGCTCGGCCGGCGAGTTCGGCCAGCGGCATCTCGACGACCCGGATATTCTCGTGCTCGCCCTCGGCCCCGCCGCCGGCCCCCGCCCGATCCGCCTGGCCGTAGGGCGCGAGATAGAGGTGGATCTTCTCGGTGGTGAGGCTCGCGCAGGAATAGGCGGCGGCGACGAATTCCAGGGCGTGCAGATGCAGGCCCACCTCCTCCATCGCCTCCCGGCGGGCGTTCGCTTCCGGGCTGCCGTCCTCGATCAGGCCGGCCGGGGCCTCTAGCTGGACCTGCTCGCCGGCCACGAATAGCGGCGGGACCCGCAATTCGCGAACAAGCGTGGCGACCCTGCGCTCGGGGTCGTAGGGCAGGATCCCGACCGAGTTGCCGTGATCCTCGATCTCCCGCTCGACCACGGCGCCGTCGGCGAGGCGGACCTGAGCAATCCCGAACCGGCTCCAGCCCTGGTGGAGGAAGCGGATATTGAGGATCTCGGCTTTCATGCGCATTTCCATCTCTGATCGCCCTACACGGAAGCGTATCTTCGAGTTCCGGGAACGCCGACGCCCGCGGCGAAGTTTGGTCGGATATGCGCATCGCCACGCTTCCGCGGGGCACGCCCCGGTCAGGATCGATGCGGGCAGGACCGATCAGTGGGATCAGGAGGCGCTCGCGACGCGACGGCGTCGCGATCTGGCTCGTCCTCGTCGTAACCTACATGGTCTTCGCCGGGTCGGTGAGCGCGAACGAGGGCCTCGCCGCCCTCGCCTGCGCCAGTCTCGGCACGTTTTGGTGGTGGGGCGTCGGCCGGCGCGGCGGCGTGCTGTTCCGCTTCGACCGAGGGACGCTGAGTCCAATCGGGCCTGCGCTTCGTGGCATGCCGCGCCAGACGGCCCGAGTGGCCCTTCACTTGGTGAGGGCGCTGCTCGGTGGCGTCGGTGGCGGGACGATCCGTGAGCGGAGCGCCGCCGAATTCGCCTGGGCAACGCCCGAGGGCCGGACGGCGCCGGCCGCGCGGGCTACCGGGCTGCTTGCCGCCTCGCTCGCCCCTGACAGCTACGTGCTCACTCTCGACCGCGAACACGGAACGGTGGCGACGCACGTCCTGGCGGATGACGCGCCATGACCATCTGGACGGCCGCCATCCTGGCGCTGCTGCCGCCACTCGCGCTCGCAGCGGCCCTGGCGTGGCGGGGCCCGCCTGGCCAGCGCTTCGCCGCCTACCAGCTCGTCGGCAGCGTCACGGTCCTGATCCTGACGCTCATGGCCTTCGCCACCGATCAGGCCTCGATCACCGACCTCGCCCTCACTCTGGTCCTGCTCAACCTGCCCGGCACGATGTTGCTCGCGGTCTTCCTGGAGCGCTGGATATGAGCGTCGTCATTGGTCTTCTGCTGACCCTCGCGGTGGCGGTGACGTGGCTCTCCGCACTCGCCCTGTGGCGTCTCCCCCGCGCCCTGGACAGGCTGCACGCGCTGGCCTTCCTCAACGTCTCGGCCTCTGCCCCCATCACGGTGGCTGCCTTCCTGGCCGACGGCCTCTCCGGGCGCTCGCTCAAGATCCTGCTGATGATGGTCATCTTCCTCGGCTGGGCGGCGGTGCTGTCGCACGTGTCCGGGCGGGCCGTGCTGATGCGCGAGGGCCGTTCGGCATGAGGAAACTTCGATGACCGTGATCCTGCCGCTGCTGTTCCTGTTCACCGCGATCTCCGGCACCGCCGTGGTGCTCGTGCGCGATCCCGCACGACAAGTCTTCGCGATCGCGGTCAACGGGCTCGTCCTGGCCATCCTGTTCGATGGCCTTCAGGCCCCCGACGTCGCCCTGTCCGAACTGGCGGTGGGCTCGGCGGCGGTGCCGCTTCTCTTCCTGGTGGCGCTCATGGCCGTCCGAACCCAGTCGCCCGAGGAGAAGCCGTGAGCCCGCGCGTCCGCATCGCGCTGCTTGCTCTCGCGGCTCTCGTCCTGCTCCCCGGCGCAGCCGAGGTGATCGCCGGACTGCCGCCCTTCGGATCAACGATCGCCCAGTACGGCGAACGCATCAACGCGATCACCCCGGAGGCGCGGCACGTCGCCAACATGGTCAGTGCCATCAACTTCGACCTGCGCGGCCTCGATACCCTCGGCGAGGAGTTCATGCTGCTCGCCGCCATCACCGGCACCGTCGTGCTGCTGCGAGGCCGACGCGGCGAGGGCAACACAGGGCACGCCATGCGCCGGCCCGGCCGCGCCGTCATCCCCCGCTCCGAAGCCGTGATTCTCGCGTGCCGGATCGCCGGTCCGCTCACGGCCCTGTTCGGCCTGTACGTGGTTCTGCACGCCACCGTTACCCCCGGCGGCGGCTTCCAGGGCGGCGTCATCCTCGCTTCCGGTACTCTGCTGATCTACCTCGGCGAAGGCTATGCCGGCTGGCGGCAGGCTATCCACAGTCACTGGCTTGACGCTCTGGAGGGCGGCGGCGCGCTGCTTTTCGCTCTGTGCGGACTGGTGCCGATGCTCACCGGTGCTGCCTTCATGCAGAACATCCTGCCGCTCGGCATATTCCGCGACCTGTTCTCGGGAGGGCTGATGCTCGTCGAGAACCTGGGCGTCGCTCTGGCCGTGACAGGCGGGTTCACGCAGCTCTTCCTGGAATTCATGGAGGAGACCCGCGCGGCGGACGAGGCTGAGGAGCCGGGGGAGGAATCCGCGTGAGTGTTCTGCCCTATGCGGTCGCCGCGTGGCTGTTCGGGATCGGCCTCTACGGCATCGCAACCAGCCGCAACTTCATCCACCTCGTCGGCTGCCTCGGCGTCTGCCAGTCGGCGACCTACGTGCTCCTGCTCGGCCTCGGCTATCGCTGGGGCGGCATCGCGCCGATCTTCTACGATCACCCGCCGGGCACGCCCGCGGTCGATCCGGTGATGCAGGCGCTGGTGCTCACCGACATCGTCGTCGGCGCGACGCTCACGGCGCTGCTCCTCGTCCTGACGATCCAGGCTCACAAACGCGGCGGGAGCCTGGATCCGGAGAAGCTCCGGCCGATGCGCGCCGGCGGAACATCCGGGCGCGGCCAAGGGGCAAGCCGAGTGAGCGACCGGGAGCAGAGCACCTCTTGACCGCTTTCCCCGCGGCCCTCCTCCCGCTGCCGGTTGCCATTCCGCTCGTGATCTGCGCGGCGATGCTGGCAACGGCGCATCTCCTGCCGGCTCGCCTGCCCGACATCCTGGCGACGCTATCGGCGCTCACCGTCGCGGTGCTCTGCGGCGTCATCGCGGTGCGCGCCGCCGACGGACCCCTGGTCTACTGGTTCGGCGGCTGGGAGCCGCGCGACGGCCTCCATCTCGGGATCGGGTTCTCGGTGGACGAGGCCAGCGGCTGGGTCGCGGCCTTCATCGGCCTCCTCTACGCCCTGACCTTCGTGTTCGCCTGGGGCTTCTTCGACCGCACGCACGGCCACTTCCACATTCTGATGCTGCTGTTCCTGGCCGCCATGGTCGGGTTCTGCTTCACCCGCGACATGTTCAACCTGTTCGTGTGGTTCGAGGTGATGAGCGTCGCAGCTTTCGCGCTCACGGCCTACCACTTGGCGGAATCGGGCCTCGCGGGCGCCATCAATTTCACGGTGGTCAACAGCCTCGCGGGCTTCCTGATGCTCGGCGGCATCGGGCTGATCTACGCGCAGACCGGCACGCTCGATTTCGAGGGCATCGCGGCTGCTGTTGCCCGGGGAGGCCGCGATCCGGTGGTAGCCGGGGCTTTCTGTCTCGTGGCGGGGGCCTTGATGATCAAGGGCGCGATCGTGCCGTTCCAGTTCTGGCTCGCCGATGCCCACGCCGTGGCGCCGAGCCCGGTCTCGGTGATCTTCTCCGGAGCGATGGTCTCGCTCGGGCTGTTCGGCTTGGCGAAGGTGAGCGCGGTGGTCTTCGGGGCCTCTGATCAGGTCCAGCATGCCTTGCCGGCGCTCCTCATCGGCCTCGGCTGCTTCACCGCGCTGTTGGGCGGCTGGATGGCCCTCCTGCAGCGCCATCTCAAGCGCATGCTCGCCTTCTCGACCATCTCCCATGCCGGGATCATGCTCACCGGTCTCGGCGCCCTCTCAGTCGACGGGACGGGCGGGATGCTGGTCTACGTGGTGGGGCACGGGCTGGTGAAGGGCGCCCTGTTCATGGTCGCCGGCATCCTGCTCGCCACCCAGGCCAGCATCGACGAGATCGCCCTGCGCGGCCTGGGCCGGGGGATCTGGCCGGCCGGGATCGCCATGGCTCTCGCCGGGCTGCTGCTCTGTGGCTTGCCCCTCGGCTTGCTCGACCAGGGCACGCGCCTCATCCAGGGGGCGCTGGCGCAGCAGGGGCACGGGATCGCGCTGGTGGCCGGCGTCATTGGCGCCGCTCTGACCGGCGCGGCGGTGTTACGGGCGGCAGGCCGCATCTTCCTCGGGCTCGGGCCCGATCCCGGCGACGAGGCCGGGGCGCCGAGCGAGGACGAGCGGGAGAAGGCCAATCGGCCGCTCTGGCTGATGCTGGGGCCGTGCTGCGCTCTGCTCGCGCTCGATATGGGCGTGCCGGCGGGTCTGATCGAGCACGCTCTTCCGCGGGCGGCGTCGGCCTTCATGCACCGGCCGGTGGTTGATGCGGTGTCGGAGGGACCAGGCTGGCTGCCCTGGGCGTCCGTGGCCGCCGCGCTGGCTGGGGCCGGCTACGGCCTGTTGCGGAACCACCTGCCGGCGCTCCTCGTCCTGCCCGTTCGTGCGACGCAGTCGGCGCCGACGCGGGCGCTGGAAGCCCTCCACAGCGGCTTGATCGGCGATTACGCGGCGTGGCTCGCGGTCGGGGTGGCGATGATCGCGGCTGTGCTGGCCATGGCATGAGCGAGCCACGCGCCGCACGACCCTGAAAACACAGCCCCGGCGGCTCGAAACCGGCGCAGGATACCGGGCAGAGGCTCGGCCGCCACAAAGCTTCCGGGAAGAGGCTTAAGTCATCGGGGAAAGTGGTGCCGCAAGAGGGATTCGAACCCCCGACCCCCTCATTACGAATGAGGTGCTCTACCAGCTGAGCTATTGCGGCCCTGGTCCCGATAGGACCGTCAGCGAGGCGCGATATCCGGCGCCGCACGTGGCAGGCTCATAGCGGCCCGGCCCGCGTTAGGCAAGGCCGCAGCCGGACCTTGCGGACGTCAGATGCCCGGGTCCGAGGCCAACTCGTCGCGCAGGAACGCCGCCACCTCAGCCCGGTCCACGCCCGGTGCGATAAAGCTCTGCCCGATGCCACGAGCGAGGATGAAGGTCAGGGCGCCGTCGCGGACTTTCTTGTCCTGACTCATCGCGTCGACGAGCGCCTCGGCGTCGCCGCATCCGCCCGGGACGGCCTGCAGACGGGTCGGCAGGCCGGCGAGCGCGAGGTGGTTGGCGACGCGGCCGGCATCCTGGCCGGCGCAGAGCCCGAGGCGGGCCGAGAACCGGAAGGCGAGTGCCATACCGATCGCCACACCCTCTCCATGCACCAACCGGGCGGAATCGTAGCCCGTCAGACGCTCGAGGGCGTGGCCGAAGGTGTGGCCGAGATTGAGCAATGCCCGCTCTCCGTCCTCGCGTTCGTCGCGGGTGACCACCGCGGCCTTGGCGCGGCAGCAGGCGGCGACCGCCTGCTCGCGCTCCGGACCGCCGGCGAAGATCCCGCGCCAATTCGCCTCGCACCAGTCGAAGAAGCCGGGATCGGCGATCAGCCCGTATTTGGCGACCTCGGCGTAGCCGGCGCGCATCTCGCGCTCGGACAGCGTGTCGAGGGCGGCCGTGTCCGCCAGGACGAGGCGCGGCTGGTGGAAGGCGCCGATCAGGTTCTTGCCCAGGGGCGCGTTGATCCCGGTCTTGCCCCCGACCGAGGAATCGACCTGCGCGAGCAGGCTCGTCGGCACCTGCACGAAGCGCACGCCCCGGCGCAGGGTGGCGGCCGCGAAGCCGGCGAGGTCGCCGACCACGCCGCCGCCCAGCGCCACGACAAGATCGCCACGCTCGACCTTCAGGGCCAGCAGCCCATCGCAGACCTCCGCGTAGCCCGCGTAGGATTTGGAGGCCTCGCCCGGTGCCACCGTCACCACGCCCACCTGAAGTCCGGCGCGCTCCAGGCTCGTCCGCAGTCGTGCGGCGTAGAGCGCGCCCACCGTCGCGTCCGTCACGATCGCCGCCCGGCGGCCCCCGAGCGCGGCCAGGGTGGTGCCCGCCGTGTCGATCAGCCCGCGCCCGATCAGGATGTCGTAGGCGCGGCCGGCGTCGAGGGGCACGTGGACGGTCAGGAGGTCCGGATGGTGTGTCGGCTCGGTCATAGGTCGGGTCGCTCGGGTGTCACTGGGCGGCAACGGGGATGGATCCTTCCCCGCTGAGATGCGCGTCCAGGGCCTCCAGCACGTCCTGAACGACCCGGTCGTGCGAGACCTCCCGGGAGATGACCATCACGTCGGCTGCGGCATAGACCGGATGGCGCACGGCCATCAGGTCCCGCATCGTCGCCTCGGGATCCTCAGTCTGGAGCAGCGGGCGGTTGCCGCGCTTGCGCACGCGCCGCATCAGCACATCCAGATCGGCCTTCAGCCAGACCGAGACCGCCGACTCTGCGATGCGGGCGCGGGTCGACTCGCGGAGATAGGCGCCGCCGCCTGTCGCCAGGACCAGGGGGCCGGCTCGGAGCAGCCGCGAGATCACCCGCTCCTCGCCGTCGCGGAAGCTCGGCTCGCCGTAGATCGCGAAGATGTCGGGGATCGTCAGGCCGGCTGCCGCCTCGATCTCGATATCGGCATCCTTGAAGATCAGCCCGAGGCGGCTTGCCAGGCGTCGGCCGACGGTGCTCTTGCCCGCGCCCATGAGGCCGACGAGCACGATCGAGCGCAGACCGAGCGCGCGGCGCAGACGCGCCTCGACCGGTTCACCCGCCTCCTCGCCGCTCATGGCCTCCTGCATCGACTCCTGCATCGCATCCGTGTGGCGTCCCCGCCTCCTCACCGGCGCCCGAGCGTCCGTCGCCAGGCAGCCTCACATCCTGCGGCAGGCTCTTAGCGCGATTCAAGCGCCCTGCGAAACGCATCGCTGTGTCGTTGTGGGCCTTGTCAGCGCCGCGATCACGTGGTCGAACCCGGGCACCGGCGGCGGCTCGGAGAAAGCCTTCGCCCGCCCCCTTCCCGCCGCCAGCGCCCGTCTGCCCGAGGTTCGACCGACGTGCCGACCCTGTTCCGTTTCTTTGCCACCCTCGCGATCCTGGCGGGTTTGGTCTTTGCGGCGATGTTCGCGCTCGCGAACTTCGTCCAGCCGACGCCGCGGGAGATCAGCGTGACCATCCCGGCCTCAAAGCTCCAGCCGGGCAACCGTTGAGGGAGTCGCAGGGCAGCGGCGAAGCCGCCCCGGCGCCCTGCCCCGAGGTCGCCGAGTACCTCGACATGCTGGCCGCGGAGCGGGGCGCCGGCCTCAACACCCTGTCCGCCTACCGGCGCGATCTTGAGGATTACCTCGACTACCTCGCCCGCTCGGGAACCGCGCTCCGCAACGTGGACGCCGGCACGCTCCGGGCCTTTCTGATCGACCTCGAAGCGCGCGGCCTCAAGGCGTCCTCGGCGGCGCGGCGCCTGTCATGCGTCCGCGGTTTCCACAAGTTCCTCTACGCCGAGGGCGGTGCCGAGAGCGATCCCAGCGTCGCGGTCTCCGGTCCACGCCGGGGCCGGGTTCTGCCCAAGGTGCTGTCCATTGCGGAGGTCGACCGGCTGCTCGCGACCGCGCAGGCCGCCGCTGTCGCCGATCAGGCGCCGGGACCGGCCTGCCGTGCGCGCCGTATGGTCTGCTTGCTCGAATTACTCTACGCCACGGGCCTGCGTGTCTCCGAGCTGGTCGCCCTACCGCGCGCGGCCGGCGCGAGCCGCGAGCGCTACCTCATCGTCAAGGGCAAGGGCGGCCGCGAGCGCCTCGTCCCCCTGACCGAGGCAGCCCGCGTAGCCATGGCGGCACATCTTCCTGCGGTGCCGGAGGAGTCAGCCTGGCTGTTTCCCGCCGACAGCGACAGCGGATATCTCACCCGCCAAGCCTTCGCCCGCGACCTCAAGGCCCTGGCCTCCGCGGCAGGTCTGCATGCGGACCGCGTGAGCCCGCACGTGCTCCGCCACGCCTTCGCCAGTCACCTCCTGCAGAACGGGGCCGATCTGCGCGTCGTCCAAGAGCTGCTCGGCCATGCCGACATCTCGACGACGCAGATCTACACGCACGTGCTTGATGAACGCCTGAAGGCGATGGTCCGGGATCTGCATCCATTGATGGATGGCTGAGGTTCACCGCGCAAAACGCGTGGCAATCCCGGCCGCGCGCCCCAATTGTATACGTATAGCGAACTGCCTAAGAGTGGCCCATCGCCGTACCGGTATGCGAGCCCGTCTTTACCAGAGAGAGTTTTCCTATGTCCGGCCCAACGGCTTCGCAGATCGGCGCTGAGCCGGATCGGGCGGGGCATTCGCCTGCCGACCAGCTTTCGCAGCAGGAGCGGCAGCGCCTCGACAATCAGCTGTGCTTCGCGGTTTATGCCGCCGCGCACGCGTTCGGACGCGCCTACCGTAATCTTCTCGGGCGCCACGAACTGACCTACCCGCAATATCTGGTCCTGTTGGTGCTGTGGGAGCAGGACGGTTTGTCCGTCAAGGAGATCGGGAACCGGCTGTTCCTGGATTCGGGGACGCTGACGCCGCTTCTGAAGCGCCTCGAAGCCTCGGGGCGGGTCCGTCGCGCGCGGGACCGGGTCGACGAGCGCCAGGTCAGCATCTTTCTCACCCCGGCCGGCGAGGCCTTGCGCGGCGAACTGGCCTGCATTCCCGACGAGGCAGGAGGGCTGACCGGCCTCGATGTGCAGGGCCGTAAGGACCTGCTTCATGATCTCGTCACCCTCAGGCTCGGCCTTCAGGCAGGACTTATTCCCGAATAGGGCCTTCCCACAGGGCCGGGAGCGGCTCGGTTGCCGCTCCCAGTTTCGGCGTTAACGCGTCGATGCCTCAGGACTGCGTCTTGAGATAGGCGATGACGTCGTTGATCTTCTTGTCGTCGGGATAGCCCTGGAAGATCATCTTGGTGCCCGGGACCTTCGCCTTCGGGTTCTTCAGCCACTCGTGCAGGTTGGCCTCGTCCCAGGTAATGCCGGAATTCTTCAGGGCGGCGGAGTAGTTGTAGCCCTCGTAGGTGCCCGCCTTGCGGCCGACGACGCCCTTCAGGTCGGGACCCACGCCGTTCTTCTGGAAATTGTGGCACGCCTTGCAGGGGGCGAACGCCTTCTCGCCGGCGGCCGCGTCTCCGGCCTCCTGGGCCTGTGCCGCGAGCGGCATGGCGACGGCAAGGACGGCGCCGAAAACGAGTGAACGCATGGATTTCCTCCTGTTGGCCGCCCTCGCGGCAGCGATGCGGGCAGAGCTTTCCTGCCTGGAATAGCTCTAAATGAATCTGCCCGCCCGGTGCAACGGCCTAGTCTGGCAAAGCCGCTACCGGTGTGCAGGTCAGCGACGTTCCTCGGTCGCCGCTTCCCTCAACACGGTGCGGCCGAATTGGCTCCCCGGACCGTCGGCGGTCCCTCGGAGCCCTCGCCGGGTATGCCTCAAACGTCGTGATAGCTTCGATACCAATCGACGAACCGGTTGATCCCCATCTCCAGCGGCGTTGCGGGCCGGAAGCCGGAATCGCGCACGAGATCGTCGATGTCGGCGTAGGTTGCCGGAACGTCGCCGGGCTGCATCGGCAGCAGAATTTTCTCCGCCTTGCGGCCCAGCGCTGCCTCGAGGAGCGCGATCATATCCAAAAGCGCCACCGGCTCGTTATTGCCGATATTGTAGATGCGGTAAGGGGCGGCGCTGGTCCCAGGATCTGGGGCGGCGCCGCTCCAGGCGGGGTTCGGCGCAGCCGGATGCTCCGCCAGCGCCAGGATCCCCGCGACGATGTCGTCGATGTAGGTGAAGTCCCGCAGCATCTGCCCGTCGTTGAACACGCGGATCGGTTCACCTGCCAGGATGGCGCGGGTGAACAGATACAGGGCCATGTCGGGCCGTCCCCAGGGGCCGTAGACGGTGAAGAAGCGCAGGCCCGTAGTCGGAAGGCCGTAGAGGTGGCTGTAACTGTGCGCCATCAGCTCGTTCGCCTTCTTGGTCGCGGCGTAGAGGCTGAGCGGATGGTCGACGTTCTGATGCACCGAGAACGGCATGGCGGTGATGCCGCCGTAGACGGAACTCGAAGAGGCGTAGAGCAGGTGCTCCACGCCGCCATGGCGGCAGGCTTCCAGGATGTTCAGGAAGCCCACGAGGTTGCTCGCCGCGTAGGCATGGGGATCGGTGAGTGAATGGCGCACGCCGGCTTGGGCCGCGAGGTGGACCACCGTCCGGAAGCGATGCTGGCGGAACAGAGCGTCGAGCCCGTCCCGATCCGCGAGGTCGAGACGCTGGAAGCTGTGGCCCGCGAAGTCCGCGAGGCGGCGAAGCCGCGCCTCCTTGAGCCGCACGTCATAATACGCGTTGACGCTGTCGAGGCCGACGACCTGACGGCCGGTCTCGAGGAGGCGCAGGGCAAGCTGGTTCCCGATGAAGCCGGCGACGCCGGTGACCAGAACTGGAGGCTGGGACATGCGCGGTCCGTCGGGCGGATCGGCCCGCCGACGGCCAGCTGTAGCATGGGGCCGGAACGCCACCAATCGCATGCGCGAGGCGGTCGCGATGAAGGGCCGGATCCGGCCCACACGGCTTGTCGCCCGGTTGCGACGCCCTCTAGACTCGCGCCTGCCGTGCAGCCCAAGCCTGCACCGCTTCCGGAGAGCCTGACGCGATTGCTCGCCACGCCGGAGCGGCGCTCAGCCGGAGCGCAGAAGGCGCCTCCGCCGAGAGACGGCGCGCTGCGACCGCCGGATCGGTGCTCGGCGCACGCGGCGCTCGAGACAGCAATCCTCCGCGCCTTCGTGTTCGGCCTGTCGGCACTCCTCCGGATCGTCGTGCTGGTGCTGTCCGTCCGGCACGTCATGCGCTGAGCCCGAACGTTTCACCAGGGGCTGTGGATATCGGTGGTTCGCCTGTTCGTCGGCTTCTTCAACTAGTACGTGAACCGCCAAGTTCGCTATTGAAGCGACCGAGACGGGGCGGCTCGGCGGCAAGGATTGACGATGTCTCTGACGGGGCGTTTCTGGTTCCGGAAGACCTGGACGGGCCGGCTGGTGTTGCTGGTCGAGGAGGAGCGCCCCCGCTGGTTCCGCCGCGGATCTGGCAAGCCACGCTGGCGCAACGCCAAGCTCCTCGACTTCGCGGAGCCAGAGTTGCGGCCGCTCATGGCGATGGAGAAGCAGCACCGTGCGGGCGGCGTCACCGGGCAGCTGCGTACCCTCCGCCCCGTGCCATCCGCGCCGGAGGCGCGGTCGGCGCACGGTTGAAGGGCGCAAGCGGCTCCGCGCGTCGCCATCCTGGTCCTGTGACCGGCGATCACCACCTGTACGGATCGCTCCACCCCGGAGCGGCCCCTTGAACCGGTGATGGCCATGCCACGCTACTTCTTCCACACGCAGATCGGTGAGGATGTCATCTCCGACCCGACCGGGATCGAGTTGCGCGATCCGGACGCAGCCTGGGAGGCGGCCCGGGATACCATCCGCGCCGCCCTGCACGACCCACAGGATCAGGCCCGGCTGATGACCGCATGCCTTGTGGTCACGGACGAGGCTGCCGAGGTCGTGCTCGAATTCCCGTTCAGCGAGGCCGTCGTGCTGCCGCCGTTGGATGATCCGACGCGTCACTGAGTTCAGCGACGCGCGCGATCCGCGCCCTACATCGCGGCGCAGCCCATCGACGAGGAGCTGCGCCCGAATGGATTCGCCCCCCAACGATCTCGATGCCCACGCGCTCGGCCGAGCCGCGCCCGCCAAGGGGCTGGCCCGAGAAGCCTGTCCCTATGCGGAGGGCACGCAGGCACACGCGCTCTGGCTGTCCGGATACGAGGAAGCCCTTGCGAACGGCGCAGAACCCGTGACCGGCGGTCTCGCCAAGCACCCGGTCGACGGGTCGGACCGCTGATGGACGCCCGGACCGCGCCGCATCCCGGCGCGCATCATCCGGCCCTGGATCGCAAATCCGTCGGGGCGGTCGTCCTGGGCAACGCCCTCGAATTCTACGATTTCACGGTCTACGCCTTCTTCGCCAAGCCGATCGGCGAGGCCTTCTTCCCGGCGAACGACCCGACCCACAGCCTTCTGGCTTCGCTGGCGCTGTTCGGCATCGGCTACGTCATGCGGCCCATCGGCGGCGTGCTCATCGGCGCCTTCGCGGATCGCGCGGGACGCAAGCCCGCGATGCTGATCACCATCGCGCTGATGGCGGTCGGGATGCTGATGCTGGCCGCCTGCCCGTCCTACGCCATGATCGGCGGCTGGGCGCAGGTGATCGTCATCGCCGGGCGTCTGGTCCAAGGTCTCGCCCTCGGCGGCGAGGTCGGGCCGTCCACGGCCTTCCTGCTGGAAGCCGCTCCGCCGGACCGGCGCGGCTTTGTGACCAGCTGGCAGATTGCCAGCCAGGGTTGCGCCGCCCTGTTTGCCGGGATCGTCGCGACCGCCTTGGCGCTCGTGGTCGGCGACCAGGCCATGGCGCGGTGGGGATGGCGGCTGATGTTCGCCCTCGGCCTCTGCGTCGTGCCGATTGGGCTCGTCATCCGGAGCCACCTGCCGGAGACGGCCGGCGCTTTGGAGGATCCGGACGCGGCGGCCTCGACCCTGGCGGTGATCGGCCGACTCCTGCGCGAGCACGGCCGATTGCTGGGTCTGACCTTCCTGGTCATCGCAGCCTCGACGGTCTCGAACGCGGTCGGGACCAACATGCCGGTCTTTGCCGGCGCGACCCTTGGCCTGAGCGAGACGGCGGCCACGGCCGTGCCGATTGCCCTCGGGCTCGCCTCGGTGATCTTCCCACTGCTCGGCGGCTGGCTGGCCGACCGGT
The DNA here is from genome assembly GCF_900103195.1 of Methylobacterium sp. UNC378MF. GTDB lineage: Bacteria > Pseudomonadota > Alphaproteobacteria > Rhizobiales > Beijerinckiaceae > Methylobacterium. Next base: position 148,341 of record NZ_FMWU01000009.1, on the reverse strand, counting down.
TCGGGCGGCGACCCGTGATGATATGGCCACGGGCGATGATCCTGATCCTGGCGGTTCCAGCCTTCGCCTGGGTGGTGCAGGCGCCGAGCGCTGCCAGCGTCTACGCGGTCACCTTCCTGCTCTCGGCCCTGTCGTCCATCAACGCCGCGGCGGTGATCGTCGGAATCCCTGAGGCGCTCCCGCGGGCGGTGCGCAGCGCCGGGTTGTCGATCGTCTACGCGGTCTCGGTCTCGGTGTTCGGTGGCAGCACCAACTACGTCGTGAATTGGCTGATCGCCGCGACCGGCGACCGGCTCGCGCCGGCTTATTATCTCGCGGCCTTCAGCCTGGTCGGCACCATCGCCGCCTTCCTGCTGCCCGAGACCCGCGAGCGCGATCTCGACGCTGAGGGTTGAGCCGGCCCGGTCCAGCGCATGCGTTCGGAGCATCGCGGCGGCGCATCCATGCACCCGCCGCGGAGCAGGAACGGGGCACATGTGCGCTCGCGCACGGCTCTCGCCGTGATCGGGACGGTTGCACGTTCTCAACACTAGGTCGGTGCGCATGCCCGGCCTAGACGGGTGGCATGCCAACGCCCCCAGAGACGCGTCGCCCGCTGGTCCTCGCCGCGGTGATGGCGGCGATGTTCATGATCGCCATTGAGGCGACGATCGTCTCGACGGCGATGCCGCAGATCGCCGGGCAACTCGGCGACCTTCACCTCTATGCCTGGGTGTTCGCCTCCTTCCTGCTGACCCAGACGGCCACCACGGTGGTGTTCGGCAAGCTGTCCGACCTGTATGGGCGTCGACCGGTCCTGCTCTTCGGGATCGTGGTGTTCCTGGCGGGATCGCTCCTGTGCGGGCTCGCGTGGTCGATGCCCTCGCTGATCCTGTTCCGTCTCGTGCAAGGCATCGGCGCCGGGGCGATCCAGCCTGTGAGCCTGACCGTCGTCGGCGATCTGTATTCGGCGCGGGAGCGCGGCCGGATCCAAGGTTATCTCGCGAGCGTCTGGGGCATCTCCTCGGTCGCCGGCCCGCTGGTCGGCGGGCTGATCATCGGCCATCTGAGCTGGCCCTGGATCTTCTGGATCAATCTGCCGATCGGCGTGATCGCGGCCGGCCTGTTCCTGCGCTTCCTCCACGAGGGCGTCGAGCGCCGTCCCCGGCAGATCGACGCGATCGGTGCGGCCCTGTTCACCGCGGCCATCGCGGCGCTGATGATGGCGCTGACCGAGGCGGGTGAGTCGTTCGAAGCGGCCCTGTGGCCGGCGCTGGCCTTCGTGGTCGCCGCGCTCCTGTTCGTCGTCCAGGAGCGGCGCGCCCCGGACCCGATGCTCGACATCCGGTTGTGGATGCAGCGTCCCATCGCAACGGCCAACACCGCGACGCTGCTCTCCGGCATGACGGTGATCGGGCTCACGGCCTTCCTGCCGATGTATGTCCAGGGCGTGCTGCGGCAATCTCCTCTGATCGCCGGCCTGACGCTGACCCTGATGGTGCTCGGCTGGCCGATCGGCGCCACGACGGCTGCGCGCAGCTTCGTGCGGTTCGGTCTGCGCCCGATCCTGCTGGTCGGCGCAACGCTTCTGCCGCTCGGGGCGGTCGCCTTCGTGGTGCTCGGGTCGGACACCTCCCCGGTCGTGGCGGCCTGCGGTTCGGTCGTCATGGGGCTCGGCATGGGCTTTCTGTCCACCGCCGCCATCGTGATCATCCAGGACAGCGTCGCCTGGGCACAGCGCGGCGCGGCGACGGCCTCCAACATCTTCTCGCGCAATCTCGGCTCGACCCTCGGCGCCACAGTCCTCGGGGCCGTGCTGAATTACCGGCTCGCCAACCCGTCGAGCGGCCCGGCGGTGAATTCCGACCAGCTCCGCCGCCTGCTGGATGATCCGGACAGCCTCGGCACCGGCGGCGAGGCGATCCGGGCCGGCCTGCAGCACGCGCTGCACGGCACCTTCTGGACGGTCTTCGCCGTGGCGGTGCTGACCCTGCTCCTCTCGCTCCTGGTTCCACGGGTGGCGATCTCGGATCGTCCGCGCGAACTCGCCGTGGAGTAGGCCGCGCCGGCGCCGGTCAAGCGTCGTCATCTCCACAGCGGCCCTTTGACTGTCCCGCCGGAGCCCCCTAGCGTCCGGCGATGCCCCTCGTGCCGCCCCCGCGCCCCGCATCCCAGCCCGCGGCGGATATCCCGCCGACCAGCGTGCTCAATGCCAACCAGCCCGAATGGTCGGTGGGCGAGCTGGCCGGCGCCCTGAAGCGCACCCTTGAGGACGCCTTCGGGCATGTGCGCCTGCGCGGCGAGATCTCAGGTTATCGCGGACAGCACGGTTCGGGTCATGCCTATTTCTCCCTAAAGGACGGGCAGGCGCGCATCGATGCGGTGATCTGGAAGGGCGTGTTCGGACGCCTGCGCCAGAAGCCCCAAGAGGGCTTGGAGGTCGTCGCCACCGGCCGCATCACCACCTTCGCGGGAAAATCATCTTACCAGATCGTCGTGGAAAGCCTGGAACCGGCGGGCCTCGGCGCCTGGATGGCGCTGCTGGAGGAGCGCAAGAAGCAGCTCGCCGCCGAGGGGCTCTTCGCTCCCGAGCACAAGCGGGCGATCCCCTACCTGCCGCGGGTCGTCGGCGTCGTCACCTCGCCGACCGGCGCTGTGATCCGCGACATTCTCCACCGACTGGAGGATCGGTTCCCGCGGCCCGTCCTGGTCTGGCCGGTGCGGGTCCAGGGCGACGGGGCGGCCGAGGAGGTCGCGGCCGCGATCCGCGGTTTCAACGCGCTCCGGGCCGGAGGCCCGATTCCGCGTCCGGATGTGCTGATCGTCGCCCGCGGCGGCGGCTCGATCGAGGATCTCTGGGCCTTCAACGAGGAATGTGTCGTCCGCGCCGCCTTCGAGAGCACGATCCCGCTGATCTCGGCGGTCGGACACGAGACCGACACCACGCTGATCGACTACGTCTCCGACCGGCGCGCGCCGACTCCAACGGGTGCTGCCGAGATGGCGGTGCCGGTCCGCGCCGATCTGATCGCGACCGTGGCGGATCTGTCTGCCCGCGGCAGAGGGGCGGTCGGGCGCCGGATCGACCGCGACCGGTCGGACCTGCGCGCCCTCGGCCGCGCCCTGCCGAGCGCCGACGCCCTGCTGGCGGCCAAGCGCCAGCGGCTCGATCTCGCCGAGGCGCGTCTCGCCCCGGCCCTGGCAGCGGGCGCCAGTCGCCACCGCGCGCGGCTTCAGCTGCTCCTCGACCGGATGGCGCGGCGCTCGCCCGACGTGGCGCTCGCCAATGCACGCGCACGGCTGGCGCGGATCGACCACCGACCGCTCCACGCCCTGCGCAACGACGTCCAGCGCAAGGGCGAGGCGCTGGTCCAGCTCGGGCGCCGCCTCGTCGTCGCGCGGGATGCCAGCCTGGAGCGGGCCCGGGCCCTGCAGGCGCGCCGTACCGACCGTCTGCTCGCTCTCTCGGAGCGCCTCGCCCAGGCGGGCGGGCGCAGCATCGAGCGGCGCCGCGACCGGCTGGACGGGCTGGCCGGCCTGCTTGGCTCGCTGAGCTACCGCGCCGTGCTGGAGCGCGGCTACGTGCTGGTGCGCGATGCCGCCGGGCTGCCTGTCCGCCGCTCCGCGGATGCGGTGACCGCAACCCGCCTCAGCCTGCAATTCGCCGACGGGACCATGTCGGCCGTGCCCGATGGGACGTCCGATCCGTCGCTCCCAGTCAAGCCCGGGCAGCGCGGGAAAGCACTGGCCTCATCGACCTCCGGCAAGCGCGCCCCCCCGCACGCCGCGCCGACGCGGCAGGGATCGCTTTTCGACGCCTGAGGCGGCCGCCACCAGGCGGCGAGACGCTTCGGCCGTCCGCATAAGCAAGGCGGTCCCGGCACAACGAAGCTGACGTCACCTGACACGGATGCCCGTCGCTGGACGCGTGACCACTGTTCGGTGAGGTTCGAGCGCCGGAAGCACGTCGCGATCGGCCGTTCGGTTCACTCCGGCTCCGGACCGACCCGATAGTGATAGCGGTACAATTCCCGCTCGAAGCCGAGGGCGCTGTACAGCGCCCGCGCCGGCGTATTCGCGGCGACGACCTGAAGGCAGGCGGCCTCGGCGCCCTCCGCCCGGCCCCAATGTAGCAGTGCGCCAACCGCGCGCCGGGCGTGGCCGCGGCCGCGTAGGGGCTCGGGCGTCGCCACCGCCTCGATCACCAGCAACTCGCGGTCGAGTACCCCGAAGGCGATGGCGCCGATGCCGCTTTCGGCCGCGGCCGCCGCGAAGGCTCGCGGCAGTGCCAGGGCGGCGATGGTGTCGCGGAACACCTTTGCGGCGGCGGAGTCGGCTCGGTTCACCGTATCGCGCAGGGCCAACCAGTCCGGAGCCGGGGCTGCGGCGACCGCCACGCCCGGATCGGGCGCCGCCGGGAGGCCGTCGAGATCGCGGATGAGCGTGCAGGTCTCGTCGACGACGATGTCGTCTCCGTGGGCGAGGAGCGACTCCATCTGAGGTGCGATCGCCGGGATCCGGAAGATCGCGCGCTGTCCAAGACACCGGTAGATCCTGCGTGCGGCCTCGATTGCGGGTTCAGGCGCACCACTCCCGCGCATGGGAGTGATGGAATTCTGCCGCTTCGAACGGCCGCCCGCGGCCCGCAGCAGATAGCCCTGCACCAGGAGCTCGCGCGGGCTCGGCCAGGCGTTCAGGCACGCTTCCTCGACGCGCCAAGCCCGTTCCAAATCCGACATCCCGGCCTCCTTCCGTCGCCGTGATCGCACGCGGTCACGACTTAGCCAACGGGTCCGCCCGCAAGACTTTGACCATGCGGCGTCACGTACGCTTGAAGCATTCTGGCGCCGCGCGATGTCTCCGCGATGTCCGAACCTGAAGTCCTGTTCTGCCTGCACTTTCTGGGTGGCAGTGCCCGAAGTTGGGAGCGTCTCGCACGCACCCTCGACGAGGCGCCGTTGACTTGCGTACCAGTCGATCTGCCCGGATTTGGCGATGCCGCCGGCACGCCGGGCTATTCCGTTGCCGCGATGGCGGATCACGTGGCCGGTGCCATCCGGGCCTACGCGCCCGCGCGCTTCGGGATTGCCGGCCACAGCATGGGGGCCAAGGTCGCCCTGGTCCTCGCGCGGCGCTCCGAGGATGGCGAAGCGGGCTTGGCCGGGCTCACCGATCTCATCCTCGTCTCCGGCTCGCCGCCCAGTCCGGAGCCGATCCCGGACGACAGGCGGGCCAAGATGCTCGCCTGGATCGACGCGGATCCCGAGACCCGGCGGCGCGAGGCGCAGGCCTTCGTGCGCGCGAATGTCGGCGACCGGCTGGATCCGGAGAGCGAGGAACGGGCGGTGGCCGACGTTCTGCGCGCCGCGCCGGCAGCCTGGAAGGCTTGGCTCATGGGGGGCGCGAATGAAGATTGGTGCCGCCGTGTTGGCGTCCTGCGCACCCCGGCGCTGATCCTGGCCGGATCCGAGGATGCCGACCTCGGAGCTGATGCCCAGCAGGCCCTGACGGCGCCCCACCTCGCGCATCACCGCTTCGTGACCGTGGACGGAGCCGGCCACCTCCTGCCGCTGGAGCAGCCCACATTCCTGGCCGCGTGTCTGCGCCGGCATATCGGCGACAGGCCCCGCCGGCCGGTCGAGGCTGCTCCTGAGGTACCGCCGGACTACGCGGCGCTGATCGCCTCCGACCGGGTGAACCGCCGCCTGCGCGCAACACTTGAGGAACGCGCTGCACCGGACGATCCCGCCTATCGGCCCGTCGCTCTCGACGTGGTGGAACTCGCCATCCTGCGGGCCGCTCTCGCTCGAGTGATGCCGGCGCCGCGCCTCGATCTGGCCGCCCGCCTCGACCGGCGACTGGCATCCGGTGATGGTGACGGCTGGCGCTTCTCGGTGCTGCCGCCGGACGCCGAGGCCTACCGCGCCGCCCTGCGCACCCTGGATGCCGCCGCGCGGGCGGCCCATGCCCGTCCATTCGTGGTCCTCGACGCGTCGCAGCAGGATGCGCTGCTCACCCTCAGCCAGCGCGGTGATCTGAAAGTGCCGGACGCGCTCGGTGGCCGGCTGGACGCCGACCGGATGCGGTTCTGGTTCGAGGACCTGCGTGCCGACGCGGTCCGACTCTGGCTTGGCCATCCCGCAGCGCTGGCGCGGATCGGCTTCTCGGGCATTGGGGCGGGCGGCGACCGACCGGGCGAGATCGCCGACGGATTGCCGGGCTTCCACGCCGTCGGGCTCGACGCGCCCGAGCCCTGGGAGCCCCGAGTGCCGCAGGCGGAGGCGGGACGATGAACCTCGCGGGAATGCGGACCTACCGCGCGGACGAGGTCGTCGACGCGGTCGTGGTGGGGACGGGTGCGGGCGGGGCGCCGCTCCTCGCGCGCCTCGCCGCTGCGGGCCTCAAGGTCGTGGCGCTGGAGGCGGGGCCGAACTTCACGCCCGCGCACTACGCCTTCGACGAGACACTGGCAGACGAGATCTACTGGACCGATGAGCGCCTGAGCGGCGGCTCGACTCCGGAGGCCTTCGGCGCGAACAACAGCGGCACGGGCGTCGGCGGCTCGACGCTGCACTGGGGCGCCTTCGTGCCCCGTGCCGATGCTCGAGACCTGCGGCTCCATACGGAGACCGGCGAAGGAGTCGACTGGCCGCTGAATTACGGCGATCTGCTCCCGTACTACGAGCGGGTCGAGCGGTTCCTCGGCGTTTCGGGCCCGCAGAGCTATCCGTGGGATGCCGGCCGGCGCTATCCCCTTCCCCCGGTCCCTCGGAACGGCCCGGCCCAGATCATGGCGCGGGCCTGCGAAGCCCGCGGCATCCGGTGGGCGGACGCGCCCGCCGCCGTGGTCTCGCAGGATTTCCAGTCCGAGGACGGTCCCCGCCGCAACGCCTGCATCAACTGCGGCTTCTGCCACCAGGGCTGCCGCACGGGCGCCAAGGCGAGCATGGATGTGACCTACCTGCCCTACGCGGTGGCGCGCGGTGCCGAGATCCGGGCGGAGGCTGTCGTCCACGGCCTGGAGCGCGGCGCAGACGGCCGGATCACCGGCGTGGTCTACCGCCAGGACGGGGAGGACCGGCGGCAGCTTTGCGGCGCGGTCTTCCTCTGTGCCGGAGCCGTCGAGACGCCGCGCCTGCTGCTCCATCTCGAGCTCGCCAATTCCAGCGGCCAGATCGGGCGCAACTACATGGGCCATGTGGCGACCCAGGTCTGGGGCACCTTCGCGCACGAGGTCCGGATGAATCGGGGCTATCCGTCCTCGCTCATCACCGAGGATTTCATCCGCACCGACGCCGACTTCGCCGGTGGCTACGTGATGCAGAGCCTCGGCGTCGTGCCGGTGACCTTCGGCAACTCGGCGGCGCGGGGGCGCGGCCTATGGGGGAAACCGCTCCTCGACTACCTCGACCGCTACAACTACCTCGCCGGAATCGGCATCAACGGCGAGACCCTCCCTTGCGACGCCAACGTGCTGACCCTCGCGGACGAGACGGACAGGCAGGGCATGCGCAAGGCGCAGATCAGCTTCGGCTACAGCACCAACGAGAACCGTCTCAACGCACACGCCACGAAGGTCATGCGCGACCTCTGGGAGGAGGCCGGCGCCGAGGACATCTGGGTGCTGGAGCGCGTTGCCCATACGCTCGGAACCTGCCGGATGGGCCGCGACGGGACGAGTGCGGTGGTCGACCCGCAGGGCCGCAGCTTCGACATCGACAACCTGTGGATCTGCGATGGCTCGACCTTTCCGAGCTCGCTCGCGGCAAACCCGGCGCTGACCATCATGGCGCTCAGTCTGCGCAGTGCGGAGGCGTTCCTGGTCGGCAGTCTCTGAGGCGCCTCAGGCCGCAGCGGCGCGCAGATCCGCAAGCCCGCGCCGCTGTCGACCCTCCGCGTCGAAATTGGCGGGATCGAGCCAAGCCGCGAAGCCGGCGCGGACCCGCGGCCACTCGGCGTCGGTGATCGAGAACCACGCCGTGTCGCGGGAGCGACCCTTCACCACGACGGCGTTCCGGAAGATGCCCTCGAAGGTGAAGCCCAGTCTCAGGGCCGCCGCCCGCGACGGGGCGTTGAGGCTGTCGCACTTCCACTCGTAGCGCCGATACCCGAGCTCGTCGAAGGCCCGGGCCATCATCAGCGCCATCGCCTCCGTGGCGGCGGGCGCGCGCTGCAGCCGCGGCCCGAAATGGAGATGGCCCACCTCGATCACGCCGTTGCCCGGATCGATGCGGAGATACGAGGCGATCCCGAGGGCGTCGCCGCTCGCGGGATCGAGAATCGTGTGGAACAGCGGGTCCTCGCTCGCCTGCTGCGTCGTCAGGCGCGCCCGATAGATCTCCGCGCTCTCGGGCATCTCGTCGCCGAGATAGGTCCAGCCACGCGTGTCGGGGGCGGCGCTGTAGGTGGCGTAGAGTGCGTCCGCATGGGCGGCTGCGTCGAGCGGGACCAGCCGGCAGTGACGGCCCTCCAGGGGCGCGCGCGGCGGCCGCGGACGCGTGCTCCAATCTGGAAGCGCCGGACCGATGGGCTGGCCGAAGCCGTTGAGGCGCGCGCTCACAGGCCGCTCCGCTCGGCGACTAGACCGGCGAGATCCGCCTCGCCGTCGGCGCGCAGCCCCGCGACGACTCCGTGGCGGTCGGCCTCGGGCCTGTTCTGGCTCATCTTCCATTTCCCCTCGGTTCGCGTGATCGAAATCTCGATGCCGATGATTCCCCGCACCTGCGCGGTCACGAAGGGCTCCGGCGCGTCCGCGACCGCCCACGGTTCGGTCCGGGGCGCCTCGCGCAGGGCGGTGAGATCGGCGATCTGGCGCCTGAGCCAGTCCGCATCCTCGATCACCCGCGGCCGGCCCCAGGCGTGGACGGTGGCGTAGTTCCAGGTCGGGACCACCCGGCCGTGCTCGCGCTTGCTGGCGTACCAGCTCGGCGTGACGTAGCCCTGCGGCCCCTGGAACACCACCAGGCACTCTTCCGCGGCGACGAGATCCTGCCCCTGCGGGTTGGCGCGGGCGAGATGCGCCCGCAGCACCCCGTGGGAACCGGAATCGTCCAGCAGAAACGGGATCGGATTGGCGGTCAGGCCGCCCGCGCCCGCGGTAACCAGCAGGCCGAGGGGATAGGCGCGGATCAGCGCGTGCTGCGCGGCTCGCGAATCGTCCCGGAACTGTGGCGGCTGGTACATGGGCCTGTCCTGCGGCGGTCTTGCAGGACCGTGCTTGACCATTCGGCGGTCCAGGCGAAAGGTCCAGTTTTCCAACTGCCGCTGGACCACTTTGCGCCATGGCTCGGCTCCCCCTGCCCCTGACGCTAACCCTCGACGCCGCGGCCGCGACGCCGCTGCACGCACAGCTTCGGGAGGGTCTGCGCGCGGCGATTCTCGATCGTCGCCTGCCGCGCGGAGCACGGCTCCCGGCCTCGCGGGTCCTGGCGGCCGATCTCGGCTGCGCGCGCGGGACTGTCGTCCTGGCGCTGGAGCAACTCACCGCCGAGGGTTATCTGACGGCGCGGCAGGGCTCGGCGACGCGCGTCGCCGCGACCCTGCCGGACGACGCACTCCCCGCGCCGTGTCCGATCCGGCGACCGGGTGCCGAGCCGGCCCCGAACCTGTCGCACCGGGGCACCCGGCTCGTGGCTGCCCCGGTACGGCGCTACATGGCGGGGCCGGGCGTGCCCGACGCCTTTGCCCTCGGCCGGCCGGCTCAGGACGCCTTCCCGTTCGAGGTCTGGGGCCGCCTGCTTCAGGCCGAGTGGCGTCACGGCCCGACCGAGCAGCCTGATCCGCGCGGCTCGCCGGCCCTGCGCGGCGCCATTGCCGCCTATCTGGCGCAGGCGCGCGGCGTCGCCTGCGAGGCCGACGACGTCATCGTCACGGCGGGCATCCGCCAGAGCCTGCGCCTGTTGGCCGAACTGCTTCTCGATCCCGGCGAGACCGCGCTGGTCGAAGAGCCCGGCTTTCCCGGCATCGCACAGGCCCTCGCCAGTGCCGGCCTGCGCCCGATCCCTGTCGCGGTCGGTCCGGGCGGCCTGCCGGTGACCCTGGCCGCCAAGCCGGCGCCCGGAGCGCGGCTCGCGGTGGTGACGCCGGCACATCACTACCCCCTCGGCCACGCGATGAGCTTGGCGAACCGCCTCGATCTCCTGGCCTGGGCCGAAGCAGTCTCTGGATGGATCGTCGAGGACGATTACGACGGAGCCTACCGCTATGCCGGGCGCCCACTGGCGCCGCTTCGCACTCTCGATCGCGGCGGCCGGGTAATCTATGTCGGCAGCTTCTCGAAGCTGCTGCTCCCCGCCCTCGGCCTGAGCTATCTCGTGCTGCCGCGCGGCCTCGTGGCGCCCGTCAACCAGGCCCTCGCGGAGACGGGGCCGGCCCCGCCCGGGATCGGCCAATGGGCGCTGGCGCGGTTCATCGAGGACGGACATCTCGCCGGCCATCTCCGCCGGACCCGCCGCCTCTACGCGCTGCGGCAGGAGGCGTTGGTGGAGGCCGCACGCCGCCACGCCGCGGATCTCGTCGCAATCGCCCCGATGGAGGGCGGGATGCATGTCATCGCCCGCCCCGGGGCGGCCTGGGACGCTTCCCTTACCGACGTGGCCGCCGCGGCGGCGCTTGGGCAGGCTGGGATCTCCGCGGTCGCCCTCTCGGCCTATCATGCCGGGCCGGCGGAGCCGGGATTGCTGCTCGGTTACGCCGCCGTGCCGGAGCGGGCGATCGATCCGGCCGTTCGCCGCCTCGCGGAGACCCTGCGCGCCCTCCCCTGACATCCGTGGCGCGGTGCCGTTCACCCCCGCGGCGTCACCGTGACCACGGCACGCCCGTGGACAGACCGCACGTCCAAGCTCCGCAGGGTCTTCATCCGGACGGTCGCGCCGCGACCCGGCGCAACGCGCACCACCCGCCGACCGTCGATGCGCAAGCTGAAGACACCGTCGCCGGTGATCCGCAGCGCTGACGCGCCCTGAAACGAGGCGAGCGCTACCACCGTCCAGCCGGACTGAACCGCGATCCTGACCGGAGCCGGAAGCGCGGTCCGTTTGCCCAGCGCCAACCATGCGAGTGCGCCGACGGTCATCAGCGCCAGCACGACCCGGCGCGGCCTCGGTGCCCGACGGTGCCGTCGAGACGGGGCGCCCGTGGGCGGCGGTGGATGCGCGACGGCTGCCGGGGCGGATGGCGCCTCCGCGCTGACCGGTTCGTCCGGTACCGGCGACGGCACCAGATGGAAGCTCACCGCGGGCGCCGGGTCTGCCGGCGCCGGTTTTACGGGAGCGTCGTCCGGTCCGGATCGCTGCGGCTCCTGGGACGCCCCGCAGAAGGGGCAGAATTGGACCGCGACGTAATGGCCGCGTCCGCAGGCGCTGCAATGGCGGATCGGCGATAGAGGGGCTGCGGTCACAGCGTTTGCGCAGTCAGTGCACGATCGCGCCCGTTTCCATAAACCGGCCTAGGCGCTCGATCAGCGGCACGACCATCACCCTGTCGAGCTGCGGCAGCAACCCGTGCCGGGCATGGGCGACGTTGGCCTGGGCCTGGTCCCGGGCCATGCGCTGCCAGCGCACCCGGTCGTCCCGGCAAGCGGACCAGGCCCGCTCGATCGACCGGAACACGAGCGGCAGGCGCTCGGCCGGATCGGCCACGAGATCGTAATGGTGATCGATCAGGCCACCGAAGGTTTGGAACCCCAGTTCGGACAATCGTTCGACGGCACGCGGCGCGCCTACCATCACGAAGGGAAGGCCCGTCGCAGCCGCCTTCAACGACTTCTCGGTGATGCGCTCGACGCCCAATTCGAAGAAGTCGGTTTCCGAGATCACGGTCAGGTCGCAATCCGCATAGGCCTGAGTGTCGAGGGTCATCACCATGTCGGTGCGCTGATCGGCATCGATCCGCTGCGCCCGGCGCGGAATCCAGCTACCGATATCGGCGAGCAGCGTCCCGAAGGCCGCCTCGATCTCCGGGGGGGCGTGGAAGACGTTGATACCGCCCGCCTTCGGGTTGTCCTCGCCAATGCCGTGGAAGGATATCAGCCCGTCGCGGTCGAGCCCGCTGAGCTGGAACCAGCGGTACAGTAGCACCCGGTGCCAGCGCAGAGCCGCGTTCTGGCAGAGGAAGCGGGCTGGCCCGGAGGCGCGGGCGAAGGGCGTGTAGCCGGTGCGGTCGAGGGGATGTTGGGGGAAGAGCCGCGGGCCCGCCTCGGCGTCGAGCCAGAGGGCAACCTGGAGCGGGAAGAAGTCGAAGGTCCAGAACCGCAGGCCCTCGCCGTAGTGCCGCTCGTAATCGAGCCGCAGCAGCCGGTTCTGCGTGACCAGGATAACTCGATCGCGCGGGATGCCGAGACCCGCGAGGTTGCGGTGGAGCGCCTCGAACGTCGGCGCGTGCAGGCCCGGTCCCTCGTTCGAAAGGTCGAGGAGCAGCGCGGCGCGCCCGGCGCGGAGGTTCTCCGCATCCCCAGGCTCAAGGAGGTCGAGGCGGCCGTTCAGCTCCGGGAAGCCCAAGCGCACAAAATCCAGGACAGGCAGGCAGAGCACGTGATTCGCCGCGCCGGGCTGGGCCGTGACGGCAATACGCTTGCCCAGCCAGCCGAGCGCCGCGAGCAGGAAATGCCCGCCCTCGCCCCGCGGAACGAGCAGGATCTCGGTAGGAACTCGCTCGGAAAGGACTTGGCTCATCGTGACGCCCGATCGGCGGGTTCGATCGCGGTCCGCCGCCGTGGAACCGCGCCGAGCCGGATAAAGCCTCGGCGCGGGGGCGTCGAGATCAGGCCGGGACCGGCTCCGCCGCGCGCACCGGCGTTGGGCCGGCTCGGTACGCCTCCGCGGCCTCCTCGGTCCGCCAGCATGCGACGTGGTGACCGGGCGCGATCTCGGCGACCGGCGGCATCTCGCGGCGGCACCGCTCCTCGGCCAGGAAGCAGCGCGGCGCGAAGGGACAGCCCGGTGGACGGTTCGCGAGATCCGGCGGGCTGCCCGGGATGGTCTCGAGCCGGGAGCCCTTGGCCAGCGCCCCTTCCGCCCGGCTGCGCAACAGGCCGATCGTATAGGGATGGTGCGGGTTCAGGACGACCTGATGGGCGGTGCCGGTCTCGACGATCTTGCCCGCGTACATCACGGCGATCCGGTCGGCGACCTCCACGGCCGCGCCGAGATCGTGCGTCACGATGATGATCGACAGACCGAGATCGCGCTGCAACTCGCGCAGGAGCAGCAGCACCTGAATCTGCACCGTGGCGTCGAGCGCCGTCGTCGGCTCGTCGGCGAGCAGCACCTGCGGCCGGCAGGCGAGCGCGAGCGCGATCATGGCCCGCTGGCGCATGCCGCCCGACATCTCATGCGGGTAATTGTCGAGCCGCCGCTCGGGACTCGGGATCCGCACCCGCTCGAACAGGGCCAGGGCACGCTTGCGGGCCTCGTCCTTCGACATCTTCTCGTGGCGCAGGATCGCCTCGGTGATCTGCCGGCCGACCGTATAGACGGGGTCGAAGGCGAGCAGCGGCTCCTGGAAGATCATCGAGACGTCGCCGCCGCGGAAATCGGCGAGCTGGCGCTTGGTCAACGCCTGGACGTCCTTGCCGGCTGCCAGGATCCGGCCCTCGATGCGGCTGCGGCCTTCCGGGAACAGCCGCAGGATCGCGCGGAGCGTCACGCTCTTGCCCGAGCCGGACTCTCCGATGAGCGCCATCGCCTGTCCGCGTTCCACGGTCAGGTCGACGCCGTCGACCACCTGCACCTTGCCGAAGGCGACGCGCAGGTCGTTGAGCGCGACGGCGGGTTCTGAAGGAGGCATCGGCGTGCTCATGCGGCGATCGCTGGAATGGGCGCCGCGGAATGGCCGGAGCCGGGCTGCCGGGCGAGACAGGCGACGCGGTGCAGCGGCTGGATCCCGTCGAGCGGCGGTTCCGTCTGACTGCAGATGTCCTCTGCGAGAGCACAGCGCGGGTGGAAGCGGCAGCCCGTGGGCGGGTCGATCGGGTTCGGCGGGTCGCCCGCCAGCAGCGCCACCTGTGTGCGGTTATCGGGATCGAGGGAGGGCATCGAGGCGAGCAGCGCCTCGGTGTAGGGATGAGCCGGCGCATCGAGCACCGTGTCGGAAGGGCCGATTTCGGAGACTCGGCCGAGATACATCACCATCACCCGATCCGAGATGAATCGGACCACGTTCAAATCGTGGCTGATGAAGATGTAGGTCAGGCCGAACTCGGCCTTGAGGTCGAGGAGCAGGTTGAGCACCTGCGCCTCGACCGACTTGTCCAGCGCCGAGACCGCCTCGTCGAGGAGCACCAGCCGCGGCTCCAGCGCGAGGGACCGGGCGATGTTGACCCGCTGGCGCTGGCCGCCGGAGATCTCGTGGGGGTAGCGACCGGCGAAGCGCTTCGGCTCCAGCCCGACCCGGGCGAGCAGTCCGCGGGCGCGCTCCACCGCTTCTCGGCCGGGCACGCCGTTCACCTTCGGACCGAAGGCGATCGACTGCTCGACGGTCATGCGCGGATTGAGCGAGGCGTAGCTGTCCTGGAAGACCATCTGGACTTGGCGGCGGTAGGACCGCCAGGGCATGGCGCGCTCGCCGACCGCCTGCCCATCGTAGAGCAGGCCGCCGGAATCGCGCTCGATCAGGCCCATCAGCAGCTTGGCGGTGGTGGACTTCCCGCAGCCGGATTCGCCGACGATGCCCAGCGTCTCGCCCTTGAGGACATCGAAGTCGACGCCATCGACGGCGCGGACAACCTGCTTCTTCCCGCCCGCCTTGCGGACCGGGAAGTGCTTGGTGAGGCCCGAGACCGACAGGAGCGGCTGAGCGGGGCCACCACGGTCGCGGGCGAACGGATCGGAGGCGTCCGGGATGACGCTCACTGGCGAATCTCCGTCATTGGCGGATTTCCATGGCGGCGCGCAGGCCGTCCGAGAACAGGTTGAAGGCGATCGAGACGACGAAGATGCACACCCCCGGCAGGGCGGCGACGACCGGATTGACGTAGATCGCGGTGCGGAGGGTGTTGAGCATGAGGCCCCATTCGGGCTCCGGCGGACGCACGCCGAGGCCGAGGAACGAGAGGCCTGAGGCCAGGATCATCGAGACCGAGATCAGGCTGGTCGAATAGACGAAGATCGGCCCGACGACGTTCCCCAGGACCTGCACGCGCATGATGGTCAATGCCGAGGCGCCCGAGAGCTTGGCGGCATCGATGTAGTCGCGCCGGCGGATGCCGGTGGTGACGCTCTCGGCCACCCGGGCGATCTGGGGCACGAACACGCATGTCAGCGACACGATCGAGTTGAAGATCCCGGCGCCGAGGGCGCCAGACAAGGCGATTGCGAGGAGCACCGACGGGAAGGCGAAGAACACGTCGATGGTTCGCATCAGGATCGTGTTGGTCCAGCCGCCCACGTAGCCGGCCAGGATCCCGATGCCCGATCCGATGACGAAGGCGATCAGGACCGGGGTGACGCCGATGAACAGCGACAGCCGCGAGCCCAGCATCAGCCGGCTGATCATGTCGCGGCCGAGTTCATCTGAGCCCAGCCAGTAGGTCGCGTCGCCGACATGCTTGAGGCGGCGCAGCATGGAGCCCTTGTAGGGGTCCATCGGCGTGATCCAGGGCGAGAGGATCGCGACGAGTACGACGATCAGGATCACGGCCCCGGCGCCCATGGCGACGGGGTCGCGCACCAGCCGGTGGCCGACATGGCCCCAGAAGCCGCGCGATGGAGCAAAGGCGGCCTCGGGACCGTGGGTCACGTCCTCGGCGGCGAGTACGCTGCCGTCGAGGGCGACGGAGGCCGCGGTGACGGGAGCAGTCATCATCGGGCTCCGTCTCAGGCGCGCTCGATGCGCGGGTCGAGGGCGGTCTGCATGACGTCCACCAGGAGGTTGAGGAGCACGAAGAACATCGCCAGCACGAGGATCGAGCCCTGCAGCAGGGGCAGATCCCGCTGGAAGATCGCGGCGTTGAGGAGGAAGCCGGTGCCTGGCCACGCGAAGACGGTCTCGACCAGGATCGAGCCGCCAAGCAGGTAACCGAGCTGGAGGCCCATGATGGCGAGCGCCGTCGGGGCAGCGTTGCGCACCACGTGCCGGAACACGCCGCGCTCATCCATGCCTTTGGCGCGGAGCGCCTCGACGAAATCCTGGGACAGGATGTCGGCGACCAGTGCCCGAACGGTTCGGGCGATGATGCCCATCGGGATCACCGACATCGTGAAGGCCGGCAGGATCAGATAGCGCAGGTGCTCAAGGTCGGGCCGCCAGTTGCTCGAGCCGTCGGGCCCGGCGCCGGTCGGCGGCAGCCAGCCGAGCGTCGCCGAGAACACGATCACCAGCACCATGCCGAGCCAGTAATGCGGCACGCTCACGCCGAAGACCGACAGCGCGGAGGCCGCCCGGTCGGCGAGCGAATTTCGGTGGTAGCCCGCCACGAAGCCGAACAGGGTGCCGAAGGTGAAGCCGATCACCGTCGCCACGGAGGCCAGGATCAGCGAGTTGACCACCGCGCGGCTGACCTCGCCCAGCACGGGCCGTCCGGTCGCGATGGAGACGCCGAGATCGCCGTGAAGCACGTGCCACAGCCAGATCAGGTACTGGACCGGCAGCGGCTTATCAAAACCGTAGGCGGCCCGCATCTCGTCGATGGTGGCCTGCGTGGCGTCGGCCGGCAGCACCGCGCTCAGCGGATCGCCCGGAGCGAGATGGACGAGGAGGAAGCAGACCACGCTGACCCCGAACGCTACGGGCGTCACGTAGACCAGTCGTTTGAGGATGTAGAGCAGCATTCAACGCCCTGTGTCACGCGAACAAGTCTATTTCCCTCACCCTGTCGGGAAAGGGCAGAGGTGGGGGTGGCGCAGGTGGCCCAAGACGCCGCATCCTGAATTACCCTCACCTCCGGATCCTCCCCGCAAGGGGGAGGAGAGAGTAGTCCCGTTCGCTACCGCCCCGCTGTCGCGATGGTGATCTTCGAAAAGTCCTGGAACCAGTTCTGCGCCTGTACGAAACCCTTTACCTTGGGACTCATCGCCCGCGGGTTCACGTCGTGGGTGATCATGACGAACAGCGCGTCGTCAACATACTTCTCGTGGACTTTCTCGAGGACCTTCGTCTGCTCGGCCTTGTCGAAGGTGTTGCGGACCTGATCGAACAGCTTGTCCATCGCCGGATCGCAGTAATAGCCCCAGTTCGTGCCGTTCGGTGGAGCGAAGTTGCATTGCAGGTGGCGGATGAAGCCGGTGAACGGGTCCTGGATGAAGTACGAATAGTTGATTGCCGAGACGCCGCGGGAGATGTCGGCCTTGGCGCCAGCTCGCCAGATGTTGATCAGGGTGTTCCACTCGACCACCTCGTAGTCGACCTGAATGCCGACGTCGGCGAGGTTCTGCTGCACGAATTCGTTCATCGGCAGCGGCTGCATCTGGCCGGATCCCGAGGCGGAGATCGCGACCTTGAGCTTCAGCGGCTTGGCCGGGCTGTAGCCTGCCTCGGCGAGGAGCTTCTTGGCCGCCTCTGGGTCGTATTTGACGTCGAAGGTCGGGTGGCCGAACCACTGGTGGCCCGGCGGCATGAAGCCCTTGGCCGGGATCGCAAGACCGCCGAGCAGCTCTTTCAGGCCCTCACGGTCGATGGCCAGGTTGGCGGCCTTCCGCACGCGGATGTCGTTCCAGGGCGAACCTTCGACCCGCGACAGGTGCCACGTCCAGTTATGCGGGTAGGCGTTGGTGATGATCGTGAACCCGGCGCCCTTGAGCGACGCCACGGAATCCGGCGCGGGTGCCTCGATCCAGTCGACCTGGCCTGAGCGGAGCGCCGCGGTCCGGGCATTGGGTTCGGGCAGCGGGATGAGCACGAGCTTGTCGAGCTTCGGGACGCGGTTCGTGTCCCAGTACTCCTTGAACGGCACCATCTCGGCCCGCTCGCGTGGTGCGAACAGGGTGAGCTTCCACGGGCCGGTTCCAGAGGGCTGCTTGGCGAAGGCGTCCCAAGACTTGCCGAGCTTCTCCCATTGGGCCGGCGACGACATCATGATCCAGGCGATCTGGTAGGGCAGCGTCGCGTCGGGGGCCTTGGTGGTGATCTCGACGGTGAGCGGGTCGACCACCCGGTAGCTCGCGACGGCCGGGATGCGGGTCTTGCCCTGCGCGGACTGGCGCGGGTCGTATTGCGGCGCGTCGGCCTTCAGGAGCTTGTCGAGGTTCCAGACCACCGCGTCGGCGGTGAAGTCCGAGCCGTCGTGGAATTTCACGCCCGGCCGGAGCTTGAAGGTCCACTTGGTCTTGTCGGTGGCGTCGACGCCCCAGCTGGTGGCGAGCCCCGGCACGAGGTCGGAGGCCAGCTCGGCGCTCGACAGGTCCCAGTTGATGAGGCCGTCATAGACCGTGTAGCCCATGAACCGCATGCCCTCGCCGCCGTTGTCGGTCTGGCCGGTGGTCAGCGGGATGTCGGAGGCGGTCATGCCGATCCGCAGCGTCCCCTGCGCGAGGGCAGCGGTGCTCGCGGAGAGCGCCAGGGCGCCGGCCAGCGCCGCACGGGCGCCCAGTTTTCTCAGACGGGAGAGCATCTTGGGTCGGGTACTCGCGTTGGTCCGCGCCAGACGGCGCGGAATACGCTCGACCTTATGCAAGCCCGCGGCCACACGCCCCGGGCGGGGCGCGGGCCGCACCGCGGCTACTCCGCGTCGATCAGGCTCACGTGGGCCGCGACCACCCGCCAACCTTCCGGGAAGCGCGCCCAGGTCTGGCTCTGACGGCCGATCTTGCCGGGCGCGCCCGCGCGGGTGAACAGCGTCATGGCGGTGGCGAAATCCCGCCCGTAGGTGGTGACCTGCGTCTGCGCCAGGGTGCGCTCCAGGCCCACCGGCGAGCGCGCCCGGCGGAACGCACGGATCGCGTCCATGCCGTAGAGGTTCTCGCCGATGCCGTACCGGATGGTCAGCGGGTCGTCCCGGAACAGGGCTTCCAGCGTCGGAACGTCGTTTGTGGTGAGCGCCGTTTCGTAGGCCCAGAAGGCGGCCACGACTTCGGCTTTCACGGCGGGGTCGTCAATGACCATCAGGAAAGCTCCGCGATCGGTGCCGTGCTGACGCCGGTTCGTTCGAGATGACGCGCCACGCGGAAGACAAGATCTTCGCGCCAGGGAGCGGCGATCACTTGGACCCCAAGCGGCAATCCGGCGTCGAGCCGGATCGGCGCAGCCAGGACCGGGAGGCCGATGAACGAGATCGGCTGGGTGAATACTCCGATGTTGGCCCGCACCGGAAGCGTGACGCCGTCGAGGACGAAGTGGGTCTGGCCGCCCTTCGGCGCCCGGCACGGTGTGGCCGGAGCCAGGATCACGTCGACGGTCTCGAACACCTCGAGCACGCGCGTTCGATACCAGCGGCGGAAGCGTTGCGCCCGCTCTACATGCGCCGCCGGGATCATCGCCCCAGCGATCAGCCGGTCCCGCACTGCCGGGTCGAAATCCTGCGGCCGCGTCCGCAGGCGGTCGAGGTGGAGCGTCGCGCCCTCCGCCGCGGTGATCAGGTAGGCGGCCGCGCGTGCACGGTGCGCCTCGGGCAACTCCACTCTGCGTTCCGCCTCCAGGGCCTCGGCGGCGCGCGCAACCGCAGCGAAGGCCTCCGGATCACCGCCGCGGGCGAAGTGGCCGCCAGCCACGGCGATCCGCAGGCCATCGATGCCGCTTTCCAGCGCGGACAAGACCGGCTCTGCCGGACGTGGAGCCGCCACCGGATCGTCGGGATCGGGCCCCTGCATCGCGTCGTAGGCAAGCGCAAGATCGGTCACGCTTCGTGCCATCGGCCCTAGATGGTCGAGGCTGCCCACGAAGGGGAAACTTCCCGCGCGCGTCAGACGGCCGTAGGTCGGCTTGAGGCCGAAGCAGCCACAGAAGGCCGCCGGAACGCGGATCGACCCGTTGGTGTCAGAGCCCAGTGTCAGGGGCACCATGCCGGCCGCGAGGGCCGCACCCGAGCCGCCGGAGGAGCCGCCGGTCATATGGTCGAGGGCGTGCGGGTTGTGTGCATCGCCGTCGTGGACGTTCTCGCCGGTGAAATCGTAGGCGTACTCGCCCATATTGAGGCCGCCCACCAGGATCGCCCCCGCCGCTTCGAGACGCCGCACCAGGGCACCGTCCCGCTCGGCGGGAGGCCGCTCCCGATTGATCTTTGATCCGGCACGGGTCGGGAGGCCCGCGATGTCGATCAGGTTCTTCACCGCGAAGGGCACGCCGGCGAGCGGTCCCGGCACCGCGCCGCCGCGGAGCGCCGCATCCTGCGCATCGGCCCGGGCCAAGGCGCGGGCGGCCAGCACGTCGGTGAAGGCGCCGACCCGACCGTCAAGCCGCCCGATCCGCTCCAACGAACCCATCACGCTCTGTCGTGCGGTGGCCTGACCGCTGGCAATCGCCGCGGTGATCGTGACGGCCGTCCGCGAATCGTTCGCAGTCACGCTTCGAACCTCGGTGCCGCATCGGCCTCGTCGCCCAGGGGGAAATCCTCGACCAGCTCGGCCGCCGCGGCCAGGACCCGAAGATTGGCGGTAACCGGCGCGATCCACATCGGATCAAGATTGAGGCCGAGAAGAGCGGCGGCAGCCTCGGCATAGGTCACGGGATCGAAGGCCGTGCGTGTCTCAAGCATCGCTGTCCTCAGGCTGGATGCGGCAAGCGCTGTTGGAATGCCAAGCAGGCCTCGTGCCGCGAAAAGCCCCGGCCTCCACCTGTGCCGCTCGACGTTGCTGCCTTCATTTTAGGCATTTTCGGCTGCGATGTCGGAGTGGGCAGAGCAGTGAGGCAGGAATGCACAGTCAGAGAGCAGACCCTAGCGGAAAAATTTCGGGCGCGGCGTCGTACCGGCTTCCGGAGTAGATCGACTGCCCCTTCTCGCAGCCCCGTGGCAGAAACGCTGCGGATTTTGCAGATCTGCTTTGTGATACAAGAATAGGTCATCCCGCGCGACGTTCACGCCACACAGGATCGACTTGGTCGATTATGATTGGCCTGCGCCCACCTGAGCGCCTGCTCCCATCCTTGTCCGAAGCTTGTGCACGATCTATCTATCTTGCGCAGCGCTTTTCGGGGCGTGATGATGCAATCCCACCCCTGCTGCTCTGAGCTGTTCGCTGGGTCGATGGTTTGAGGTTTTTGGGCATCGCCGGTCGAAACTTTTACAGAGATCGCGTGCTTTGTCGCTGCAGCGGCCTCCTGCGCAGATCCTGACGATTGCATCGCGCGTGAAGCTCTGATTAAGGGCTTTGCGTTTTTCGAACCCTGGTCCGACCCGAGCGCTCGGTCGAACGCCGAGCGCTCGGGTCGGACCATCGGCAGTACCGATGGATCGATGCGGTTCCGAGGCGCGGGGACGGCGTTGGAATCTGCAGACTGAGTACGTGCCCGGCTTCGCCGGATGTTCCCGCTACACGCGAGACGTACCAAACCGAGAAAGGTCATATGAGCGCATTCGACTACAGGAATTTCGACGACCGCCGCCAGAATTCGCAGAACGCCAAGGCCGCTTTGCTGGCCAAGTTCAAGGCGCGCCCGCCGGCCGACGACCCGGACGTGATTGCCAAGGCCAAGGCGCGTGCCGAGATCGCCAAGGCTCGGGATGAGCGCCTCCGCGAGCGCGAGGCCGCCCGAATCGCCGCCGAGCGGCAGGCCGCCGAGGAAAAGCGCCAACGGGAGGAGGCGGAACTCGCCGCCCAGCTCGCCCGCGAGGCTGCTGAACTTGCAGCGGCGCAGGAGCGCAAGTCGGCCGAGCTGGCCTCCAAGAAGGCGCAACGCGATGCGCGTTACGCGGCCCGCAAGGCGAAGGTCAAGACCAAGCGCTGATTGCGGACCGGTGGCTCATCCGAAGCTCTGGAGCCCGCGACGCCCGCCCGCAAGGCGGGCGTCGTTGCATCTAAGGTTGGTGTCTAACGCCGGAAACCAACGGGCGCCTCGGCGCGTTGGGCGCTGCTGAACCCGCTATGCGCTGATGCGGCGTGGGTGGCAGAGGCCGTGATGCGATCCCGACCAATATTGGCGCTTGTTCTGGGTGCTCTGACACTCGCCGCGCCGTCAGATCCGCGGGCGCGGGAGGCGGATTCGGTGGTCGCCTGCGAGACGTTGATCTCGGCACGCCGGATCGATGCGGCCTCCGGGGCTGCCGCCCCTGCTCCCTCGGAGGCCGGCTGCCACCACATACCGCGCGGCGACGTCGGCCCCGTCGAGCAACGGGCGCTGATCGGTAGCACACCCTATGAATGCGTGATTGTCGCCAATGCGGGACGATGCCTGTGGCTCGTGCCCTGAGTCGAGCCAGAAATCGATTTTGCGAGGCCCCGTACTCTGACCAAGCTTTCCTGGTAAGCGCGGCGCGCTATTTCGGCCTCTCGAGTGAGTGAGGTCCGAACGTCAGTATGCCGAGTACCCTGGCGAGCACGCGTAAATTGGTATTCGCCTCAGCCTGTATCGTCTCGGCTCTGATATGCGGGGCTGCCCGAGCAGAGCCGCCGATCCGGAGCCCCGAGGACGCGGCGTGCCGCAACGAGGCCCGCGCCAAGGTCTTTTCCGCGCCGAATCCTCAAGGGCTGGAACTCGAAGAGATCGGGCGACGCATCTACTTCGCCTGCATGAGCCGCGTTGCACAGGCGGCCTCGCCGCCGGTGAAGCGCGGAAGCCGGCGTCATCGACACCGGCGGCCTTGATCCGCGACGTTGCGCTCAGGCGTCGAGCGGCGCACCGATCCGGGCGCGAAGTCGGAGGCGTAGGGCCTCGTTGCCACCCTCGGCTTCGAGCGCGGCCATCAGGCGGAGCAACTGGCTCAGCGGTGTCGACCGGCTCTCGACTGCATCGGCGATCTGCTCCGACAGCGTCTTGGCGGCCGGTACGAAGCGCGGTGCCGGGCTGGCCTGGTGAGTCTGGGGCATGCGAGGCGCTTGTCCTTCGAAGGAATCCAGATTGGCGGGCGGGTCGCTACGCCTTTCAGTCGTTCGGTACCAGCCCCTTTCGCGTGAATACGTAGCCGGCATCGCTCCGCGTTACCCTCCGGCAACAGCGCGGCGGGAAAGTGTGGACGACGGTGGCACTTTCGCAAAAGCTGCTTGCCCAGGCGCAATTCAGCTGCCGGCGAGCGGCGACTGCGCGAATCGGTTGTTTAGATCCTGCGGGTCACGGTCCATCGCCACGCAGACGGCTGCGTTAGGATCCGCCTCCGGAAAGCCGCCGCAGACAGAGTCCGATCGTGCCCAGGCCTGCTTTCGCGGCAGCCTCGGCATCGTAGGACGTGTCGCCGACGCCGCCGATATCGTCGTGCGTCATACGGTCCAGCTGCTTCAGGGCGACTTCGAGCCTGTCGGGGTGCGGCTTCGGTCGGTGTCGTCCGAACTCGTGGCGACATTGACCAGGTCGGCGATCCTTAAGATCTCAGTGTAGCGCTCGACCTCGGAGCGCCTTCCCGATGAGGTGAGCGCAATCTACGGGCCGGCGGCGCGGATCCGTTCGAACAGCGGCCGGACACCGGGGAAGGGCCGAGCCTCGGACAGGGAGCGCCGCTTGAACAGGTCCGAGCGGTAGGCCGCGATCGTTTCCCTTTCCTGCTCGATCCGCTCCTCCAACGGGAAGACGGGCATCAGTTCGCCGCCTTTACCGATCTGGCGGCGGACCTCCGTGAAGTCGGTCGTGAGCCGAAATGCGCGAAGCCTCCACCCAGGCGCGCCAGGCCGGACAACCTGTCGGGTGTCGGCCTGTTCCGTCCGGTCGGGGCGCGCGAACGGAAGAAGCCCGCCCCTGCACAAGGGACGGGCTTCGGAGAGGGGCTCGGCAACGCGGAAGCGTCGGGTCCGTCAGTGCATCGAGGCCGGGGTGCGGGCGGGCTTCGCCTTCGCGGCGAGGCCTGCGGTAACGGCGGCCTTGGAGGCCCGGGCGGGCTTCGGGGCGGCCGGCTTCGCCGCGGCCTTCACGGGCGGCGCCTTGGTGGCTGCCGGCTTTGCGGCCGCAGGCTTGACGGCGGCAGGCTTAGCGGAGGCGGTCTTGGATGCGGCCGGCTTCGCGGTACCGGACTTCGCAGCGGCGGCCCTGGCGGGCTTCAGTGTCTCGATCGTCTCGGATGCCGGGGCAGCCGCGACGATCGTGTTCGCGCGCAGTTCGGCTTCGGCGCGGATCCAGTGGGCAGCAGCCTGCCCGTGAACCCGGCCTTCGTTCTCCCAGATGTAATAGGCGCACTCGCGCACGTGGTGCTCGCTGATCAGCATGCGGTCGATCTCCTGTCCGTCCCGGGACGACGATGGGAGAGTGGGGTTAAGCGTCAGTTAACCCTGCTCACGGCGTCTGGAGGCGAACGGCGCGCCGTCGCACGGCCTATTCTGCGATCCCCAAGACCCGTCGCGCCTCGGTTAAGAGCACCGCGTGCCGAGCCGCGCCGGGACCCTGATCCGGCGCCTCTCGGCCGGCGCGCGCAATCAGGTCCTGGAACCGGCGCCGGTCGAGGGCGCGGGGGCCGATGCTCGCGAGAACGGCCCCAAGGACGGTCCGCACCGCCTCGGTGCGCTCGTCGGCCATGGCCGTGGCCTCGGCTGAGGCCGCGTGGTTCCGGGCGACCGTCTCCGCGACGGATGCTGCCTCCGACCGCGCTTCCGCGTCCTCGAGCGCCGCCGCAAGCCGCCGCCCGTCCTGCCACGCCTGGTCGTGCTGGTGCGTGCGCAACGCGAGGAGCACCTTGAGCGAAGCCGCTTCCGAGCGCGCCGCTTCCAGCTTGGTTTGTGCCTCGCGCAGATCCTTCAGCAATTCCTGCGCGAGGGTCTGGTCCGCGGTCACGTCCACTGCCGGCTCCTCTGGCTTCCCGATGACGCCCGTCCTGTCGTGACGCCGCTCGAATGTCCACTCTCACGGGCAGGCGAGACCGGGTCGACCGGTTGAGAAAATCCGCTTGCCGGTCCACATGGAAGGTAGCGCCTCGCGGCGCCTGTCCCGGCCGGCCTTGAACCGGCGCAGCGGAGTGATCCCATCATGTTCATCCAGACCGAAGCCACGCCGAACCCGGCCACCTTGAAGTTCCTGCCCGGCCGCGTCGTCCTGGCTGAATCGACCTTCGAGGCGCGGGACGCCGAGGCCGCCGCCCGGTCCCCTCTGGCGTCGGCGCTGTTCGCCGTTCCGGGCGTGGCGGGTGTGTATTTCGGCCACGACTTCATCTCCGTGACCAAGGCCGAGGATGGCTCGGAGTGGGCGCAGGTCAAGCCGGCCGTGCTCGGCGCGATCATGGAGCACTTTCAGTCCGGCGCGCCGGTGATGGCCGAGGGCGGCCACGGCGAGATCGAGGCCGGCGAGGAGTTCTACGACGAGGCCGACCACGACACCGTCGTGACCATCAAGGACCTGCTTGAGACCCGGGTGCGCCCGGCGGTAGCGGGCGATGGCGGCGACATCACCTTCCGCGGCTACAAGGAGGGCGTGGTCTATCTGGAGATGAAGGGCGCCTGCTCAGGCTGCCCATCCTCCACGGCGACCCTCCGGCACGGCGTGCAGAACCTGTTCCGTCACTTCCTGCCGGAGATCCGCGAAGTCCAGGCGATCTGACGATCCGGCCTCACGGAGCAGCCTGCGGGCCATGCCATCGGGTATGGCCCCCGGGCGACTGTTGACCGCCGCGTCACACCGGCCAGCCTGAGGCCGCCGCTGAGCAACCATCAACAGGTTGGCGGTGCCCGGGTGGCGGTCATCCAGCCGATTCCGATACGTCGCAGATCGGCGAATAGCGTATCTTGAACTGGCGCGTTATCCGGCTGTCGGGTGATTTGCGGGCGAGTATGACTTAGACAAGATCGTCCGCATCTTCGGTTTGTCGAATAATCGACACCGCGTGATACGTGGATTTATCTTGACGAATGCCGTTGCGGCTTGTCCGGGTTGCGGATCGTTCCCGGAGATTCGCATGGACGTCCTCGCGCGCACGAAGCTCCTCACGAAGCTCCTGTCGATCAATCTGATCGTTGCCGTGATCGTCGGCGGCTGCATCTGGTTTGCGCAGAACCGCATGATGGCGGTGGATGCTGCCTATTCCACGATGATCGTCCGCGACGCGAAGGCGGTCTCGAATGTCCGCCGCAGCAACCGGCTGCATATGACGCTGGCCTACCTGCTGTAGCGCCTGATCGCCGAGACCGACCCGCAACGGATCCGCTCCATCCTTGGCCGGTTCGACACGGTTGTCGGCGAGACCGGCGAGACGCTCGCCGAACTGGCCCGGCAGGTCCCGGCCTTCTCCGACTTGGTACTGGCCCAGCGGGACCGCACCGACCTCTTTGTCGCGCAGGCTTTGGCGGTGCGCGGCCTGGCCCTGGCGGGTCAGAGGGCTGCGGCGCTCGACCGCGCGCGTGAGGAGATCGATCCGAGCATCACGACCCTCGGCATCGAGGGGAAGCGGCTCGGCGATGCCATCGAAGGCAGCATGTACGCGCGGTCCGATGCGCTCACGGTCCAGACCGGGGCGGCCCGCAACGGCCTGATCGGGTTCGGTACCCTCGGATTGCTCGCCGGCGTCGTCTGCGCGAGCCTGGTTTCCGTGCTCGGGATCTCCCGGCCCCTGGGCCGCTTGGTCGCCGCGCTCGAGCGCATGGCCCGCGGCGAGGTCATGGCGGAGATCGCGGAGGCGCGCCGCCGCGACGAGATCGGCGCCGTCGGACGGGCGGTCGACGGAATCAAGGCCATGATGGTGCGGAAGGCGGCCGAGGAGGCCGAGCGCCTGCGCCGGGCCGATGCGGCCGCCGCTCAGGAACGGCGGCACGCGACGGTCGCCCTGGCGGCGCGGTTCGAGGAGGCGGTCGGCGGTATCGCCGCCCAGGTCTCCGCCTCCGCGGCGGAGCTGCAGGCCACCGCCGCGCGTATGACGTCGGCGGCTGCCGAGGCGGCGAACCAGTCCGGCGCCGTGGCGACCGCCGCCGAGGAGGCCGCCTCCAACGTCGGCACCGTGGCGGCGGCGGCCGAGGAACTCGGCACCTCGATCACCGAGATCGGCCGGCAGGTCGAGAACGCGTCCGATCTCGCCCGACGGGCCGTGGGCGAGGCGGACCAGACCGTCCATCGGATGCAGGCGCTGAGCGGTGTCGTGGCGAAGATCGACACCGTGGTCGGGTTGATCGCCGCCATCTCAGGCCAGACCAACCTGCTGGCGCTCAACGCCGCGATCGAGGCGGCCCGGGCCGGCGAAGCGGGACGCGGCTTCGCCGTGGTCGCCGCCGAGGTCAAGGCGCTGGCAAGCCAGACCGCCAGCGCCACCGACGAGGTCGCGGCCCAGATCGGCGCGGTCCAGGGAACGACCCATGCGGCGGTCGCCGCGATCGGCGCGATCACCGGCCGGATCCGCGAGATCGACGATCTGGCGGCCGGCATCGCGGCCGCGGTCGAGGAGCAGGGTGCGGCCACGCAGGAGATCGTCCGCAACGTCGCCGAGGCGGCGAGCGGAACCGGTGCGGTGACGGGCAGCATCGCCGGCGTTGCCAAGGCCGCGGAAGGAACCGGCATGGCGGCCGCGCAGGTGCTGGAATCGGCCTCCGATCTGTCTCGGCAATCCGACCGCCTCACCGACGAGGTGCGCCGCTTCCTCGAGACCGTGCGCGCCGCGTGAGGGCCCGCGCATCGTCGGCGCCCACCGGCGCAAGCCGGCAACACTCCACCGTTGATCCGTCCGGCGCGGCTGCCCCGACGCTGACGACGCGGCGGTTTTGCTCTAACGCTTGAGACTCTGCGCGCCCGTCGCAGCGCAGGGAGGCAATGGCCGGTTCGGACCGGCCCGTGGGAGTGAGCGTGCGTATCCTGGCCATCGACACAGCGCTGGAGACCTGCGCCGCCTGCGTCATGGCGGAGGATGCCGAGGCGCCCCTCGCCGCCGAGTCGCTGCCGATGGCGCGCGGCCACGCGGAATCCCTGCTGCCGCTGATCGAGCGGGTGATCGCCCGGGTCGAGGGCGGATTCGAAGCGATCGACCGCGTCGCCGTCACGGTCGGGCCCGGCAGCTACACCGGGCTGCGGGTCGGGCTCTCGGCGGCGAGGGCGATCGGACTTTCGACCGGGAAGCCGGTGGTGGGCGTCGGCACCCTCTCGGCCCTCCTGACACCCCTCCTGGCCGAGACCGTCGAGGGCACGATCGCGGCGGTGATCGATGCCCGCCACGGCGCCGTCTACGTCCAGGCCCTGGGATCCGGCGACGGCCTCGCGCCCGCGCATCTCCCCGTCGACGAGGCGGCCGAGCGGCTGGGCTCCGGCCCGGTGGTGCTCACCGGCTCCGGCGCGCCGTTGCTGGCTGCGGCTTTGGCCGAGCGCGGCGTCGAAGCCCGCGTCGCCAACGTGGCTGGCCCCGATATCGTGTCGGTGGCGTCCCTCGGCCTCGTCGCCGATCCGGCGCAGGCGCTGCCCCGGCCCCTCTACCTGCGGGGCCCGGATGCGCGGCCGCAGGACCATGCGCGGATCGCACGGCGATGACGCGCCCGCTCCCCTTCTGGCCCTTCGACTGGTGGTTCGCGTGGTGGGACGCGCTGACCCCGGAGCCCTACGTCGCCCCGCTCCGCGACGCCGCGCAGGCCCCTGCGCTCGCCCGGCTCCACGCGACGGCCTTCGCGCGCCCGTGGGACGCGCACGAATTCGAGCGCATGCTCTGCGAGCGCTCGACCCACGCGCATGGCCTGTGGCGCGCCGGGATGCTTCAGGGCTTCGTGCTCTCGCGCCGGGCGGCCGACGAGGCCGAGATCCTGACGGTCGTGCTGTCACCGGCTCTGCGCGGCGGCGGCCATAGCCGCAAGCTGCTCCGCGAGCATCTGTCGAGCCTCGCGCTCGACGGGGTCGCCCGGGTGCATCTGGAAGTCGACGAGGGCAACGCGCCTGCCCTCCGCCTCTACGCGCGGCACGGGTTCCGGCAGGTGGGCTCGCGCACCGGCTATTATCTGAAGGCTGACGGCAGCCGGGCGACCGCGCTGACGATGAGCGCCGATCTGTGACGCCGTGAGCCGCTTCGGCATTGCCTGGCGGGTCGCGGCCCTCGCTCTCGCCTTTGCGCTGCTGGGACCGCCGCACTGGATCGCACTGCGCCTGCTGGGCCGCCGCACGGCCCTGGCGCCGATCCTGTTTCACCGCACCGTCCTGCGCCTGTTCGGCGTACGGGTGACACAGAGCGGCATGCCGCCCGTCCTCGGCGAGCCCGCTCTGGTCCTCGCCAACCACGTGTCGTGGCTCGACATCATCGTGATCGGCGCGTTGCGGCCACTCTCCTTCGTGGCGAAGTCCGAGATTGCCGGCTGGCCGCTGATCGGCACCCTCGCCGGGTTGCAGCGGACGATCTACATCGACCGCCAGCGGCGCGGCGCGACCGCCCACGTCAGCACCGCCATGGGCCATCGCCTGGCCGAGGGCGAGCTGGTCGTGCTGTTCGCGGAAGGGACCACCGGTGACGGCACCCGGCTCCTGCCGTTCCGCTCCTCGCTGGTCGGCGCGGCCCGCGCGGCCCTGCAGGCCGAGGCCGGGCGCGGGCGGGTGCGCCTCCAGCCGCTGGCTATCGCCTATCCGCGTCGCAACGGCCTGCCGGTGACGCGCGCCGAGCGCGCCGAGATCGCGTGGTACGGCGACATGGAACTGGCGCCCCACCTTGCCGCCTTCCTGCAAGGCGGCCCGATCGACGTTCACGTCGTCTGGGGGGCGCCGATTACCTTCGAGGCCACCACAGACCGAAAGGCCGCGACGGCCGCCGCCGAGGCCGAGGTGCGCGCGGCCCTGCGGGGCATGCGTGCGAGCGGCGGCAGCCTGCCCGCGCCGGATGCGCGGCCGGCTTCACCGGATCTCGGTCTCCAGGGCT
The DNA here is from genome assembly GCF_900103195.1 of Methylobacterium sp. UNC378MF. GTDB lineage: Bacteria > Pseudomonadota > Alphaproteobacteria > Rhizobiales > Beijerinckiaceae > Methylobacterium. Next base: position 118,562 of record NZ_FMWU01000009.1, on the reverse strand, counting down.
CGGAGGTCGCGGCGATCTGAAGCCGCCTCGGGTGCCGTCCGTGCAGGCAGGGTCACGTCTGCAGCAAACGGGATCCGCTTCGGTGTGATGAACCGAGCGTATGGTCCGAGGGCGTCGCCCGCGCGGTCTCTGCGCGCAGGCGCGGCCATCCAGCCAGCGCCACGTCGTTCAGTCTCGCGCGACGCCAAGCCGCCGCGTTGCGCGCGGGACGATGCCGGGCCGGAGCATGACCGGATCTCCGATGGCGGCACCGCGCGACGCAGCTTCACCCCCGTAGACTGAGGCGCTTCCGGCCAGCATCCTCTTGAAGGACTCCAGTCCTGATCAGCAGGGCCGGCCGGTTCCGATGCCGAATGCAGGCCTGCACGCGGTGCGTCATGTTGGCAGCACGGGTGAGGCTGGAGTTGCACCGGGTGTGTTTGGCTGTCCACGCAAGAATAATCTGGAGAAATGACCGCCGGAATACATGATGCAACGCATTGAGCGGGCGGAATCCGTCTGCTAGCTAGGCCGCAACCCGGAACAGTCGGGAATTGTGGAGGACGCCCGTTGCAAACCTGGAATCAGGTTTACGATCCGTTCGGGAGCGCTTGGCTCTCGACGCTCGCCGCCTCAGTGCCGGTCATCGCACTGCTCGCCATGATCGCCAGCGGGCGGGTGAAGGCCCATATCGCGGCCGTCATCGCCCTCGGCCTCGCCATGCTGGTCGCCATCGTCGGCTTCGGCATGCCGACCGAACTCGCCACCCGGGCGGCCATCCTCGGGATGGTCACGGGCTTCTTCCCGATCGGCTGGATCATCCTCAACGTCATCTTCCTCTACCGGCTGACGGTGGAGAAGGGCTGGTTCGCGATCCTGCAGCAATCGGTCGCCGGCATCACGGCTGACCGGCGCCTGCAGCTGCTCCTGGTCGCCTTCGCGTTCGGCGCTTTCTTCGAGGGCGCAGGCGGCTTCGGCACGCCGGTGGCCGTCACCGGCGCGATCCTGATCGGCCTCGGCTTCTCGCCGCTCGCCGCTTCGGGCCTGTCGCTCATCGCCAACACCGCCCCGGTCGCCTTCGGGGCGCTCGGCGCGCCGATCCAGGGCCTCGCCTCCGTGACCGGCTACCCGCCCGAGATCCTCGGCGCGATGATCGGCCGGCAGCTGCCGCTGTTCTCGCTGATCGTGCCGTTCTGGCTGATCTGGGTGTTCGCGGGCTTCCGCGGCATGATCCGGGTGTGGCCGCCGATCCTGGTCTGCGGCGCCACCTTCGCGGTCGCGCAGTTCCTGATCTCGAACTACGTGAACCCGTGGATCGTCGATATCGGCGCCTCGCTCGCCTCGATGCTGGCCCTGGTCCTGTTCCTCAAGGTCTGGCAGCCCCGCGAGATCTGGACCTCGCCGGCTCTGCGCGGCCACGATCCGTCGCTGGCCGTGGCCGGACCCCGGCCGGTGGCCCTCGGTGCCGGCGTGCCCGGCACGCCCCCGGTCCATACCGGTGCCCGCACCGCGTCGCAGGGCGAGATCCTGCTGGCCTGGGTGCCGTGGATCATCCTCTCGATCATCGTGGCGATCTGGGGAACCGGCTGGTTCAAGGGCATCGTCAACCCGCTCTTCACCTGGAAATACGAGGTGCCGGGCCTGCACAACGTGATCTTGAAGGTGCCGCCGGTGGTGGCCAAGCCTGCCCCCGAGGGCGCGGTCTTCCTGTTCACCTACATGTCCTACACCGGCACGGGCGTGCTGATCGCCGCGATCATCTCCGGCCTGATCATGCGCTTCTCGCCGCTGCGCCTCGTCACGGCCTATTTCGAGACGATCTGGGCCCTGCGCTACTCGCTGATCACCATCGCGGCGATGCTCGCGCTCGGCGTCCTCACCCGCTACGCGGGCGTCGATGCCACGCTCGGCCTCGCCTTCGCGGGGACCGGCATCCTCTACCCGTTCTTCGGGACGCTGCTCGGCTGGCTCGGCGTGGCGCTCACGGGTTCGGACACGGCCTCGAACGTCCTGTTCGGCGGACTGCAGCGGATCACCTCCGAGCAGCTCGGTCTCCCGGGCGTGCTGATGGCGGCGGCGAACTCGTCGGGCGGGGTGATGGGCAAGATGGTCGACGCCCAGTCGATCGTCGTCGCCTCCACGGCCACCGGCTATTTCGGCCAGGAAGGCAAGATCCTGCGCTTCGTGTTCTGGCACTCGATCGCGCTGGCCTGCCTCGTCGGCCTGTTCGTGATGCTGCAGGCCTACGTGCCGTTCTTCCAGCAGATGGTCATCGACCTGCCCGCTGCGGCGCCGGCCGCGCACTGAAGCCTCGATGGCTGCGCCGGTCGCCCACGGGCGGCCGGCGTCGACGCTCGGGCATAGACCCCGTTCTGACCGACGGGGACCCCGCACCGTCTGCGCGCGCCAGTCCACATGCACCGTGTCCTTCCGGGCTCCGCTATGCGGCCCCGGAAGGACGCGGTGCTGTGATTCGGTGAAGGCCGGGCGTGCGATTCGCGGATGGGATCCGCCGCCGCCGCGACGGCCCGCGCGATCCGTGCTAGAGGCCACGCGCCGGCCCATCCCTGGAGGGCGGGCGCGAGAATGGAAGCGGACTGGTTCGGGACGGCGCGCGTTGAAGAAGGCTTTCGTCAAATCCTACGGCTGCCAGATGAACGCCTACGACGCGGCGCGCATGGCCGACGTCCTCGGCGCTGAGGGCTACGCGGCGACCGACTCGGTCGAGGAGGCCGATGTCGTCGTCCTCAACACCTGCCACATCCGCGAGAAGGCCGCCGAGAAGGTCTATTCAGAACTCGGCCGCCTGCGCGTGCTCAAGGGCGAGCGGAAAGCGCAAGGTCTCGACACCCGCATCGTGGTGGCCGGCTGCGTCGCCCAGGCCGAGGGCGCCGAGATCCAGGCGCGCCAGCCCGCCGTCGACGTCGTGGTCGGCCCGCAGAGCTACCACCGCCTGCCGGACCTTCTGGCGCGGTCCCGGGAGCGCCGCGTCGTCGACACCGAATTTCCCGTCGAGGACAAGTTCAACCACCTGCCCCGGCGGCGGACGCTCGGGGCTTCGGCCTTCCTCACCGTGCAGGAGGGCTGCGACAAGTTCTGCGCCTTCTGCGTGGTGCCTTATACCCGCGGTGCCGAGATCTCGCGGCCCGTGGCGGCGGTGCTCGCCGAGGCCGAGAAGCTGGCCGAAGGGGGCGTGCGCGAGATCACGCTGATCGGCCAGAACGTCAACGCCTATCACGGCGACGGTGCCGACGGCGCGCCCGTGGGCCTCGCCGAACTGGTGCGCGCGGTGGCCCGGATCCCCGGCATCGCGCGGATCCGCTACACGACGAGCCACCCGAACGATTTCGACGACGCGCTGATCCGGGCCCATGCCGAGGTTCCGGCCCTGATGCCCTACCTGCACCTGCCGGTGCAGTCGGGCTCGGACCGGATCCTCGCCGCCATGAACCGCAAGCATACCGGCGACGCGTATCGGCGCCTGATCGACCGCGTGCGTACCGCCCGGCCGGACATCGCCCTGTCCTCCGATTTCATCGTCGGCTTCCCGGGCGAGACCGACGCGGATTTCGCCGACACCCTGCGGCTCGTGCGTGAGATCGGCTTCGCGAGTGCCTTCTCGTTCAAGTACAGCCCCCGTCCGGGCACGCCGGCGGCCGATCGCGGCGATCAGGTGCCGGAGGCCGTGATGGCGGCGCGGCTCGCGGAGCTGCAGGCGCTCCTCGACGGCCAGCGCCACGCGTATCAGCGGGCGGCCGAGGGCCGGGTCTTCGACGTGCTGGTGGAGAAGCCGGGGCGGCATCCCGGCCAGGTCGCGGGCAAGACGCCGCACCTGCTGGCCGTGCAGTTCGACGCCGCGCCTCACCATATCGGGCAGGTGGTGCCTGTTCGGATCACCGAGGCGGGCTCGAACAGCCTGTTCGGGCAGCTTGTCTCGGCGGCTGCGGCGGCATGACGGGTGGGTTCAAGACGGGGATGTTGGCGAGGATGACGGCTTGAGCGCAACGGACGGGGCGAGCGCGCGCGGCGCGCTCCGGGGTCGCGGCCCGGCGGCGCGGTCGGCCGGATCCGACGCGGCGGTCGAGGTGCCGCTGACCTTTGACGACAACCGCCTCGCGAGCCTCGTCTTCGGCCAATACGACCAGAACGTCGCCCATATCGAGCGCCGGCTGGACGTGACCGCCACCGCCCTCGGCAATCACCTCGTCATCAAGGGGCCGGCCGACGCCGCCGAGACCGCCCGGCGCGTGTTCCAGAAGCTCTACGCCCGGGTCCGCACCGGCGGCAGCACGCTGACGCTCGGCGACGTGGACGGCGCGATCCGCGAGGCCACCGCCCAGGCGACGCTGTTCCCCGCCGAGGCGATTGCCGCCGAGGCCGACAGTCCGCTTTTCGAGCAGATCGCCACCCGCAAGCGCGGGGCCGTGCGCGCGCGCAACCCGGCGCAGGACGAATACATCAAGCTCCTGCGCACCAATGAGCTGGTCTTCGCCGAGGGGCCGGCCGGGACCGGCAAGACCTGGCTCGCCGTCGGCCACGCCGTGTCGCTGCTGGAACAGGGCCATGCCGAGCGGCTGATCCTGTCGCGTCCGGCGGTCGAGGCCGGCGAGCGCCTCGGCTTCCTGCCGGGCGACATGCGCGAGAAGGTCGATCCCTACCTGCGGCCGATCTACGATGCACTCTACGACTTCATGGAGGCGCGCCACGTCGACCGCGGCTTGCAAACGGGCACGATCGAGATCGCGCCGCTCGCCTTCATGCGCGGCAGGACCCTCACCAACGCCGTGGTGCTCCTCGACGAGGCGCAGAACACCACCTCCATGCAGATGAAGATGTTCCTCACCCGCCTGGGCGAGGGCTCGCGCATGATCATCACGGGCGATCCGAGCCAGATCGACCTTCCGCCGGGCCAGAAATCCGGCCTCGTGGAGGCGGTGCGTGTGCTGGACGGTGTCGAGGGGATCGGCCACGTGCGGTTCAAGGATGTGGATGTGGTCCGCCACGACCTCGTGCGCCGGATCGTCACCGCTTACGAGCGCGCCGCCCACGGCGAGGACGAGGCCGACCGCAATCCGAACCCCCGGCGGCGGCCGCTGGCGTGAGCATGCCGCACGCGATCGATCTCGCCGTCGAGGACGCGCGCTGGGAGGCGGGGATCCCGGACCTCGAAGCGCTGGTCACGCGCGCCGTGGAAGCCGGCCTCGCCATCGCGCCCGAGAAGCCGGGCGGCCCCGTCGAGGTCAGCGTCCTGCTGACCGACGACGCCGCGGTGCAGGACCTCAACCGGACTTGGCGCGGGAAGGACAAGCCGACCAACGTCCTGTCCTTCCCGGCCGCACCGCAGCCGGCTCATCCCGGCGTCCCGACTCCGCTCGGCGACGTGGTCCTTGCTTACGAGACCCTGGTGCGCGAAAGTGCGGAGCAGTCGAAGCCGCTCCAGAATCACCTCGCCCACCTCCTCGTCCATGGCACCCTGCATTGTCTCGGTCAGGACCACGAGATCGGCGAGGCCGAGGCCGATGCCATGGAAGCCCTCGAGGTCGCGGCTCTCGCGACCCTCGGCATCCCGGATCCTTATGCCTGAGCGCGCGACGCCCGATCGACCCCAGACCCGAGAGACATGAGCAACGATCGAAGTCGCGGCGCGGCCCTGGCCGCGCCCAGTTCCACCGAGGGTGAATCCCAGCACCGGGAGCCCTGGTACGACCGCCTGCTTCAGGCCCTCCATCTCAAGCCGCGCGATTCGCTGCGCGAAGGCCTGGAGGAGGCGCTGGCGGAGCCGGATGCCGGCGAGAGCGGCCTCACCCCGCTCGAGCGCGTCATGCTCAAGAACGTCCTCGGCCTGCACAAGGTGCGCGTCGACGACGTGATGGTGCCCCGGGCCGACATCGTCGCCGTGTCGAACGACACGAGCCTCGGCGAATTGCTCAAGCTGTTCCGCACGGCGGGTCATTCCCGGCTGCCGGTCTACGGCGAGACCCTCGACGATCCCCGCGGCATGGTCCATATCCGCGACCTCGTCGACCACATCGCCGCTAAGGCGGAGCCGGCCCGGCGCAGCGCGCCGGCCGTCGTGAAGCCCGCGGAGACGGCGGTCGACGGTGCCGCGGACGCATCCGCCGCTCCGCGCCCGCGCCGGCCGGCGGCGCGCCTGCCGCGCGGGCTGGATCTCGGCAAGGTCGATCTGACGACGACTCTGGCGGCTGCGCGCATCCAGCGGCCGGTCCTGTTCGTGCCGCCCTCGATGCCGGCCATCGACCTGCTGGTGCGCATGCAGGCGACCCGCACCCACATGGCCCTGGTCATCGACGAGTATGGCGGCACCGACGGGCTGATCTCCATCGAGGATCTGATCGAGGTCGTGGTCGGCGACATCGAGGACGAGCATGACGTCGCCGAGGACAAATACGTCCAGCGCATCGACGGCGAGGGCGAGGTCTTCGTGGCCGACGCGCGCACGCCGCTGGCCGAGGTCTCCGAGGTGACGGGCGTCGACCTCGTGGCGGCGGTCGGCGAGATGGCCGAGGAGATCGACACGCTCGGCGGCATGATCGTGACGCTGGCCGGCCGCGTCCCGTCTCGGGGCGAGCTGATCGCCGGCCCGGGCGATCTCGAATTCGAGGTTCTCGATGCCGATCCCCGGCGCCTGAAGCGCCTGCGGTTCCACAAGGGTGCGGCGCGGATCGGTGCCGTCGTGCCGCTCGCCCTGCCCCCGCCGTCGAGCAAGCCGGTCGCCGAGACGCCGCACCCGTGACGGTCGCGGCGTGAGGGGTGCGGCGGACGGTTTCGCCCGGTCGCCCGCGGCGGCCGGCGCATCCATGCGCGGGCCGATGCGGGATCCCATGTCCGATCCGGAGCGCGCGCGCGTGCCGGGCGCCGTCCGGGCGATCGCGCGCCTGACCGGCTGGCGCCGACTCGGGCTTGCGTGGCTCGCGGGCGCGCTCGGCGCATTGGCCATGCCGCCCTACGGCATCCTGCCGGCCCTCGTCCTGTCCCTGACGGTCGCGGTCTGGCTGCAGGACGGGGCCGCCTCCGACCGGACCACCCTCCGGCGGTTCTGGCCCTGTTTCCTGGTCGGCTGGGCCTGGGGCTTCGGCTATCTTACCGCCGGTCTCTGGTGGTTGGGTCAGGCCTTCCTGGTAGAGGCCGACGAGTTCCTCTGGGCCCTGCCGCTGGGCGTCGTCGGCCTGCCCTTCGTCCTCGGCCTGTTCTACGGGGCCGGCTTTGGCGCGGCGGGCCTGCTATGGGGCCGGGGCGCGGCGCGGATCGCCGCCCTCGCCTTCGGGCTCGGCGCCGCCGACTGGCTGCGCGGTCACCTGTTCACGGGCTTCCCCTGGAACACCCTCGGGATGGCGCTGGCCCAGAACCTCTGGCTGATGCAATGGGCCGCGACGATCGGGCTCTACGGCCTGTGCATCCTGGCCGTGCTCGTCTGCGCGGCGCCCGCGACCCTGGCCACCGGCGCGACTCCGCGCGACCGGTTCGGGCCGAGCGTCGCCGCCGCCATCCTGCTCATCGGCATGGCCCTCGCCGGCGCCGAGCGGCTCGGCCCGCCCGATCCGGCCGTGGCCGGAATCCGGCTGCGCCTCGTTCAGCCGAACCTGCCGCAGGATGCCAAGTTCAGGCCGGAAAACCGGGCCGATATCGTCGACCGCTACATCGAGCTGAGCCAGCGCCCGACCGAGGCGGGTGCACCCGAGCCGACCCACATCGTCTGGCCGGAATCCGCCTTCCCGTTCCTGATCCAGCGCGATCCCGACGCCCTGGCCAAGGTGGCGGCCGGCCTGAAGCCCGGGCAGCAGCTGATCACCGGGGCGGCCCGTGCCGAGGAGCCGCTGCCGGGCGAGCGCCTGCGCTTCTTCAACGCCGTCATGGTGATCGGGCCGGACGGCACGATTTCCGACAGCTACGACAAGGTCCACCTCGTCCCGTTCGGTGAATACCTCCCGGGGCCGCTCGATGCAGCCCTGCGGGCCCTCGGCCTGCGGCAGTTCGTGGCCATTCCGGGCGGCTTCTCGGCTGGCTCGCTCGCCGGTCAGCGGATCCTGACGGTTCCGGGCCTGCCGCCGGTGGCGGCGACGATCTGCTACGAGGCGATCTTCCCGGGCGCGATCCTGCCTGCCGGGCACGCCGCGCCGTCGCCGCAGCCGCCGGGGCTCATCCTGAACGTTACCAACGACGCGTGGTTCGGCGACACGCCCGGTCCGCGCCAGCACCTGGCCCAGGCGCGCCTGCGGGCAGTCGAGGAGGGATTGCCGCTCGTGCGCGACGCCAATACCGGGATCTCCGCAGTGATCGACCCGCATGGCCGGATCGTCGCCCGGACGAGGCTGGACGTGGAGACCTGGCTCGACGCGGATCTGCCCGCGCGCATCGTCGGCGGCACGCTCTATGGCCAGTTCGGCGATGCCGCCTTCGCGCTGATGCTGGCCGCCTGCCTCGGCGGTGCCGTGATCGCGCGGCGGCGACCGTGAGCCCGGGGCGCACCAGCGCGAACCGTTTCCTGCTCGGCCTGGCGCTGATGCTGGTGGCGTTCAATCTGCGCCCGGCGCTCAGCACGGTCGGCCCGCTGCTGGCGACGATCCGGGACGGCACCGGCCTCGGTCCCGGAGGCGCCGCCATCCTCACCACGCTGCCAGTCCTGTGCCTGGGCATCGCCTGCGCGCTGGCCGCGCCGCTGATCCGCCGGATCGGGCCCGACCTCGCGGTTCTCGCCGGATCGACGATCCTGGTGGCCGGCCTGGCGCTTCGCGGCCTCGGCGGCCTCGTGCCGCTCTTCGCCGGAACGGCGCTCGCCGCGATCGGGATCGGCCTCGACAACGTCCTGCTGCCGGCCCTCGTGAAGCGCGATTTCGCCGGCAGCGGCGGTCTGATGACCGGGCTCTACACGATGACCCTGTGCCTCGGCGCCGCCGCCGGCGCCGGGGCGGCGGTTCCGGTGGAGCACGCCCTCGGGGGCGGATGGCCCTCCGCCTTGGCGGTCTGGTCGCTGCCGGCGCTCGTCGCCGCCTTCGTGTGGATCCCGTTCGCGCGCCGGACGATGTCGACCGCCGCGCCCTCCGCCGGGCGGCTGCTGCGCGACCCGCTGGCCTGGTGGGTGACCGGCTTCATGGGCCTGCAATCGTCGCTCGCCTACATCCTGTTCGGCTGGCTGCCGCTGCTGCTGCAGGGACGCGGCCTCACGCCGCTCGATGCCGGGCTCTACGCCTCGCTGACCACGCTGGTTCAGGCTCCCGGCGCGCTCCTCACCGCCATGCTGGCCGCTCGCGCGCGGGATCAGCGGGGCTGGATCGTGGCCATCCCGGGCCTCACTGCCGTGGCCTTCCTGGTCCTCGCCTTCGGGGCGGATTCACTGCGCATTCCGGCTGCCGGCGCCCTCGGCTTCGGCATCGGCGGGTGCTTCGGCCTCGGGCTCACCCTGATCGTCCTGCGCGCCGCCGACGCGGCGAGCGCCGCAGGGCTCTCGGCCATGGCGCAGGGCATCGGCTATACGGGCGCCTGCCTCGGGCCGCTGGTCTTCGGCTTGGCCCATGAGTCCACGGGCGGCTGGGGCGTGCCGGGGGCCCTGTTCGTCGGCATCGCCGTCGCGGCGATCCTGATCGGCCTGGCCGCGGGCCGCGACCGCAAAGTCAGCGCGGCCGAGCCTGAGATACGAGGGAAATCGGCTCAGCCGCTGGCGTCGCTCCAGCCCGCGAAACCGGCCAGCGGTTCCTGATCGTAGCGCGCCATCAGGTCGGTCATTGCGACCCGGTTCGAGAGGCGGCCCTCCGCGGCCAGCTGCGCCAGCCCCTCGAAGAAGCCCTCACGACCCAGCGCCGGCGCGAAGCTCAGGGTGAAGCGGACCGGCTCTTCGCTGCGATTGGCGAAGGCGTGGGCGATCCCGGGCGGGATCAGCGCGAAATCGCCCGGCCCGAGCACGTGGTCCGTATCGCTGACATGCAGGGCGAGCCGGCCCGCCTCGACCGAGAAGGTCTCGGTCAGCCGGGCGTGGCGGTGCAGTCCGGCACCGGGCGTCCGCGGATCCATGTCGACCCGATAGATGCCGAGGCCGTCGCCCGTCTCGTCGCTGCGCGCCAGATAGGAGATCCGCATGCCGCCGACGACGGCGTTCGGGCCGAGCCCGCGCTGCACGACACACGTCATCGCCGTCCCCGCCGGGTGTCCAAACAGGAACCCCGCGCGGCCGGGTGACCGCGCGGGGCTTCGATCGTGGTCGCGACGCGCGCGGCTTACTCGGCGGCGACCCGGTGGGCCTGCGACCCGTCCGTGTAGGTCTCGGACTGCAGGCGCTTGCCCGGGGCGGCACGGCCCGGCAGCGGCGGCAGGGCCTTGGCCTTCTCCAGGTCGATCCCGGCGCCCTCTGCGACCCGGCGACCGTAATCCTCGTCGGCGTGCCAGAAGTGCCAGACCATCCGCAGCTGGATCGGCTCCGGGCACTGCTTCATGTCGGCCACGAGGTTGGCGATCAGGTCCTCGCGCTCCCAATCCTCGAAGGAGCGGTAGCGCACGCCGGCCTGCGTGTAGTCGTCCTCGGTGCGCGAGGTCTGGTAGCGGCCGAGATTGCCCTGGACCGACTGGTGATAGTCCTTGGCGGGCTTCGGCGCCTCCCGCAGGCCTTCGGCCAGGGTGGAGGGCTCGTAGTTGATGTGCTTGTTCGGGCCGGTGCCGTCGACACCGTAGGTCATCTGCCCGTCCCGTTGGTTCGAATAGACCTTCACGCCGGGCTGCGGCGCGTTGATCGGCAGCTGCAGGTAGTTGGCGCCGACGCGGTAGCGCTGGGTGTCCGAGTAGGACAGCGTCCGGCCCTGCAGCATCTTGTCGTCCGAGAAGTCGATGCCGTCGACCAGAACGCCGGTGCCGAAGGCCGACTGCTCGACCTCAGCGAAGAAGTTGTCCGGCACGCGGTCGAGCACCATCCGGCCGCAGGGCAGGAGCGGGAACTGGTCCACCGGCCACAGCTTCGTGTCGTCCAGCGGGTCGAAGGAGAGGTGGTCGTTCGGGCCGTCCGGCATGATCTGCACGGCGAATTCCCACTCGGGGAAATTGCCGGCCTTGATGTTGTCGTACAGGTCGCGGGTCGCGTGGCCGACATCCTTGGCCTGGATCTCGGAAGCCTGCTGCGAGGTCAGGTTCCGGACGCCCTGCTTGGGGATCCAGTGGAACTTGCAGAGCACCGCCTCGCCCTGGTCGTTGACCAGCTTGTAGGTGTTGACGCCCGAGCCTTCCATCTCGCGGTAGTTGGCCGGGATGCCCCAGGGCGACTTCAAGTGCGTCACCATGTGGATCGCTTCGGGGTGCTGGGCCACGAAGTCGAAGAAGCGCCACGCCTCCTGGCGGTTCGTCACCGGATCCGGCTTGAACGCGTGGATCATGTCGGGGAACTTGATCGCGTCGCGGATGAAGAAGACCTTGAGGTTGTTGCCCACGAGGTCCCAGTTGCCGTCGACGGTCTTGAACTTCACCGCGAAGCCGCGCGGGTCGCGCTCGGTTTCCGGGCTCTCCTTCGCGCCGGCGACGGTGGAGAAGCGCACGAACATCGGCGTCTTCACGCCGGTCTCGTTCAGAACGCGGGCGCGGGTGTACTTGGAGGCCGGCTCGTCGCCGATCTTGCCGTAGGCCTCGAACCAGCCATGGGCACCGGCGCCGCGGGCGTGGACGACCCGCTCCGGGATCCGCTCGCGATCGAAATGCGTGATCTTCTCGATGAACTGGTAGTTCTCGAGCGTCGCCGGGCCGCGCTCACCGACCGTGCGGGTGCTCTGGTTGTCGCGGACCGGATGGCCCTGGCGGGTGGTCAGGATCGGGCGTTGATCGCTCATGCGTACCGTCTCTCCGTTCTGCGAAGGCTCTCGGCGGCCGAGACCAGCCTGGAACCGTTCTGGTGAAAGGTTATGACCCCGGCGGGACCCAGAGGCAAATGCATCGTCACAAAGGTTCTGATAGACGCTGCCTATGAATCTGGCCGGCCTCTCGCTTCGGGATCTCGAATATGTCGTCGCGGTCGCCGACGAGGGGCATTTCGGCCGGGCCGCCGAGCGCTGTAATGTCAGCCAACCGACATTGAGCGTGCAGGTGCGTAAGCTGGAAACCGCGCTCGGCCTGACTTTGTTCGAGCGCTCGAACCGCCGGGTCCTGCTCACCGAGGCCGGGCAGGCGATCGTGCGGCAGGCGCGGGTGGTGCTCGCGGAGGCGCATCGGCTGCTGGCGCTCGCCAGCGAGGGCCGCGGCTCGCCGCTGACCGGGCGGCTCGTCCTGGCGGCGATCCAGACGCTCGGCCCCTACTTCTTCCCGCTGGTGCTGCGGCCGCTGCGCGAGCAGTACCCGCTGCTGATGCTGTCGCTGTCGGAATCGCGAACCGCCGACATCGTCGAGGGCCTGCGCGACGGCCGCGTCGACGCGGCCCTGGTGTCGCTGCCGCTGCCGTCCGGCGGGTTCGCGGTCTCGCCGCTCTTCGTCGAGCCGTTCTGGCTCGCCTGCCCGTCCGAGCACGCCCTCGCCCGGGGCGGCGCGCTCTCGGCCGCCGAGATCGCGGGGCCGGACCTCCTGCTGCTCGACGAAGGCAATTGCCTGCGCGACCAGACGATCGCGGCCTGCGGCGCCGGCTCCTCGGTCGGCCGCCACGCCACCAGCCTGGAGACGCTCCGCTCGATGGTGGCCGCCGGCGCCGGATACACACTGCTTCCGGCCCTCGCGGTGCCCGCCAATCCCGATCCCAGCGGCCTGACGGTCACCCGGGCGTTCGATGTCGACGGTCCCGGTCGGACGATCGCGCTGGTCTGGCGGGCGAGCGATCCCCGCGCCGCGGGACTGGCGAGCCTCGCCGCCTTCTTCCGGGCGCACGCGCCGCCCGGCACCACGGCCTACCGGGGCGACGACGCGGCGGGGTGAGGCGCTCGCGTCATCAGGTCGTGATGCGGACGGACGCGCCCGGCGGGTCTATCAGGATGGGTCAGGACATGGGGAGCTGGCCGATGCGGCGCAGGATGATCTGGGGGGCTCTGGCGCTGCTGGCCCCCGTCGGCGCCCGCGCCGCGCCGACCGACAGCTTCGCGCGGATCGATCAGATCGACCGGGCCTCCCTGGTGATGAGCGTGGAGACCGGCATCGTCCCGCGTCCTCTGGCCGCGACCATCGCCCGCGCCCTCGACCAGGTCGCCGCCGACGCCGCCAAGCCGGGTGCGGAACGGCCGGACGACTACCTCCGGATCGAGCCGCTGATCACCGCCATTGCCGGCCCCGACGCCACCCGGATGCATTCGGGTCGCAGCCGCCAGGACATCATCCCGACCGTCCTGAAGCTCGAGCAGCGCGACCGCCTCCTCGCCCTCGCCGCGGCGCTGAACGCGACCCGGGCCGCCCTGCTGGCGGTCGCCGAACGCGAGGCCGACACGATCGTCCCGGCCTATACCAACGGCGTCCAGGCCCAGCCGACGACGCTCGGCCACCTCTATCTGGGCTACGCGGCCGTGCTCGCCCGCGACGCGGATCGCCTGCGGGAGGACTGGGCGCGGCTGAACCTGTCGCCGCTGGGCGCGGCCGCCCTCGGGACGTCGAGCTTCCCGGTGGACCGCAACCGGCTGGCGGCGCTGCTCGGCTTCGACGGGCCCGTCGAGAACAGCTACGATGCCGGCCAGCTCGCGCCCATGGATCTCGGCCTGGAGCTGACCGGTCTGGCCGGCAACCTCGCCACAATCGCCGGCAGCTTCGCGCAGGACCTCTACGCTCAGTATCACCAGACGCGGCCGTGGATCCTGCTTCGGGAGGGCGCGCTGACCGGACCGAGCAGCATCATGCCGCAGAAGCGCAATCCCGTGGCGCTCTATGCCCTGCGCATGAAGGCCAGCGACGTGGTCGGCGCTGCGCAGGCCTTCGTCATCATGGCCCACAACGTCGAGTCCGGGATGCCGGACTACAAGCGCAACCAGGACGAGCCGCCGGGGCGGACGCTCGCCGAGGCCGCCGAGATGTGCCGGCGCTGGACCCGCGTCCTCGACGGGCTGGTCGTGGACCGGGCGCGCGCCGCCGACGAGGTCGCGGCGGATTACGCGACCACGACCGAACTCGCCGACACGCTCCAGCGCGAGGCGGACGTGCCGTTCCGGCTCGGCCACCACTTCGCGTCGGAACTCGTGAGCTACGGCCGCGGCCACGATCTGCGCCCGGCCGATATGCCCTTCGCGGAGGTGCGGCGGATCTACGCCGAGGCCGCCGCCGGGTCGGGGTTGAAGCCGGACCTGCCCCTCGACGAGGCCCGCTTCCGGGCGGCTCTGTCGGCGCGGGGCATGATCGACGCCGCCAAGGGGCTCGGCGGACCGCAACCCGCGGAGGTCCGGCGCATGCTGGCCGGCGCCCGGGACCGGCTGACGGCCGACCGCACATGGCTCGACGCCCGCCGCCAGGGGCTGGACGAGGCCCGGGCGCGCCTCGACGCCGCCTTCGCGGCCCTGACGCGCGAGCCCTGATCCCGGCGCGGGGGCGCCGTGCCGAAACTCTGCCGTGACAGGGCCAATATTGCGGTATAGCGCGCGCCTGACGCCTGCCGGCTCGTGCGGGCCGCTTCCGATCGGTTGCCTTGCCCCCTCTCCGCACAATCGGCCTCTGGGCCGCCCTCGCCGCCGCGTCCGCACTCATCTCGTATGGCCTCATGCGCGCGCAGTTTCCGGCCGCGCTGCTGCTCGGGCCGATGATCGCGGCCATCGCCTTCGGTGTCGGCGGCTCGCGCCTGCGCGTCCCCCGGTCCGCCTTCCAGGCCTCGCAGGCGGCGATCGGCTGCCTCGTGGCGCACGCGGTCACCGGGCAGATCGCCCAGACCCTGCTGGCGGACGGGCCGCTCATCGTCGCCGTCGTGCTGGTGACCGTCGCGGTCAGCGGGCTCGTCGGCTGGATCCTGACCCGCCTGCGCGTGCTCCCCGGGACCACGGCGGCCTGGGGCTCCTCCCCCGGCGGCGCCTCCGCCATGGTCGCCATGGCGGAGGATTTCGGCGCCGATCCGCGGCTCGTGGCCTTCATGCAGTATGTCCGCGTCGCCGCGGTGGTGTTCTCGGCGTCGCTGGCCGCCCGTTTCCTGATGGAAACCCCGGTTCCGGGAGCGTCGGCCGGCGTCGGTGAGGTGACCGGTCCGCTCTCCCTGCTCGCGACGCTCGCCGTCGCCGTCGTGGGTGCGGGCGCGGCGCTCGCCCTGCGTGTCCCGGCCGGCGCGCAGGTCGGCCCGATGGTGCTCGGCAGCCTGCTCCACGCCACCGGGCTCGTCCGCATGGCGCTGCCGGTGCCGATCCTCGAACTCGCCTATGCCTGCATCGGCATCTATGTCGGCCTGCGGTTCACCCGTGAGACGCTGCGCCTGACCGTCACGGCCCTGCCCGGCATCCTGGCGGCGACCTTCTCGGTCATCACCCTGTGCGCGGCCTGGGGCTGGGGCCTGACCCTGCTTCTGCCGATCGACCTCCTCACCGCGGTGCTGGCCACGAGCCCCGGCGGCCTCGATTCGGTGGCGATCATCGCGGTCGGCTCGAAGGCCGACGTCTCCTTCGTGCTGGCGGTCCAGACCCTGCGCCTGTTCGTGGTTCTGCTCACCGGCCCGCTGCTCGCCAAGTGGATCAGCCGGTCCGTGCCGGAGACGGCCATCCGATGAACGCCCTGGTTCTCGCCTTCCTGAATTCCTGGCGCGGCCTGCGCCACGGCGCGCGCACCGAGCGGGCCGTGCGGCAGGAACTCGTGCTCCTGGCCCTGGGCGTGCCGGTCGCCCTCTTCCTCGGCGCGACGCTCTGGGTGCGCGTCGCCCTGATGGGCAGCCTGCTGCTGATGCTGGCCGCCGAGTTCCTCAACACCGCCGTCGAGAAGCTCTGCGACCATGTCCACCCGGGTCATCATCCGATGATCGGCACCGTGAAGGACCTCGCCTCCGCCGGCACCTTCATGGCGCAGATGGCGGCCCTGCTCGTCTGGGTGGCGGCGCTGGTCGAGCGGCTGGGCTGATCTGCCTCGCGCCGGGCGCGCTCGCATCCGCGGGCCGGAGGGTCTATCTGGCCGGCATAGCCCTGCACATCGGCCGAGACTCCACACCGTGACGGACTACATCCGCAAGATCCTCACCGCCCGCGTCTACGACGTGGCGATCGAGAGCCCACTCGATCCGATGCCGCGCCTGACGCAGCGGCTCGGCCGGCCGGTTCTGCTGAAGCGCGAGGATCTCCAGCCGGTCTTCTCGTTCAAGCTGCGCGGTGCCTACAACAAGATGTCGGGCCTGAGCCCCGACCAGATCGCCCGCGGCGTCGTCTGCGCGTCCGCCGGAAACCACGCGCAGGGCGTGGCGCTCGCCGCCGCCAAGCTCGGCGCGCGCGCCGTCATCGTGATGCCGCGCACCACCCCGTCGATCAAGGTCGATGCCTGCCGGGCTCGCGGCGCCGAGGTGGTGCTGCACGGCGACGCCTTCGATGAGGCACTCGCGCAGGCGAAGATCCTCGAGGCCGAGCAGGGCCTGACCTTCCTGCACCCGTTCGACGATCCCGACGTGATCGCCGGCCAGGGGACCATCGGCAAGGAGATCCTGGAGCAGCATACCGGGCCGATCGAGGCGATCTTCGTGCCGGTCGGCGGCGGCGGTCTGGCCGCCGGGATCGCCACCTTCGTGAAATACCTTCGGCCGGGCACCAAGGTGATCGGCGTCGAGCCCGAGGACGCCGCCTGCATGGCAGCGGCGCTGGCGGCCGGCACCCGGGTCAGCCTGCCCAGCGTCGGCCTGTTCGCCGACGGCGTCGCCGTGCGTCAGGCCGGCGAGGAGACGTTCCGGCTCTGCCGCGAACACCTCGACGAGGTCATCACCGTCGACACCGACGCCATGTGCGCCGCGATCAAGGACATCTTCGACGACACCCGCGCGGTGTCGGAGCCCTCCGGGGCGCTGAGCCTGGCCGGCGCCAAGCTCTACGCCGAGCGCGAGGGCGGGGACGGCACGCTGATCGCCATCTCGTCGGGGGCGAACCTGAATTTCGACCGCCTGCGCCATATCGCCGAGCGTGCCGAGATCGGCGAGCAGCGCGAGGTCCTGATCGGCGTGACCATCCCCGAGCGCCCCGGCGCCTATCGCGCCTTCATCAACGCCCTCGGACCGCGGGCCATCACGGAGTTCAACTACCGCCACGCGCCGGGATCCGAGGCCCAGATCTTCGTCGGCATCAACATCACCGGCGGCAAGCGCGAGAAGCAGGCGCTGATCGGCTCGCTGCGGGAGGCCGGCTATCGGGTCCTCGACATGAGCGACAACGAGATGGCCAAGGTCCATGTCCGCTACATGGTCGGCGGACGCGCCGTCGGCGTCGCCCATGAGCGGCTGTTCCGCTTCCAGTTCCCGGAGCGGCCGGGCGCGCTGATGAAGTTTCTCGATGCCCTCGGGCCGGATTTCGACATCACGCTGTTTCATTACCGCAATCACGGCGCCGATTACGGCCGGGTGCTCGCCGGCATCGCGGTGCCGCCGGCCGGGCGCGCGCGGTTCGACGCCGTCATCGAGGCGCTCGGCTATCCGGCTACCGACGAGACCGAGAACCCGGCCTACCGCCTGTTCCTCGACGGCGAGGGCGCCGGGGCGGCGTGATCAGCCATCGGCCCGGACGGTCCGCAATCGAAGATTTCGGCTCCGTCTGAGCGAGCCGGGGCGCAGCCATCCGGCCGCGCCACACCCGCCAGCATCGCGCTGCCCTGGCTCACTGCGCGGCGCCCGCCATGACGGAGGGTGCTGCGCCGGACGCCGTCATTCCTCGGCCACTTCCACCGCGGTGACATCGGGCATCGCCCGGAGCTTCGCCGCGATCGCCTCGAAGCTCGTCCGGGACAGGCGCACGAACGTGATCGTCACCTCGTCGTGGTCCGGGTCAGGGCCCGGATGGACCTTGAAGGTCCGGACCCGCGAGGCGCGCTCGCCGGTCGCTGCCTGCAGGGTATCGATCGAGATCGTTCCCGTCCGGGCGGTCAGCCGCAGTGTCTGGGCCCGCATCCGGTCGCGCCAGCGCTCCTCGAACGGCTTCACCCCGGCCAGGATGCCGACGATGAGCGCCGTCGCGGCCAGGGCGGGCACGTAGAGGCCGCTGCCGATCGCCAGCCCGATCGCCGCAACGCCCCAGAGACTGGCCGCCGTGGTGAGGCCCTTCACCACCTCGCCGCGCAGCAGGATCGTCCCCGCGCCCAGGAAGCCGATGCCGGAGACCACCTGCGCGGCGATACGGGAGGGGTCGAGCACGACGTGTGCGGTGCCCAGCACGTCGGAGAAGCCGAAGGCCGAGACCAGCATGATCAGGCAGGAGCCGACGCAGACCAGCATGTGGGTCCGCAGGCCGGCCGCCCAGAGCAGGCGCTCCCGCTCCAGCCCGATGACGCTCCCGAACAGGGCCGCCAGCGCCAGCCGGGCCACCATCTCGCCGTTGCCGATCAGGATCGCCTCCTTCCCTCCGCCCCGCGCGGATGGGGCGGATCCTTGCGGCTTAACCGGGGGCGGATCAAGCGATCCCGAGCGCCGCCTTCTCGACCTCGTAGGCGGCCCGCACGGCGGCGGCCCCGTAGGAGCGCTCCAGGCGCCGGACGGTGAAATGCGCGCGTGCGGTCGACTGGAAGTGGTTCATGAAGGCCGTGTTGACCGCGGCCCCACCGAAGGCGCCGAGGACCGGGACCGCCTGCGCGGCGACCTTCTGGGAGACCACCAGACCGAAGCGCGCGGCGATCTGCGCGGTGAAGCGGATCAGCGCGGGGGCCGATTGGTCGAGGAGCGTCTTGCTGCCGGCATACCGGGCGGCTTCCGACAGGGTCTTGGCCAGGGCGGCGCGGACGGCGAAATAGCCGCTCTCCGTGAGCGCCGCGCCAGCCTCGGTCTCGGCCGCGGTCCGGCCGCCGAGGGCGAAGACCTGCACGCAGGCGAGCGCCCCCTCGGGGGTCTCCAGATCCTCACCCTCCGCCCGGGCGATCTCGGCGATCGAGCGCAGCATCAGCGTGGTCGAGACCGGGAGCTCCACCGCCAGCGTCGCGAGCCCGAACGCGCCGCCGACCGCGCCCGAGAGCGCCGCCATCGCCTTGTGCTTGGCGTCGCCCGAGCCGAGCAGCCGCGCGATCCGGCCCTCGGCCTTCGCGGCGACCGCGCCCAGGCCGTCACGCTCGGCCGCGACGACTTCCTTGCGCGGCAGCGTCGCCAGCGCGACGTGGAGCGCGCCCCGCATGGCCGCCTCGGTGCTGCGGCTGACGGCCTCGGTGACCGGCGCCGGCAGCGACCGGCCGATGATGTCGAGGGGGGCGCCGGCCGCCGCGGAGAGCCGTGCCGCCAGGCTCGGACGCTCCAGCACCTGCACCGCGCGGCGCAGGGCGGCCAGGTCCGCGTCGCTCAGCACCGTCTCTGGAGTCGCCGCCGGCAGCGTCTCGCCGGCGAGGGTGAGGTCGCTCGTGCTCATCCGATGATCCCTGGATCTGTCCCGCTCACGCCGCTCCCGTGGCGCGCGCCGTGGTAGGAAGCTCGCCCCCCGGGATGCGGTTCCCCGCCTCGTGCCCGTCTCGCGCCGGCGCCGCGGCCGCCGTCTCCGCCTGCCCGCTGCGCCGTCCGACCGCGACGCAGAGGATCAGGACCGGGATGCCCACGAGGGAGGTCATGACGAAGAAGGCCGGATAGCCGATCGCCGCGACCACGAAGCCCGACGAGCCCGCGATCAGCTTGCCCGGCAGCGCGTAGAGCGAGGAGAACAGTGCGTATTGCGTCGCCGCGTAGGCCGGGCTGGTGAGGCTCGACATGTAGGCGATCAGCACGATGCCGGCAAAGGAGCCGCAGAAATTCTCGACGGAGATGGCGACCGTCAGGCGCCACAGCTCGGGCGCGCCGGCCGCCAGCCACGCGAAGGCGAGGTGCGAGGAGGCGGCCAGGAAGGCGCCCAGCAGCAGCGTCGGGAACAGGCCGAGCCGGGCGAGCGCCCAGCCGCCCGCGAAGCCGCCCGCGATGCCGACCCAGATGCCGTAGAGCTTGGTGACGGTGGCGATCTCCTTGAGGTCGAAGCCCAGCGTCCGGTAGAGCGGGCTCGCCATCACGCCGGACAGGAAGTCGGGCAGCCGGAACAGGGCTACGAGCAGGAGGATGCCCCAGAGGGCGCCGCCGAACCGGCTGTACAGTTCGGTGAGCGGCTCCAGCACGGCGCGGCGCATCGACCAGAAGCGGGACCGGCCGGGCGTCTCGGCCTGAACCGCGCGCGGCCTGTCGAAGGCCGGGGCCAGCAGGGCCGCGATCATCCCGACCAGCATGAGCGCGGCCATGATCAGGTAGGCCAGCGTCCAGCCGCCGGACGCGGCGATGAACAGCGCGCCCGCGCCGGCCGTGATCAGGCCGAGGCGGTAGCCGAGATTCGAGGTCGCCGCCAGGATGCCCTGGAAGTCGCTGCCGGCGGCGTCGATGCGCCAGCCGTCGATCACCACGTCCTGGCTGGCCGCGCAGAAGGCCACCAGGAAGGCCCCGAGGCCCAGGAGCGCGAGGTTGGTCTTCGGGTCCGAGAAGGCCATCAGGATCAG
The DNA here is from genome assembly GCF_900103195.1 of Methylobacterium sp. UNC378MF. GTDB lineage: Bacteria > Pseudomonadota > Alphaproteobacteria > Rhizobiales > Beijerinckiaceae > Methylobacterium. The sequence continues at coordinate 98,054 of NZ_FMWU01000009.1, read as the reverse complement.
GCACAGCGCGACGGCCGCCTGCGTGGTCACCATCCAGGCCCGCCGGCGCCCGAGCCGGGCGCTCAGGACCGGCACGTTCAGCCGGTCGATCGCGGGGGCCCAGAGGAACTTCAGCGAGTAGGGCAGCGCCACGTAGCTGAACAGGCCGATCGCCCGCACGTCGATATCCGAGAAGGCGAGGCGGAGCGTGAAGGTCCCCAGCACCAGGAGCAGCGGCAGGCCCGAGGAGAATCCGAGCGCCAGCATGAGCACGATCCGCCGGTCCTCGACGATGTCGCGGAGCCGGAAGCGACGCATCGCCTGTGGCTGGTTCGCCATGGCATGGAACTCCTGAGCCTTCGTGGCCTTGATCTCGCGAAATCGTGGCAGCCTTACGCCGCACCGGTTTTCGTTGGATCGTGCTGTCTTGCGCCCCAATCTTGGTAGAAACTTGCTTAACGCGGTCTCCACGTTCCGCGGTCGGAGCGCGATGGTGGCGCCGCCGGACGGACGGATGCACCGCCTGATTGTGGAATGATGCGTTGAGTGTCCGATCCGTGTCCGGTCCGCCCCTCGCGACGCTCGTCGACGCCTTCGCGTCCAGCCCGTCGCCGATGGTCATCACTGATGCCCGCGCCCCCGACAACCCGATTGCCTGGGCGAACGTCGCGTTCCTGAACGCGACCGGCTATGCCGCCGACGAGATCGTCGGGCGCAACTGCCGGATGCTGCAGGGGCCGGGAACGGACCGGTCGACGGTGCAGCGCATCCGCGCGGCGGTCGAGGCCGCCGAGCCGATCTCGGTGGAACTGCTCAACTACCGCAAGGACGGGACGGCCTTCTGGAACGCGATGACGATCACCCCGGTGCGCGATGCCGAGGGCCTGGCCTATTTTTACGCCGCTCAGGCGGACATGACCCATGTCCACCAGATGGAAGTGTCGATGCGCGGCACCAACGACGAGCTGGAGCGCCTCGTCCAGGCCCGGACCCACGACCTGACCACGGCCCTGGAGCAGAAGACCGCCCTGCTCCACGAGGTCGACCACCGGGTGAAGAACAATCTTCAGGTGATCTCCTCGCTGATGCTGCTGAAGGCCCGGCGCACGCCGGAGGGCGAGGCGCGGGACGCGCTGCAGAGCATGGCGGAGCGGATCGGCGCGCTGTCGACGGCGCACAGGATGCTCTATTCCGAGGGGGATTGTACGCATTTCAACCTCGGCGATTTCGCGGACGAGTTCCTGGCGGACATGAATGCCGGCCTCGACCCGGAGCGGCGCCGGGTGGAGGCCGATGTCGAGCCGATCGCGTTGACCGCCGCGATGGCGGCACCCCTGGCGCTGCTGATCCACGAACTCACGGCCAATGCGCTGCGGCACGCCTTCCCGGGCGAGCGGGAGGGACGCGTCTCGATCACCGCCCGCCGAACCGATGCCGGCATGCGCATGACGATCCGCGACGACGGCGTCGGGGTCGCCGCAGCGTCCCCCAATCCGGCTGGCTTCGGGCGCAATCTCGTGGAGATGGTGGTTCGGCAGATGCGCGGGACGATCGCCTGGACGGATGCCAGTCCGGGCACGACCGTCGAGATCCAGATCCCGATTCGGCAGCCGGCTTGAGAAATCGACGTTGAGGCCGCAAGCTCGGTGGCCTCGGGGCGGGAGGACGAAGAACGCATGGGGACCGGGAATGCCGACGCGGACGCCGTGCTCCGCATCCTCGTGGTGGAAGACGAGGCCCTGATCGCCCTCGAACTCGAATGTCTGCTGGATGATCTCGGGCATGTCACGGTCGGCGTCGCCGGCAATGCCACCGAGGCGATCGCCATGGGCCGGTCGACCGCACCCGACGTGGCCCTCGTCGACATCCACCTCGTGGACGGCCCGACCGGCATCGAGGTCGCCCGCGCGCTCTCGGCCGACCGGCGCACCACCGTGGTGTTCATGACCGCCAACGCCAAGCGCATTCCGGCCGATTTCGCCGGCGCGATCGGGGTGATCGCGAAACCCTATTCCGAGCGCGTCGTGGCCAGCACCCTCGACTACGTGGCCGATCGCCGGGCCGGCCGCGACGGGCCGGCCTGTCCGGACGGATTCTGGCCCGCGCCCGTCTGAAGCGCTTCGGGCCAAGCCGCCACCGCGCGGCCTCGGGGTCTCAGCCCCGCGCCGCGCGCTCCCGCTTGAGCCGATAGAGCGCGTCCAGCGCCTCCCGGGGCGTCAGCGCGTCCGGATCGATGGCGTCGAGCATCGCGCCCAGCGGATCTTCCGGCGTCGGCTCCGGCGGCGGAGGTGGCGCGAGGGCGGCGAAGAGCGGCAGATCGTCGATCCGGGCGCGGGCCGGGCGCCCCCGCTCGGCCGTCTCGAGACTCTTGAGGATCGCGCCGGCCCGGGTCACGACGCTGCCGGGCAAACCGGCGAGCCGCGCCACCTGCAGGCCGTAGCTGCGATCGGCGACCCCCGGCACGACTTCGTGCAGGAACACGACTCCGTCCCGATGCTCGGCCACCTTCAGGGTCGCGTTCTCCAGCCGCGCCAGCCGGTCGCCGAGCGCGGTCAGCTCGTGGAAATGCGTGGCGAACAGCGCCCGGCAGGCATTGACCTCGTGGAGGTGCTCCAGGCAGGCCCAGGCGATCGACAGGCCGTCGAAGGTCGCGGTGCCGCGTCCGATCTCGTCCAGGATCACCAGGGAACGCCGCGTCGCCTGATTGAGGATCGCGGCGGTCTCGACCATCTCGACCATGAAGGTCGATTGCCCCCGGGCAAGGTCGTCGGCCGCGCCGACCCGCGAGAACAGGCGGTCGACACGGCCGATCCGCGCTTCGGCGGCCGGCACGAAGCCGCCCATCTGCGCGAGCACCGCGATCAGCGCGTTCTGGCGCAGGAAGGTCGACTTGCCGCCCATGTTGGGTCCGGTGATCAGCCGGATCCGGCCGCGTGTATCGCCGGAGAGGTCGCAATCATTGGCGATGAACGGCTCGCCCGCGCGCCGCAGGGCGGCTTCGACCACCGGATGGCGACCGCCGACGACGACGAAGCTCAAGGAATCGTCGACCACGGGCCGCCGCCAGTCGAGTTCGACGGCGAGGTCCGCATGGCTCGCCGCCACGTCGAGACCGGCCAGTGCCTCGGCCACCACGGCGATTGCCTCGGCCTGGGCGAGGATGCGGGCTGCGAGGTCGTCGAAGACGGCGGCCTCCAGGGCGAGCGCCCGGTCCGAGGCGCCCGAGATCTTCGATTCGAGTTCGCCCAGCTCGACGCTGGTGAAGCGCATGGCGTCCACCATGGTCTGGCGGTGGACGAACTCGCTCTGGAGGCCCTTCAGGCAGGCCTCGCCAACGGATTGCGGAACCTCGATGAAGTAGCCCAGCAGGTTGTTGTGCTTGATCCGCAGGGTCCGGCAGCCGGTTTGCTCGGCATAGCGCGCCTGCAGGGCGGCGATCACCTTGCGGGAATCCTGCCCCAGTGTTCGTGCCTCGTCGATTGCCGGATGATAGCCGGCGCGCACGAAGCCGCCGTCACGACGGCTGAGGGGCAGATCGTCGGCGAGCGCCGCCGCCAGGGTGGCGATGAGATCCGGATCGGCCTCGGCCAGATGCTCCGCCAGCCGGGCGAGATCCTCGGGCAGGTCCGGAATGGCGGTGAGGCGGGCGCCGAGATCCCTCGCCACGGCGAGGCCGTCACGGATCGCGGCGACGTCCCGGGGGCCCGCGCGGCCAAGGCCGGTCCGCGACAGAGCGCGGGCGAGGTCCGGCGCCCGGGCGAGGGCGTCGCGCAGGCCGCCGCGCAGGCGGGCGTCCTCCACCAGATGCGCCACGGCCGCATGTCGCCGGGCGATGGCGCCGAGGTTCGTGAGCGGGCCCGCGAGGTGCTCGGCCAAGAGCCGCGCGCCGTTCGCCGTCACGGTGCGGTCGATCGTCGCGAGCAGGCTCCCGGTCCGCTCTCCCGACAGGGTGCGGGTGAGTTCGAGATTGGCGCGCGTCGCCGCGTCGATCGCCAGGGTCGCGCCGCCGTCTTCGCGGGTCGGAACCGCCAGGGGCGGCCGGGCCGCGAGCTGCGTCCGGGCGATGTAGAGCAGCGCCGCCCCGGCCGCCGCGATCTCGGCCCGGGTGAACTGGCCGAATCCCTCCAGGGTCGTGACCCCGTACTGCTCGCGCAGGCGCCGTTCGGCGGCGGCCGGCTCCAGCTCCGCCTGGGCCAGGGGCACGATCGCGGCACGGCTCTCCTGCCAGATCCGCGCGAGGGCCGGATCGGCGTGGATCGCCTCGGAGAGGACGATCTCCCGCGGGTCGTGCCGGGCGATGGCACCCGACAGGTCACCGCCCGCGACCTCGCTCAGGGAGAAGCGCCCGGTGGAGATGTCGACGGCCGCCAGCCCATAGGCGACTGCCCCCTCCCCGGTTTTCCGGCGGCCGATCGCCAGGAGCAGGTTGGCGCGGGCCGGGTCGAGAAGTCTATCCTCCGTGATCGTACCGGGTGTGACCAGGCGCACGACCTCGCGGCGGACCACGGATTTCGGACCACGCTTCTTGGCCTCGGCCGGATCCTCGGTCTGCTCGCACACCGCGACCCGGTGGCCGAGGGCGATCAGGCGGTTGAGGTAATCGTCGGAGCGCTCGACCGGCACGCCGCACATCGGGATCTCGCTGCCCGCGTGCTTACCGCGCTTGGTCAGGACGATGCCGAGCGCCCGGGAGGCGATTTCCGCATCCTCGAAGAACAGCTCGTAGAAATCGCCCATCCGGTAGAACAGGAGGCAGTCCGGATTGGCGGCCTTGATCTCGATATACTGCGCCATCATCGGCGTCGCGCCGGCCGGGTCCAGGCCGGGCGTGGGCGTCGGGTCGGAGGCGGGGCGGGCGGCGGTTCGGGCCATGCCGCCTCTTAGCAGAGCGCCGCCGGCGAATCAGGCCGCGCGAGCCGACGCGCCTGGGGAGAAGACGGTTCGAAGGCGCATCGTCGGTGGATGGCGCCTGGATTCGACACACGCACAACACAGGATCCAGGCGCGGTCCGGACCTCAGTAGCGCGGGCCGCCGGTCGTGTTGCCGAGCTGCTGCTGGTAGCCCGGGCGCGACGGATTCCGGGCGTTCGGGTTTCCATGGCGCATCGTGTTCATGCGCCGCATCCGGCGCTCGTGGCGGGTCGAGTGATGGCGGTGCATCCGATGGTGCTGCATGCGGTGGTGGTGATGCATCGCCACGGTCTCGACCATGTCGGATCCGCCAAAGCCGGGCTGCGCCATCGCGGGCGCGGCCTCAGAGGCCACCGTTCCCGCCAGAAGGCCGCCGAAGACCACGCCCGCGGTCAAAAGAGAACGAAAAGACATCGTGGAGCAACTCCGATCCGCTCTTGTAAGTCACCAGGTAAGAAACTGATGCTCGTCATGTTCCGCATCAGAGAACGAAAAATATAGCGCGGTTCTCGGATCGAGAGCGGATTACCGGAGCTCCCCGCACGTACTCGGCCGCGCCGACGTTGGCACTGTCGGGGCTCATCCATGCATTAGACCTATACCTGCACCTCGTGCGCAGGGAACGTGCCCAGCGCTGCGCGTGATCTCCTGGGACCCCTGCGGCTCAGCGCAGGAAGGCGCGGAGTTCCGCGTTGACGGATGCGGGTTCCTCGTGCGCGAGCCAGTGGCTGGCCTGCTCGTACCAGCGGATCCGGCCGGCGTCGCAGATTGCGAGGCTCGCCTCCGCCAATCCGGGTTGCAGCGCGGTATCCCGCCGACCCCAGAGGATCAGCACCGGCACCCGGACCCGGGGCGGGCTCGCCCGCGGCAGCCGAACCAGCGCCCGGTACCAGTTGAGCATGCCGGTCATCGCGCCGGGCTGCAGCCAGGCCTCGACGTAGCGGTCGAGGTCGGCGCTCGTGAAGGCGCCGGGGCGGCTGGACGTCGTCAGCGCGCGGCGCAGGGCTCGGCCGCGATCCGCCGTGAGCAGTCGTTCGGGCAGGAGGGGGAGCTGGAACAGGCCGACATAGGTGCTGCGCAGCCATTGGCCGGGATGGTGCCGCATGTAGGCGCCCACCACGGCGGGGTGCGGCGCGTTGAGGATCGCCAGCCGGTCGACCCGGTCGGGGTTGCGGCTCGCGACCCACCACGCGACGAGGCCGCCCCAATCATGGCCGACCAGCCGCACCGTGGCGGCGCCGTAGGCGTCGGCCAGCGCCAGGACGTCGTCTGCCAGCCGGTCGAGGTGATAGGCGGCGATCCCGGCCGGCTTGTCGCTCAGCCCGTAGCCGCGCTGGTCCGGGACGATGACCCGCAGGCCGTCTTCGGCGAGCGGCCCGATCTGATGGCGCCAGCCGTACCAGAATTCCGGGAAGCCGTGCAGCAGGATAGTCGGTGGTCCCGTCTCCAAACCCGCCTCGGCCACGTGCAGGCTGACCTCCGGTAGCGCGACCCGGCGGAATCTCACGCCCGCGCCGTGCATCGCGTCTCCCACTTCGTCATGTCGATCTCCCACCGGCTGAGAACGCGTGCGCGCACGGGTCCGATCCGCTCAGAAGCCGAGCGTGGCGCAAGCGCCGGCTTCCGGAGAGAGCTGGTCTCGCAGGCGGTCCGGCGCCGTGCGCGTCCAGAGACACAGCAGCACGAAGGCGGCGCCGTGCAGCAGCGCTTGCGGTGCGGAGCGGTCGGCCGCGGCGTCCCGAACCTGCTCACGACCGGGGACGACGGGAGGCGTGGCGAGGTAGGTCATGGCTCTGATCTCCAAAGGTCGTCTGACAGACGTCTTGGGGACGTCGTGTGGAAGAGATCGGAGCCGCAGGCTCAGGGTTACAGGTCGCGCGGCGGCGACCGTGCGCTGCCGCACGCGGACATCTCACCGCAGCGGGTCGAGCCAGCGCGCCAGCGTGCCGGACGCGATGCCGGCGCGGGTTTCCCGGTAGCCGAGCTCTGCCGATTCGCGGAAGCGCGACCAGGCCCGTAGATCGATTCCGGACAGCTGGGGCTTGAGCACGGCGGTCGCGTGGGCCGCCGCCATCAGGCTCTGGGCGTCGCTCGATACGGTGGCGGCGCGCAGCAGCAGCGGTGCCAGGCCCGGCATCGCCAGCGGCGAGCCGATCAGTTTGCGCATGATCCTGCCGCTCCAACCGCGCCGCGGCATGTCCTGGAACGCCCGGTCGGTGCCGACATCGACGGCCAGAACCGGGCCGCGCTCCAGCCCGGCGGCGACGTCGGCCGGGAGGTTGTTCATCATCCCGCCATCCACCAGGACACCCTCGTCGCAGAGCACCGGCGGCAGCAGGCCGGGAATCGCGATGCTGGCCCGCAGGGCCTTCGGCAAGTCGCCCGAGCGGTGCACCATGGTGTTGCCGGTGGTCAGGTTCGACGAGACGCAGAAGAACGGCAGCCAGAGATCCTCGATGCGCACGCCGCCGTAGCGCGCGGCGAGGCCGGCATCGACCTTGGCGCCGCGGGTCAGCGCGTGCAGCGGCAGGGTGTAGTCGTTGATCGGGTTGCTGGTGGCGAAGAACGCCTCGATCTGCGCCTGGATCTCCGCCACGCCCCAGCCCATGGCGAGGCTCGCCGCGATGATCGCCCCCATGCTGGTCCCGCCGACGAAATCCGGCGCGCAGGACACCTCGTCGAGGGCCTTGAGCACCCCGAGATGGGCGAGCCCCCGCGCCCCGCCCCCGCCGAGGACGAGGCCCCGCGCGGCGCCGCTGGCGAGCCGGGCGAGGCGGTGCAGATCCCCCTGGTTGCCGTCCCGAAGCTGGATCCGCATGGCCGCGGGCAAGGCGGCCACCTCCGGATGGAGGGGCTTCGGGCGGCAGGCCGCGGGATCCTGGAGGACGACGAGGTCCATACGGATCCAGTCGGAGCGCACCCGCTCGAGATAGGCGGCCACGCCCGGTCGCGGCGCTGCGCCGGGCTCGGCCAGGAGCAGGACATGGTCACCGCGCCGCTGGCTCTGGCGGCACCAGGGGCAGTCGATTTCGTGCGCCGCGAAGATCGTGCGCGTGTGGTCGCCCTCGAAGGCCTGGAACCATGCCTCGTCGGCGCCCTCCGGCCAGTCGGTGAGGCAGCCGGTCGTGCCGGGCAGCAGGGCGTCGAACGCGGCGGCGAGCTGCCGCGCCACCCGCGCCGGATCGGGCCCCTCCGTCACGGACAGGATCGTGAAGATCCGCGGTGCGTGGTGGACCGAGTAGCCGTCGTGGGTCGCCCGCAGACGGTCGGCCAGCATCCGGGCGAAGTAGAGGAGCGTGTGCGGATGTTCGGCGATCACCGCCTCGAAGGCGTCGCGAGTGAGCCGCAGGAGGTGCGAATCGCGCAGGGCCATCACGGTGGCCGCCCGCGGCGCGTCCGAGAGCAGCGCCATCTCGCCGAAGGTCTCCGGCGGTCGGAGCCGCGCGATCCGGGTCGGCCGCCCCGCATGGTCGCGGGCCGAGATGCCGACCGCGCCCGAAACCAGCGTGTAGAGCGCGTCTCCGGTATCGCCCTGCTCGAAGAGGGTCCGGCCGCCCGGCACCGCCAGCGGCACCATGCGGGCCCGTATGGCCGCGACCGCCGACGCTTCGAGGCCGGCCAGGAACGGGATCTCGGGTCCGCTCACGCGGGAACCACCGCGTTGATCGTCCCGCGCAGGCCTGCCGACGAACCCAGCGCCATCGTCCCGTTCCCCTCCCGTATCCGATGTGTTTCGCACCACCATAGCGCACTGCGCGCGCCGGTACGCCCCGTGACCGCTTCCCGCATCTGAAACGCCGATCCCTTCGCGCGGCGTCGGCCATCCGCTACAGGCGGAGCAACGCCGAAACCGGGAGGAATGCATGTCGAAGGCACAGCGGATCGCGATCGTGACCGGAGCCGGGACGGGTGTCGGCAAGGCGGCTGCCCTGGCGCTCGCCGGCGCCGGATGGCGCGTCGTGCTCTCCGGGCGGCGTCAGGCCCTGCTCGACGAGGTCGCCGCGCAGATCGGCCACGGGGCCCTGGCGGTCTCCACCGACGTGACCGATCCGGATTCGATCGCCGCCCTGTTCGCCCGCACGCGGGCGGAGTTCGGACGGCTCGACCTGCTGTTCAACAATGCGGGGATCGGAGCCCCGGCGGTTCCGCTGGAGGATCTGCCCCTCGAGACCTGGCGGCAGGTGGTCGACACCAACCTCACCGCCCTGTTCCTGTGCACGCAGCACGCCTTCCGGATCATGCGCGACCAGGATCCCCGCGGCGGCCGGATCATCAACAACGGCTCGATCTCGGCCCACGCGCCCCGGCCGAATTCCATCGCCTACACGGCGACCAAGCACGCCGTGACCGGGCTGACCAAGGCGACCTCCCTCGACGGGCGCGCCTACGACATCGCCTGCGGCCAGATCGACATCGGCAACGCCGACACGCCGATGGGCGGCAAGATGAAGGCCGGCGTGCCCCAGGCGGACGGTTCCCTCCGGGCCGAGGCGGTGATGGACCCGGACCATGTCGGCCAGGCGGTTCTCACCATGGCGAGCCTGCCGCTCGAGGCCAACGTGCAGTTCATGACCATCATGGCCACCAAGATGCCGTTCGTCGGCCGCGGCTGAGCCGGCCCCGGCGCCGAGATCCCGCGTGGAGGCGCCCCCGAACCAGGCTTTCAGAGCCTGTTCGGGACGGGCTCTCGGGCCCATGACCGCCGATTGAGGGCGCGGGTGGAGCCGCCGCCGTGAGCCTCGTTCGGATGCGTTTTCCGCGATCGAGAGGGCTCCGACGGGGCTCCCAGGTCGGACGCCGGCCGGCGCTCGGACACTCTGCACTGCACGGGCGCCGCCTGCGAATCCCACGCGAATGACATAAGTTGGAGCCCTGCCTGCTCCGGGCTCGCGATGCGCCGGCCATTGCCGTCGCGCGGGTCTGTCTGCCGCTCAGCCAGGCGACCACAGCCGCACTTTTGGGGCGCATAACATCGCCGCACTAATTGACGGTCCAGATCATAACTCATACAAATCGTTCGGCGGGATCGTTCCGGTTGCGACCGGGCTTCTGCGCGGAGAGGGCAAGACAGGTTCGCATAACGACCTTTGTGGCCGGATCGATCACGTGCAGACAGTATCGCCGAACCGGTCAGAGTTCTGCATGGCGTTGCCAGAAAATCAAATGATCTCACGTCTGGTTGAACCTCCGGTGCTTAACATCGATTGCTGCTGATTGTTGTTTACAAGTTTTTTATGACTGATTATTTCTGTAAAAAATCGAATTAATTAACATAAAAAACGCGAATAAGGCCGAACAATTCCGAATAAAGGGGGGAATCATGGTCGCGAAATGGATGTTTTCCCGGCTCTTTCTGGCTGTGTCGCTTCTGGGTGGGCACGCCGTTGGACCGGCGCAGGCGGCGAGTGGTGATTCGATCGGGGTCGCCATGCCCACGAAGTCGTCGCAGCGCTGGATCGACGACGGTAACAACATCGTCCGGCTGCTCAAGGAAAAGGGCTACAAGCCGGATCTGCAATATGCGGATGACGACATCCCCACGCAGCTCGCTCAGATCGAGAACATGCTCACCAAGGGCGTGAAGATCCTGGTGATCGCCTCCATCGACGGCACGACCCTCAGTGATGTGCTGGCGAAGGCGAGCGAGCGCGGCGTCAAGGTCATTGCCTATGACCGGCTCATCAGGGGCACGCCCAATGTCGATTACTACGCCACCTTCGACAACTATAAGGTTGGTGTCCAGCAGGCCACCTCCATTGTCGACGCCCTCGGGCTTAAGGATGGAAAGGGACCGTTCACCATCGAGCTGTTCGGCGGTTCGCCCGACGACAATAACGCATACTTTTTCTACGACGGCGCCCTGTCGGTGCTGAAACCCTACCTCGATGCGAAGAAGCTCGTGGTGCGGTCGGGCCAGTTCGGCATGGACAAGGTGTCGACCCTGCGCTGGGATCCGGCGACCGCCCAGGCCCGGATGGATAACCTGCTCTCCGCCTATTACGGCAACGCCCATCTCGACGCGGTGCTCTCGCCCTATGACGGCATCTCCACGGCCATCCTCTCCTCGGTGAAGAGCGTCGGCTACGGCTCCGGCGCCGTGCCGCTGCCGGTGGTCAGCGGCCAGGATGCCGAGCTGCAATCGGTCAAGTCGATCATCGCGGGCGAGCAGACGGCGACCATCTTCAAGGACACGCGGGATCTGGCGAAGGTCACCGTGGCGATGATCGACGCCCTGGAGGCCGGCCGAAAGCCCGAGGTCAACGATTCGAAGACCTACGACAACGGCAAGAAGATCGTTCCCTCCTTCCTGCTGACGCCGGTGATCGTCACCAAGGCCAACTGGAAGTCGGCTCTGGTCGATACCGGCTACTACACCCTCGAACAGCTCAAGTGATCGAGGCTGCGGCGGAGCGCGACCGCTCCGTCCGGTCCCATCCCCGCGCCACCAAGGCTGGCGCGGGGTCCGAACGTGCAGTCCGAGCTGGTAGGCGCCGCATGCAGCCCGTCCTCGAAATGCGGGGGATCTCCAAGACCTTCCCGGGCGTGAAGGCCCTCGACGACGTCAACCTCACCGTCGAGCCCGCCGAGATCCTCGCCCTGGTCGGCGAGAACGGCGCCGGGAAATCGACGCTGATGAAGGTCCTGAGCGGCGTCTATCCCCACGGGTCCTACGCGGGCGACATCACCTATGAGGGCCGGCCCGGCCATTTCCGGGATATCTCCGACAGCGAGCGCCGTGGCATCGTGATCATCCACCAGGAACTCGCCCTGGTGCCCTACCTGTCGATCGCCGAGAACATCTTCCTCGGCAATGAGCCGGCCCGGTTCGGGATCATCGACCAGGGCCGGGTCTATGCCCGCGCCCGCGAATTGATGGCGATGGTGGGGCTCGACGAGAGCCCCGACACCCTCGTCACCCATCTCGGCGTCGGCAAGCAGCAGCTCGTGGAGATCGCCAAGGCCATCGCCAAGAAGGTCAAGCTGCTGATCCTCGACGAACCGACGGCATCGTTGAGCGAGACGGACAGCGAGGCCCTGCTGCAGCTTCTGCTGCGCTTCAAGGCTCGGGGCATCGCCTCGATCCTGATCTCCCATAAGCTCAACGAGATCGCCAGAGTGGCCGACCGGATCACCGTCCTGCGCGACGGCACCACCGTCGAGACGCTCGATTGCCGCAATGGCGCGATCGACGAGGACCGCATCATCCGGGCGATGGTCGGCCGCACGCTGGAGAACCGCTATCCGGTGCGCGCGCCGCGGATCGGCGACGTGCTGATGGAGGTGCGCGACTGGACGGTCCACCACCCGGTCCATGCCGACCGGGTGGTGGTGCGCAATGTCGGCCTGACCCTGCGCAGGGGCGAGATCGTCGGGGTCGCCGGCCTGATGGGCTCGGGCCGGACGGAACTCGCCATGAGCCTCTTCGGCCGGTCCTACGGCCAGGGCATCCGCGGCACCGTCCGGATCGACCGTGCGGAGGTCGACGTCTCGACGATCGACCGGGCGATCGCGGCGGGCATCGCCTACGTCACCGAGGACCGCAAGCAGCTCGGGCTGGTGCTGGGCGAGGATATCGCCCGGAACACGACGCTCGCGAATCTGCCCGGGGTCTCCACTGCCGCGGTGATCGACGAGGCGGTCGAGCACCGGGTCGCCACCGGCTTCCGCACGAAGATGCGTATCCGTTCCTTCGGGGTGACGCAGCAGACCGTGAACCTGTCCGGCGGAAATCAGCAGAAGGTCGTGCTGAGCAAGTGGCTGTTCACCCAGCCCAAGGTGCTGATCCTCGACGAGCCGACCCGCGGCATCGATGTCGGCGCCAAATACGAGATCTACAGCATCATCAACGAACTGGCCGAGGACGGGCGCGGCGTCCTGATGATCTCGTCCGAGATGCCGGAGCTGCTCGGCCTCTGCGACCGCATCTACGTGATGAACGAGGGGCGCTTCGTGGCCGAGTTCCCGCGGGCCGAGGCCAGCCAGGAAGCGATCATGCGCGCGATCATGCGCTCCAAGGGCCTGAACGGATGACCGACATCACGGCGAGCAAGTCCATGAATCCCGGCGGCGACCTCTTCACGGGCGGCGCGGCCGCGGGCGAGCCGCAGGCCCGGCGGCGCGGACGCCTGCCGATGGCGCAGCTGCGCGCCTACGGGCTGATCTTCGCGCTGGCGGTCATCACGCTGTTCTTCGAGGTCGCGACCGGCGGCGTCCTGTTCCAGCCGCTGAACCTGACCAACCTGATCCTCCAGAACAGCTACGTCGTCGTGATGGCGCTCGGGATGCTGCTGGTCATCGTGGCCGGACATATCGACCTGTCGATCGGCTCCGTGGTCGGCTTTATCGGGGCGCTCGCGGCCCTGCTGATGGTGCGCTTTCAGGTCGACCCGCTGACCGCGACCGCCCTGTGTCTGGTGGTCGGCGCGATCATCGGCGGGGTACAGGGCTACTTCGTGGCCTATCTCGCCATCCCGAGCTTCATCGTGACCCTGGCCGGGATGCTGGTCTTCCGGGGCCTGACGCAGGCGCTCCTCCAGGGGGCCTCGATCGGCCCCTTCCCGGACGTGTTCCAGCTGCTTTCCAAAGGGTTTCTGGCCAATTTCGCCGGACCCTGGACCGCGCTCCTGATCGCGTTCGGCGTCACCGCGCTTCTGATCGGCCTGAACTGGCGGCGCCGGCAGGCGCGGATCCGGGCGGAGGGTCCGGCCGAGTCCCTGGCGTCCTTCATCTTCCGCAACGGCGTGACCGCAACGCTGATGCTCGCCTTCGCGTATCAGATGAGCGCCTATCGCGGCCTGCCCAACGTCCTGCTCGTCATGTTCGCCCTGGTGATGCTCTATCACTTCATCACCACGCGGACGACGATCGGGCGGCGGATCTACGCGCTCGGCGGCAACATCAAGGCCGCTCGCCTGTCCGGGATCAGGACAGAGCGGCTCACCTTCCTGACCTTCGCCAATATGGGCGCGTTGGCGGGGCTCGCCGGGATGATCTTCGTGGCCCGGCTCAACACGGCGAACTCGAAGGCCGGCGTCGGGTTCGAACTCGACGTGATCGCGGCCTGCTTCATCGGCGGCGCCTCGGCGGCCGGCGGCATCGGCAAGGTCTCGGGCGTCGTGATCGGTGCCTTCATCATCGGCATCATGAACAACGGGATGTCGATGCTGGGGATCGGCGTCGACTACCAGCAGGTGATCAAGGGCGTCGTCCTGCTCGCCGCCGTCTGCCTCGACGTCCACAACAAGAACAACCGGCTCTGAGGGCCGCGTAAGCTCCGACGCGCCGCATCAGGTGCGCGTCAGGCGGATCCGGGCGAAGCAGTGCGGATCCGCCTCCGCGAGCGGAGCGACGCAATCCGGCACCGTCACGCTCGGAGACGGTGCGCTGCCCTGGGCCGCTTCGCCGCGCGTGCGATAATGGATCGACAGGACCGCCGTGCCCTCGCATGGCGGCCCCGCCGAGGCCGTGCGCGGATATCCCCGCCTAAGGTCAGGTCTTGCGGGCGACCGTGAAGCGGGCGGCATCCCGGAGGACGCGGGCACCCTCCCCCCAGGACGACACCGCGTCCTCGCAGACGCCGACGAGCCGGTCGCATTCGGCGCGGGCACCGTCGATGCCGAGACGGTCGACGAGCGTCGCCTTGCCGGCCTCCTTGTCCTTGCCGGTGGCCTTGCCCATGGCTTCGGGTGAGGCTTCCCGGTCGAGGATGTCGTCGGCGATCTGGAAGGCTTGGCCCAAAGCGAGGCCGTAGCGCAGGAGGGCCGCCCGCTGGCCCTCGTCGGCGCCGCCGACGATCGCGCCGGCCTCCACCGAGAAGGCCAGGATCGCCCCTGTCTTCATCGCCTGCATCCGCAGGGTGTCGTCCACGTCCATGTTGGCCGCGCCGAACCGGCCCTCGGCGGTCAGGTCGAGGAGCTGGCCGCCGACCATGCCGCCGAGGCCTGAGGCGCGGGCGAGGCCGAGCACGAGATCGGCGCGGATGCGCGCATCCGGCTGCCAGGTCGGATCGGCGACGATCTCGAAGGCCAGCGTCTGCAGGGCGTCGCCGACCAGGATCGCGGTGGCCTCATCGTAGGCCTTGTGCACGGTCGGCTTGCCGCGGCGCATGTCGTCGTCGTCCATGGCCGGCAGATCGTCGTGGACGAGGCTGTAGCAATGGACCAGCTCGACGCCGGCCCCGGCGGCCAGGGCCGCGGCCTCCGAACCGCCGAGCATCCGGGCGGTCTCGATGGCCAGGAACGGCCGGAGACGCTTGCCGCCGCCGAGCACCGCGTGGCGCATGGCTTCCATCAGGCGCGGCGGCCGGGCGATCTCGCCGGCACCGGGCGTGGGGCCGAGCCGCTCGACCAGGAAGGTCTCGACCGTCCCGGCGACCTCCGTCAACCTGTGGGTAAAATCGGCGGCCGGCGTGACTGCCTTGACCGAACCGGTCGGTGCCTGCGTTGAGGGGGTCGGGGTCATCGGGCTTACGTCCGGTCCTGGCTTTGCGAAAACCAATCGGGTGTCAGTTGGGCGGGGACGGACTCACGGTGGATGGGGCTCGACGCAGGCGGGAGACGGCAGGTCGAGACCTTCCACTCGCGCGCCCGCGCCGTTCCCGCCGCGTCCGCCAGGCCGTGGGAGCGCTGCTGCTGCTCCCCGCCGTTGGGTTCGTCCTCGCGCTGACGTTGGCGCTCGTCTATAGCGCGGTGATGCCGCCGTCGACCCTGATGCTCGGGCGGTGGGTGACGCTTCAACCGGTGAACTGGGATCCAGTCCCGCTCTCCGCCATCGCGCCGGCCCTGACCCAGGCCGTGATCGCCTCGGAGGATCAGCGCTTCTGCCTGGATCACGGTGTCGATTTCGGCGCGATTCGCGAGGTCGTCGAGGACGAGGATTCGCCGAACCGAGGCGCCTCGACGATCGCCATGCAGACGGTGAAGAACGTCTTCCTGTGGCCGGGCCGGTCCTACATCCGCAAGGCCATCGAGATCCCGCTGGCGCTGACGCTCGACACGCTCTGGGGCAAGCGCCGGATGATGGAGATCTACCTCAACGTCGCCGAGTGGGGCGACGGGATCTACGGGGCGCAGGCCGCGAGCCGGCACTGGTTCGGCAAGGATGCCAGCCGGCTGAACCGGGGCGAGGCCGCTCTCCTCGCCGCCGTCCTGCCGAACCCGATCACCCGCAGCGCCGGCCGGCCCTCGCCCGGCGTGCGCCGCAGGGCCGCACGGATCCAGGGCCTGATGGGGCAGGTCGACGGGCTCACGGGCTGCCTGCGGCGGTAGCAGGGGCCCGCGGCCCTCTGTAAGACGGGCCTTCGAAACGCGGGACCCGGGGCCGATACACGATGAGCGATGCCGTCTACGACCTGAGCCTGGAGCGCATCGCCCTGATCCGCCGGATGGTCGTCGCCTGGGGCGGCGCCGAGCCGGGGGCGCCGACCATCCACCCGGCGGCGCCCTACGGCAGCCTGGACCGCGACGGCGACATCGCCAACGTCACCGGCGACGACGAGGGGGCCGAGGAGGAGCACCGGGCGCTCGAGGACGGCCTCGCCGTCTTCATCCAGAATGCGCAGCTGAAGCCGGGCCGGTATCAGTACCACAATGGCCTGGCGAAGCTCGATCCGGGCGCGGTTGGCGACGTCTTCCGGGACGCGGCGACCGGCGAGACGCCGGACGTCATCACCTTCGCGGTGACCCCGGAGCACCTCGCCCTGATCCGGCGGCTCAATGTCGGCTGGAACGCCGCGGAGGGGGTTCCGCACGTCGATCCGCAGCGGCCCTACGGCGATGAGGAACCCTACAGCGCCGTCATGCGGCGCCATCTCGCCGCCGTGCCCGGGGCAGCCGCGAACGACGACGAGGATGCGGAGACGCGGCTGGTCCGGCTCCATCGCGAGCTGCAGCCGGCCCTGCAGATCTTCCTGCGCTACGCCGATCTCGGGCCCGGCGACTTCCGTCGGGCGGCCGGGCGCTGGGAGCCCGCCTGACTCTTCGCGGCCTCGGCGGGCCCGAGGGACTCAGCCCTCGCGCTTCTTGCGCTGCGCCAGCGTGCGCAGCCGCAGGGCGTTGAGCTTGATGAAGCCCGCCGCGTCGCGGTGGTCGTAGGCGACGGCGCCCTCCTCGAAGGTCACGAGATCCTGGTCGTAGAGCGAGTGCGGGCTCTCGCGGCCGATCACGTGGACTCCGCCCTTGTAGAGCTTCAGCCGCACCGTGCCGGTGACCTTCTCCTGGCTCCTGTCGATCAGGGCCTGGATCATCTCGCGCTCCGGCGAGAACCAGAAGCCGTTGTAGATCAGCTCCGCGTATTGCGGCATGAGCTGGTCCTTCAGGTGCGCGGCGCCCCGGTCCAGCGTGATCGACTCGATGGCGCGGTGGGCCGGCAGCAGGATCGTACCGCCGGGCGTCTCGTACATGCCGCGGCTCTTCATGCCGACGAAGCGGTTCTCCACGAGGTCGAGCCGGCCGATGCCGTTGGCGCGGCCGAGCTCGTTGAGCTTGGCCAGCAGGCTCGCGGGCGACAGAGCCTCGCCGTCGATCGACACCGCGTCGCCGCGCTCGAAGCCGATCGTGATGAGCGTCGGCTGATCGGGCGCCTCCTCGGGGGAGAGGGTGCGCGAGTAGACGTAGTCCGGCACCTCGACGGCCGGATCCTCCAGAACCTTGCCCTCCGAGGAGGCGTGCAGGAGGTTGGCGTCGACCGAGAACGGGCTCTCGCCGCGCTTGTCCTTGGCGATCGGGATCTGGTGCTGCTCGGCGAAGGCGATGAGCTGCTCGCGGGAGCGCAGGTCCCATTCCCGCCACGGCGCGATCACCGTCACGTCGGGCTTCAGGGCGTAGTAGCCGAGCTCGAACCGGACCTGATCGTTCCCCTTGCCGGTGGCGCCGTGGCAGACCGCGTCGGCGCCAACCTTCTCGGCGATCTCGATCTGCTTCTTGGCGATCAGCGGCCGGGCGATCGAGGTGCCGAGCAGGTAGACGCCCTCGTAGACGGCGTTCGCCCGGAACATCGGGAAGACGTAATCGCGGACGAATTCCTCGCGCAGATCCTCGATGTAGATGTTCTCGGGCTTGATGCCGAGCAGCTCAGCCTTCCGACGGGCGGGCTCCAGCTCCTCCCCCTGGCCGAGATCGGCCGTGAAGGTCACGACTTCGCAGCCGTAGGTGGTCTGCAGCCACTTCAGGATGATCGATGTGTCGAGGCCGCCGGAATAGGCCAGCACGACCTTCTTCACAGGGCTCTTCGCGGGGACGGACATGCGGCTTCCGGAACTGGGCGAGGGATCTGGCTCGGCGTCTGCGGCTTATCGCGGGTATCACCGGCCTGCAACCGGCGTGCCGTCTCGCGCGTAGCCCAGATGCCGGAGGATCGGCCGCGTTTCGCCTCACGGCGGCCTTGCGGCTGTGTCAGAAACGGCGCCGGCGTTGCCAGTCGTCACCGCCGCGAGAGTGCATCGGAGAAGCGAAGTCTATGGCGCGCCAGCCAATTCTGGAGTTCTGGTACGAATTCGCCTCCACCTACTCCTACCTCGCGGCCATGCGCGTCGAGGCGGCTGCCGCCGAGGCGGGCGTGGCGATCCGGTGGCGCCCGTTCCTGGTCGGTCCGCTCTTTGCCGCGCAGGGCTGGACCACCTCGCCGTTCAACCTCTACGCGGCCAAGGGCAAGAACATGTGGCGGGACGTCGAGCGCGAGGCCGCGCGCCTCGGCCTGCCGCCGGTGACCCGCCCCGCCCAATTTCCACAGAACAGCCTCAGCGCCGTGCGGGTCGCCATCCTCGGCCAGGACCAGGACTGGCTGGTGCCGTTCTCGAAGGCGGTGTTCACCGCCAGCTTCGCCGAGGGGCGCTCCATCGCGGAGCCGGCGGCGGTGGCGGAGATCCTCGATTCGCTCGGCCTCGACGGGACGCAGACCGTGCGGGCCGCTGCCGCCGAAGCCAACAAGACCAAGCTGCGGGTCAGTGTCGAGGAGGCGCGCTCCCGCGGGATCTACGGGGCGCCGACCTTCCTGGCGGATGACGGCGAGCTGTTCTGGGGCAACGATCGGCTGGAGCAGGCGCTGTCCTGGGCAGCCGGCGAGCGGCCGAAGGGGCTGCGGTAGGGCCGCGTTCACGCGCATTCGCCATCAAACCGACTCGACGCCCTGGTTCTGGTCCGGCCCCGCTTCGGCGCGGCCGGGGCGGGACAGCGATGCTCCGGACGAGTCCCATGCCTGCTTCCATGCCTGTTTCGCGACGCCTCCTCCTCGCCGCGGTCGCCGCCCTCGGTGCCGGCGTGATGCCCGTCCGGGCGCAATCCTATGGCCAGCGCGTCCCAGTGACCGGCGACGACGGCAAGGCGGTGGCGAACTCGATCCTGCCGGGCGAGATCACCGGGCAGATCCCGGCCCTGCGTGGCGTCACCTATGTCGGCCCGCGGGAAGCCGGCGCCACGCTCTACGAGTTCTTCGACTTCAACTGCCCCTATTGCCGGAAGGCCGCCGCCGACGTGGTCGCCCTGCACGATAGCGACCCCGAATTGCGCATCGGGCTTGTCCACAACCCGATCCTGTCACCGCAATCGGCGCAGGCCGCCAAGGTGATGCTGGCGGTGCAGCGCAAGCTCGGCTCGGAGGCCGCGTGGCACTTCTATCAGACGCTGCTCGGCAAGCCCGGACGCATCGATGGGCCCGGGGCGCTCGCCGTCGCCGCCACGCTGGGGATCCCCCAGGCGGAGGTCGAGGAGATCGCCGACAGCGAGGAGGTGCGCGCGGCGCTCAAGAGCCAGATGCGCATGGCGGCCGATCTCGGCCTCTACGCAACTCCGTCCTACGTCCTCGGCAACAGCGGTATCCTCGGACATCCCGGCGCCCGCGCCATGGCGAAGATGATCGCGAGCGTCCGGCGCTGCGACCGGCTTGCGTGCTGAGCCCCTCATGCTGGGGCGCGCCTGGAGCGCCTCCTGCGTCACACTTCCGCCGTCGTGACGCGCTGCGCGCGGCGCCTACCGTGTTGCGTGCGGCCATGCTGGCATGCTAGGCGGTCGCCGCGCCGCGAGGACAGTTCTCGACCCTGTCCGTCGCCGGCGCGATCCCACGTCCCGAACGGTCACGCACCGCGCTCCTGCCGGAGCGCGCGGAGCGGGCGGGCAACCAGAGAAGAGAGCGACGGGTGGCGCAGAACGGTTCCGAGGCTGGTCCCCTGGTCGCAGGCGTGGCGGGCCGGTACGCTTCCGCCCTGTTCGATCTCGCGCGTGACGAGCGCCAGGTCGACGCGGTCGCCGAGTCCCTCAATCAATTCGACGCGCTGCTGAAGGAGAGCGCGGATCTCCGCCGCCTCGTCCGCAGCCCGGTGTTCAGCGCCGAGGAGCAGGCCGGCGCCATCGGCGCCGTGCTCGACAAGGCCGGCATCGGCGGTCTCGCCGGCAACTTCATCCGTCTCGCGGCCTCGAACCGCCGGCTGTTCGCCCTGCCCGACATGATCGAGGCATTCCGGAGCCTGGTCCAGGATTCGAAGGGCATCATCCGCGCCCAGGTGCGCGTGGCCGAGAAGCCGTCCGACGCCGTGGTCGAGGAAATCAAGGCGTCGCTGCGCGACATCGCCAAGGCCGAGGTTGCCGTCGACCTCGTGATCGACCCGAGCCTGATCGGCGGCCTCGTCGTGAAGATGGGTTCGCGCATGGTCGACGCCTCTCTCAAGACCAAGCTCAACGGTATCCGCCTCGCGATGCGGGCCGCGCGGTAAGCGCCCCCATCCGACCCGAACACGCATAAACGCATCAGCGACAGAGGCCCGAGTATGGACATCCGCGCCGCCGAGATCTCCGCGATCCTGAAAGAGCAGATCAAGAACTTCGGCGAAGAGGCCGAGGTCTCCGAGGTCGGACAGGTCCTGTCCGTCGGCGACGGCATCGCCCGCGCCTACGGCCTCGACAACGTCCAGGCCGGCGAGATGGTCGAGTTCGAGTCGGGCGTGCGGGGCATGGCCCTCAACCTCGAGCAGGACAACGTCGGCATCGTGATCTTCGGCTCCGACCGCGAGATCAAGGAAGGCCAGACCGTCAAGCGGACCGGCGCCATCGTGGACGTGCCGGTCGGCAAGGGCCTGCTCGGCCGCGTCGTCGACGCCCTCGGCAACCCGATCGACGGCAAGGGTCCGATCGTCTCCACCGAGCGCCGCCGCGTCGACGTGAAGGCCCCGGGCATCATCCCGCGCAAGTCGGTGCATGAGCCGATGGCCACGGGCCTCAAGGCGATCGACGCCCTGATCCCGGTGGGCCGCGGCCAGCGCGAGCTGATCATCGGCGACCGCCAGACCGGCAAGACCGCCATCGCCCTCGACACGATCCTGAACCAGAAGCCGGGCCACGCTGCCGGCGGTGACGAGAAGGCCAAGCTCTTCTGCATCTACGTCGCCATCGGCCAGAAGCGCTCGACGGTGGCCCAGTTCGTGAAGGTCCTGGAGGACCAGGGCGCGCTGGAGTACTCGATCGTCATCGCCGCTACGGCGTCCGACGCGGCCCCGATGCAGTTCATCGCGCCGTTCGCCGGATGCGCCATGGGCGAGTACTTCCGCGACAACGGCATGCACGCCGTGATCGTGTATGACGATCTCTCCAAGCAGGCTGTGGCCTACCGCCAGATGTCGCTGCTGCTGCGCCGCCCGCCGGGCCGCGAGGCCTATCCGGGCGACGTGTTCTACCTCCACAGCCGCCTGCTCGAGCGCGCCGCCAAGATGGGCGACGCCGCCGGCAACGGCTCGCTGACGGCGCTGCCGGTCATCGAGACCCAGGCCAACGACGTCTCGGCCTACATCCCGACCAACGTGATCTCGATCACCGACGGCCAGATCTTCCTCGAGACCGATCTGTTCTATCAGGGCATCCGCCCGGCGGTGAACGTCGGCCTCTCGGTGTCGCGGGTGGGCTCCTCGGCCCAGACCAAGGCGATGAAGAAGGTCGCCGGCAAGATCAAGGGCGAGCTCGCGCAGTACCGCGAGATGGCCGCCTTCGCGCAGTTCGGCTCGGACCTCGACGCCTCGACCCAGGCGCTCCTGAACCGCGGCTCGCGGCTCACCGAGCTCCTGAAGCAGCCGCAGTTCTCGCCGCTGAAGATGGAAGAGCAGGTCGCGGTGATCTACGCCGGCGTGAACGGCTACCTCGACAAGATGCCGGTGACCAAGGTCCGCCCGTTCGAGGACGCGCTGCTCTCGACCCTGCGCACCAAGCACAAGGACCTGCTCGACTCGATCGCCGCCTCCAAGGACCTGTCGGACGAGAACGCCGGCAAGTTGAAGAGCGTCGTCGAGAGCGTCGCCAAGTCGATCGGCTGATGTGAGGCCCCTCCCCCCGGGGAGGGATCTTGGGTGGTGCGGGGGGATCTCGGTCCTCGCCGCACCACCCGAACTTCCGGCTCCTTCCCGCCGAGGGAAGGAGAGGCCCATAGAACGGACCTGGACCTCACCCGATGGCGAGTTTGAAGGACCTGCGCAACCGCATCACCTCGGTGAAGGCGACGCAGAAGATCACCAAGGCCATGCAGATGGTCGCCGCCGCCAAGCTGCGCCGGGCGCAGATGGCCGCCGAGGCGGGCCGTCCCTACGCCGAGAAGATGTCGGCGGTGCTCGGCAACCTCGCAGGCAACCTCGTCGGCGGCGTCGGCGCCCCGCGGCTCCTGTCCGGGACCGGCTCCGAGCAGACGCACCTGCTCGTCGTGTGCACGGGCGACCGCGGCCTCGCCGGCGCGTTCAACTCGTCGATCGTCCGCCTCGCGGTGCGCGAGCACGCCCAGAAGCTCGCCGCCGAGGGCAAGACCGTCAAGATCATGACGGTCGGCAAGAAGGGCCTCGACGCCCTGCGCCGGCAGTACCGCGACCAGATCGTCGAGAGCATGGACATCCGCGGCAACCGCCCGGTGGATTACGAGTTCGCGGCCTCGATCGCCGACAAGATCCTGACCCGCTTCGAGAACGGTGAGTTCGACGTCGCGACGCTGTTCTACTCCGAGTTCCGCTCGGTGATCTCGCAGATCCCGACCGCGCAGCGCCTCATCCCGGCCGAGCTCCCGGCGGCCGATACGACCGCGAAGGCGGCGGCCGGCAACGCCGCCCTGGAGTTCGAGCCCTCCGAGGAGGCGATCCTGGAGACGCTGCTGCCGAAGAACCTGACGGTGCAGATCTACCGGGCGCTCCTGGAGAACGCCGCCTCCGAGCAGGGCGCGCGCATGAGCGCCATGGACTCGGCGACCCGCAACGCGGGCGAGATGATCAAGAAGCAGACGCTGATCTACAACCGGACGCGTCAGGCCATGATCACCAAGGAACTCATCGAGATCATCTCGGGTGCGGAAGCCCTCTGAGGCACGCGACCCGACCGCACAGCTTGAAGGGTAGGTTAACGATGGCGAACACCGCACTCCCCGGCACCGGCTCCAACAAGGTCGGCAAGATCACCCAGGTCATCGGCCCCGTGGTCGACGTGCAGTTCGAGGGCCACCTGCCCGAGATCCTGAACGCGCTGGAGACCAAGAACAATGGCGCCCGCCTCGTCCTCGAGGTGGCCCAGCAGCTCGGCGAGAACACCGTCCGCTGCATCGCCATGGACACGTCCGAGGGCCTGACCCGCGGCCAGGAGTGCACCGACACCGGCGAGCCGATCAAGGTTCCGGTCGGCATGAATACGCTCGGCCGCATCATGAACGTCATCGGTGAGCCGATCGACGAGGCCGGCCCGGTCCAGGCCACCACCTACCGCGCCATCCACCAGCCGGCCCCCTCCTACGCCGAGCAGTCGACCGAGGCCCAGATCCTCGTGACCGGCATCAAAGTGGTGGACCTGCTCGCCCCCTACGCGAAGGGCGGCAAGATCGGCCTGTTCGGCGGCGCCGGCGTCGGCAAGACCGTGTTGATCATGGAGCTGATCAACAACATCGCCAAGGTGCACTCGGGCTACTCGGTCTTCGCCGGCGTGGGTGAGCGGACCCGCGAGGGCAACGATCTCTACCACGAGATGATCGAGTCCAAGGTGAACGTCGACCCGAAGGAGCATGGCTCCGCCGAGGGCTCCAAGTGCGCCCTGGTCTACGGCCAGATGAACGAGTCGCCCGGCGCCCGCTCGCGCGTCGCCCTCACCGGCCTGACCATCGCCGAGCAGTTCCGCGACGACGGCCAGGACGTGCTGTTCTTCGTCGACAACATCTTCCGCTTCACCCAGGCGGGCTCCGAGGTGTCGGCGCTTCTGGGCCGCATCCCTTCGGCGGTGGGCTATCAGCCGACGCTCGCGACCGACATGGGCGCCCTTCAGGAGCGCATCACCACCACCAATAAGGGCTCGATCACCTCGGTGCAGGCCATCTACGTGCCGGCCGACGATCTGACCGACCCGGCGCCCGCCGCCTCGTTCGCCCACCTCGACGCCACGACCGTGCTGTCGCGCTCGATCGCCGAGAAGGGCATCTACCCGGCGGTGGACCCGCTGGACTCGACCTCGCGCATGCTGTCGCCGGCGATCCTCGGTGAGGAGCACTACGACGTCGCCCGCCGCGTCCAGCAGACGCTGCAGCGCTACAAGGCGCTCCAGGATATCATCGCGATCCTGGGCATGGATGAGCTGTCCGAGGAGGACAAGCTGACCGTGGCCCGCGCCCGCAAGATCGAGCGCTTCTTCTCGCAGCCCTTCTCGGTGGCCGAGGTGTTCACCGGCTCGCCGGGCAAGCAGGTCGCGCTGGAAGACACCATCAAGGGCTTCAAGGGCCTCGTGAACGGCGACTACGACGATCTCCCCGAGGCCGCCTTCTACATGGTCGGCACCATCGAGGAGGCCCAGGAGAAGGCCAAGAAGCTGAAGGCGGCGTAAGACGATGCCCTCCCCTCCCCCTTGCGGGGAGGGATCGGGGGTGGGGGTGGTGCAGGATCGAGTGATCCGGTGCCTCCTGCACCACCCCCACCTCCACCTCCTCCCCGCAAGGGGGAGGAGAGCCTGTTGCGGATCCGGGATCGTCCTGAGATGGCCACCTTCCACTTCGATTTCGTCGGCCCCGAGCGGACGCTGTATTCCGGCGAGGTGACCGCCGTTCAGCTGCCCGGCACCGAGGGCGAGATGACCGTCATGCCGGGCCACGCGCCCGTGCTGACCTCGCTGCGGGTCGGCGTCATCGTGGTCACCGAGAGCCAGGGCAGCGGCAAGCGGATCTATGTCCGCGGCGGCTTCGCCGATATCGGCCCGACCGCCGTGACCGTGCTCGCCGAGCGCGCCGCGCCGATCGAGGAGCTGACCCACGAATCCCTGGACCGGGACATCGAGGCGGTCGAGATGCAGCGCGACGCCACCGAGGACCTGCAGAAGCGCGAGGAGCTGAACGGCCAGATCGTCCAGCTGCAGGAGACCAAGGCGCTCCTCAAGCTCTGAGCGTTGTTCAGCGGGCGCACTCCAGCGCCCGCGCCAGCAGCTCGGCCCGCGCCTCGGAATCCGTCGGACAGCCCCGCTCCAGCCAGACCTTCCGCGCCGCAGCCAGCCCGCGTCCGATGCCGGGTCCCGGCGCGACACCGGCGGCGATCAGATCCGCTCCCGCCAGGGGGAAGATTGGCGACGCTCCCTCCCCTTCGAGGGTGCGAAGGGCAGCGGTCGCCGCCTCCGTCATGGTGGGCCGCGGCTCGCCGGCCAGGATCGTGAGCATTTCGGCCAGCCGCGCCAAGCCGTGTCCCGCCGTCAGGGCCCGCATCGCAGCCTCATCCAGGATCGCGCGTCCGTGGAGATCGGCCAGCGCCTCCGCGTAGCCGAGCAGCTGCCCGTGCTCGCTGTTCGAGAGACGCAGTCGATCCCGCAGCCGATCCGCGTCATGGCGGGCGCCGACCGAGAGGGCCGCGAGGCGCATCACCGGGGACAGCCCCGCGGCGGCGGCGCGCTCCAGACGTCCAAGCTCGCCGACGCCGCCGGTGATCCGCTGGAGCAGGCCGGTCGCGCTCAGCGTCCTCACCATGACAGCTCCGCCAGAGGCCGTGAGCAGCTTCAGGAACTCCGCGCGCACCCGCTCGCGGGAGAGCCGGTCGAGGCTGTCCCGCGCGGCCACGCAGGCGGCCAGGGCTGCCGAATCGGGCGCCCCGGCGCCGAACCGGGCATGGAAGCGGAAGAAGCGCAGGATCCGCAGCGCGTCCTCGCGAATCCGGGTTGCCGGGTCTCCGATGAAGCGAACCCGCCCGGCTTCGAGGTCGGGCAGCCCGCCTGCCGGATCGTGCAGCGTTCCGTCGGAACCGAGCGAGAGGGCGTTGACGGTGAAATCCCGCCGTTCGGCGTCGCGGAGGAAGTCCGTGCCGAACCGGACGATTGCATGCCGCCCATCGGTCTCGACATCCTCGCGCAGGGTCGTGACCTCGATCGGTCCGTCCTCGGTGACCAGGGTGATCGTGCCGTGCTCGATCCCGGTCGGCACCGCCTTGAGGCGGTCCGACCGCTGCGCGGCGTTCATCACCGCCTCGGGCAGCAAGGTGGTCGCCATGTCGATATCGGCGGTCTGGACGCCGAGCAGCGCGTCGCGCACGCAGCCGCCGATCAGGCGGGTCTCGGCGCCCGGAATGTCCAGGGCCGCGAGCACCCCGCGCACGCCCGGGCGGTCGAGCAGGGCCGTGAGGCCGGCCCGGTGGAGCGCACGGTTCACCGGAAACCGCCGGGCACGAGGCGGCCGTTCTCCATGTGGGCGGGCACGTAGCCCCCGGGGCGGCGCTCGGAGAACAGGCCCTCGTAGACCAGCGTGCCGATCACCACCGCCAGCCCGGCTAGGACGAGGCGGAGCACGTGTGGGTCCCAGTGCATCCGGCGCAGCGGGTTGCGACCGGTCAGCAGCAGGTAGACCAGGAACAGGGCAAAGGGGATGAGGAAGAGGCCGAACTCTTCGAGGACGCGACGCAGCATGGGGCCAGCCTAGCGTGCCGGGCGGCCGACGTCGCCGGGTTCGGCCTCGGGATAGAGCCGTTCCCGGAGATTGTTCAGGATCCCCGCGGTAACGCCCCAGATCAGCCGTTCGCCGAAGGTCACGGCATAGAACCAGCGCTCGCGCCCCTGCCAGGACCGGGAACGCAGGCGGTAGCGCTCGCGATCCATCAGGATCGGAAGCGGCACCTCGAACACGTCCGCCACCTCGGCGGGATTGGGTTTCACCACCGCGCCGGCATCGACCAGTCCGATGACCGGGGTCA
Organism: Methylobacterium sp. UNC378MF; assembly: GCF_900103195.1. Taxonomy (GTDB): domain Bacteria; phylum Pseudomonadota; class Alphaproteobacteria; order Rhizobiales; family Beijerinckiaceae; genus Methylobacterium. The sequence goes on along the minus strand of NZ_FMWU01000009.1, from coordinate 71,017 downwards.
CCAGGAAGCCGGTGCCCGAGAGATACGGATCGAGATAGCCGAGCAGCCGCACCGCGTCGGGCCGGAGCGCGATCTCCTCGAACGCCTCCCGCAGGGCTGCGTCCGCAGGACCTGGATCGGACGGATCGATCTTGCCGCCCGGCAGCGCCACCTGCCCGGAATGGTCACGCAGATTGGCCGCCCGCATCGTCAGGATCAGACTGGGGCCCTCCGCACGCCGCACGACTGGCACGAGGACGGCGGCCCGGCGATGGGGCGGTGGCGGCATCACGGCCGAGCCGTCGGGGTCGAGGCTGTGGTCGCCACGCGGGTTGGAGGTCGGATCGTCCGGCCGCGGCGGATCCGGCGACAGGCCGGCCGCGGCACGGGCGAGGAAGTCGGCGAGCGGGTCGCTCACGCGGCGGCGACCGGCGCGATGGTATGGAAGGTGCCGCCGGCCCACAGGCCGAGCCACGGCTCGCCGTCGACGACGCGCTCCTCGGCGAGATCGACGAGGTCGTAGGTGAGCGCCCGAGTGACGAGCGCCCAGAGCCCGCGGCGGACATGGAGGTAGGGCTTCAGCGCCCCGTCCGATCCCTCCTCGAAGCGGAGGGCGTGCTCGGCATCGACGCTCACGAGATCGTCCACGTTGGTGCGGAAGGAGATGCGTCGCCCCTTGCCCGTGCCGTCGACGGCCATCTCGACGGCCACGAAGGCCGCATCGTCGACGGCGATGCCGACGCTCTCCACCGGCGTGACCAGGACGGTCCGGCCATCGGGCTCGCGCCGCAGGATGGAGGCGAAGAGCTTGACCAGCTTGTCCCGGCGGATCGGCGAGCCGTTGTGATGCCACGTCCCGTCCGCGGCGATGCGGATGTCGATGGCGCCGCAATAAGGCGGGTCCCACCGCTCCACCGGCGGCAGCCCGCGCGTCGGCACGCCCCCGAGGGCCGCGCTGAGGCGGCTCAAGGTCGGGTCTGGGGCGGGATCCTCGCTCATGCCCGACACAGATAGCGTGTCGGTGCCCGGTCAGCCATGGCCGACCGAAGGATCGGCCCCGGTTCCGTCCCGGATTGCGGAGCCTCAACCGCCGGCCCGACGCGCGGGCCGGGTGAGGGCCGCGACTCTAGGACGGCCCGGCACCCTGGGTGTTCACCGTCAGGGCGTAGAGCGACTGGCTCGCCGCCATGAACAGGCGGTTGCGCTTGGGGCCGCCGAAGGTGAGATTCCCGCACACTTCCGGCAGGCGGATCCGCCCGATGAGCTTGCCCTTCGGCGTCCAGACGGTCACGCCGTTGTAGCCCACGGCCCGGCCGGCATTGCTGGACACCCAGAGATTGCCGTCGACATCGGCCCGCAGACCGTCAGGCCCGCATTTCACCCCGTCCACGACGCAATCCGAGACGAGACGCTTGTTCGAGAGCGCGGCCCCGGTCCCGACGTCGAAGGCGTAGATCTCGCCCTTGCCGCCGGGCCCGGTATCCCCCGGCCCCTTCCCCGTGGAGCAGACGTAGAGCGTCCGGTGATCGGGCGAGAAGCACAGGCCGTTCGGATCGGGCACCTCATCATCGGTGAGCACACGATCGATCCGCCCGGACGGATCGATGCGGTAGACCGCGTTCGGGAGCGCACGTCGCCGCAGGACGGTCCCGGCCGGCTGCCCGAGCCGCGGATCGAGATGGCCCTGCGGGTTGCTCGGCCCGCCCGCCGCGTCGGGCAGGCCCTCGTAGAGCAGCGCGCCGTAGGGCGGATCGGAGAACCAGTAAGCGCCGTCCGGGTGCTGAACGACATCGTTGGGCGAGTTCAGCGGCTTGCCCTCGAACGAATCGGCCAGGATCGTCGCCGAACCGTCGAGCTCGTAGCGCACGACGCGCCCGGTGGCGTGCTCGCAGCTGAGCTGCCGCCCCTGGCGATCGAAGCTGTTGCCGTTGGAATTGTTGCTCGGCATCCGGAAGGTGGAGACGTGCCCGTCCTCCTCCAGCCAGCGCATCTGACGGTTGTTCGGGATGTCGCTCCAGACGAGGTAGCGGCCAACGGCACTCCAGGCCGGCCCCTCCGCCCAGAGGGCGCCGGTCCAGAGTCGGCGGATGGCGCTGTTCGGCACGATGTAGGGTTCGAAGGCCGGGTCGACCGCGATCACGTCCGGATCGGTAAAGTAGGTGGTCGGGGCCGCGCCCGGCCGGAAATCGCGCGGCGGGCGCGTCACCGTGCTCGGCGGTTCGGGCTGCGCCGCCGCGTCACCGGCCGTCGCGGCGAAGGCGCCTAATCCTGCGAGGATCGCGCGTCGGGAGGGCGGAGGGAGCCCGCGCTCCGCCTCGATCCCGGATGCGTCGGTCTGCGACGGCCGCATGCGATTCTCCATCGCGCATCCTGCAAATTCTCCGCGATGCGCGCCGACAGGCTAGGACCAATGTCCTGCGCCGGTCAATCCGGCCGGCGCCGGAGGATCTTCCAGACCCCGTCCGCCGAGGCGAGGAGCCGGGTGCCGTCGCGGACGTCGCCGCGCATGAACACGAGGGAGCCGGTGCGCTTGACCACTTGAGGCCGGATCTCGATCCAATTGCCGAGGCGGCCGACATCGATGAACTTCATCTCCAGCTGGATGGTCACGCAATTGGCGCCGTCCGCCGCCCGCATCGCGGTCTCGCCAAGCGCGCGGTCGGCGAAGCTCATCAGCATGCCGCCATGGACCACGCCAATCAGGTTGGCGTGCTTCTGCTCCGCCCGGAACGCGTAAGCGCCGTCCGCGCGCCTGAGATGCAGCGGCCCGACATGGGCGATGAAGCCCTTGTCCTCCACCAGGGCCCAGCCGTGGCCGGCGGGATCGAGGGCATCCGTTTCGGTTGTCATCGCGTCCGGTCCGTTCGTGCCGATGCGGGAGAAGGGCGTTTTGGCCGTCAGGTTCCCCGGGGCTTGACCCGGCGGGTCGGCGCCTCGTTGAGCGGATCCTCCGGCCAGGGATGGCGCGGATAGCGCCCGCGCATCTCGGACCGCACAGCCGCCCAGGATCCGCGCCAGAAGCCCGGCAGGTCACGGGTGATCTGGATCGGTCGCTGAGCCGGCGACAGCAGGTGCAGGACCAGCGGTCGGCCGCCAGCCCTGGGATGCCGGTCGAGGCCGAACAGCTCCTGGACCCGGACTGACAGCGCGGGCTCCTCGGACGTGTAATCCACCGGGATGCGCGAGCCGGTCGGCACCTCGACATGGGTCGGTGCCTCCGCGTCGAGACGGGCGCGCAGGTCCCAGGGCAGCAAGACCTGCAGGGCGTCCGCGAGGTCGCTCGGTGTGACCGACGCCAGTGCGGCGCGACCCACGAGAGACGGCGCCAGCCACGTCTCCGCCGTCCGGGCCAGCGCCGCGTCCGACAGGTCGGGCCAGGCCGCGCCCTCGGCCGCGTGGAGGAAGGTCACCCGGGCCCGCCATTGCGCCAGGGCCGGCGTCCAAGGCAGGCGGTCAATCCCGAGTTCCGCGATGCCGCGCGCCAGAATCTCAGCGCTGACCAGGTCGCACGGCACCGGCAGCGGCCGTGCCCCAAGTGTGACGGCGCCGAGCCGACGGACCGCCCGCGCCCGCAGGGCGGCGGCCTGCGGATCGAAGGAGATCTCGGTGCGGGACTCGATCCGGTCGGCGAACAGCCGCTCGACCGCCTCGGCCCCGATCGCCGCCGCGGCCAGGATCCGGGCGTTTCCGGCCGCTCCGGCAAGATCGGCGATCACCAGATGGGTTTCGCGGGCGAGCGGGCTCGCCGGGTCGAGGCGCCCGGCCCGGCCGCTCGCCATCACGAACTCACCCTCGCGGCCGCGAGCCCGCGCCACCCGATCGGGGTAGGCGAGCGCCAGGAGCGGCCCGGCGGCGACCGGGCCGGCCTCCGGGCTCGCGCGACCGCCCGCCCCGGCGATCCGGGCCCAGCTCTCGGCGAGCCGGCGCATGTCGGCGGCGCGGCCGCCTCGGTCGCGGCGGAACCGCTCGACCCGCTCGTCAAGGTCGAGGCCGTCGCCGCCGAGGCCGCGCTCCACCAAGACGGCGGCGAGGTCGGCCGCGGCGCGCGCCTGGCCGGTGCCGGCCGCGACCGTGACCATCCGGGCGAGCCGCGGCGGCAGAGGCAGCGCCCGCAGTCGCGCGCCGACCGGCGTCAGCCGGCCGTCGGCATCGAGCGCGCCGAGTTCGGTCAGCAGGGCGCGGGCCTCCGCCAGGGCGGGTGCGGGGGGTGGGTCGAGGAAGGCGAGCGCGGACGGGTCGGTCACGCCCCAGGCGGCGCAGTCGAGGAGGAGCCCGGCGAGGTCCGCTGACAGGATCTCCGGCCGCGTGAACGGCTCGAGGGCGTTGGTGCCCGCCTCGGACCAGAGCCGCCAGCACAAGCCGGGCTCGGTCCGGCCGGCGCGGCCCCGGCGCTGGTCCACGGAGGCGCGGGAGGCGCGGGCCGTGACCAGCCGGGTCAGGCCGAGGCCCGGCTCGTAGACCGGGACCCGGGCGAGCCCCGAATCGACCACGATCCGGACGCCCTCAATGGTCAGAGAGGTTTCGGCGATGCTGGTCGCGAGGACGACCTTCCGGGTGTCGGCGGATGCGGGGGCGACGGCCCGGTCCTGCTCGGCGGGCGTCAGCGCCCCATAGAGGGGCGCGATCTGCACGTCGGATCCGACCTTCTCGGCCAGCAGGTCGGCGGTCCGGCGAATCTCCGCCTGTCCGGGCAGGAACACCAGGATCGAGCCGGGATCCGCCCGCAGGGCGCGCAAAGTGACCTCGGCCACCGAATCCTCGATCCGCCGGTTCGGATCGCGCTCCACGTACCGGGTCTCTACCGGGAAAGCGCGACCCTCGGAGGTCACGACGGGCGCGTCGCCCATCAGGCGCGAGACCCGCGCGCCGTCGAGCGTCGCCGACATGACGAGGATCCGCAAATCCTCCCGCAGGCCGCCCTGCGCGTCGAGGGCCAGGGCCAGACCGAGGTCGGCGTCCAGGGAGCGCTCGTGGAACTCGTCGAACAGGACCGCGCCGATTCCGGAGAGTTCCGGATCGTCCAGGATCATCCGGGTGAACACGCCCTCGGTGACCACCTCGATCCGCGTCCGCGCGGTGATCTTTGAGCCGAGGCGGACGCGCAGGCCGACCCTGCCGCCGACCGGCTCGCCGAGCGTCTGCGCCATTCGGGCGGCGGCGGCCCGTGCGGCGAGGCGGCGCGGCTCCAGCAGGATGATCCTGCGCCCGTCGAGCCAGGGCGCCGCGAGGAGGTCGAGGGGCACGCGGGTCGTCTTGCCGGCGCCTGGGGGCGCCACAAGGACGGCGACATTCCGCGCGGCGAGCGCGCGACGCAGATCAGGGAGCGCCGCCTCGATCGGCAGCACGGGTGCGGGACCGGCCATCGCGGCCGCTGATGGCGCGGCGCTGCGCCGAGCGCAACCGTCCGGACCCGGGTCCGCGAGGCGTCCGGCGTTTCCATGACGCCGCGCGGGATTCGACACGGGCTTCCCGTCCCGGGCCCTGGCGGCCGCGCGGCACCGCCGCAATCGTGCGGCGGCGACTGCACAGATCCAACGGGAGCGAAACGATGACCCTCCGCCGCCGCGCGCTGACCCTTGCCGCCATCTCCCTGGCCCTGCCGCTGGCGACCACCGCGGCGCGGGCGCAGGACCGGCTGCCGACCATTCCGCCCCAGGATTACACAACCGAGCAGAAGCAGGCCGCCGAGGCCTTCGCGCAGGCGCGCGGCAAGCCACCCTTTGGGCCGTTCGAACCGCTCATGTACTCGCCCGAGGTGATGACGCTCGCGCGTTCGATGGGCGACTACCTCCGCTTCAAGCCGAAGATCGGTACCACGCTCTCGGAGCTAGTGATCCTGATGACCGCTCGCCGCTGGACGCAGGATTACGAGTGGTACGTCCACGCGCCGATCGCCGAGAAGGCTGGCATCTCCGCCGACATCATCGCGGCGATCCGTGACGGACGCCGGCCGGCCAAGATGAGCGACGACGAGACCCTCGTCTACGATTTCACCGCCGAGCTTCAGGACACGAAGCGCGTCTCCGACGCGACCTTCGCGCGCGCCGAGGCCCGGTTCGGCAAGCCCGGCGTCGTCGATCTGGCGGCGATCTCCGGCTACTACACATTCCTCGCCATGGAATTGAATGCGGCGCGCTACGCGATTCCCTCAGATGGCAAGCCCCTGCCGCGGATGCCGGAGTGAGCCGGGTTATCCACAGCGGTTCGGCGGCGGAATCAGGGTTTTCCACAGGGTTGGCATGGGTTTGGGCCGACGATCCGGCGGACGTTGACGGAACGTTAACCTTTATGGCTTGTTCTCTTTTCGTTCCCGGATGCGACGAAGGAGAACCCGATGCTGACCCAGGTCCTGGCCCGGCGCGACGATCACGCCTGCCCCGTCGAGGCGATCAGCGCGGCGTATCTCGGCTTCGCCGGCGGCGATGCCGGGATCGCCCTGCGGTGCGCGATCGCCGACGCCCTGTCCGACCTGATGGAGGCCGAGCGGCGCACGCGCGAGCGCAGCCGCCTGATCTCCCGCGGCTACATCCGGACCGCCCCGGATCCGGACGCGGGGCCGGCAAGCTGAACAGTGCCTGCAGGGCGGCTTCAGCTTCGGTGCAGCGCGGGCCTGGCACCGTGTCTCTCGTGATCCGGGGCGCCGCAGGTGCTCCGCGCTTTCTCCGGAGACAGGTCATGACACGCATCGCTCTGCTCTCGGCCGCCGCGCTGATCGGCGCGGGCACCCTGGCCTCCACGACCGCCGAGGCCCGCGGTGGCGGCGCCATCGCGGCCGGCATCATCGGCGGCCTCGCGGCCGGAGCGCTGATCGGCGCCGCGACCCAGGCCCATGCGGCGCCCGACTACGGCTACGACGATTACGGCTATGCTCCCACCCGCGTGGTCGTGCGGCCGGCCCCGGCCTACCGCGCCTACGAGGAGGACGCGCCGGTCTACGCCACCCGCCGGACGGTGACCTACGAACGGGTCCCCGTCGGCTACGGCCCTGCCCGCCACTGGCACGGGGATTGGGATGGCGGCTACGGCTATCGCGGCTGGTGAGGTGCGGGTCGCTCCGGGCGCCGTGACGGCGCCCGGGAGCTTGGCTTAAGACAGCGGCGCCGGGCCGAATCCGGCCTCCGCAACCAACCGACGAATCCATGCTGGTCCACGAAGGCGAGACGCGCACCCCGGAGGCCGACCGGGCGCTCGCCCTGTCCCTCGCGGCTGTAGCCGGCGCATTGAACACCGCCGGGTTCTACGCGGTCGGCCTCTACGCCTCGAACATGACCGGGAACGTTTCGGCGATTTCCGATCGGACCGGCACGGGCGACCTCATCCTGGCCGCGCAGGCCGGCCTGCTCGTCATCCTCTTCGTCCTCGGCGCCGCCACCGCGACGCTGCTGATCCGGCGGCGCCGTCGCGGGGCCCACCCGGGCGCCTATGCCTACGGGGTCTTCATCGAGGCGATACTCCTCGTCGCAGTTGGCCTGCTCGTGCTGCCGCTTCACGAGCCGGCGCGGAGCCACGCCCTCGTTCTCGGCCTGAGCTTCGTTCTGGGCCTGCAGAACGCGGCCGTGACCAAGATCTCCGAGTCGCGGGTGCGGACCACGCATGTGACCGGCATGATCACCGATATCGGCATCGAACTCGCGCGCCGGCTTGATCGCGGCACGTCCGGACCCGATGCGCTGAAGCCCCACGATCCCGTGCGGCTGAGGCTGTACCTGCTGACCGTCGGCGCCTTCCTGACCGGCGGCGTGGTGGGGGTCGTCGCCTACCGCCTCGTCGGTGTGGCGCTGCTCTTCGCGGCGGCCGCGATCCTGGCGGGCCTCGCCCTTCCCGCCCTCAGGCGCTGATGTCGAGGAGCTGCCCCATCATCCGGTCGCTGGTGCGCGCCACCGCGGCGTTCAACGCGAAGGCCGACTTCGACCCGATCAGGTCCGCGACGGCCCCCGAGAGATCCACCTGGGCGGCCGGCGGCAGGGCCGTGTCGCCGACCGGGGCGCCGCTTGCCGCGATGGTCTCAGCGGCTTTCCCGAGCCGATCGGTGGCCCGGGTCATGCCTGTCGTGGCGGTCTGAAGGGCGTCGATCATGCCGGAATCTCCCGGCCGAGATCCTGCCAGGGAGTCGACAAGAGCCGGTTTCGGCGATCGTTCAAATGTGAGCCATCACCTGCGGCGGACCGGTCGGCTTCTCAACCCTTCGGCGCGCACACGGTGACCGGGGAGGCCCCGCCATAGGGCCGTTCCGCTTCCGCGATCTGCTTCGCGGCGGCCTCACAGGCCTGCTGGGTGTTGAACTCGACGGATCCGATCGCGGAGCCCGAGCCGGCGAGCATGATGATCAGCACGTAGACCACGCCGTTTCCTCCGTCGCGCCGCTCGGCGGCGGCCCATCCCGGATCCAAATGGGTGGCGTGCCGCATGCGACCGCGCCGAACGGCGGATCGCGATCGCGGGTTGGTGCGGACGGCGGGACTCGAACCCGCACGGCCTTGCGGCCGCAAGATTTTAAGTCTCGTGCGTCTACCGGTTCCGCCACGTCCGCATGCGCCCTCGGTAGCGGGGGCGACGGGTCCGATCAAGCGGGAGGCGTCCAGCCGTAGAGCCAGGCGTAGCGGTCGCGCATCCCGTCCGGGCCGAGTCGGGCCATCACCGCGTTGCGCAGGAGCGCCACCAGCCCGCCGGCATGATAGGTCCGGCCGTTGCTCCGCGCCGCCTTCTGGACCCGTCGCGCCCGGGCCGTCCGCGCATCCGAGAACGCGGCGAGCGCCGCCGGCACATCCGCGTGGTCGGCGAGGGTGCGCGTCAGAATCGCGGCATCCTCGATCGCCAGGGCTGCCCCCTGAGCGAGGTAGGGCAGCACCGGATGGCCGGCATCGCCGATCAGCGCGAGCCGGTCTCGGGCGAGCGGGCGTGCGACGGCCCGGTCCGCGAGCGACCAGACCAGCCAGGAATCCGGCAGGCTCAGGAGGTCGCGCAGAGGGCCGGCGCAGCCGCGCAGATGGCCGCGCAGCACGGCCGGATCCCCGAGGCGGCCCCAATCCTCGTCGCCCACCGCCTCGGGAACCACGGCCACGACGTTGAGGAACTGGCTGTCCCGAACCGGGTAATGCACCACGTGCCGGCCGCGGCCGAGCCACAGCCCGGTCGCGGCGCCGCGCAGATCCGGCGACACCGCCTCCATGGGGATCAGCGCCCGCCACGCCGCGGCCTGACCGGGGCGCAGCGGCGCCGAATCGAGATGGGTGCGCAGGCGCGACCGCAGCCCATCCGCCCCGATCGCGAGGTCGAAGCCGACAGGCTGGGCCCCGCTCGCGCCCTCGACGGTGAGGACAGCCTCGGAGGCCGTCTGGGCGACGGCCGTCACGGTGCGGCCCATCATCAGGCGGATCGCCGAGCGGCTCCGGAGCGCGTCGAGCAGCAGCGTCTGCAGATCGGCGCGGTGGATGACGTAGTAGGGCGCGCCGAACCGGCTCTGCGCCTGCGCCCCGAGCGCCACGCCGCCGATGCGGCGGCCGCTGTCGAGAGCCCGCACCTCCACCGAGGGCGGCTCGCTCGCCGCGCGGCGCAGGGCTGCCGAGAGCCCGAGGCCAGCCAGAACCCGGCTGGCATTGGGCGAGATCTGGATCCCGGCTCCGACCTCGCTGAAGCCGGTCCGCCGCTCGATCATCGTGACGGAATGGCCGGCATCCGACAGCGCCAAGGCTGCCGTGAGGCCGCCGATCCCGGCCCCGACGATCCCGATCCGCAGAGATGGATTGCCAGAGGGCACGGTGGGCGGCGCCTACTCCGCCGCGAGCTTGGCGTCGTCCCGCCACACGCAGGCCTGCGGCTCCGCCTCGTCGGCCTTGAGGCCGGCGCGGTAGCGATAGAGCGTTGAGCAATACTGGCAGATGATCTCGCTGTCGGCGCCCATGTCGAGGAACACGTGCGGGTGGTCGAACGGCGGCAAAGCGCCGATGCACATGAACTCCTTCACGCCCACGGTGATCACCGGCACGCCCGGCTCGTTGTGGAAGTGCGGTACCGCCTTGCCTGCCATCCGGCCCTCGCCTGCCCCGCGACGGAGTGCGCGGCGAATCTGCCTGCGCGCTCCCGGGCGTCTCGTGGCCGCTTATGCCGCCAGCCCCGCGGCCGGCGCAAGCCTCGCCCGACCGTCCGCCGACGCGGCTTGGCCTCCCGCGCCCCGCACCGTACATAGAGCGACGCCCGATAGACGCCGCCGCGAAAAAAAGTCCCGACCATGCAGCAGGAACAAGCCAGTGCGCAGGGTGCGCGCCGCGCTCCGGAACCGCCGATCCACGGTCCCGAGGGTTTCGAAGGCATGCGCCGGGCGGGGCGGCTCACGGCCGAGGCCCTCGACTTGCTGATGGAGGCGACGCAGCCCGGCGTCACGACCGAGGAACTCGATAAGCTCGCCTACACCTTCGCGATGGATCACGGCGCCTATCCGGCCTCGCTGCTCTATCGCGGCTATCCGAAGTCGATCTGCACCTCGATCAACCACGTGGTCTGCCACGGCATTCCCAACGACAAGCCGCTCCGCGAGGGCGACATCGTCAATCTCGACATCTGCCTGATCCTCGACGGCTGGCACGGCGATTCGAGTCGGATGGCCTATGTCGGCGAAGTGCCGCGGAAGGCTCAGCGCCTGTGCGAGATCACCTACGAGGCACTGATGCGCGGCGTCGCGGCGGTGAAGCCTGGCGGCTCGACCAACGACATCGGCCGGGCGATCCAATCCTTCGCCGAGGGCGAGCGCTGCTCAGTGGTGCGCGATTTCTGCGGCCACGGGCTCGGGCGCACCTATCATGATGCCCCTACGATCCTGCACTACGTCGAGGCGAGCTACGACGTCCCGTTCAAGCCCGGCCAGTTCTTCACGATCGAGCCGATGATCAATCTCGGGCGGCCCGCCGTGAAGGTGCTGGGCGACGGCTGGACCGCCGTGACCCGGGACCGGTCGCTCTCCGCCCAGTTCGAGCACACCGTGGGCGTCACCGAGACCGGCGTCGAGATCTTCACGATCTCGCCGAAGGGGCTTCATCAGCCCGTCAATCCGGCGGCCTGAGCGGCCGTGACGGGGGCGCCGGACGACGGCGAGGCGGGGCTGTTCGCCGACAGCGCCGTTTCGTCCTCGGTCGAGAAGGAGACGCCGCATTATCACGGCCACCGCGACCGCCTGCGGGAGAAGTTCTCCGCGGCAGGCCCCGACGCGCTGCCCGATTATGAATTGCTGGAACTGGTCCTGTTCCGGGCGATCCCGCGGCGCGACGTGAAGCCCCTCGCCAAGGCGCTGGTCGCTCGGTTCGGCAGCTTCGCCGAGGTGGTGAGCGCCGAGCCGGCACGGCTCATGGAGGTGGAGGGCGTGAGTGCGGGGGTTGCATCGGACCTCAAGGTGATCGAGGCCGCAGCCCGGCGCGTCGCCCGCGGCGCGATCCGCGAGCGGGCGCTGCTGGCCTCGTGGAGCGCGCTGCACGAGTACCTGCGTGCCACCATGGCGTTCGCCCCGCGCGAGGAATTTCGCGTCCTGTTCCTCGACAAGCGCAACCACCTCATCGCCGACGAGGTGCAGGGGCGCGGCACCGTCGATCACGCGCCGGTCTATCCCCGTGAGGTCGCCCGGCGGGCGCTGGAGCTGTCGGCGACCGCGATCATCCTGGCCCACAACCACCCGTCCGGCGATCCGGCCCCCTCCGCCGCCGACGTGGCGATGACCCGCGAAATCTTGACGGTGCTGGCGCCGCTGAAGATCGTCGTGCACGACCACGTGATTCTCGGCCGAAACGGCCATGCCAGCCTGAAAGGTTTGAAGCTGATCTGATCCTCCGGCCGCCTTGAGCGTTATCGCCCGTGGCTATAGCCATGAACGCGTGGCGCGCCTCTTGCCTCAAGAGCGGGAGCGCACGGGAGGAGCGAGATGGCGGTGACGGCCTTCGACGAGATGAACGGGATCGGCGCTGCCGATCCGGCTGCCGTCCGTGACGCCTACGGCCAGCTGAAGGCCTGGCTGGACGCGACGCCGCCCGAGCATTTCAACACCCGCCGCAGCCAGGCCGAGCTGCTGTTCCGCCGGATCGGCATCACCTTCGCGGTCTACGGCGACAACGAGTCGACCGAGCGGCTGATCCCATTCGACATCATCCCGCGGGTGATCACCAAGCCGGAATGGGCCTTCCTGGAACGCGGGCTGAAGCAGCGGGTCACCGCCATCAACCTGTTCCTGAAGGACATCTACGGCGCGCAGGAATGCATCAAGGCCGGCATCATCCCGGCCGACCTCGTCTACCGGAACGCCCATTACCGCATGGAGATGCGCTCCTTCCGCGTGCCGCACGACCTCTACGTCCACATCGCCGGCATCGACATCGTCCGGACCGGCGAGAACGACTTCTTCGTGCTGGAAGACAATGCCCGCATCCCGTCCGGCGTCTCATACATGCTGGAGAACCGGGAGGTGATGTTGCGCCTGTTCCCGGACCTGTTCTCCAAGCATCGGGTTGCGCCGGTGGAGAACTACCCGGACGCGCTGCTCGCCACCCTGCGCAGCCTCGCACCGGGCTCGGCGGCGCGGGACCCGACCGTCGTGCTGCTCACCCCCGGGCGCTACAATTCGGCGTTCTACGAGCACTCGTTCCTGGCCGACAAGCTCGGCGTCGAGCTGGTGGAAGCGTCCGATCTCTTCACCAAGGACGACGTGGTTTACATGCGCACCACCGAGGGGCCGCGGCGGGTCGACGTGATTTACCGCCGCCTCGACGACGATTTCCTGGATCCCCTCGTCTTCCGCCCGGATTCGGTCCTCGGCGTACCGGGGCTGATGAATGCCTACGAGCGCGGCTCCGTGACCTTGGCCAACGCGGTCGGGACCGGCATCTCGGACGACAAGGCGGTCTACAGCTACATGCCGGAGATCGTGAAGTTCTTCACCGGCGAGGAGCCGATCCTGCACAACGTGCCGACCTACCGGTGTCGCGAGAAGGATTCCTTCGCCTACGTGATGGATAACCTCTCCGAGCTGGTGGTGAAGGAGGTGAACGGCTCCGGCGGATACGGCATGCTGGTCGGCCCACATGCCAGCAAGCGCGAGATCGACGACTTCGCCAAGAAGCTCAAGCACGCACCGGACGGGTTCATCGCGCAGCCGACCCTGTCGCTCTCAACCTGCCCGACCTTCGTGGCCTCGGGAGTCGCACCGCGCCACGTCGACCTGCGGCCCTTCGTGCTGTGCGGCGCCGACCAGATCCGCATCGTGCCGGGCGGCCTGACCCGGGTGGCGCTGAAGGAGGGCTCCCTGGTGGTCAATTCCAGCCAGGGCGGTGGCACGAAGGACACCTGGGTGCTCGACGCCTGAGGTCCACAACGTCCGGACGTTCCGAGGCGCGGACATCGTGGTCCGCACGACTTGGCTGAAGACCGATGCTCTCCAGGACTGCCGACAACCTCTTCTGGCTCTCGCGCTACGTCGAGCGGGCCGACTTCGTCGCCCGCATCCTCGACGCGGCGCACCGCTTCGCCTCGCTGCCGACGAGCTACGGCGGCGGCGGCGGCAACGAGTGGGAGTCGGCCCTCGCCTCGGCCGGCGATCCGGACGCCTTCAAGACCCATTACAGCGCGGTGAACGCCGACACGGTCTGCGACTTCCTGGCCTTCAGCCCGCACAACCCGTCCTCGATCCGCTCCTGCATCGAGGCGGCCCGCGAGAACGCCCGCTCGGTGCGCACCGCCCTCACCACCGAGATGTGGGACGCGATCAACGGCGCGTGGCTGGAGCTGCGCAACTATGCTGGCAAGGACCTCAACCGCGACGAGTTCGGCCGTTTCCTCGACTGGGTGAAGACCGTCTCGCTGACCTTCGACGGCTCGGCCTTCCGGACGATGCTGCGCAATGACGCCTTCTGGTTCACTCGGCTCGGCACCGCGATCGAGCGCGCCGACAACACCGCCCGCATCCTCGACGTGAAGTACCAGATCCTGCTGCCGCACGACGAGACGGTGGGCGGCAGCCTTGACTACTTCCAGTGGACCACGATCCTGCGCGAAGTGTCGGCGTTCAACGCCTATCACTGGGTCTACCGGGAGAGCATCAAGCCGGTGCTGGTGGCCGACCTCCTGATGCTCAACAAGCAGATGCCGCGGTCCTTCGCGAACTGCTACGGCGTCATCGTCGAGTATCTCGACCTGATCGCCGACGCGTACGGCCGCCGGGGTCCGAGCCAGCGGCTCGCCGGCAACATGCTCGCGAAGCTCGACGGCGAGGACATCAACCGGGTATTCGCCGGGGGGCTGCACGAGTTCGTGGAGGCGTTCATTGCCGAGAACAACAGCGTAGGCGAAGCGATCGCCAAGCAGTATCTGGTCGGCTGAACGAGACGGACGGGACAGCGCATGCGCATCCGCGTGGTTCACGAGACCATCTACACCTACGAGCAGCCGGCCCGCGGGCTGGTGCAGGTCCTGCGCCTGACGCCGCGCGATCATGATGGGCAGTACGTCCGCACGTGGCGGATCGACACCACCGTCGACGGGCGCCTGACCGCCCGCGAGGACGGGTTCGGCAACGTCGTCCACTGGTTCACCCCGGACGAACCGGCCGACGCGTTGACCATCCGGGTCACCGGCGAGGTCGATACCGACGACACGAACGGCATCGTCCGCGGCACGGTGGAGCGACTGCCGGATCAGTTCTACCTGCGCGACACGGACCTGTGCGCGGCGAGCCCGGAGCTGCAAGCCTTCGCCGAGCGCGTCGCCACGGAAGGAGACGGTGCTGTCCTGGCCCTGCTTCACCGGCTGATGGGTGCGGTCCAGAACGCCGTCGCCTACGAGCCCGGTCCCGCCACCAGTGCCGTCCCGGCCGGCAAGGCTTTCGCGGCCGGGCGCGGCGTCTGCCAGGATCTCGCCCACGTCTTCATCGCCGCCGCGCGCCACATCGGCATCCCGGTCCGCTACGTGGCCGGCTACCGGGCGCGGGATGACGGGCAGGCGGATGTCGAGGCGCCCCACGGCTGGGTCGAGGCCCTGGTCCCGGTTCTCGGCTGGGTGGCCTTCGACCCGTGCTACGACGTCAGTCCGGCGGACAATTACATCCGTGTTGCCACGGGTCTGGACTACCTCGGTGCGGCGCCGATCCGCGGCAGCCGCACCGGGGGTGGTACCGAGACACTGGACGTGAAGCTTCGGGTCGAGCAAGGCAGGGCTTCCGCTCAATCCTGATCGTTCAGACATCGGTCCGCCGACCGCACGAGGGCCCGAAGACGATGACCTACTGCGTCGGTGTCCTAGTCGAGGAAGGGCTGGTCATGGTCGCCGATACCCGCACCAATGCGGGGCTCGACGACATCTCGACCTATCGCAAGCTCCACCATTTCAACGTGCCGGGCGAGCGGGTGATGATGCTCGCCTCCGCGGGCAATCTCTCGATCACCCAGTCGGTGCTCAGCCTGCTCCAGGAGGGCGTGCCCGGCGAGGAGGACGGCGAGCCGCCGCAGAAGCTCGTCGAGGCGCCGACCATGTTCCAGGCGGCGCAGCTCATCGGCCGGGCGATCCGGCGGGTGCGATCGATCGAGAAGGATGGGTTCGAGGCCGCCAATATCCGGTTCTCGATCTCGCTGCTGTTCGGCGGCCAGATCGGAAACGGCGAGATGCGGCTCTACCTGATCTACTCGGCCGGCAACTTCATCGAGTGCAGCACCGACGCGCCGTTCCTCCAGATCGGCGAGCATAAATACGGCAAGCCGATCCTCGACCGGGCGGTGAAGTATACGACCGAGCTGTACGATGCCCTGAAGGTCAGCCTCGTCTCGATGGATTCGACCATGCGGTCGAATCTCGGGGTCGGCCTCCCGATCGACATCGCCCTGGCGCGCCGGAACGCGCTGACGCTGGAGGTGAACCACCGGATCGAGGCCGGCGAGGGCTATTTTCACGATCTGCGCGAACGCTGGTCGGCAGCGTTGCGGGCGGCCCACCGGGCGATTCCGCGGCCGCCTTACGGGCCTTCCAGCTCCTAGAGCAGCCGCATTATCGGCCGTCCTTGCGCATGGAACGAAGCGATCCCGGATGGCGCGTCATCGCCGGACGTGGCGCGTCCCTGGGTTGCTTCGCTATGCTCGCAAAGACGGCATCTGTTTCTTCACGTGGCGACGGAGACGGTCAGGTGGCCGTCCGCGCCGCTGAAGTCTCCGCCGCGCTCCAGGCCTCCAAGAGCGTCCGTGTCGCGTCGGCCGGATCCGCGGCTCGCATCAGGCCGCCCATGATGGCGATACCCGCCGCCCCTGCCGCGCGGCAGGACCTGACCGCCTCCGGACCGAGACCGCCGAGCGCTACCACGGGCAGGCCGGCGCCGAGGCTGTCGGCGAGTCCCGTCAGGCCCAGCGCCGGTCCGTAGCCGGGCTTGCTCGCGGTCGCGTAGATCGGGCTGAGGGTCACGTAGTCGGCGCCGGCTTGCGCGGCAGTCGCGACCTCCTGCGGCGTGTGCGCGGAAACGCCGATCAGCGCAGCCCCGCCCAAAACGGCCCGCGCTGCCGCGATCGCCTCCGATCCCGAGCGACCGCCGAGATGCACGCCGTCGGCACCGAGGGCGCGCGCCAGCGCGACATCGCCTCCGACAGTCAGGACGGCGTTCGCGGCTTGCACGCATTCGGCCACGCGCGCGCCGAGGCGCAGGCGGGCATCCGCCTCAAGATCCCTGTCGCGGAACCAGATCCAGCGCCCGCCGCCGTCCAAGACCGCCTGCACAGTCTCGGCAAGCGGCCGCGTGTGGCCGTGCCGGTCCGTCACCGCCAGCAGCGGCGACGGCAGCACCCTCACGAGCCGACGAGGCCGAGCTGCGGGCTCGACGGCTCAGCACGGCCGCGGCGGGGGATCCGCCCGGCGAGATAGGCATCGCGCCCGGCCTCCACGGCCCGGCCCATGGCGCGGGCCATCCGCACCGGATCGTCGGCCTTGGCGATTGCGGTGTTGATCAGGCAGGCGGAGGCGCCGAGTTCCATGGCGATCACCGCATCGGACGCAGTGCCGATCCCGGCATCCACCACCACGGGCACCTTCGCGCGCCGGCAGATCAGCTCGAGATTGGCGGGGTTGGCGACGCCCATGCCCGAGCCGATCAGCGAGCCCATGGGCATCACGGCGGCGCAGCCGAGATCCTCCAGGCGCTGGCAGATGATCGGGTCGTCGTTGCAATAGGGCAGCACCACGAAGCCGTCATCCACGAGGTGGCGGCAGGCCTCCATCAGTTCGGTGACGTCCGGATAGAGCGTCTCCCGGTCGCCGATCACCTCGACCTTGATCCAGTTGGTGTCGAGGGCTTCCCGTGCCAGCTCGGCGGTCATGATCGCGTCGCGGGCTGTCTCGCAGCCGGCGGTGTTCGGCAGGAAGCGCTTGCCCTTCAGGATCTTGACCGTGTCCGAACCGTGTCCCTGGAGCGAGACCCGGCGGATCGAGGCGGTGACGACCTCGGCGCCGCTCGCCTGGACGGCGTCGCGCATGATCGCCTGCGTCGGGTAGCCGGCCGTGCCGATGAACAGCCGGGACGACAGGCGCACCCCGGCGATGGCCAGGCTGTCATCCTCGCTCTCGGGGCGCAGCGGCGTAAGGCTCTGGTCCATGCTCAACCTCCCTGCATGGCGCGGACGATCTCGATGCGGTCGCCCTCCGCGACCGGGGTCTCGCCCCAGTCGCGGCGGCGCAGCACGCGGCCGTTCAGCGCGATGGCGACGCCCTGCGGGCTCTCGATCCCGCTCTCCTCCGCCTCGAGACGGAACACGGTCTCCACCGTCTCGGCCGCGCAGTCCCGCGGCTCCCCGTTGATGACGAGTTTCATGCCGAGGCCCTCACGACTTCCGGCTGGCCAAAACGTGCGCGCGTGAAGGGACGGGCGACGTCCGGCAGCGCGCCGTGCAACACCAGTTCGGCGACGGCCTGGGCGGTGACGGGGGCGAGCAGGTAGCCGTTGCGGTGGTGGCCGGTCGCGGCGACGAGACCCGGGGCGAGTTCGTCAAGGATCGGCGCGTCGTCGTCCGAAGTCGGGCGGTAGCCGCTCCATACGGACTCGACCTCCATCTCCTCGATACCGGGCAGGACCCTGCGTGCACCCTCCAGCAGGGCGTAAAGCCCGCCCGCGGTGACACCTGGCCGGAAGCCGCAATCCTCCACGGTCGCGCCGACGATGAGCTGGCCGTCGCTCTTCGGCGCCATATGGACCTGCTCGGTCCAGACCATCCGGGCAAGCGTGCCGGTACGGGCGGTCGTGCGCAGCGCCACGGACTGGCCCTTCAGCGGCCGGACTGGCAGGGCGAGCGCGTCAGGCAGCAGGCCGCTCTCCCCGCTCCAGGCGCCAGTGGCCAGGATGACGGTTTCGGCTGTCACGACGCGATCGCCGGCGCGGATGCCGGTCACGCGGCCACCGGACCAGTCGAGGGCGGTGACGGCTGTCCGCTCGGCCATTGCGACTCCGGCCCCACGGCAGGCCGCCGCGAGGGCGTCCATGACCAGACGGGGATCGACCTGATGGTCGAGCGGGCAGTGGATCCCGGCGGTGACGGAGGGGCGCAGGCCGGGCTCTAGACGCCGGACCTCGCTGCCCGGCAGCCAAGTGGCCTCGAGACCCGACCGACGCTGCAGATCGTAGCGGAAGCGGAGGCGCTCGACCTCGTCGCGGCCGACCGCCAGCACCAGAGTGCCATCGGGACGATAGTCGATGGACCGGCCGGATTCAGCCTCCAGTGCATGGCGGTATTCAGGCCAGAGACGGAGCGATTCGAGGGCGAGGGGCAGCAGCGGGTCCGAGCCCGGCTCGTATTCGGCGGCCGGGGCCAGCATGCCGGTGGCCGCGAGGCTCGCGCCCGCCCCGATCGTGTCCCGCTCCAGAACGGTCACGGCGCGGCCCGCCCGGGCGAGCCGCCATGCGATCGACAGACCGATCAGACCGCCGCCGATGACGGCGACGTCGGTCCGCGCCGGCAGAACGGCGGGCGCGACGACGCCCTCGGGGTTGCGGCGGCGGCCAATCGGTGAGGCAGGTCTGTCGAGGGGCACAAGCATCTCCGCGGATTGACGTCGCGGGGAGCGGGCCGTGTGCTTCTGTGAGAAGCTGTGGCCTGCCTTTCGGGCGGCCGCGGTCCAATCCCTACGCCGGTATGAGCCGGATCAGGTTCGAAGGATTTCCGCGCCGCAGGTCCTGACGGACGTGCCAGCGGTTTCTCAGCCCCTTGCCGGGGATCTCCCTGGAACGAGAGGAGATTTGGTCGTCCGGGCTGCACCGGTCAACCCCGATGCTGGCCGACGGCCCCCGCAGGCCGGACATTCGCCGGTCGCAGTCACCGCTCGGATACCAAGCCGCGCGAAATCCGATTGACGCGGCAGAGTGAAGCCGCAGGCAGCACCGACCCTTCACAGATCCCCGGTCAAAGCAGGTACGATCCTTCGGGCGGAGTGGGACCCGTGCGCACATTCGTGGTCGTCTGCACGATCGGCTTCCTGTCTGCCACGGCGTTCCAGAAGTTGCGGGAGCGGGCGCATCCGGTGACGGAGCCGCCCGTCCTGCCCGCGGCGTCGGTTCCGGTCGTCGACGGTGCCGTGGCGGGCGTCGCACTTCAGTCCGGCCGCAACGGCCACTTCTTCGTCAATGCCCTGATGGACGGCCGCACCCTGCCGATGATGGTCGATACCGGCGCGAGTTCCTGCGCGTTCTCGGAGGAAGATGCCGAGCGGATCGGGATCCGGCTCGCGCCCGGCGACTTCACACGCGTGTGGAACACCGCAAACGGGACCGTACAGGTTGCACCGATCCGGATCGCCGTGATGCAGGTCGGATCGATCACCGTGCGTGATGTCGAGGCCGTGGTAATCCCGCGGGGACGCCTGGCAACAAGCCTGCTCGGCATGTCGTTCCTGAAGCGCCTGCGCGATTTCAGCGTCAGCGGCGGGACGATGACGCTGCGGGGCTGAAAGCGCTCCGGGCCTGTTCGGACCGGCGATCCGACACGTCCCTGCCAAGCCGGCTTGAACCCGTTGGGCGGACCCGATCCGCTCTCCGGCCGCGGCCAATGCGCCGGTCCCATCGCCGATGCTGAAGGCTTCGAGATGCCGTCGATGATCGGCTATCGAATAAAGCGCGTCACTGGTCGATTGATATAAATTTCGAGCGTATATATTTCCTAAGTGACAAATTTTGGAACAGGTCTATACAATTTTCCCAGCGTGCGCACCCTGCATTTATCTTCAACTTTTGGTCGTGCCGACAATAAATGCTCCGTTTTGCGAGTTCCGTCTGTTTGCGATAAAGGAGGTATGAGGCGTCTTTCTGTATCGTCAACGTGCGTCAAGGCAAATTTGATTATGAATAACTATGGTCAAAAGATCTGCTTGGCGATGATAGTGAAGAACGAGGCGCACGTTATTCGGCGGTGTCTGGACTCTGTTCGGCCGATTATCGATCATTGGATTGTCGTCGATACGGGATCAACCGATGGGACGCAGGATCTCGTCCGTGCGGTGATGGCAGATCTGCCCGGTCAACTGGTGGAGCGGCCATGGGTCGACTTCGCATTCAATCGGACCGAGGCGTTGCGACTCGCGCGGCCGTACGCCCACTATTCGCTCATCATCGACGCCGATGACGAGCTCATCATTCCGGAACAATTCGCGATGCCGCACCTTCGCCATGCGGCCTATGCCTTTACGATAATCGATACGGAGAATAACTATACGCGTCGACAGCTGATCGACAATTCCAGGACGTGGGAATACGTCGGTGTGATCCACGAATTCCTGCACTGCACCGGGCAGGCCGATCAGTCGGTCATGCCGCTGTCGATCCGTCGCGGCCATGACGGGGCACGTCGACGCGACAATGAAACCGCATCGCGTGACATCGCCCTCCTTGAAAAGGCGCTTTTGTCGGAGAAGCATCCATTCCTGCGTGCCAGGTACACATTCTACTTGGCAGATTACTATCATAGTAATGAAAGAGAGCGGGAAGCGCTTGATCTTTATCTGAAGCGGGCTGACCTCGGGCATGGGGACGAGGAGATATACAAGAGTCTCATCAGTGCGGCCAGCATACGCGAAACCTTGGGTGCGCCACCGGATCGTGTCCTGGAGCTTTACGATCGGGCGATACGGATCCTCCCCGAACGGGCTGAAGCACGGCACAGAGCGAGCCGCTATTGCAGGCACAAAAAGGACTTCCGCACTGGATTTCACTATGCCGAGGCCGGTCTCTCGCTTCAGCTGCCTGCTGAAGGGATCGATCTCGAGCCTTGGGTTTATGTCTTCGGGTTACGGCAGGAATTCTCGATCCATGCCTACTATACAAACCAGCATCGAGCCTGTCTGTTCACATGCCTGGAGATACTCGCTCAGTCCGGGGTGCCCGACGAGGTCCGAACACAGACCGGCGACCTAGCCAAGGCAGCGCTCGGCAAGATGATCGAACCCGTCTGGGGTTGTCAGCAAGCCGCCTACAGCGCGGAGTTCGTCCTCGATTGGCTGCGCCGAGATTGTGCGCGTCATGCCGCCCTCTCGGCGCAGTTCCAGGTGGCTCCGACGAGATGACCCTGCATCCTTGCATGCAGCGGCGGGCCCAATCATCAGGCCGCTGCAACCCTGCCTCAGTTTGACTTGCGCGGGCGCAGGAACTTCGGCCGGAACACCGCCATGGGTTCGTCGAAACCGTTGAGCAGGTGCTCGCCCAGCGGGATCGGATCCCCCCAGAGGAAATCCACGAACGGCTTCGACATCAGCAATGGCTCGCCGAGGGTGCGGTTGAGCTGTGCGATACGGCTCGCGAGGTTCACGTCGCGGCCGATCACCGTGAAGTCGAGCCGGGAACCGGAGCCAACATTGCCGTAGGCGGCCTCGCCGTGGTGGAGGGCAATGCCAGCGGCGACTGGCACGGGGAACTGGTGGAGGGCGTTTGCCTCGTCGAGGGCCGCCAGGGCGAGCTGAGCCGCGGTCAGGGCACCCTTGGCGGCACCGCCGAGATCGTCGCCCGATTCGCGGAAGATCGCCAGCAGGCCGTCGCCGAGATATTTCAGGACCTCGCCGCCCTCCCGTTCGATCGGCGGCACGAGGCAGTCGAAGAACACGTTGAGGAGGCCTACGGCCTCCTCCGGGGTCATGTCGGCAGAGGTGCGGGTGTAGTCGCGCATGTCGGCGAACAGGATCGCCGATCGGATCCGGGTCACCTGTCCGCGGCGGATGTCCCCGGCCAGGATCGCCCGATGGGGCTCGTCGCCGACATAGAGCCGCAGCACGTGGTCGAGCTGTTTGTTGAGGACGCGCATCTCCATCACGGCGGCCAACGCCGGCATGACGAAGCGCAGGATCGCGATGTCGTCGTCCCGGAAGCCCGCGGGGGCCCGGGTGGCGAAGGTGATGCCGTTCTGGGTGCCGTTCGTGAAGAACAGGGGCGCCACCACGTAATGGGTGTAGCCGCCGGCCTTCAGGTCCGGAACGATCGCGTAGGCGTCGTCCGGGGTCTCCGACAGGTCGAGGATCAGCCACTCGCCGGTCTCGTGAACCGTATGGAACGGGCTGTTGAGATAGGCATCCGTCGAGCGCGCGCCGTGCGGGAACAGCCGCACGGTGGTGCCGCCGTCCCGGGTCCAGATGCGGCCGACGCCGGCATATTCCGAATGCAGGGTGTCGATCGCCGTCGATGCCCGGTCGACGGGAACGCCGACCGCGATCAGGCGCTCCGCGAGGCCCGCGAGCATCTCCTCGGCGTTGGGCATCCGGGCGCCCTCTCCGAGCAACCAGTCGCGGATGCCGACGGAGGGTTGGAGCGCGCCGAAGGGCACGTCGTCGGCCTCCGAGCCGTCCGCGAAGGCCGTCGGGGATCCGGGCGTTGGCGGGCGGCGTTCGAGCATGGCGCCAGATTGGATGCCGCGCAGCGCCGAGGCAACGCGGTCGGTGGGGAAGCGCCGCGTGATCCGCGGCGCAGGCTCAGTTGTCCAGGAAGCTTCTGAGCTTCCGGCTGCGCGAGGGGTGCTTCAGCTTCCGCAGTGCCTTCGCCTCGATCTGACGGATGCGCTCGCGGGTCACCGAGAATTGCTGGCCCACCTCCTCAAGGGTGTGGTCGGTGTTCATGCCGATGCCGAAGCGCATCCGCAGAACGCGCTCCTCGCGGGGCGTCAGCGACGCAAGAACCCGCGTGGTGGTCTCGCGCAGGTTCGACTGGATCGCGGCGTCGATCGGCAGGACGACGTTCTTGTCCTCGATGAAGTCGCCCAGGTGACTGTCCTCCTCGTCGCCGATCGGCGTCTCGAGGGAGATCGGCTCCTTGGCGATCTTCAGGACCTTGCGGACCTTCTCCAGCGGCATGGCCAGCTTCTCGGCCAGCTCCTCCGGTGTCGGCTCGCGGCCGATCTCGTGCAGCATCTGGCGCGAGGTGCGGACGATCTTATTGATCGTCTCGATCATGTGCACCGGGATGCGGATCGTGCGGGCTTGGTCGGCGATCGAGCGGGTGATCGCCTGCCGGATCCACCACGTGGCGTAGGTCGAGAACTTGTAGCCGCGCCGGTACTCGAACTTGTCCACGGCCTTCATCAGGCCGATGTTGCCCTCCTGGATCAGATCCAGGAACTGCAGGCCGCGGTTCGTGTACTTCTTGGCGATCGAGATCACGAGGCGCAGGTTCGCCTCGATCATCTCCTTCTTGGCCTGCCGAGCCTCGCGCTCGCCCTTCTGGACCATGTTGACGATGCGGCGGTACTCGCCGATCTCCAGGCCCGTCTCGGAAGCGAGATCGAGGATCTGCGCGCGCAGCTCCGCCACCTGCTTCGAGCCGCGCTCGACCAGGTTCTTCCAGCCCTTGCCGCCGAGCGTCCCGACGCGCTCCATCCAGTTCGGATCGAGCTCGTAGCCCTGGTAGTGGCGCAGGAACTCGTCGCGGGCCACGCCGTGGCTCTCGGCGAAGCGCATCAGCCGACCCTCGTGGCCGATCAGCTGCTTGTTGATCGAGTAGAGCTGGCCGACCAGCGCCTCGATGCGGTTGTTGTTCAGCGACAGGGACTTCACGTCGGCGACGACGATGTCCTTGAGCTCGCCCTGCTTCTGGTTCTGAGCCGGGGTGTTCTGCTCGCCGGCCGCCTTGCGCTCGGTGCCCTCGATCTGGAACTTGCGCAGCTTGCGGTAATTCGCGGCGATCGCGTCGAAGGTCTCCAGAACCCGCGGCTTGATCTCCGCTTCCATGGCGGCGAGCGAGACGTTGTTCTCGAGGTCGTCCTCGTCGTCGCCGCCCTCGGGCGGCGCAGGCGGCTCGGCATCGTCGCCGCCATCCTCGCCCTCGGCGATTTGCGGCGCGTTCTTGCCGTCGGGGCCTGCGTAAGTCGCCTCGAGATCGATGATGTCGCGCAGGAGGACCTTGCCCTCGACCAGCTCGTCCCGCCAGATAATGATGGCCTGGAAGGTCAGCGGGCTCTCGCAGAGACCCGCGATCATCGCCTCGCGTCCGGCCTCGATGCGCTTGGCGATGGCGATCTCGCCCTCGCGGGACAGGAGCTCCACCGAGCCCATCTCGCGCAGGTACATCCGCACCGGATCGTCGGTCCGGTCGGTCGGCTCCTTGGTGGTCGTGGCGACCGTGACGGCGCGGGCCGGAGCGACCTCGGCGACCTCGCCGCCCTCGGCCTCCTCTTCCTCGCCCTCTGCGGCCTTCTCGCCGGCGGCTTCGTCAGTCTCCTCGGCCTCGACGACGTTGATGCCCATCTCGGAGAGCTGCGACAGCACGTCCTCGAGCTGATCCGGATCGGACTGGCCCTCGGGCAGAACCTCGTTGACCTCTTCATAGGTCACGTAGCCGCGCTTCTTGGCGAGCTTGACCATCCGCTTGACCGAAGCATCCGTCAGGTCGAGGAGCGGCCCGTCGGTCTGCTGCTCGGGGGCAGCGTCCGTCTCGTCCCGTTCCGTTGCCTTCGTCGCCATGATCAGCCTATTGTTTCGCACGCGGCGCGTTGCGGAGGCCCCGATGAGGCCGGTCTACGCCGTCGGCGCCGCTGTATGAGATCGGCGCCGGATCGCTCCGGTCGCCTTGAGTCGTCGGTTTCCGTATGCAAGCCCGAGGCTTGACCGATTGTTAACTATGGCGGGACACCGCCCCCCGCCACCGCCATGACACAGGGATCACGCGGCCGTCGAGTCACTCGACACCGGTGCATCGGCCTCCGCCTCGGCGGCGATGACGGTTTCAAGCCTCGCCTTCACTTCGCAGAGCCATGCCCACCCGGCATCGGTCGGATCGTCCTCAAACGCCTGCCGTGCTTCGCGAAGTTCGCTATGTAGCGCTCCTGCCTGCCGGTGCAAGATCATCGCTTGTCGGAGCGCGTCTGCGCGGTGAGCGGGATCGGCATGCGGAGCCAGGGTTGTACGGTCCCGCGAGCGGGCCAGCGCGAGGATTCTCTCGGCCGCTGTAGCAAGTCCGGCGCGGTTGATGCGGTTCTGCAACACTTCCGGCGCCGTGTGCTCGTCCTCGGCCGCGCAGGCCAGCAGGACCGACAACAGCGCCCGGGCATCCGGATCCTCGAAATCTAGATCGGCGATCTCCTCGCCGAACTCTGCGAGCATTTCGGGATGGGCCAGCAGGCTGCCGACGATCACTGCCTCGCGCACCGAGGCGGCGCCGGTGAACCCTGCGGAGGCCGTGACCGACGGACTGGGGCTGCCGGTGATGCGCGGCGAGACGGGCTCGCCGGGCCGGGTGAAGCGCTGGCGACCGCGCTGGCCCCCCCCGGCGGCGCGGGCGCCGCGGGGCGACAGGCCGCGCAGGCGCTCCTCGATGTCGTCGCGATAGTAGCGGCGCACGGTCTCGTCGCGGATCGTCGCGACGGTCGTGCGCAGCGTCTGCGTCAGGCCGGCGCGCCGCTCAGGCGTGTCGACCGGTCCTGATTCGAGGGCGCGCCGCCATAGCAGTTCCGAGAGGGGAAGCGCCGCCGTCAGGACCTGGTCGATGGCCGTGGGGCCTCCCGAACGCAGGAGGTCGTCGGGATCCTGGCCGCCCGGCAGCAGCGCGATTCGGAGCGAGCGACCCGGTTCCAGGAGCGGCAGCGCGATGTCCAGGGCGCGGAAAGCCGCCCGCTGGCCGGCCTTGTCGCCGTCGAAGCACAGGATCGGCTCGTCGGCATGGCGCCAGAGCAGGCCGAGCTGGTCCTCCGTCAGGGCGGTGCCGAGGGGCGCGACCGTCTCGGGATGGCCGGCGAGCGTCATGGCGATGACGTCGACATAACCCTCGACCGCGATGATCGAACCGCGGTCGTGGGCGGCCTTGCGGGCGCCGTGCAGATTGTAGAGCGTGCGGCCCTTGTGGAAGAGCGGCGTCTCGGGGGAGTTCAGGTACTTGGCACGCACCTCCTTGGCGAGCGCCCGCCCGCCGAAGGCCACGACCCGGCCGCGGGTGTCGGTGATGGGGAACATCACCCGGTCGCGGAAATAGTCGTACGGGACCGAGACGCCCTCCCCGGCCGCGAGCAGGCCGAGTTCGACCATCAGCGCCTTGTCGACCCCCTGCCCGGCCAGGTGGTCGCGCAGGGCGTAGCGCTCATTCGGCGCGTAGCCCAGGCGGAAGGCCCGCTGCGTCTCGTCCTTGAGCCCACGGCGTTCGAGATAGGCGCGGGCTTCGCCGCCCTGGCCCGCCCGCAGCCGATCCTCGAACCAACGGGCCGCCATCTCCATGACCTCGATGGCCCCGGCGCGCTTCTGCTCGCTGGCGCGGTTGTCCTCGGTAGGCGCCGGAAGGCTGACGCCGGCCTCGCTCGCCAGCCGCTCGACCGCCTCGGGGAAGCTGAGGCCCTCCGTCTCCATGAGGAAGGTGAAGATGTCGCCGTGCTTGGAGGATGAGAAGCAATGGTAGAACTGCTTCTGGTCGTTCACGTAGAAGGACGGCGTCTTCTCGGCGTTGAACGGCGACAGGCCGCGCCATTCGCGGCCGGCCTTCTTGAGCTGAACGCGCCGCCCGACCACGGAGGAGGCCGGCAGCCGGGCACGGATCTCTTCCAGAATGTGGGGAGGATAGCGCACGGGGCCTGGGAGGGTTTGCGGGGCCGCCGATTATAGCGCGCCGAACACCGCAGAGTCCTGATCGTTGTCCCCGCCGCATCCCGGATCGGGGATTGCGGGGACAGCGTCAGCGCGTTTGCTCACCCCTTCACGGCGAGCGCCGCCTTCACCAGCCCGCTCGCCTTGCCGAAATCCATCCGGCCGGCATAGGCGCCCTTCAAGGCGGCGATCACCTTGCCCATGTCCTTCGGCCCGGCGGCGCCGGTCTCCGCGATCGCCGCATCGATCGCCGCCTGCGTCTCGGCCTCGTCCATCTGCTGCGGCAGGAAGCTCTCGATGATGGCGATCTCGGCGCGCTCGTTGGCGGCGAGTTCCGGACGGCCGCCCTGCTCGTAGACGTTGGCCGATTCGGTGCGCTGTTTGATCATCTTCTGGAGCAGCGACAGGATCTCGTCGTCGGAGATCGGGTCCTTGCCGTTGCCCCGGGCCTCGATGTCCCGGTCCTTCAGGGCGGCCTGGATCATCCGGACGGTCGCGAGCCGATCCTTGTCGCCGGCCTTCATGGCCTCCTTCATCTCGGTGGTGAGGCGCGCGCGCAGCATGGGGATGAACCTTCTCTCGGTCGAAACGGGGGCTGGCCTGCGAATTGCGGATCTGCCCTGTGATAAGCAGACGTTGAGCCCTGCGGGAGGCGGAGCCACATTGACCCCATCGCGGGCCGCTCGCTAAGAGCGCCGCACACGATCATGCCGCAAGCCGAGAGCGCCGCAATCCGGCGCCCGCCTTCGGCCGGACATAAGCGAGACTCAGCCCATGCTGCAAGACGCCACCGCGCACGCCCCCGAGCTCCGGGCGCCCGAGCCGTGGGCCGAGCCGGTCGCGACGGCCCTGCTGGTTCTGGCCGATGGCACCATCCTGGAGGGCTTCGGAATCGGCCAGACTGGGGTGGCCGACGGCGAGGTCTGCTTCAACACGGCGATGACCGGCTATCAGGAGATCCTGACCGATCCGTCCTATGCAGGCCAGATCGTCACCTTCACCTTCCCGCATATCGGCAATGTCGGCACCAACGACGAGGATCTGGAGAGCCTGGAGGCGGCGCCGGCCTCGGGTGTCCGCGGTGCCGTCCTCGCCTCGGCGGTGACGAAGCCGTCGAACTGGCGCTCGTCGTCGCATCTCGACGGCTGGCTCAAGGCCCGCGGCATCGTCGGCATCACGGGCGTCGACACGCGGGCGCTGACCGCCCGCATCCGCGATCAGGGCATGCCGAACGCGGTGATCGCCAACGATCCCGAGGGCCAGTTCGACCGCGAGGCCCTGAAGGCCCGCGCGGCCGCGCTCGCGCCCATGGAGGGGCTCGACTTGGTGCCGCCGGTGACCAGCCGGGCGCCGTCGGAATGGTCGGAGACCGTATGGGCCCTCGGCGACGGCTACGGCAAGCGCGCGCCCGGCGGAGGCCTGAAGGTCGTGGCCATCGATTACGGCGTGAAGCGCAACATCCTGCGGCTGCTCGCCCAGGCGGGCTGCGACGTCACCGTGGTGCCGGCCACTACGACGGCCGAGGAGATCCTGGCGCTGAAGCCGGACGGCGTGTTCCTGTCCAACGGCCCTGGTGATCCGGCCGCCACCGGCACCTATGCGGTCCCGGTGATCCGCAAGCTGCTGGACGAGAAGGTGCCGACTTTCGGTATCTGCCTCGGCCACCAGCTCATGGGTCTCGCCCTCGGGGGACGGACCGTGAAGATGGGCCAGGGCCATCACGGCGCGAACCATCCTGTGAAGGACAAGACCACCGGAAAGGTCGAGATCGTCTCGATGAATCACGGCTTCGCGGTGGATCCCGATAGCCTGCCGGAGACGGCCGTGGAGACCCACGTCTCCCTGTTCGACGGCTCGAATTGCGGCCTGACCCTGACCGACCGCCCGGCCTTCTCGGTGCAGCACCATCCGGAGGCCTCTCCCGGTCCGCGCGACAGCCACTACCTGTTCGAGCGTTTCGTGACGCTGATGCGTTCAGGGGAGCCGGAGGCGACCAAGGACGCCTGATTGCGCTGCAGGTCGGGGCGCCCGTGGTCGATACGGCACTCCGTGATCGCGAGCGCAGCGAAGTGACCCAGGGCAGCTCACGGTCGTGAGGCCCGATGCCGCCCTGGTTTGGTTCGCTGCGCTGGCAGGAACGGTCGGGTTCCGATCCCAATCGAGCCCCGCCAGGGCCATAAAATCCGCAGAATCTGACGGCTAATGGTCACCCACGACGGCCCGTGAACGGCAGCGCATCCGCGCTCTTCGACGGCGGCCCGTCGCAGGGGATTGCCGGATGACCATCGACGAGGCGCGCGACGATTTCTCCCGCCTGCACCGCAGCTTTACCTTCCATCTCGGCGTCGCCGCGGGCCTGTCCTGGCTGACCGCCCTCTATGCCTCCGTTCATGCCCCCTGGGTGCGCAACATCCGGGCTTTGATTGATCCGACCGATGGCCTCGACCGCGTCGAAAGCACGGTGTCCTACCTGTTCGCCATGCCGGCGGTCCTGGCCCTCGCCTGGGTCTCCGTGTATTTCGGCCGCGAGGCGCTGCGCCGCGCGCAGACGCTCTCGAACGTCGCCGTCGAGTTCGCGGCCGCCGCCGTCGTCGCCTTCGGCATGTTCTACCTCTCGATCGACCGGGCGGTCGCGGCGCTCTACGCCGGATTCTGAGACGGGGCGGCCCGCGACCACCCCGCCGGCGTTACTGCACCTTCTCGAACAGCGGCTCGAATCGCTTGGCGGCCAGCTTGTTCTGCTGGACCGCCTTCGCCGTCTCCAGGTTGTCGGGCTTGTCACCTACCTGGACGAGACCGACCATGCCCATGATGTAATGCGGCGCGCACTTGATGCCGTAGAGGCCGGGCTTGTCGAAGGTTACGGTCTCCTCCTTGCCGACCACCGTCTTGAACGGCGCCGCCCCGTCGGGAGCCATGCCCTTGATCAGCTCGGCATTGTGTCCCTTGTCGGTCGGCACGAACCGGATCGTGTCGCCGGGCTGAATTTTCACGTAGGAAGGATCGAAGACCATCATCCCGCCCGGACCGCTATTCAGGGTCTTGATGGCAATTTCTGCGGCGTTCACGTCGATGATCGAGCCGATCAGAAGCATTGCGGCGAGTGATGCAAACTTGATCATCTTCAGTCTCGAATAAGTATGAGGTCAATCGACGGATCTGCCGATCGCCGGAGCCTTATGGGCCGCCCCGTCGTGCGGCAAGATATCGATCGATTTCTACGAGACTTTATAAATACTCCAGTTTGACGAGCCGGCACCGCATCCATGCGTCGGGCGCGCGGCCAGGTTGCACGGTTGTCCCGGCCTTCCAATGCGCTCGTCGCCCGTGTAAACGCGGGGCTCAACGACAATCCCGCCACGCGCGTCCGGGAGCAGGGCTTCGATTGAGCCGTGCCCGATCGGGCGCGCTTGGCCTGAGAAGGCCGCAGATGCCCAAGCGCACCGACATCTCCTCCATCCTGATCATTGGTGCGGGTCCGATCATCATCGGACAGGCCTGCGAGTTCGACTATTCCGGCACCCAGGCCTGCAAGGCGCTCCGCGAGGAGGGTTACCGGATCGTTCTGGTGAACTCGAACCCCGCGACCATCATGACCGACCCGGACATGGCGGACGCGACCTATGTCGAGCCGATCACCCCCGAGATCGTCGCCAAGATCATCGAGAAGGAGCGTCCCGACGCGATCCTCCCCACGATGGGCGGCCAGACGGCGCTGAATTGCGCCCTGTCGCTGCAGAAGATGGGCGTGCTGGCCAAGTACGGTGTGCAGATGATCGGCGCGACGGCCGAGGCCATCGACAAGGCCGAGGACCGGAGCCTGTTCCGCGACGCCATGACCAAGATCGGGCTCGACACCCCGAAATCGGCCCTGGCCAACGCCTCGGCGGCCAAGAAGGCCGACCGTCAGGCCTATCTGGCCGAGATCGCCAGGATCGAGGCGGCCAACGCCGATCCGGCGGCGCGCCAGGCGGCGCTGGCGGCGTACGAGAAGAGCTGGGCCGCGGGCGAGACCGAGCGGCGCAAGCGCTATGGCGAGCACGCGATCGGTCAGGCCCTGATGGCGCTGGCCGAGGTCGGCCTGCCGGCGATCATCCGCCCGTCCTTCACCATGGGCGGCACCGGCGGCGGCATTGCCTACAACCGCGAGGAGTTCCTCGACATCGTCGAGCGCGGTATCGACGCGTCCCCGACCAACGAGGTGCTGATCGAGGAGAGCGTGCTCGGCTGGAAAGAGTACGAGATGGAGGTCGTCCGCGACAGGAACGACAACTGCATCATCGTCTGCTCCATCGAGAACATCGACCCGATGGGCGTGCACACGGGTGATTCGATCACCGTCGCCCCGGCGTTGACGCTGACCGACAAGGAATACCAGGTGATGCGCGACGCATCGCTGGCGGTGCTCCGCGAGATCGGCGTCGAGACCGGCGGCTCGAACGTGCAATTCGCGATCAACCCGGAGAACGGGCGCATGATCGTGATCGAGATGAACCCGCGCGTGTCGCGCTCCTCGGCGCTCGCCTCGAAGGCCACCGGCTTCCCGATCGCCAAGGTGGCGGCGAAGCTCGCGGTCGGCTACACGCTCGACGAGATCGCCAACGACATCACCGGCGGCGCGACGCCGGCCTCGTTCGAGCCGACGATCGACTATGTCGTCACGAAGATCCCCCGCTTCGCCTTCGAGAAATTCCCCGGCGCCGAGCCGACGCTGACCACCGCGATGAAGTCGGTGGGCGAGGCTATGGCGATTGGCCGCTGCTTCGCCGAGTCGCTGCAGAAGGCGCTCCGCTCGCTGGAGACCGGGCTGACTGGCCTCGACGACATCGAAATCGAGGGGCTCGGCAAGGGCGACGACCACAACGCCATCAAGGCCGCCATCGGCACCCCGACCCCGGACCGGCTCCTCAAGGTCGCGCAGGCCCTGCGCCTCGGAGTCAGCCACGAGCAGATCTACGCCTCCTGCAAGATCGATCCGTGGTTCCTGGAGCAGCTTCAGGCGATCATCGACTTGGAGAACCGGGTGAGGGCCCACGGCCTGCCGAAGACGGCAGGCGCCTTCCGCCAGCTGAAGGCCGCCGGATTTTCGGATGCCCGCCTCGCGGTGCTGGCCAAGACCGACGAGGCCGCCGTGAGCGCGGCCCGCCGGGTGCTCGCCGTGCGTCCGGTCTTCAAGCGGATCGACACCTGTGCGGCGGAGTTCAAGTCGCCGACCGCCTACATGTACTCCACCTACGTGGCGCCCTTCGCCGGCACGGTTGCCGACGAGGCGTTCCCGAGCGACCGCAAGAAGGTCATCATCCTCGGCGGCGGCCCGAACCGGATCGGTCAGGGCATCGAGTTCGACTATTGCTGCTGCCACGCCTGCTTCGCGCTGTCGGACGCGGGCTACGAGACCATCATGGTCAACTGCAACCCGGAGACGGTCTCGACCGACTACGACACCTCGGACCGGCTCTATTTCGAGCCGCTGACCGCCGAGGACGTGCTGGAGATCATCGAGACCGAGCGGCAGGCCGGCACCCTGCACGGGGTGATCGTGCAGTTCGGCGGCCAGACGCCGCTGAAGCTCGCCCGCGCCCTTGAGGCCGCCGGCGTGCCGATCCTCGGCACCTCGCCCGACGCCATCGACCTCGCCGAGGACCGCGACCAGTTCAAGCGGCTCCTCGACAAGCTCGCGATGAAGCAGCCGAAGAACGGCATCGCCTACTCGGTGGAGCAGAGCCGCTTGGTCGCGGCCGATCTCGGCCTGCCCTTCGTGGTGCGCCCGAGCTACGTGCTCGGCGGCCGCGCCATGGCGATCATCCGCGATGAGACGCAGTTCGCCGATTACCTCCTCGACACGCTGCCGAGCCTGATCCCCTCCGAGGTCAAGGCTCGCTACCCGAACGACAAGACCGGCCAGATCAACACGGTGCTGGGCAAGAACCCGCTCCTGTTCGACCGCTACCTCTCGGACGCCGTCGAGGTCGACGTCGACGCGGTTTGCGACGGCAAGGACGTGTTCATCGCCGGCATCATGGAGCACATCGAGGAGGCCGGCATCCATTCCGGCGACTCGGCCTGCTCGCTGCCGCCGCGCTCCCTGTCGCCCGAGACCGTGGACGATCTGGAGCGCCAGACCAAGGCCATGGCGCTGGCGCTGAACGTCGTCGGCCTGATGAACGTCCAGTACGCCATCAAGGACGGGGTCATCTACGTGCTGGAGGTGAACCCGCGGGCGTCGCGCACCGTGCCGTTCGTCGCCAAGGTCATCGGCGAGCCGATCGCCAAGATCGCGGCGCGGATCATGGCGGGCGAGCCGCTCTCGGCCTTCGGCTTGAAGCCGAAGACGCTGCCGCACATCGCCGTGAAGGAAGCGGTCTTCCCCTTCGCGCGCTTCCCCGGCGTCGACGTGCTGCTCGGCCCGGAGATGCGCTCCACCGGCGAGGTGATCGGGCTCGATACCAGCTTCGGCGTGGCCTTCGCCAAGAGCCAGCTCGGCTCGGGCACGCAGGTGCCGAAGGCGGGCGCCGTGTTCGTCTCCGTGCGGGACGCCGACAAGGCCCGCATCCTGCCGACCATGAAGCTGCTGTCCGATCTCGGCTTCACCATCCTGGCGACCGGCGGCACGCAGCGCTATCTCGTCGAGAACGGCGTTCCGGCCGAGCGGATCAACAAGGTTCTCGAAGGCCGGCCGCACGTGGTCGACGCGATCAAGAATGGCGGGATCCATCTCGTGCTGAACACCACCGAGGGGGCCGGCGCCCTGTCGGACTCGCGCTCGCTCCGGCGCGCGGCCCTCTTGCATAAGGTGCCGTATTACACCACTCTAGCCGGCGCGATGGCCGCGGCCGAGGGGATCAAGGCCTATCTAGAAGGCGATCTCAAGGTCCGTGCCTTGCAGGAATACTTCGCAGCCTGAACCTCAGGGTTCCGCTGACTTCATTTCGTGGCCCGGAGGGAGTGCTACACTCTCGGCCGGGCCTCTTCATTGTGGCGCGAGACGATGGCGATAGACAAGGTTCCGATCACGGTGCGCGGGCTCGCAGCCCTCGAAGAGGAGCTGAAGCACCGTCAGCAGGTGGAGCGCCAGCGCATCATCCAGGCCATCGCGGAAGCCCGCGCGCTAGGCGACCTGTCGGAGAACGCCGAGTATCACGCCGCCAAGGAAGCGCAGTCGCACAACGAGGGCCGCGTCCTCGAGCTGGAGAGCATGATCGCGCGGGCCGAAGTGATCGACGTCTCGAAGCTCTCGGGCGACAAGATCAAGTTCGGCGCCACCGTGAAGCTCGTTGACGAGGACACGGAGGAGACGAAGACCTACCAGATCGTCGGCGAGCCGGAGGCCGACGTGCGGTCCGGCCGCGTCTCAATCACCTCGCCGATCGCCCGCGCGCTGATCGGCAAGGGTGTCGGCGACACGGTCGAGGTCACGACGCCGGGCGGCGGAAAGTCCTACGAGGTCGTCGCCGTCCAGTACGGCGCCTGAGCCATGCGCCCGCGTTTCTGGGGCCGGCTCGCCGGCCTCCTCCTCGGCGCCGTCGCCGGATCCGCGACGGCGAGCGATTTTCCCGCGACGCCGTTCTTCTCCGACATCCGCGTCGATGTCCGGCCGCTTCTCGATAAGGGCGGGGGCCTCCAGGCCGAGGCGCTGGCGGCCGACCTGACGGAGGCTCTCCGGAAGAACTTCGCCGGCCGGATCGGCGGTCGCGGGCCGCGCCTCGTCGTGGTGGTGAGCAGCCTGTCGCTGCGGCCCTATACCGGCAGCGGCGCTCGGCCGGGCTTAGGCGGCAACTTCCAGACGGATTACTTGGAGGGCGAGGCGCTGCTTGTCGGACCAAGGGGCCAGGTCCTCGGTCGGCACCCGCAGATGACCGCGACGCCGTCGAGCTATGGAGGTGCGTGGTACGATTCGCAGTTCGAGCAGCGCCGACTGGCCGCCATTGCAGACATCTATGCCCAATGGCTCGCCCGCGATCTGCCGCGGGATTAGAGAGAGGCCGCCTGCCCCGGCCGGCGGTGCGGGGCGTTTCCGGTGAGGAGCATGGCAAGCATCGACATGTCGGAGGCGCAGACCGCGCCGCTGAGCCGCCCGGACCCGCGGCATCAGCACCTGCCCGAACTCGCCCGCGCCCGCGCCTGGATCGTCACTGACGGAAAGGCCGGCGACGAGAATCAATGTGTCGGCATCGCCGAGACCTTGGGCCTCGCCTACGAGATCCGCCAGGTACCGGCCTCGGGGCCGTTCGGCTGGATGGCGCCCTGGGGACCGATTGATCCCCGCGAGGGGCCGCGCCGCCGCGCCGGCGCTTTGTCGGGCCCCTATCCCGATATCCTGATCGCCTCCGGGCGGCGATCCGTCCCGTACCTGCGGGCGGTGCGGCGCGCCACGGGCGGCCGGACCTTCACGGCGTTCCTCAAGGATCCGCGCACCGGCGCGGACAGCGCCGACTTCATCTGGGTGCCGGATTACGACGATCTGCGCGGACCCAACGTCTTCACCACGCTGACGGCGCCGCACCTGGTGACCGCGGCACGCCTGGCGCAGGCCCGAGCCCGCCCGGATCCACGCCTCGCGCGTCTCGACGGGCCACGGGTGGCGGTCCTGGTCGGCGGCGACAGCCGACACCTGAGCTATCGCAAGACCGACATGAATCGCCTCGTGGAGGATCTGCGCGGGCTCGCCGCGCAGGGCTGCCGGCTGATGGTGACGATCTCCCGCCGGACGCCGAACCCGCTCCGGGACGCCGTGAGGGCGCTCGCGTCCGACACCGGCGGCTTTCTCTGGGACGGCACCGGCGACAATCCCTACGTCGCCATGCTGGCCCTCGCCGAGGCAATCGTCGTCACCTCCGATTCGGCCAACATGGTGAGCGAGGCCGTGTCCACCGGCGCGCCGGTCCTGCTGTTCGACCTGCCGCGCACCTATATCCGGCATCGACGAATGTTCGCCGGGCTGGCGATTGCCGGAGCCCTGCGGCCGTTCACCGGTCAGTTGGCGGATCTGACGTACAAGCCGATCGACGCGACGCCGGTGATCGCGCAAGCGCTCGCCGACGCATATGCTGCGCGCCGCGCAGCCGGACCGGCCTGAGGAGACCGAGATAGATGGCCCACACCCACGCCAAGCTCGTAATCATCGGCTCAGGACCGGCGGGCTACACGGCGGCGATCTACGCGGCCCGCGCCATGGTCGAGCCGCTGCTGATCTCCGGCTTCCAGCCCGGCGGGCAGCTGATGATCACCACGGATGTCGAGAACTACCCGGGCTTCGCCGAGGCCATCCAGGGCCCCTGGCTGATGGAGCAGATGCGCCTCCAGGCCGAGCATGTCGGCACGCGGATCGTCTCGGAATACATCACGAAGGTCGACCTCAAACAGCGGCCGTTCCGCCTTGAGGCCGATTCCGGCGAGACCTATTCCTGCGATGCTCTGATCATAGCCACCGGCGCCCAGGCCAAGTGGCTCGGCATTCCCTCCGAGGCGGCCTTCCAGGGCGGCGGTGTCTCGGCCTGCGCCACCTGCGACGGGTTCTTCTTCCGTGGCAAGGAGGTCGTGGTGGTCGGCGGCGGGAACACCGCGGTCGAAGAGGCCCTGTACCTTGCCAACATCGCCAGCAAGGTGACGGTGGTCCACCGCCGCGACAGCTTCCGCGCCGAGCGGATCCTGCAGGAGCGCCTGTTCAAGCACCCGAATGTCGAGGTGCTCTGGCACCGGGAGATCGCCGAGATCTGCGGCGTGCAGAAGCCGGCGCCGAACGTGACCCATGTCCGCCTCAAGGATCCGCGCTCGGGCGAGATCAGCGAGGTGAAGGCCGACGGCGTATTCGTGGCGATCGGCCACCAGCCGGCGACCGCGATCTTCGAGGGGCAGCTGCCGATGCGCCATGGCGGCTACCTGACCGTGAGGCCCGGCACCACCGAGACCGAGATCCCGGGCGTGTTTGCGGCCGGCGATGTCACGGACGACGTCTACCGCCAGGCGATCACCGCCGCCGGCATGGGCTGCATGGCGGCGCTGGAAGCGGAGAAGTTCCTCGCCAATTTGGAGATCGGCGAGAGCCCGGTCCAGGCCGCAGCGGAATGACGACAGAGCAGGCTCTCGCGCGCAGCGCTGGGGCCGGCTCATCATTTCAACAACTTCCCGCCTCTTCCGCTTGCGCAGAACCATGCGCCGTGTGCATAGGAGTGCTGACTGCGCCGGGATGCACCGATTGCATGCCCGCGCGGTGCCGCGAGCGGTCATCCGTGCGTCGGCGCCGCGCAGTTCGCCCGGTGATCTGCCGTCCGCTTCGTGCCCGCCGTATTGCCGGGTGCGACCCGCGGGCGCGCGCTGGTAGGGGTTCACGCCTTGGACTGGGACAAGATCCGGATCTTCCTCAACGTCGCTGAGGCGGGGAGCTTCACCAAGGCGGGTGACGATATCGGGCTCAGCCAATCGGCAGTGAGTCGCCAGATCAGCGCCCTGGAGCGCGAGTTGAAGGCGCCGCTGTTCCACCGCCATGCCCGTGGCCTGCTGCTGACCGAGCAGGGCGATCTGCTGTTTCGTGCCGCCCGGGACATGAAGCTGCGCCTGGAGAATACCCGCGCCCGGCTTGTGGAGACCTCCGAGCGCCCGACCGGTGATCTTAAGGTCACTACCACTGTCGGGCTCGGCACATCCTGGCTGTCGCAGCGGGTGGGCGAGTTCCTCGACCTCTACCCGGATGTGCGCATCGAGCTGATTCTCACCAACGAGGAACTCGATCTCGCCATGCGCGAGGCCGATGTGGCGATCCGCATGCGTCGGCCAGCCCAGCCGGACCTGATCCAGCGGCGGCTCTTCACCGTGCACTACCACGCCTTCGCGAGCCCGGATTACGTGAAGCGCTTCGGCGAGCCCAAGACCATCGAGGAACTCGACGATCACCGCCTCGTCTCCTTCGGCGGCAATGAGCCCTCCTATCTGCTCGCCGCCCATTGGCTGGCCGATGCCGGCCGAGAGGGCCGCGACCGGCGCCAGGTCCACCTGACGGTGAACAACATCGGCGCCCTGCAGCGTGCGATGGAAGCCGGCGCCGGCATCGGCATCCTGCCCGATTACGCGGTGGATGGCGGCCAGCAGCTCGTGCAGGTGCTGCGCGAGACCGAGATGCCGAGCCTTGAGAGCTACCTCGTCTATGCCGAGGAGATGCGCTCGGTCGCCCGGGTCCAGGCGTTCCGCGATTTCCTCGTCTCGAAGGCGCAGCGCTGGACCTACTGAGCGTCAGATGCTTGATCTCGGCCTTCTCACGGAGACGACTCCATGCGTGCTGGCCTCTACGCTCTGATCCTCGTCGCCGGATCGACCGGTGCCATGGCGAATGACTGCGCGGAAGCTTGGTATCAGCGCAACCTGATCTACAAGCAGGCCGGATACTGCTTCAGCACGCCGCGGGCGATCCGGACCTTCGGCAATGCGGGTTGCCAGTACGACGCTATGGATCGGGTTCCGCTCTCACGCCAGGAGCAGTCGGCCGTGGCGGAACTGCAGGCTTTCGAGCGGACCCATGCCTGCCCGCGTTAGAGCGCGGTCCGCCGAATCCGATACAGGTCCGACCCAGGGACCTGAGTCGCGGCAGGCACTGGGAGCCACGCGCGAACCGGCGCGACTCCCGCGGCCGCGGCCGCGGCCGGGCAGTGCTCACACGAATAGGCGTTCGCCCTCAAGCCCCTTGTAGAGACCCGCAACCTGCTCGCCGTAGCCGTTGTAGATCAACGTCGGCACCCGCTGGTCGGTCCCGAGGACGCGCTCCGTCGCCTGGCTCCAGCGCGGATGCGGCACAGCCGGGTTCACGTTGGCCCAGAAGCCGTATTCGGAAGCCTGCAGCCCCTCCCAGAAGGTCTTCGGCCGGTCTGCGGTGAACGAGACCTTCACCAGCGACTTCGCCGATTTGAACCCGTATTTCCAAGGCACCGCGACACGGATCGGCGCCCCGAACTGGTTGGGCAGCGGCTTGCCGTAGATCCCCGTGACCATGAAGGCGAGGTCGTTGCCGGCCTCCGCGAGGGTCAGGCCCTCCGTGTAGGGCCAGGGATAGAAGAAG
The DNA here is from genome assembly GCF_900103195.1 of Methylobacterium sp. UNC378MF. Classification (GTDB taxonomy): domain Bacteria; phylum Pseudomonadota; class Alphaproteobacteria; order Rhizobiales; family Beijerinckiaceae; genus Methylobacterium. Next base: position 31,965 of record NZ_FMWU01000009.1, on the reverse strand, counting down.
GCCCGCTGGCCGGGCGCCATCGCCTTGTCCATGAAGGTTTCGAAGCGGATGTACTTCGCGCCGCCGGTGGGCTTGGCGAGGGCCACGAGCTTCGCCAGCGGGAAGCCGGTCCAGGGCACCGCCATGGACCACGCCTCGACGCAGCGGTGCCGATAGAGCCTCTCCTCCAGGCCGACCTTCCGGATCAGGTCGTCGACGCCGATCTCGAACGGCTTCTCCACGAGACCGTCGATCTTCAGGGTCCAGGGCTGCGTCTTGAGGGCGTTGGCGGCCGGCAGAACCGTCTTCGACGTGCCGAATTCGTAGAAATTGTTGTAGTCGGCGCTGAAACGCTCCGGGGTCAGGGGCCTGTCGAGCGTATAGGCCGGGTTCCGCGGCGCCGGGTAGGACGCCTGGTCGCCCGTGGCCGCCCAGGCCGCGCGGCCGCCCAGGAGCGAGCCGGCCGCGAGCCCGGCCGCGCCGCCGATCAGGTTCCGCCGATTGAGGAAGACGGACTCCGGCGTCGCCAGATGCTCTGGAATCTCCCAACCGCGCTTGCGCCTGATCAACATGGCCGTCTCCTCGGATATCCCGCGCGCACAACCCACAGATCGGCCACGACCGACAGGGGTTCAAGCGCCGCAGCCTCACCTTTCGGCGACCGTCACAGCACGGTTACGCCGCCGACGAGCGGCACCCGGACGCAGGGAGGCGGGAGGCGATCGGCCGACGATCAGGCTGGCGGCGTCTCGTCCCGCAGCATCCGCCGCAGCACCTTGCCGACATTGGTCTTCGGAAGGGTCTCGTGGAGCACCACGCGGCGGGGCACCTTGTAGCCGGTGAGCTGAGTGCGCGCATGGACCCGCAGGGCATCGATGGAGACCGACGGATCCTTCAGGACGACATGGGCCACGACCATCTCGCCGGTCTCCTCGCTCGGGGCGCCGACCACCGCGCATTCGAGTACCGCCGGATGGCCCGCCAGAACGTCCTCGACCTCGTTGGGATAGACGTTGAAGCCGGAGACCAGGATCATGTCCTTCATCCGGTCGACGATCCGGATCTGGCCATCCGGCTGCAGGATCGCGACGTCGCCCGTCCGGAAGAACCCGTCCGGAGTCATGGCCCGGGCCGTCTCCTCCGGCCTGTTCCAGTAGCCGCGCATCACCTGCGGCCCGCGCACGCAGATCTCGCCTGGCTCTCCGACCGGGACTGGCCGACCGGAGAGATCGCGGATCGATACTTCGGTGGAGGGCAGCGGGTAGCCGATCGTGCCGGAGAAATCCTGCATCCCCCGCGGATTGACGCAGACGACCGGCGAGGTCTCGGACAGGCCGTAGCCCTCGATGATCGTGTTGCCGGTCAGCGCCTTCCAGCGCTCGGCCACGGCCCGCTGGACGGCCGTGCCGCCGCCGACCACGAAGTCGAGATTGGCGAAGTCGACGGTGCCGATCTTCGGGTGGTTGATGAGCACGTTGAACAGGGTGTTCACACCCATCAGGTGCGTGAAGCGGGTGCGGCTCAGCGTCCTCACCATGCCGTCACAATCGCGCGGATTGGGGATCAGGAGGCAGGATCCGCCGCTTCGCATGAACTGGAAGAAGCACGCGGTGAGTGCGAAGATGTGGTAGAGCGGCAGGGCCGTGACCACGCAGCGCGTGACGCTCGGATCCTTCGAGTTGAACCAGAGCTGCGACTGCTCGACATTCGCCATGATGTTGCGATGGCTCAGCATCGCCGCCTTGGCGATGCCGGTGGTCCCGCCGGTATATTGCAGGAAAGCGAGATCCTCCGGTTCGACCGGGACAGAGGCCCGCGGCATCGCCCGGCCCCGGCGCAGGACGGTGGCGAAGGGGACCGCGAGGCCGTCCGGCAACCGGAACGGCGGCACCGCCTTCCGGACGTGCCGACTGGCGAGAGTGATCACCTGCCCTTTGAGCCCAAGTCCATCGCCCGGTCCCACGAGGACGACCCGCTCCAGAGCCACCTCCGGTAGTGCCGCCGCGACCGTGGCGCCGAAATTCTCGAGGACAATCAGGATCCGCGCGCCGGAATCGTTGATCTGCTGCGCGCATTCCCGGGGCGTGTAGAGAGGGTTGGTGTTGACCACCGTCCCGCCGGCCAGGAGGATGCCGAAAATCGCCACCGCGTAGGCGGGGATGTTCGGCAGCATGATCGCGACGCGGTCGCCCTTCGCCAAGCCCTGCCCCTTCAGCCAGGCAGCGAAGTCGCGCGCCTGCTGACCGAGCGTCGCGTAGGTCATGGTCGAGCCGAAGCACAGCATCGCAGGCCGATCCGCGAAGGCCGCCATGCTGGATTCGAACAAGTCGACCAGGGTCCCGAGGCCTGCCACGTCGATCTCCGCCGGAACTCCGGGGGGGTAGGCGGTCAGCCAAGGTCGATCGGAGAACCCGTTGCCGGGCGCATCCGGCAACGGTCCGGCCGCAGCGGCTTGAGCGCCGTGCTCGATCACGTTCGCCTCATGCATCGCGATGCCTCCCGCGGGCCCGACTCTCGGTGGCCGAGTCCCGCAACGCCTGTCGCGACGACTCTGCGGGAACGGCGGCCGGCCCGCAAGGAGGCGGGCTCAGGCGACCGGACGATGCCTGCGCAATGTCGCCAGCACCGTGTGCGGCAGCGCGGCGGCGATCAGAAGAAGGGCGGCGAGGCCGGCCTCGTCCGGCCGCAGCGCCCGCTTCGGCCAGGGTCCGAATCCCAGATCGGCGGCGAGGCCGATGATAGCGGCGCCGAACCACAGGGTCAGGAAGGCGAGCGCGCCGAAGCCGATTCGGCGCAGGCTCGGCCGCAGCGGCCGATTTGCCGCGACCGCGAACAGTCCCAGGATGCCGCCGAACAGCAGGGCCGCCACGGCGGCACCGAGGCCATAGGCCAGCCAGAGCGGCTGGTGGGTGAGGAAGGCCATCCCGCCGGTTGCGAAGCCGCCGCGTAATATGATGCCGCCGAAGGTCGGATAGAGCCCGGCTGCGGCGAGTGCGGCCGCCCCGGCGAGGCCGAACACGGCCCGCCGCGTCACCGAGGCCGGTCCAGGCTCCGCCGCGACCCGCGCGAGATGTCCGACCCCGTAGATGAGGGCGAAGGCGAAGAGCGGGTAGCGGCCGATGAAGTAGCCGAAGATCCAGGGCTCCGCCGCCTCCGGCACGGCGGAGTGCTGGCTCACGCCGGTGGCGACCACGAGGGCGAGGACCGCCAGCATCGCGAGGATCGGCCCCGACGCAGCCAGAAGGCCGCCGCGGCCCCCGGGAGTTTGCGCGCCCGAGCGGGCCTGATCGGGCGCAGCGTAGGCTTGCGCGGCCATGCTCAGATGTCCCAGGACGGGTGCGGACCGCCGATGCGACCTACCGCGCCTCGTAATGGTCGCGGATCAGGCGGTCGAGGAGGCGCACGCCCCAGCCCGCGCCCCAGCTGCGGTTGATCTCGCTGGCGTTCGACGACATCGCCACCCCGGCAATATCGAGATGCGCCCACGGGACGTCCTCGACGTAGCGCTTGATGAACGAGGCCGCGGTAGCAGCGCCGCCGTGGCGGCCGCCGGTGTTCTTCATGTCTGCGAACTTGGAATCGATCGCCTTGTCGTAGGCGGGAATCAGCGGCATGCGCCAGACCTTCTCGCCGGTCGCCTCGCCGGCGGCGCTGATGTTGCCCGCCAGCGTGTCGTCGTTCGAGAACATCCCGGCGATGTCCTGGCCCAGTGCCACGATGATCGCGCCCGTCAGCGTCGCGAGGTCGACGATCGCCTTCGGCTTGGTGCTGCGGATGACGTGGGTGATCACGTCGGCCAGCACCAGCCGGCCCTCGGCGTCGGTGTTGATCACCTCGATGGTCTGCCCGGACATCGAGGTCAGGATGTCGGAGGGACGGTAGGACCCGCCGTCCGGCATGTTCTCCACGATGCCGATGGCACCCACCACGTTGCAGCGCGCCTTGCGCGCGGCGAGCGCGTGAAGGGCCCCGACGACCGCGGCCGCGCCGCCCATGTCGCCCTTCATGTCTTCCATGCCCCCGCCGGGCTTGATCGAGACGCCGCCGGAATCGAAGACGACGCCCTTGCCGATCAGGGCCACCGGCGGCTCGGCGGCGGGACCGCCGTTCCAGCGCATGATCACGATCCGCGGTTCCCGGGCCGAGCCCTGTGCCACGGCCAGCAGCGCGCCCATGCCGAGTTCCCGCATCCGGGCCGGCTCCAGGACCTCGATCTCGACGCCGAGCTTGGCAAGCTCGGACGCGCGCCGGGCGAATTCCTCCGGGAAGAGGACGTTCGGCGGCTCGTTCACGAGGTCGCGCGCCAGAATCACGCTGTCCGCGAGGCTGCGGGCGCCCTCGCCCGCGCGCGCTGCCGCTCCGTGATCGGCGAGCAGCAGGGTGAGCGCGGTGCCGGACTTGTCGTCGGCGTCGGGCTTCTTCTTGGTCTTGTAACGGTCGAACGTGTAGGTGCGCAGGCGCGAGCCGAGGGCGAAATCGCCGGCCTGCGCCGCCGTGACCGTGGTCCCCGGCCAGTCGAGAACGACCCGGGCGGTGCGCCCCGCGACCTTGCCGGCGGTGAAGCCGCCGAGCGCCGGCCAGTCGGTCTTGGCCTTGTCCTTGTCGGAGCCGAGACCCACGACCACGAGGCGGTCGGCGTTGATGCCGGACGGCGCCGGCAGGCTCAGGGCCGTCAGCGAGCGGCCCTTGAACTTCTCGGACGCCGCTGCGCGGGCCACGAGATCCGCCCCGGCGGCGCCCAGCGCCTCACGGGCCGCCGATCCGAGCGTCAGGTCGTCGCCGACGAAGACCACGAGATCGCCGGATCCACCCGGGCCGTGGCCGCCCTGCTCCAGGGGGCCGAAACCGATCTCGATACCGTCCGCCATACCCGTCGCCCTGCCCGTTATCCCGGAGCCGTACTACGCACCTGCGCTGCCGCGCCGGTCATCCGCCCTGTGTAGCCGCTGAGACGGAGAACGCAACGCGGCGCGTCAGCCCTGGAATCGCCCCTTTTGTCGGGTCCCTGCCGCCTTGAGGGCGCGAGAGGACGAGCGGGACTGCCGGGCCGATGAGGCAGATCGAGCGCTACATCTTTCGGATCGCCCTGGGCGCCACCCTCGCCTGCCTGGTCGGGCTCACCGGCACGATCTGGTTGACGCAGGCCCTGCGCGAACTCGACCTCGTGACCGCCAAGGGCCAGACCCTGTTGGTCTTCCTCTTCGTGACGGGGCTGTCGCTGCCGACGCTGATCGTGGTGATCGCGCCCGTCGCCCTGTTCATCGGGACGATCTACGCCCTCAACAAATTGAACGGCGATTCCGAACTGATCGTCATGTCGGCGGCCGGGATGCCGCCGCGGTCGCTCCTGCGGCCCTTCCTGACCCTTGCGCTGTTCGTCAGCTTCCTCGTGGGGTTCCTGGTCGTCGTGGTGATGCCCGCGAGCTTTCAGGAGTTGCGCGACGTCATCACCCGGGTCCGCGGCGACTTCATCGCGAATGTCGTCAAGGAGGGGCAGTTCACTCAGCTCGACAACGGCATCACCTTCCATTTCCGCGAGCGCGGACCGGGGGGGACCCTGAAGGGGCTGTTCATCCAGGACCGGCGGGAGGCAGGCAAGACAAAGGTCTATCTCGCCGAGCGCGGCAATGCCGCCGATGTCGAGGGGCAGAGCTACCTGATCCTGGAGAATGGCAGCGTCCATCAGCAGCAGAAGGACTCGCGCGATTCCTCGATCCTGACCTTCGAGCGCTACACGATCGACCTCGCCGCCTTCGCGCCCCCGGATTCCGACACGATCTACAAGCCGCGCGAGCGCTCGACGGCGCAGCTGCTCTTCCCCGACACGACGGAAGGCTATTACAAGTTGCAGAGGGGGCGGTTCCGCGCGGAGCTGCACGACCGGCTCTCCGCCTGTCTCTACCCGCTGGCCCTGGTCTTCATCGCCTTCGCGGCCCTCGGCGACCCGCGCACGACACGCCAGGGCCGCGGCGTCGCGGTTGCCGGCGCGATCCTCGCGGTGGTCGCCCTGCGCATCGCGGGCTTCGCGGCAGTCAGCGCTGCGGCACGCAGCCCCGCGGCGGTGGCGGCGGTCTACGGCGTGCCGCTGCTCGCGATCGTCCTGTCGAGCCTTCTGATCTTCTTCGGGGCCCGGGTGCGCGCCTTCAACGCCGCCCTGTCCCGCGGCCTGCGCGGCCTGCTCCGCGGCCCGCACCTCGCGCCGGCGGCCTGACCCGATGATGCTGATCGGCCCTACCCTCGGGCGCTACTTCGCCGCCCGGTTCGCCCGCACGATCTTCAGCGTGTTCGTCACCGTGTTCGCCCTGGTTTACACCCTCGATTTCGTCGAACTGCTCCGCCGCGCCGGCGAGGCCCAGGGCGCCTCCACGGGGCTGATGGCGCAGCTTTCGTTCTACCGCACCCCGGCGGTGGCCGAGGGGGTGCTGCCCTTCGCTGTCCTGTTCGGCTCGATGGCGGCCCTGCTGCAGCTCTCGCGCAAGCTGGAGCTGGTGGTCGCCCGCGCGGCCGGGATCTCGGCCTGGCAGTTCCTGCAGCCCGGCTTCTTCGTGGCGCTCGCCCTCGGCGCGCTGGCAGTCGGGGTCTACAATCCGGTCTCGGCGATGCTGAAGCAGCGCTCGACCGAGATCGAGGCGAAGATCTTCGCCAAATCCACTAAGGCCGGCTCGGGCAAGGACCTCTGGATCCGCCAAAAGGGGCTCGACGGCGAGGCGATCCTCCGCGCCGAGACGGCCATCGAGGGCACGACCACCCTGGCCGGCGTGTCGGTCTTCACCTTCGACGCTTCCGGCAAGTTCGCCGAGCAGCTCGCCGCCGCTCGCGCCACGCTCCACGACGGCTATTGGGAGCTCTCCGATGTGCGCGTTCTCACACCGGACGCACCGCCTGAGTCGTTCGACACCTACCTGATCGCCTCGAACCTCGACCCCGGACAGGTGCGGCAGCGCTTCACCCCCCCGGAATCTGTGCCTTTCTGGCAACTTCCCACAACCATCGCGCGGACCGAGCGGGCCGGCTTGGACGCAACCCGGTACCGACTCCAGTACGATGTTCTGTGGGCAAGGCCGGTTCTGTTCGTGGCCATGGTTATCGTCGCCGCAACCGTTTCCTTACGGTTCTTCCGCTTTGGTGGTGTCGGAAAACTCGTCCTCGGTGGCGTCGCGGCCGGCTTCGCTCTCTACGTGGTCCGACAGGTCATGGAGGGGCTCGGGGCGTCCGGTCTCGTCGCCGCACCGGTGGCGGCCTGGTTCCCGGCCGTGGTAGGCAGTCTTCTCGGTACGCTCACGCTTCTGTACCAGGAAGACGGCTGACATCCGCGATCCTTCGCGGGACGGGAGACGGGTGTTGAGGTTGGTGGCGGCAAACGTCACAGGGGTTGGGACGCGCGTTGCGTAAGGTCGCCGACATCCTGCGGAAGGCTGGTTTCCGGACCATGCTGGCGCTCGCCGCGCCGCTGGCGGGAGGCCTGTCCGCTCATGCCCAGGGTTTGCCCGCCGTGACGGCCGGCAAGCCGGGCGACAAGCTCCTCGTCGAAGCCGACGAGCTGATCTACGACAACGACAACGGCACCGTGACGGCGCGGGGCAACGCCGAGCTCCATTACGGTCCGCGGACCCTTCAGGCCGACCGGGTGCGCTACGACCGGAATTCCGGCCGCGTCTTCGCCGAGGGCAATGTCCGCCTCACCGAGGCCGATGGCGGCGTCGTGACCGGCGCGCGCATGGAGCTCACCGACGATTTCAAGACCGGCTTCGTCGACGCCTTCCGCGGGCAGCAGACGGTGCAGCGGAAGTTCGAGACCGTGCGGACCCGCTTCTCGGCACCGCGGGCCGAGCGCCTCAACGGCGAGCAGACCAGCTTCGAGTCCGGCAGCTACACGGCCTGCGAGCCGTGCAAGGACAACCCTGAGACGCCGCCGCTGTGGCAGATCAAGGCGAAGAAGATCATCCACGACAACGAGACCCACACGGTCTACTTCGACGAGTCGACGCTCGAGATCGCCGGCATCCCGGTGGCCTACCTGCCGTATTTCGAGGCGCCGGACCCGACCGTGAAGCGCAAGACCGGCTTCCTGACGCCGCGCTTCATCACGACGACCGCGCTCGGCAACGGCGTCTCGCTCCCCTACTTCATCAACCTCGCGCCGAACTACGATCTGACTCTGACGCCGACCCTGCTCAGCCGCCAGGGCCTGCTCGCCCAGGGCGAGTTCCGCCAGCGGATCGACAACGGCTTCTACAACATCCGCCTGTCGGGCATCTCGCAGACGACGCCCTCGGCCTTCCTGCCGAGCCCGCTCGGTGCCGGCGAGCGCGACTTCCGCGGTTCTGTGGAGTCGCAGGGCCGCTTCTACATCAACCCGCGCTGGCGCACGGGCTGGGATCTCGTCGGCGTCACCGACAAGTGGTTCCTCGACAATTACCGGATCCGCAACCAGAACATCACCACGGATTATTTCCGTGAGGCGACCTCGACGGCCTACCTGATCGGCCAGGGCGACCGCTCGTGGTTCGAGGCACGGGGTTACTATTTCAAGGGCCTGTCGAGCTTCGACTGGCAGAAGCAGCAGCCGATCGTCGCGCCGGTCATCGACTACGACAAGCGCATCAACGGCCCCTCGGAGATCGGCGGCGAGGTCCGCTTCCAGGCGAACATCACCAGCCTGACCCGCGAAACCACGCAGTTCCAGGGCCTGCCGCGCACGTCGAGCTACCTGTTCTCGCCGAGCGTGAACGGTGTCAGCTTCCCGCTCTATCAGACCTGCACGGTCTTCCAGCGCGGCCTGTGCGCCATCGACGGGCTCGCCGGCACCAACACCCGCGCCTCCGCGGAACTGTCCTGGCGCCGCAGCTTCATCGACGATTGGGGCCAGAAATTCACGCCGTTCGCCTATCTGCGCACCGACGCGTTCTTCACCAATCCGAGCTTCTCCGGCTACCAGAACGACCTCGCGCCGCAGGTTGCGAAGATCGATGACGGCTTTGCCGGCCGGGTCATGCCGGCGATCGGCCTCGATTACCGCTACCCGTTCGTCGCCAATTTCGGGGCGCTCGGCGTCCACACCCTGGAACCCATCGGCCAGATCATCGCGCGTCCGTCGGAGACCCGGATCGGCCGCCTGCCGAACGAGGACGCGCAGAGCCTCGTCTTCGACGACACGTCGCTGTTCGAATGGGACAAGTTCTCGGGTTACGACCGGGTCGAGGGCGGCGTGCGCACCAATCTCGGCGGCCAGTACTCCGTCGTGACCCCGTCCGGCTGGTACGCCAACGTTCTGTTCGGCGAGTCCATCCAGCTTGCTGGCGTCAACTCGTTCCGCCGTGGCGACATCGCCAATGTCGGCCTCGATTCCGGCCTGGAGACCCAGCGTTCGGACTTCGTCGGCCGTTTCCAGGTCTCGCCGAACCAGAACATCACCTTCATTACCCGGGCGCGGTTCAACCAGTCCGATTTCCACGTGGCGCGGCTGGAGACCGGCGCGACGGCGCGGTTCGCGCCGTTCCTGCCCCTGACCGTGTCGGCCTTCTACTCGTACTACGAGGCACAGCCGCTGCTCGGCTACAGCCATTACCGCGAGGGCGTCACCGCCACGGCGACCTACAACATCACGCCGAACTGGTTCGTCTCGGGCTCGCTGCTGGTCGACCTCACCCACTACCTCGACGTCCGCAACACCTACACGGATGCGCTGAGTTCCTATCTGGCGAACCCGATCGGGACCGTGCCGCTCTATCAGAATCCGGGACGGTTCTACCTGTCCGGCGCGAGCTTCGGCGGCGGCTACCAAGACGAGTGCACCACCGTCTCGCTGAACTACATCAACTCGCCGATCGCCACCGCAACCGGCGTGCGCGAGCGCAATCAGACCGTGCTGCTGCGGGTCGAGTTGAAGACGCTGGGCGAGGCGGACCTGCGTCAGAACGTCGGCACCGCCACCACCGCGGACGGCATCGCCTCGGTGCGGTGAGGAACCCGGGCCGGCGGCTTGCCGGTTCGGCGCCTCCTCCGATGCGGCCCGGTCGGTCATCCCGAGCCGAGCGGCGAGATTTCGGCCCGCGCACGGCCGCACCTCCCCGAGGATGCGCCCGCGCCGCGCGGGCGCTATAGACCGCCCATGCCGCCCCTCGCCCTCACCCTCGGAGATCCCGCCGGCATCGGTCCGGAGCTGGCGCTCAGCGCGTGGCTCGGGCGCACCGGCCCGGATCCGTTGCCGCCCTTCTTCCTAGTGGCCGATCCGGACTTCATCGAGCGCCTCGCACACCGCCTCGGCCGGCCGGTGCCGGTGGCGGAGGTCGATCCCGAGACCGCCGCCGAGGTCTTCCCGCGCGCCCTTCCTGTCGTGCCGCTGCCGAGTGGCGCGAGCATCGCCGCCGAGCCCGGGTTGCCGGATTCCGTCAATGCCGGCGCGACCATCGAGTCGATCACCGCGGCGGTGGAGTTCGTGAAGGCCGGGCGCGCGAGCGCGGTCGTGACCAACCCGATCGCCAAATTCGTGCTGACCCGGACGGGCTTCGCCCATCCCGGACACACCGAGTTCCTGGCGGCGCTCGCGGTGCCGCCGGGCCGGACCCCGCCCCGGCCGGTGATGATGATCTGGAGCCCCGGCCTGTCGGTGGTGCCGGTGACGATCCACGTGCCGCTGAAGGACGTGCCGGACCTGCTCACCCAGGAGCTCGTCGAGGAGACGGCGACGATCGTCGCTCGCGACCTGCGAGAGCGGTTCGGCATCCCCGAGCCGCGCCTCGTTCTCGCCGGCCTGAATCCGCATGCCGGCGAGGCCGGCACGATCGGACACGAGGATCGCGATATCCTCGCCCCGGCGGTGGCGCGGTTGCGCGCGCAGGGCATCGACATCCGCGGGCCCCTCCCCGCCGACACCCTGTTCCACGCGCGCGCCCGGGAGACCTACGACGTCGCCCTCGCACCCACACACGATCAGGCCCTGATCCCGATCAAGACCATCGCGTTCGACGACGGCGTCAACGTCACCCTCGGCCTGCCCTTCGTACGCACCTCGCCGGATCACGGCACGGCCTTCGATATCGCCGGCCAGGGCATTGCCAGGCCCGACAGCCTCGTGGCGGCCCTGCGCCTCGCGGACCGGCTGGCTGTCAACGTGGCGGAGCGAAGCCACCCGCCGGACGGGGCCGAGATCATCCCGTTCAGCGTCTATGCCGGGCGGCCCCGCCCGGCCGGCGCACGTCATTTCGATCCCGAGGACGAGCTGTGAGGCAGGAACCATGAGCGGCGGGGACGGCCTTCCGCCGCTGCGCGAGGTCGTCGCCCGGCACGGCCTGGAGCCGAAGAAGGCGCTCGGCCAGAACTTCCTGTACGACCTCAACCTGACCGGCCGCATCGCCCGGGCGGCCGGGCCTCTTGCAGGCGTCACCGTGGTTGAGATCGGCCCTGGTCCGGGCGGCCTCACGCGCGCGCTGCTCGCCGAGGGGGCGGCCCGCGTCGTGGCGATCGAGCGCGACCCGCGGGCCCTGCCGGCGCTCGCCGAGATCGCCGCCCATTATCCCGGGCGCCTGGAGGTCATCGATGCCGATGCCCTCGCCTTCGACCCTCGGCCGCTCGTGGGCGCCGGGCCGGCGCGGATCGTCGCCAACCTGCCCTACAATATCGGCACGGCGCTGCTCACCGGCTGGCTCGATGGCGAGGTCTGGCCGCCCTGGTGGGATCAGGCCGTGCTGATGTTCCAGCGCGAGGTCGCGGAGCGGATCGTCGCCGGTCCGGAGGAGCGGGCCGATTATGGCCGCCTCGGTGTCCTGTGCGGCTGGCGGACACAGGCCGAAATCCTGTTCGATGTCAGCCCGTCGGCTTTTGTGCCCCCGCCGAAGGTGACGTCGAGTGTGGTCCGGCTGGTGCCGCGGGCGAAGCCCCTGCCCTGCCGTGCCGCCGCCCTGGAAGCCGTCACGCGGGCGGCCTTCGGCCAGCGCCGGAAGATGCTGCGCCAGAGTCTGAAGTCGCTCACGGCCGAGGCTGGCGCCCTGCTGGCCGCGGCGGGGCTGGCCGAGACGGCGCGGGCCGAGGAAATCCCGGTCGCAGGTTTCGTCGATCTTGCCAATCTGTGGGACGCACATAGAAAAGCCGGCACCGCGGTGGCGGCGCCGGCTTGAGAGCCTGCGCGGTCGCTCCGGCCGGGCGGCCGGAGCACGGGGCGATCAGCGGGTCTGCTGGATCGCCGAGAGCACCCAGCCGCGGCCGGGCTGGCGCAGGAAGGTCCACAACTCCGTCGCCTCGGATGAGTCCGTCGAAACAACGCGGCCGCTGGCGCGCTCGACCATCACGTCCTTCAGGGCGTAGCGCATGGCAACGGTGGCGTAGTCGGTACGATCCTCGCCCCAGGATTCCGCAAGATCACCCTGCAGCAGCTTCACATCCGAGATCTTGTTCACCACGCCGCGGGCCGCGTTGTTGCGCAGCTCCTCGTCGAAGTAGCCGACCATCTCAGGCGTCGACAGGTTGCCCAGGGTCACCCGGTCCTCTCGGGAATAGGCGTCCTGGATGTCGCCGAGCAGCCGCTCGAACGCCTGATAGTCCGCCGGGCCGATCTGCACAGTCCGGGCCTGCGGCGGCCGCTGGCCGCCGAACATGCCGGCCGCGGGACCGGCTGGAGCACCCCCCATCGGGCCGCGGGCGCCCGGCTTGTCGTCGAGCGACGAGCGGGCGTAGGGCGCACCGGCACCGGCCGGCTCATTCCGGCGACGGAAGAAGCGCAGGGCCAGCATTACCACGAGCACGACGAGCCCGACCTGGAACAGCAGGCCGATCATCGACGCGATGCCGCCGAGGCCGCCGAAGAAGCCGCCGCCGAGCAGCGCACCGAGCAGGCCGGCGCCGAGCAGGCCCGCGAAGAAACCGCCACCGAACCGGCGGCCCGGCGCGGCCGGGGCCTGCATGCCGGGACTGCCCATGCCGGGGGATGGCGCGGTCTGCGAGCGCTGCATCGTCATGCCGCCGCCTGGAGCGGTCGGCGTGGCGGAGGGCGCCGTGTAGGTGCGTGAGCCGCGGGATCCGAAGGACCCGCCGCCGCCCGGGCGGGCTTCCGCGATGGGAGCCGCGACGGTCAGCGCAGCGGCCAGCGCCAGGAGGGCGGCCACACGCCTGCGGCGCGAAATCTCAGTAAACATGTACACGCCTCAGAGGACGAGAACCGGAGGGCGCGGAGCGCCGGTGACGATATGGGAACGGCCGGGCGCGGGTTTTAGTCCTTCCGGATGGGGCTGGAATGACGTTTTCCGCCGGACCGCCTCGGACCACAGCCTTCGGCATGACGGGCCTACGGCCGCCCTGGGCTCGCCAACGTCTCCCATAACCCGGCGTGCTTCGCTCCCGGCGTTACAGCCCGATAGGTCAGTGGAGCGTGCGCTCCGGGGCGGCCGGGAAAGACAGGCGCACCTGCGTCCCCTCCCCGGTCCGGCTGTCGATCGTGATCGTGCCGTTCTGGCGCTTCATTAGCCCGTGGACGATCGCGAGGCCCGCGCCGCGCCCCGCCTCGTGGCTGGTCTGAAACGGCGCCAGCGCCCGGGCGAGCATCTCGGGCGACATACCCTGGCCGGTATCGCCGACCGCGATACCGACGCTGCCCTGGCTCGGCTGCTGCAGGGACCGGTCGCCGGGATCGATCCGGAAGGTCGACAGCATCAGGGTCCCGCCCGACGGCATAGCCTCACATGCGTTGGCGACGAGATGCCGCAGGGCGAACTCGATCTGCGTCGGGTTGCTGATCGCCCGGGGCAGGCCCGGCGTTGCCGCGACCGTGAGGCGGATCCCAGGCGGCAGATCGTGCTCCAGGCGGACCGCAAGGTCAGCCACGATCGCGTCGAGGTCGACCGCCCGCACGTCGGGCGCGATGCGGCGGGAATAGGCCAGCAGGTGCCGGGTCAGGATCGCGGCCCGCTCGGTGGCGTCGGCTGATCGAGCGATCGCCCGTTGGACGAACGGCTCTTGCCGGTCGCCGAGCCGGCGCTTCAGGCCGTCGATGTAGCCGATCAGGATCTGCAGGAAATTGTTGAACTCGTGCGCGACGCTGTTGGTCAGGAGCCCCAGCGCCTCGCGCTGCCGGGAGAGCGCCAGCGCCCCCTCGGCCTCGCGGCGCGCCGTCTCGTCGAGGATCTGGCCGATCCGGTTCCGGCTGCCGGGCAGCGGTGCCGTCTCCAGGCGGGCCCAGAAGCTGGTCCCGTCCGCGCGGGCGGCCTGGAATTCCTGCCGCTCCGTACTGTCAAGATCGAGCGGCGTCGTCCGTTGCGCGAGGATCAGGTCGAGCCCCTGCGCGGCGAGCCGCTCAGCCGGATAGCCGGCCAGACGCTCCAGGGCTGGATTGGCGTGGAGAATACGGCCCTGTGGATCGAGCAGGAGGCTGGGCGTCGGCAGCGCGTCGATGAGTGCCCGGGCTTCGCCCGTGAGCGATCCGTCCTCGGCCGCGCTCTGGTCCGTTCCGGGCTGCGCCATGCTGGGTTCGCGCTCAGCGGATGCGGAAGGTCCGCGACGCGCCAGCGATAACGACGAACATCGTCACGGCCAAGCGCCGAACCCGACAGGCGCTGCTATTGGCGCACCCACATCACCCGGGCCATCCAGGCCACCTCGCCGAGATTCAGGACCCGGTCCTCGTGCTCAGGATTCATGGAGGCCAGCTCGACGGTCCGCGCCGTGCGCCGCTTCAGCTCCTTGGCCAGGACCTCGCCGCCATGCAGGCGGACCACGACGCGGTCGCCCTTGCGGACGCTGGCGGTGGGCGACACGATCAGCACGTCGCCGTCGCGGAATAGCGGCAGCATGGAATCGCCCTGGATCTCCAGCGCGAAGGCGCGCTCCTCGCCGAGATCCGGGAACTCGATCTCCTCCCAGCCGGCGCCGCCGGTGGGCATGCCCTCGTCGGTGAACAGGCGGCCGGCGCCGGCCTGCGTCAGGCCGATCAGAGGGACCATGGTGCGGGCGGGGATCTCGCGGGCCTCGATGAGCCGCAGGAATTCGTCGAGGCTCGAGCCGGTCGCGGCCAGGACCTTCGACACCGATTCCGTGGAAGGCCAGCGCTTCCGCCCGTCGGCACCCACGCGCTTCGAGCGGTTGAAGCTGGTCGCATCGAGGCCGGCGCGGCGGGCGAGGCCGGAGGCCGAGTAGCCGTGGCGCTCGGCGAGCCGGTCGATGGCGTTCCAGATCTGCTCGTGGGACAGCATAGCGGGCTCGGAGGCTCACCCTGAGCGGGCCGGCACCCCCGTCTCACCAGCCGGGATCCGGCTGCCTCGGAGGCACGGAGACGGTTTGCCCGCCGGGTCCGTTCGACACCCGCCGGGTACGCGCGGAGATACTTGACAATTCACATTCCGAACCCGCTCAGCCGGTCCGGACGCGGCTGTGTGACGTCCAGCCTAGTCGTAGGAAAGTAGAACTACAGGCGGCAGATTGCAATCGCTCCTCGAATCAGGCGGGGCGCAGCCCGGTTGCCGCCGGCGCCGGGTGCCTCTATCGCAACCTCGTTTCGGGGAGCTTCGATGCCGCTCATCTACAAGATCTGTCCGCGCGCCCTGTGGCGCGAGGCCGAGGCCGCGGGCCGGTTCACGGGCGCGCCGATCGATCATCAGGACGGCTTCATCCACTTCTCCACCGCCGACCAGGTCGCCGAGACGGCGGCCCGCCACTTCGCCGGGCAGGACGATCTGCTCCTCGTCGCGGTCGAGGCCGGCGCGCTCGGCGACGGCCTGCGCTACGAGCCGTCTCGCGGCGGCGCCCTGTTCCCGCACCTCTACGGCCCATTGCCGCTCTCTGCCGTGGTCGCGGTGGACGAAATGCCGCTGGGCGCCGACGGGCGGCACGCCTTCCCGGCCGGGATCCTGCCGGCATGATCGCGGCCGCCTTCCCCCTCGTCCGGCCGCTGCTCCACCGCCTGGACGCGGAGCGCGCGCACGACCTGACGCTCCGCGCCCTGGCGCTGTTGCCCGCGGGCGGCCTGCCGGCGGACGACCCGCGCCTCGCCGTCGACCTGCTCGGCCGTCGCTTCCCCAACCCCGTCGGCCTCGCGGCCGGCTTCGACAAGGGCGCGCGCGTTCCCGACGCGCTGCTCGGCCTCGGCTTCGGCTTCGTCGAGGTCGGCGGCGTCGTGCCGCGGCCCCAGCCCGGCAACCCGCGGCCGCGGGTCTTCCGCCTCGCCGCCGACCGCGCGGTGATCAACCGCTTCGGCCTCAACAGCGAGGGACTCGCGGTGGTGGCCGACCGCCTGCGCGCCCGGAGGGGGCGGCCCGGGATCGTCGGCGTCAATATCGGTGCGAACAAGGACTCCGCCGACCGCCTCGCCGACTACGCCGCCTGCACCGCGGCCCTCGCGCCGCTGGTCGACTTCGTCACGGTCAACGTGTCCTCGCCCAACACGCCGGGCCTGCGCGACCTTCAGGGCGAGGCCTTCCTCGACGAGCTGCTCGCCCGGACGGTCGAGGCTCGGGACGCGTCCGGTGCCGGCGCGGCGATCCTCCTCAAGATCGCCCCCGACATGGCGCTGGACGCCCTCGACGCGGTCTGCGCGACGGCCCAGCGGCGCGGAGTCCAGGCCCTCGTCGTATCGAACACCACGGTGGCCCGCCCGGCGAGCCTGCGCGAGCAGGGTCTCGCCCGGGAGACCGGCGGCCTCTCGGGGCGGCCGCTCTTCGGCCCGGCCACCCGGATGCTCGCCCAGACGCGCCTGCGCGTCGGGGACGCGCTGCCGCTCATCGGGGTCGGCGGCGTGGATTCGGCCGAGGCCGCCTGGACCAAGATCCGGGCCGGCGCGAGCCTCGTGCAGCTCTACTCGGCGCTGGTCTACGAGGGCCCGGGCCTGGTCGGGCGCATCAAGGACGGGCTCCTGCGGCGCATGAAGGAGGCCGGCATCGCCTCGCTCCGGCAGGCCGTCGGGCGCGACGCCGCCGCTCTCGCCCGCGGGGACTGAGCGGGCGCGCGTGCGGGCGCGGCGCGGTTCAGCCGGTCTCGCACCGCCGCGGACCGCGTCGCCGGCGACGCGGTCCGTGAACGGGGCCGGGCCGGACAAATTTTTTGCGGTGGCAGTTTAGAAAGGCTTTGCACAGCCGGAGCTTAGCCTGTGCCCCGTGCATGAGGGGCCTGCGCCGGCACGGCATTGTGAGGGCCTCGGAGAGGCGCTTATCTCGCGATTGCGAGACAGATCGCGTCAGCCAATCCAGGACGGTTCATGGCCCAGTCTGAAGGGTCTTCCAAGCGCTCCTCCGCCGCCGGCGGCTGGGGTGCTCTGAAGAGCTGCGGCAAGCACCTGCTCGGCAGCCGCGCCCCCCTCACCGGCGCCCGCGCGCTGCTGAAGGCGAACCAGCCCGACGGGTTCGACTGCCCCGGCTGTGCCTGGGGCGACCCGGAGCACGGTTCGTCCTTCGAGTTCTGCGAGAACGGCGTGAAGGCGGTCTCCTGGGAGGCTACCGACAAGCGCACGAAGCCGTCCTTCTTCGCCAAGCACACGCTGACGGAGTTGCGCGGCTGGAGCGACTACGCCCTGGAGGGCCAGGGCCGCCTCACGCATCCGATGCGCTACGACGCGGCGAGCGACCGCTACCTGCCGGTGAGCTGGGACGAGGCTTTCGCCGAGATCGGCGCGACCCTGCGGGGGCTCGACCATCCCGATCAGGCCGAGTTCTACACATCGGGCCGCGCCTCCAACGAGGCGGCGTACCTGTACCAGCTCTTCGCCCGCGCCTACGGGACCAACAACTTCCCCGACTGCTCGAACATGTGCCACGAGGCGAGCGGCGTCGCCTTGATCGAGGCGATCGGCATCGGCAAGGGCACGGTCCTGCTGGAGGATTTCGAGAAGGCGGACGCGATCTTCTGCGTCGGCCAGAATCCCGGCACCAACCATCCGCGCATGCTGGGCGACCTGCGCCGGGCGGCCGAGCGCGGCGCCAAGGTCGTGGTGCTGAACCCGGTCCGCGAGCGCGGCCTCGAGCGCTTTGCCGACCCGCAGAACACCGTCGAGATGCTGCGCGGTTCGAGCCGCCCCATCGCGAGCCACTACCTGCAGCCGCGCTCGGGCGGCGACATGGCGGCCTTCCGGGGCATCGCCAAGGTCGTGTTCGCCCGCGACGCCGAGGCCCTGGCGGCCGGCCGGCCCTCGCTCCTCGACCGCGCTTTTCTGGAGCACCACACGGCCGGGCTCGACGCGTACCGCGCCGCCGTCGATGCGACCTCCTGGGACGCGATCCTCGACCAGTCGGGCCTGACCATGGACGAGATCGCCGCGATGGCGGACGTCTATCTCGGCGCGCAGCGGGTCATCGCCACCTGGGCGATGGGCGTGACCCAGCACCGGCACTCGGTGGCGACGATCCGGGAGATCGCCAACCTGCTGTTCCTGCGCGGCCATATCGGCCGACCCGGCGCGGGCCTCTGCCCGGTTCGCGGCCATTCCAACGTGCAGGGCGACCGCACGGTCGGCATCAACGAGCGCCCCGCCGCCGCCTTCCTGGATTCGCTGGAGCAGCATTTCGGCCTCGCCATGCCGCGCCGGCACGGCCACAACGTGTTGGCGGCGATCCGCGCCATGCGGGACGGCACGGCGAAGGCCTTCATCGGGCTCGGCGGCAACTTCCTGCGGGCCACGCCCGACACGCCGGTCGTCGCGCAGGCGCTGGCCTCGTGCCGGCTCACCGTGCACATCGCCACCAAGCTCAACCACGCCCATCTGGTGCCCGGCGCCGTCGGCTACCTGCTGCCCTGCCTCGGCCGCACCGAGATCGACCGGGGCGCCGAGGGCAAGATCCAGATCGTGACCGTCGAGGATTCGATGAGCATGGTCCACGGGTCGGGCGGCATCAACAAGCCGGCCTCGAAGGAGCTGCGCTCCGAGATCGCCATCATCGCCGGCATGGCGCAGGCGACACTCGGCTCCGCCGCGATCGACTGGGCCGGCTTCGCCGCCGATTACGACCGGATCCGCGAGGCGATCGCCGCCACGATCCCGGGCTTCACCGGCTACAACACCCGGGTGCGCAAGCCGCGCGGCTTCATGCTGCGCAACCTTGCCGCCGAGCGGGTGTTCGAGACGGCCACGGGGCGGGCCAACTTCTCGGCCGATGCCCTCCCGGCCGAGACCGAGCATCAGGCCGCCCGGAAGACCCGCGACACCTACGTGCTGCAGACCTTCCGCAGCCACGACCAGTACAACACCACGATCTACGGCCTCGACGACCGCTACCGCGGCGTCTACGGCGAGCGCCGTGTGGTCTTCGCCCATCCGGACGACCTCGCGGAGATCCGCGACCGGCTCGGCGACCGCGTCGACATCGTCGGCACGCACGACGACGGCATTACCCGCCGGGCCGAGGATTTCCGCCTCGTACCCTTCGACATGCCGCGGGGCGCGCTGGCCGGCTACTATCCGGAGCTGAACGTGCTGGTGCCGCTCTCCACCTACGGTGAGAAGAGCGACACGCCGACCTCCAAGTCGGTGCTGGTCACCCTGCAGGCGCGCGCGGCCGCGTGAGCGCGGAGCCCGACGAGGCGGCGTTCGTCGCCGCCCTCGACCGGGTGTCGGCCGCCCGGCCCGATCTCGACCCGCTTGCGGCCGGCCTCCTGGCGGCGCTGGATCTCGGCCTGCCGGGCGACAGCCGCGCCTTCGCCCGCACCTTCGGGGTGGAGCACGCCCTCGTGCTGCGCGCCCTCGCCGGCCTGGAGGAGGCGGGGTTCGTCGTCGTCACGGCGCGCGACGGGCGCACCCAGCGGACGCGTTACGCCGCCCCCGGATCTGCCGCGTGAGCGCCGAGAGCCGGGACGCCTCAAGCGCGCCACGGGCTGGACGGTGGTTCAGAACCCCTTCGCCTTGATGGCCTCGGCCCAGGTGACCGCCCTGCGGTTCACGCCGAGATGCTGCCGCTCGTAGAGCCGGCCCTCCAGCTTGATCGCGCCCCGTTTGGCGTATTCCGGGCGCTCGAACGCCTCGATCACCAGCTTGGCCCGGCGCACCTCCTCCTCGGTCGGCGCGAAGGAGGTGTTGGCGGGCTCCAGCTGCGTCGGGTGGATCAGGGTCTTGCCGTCGAAGCCGAGGTCGCGGGCCTGCCGGCACTCGTCGCGGCAGCCCTCGGTGTCGGCGATGTCGTTGTAGACGCCGTCGAGGATCGCGAGCCCTTCCGCCCGCGCGGCCGCGAGTGCCATCATCATCCAGGGCAGCATCGGCACGCGGCCGGGGACGATCTTGGCCCAGGTGTCCTTGGCGAGGTCGTTGGTGCCGAGGACGAGGCAGGTCAGGCGGTTGCGAGGGTCGCGCTTCGCCCGGGCGATCTCCTGGATGTTGAGGATCGAGGCCGGGGTCTCGATCATCGCCCAAATCGCGATGCCGTCCGGCGCGTCAAGGGACTCGAGCCGGTCGGCGATGCTCTCCAGCACGGCCGGGGACGAGACCTTCGGCATCAGGATCGCGTCGGGCTTGGCCTCGATCGCGGCGTGGAGATCCGCCTCACCCCACGGGGTCTGGGGGGCATTGACCCGGATGATCAGCTCGCGGCTGCCATAAGCGCCGCTCTTCACCGCGGCGCAGACCTGCTCGCGGGCGATCTCCTTCTCCTCCGGGCCGACGGCGTCCTCGAGGTCGAGGATGATGCTGTCCACGGGCAGGGTCTTGGCCTTGTCGAGCGCCCGCTGGTTCGAGCCGGGCATGTACAGCACGCTCCGGCGCAGGCGCAGATCGGTGGTCGTGGCCATCGGCTTCTCCCTCCTGGGCCGCCCGCGCGGCCTCCCGTCGTTGCGCTGCACCCTAAAGCACGATGCCGGCCGCGCCACACCCCAAAGGTCGGGGCGGGTGAGTCCGCGCGCGGTTTGATACCGCGCCGTCTCTGCGCAGATCGAAGCCGCGCTTTGGTCATGTTCCGCCGCTTAAAGGCCGGACGAAACCAATTCTCGGGGTCCGGAATCTCTACGATGCGCAAAGTCTTGGTCACCCTCGCCTTGCTCGGGACATTGGCGGCCCCCGAGGCGGCCCGGGCCCAGAGCCGGACCACCCTCGGCGTGGGCTCCGGTGCGGTCGCGGGGGCGCTGGTCGGCGGGCCGATCGGCGCCGTGGCGGGGGCCGTGGTCGGCGGCTTCGTGGGGAACTCGTCGGAGCGCGGGCGCCGCCACGTCCGTCGGGGCCGCCGCTACGGTTCCGCGGCGCCGCGCCGGTCCTCCCCGCGCCGGGCTGAGGCGGTCGTGCCGCGCACCACGGGCTCCGTGGCCCGCGCCGCGCCGCCGGCGCAGCCCACCACCTGGAAGGATCCGCGCTAGCGCGCCTCTGCCCTCGCGCGCGGTGGCCGCCTAGGCCGCGGGTTCGAGGGCGGTCGCAGCCGGCGTCCGGAACGTGTCCCGGGCGAGGCGCGGGAAGGCGATTGCCTGTCCGAGCCCGCGGGCGCCCAGGAAGCTCACGAAGGCAAGCCACAGCCCGGTATTGCCGAGCCCAAGGCTTTCGACGAGCGCCAGGACCGCGCAGTAGGCGGCGAGGGCGCAGACCATCAGGTTGCGCATCGCCCGCGTCCAAGTCGCACCGATATAGATCCCGTCATACGCGAAGGGCGCCGCGGCGGCGAACGGCGCCAGGGCGGCGAGCACGAGGTAGGACCGGGCCGCCTCACGCACCGCCCCGTTCGTCGTCACGGCATCGATGAAGGCCGCGCCGCCCGCCAGCGCCAGCAGGCTGACCGCGAACCCGAAGCCGAGGCACCAGCGCAGGCTCAGGGCGGCGGCCGCGTCGAACGCCTCGGGGTCCCGGGCGCCCACCGCCTGGCCGCACAGGGTCTCGGCCGCCGTGGCGAAGCCGTCGAGGAAGAAGCCGCCGATCAGGAAGAGATTCCACAGCACCGAGTTCGCGGCGAGCACCACGTCGCCTTGCCGGGCGCCCAGCGCCGAGAACAGCACGATGCCGGTGATCAGCGCGAGCGTTCGCAGGATGACGTCGCCGTTGACGCTGAGCGTCCGGCGGAGCGCCGCGGCGTCGCGCAGGTCGCGGAGCGGCACCCGGAAGGGCCGCGAGCCGAGGCGCGCCAGGAGGATCAGCCCGAGGCCGAGCCCAACCGCCTCGGCACCGAGGGTCGCAAGCGCCGCGCCGGCGAGGCCCAGTCCGAAGCCCAGGACCAGGGTGAGCGTCAGCGCGACGTTGGTCAGGTTGATGGCGATCTGCAGCAGCAGGCCGAGATCGGTGCGCCCGCGCCCCAGGATCGAGCCGAGCACGCCGTAGCTCGCCAGTACGAAGGGCGCGGACAGGATGCGGATGTGGAAGTAGGTCGCGAGACCGGCGATCACCGCCGCGCTCGCCCCGCTGATCGCGAAGGCGAGCTGCGCGAGCGGACCCTGCAGGACCATCAGGACGAGCCCGATCAGGGCGCCCGCCGCCAGCGCGCGCGCCAGGATGCGGTCGACCTCGGCGTCGTCCCGCCCGCCGACCGCCTGCGCGGTCAGGCCGGCGGTCGCCATGCGGAGCGCCCCGAAGGACCAGAAGATCGCGTCGAAGATCACCGCGCCGAGGGCGACGGCACCGAGCAGCGCCGCATCGCCGAGCCGCCCGATCACCGCCGCGCCGACGAAGCCGAGCATCGGCGTCGTGACGTTGGCGATCGTCATGGGCAGCGCCAGGGCCAGGACGCGGCGGTTCGTCGGTCGGCCCGTGCTGGCGACGGCGTGCATCATGCCTCACGCTAAGGAGACGCGCCGCCCGCCCAGAGCGGGCTGATCGCATCGACGGGTTGCGGTGACGGGCGGCCTCGTGATCGGCGCACGGATCGCGGCCGATAGGCCCGAACCCGTGGCGCCCCGGAATGACGCGACGCGACCGTGCGGGAACGGTCGCCGATCCGGTCAGCGCGAGACGGCGAAGAGGCGCGCAATCAGCCAGAGCGGCACGACCACGATCGCCCCGGCGACGATCCAGCCGCCGAAATCGTGGAGCGAGGCGAGCCCGACCTCGACCAGCGCCCGCGCCGAATCGTAGACGTGCCAGAACAGCCGCCCCGGCGTCAGGCCTAGCATCGACATGAAGGCGCCGACCAGCACCGACAGGAACAGCAGCCGCAGGAACACGCCGGCAGGCGAGCCGCCGAGGAACCGCCGCAGCGCGGAGGGGCGCGACCGGTAGCTGTCCGCGCCGTAGGGGGCGTTCGGCGGGGCGCCCTGCTGATAGCCTTGCCGGCGCCGGTCGTGATCGACGAGCATTGCGTCCTCGTGAAGCGTCAGGGTCCTCGGATCGGCGACGAAGCGGGCGGAACCGTGGCCGGCACACCACACCGCGTCGAAACCCGAGCGCGGATCAGGCGTTGGCGGGTTTCTCGCGCGCCGTGCAGATGGCAAGCGGCGTCGCGCGCGCCAAGATGCGGACGGGGTGGATCGCGACGCGGCACTTTCGCGGCGCGGCCTCGACCAAAGGGAGAACTCCCGGGAATCGGGATTTGGTGTGAGAGGCTCTGAGTGCCGACGGGACCATACGCACGATGATCGACCACGCCCTGTTCGACCCGGCGACGATCGATCCCGAGACGCTCCGGCTCAATGCCGAGATCGTCGCGGCGCACGCCGCGCTGCCTGATCCCTGGTCGCTGCCGATCGCCGAGGTCCGCGAGCGCCGCCGTCTGGGCACCAAGGCGGCCCCCGCCATGCCGCACAGCGCCCGCGCCGAGTGGCTGACGATCGACGGGCCCGGCGGCCCGCTCAAGCTCCGCGTGGTCCGGCCCAAGCCCGGCACGAAGCTGCGCGGCGCCTACCTGCACATCCACCGCGGCGGCTGGGTCTGGGGCTCCGCCGACGAGCAGGATCCCTGGCTGGAGCGGATCGCCGACACCTGCGGCTTCGTCGCCCTGTCGGTGGAGTACCGGCTCGCCCCCGAGCATCCCTATCCGGCGGCTCTGCTCGACTGCGAAGCGGCGGCCCTGTGGCTGGCCGGTCCCGGGAAGACCGAGTTCGGCATCCACGCGCTGACCATCGGCGGCGAGTCGGTGGGCGCGCACCTCGCCGTGATGGTGCTGCTGCGGCTGCGCGACAAGCACAACCTGCCGCGGGCCTTCCGGGGCGCCAACCTCAATGCCGGCTTCTTCGATCTCGGCCTGACTCCGTCGGTGCGGAACTGGGGCGAGGAGCGGCTGGTCGTGAACACCCGCGACCTGACCAAGTTCGCCGACGGCTACGTTCGCGAGGGCATCGACCGGCGCCGTCCGGACGTGTCGCCGATCTACGCCGAGCTGAAGGGCCTGCCGCCGGCCCTGTTCACCATCGGCACCGCCGATCCCCTCCTCGACGACACGCTGTACATGTCGGCGCGCTGGGCGGCGGCGGGGAACGGCGGTCACACGGCGATCTATCCCGGCGGCTGCCACGTCTTCGCCCGCTACCCGAGCCCGATGAGCGAGCGGGCGCTGGAGCTGATCGACCGCTTCCTCATGGCGCTCGCCTGAGCGACCCGTCCGAGATCCTGCCGGAGCGGTTCCGCGCCTGGTTCGCAGGGCGCGGCTGGGCGCCGCGGCCGCACCAGCTCGATCTCCTGCGGATCGCCGGCGCCGGCCGCTCGGCCCTGCTGGTGGCGCCGACCGGTGCCGGCAAGACGCTGGCCGGCTTCCTGCCGAGCCTCGTCGCCCTGAGCCAGCGCGGGCCGCAGAAGAAGGCGGCGGGCCTCCACACCCTCTATGTCTCGCCCCTGAAGGCGCTGGCCGTGGACATCGCCCGCAACCTCGACGCGCCGATCGCCGAGATGGCGCTGCCGGTGCGCGTCGAGACCCGCACCGGCGACACGCCGGCCCATAAGCGCACCCGCCAGATCAGCCGGCCGCCGGACATCCTTCTGACCACGCCCGAGCAGCTGGCCCTCCTGATCGCCCATCGCGAGGCGGCCGAGTTTTTTTCGGGGTTGCGCTGCGTGGTGCTCGACGAGCTGCACGCGCTGGTGACGTCGAAGCGCGGCGATCTGCTGTCGCTCGCTCTGGCGCGACTGCACCGGCTGAGCCCGGGACTGGCGGCGATCGGGCTGTCGGCGACGGTGCGTGAGCCGGACGAGCTGCGGAAGTATCTGGTGCCGCAGGGGCCGCTTCCCGCTCATCCCACCGCGGGCACGCCTTTCAGATTGCACGAAGACACGGCCAACACGGCTACGGGACCGAGCGCGGGTCCCCTCTCCCGTGCGGGAGACGAACAGGGTGAGGGACGAGCGCTTTCAGAACGTGGCTCGACCGCACCGCGCGGCGACGACGTGCCTGATCCTGAACCGTCTCGGCCCTCACGCCAATCCTCTCCCGCACGGGAGGGGTGGCAGGTCGGACCGCCCATGGCCGACCTCGTCACGGTGGCCGGCGGCGCCAAGGCGGATCTGCGCATGCTCGACCTCGGCCGGGCGCTGCCGATCTCCGGCCACACCGCCTGGCACTCGATGCCGGCGATCTATGACCTCATCCGGGAGCACCGGACGACGCTGGTCTTCGTGAACACCCGTCTCCAGGCCGAGTACACCTTCCAGGAGCTGTGGCGGCTCAACGAGGACGCGCTGCCGATCGCGATCCACCACGGCTCGCTGGACGCGCAGCAGCGTCGCCGGGTCGAGGCCGCCATGGCGGCAGGGCAGCTGCGGGCGATCGTCTGCACTGCCACCCTCGACCTCGGCATCGACTGGGGCGACGTCGACCTCGTGGTCAATGTCGGTGCGCCTAAAGGTGCAAGCCGAATCATGCAGCGGATCGGCCGGGCCAACCACCGCATGGACGAGCCCTCAAAGGCCTATCTCGTCCCGGGTAACCGCTTCGAGATGCTGGAATGCCAAGCGGCGCTGGATGCCGTCGAGGAGGCCGCGCAGGACACGCCCGACGCCCGCCAGGGCGCCCTCGACGTGCTCGCGCAGCACGTGCTCGGCATGGCTTGCGCCGACGCCTTCGACCCCCTCGACCTCTACGACGAGATCGTCTCGGCCGCGCCCTATGCCGGCCTCACCTGGGAGACGTTCGAGCAGGTGGTCGATTACGTCGCGACCGGCGGCTACGCGCTGCGCGCCTACGAGCGCTTCGCCAAGATCCTGCGCGGGCCGGACGGGCTTTGGCGTGTGCGCGACGCCCGCACCGCCCAGGCCTACCGGATGAATGTCGGCACCATCGTCGAGGCGGCGCGGGTGAAGGTCCGCCTCGGCCGGACCCTGCGCGGCAAGCCCGGCACCGTCCTGCCGAAATCCGGCCGGGTGCTCGGCGAGATCGAGGACGAGTTCGCCGAGACGCTCACCGTCGGCGACACGTTCCTGTTCGCGGGTGAGACCCTCCGCTTCGAAGGGCTCGCCGAGGACGAGTGCCTCGTCACCCGCGCACCGGCCGGGACCGACCCGGCGATCCCGTCCTACGCGGGCGCGAAGTTCCCGCTCTCGACCTTCCTGGCCGAGCGGGTCCGGGCGCTGATTGCCGACCCGTTCGCGTGGGATCGCCTGCCGAAGCAGATCGGCGAGTACCTGCTGCAGCAGCGCCGCCGCTCGGTCCTGCCGGGCGAGCGCGACCTGCTGGTCGAGACATTTCCGCGCGGCAAGCGCTACTACCTGACGGCCTTCCCGTTCGAGGGGCGCCTCGCCCACCAGACGCTGGGCATGCTGCTGACCCGGCGGCTCGAGCGCGACGGGCTGCGGCCGCTCGGCTTCGCGGCCAACGATTACGGCATTGCGATCTGGACGACCCGCGACGTCTCCGAGCGCGCCGCCCTCGACCCGGACTTCATCGGCGACCTGTTCGCCGTCGACATGCTCGGCGACGACCTGGAGGCGTGGCTCGACGAATCGGCGATGATGAAGCGCACCTTCCGGCAATGCGCGGTGATCGCCGGGCTGATCGAGCGCCACCATCCGGGGCAGAAGAAGTCTGGCCGGCAGGTCACGATCTCGACCGACCTCATCTACGACGTGCTGCGCAAGCACCAGCCCGACCACCTGCTGCTGCGCGCGGCGCGGCAAGATGCGGCAACCGGACTCCTCGACGTGAGGCGCCTCGGCATGATGCTAGAGCGCATCCAGGGGCGAATCATCCACAGGTCTTTGGACCGGGTCTCGCCGCTCTCCGTGTCCGTGATGCTCGAGATCGGGCGCGAGCGGGTCTACGGCGAGGGCGCCGACGAGATCCTGGCCGAGGCCGAGGCGGAGCTTCTCCAAGAGGCTCTGTCCTGACCGTCGATCCGCCCTCCCCCGACGACACCGAGGATGTGATCTTGGCGGCCGGCCTGAGACTCGAGAAGACTCACAAGCACCCCACCCTGCTTCTGGCGGGCGAGACCCTGGTGCTGGACCTCTGCGGCGGCCTCTGGCTGCCGGAGCACCGGACTCTGATCGTGTCCGACCTCCACCTGGAGAAGGGCTCGTCCTATGCGGCCCGCTCCGGCCAGTTCCTACCGCCCTACGACACCCGCGAGACCCTCGCCTGCCTGCACGAGGCTGTGGTGCGCCACGACCCCGCCCGCGTGGTCGCGCTGGGCGATTCCTTCCACGATGCCCGCGGGCCCGAGCGCATGGAGCCAGGCGACCGCGCCATGGTGGCGGCGCTGCAGGCGGGCCGGGATTGGGTCTGGATTGCCGGCAACCACGATGCCGCCGTCAACGAAGGGGTCGGCGGCCGCTATGCCGAGGCGCTGACGATCGGCAGCCTCGTCCTGCGCCACGAGCCGAGCCCGGAGACCATGCCGGGCGAGATCGCCGGCCATCTCCACCCTTGCGGGAAGGTAGCGATGCGCGGGCGCGCCATCCGACGCCGCTGCTTCGTCACGGACGGCACCCGCCTCGTGATGCCAGCCTTCGGGGCCTATGCCGGCGGCCTGAACGTCCGCGACAAGGCCATCGAGAGCCTGTTCCAAAACGGGTTCACCGCCCATCTCCTGGGAGACGGGCGGGTCTTCGCCATCGGACGGGCGCAGCTCGCCCGGGATTGAGGGTGCACGTCCGCGCGACGCGGCGTGACCGGGATCAGGCCGTCTTCATGAACCGGATCACGCTGTCCGACAGGCTCGCCGAATGGCCCGCCAGGCTCTCGGCGATGCCCTGGACCGTCTGGGCGAGCTGACCGGTGGCGCTGGCGGCCTCAGAGACGCCGCCGATATTGCCCGCCATCTCGTGAGTCGAGACCGCCTGCTCCTCGACGGCGCTCGCCATCGCCAGGGTGAGCTTGGACAATTCGTCCACCGCCGTCGTGATCATCTCGATCGCGCCGACCGCCTCGCCCGTTGCGCTTTGGATCGCTGAGACCTGCTGGGTGATCTCGCCGGTGGCCTTGGCGGTCTGCTCGGCCAGCGCCTTCACCTCGCTGGCGACGACCGCGAAACCGCGGCCGGCGGCGCCGGCGCGAGCCGCCTCAATGGTGGCGTTCAGCGCCAGCAGGTTGGTCTGGTCGGCGATCGACTTGATCATGCCCACCACCGCGTCAACCTTGCGGGCATTCTCGGCAAGCTGCCGCATGGTTGCGTCGGTGGTTCCGGCCTGAGCGGCGATCTGCTGCGCGCGCTCCGAAACCCGTCCGACTTGGCCAGAGATCTCCTGGATCGCGCCGTTCATCTGCTCAGAATTCGCAGCGACCGACGAGGCCTTGTGCCGTGCGGACTCGGCGGACTGCATCAGCCCCTCGGCCGAACTCTGCATCTCCTGGATCGCGGTGCCGACCGCCTCGACGACCCGCTTGACGTCGATCTCCATGTTGACCTGGGCGGTGACGACGGCCCACGTCAGCATCGGGCCGATATACTGGCCCTTTTCGTCGTTTACGGCCGTGACCCGCAGGTTGAGGGTCTCGGGACCGACCTTGATCTTGGTGGTGTGCGGCAGCCGGCTCGCATCTGCCAGCATGGTGCGCTGGTGGCTCGGGTTCTTGTGGAAGATGTCGAACGACTGGCCGAGCATGTCGCCGACCTTGACCGGCAGATGCTGGTCGATCGTTCCGAGAGTCCGGCGCGATGTGGCGTTCATATAGTCGATCTTGAAGTCGTTCTTCAGATCGGCCGTCATCACCGCCACCGGGACGTTGTCGATCATCGTCAGGAGCCGTTTGATCTCCTTCTTCTTCGCGGAGATGTCCGAGGCGAACTTGACCACCTTGACGGGTCGGCCGCGGGCGTCGAGCACGGGATTGTATGTCGCCTCCAGCCAGACCGAGTCCCCCTCCTTGTCGAGGCGCAGAAACTCGCCCGTGACGTATTGGCCGTCCTTCAGCTTGTCCCAGAAGGCCGTATATTCCGCCGACTCGGCATAGCTCTTGTCAACGAAGATGCGATGATGCCGATTCTGAACGTCGGTCAGATTGTACTTCATCAACTTCAAAAAATTCTGGTTCGCATGGACGACGGTTCCGTCCATCGCGAATTCGATGATTGCGAGCGAGCGATCCAGGGCATCAATCTTGGCCTGGGCTTCGCTGAAATTGTTACGGTTGAACATGTCGCTGCTCGCATTCCCCGTCGGCGGGTATAGCGTCGCAGCATTAATGAAGCCTTTCATCGGCTGGTTTGGCAGTCTCCACTCGAGCAGAGCCCGGCCGAAATCTTTCAGTGGCAATAACCTTGCCTCAAATCGCTAGAACGGTCCTCTGTCGCCGCATATCTTGATTGAGGTATTGACTGAAATACATACAAATTCGTGTGAATATCAGAACCACCCGCGCATGCGGAAGTATACTATCGGCGCGACCGCGCTGAGAAGGATGAGGCCCAATGCGTAGGGGTAGCCGAGGGTCCAATCCAGTTCCGGCATGTGCTTGAAATTCATGCCGTAGATCGACGCGATCAGAGTCGGCGGTACGCCGACGACCGAGACGACGGTGAGCACCCGGAAGACGTTGTTCTGCTCTATGGTGATGAGGCCGAGGGCCGCGTCGAGCAGAAACTGCACGTTCTCCGCCAGGCGCGTCTCGAACTCGTCGAGCGATTCGATGTCCCGCTTGATCGTCTCGAAGCGGGAATCCTCCGGCAGGCCGATGCCGTCGCAAGCTGCGGAGACGAACGGAACAATCCGTTCGAGTCCGAGCAAGCTCGACCGGATCTTCCCCAGAGCCTTCCCGCGGTTGCTGATGCCGCGCAGGATCCGCCGCAGGGCGAGATCGCGGCGACGGGGCGGCGGGCTCTCCAGGCGCCGCCGCTCGGCGCCGCGGACGTCGAAATCGAAGATTCGCGTCGAGAGTGTGTCGAGCTCCGATCCCATATCCTCCAGAGCGTCCGCGAGGCTGTCGACCAGCTCCTCCAGGACCACGAGGAAGATCTCGCTGGGGGTCGTGCTGCCATCCCCGTCCGCAATGCGCTTTGCCGAGGATTCGAAGGCGCGCAGGTCGTGGAAGCGGATCGTGACGAGGTGGTCCTTGGTCAGCAGGAAGCCGAGCGGCTTCAGCTGCGAAGCGCTCTGCTCGAAGGTGATCATCGGCGTCGAGAGCGAGAGGCCGCCTTTGACCCGGCGCAGGCGGCTTGAGGTTTCGACTTCCGAGAGTGCCGCCCGTGACGGCACGCGCAAGCCGGTCGCGGCCTCGACTGCCTTGGCCTCCTCTGGAGTCGGGTCGTTCAGGTCCAGCCAGACAGTATTGCGTCCGATCGCGCTGCCGGGCTGCTGCGCCACCGGGCCTTCGGGTCCGTGCAGGCTTAACATGAACGCGCGTTATCCATGGGGCGAAAAGGAGCCGTCGGCGCGTCATCGCACCGTCGCGCGGGGATGCGACAGCCTTGACTCGGAACCGCAGCGAGCCTATCTCGCGGCCGTCTTTGGCACTCGCCGAGACAGAGTGCTAACAGTCGAGTTCGCGAGCGGTCCCGCCGGCCGCATCAACGCCAACTCCAGACCTGAAGCAAGAGGGCAGCTCATGAAGTTCCGTCCGCTGCACGACCGCGTGGTCGTCCGTCGCATCGAAGGCGAAGAGAAGACCAAGGGCGGCATCATCATCCCGGACACCGCCAAGGAGAAGCCGCAGGAGGGCGAGGTTGTCGCCGTCGGCCCCGGCGCCCGCGACGAGTCCGGCCGCGTCAACGCGCTCGACGTCAAGGCCGGTGACCGCGTCCTGTTCGGCAAGTGGTCCGGCACCGAGGTCAAGATCGACGGTCAGGACCTCCTGATCATGAAGGAATCCGACATCATGGGCGTCGTCGCCGCCTGATCGAGTCACCCGTCATCGCCCTTTGAGGCCTTCACCGGCCTTGGGGCAGAACCGAACCAGACAAGAGGCACACAATGGCAGCGAAAGACGTTCGTTTCTCCGCCGACGCCCGCGATAAGATGCTGCGCGGTGTCGACATCCTCGCCGATGCGGTGAAGGTGACGCTGGGCCCGAAGGGCCGCAACGTCGTGATCGAGAAGAGCTTCGGCGCCCCGCGCATCACCAAGGACGGTGTGACGGTCGCCAAGGAGATCGAGCTCGTCGACAGGTTCGAGAACATGGGCGCCCAGATGGTGCGCGAAGTGGCCTCGAAGTCGAGCGACATCGCGGGTGACGGCACCACCACGGCGACCGTGCTGGCGGCTTCCATCGTCCGCGAGGGCGTGAAGTTCGTCGCCGCCGGCATGAACCCGATGGACCTGAAGCGCGGCATCGACCTCGCCACGGCCGCCGCCGTGAAGGACATCACCGGCCGCGCCAAGAAGGTCTCGACCTCCGACGAGGTCGCCCAGGTCGGCACGATCTCCGCCAACGGCGACAAGGAGATCGGCGAGATGATCGCCCACGCCATGCAGAAGGTGGGCAACGAGGGCGTGATCACGGTCGAGGAGGCCAAGACGGCCGAGACCGAGCTCGACGTCGTCGAGGGCATGCAGTTCGACCGCGGCTACCTCTCTCCGTACTTCATCACGAACGCGGAGAAGATGGTCGCCGAGCTCGAGGACCCCTACATCCTCATCCACGAGAAGAAGCTCTCCTCGCTCCAGGCCATGCTGCCGGTGCTCGAGGCTGTGGTCCAGACCGGCAAGCCGCTGCTGATCATCGCCGAGGACATCGAGGGCGAGGCTCTGGCCACGCTCGTGGTCAACAAGCTGCGCGGCGGCCTGAAGGTCGCGGCCGTCAAGGCGCCGGGCTTCGGTGA
>NZ_FMWU01000001.1 GCF_900103195.1 Methylobacterium sp. UNC378MF | reverse complement strand
GCTGATGCTCAAGTCCGAGAACTTCAACACCTACACCACCGATCTCGGGGAAGAGGGTGTCGATCTCGGCAAGCTCTACGACTACGACATCATCCTCCTCGATCTGAACCTGCCCGACATGTCGGGCTACGAGGTGCTCCGCTCGCTCCGCGTGGCCAAGGTGAAGACGCCGATCCTGATCCTGTCCGGCATGGCCGGCATCGAGGACAAGGTGAAGGGCCTCGGCTTCGGGGCCGACGACTACCTGACCAAGCCGTTCCACAAGGACGAGCTGGTGGCGCGCATCCACGCCATCGTGCGCCGCTCGAAGGGCCACGCTCAGTCGGTGATCACCACCGGCGACCTGATCGTGAACCTCGACCAGAAGACCGTCGAGGTCGGCGGCGCCCGGGTCCACCTCACCGGTAAGGAGTACCAGATGCTGGAACTCCTCTCGCTGCGGAAGGGCACCACCCTCACCAAGGAGATGTTCCTCAACCATCTCTACGGCGGCATGGACGAGCCGGAGCTGAAGATCATCGACGTGTTCATCTGCAAGCTGCGCAAGAAGCTCGCCAACGCCAGCCAGGGCAAGAACTACATCGAGACCGTCTGGGGTCGCGGCTACGTCCTGCGCGAGGATGCTCCTGAAATGCGGGCGATGGCAAGTTGAAGAACCTGCGATTGAGGTAATTAAACGCTCTCGCCGTATTGATTTCCACGGCGCGTCGACGCAGATGCCCTGCTTCCCTCGAGCAGGTGCACCGTGGACAAAGATTTAGAACCGAACGAGCGTGGGGCAGCCAACTACTCCGAGCTGACGGCTGACCTTGTCTCAGCCTACGTGTCGAACAATCCTGTTCGGCCTTCCGATCTGCCGGACCTGCTCACCAGCGTTCACGCTGTGCTCGCTGGCCTGGGCCGGGGGGGCGCAGCCGCCGCTCCGGCCGTCGAGAAGCCCAGCCCCGCCCAGATTCGGAAGTCGATCACGCCGGACGCGCTGATCAGCTTCATCGACGGCAGGCCGTACAAGACGCTGAAGCGGCATCTCACCGGAAACGGCCTGACGTTCGAGGAGTACCGGGAACGTTACGGTCTGCCGCGAGACTATCCGACCACGGCTGCCAGCTACTCCGAGCAGCGCTCCAGGCTAGCCCTGTCCTTTGGACTTGGGCAGCAGCGTAAGAAGGTGGCGCCGGAGGCTGCCGCGGCTTCGGAGGCCGTTACGGAGAAGCCAAAACGGGGTCGCCGGTCGAAGGAGCGGCCCGGGGCATAATCGCGCACAGGATCCTGTTCTCAACGGCGGGAGATCCTTTCTTTCCCGATCGCGGAGGTTAAGCGCGCTCACATTCCCGCCCGCGAGCGTGCCGGCTACCCTGTCGTCTCCGTTCGCGTGCGGTCGGCGCGTTCCTTCAAGCCGAAAGTCACCAAGCAGGTCGCCCGGCGCCCTGCTGCGGCGTGTGATGTGCGCCAGAGCCAGCGATCCTGCGCAGGCACCTCACGGCGCGAGCGCCGAGACTATCGGTTCTCCAGGCATATCTGCCTCAGTCGGATGTGCGGTTGTGATTATCTGACGAATGGCGTACACGTATTAAATCGACTTTTGGCCAGATATTCGGCCGCACCGCCTCAACAGGGCGCGCGTTCTGCATCTCTCCCATTTTCGACGACCATCGACCGAGCGCGTGCGGTGCATGCGCTCAGCTTATTCGTTTGCCTATATGGATACGGAATACCTATGAGCATCGGCACCGTTAAGTGGTTCAACGACACCAAGGGTTTCGGCTTCATCCAGCCGGATGACGGCGGCAAGGACGTGTTCGTGCACATCTCCGCCGTCGAGCGCGCCGGTATGCGAAACCTGGTCGAAGGGCAGAAGGTCTCCTACGAGATGGAGACCGACCGTCGCAGCGGTAAGCAGTCCGCGGGCAACCTTCAGGCCGCTTGAGCCTCGCTCATCTGACTCTGACGAGTTTCGGAGCCGTTCCCCCGGGAGCGGCTTCATCTGTTTCTCGCCACCCCGACTACGCCGCGGTGCGCATAAGGAATGTACGTGGGTCAATTCAAAACCAACCAGCTCGTTGATCGTCTTGAGGCGACCGCCAAGGCGCGGCACGCCACACTTGCCCGGTTCCGGGCACGCCCCGCAGCCGACGATCCGGCCGTCCTCGCGCGGCAGGGGGCCCGGCAAGCCATCGTACAGGCGCGCGAGGTGCGGATCAGCGAGCGGGAAATAGCCCGTTCGGCGGCTGAGGCTGAGCGCGAAGCTGAAGCCCTGGCTGCAAGGGAGCGTGCCGCGGCCGAACTCGTCCGCCAAGCTGCCGAGAGAGCGGAACGGCAGGTCGCCCTCGCTGCCGAGCAGAAGGCTGCGCGCGACGCACGCTTTGCTGCCCGCAAGGCCAAGGCTCGCCGGTAGGCGCGCCCAGGATCGCAAGGCGCCAACAACCCAGAGGACGAGAGATGTCTCATAAGTTCAAGGTTGGTCAGAACGTTCGGCAGCTGGGTATCAGCTATGCCGGTAATAAGAGCACCGTCGTCGACGGCCTCTTTGAGGTGGTTCGGCTCATGCCTGACGACCGATCCGGTGAGCCTTGCTACCGGATCAAGTCGGCGGCGGGCGAGCGCGCTGCTCGCGAAGGCGAACTCACTCTCGCCTCCTGAACCACCGGCGCCGAACGAGATTCTGTAGAGTTCAGGCGGGTGAAGGCGGGGTCGGCATACTTGGCGAGGGGACCAGGTTCGTCGGGGTCGGCCGCGGTGATCAGGATGGCCTTGATGGATCATTTGGTCGTTTGAACACGGTCGAGGCTTTCAAGGAGCGCCGATCGAAGATGGAGCGGTGCCTTACGCTCCGTCTGTGATCCCTTCGCTACGCGCAGCGGTCGGACAACGTCGGCGGTCAGCGCAGGAGCGGCGACTGTCGAACCAATCCCCTCAACGGCAAGCGGAAGCGCGGCAGGTTGGTCGGGCTTCGCGATCAGCGGGAGGCCCGCTTCGATCGCCCTGGCGGCTTGCTCGCGGTAGCCTGTTGCGAGGCACGCGCGTGGTATGGTGGCCCAAGGTCGCCGGTCCTGCTCAGGGAGGCTCGCTATGAACGATCAACAGATTCGAGAGGCTCTGGATCGTCACTGGGCTGCATCCGACGCGGGCGACTTCGATCAGGAACATGCGATCTATCGGGACGACGCGGTCCTTGAGTACCCGCAATCAGGCGAGCGCATCCGCGGGCGGCGAAACATCCAGTCGTCCCGCGTTGCACAACCGAACCGGAAGCGCTTTGCCGTGCGGCGGATCATCGGTTCAGGGTGCCTCTGAGTTACCGAATATGTTCTGACGTATGACGGGCAGCCGTCTTACACCGTGAGCATCATGGAATTTCTGGAGGGGAAGGTGATCCGGGAGTCCCAGTATTTTGGCGATGCGTTCGAGCCGGGGGCGTCCCGAGCGCAATGGGCCGAGCGGATGGCGTGAAGCCGGGGCGTTGCGGAAAAGGGGCACCGAGCAAGGTCGGGGCCTGAAGTTTGGGGCGCCCCAGGGTCAGTGGCGATCTCGTCGCGCCGCTGCGTCGACTGGTCTCTGCGTCGTAAGAGGTCTTCTATCCCTCGCCGAGGGCGCACAGTCGCGCACGCTCAACCGCAGAGATTTGGGCGAACACGTCCTTGCCGCAGCACCTTCACGGTCGGACTTCTTGCTTGATCAGGTCAGGCACGCGCGCGACGGCCGGTCAGGACGGCAGCGGCGACAGCTCCGCGCTGCCCCAACGCGCTTGGCGGTTCAAACCGGTAGAGTGGTCCGGATCTGGAGAGAGCAGATGCAAGACATCCCATTGGGCGCAAAGGGCAGCTTCGCCATGCTGGTCCGTCCCCCGCATCTGGCGAACCAGTTCAAGGACACCACCCTGCCGCCCGTCTTTGCCACACCGATGATGATCCTGATCATGGAGAACGCAGCCCTCAACGCCATCCGCCAGTTCCTTGACCCCGGCGAGAGCGCCGTCGGAACGAAGGTCGACGTGAGCCATATGGCGGCGACCCCAGTCGGGCACCGGGTGAGAGCGGAGGCCGAGGTGGTGGGTGTGACGGGACGTCAGATCCAATTCCGAGTTGCGGCCTGGGATGAGGCAGAGCAGATTGGCGCCGGGACGCACGAGCGGATGGTGATCAACTTGGAGCGGCTCGAAAAACGTCTCGTCGACAAGCGGCCCTCCTCATCGTGAGGCGTGCGGGCGCCTGTCCGCTTCTGAGACGGATCGACTCCGAATCGGATGTGCCCCTTTCGGCCAGGTTCCGGCGGCCGCTTCGTGCACGGGGGCGCATGAGCGCCCCATCCAACAGGTCGAAAGTCTGAGGCTAAAACACGCGCGACAGCGTTACCCCGACTGTGTGCCGCGCAATGTCGGCGCAGCGACGAGGAGTATACGCCGCATGCCTGTCGACGAAGCCGCCCCGCGTCAGCCGGCTCAGGTTCCGCCGCCGCTCGTGCCAGGCCTGCGCGGGCTCCTGACCCTCGCTGTCGGCGTCGTGCTCGTCGCGGCCCTGTATTTCGGGCGCGAAGTGTTCATCCCGCTCGTGCTGGCCGTCCTGCTCAGCTTTGTCCTGGGCCCCGTCGTCAATCTGCTGCGCCGATTACGCCTCGGACGCGTGCCGTCCGTCATTGCCGCGGTCCTGCTCGCGCTCGGCGTCATCGGCGGCATCGGGGCAGTCATCGGCACGCAGGTCGCGGGCCTCGCCGGCAACCTGCCGCAGTACCAGGCGACCGTGCAGAGAAAGGTTGCGGGCCTGCAGCAGGGCTGGCTCGGCGAGGCCAACCGCGTCCTCCAAAAGTTCAATCACCAAGTCCACGACGTCGGCCAGAAGGCCGAAGCCGCCGGCACGACCGCCGAAACCGCACCGGCCGGGGACACGCCCAAGGCGCAGCTCGTGCGCGTGCAGGAGCCCGAGCTCTCCCCCCTGGCGCTGGCGGAGAAGGTGCTCGGGCCGATTGTTTCACCGCTGACCGATGTCGGCATCGTCCTGGTCGTGGTCGTGTTCCTGCTGATGCAGCGCGAGGATCTGCGCAACCGCATGATCCGCCTGTTCGGATCGAGCGACCTGCACCGCACGACGGTGGCCATGGACGACGCGGCGGGTCGGCTCGGCACCTACTTCCTCGCCCAGCTCGGCATGAACGCCACCTTCGGCGTCATCGTCGGTGCCGGTCTGTGGTTCATCGGCGTGCCCAATCCGCTCCTGTGGGGCGTCTTCTCGGCCATCATGCGCTTCGTCCCGTATATCGGTGCCATCGCGTCCGGCATCCTTCCGGTCGCCCTGGCCGCCGCCGTCGATCCGGGCTGGACGATGGTGATCGAGACCGCGGCGCTCTTCCTGATCGCCGAGCCGGTGTTCGGGCAGGTGATCGAGCCGCTGCTCTACGGCCACTCCACGGGCCTCTCGCCCTTCGCGGTGATCGTCTCGACGTTGTTCTGGGGCTTCTTGTGGGGGCCCATCGGCCTGATCCTGGCCACCCCGTTCACCGTCTGCCTCGTGGTGCTGGGGCGGCACGTGGACAGCCTGGAGTTCTTCGACGTGCTGCTGGGCGATCGGCCGCCGCTGACGCCGGTCGAGAACTTCTACCAGCGTATGCTCGCCGGCGACCCGGACGAGGTGCGTGACGTCGCGGAGGCGATGCTGAAGGAGCGCTCGCTGTCCTCGTATTACGACGAGGTGGCGCTCAAGGGTCTCCAGCTCGCCGCCAACGACTTCGCGCGCGGCGTGGTCACGCCGGCGCAGCTGGAGAACATCCGCGCCTCGGCCCGCTCGCTCGTGGAGGATTTCGAGGACCACCCCGACGCCGAGCCGGCGCGCGACGACAAGGCGGTCAACCCGAGCGAGACGCCGACCCTGGCCGAGCGGACCCATACCAAGACCGAGGCTGTGCCGGGCCAAGCCCCGCCGCGGGAGGCC
The DNA here is from genome assembly GCF_900103195.1 of Methylobacterium sp. UNC378MF. Taxonomy (GTDB): domain Bacteria; phylum Pseudomonadota; class Alphaproteobacteria; order Rhizobiales; family Beijerinckiaceae; genus Methylobacterium. Next base: position 363,195 of record NZ_FMWU01000001.1, on the reverse strand, counting down.
CTTCCGGAGTCCTGGCGGGGCGAAGCGCCGGTGCTGTGTGTGGCGGGGCGGGGGCCCCTCGACGAGGCCTCTTCGGCGATGCTGGCCCAGTTGCTGCGCAAACATGGGCTCGGCGCGCGGGTCACCCCCTACCAAGCGGTCTCGCGCGAGCGCATTCGCGACCTCGACCTGACCGGCGTGGCGATGATCTGCATTTCCTATCTCGACATCACCGGCAACCCGGCGCACCTGCGCTACCTTCTGGAGCGCCTGAAGCGTCGCGCTCCGGGCGTTCCGGTGCTGGTGGGCCTCTGGCCGGTGGGCGAGAAGGTGCTCACCGACGCCGTGCTCGGTCGCGAGGTCGGGGCGGACGTCTATGTTTCCTCGCTGCGCGATGCCGTCGATGCGTGCCTAGGGACGGCAACCGAACGCGCGGACGAGGCCAGGGCCGCCTGAGGGCGTGGCATCTCCGCGTCGCGCGATCGCAACCCATCCCAAGGCGGTCGATCGCCGAAGGCGGGATGGCGGTCGCCAATGGCACTGTCGTCGGCACCCGGATCGGCGCCCCAGGCTTCCTGGCTCAATCCGCGTGCACCATCCGGACGTCGGGTACCGGGCGTGAGCCAATGAAGGTCAGGACCCTTCTGGTCGCGCTCGGCCTGGATGGCCGCCCCGTCTCGGTTCCGGGGTGCTCTGGATCGGGAACGCCATCAGGAAGGTCACGAGGGTCGTGCTGGTCTCGATGACCGGCTGTCACGTGTCAGAGAAGCCGAACAGCGGCCTTCCTGGGCGGGCAGGTTTCGGAGCAGGGTACCGCCGGTATCCGTCGGCCATCGCACCCGAAGGCGCGGGTCCCGATCCCGCACCTGCCGAGCGCGACGGCCGCAATCCCCTTGCCTCTGGCGATGCTCATCGCGCCGCGGTGATCACCGCCTCAATCAGGATCTGGGGACCGAGTTCGGCGACGCCGATGGTGGACCGGCTCGGCAAGGTTTCGGGGGCGAACCACGCGGTCCAGGCGGCGTTCATCTCGTCCTTGAGCGCCATGTCGGTGATGTAGAGCGTGGCCGTGAGGATCTTGGTCTTGTCGCTGCCCGTCTCGGCGAGCAGCGCGTCGATCCGCGCAAGGATCTGCTCCGTCTGCCCCCGCATCGATGCGGATCGATCTTCGGCCACGATGCCGCCGAAGTAGAGAACGCCGCCATGCTCGACCACGCGGTGCATGATGGGCGTACGGATATGACGTTGGATCATCGAAACGTGTCCTTCGGTTCCTGAGGATGCTAACCGGCGGGCTGCAGCAGGGCCGACCGGGTCTCGGAGACGGCGCCTGGCTGCCCGAAGCGGGCCGGGCCGAACGCCGCGATGGGGTGGCGCGACACGCCATCGAGCAGCAGGTCGGCGGCGATCTCGCCGACGAGCGGCGCCAGGGCGAAGCCGTGGCCGGAGAATCCGAAGGCGTGAACCAGCCCGTCCGCCACGGCGGACCGGCCGATGACCGGCAACTCGTCGGGCGTGACACCCTCGATCCCGGCCCAGGCATGCACGATCCGCGCGTCGCGCAGGATCGGGAAGAGGTCGAGGGCCGTGCGCGCCGAGTAGGCGAGGCGCGGGACATCGAGCCGGACGTCTCCCGTGTCGAGATTCGCGTGCCCTTTGTGGCCGCCTCCGATCATCACGTGCCCGGTCTCGGATTGCTTGAACGACAGTGGCCGGCCGGCCGCCCCGACGACCGGTGCCAGGAATGGCGGCAGAGCGTCCGTGAGCAGCATCTGGAAGGCGTTGAAGCCGAGCGGAATCGGCTCGCCGGCCGCGCGGGCGATGCGCCCGCCCCAGGCGCCTGCGGCGTTCAGAAGGAGCGGAGCGGCGTGCAGGTCCCCCTCGCGGGTCCGCAGCTGCCAGAGCCCGGCGCGGCGTTCCACCGTCGTGACGCGCGCGTCCTCGGCAATCTCGGCCCCTGCGGCCCGCGCCGCGCGGGCGAAGGCCAGCGTGGTGCGCAGGGGCGCCGCGAAGCCGTCGCGGCGCGTGACGATGCCGCCCACGACATGGGGCGCGACCGCGGGGAGCAGCCGGCGCACCGTCGCGGCATCGGCCAGTTCCTCGTGCGCCCAGCCCTCGGCGCGCAGGCGCGCGACCCGCTCGGACAGGCGTGCGAGTTCCGCCTGGGTCTCGGCCACCCTGACCTGCCCGGCGGCGTGGAAGCCGCAGCCATCGCCGACGAGGTCCGCGATCCGGTGCCAGCGCGCGATGGCCTCCAGGGCGAGCGGCACTTCGGCGATGTGTCGGCCCAGCGTGCGCACGCCGCCCGCTGAATAACCCGAGGCCTGGGCCGCGACCTGTCGGGCCTCGAGCACGCGCACCCGTCGACCGGTCCGGGCCAGGTGCAGGGCGGCGGACAGGCCGTGCAGACCGCCGCCGACGACGAGGATGTCGGGATCCGTCATGCGAGTGCGCCCTCGTCCCTCTGCGGCGGGATCGGCTCCGGCATCGCCGCGACGAGGCCGGCCAGGGCCGCGAGACTCACCGGCCGGGCCGGCACCACCGCGCCCAGGATCGCGCGCTGCGCGAGCGCGGGCCCGTTCCGCCCGGGTCCCACGGGCTGTTCCAGGAGGGACGCGAGGGCGACCGGGTCGAGCCGCGTCGCGGCGGGATCCAAGGCCGACCGCGCCTCTTCCAGCTGCAGGACCCGCGGATCTGCGCGCAGGGCGCGCGCCGCGGCGACGGCCTGCCGCTCCGCGTCCTGCGGGGTGGCCGCGCCAGTGCCGCGCCCGGCCAGCGCGACGCCGGGCACGCTCGTCCGCCCCTCGGCATCGGTCAGCACCCGTCCGTCCGAGACGGCGCAGCCGAGCGCCGCGAGCAGCAACGGCTCATCGGCGCAGACGAGCAGGATGTCGAACGGCTCCGCCCAGACTCGCCCACCGCCCTCGACCCAGACATGGCCGGGCTCCGCATGCCAGGCCGTGGCTTGGGGCCGGGCGATCAGGACGGCCCCCGGAAGCTCGACCAAGGCGGCGCGTCCGGCCGGGCCGCCGCCGACGATCACTGCGCGGCATGTCTCGGCGGCGGTCACGCGGTCAGCTCCGGGATCGCATCGGGCCGCTGGTTGGCCAACTCGCCCACCGTCATCGGTTTGAAGGGGGCGCGCGGCCGCAGGGCGCCGACCGACTCCATGGAGGTGCCACGGGTCTCGGCGATCAGTCCTGCGACGACGGTTCCGCACATGCGGCCCTGGCAGGGCCCCATGCCGGCCCGCAGATACGCCTTGACCTGGTTCGGCCCGGCGGCGCCGAGGCGGGCGGCGTCGCGGATCTGCCCGGCCGTGATCTCCTCGCAGCGGCACACGATCGTGTCGTCGGTGGGGGCGAGCACGCCCGGGCCCGGGCGGTAGAGGCGATCGAGGAAGGGCCGCAGCGCCAGGGCTGCGTGTCGGGCCTTCGACGCATCCGCGGCGCGGGTCTCGCGGACGGCAGCGTCGAACCGGCCGAGGCGGTGAGCCGCGTCGATCGCGGCCAGACGACCGCCCGCGGCCGCGGCCTCCCAGCCGCCGATGCCGCCGCCATCGCCGGCGACGGCGACATTCGCATGACTCGTGGCGCCCCACCGGTCGAGACGCGGCCGCCAGCAGAGCTGCCGCGCATCCCAATCATGATCGAGCCCGAGTGCCCGGGTGATGTGCGTGGAGGGGATCACCCCCTCGTGAAGGAGGAGCGTGTCGCAGGCGAGCGCGTGGTCGCGGCTCCCCTGGCGCCAGCGCACGGTCCGGATCCGGCCGTCGCCCTCTGCCCGCAGGTCGCGGACATTGCGCACCACGCGCAGGCCGCGCGCCCGCGTCTCGCGCATCAGGGCCAGGCCCTTCGCCAGGAGCTTGCGGCCGGTCCAGAGGCCGCCGGCCCGCAGCGCGTCCCGGAACGCGCCGCCGGAGCCGGTCTCGAGGAGGGTCAGCCGCTCGACGCCGGCGCGCAGCAACTGCACGGCGAGCAGCCAGCAGAGCGGACCCTGTCCGGCGATCACCACGGATCCGTCCGGCACGGCGCCGGCCGTCTTGAGCAGGATCTGGGCGGCGCCCGCGCTCATGACGCCGGGGAGCGTCCAGCCGGCGATCGGCACCGGCCGCTCCTGGGCGCCGGTGGCGAGCAGGATGCGCCGGGCCTGGATCTCCGCGGTGGCACCGCCCGAGACCACGGAGAGCAGGCCGGCCTCGGGATCGAGGTGCCAGAGCGTCGTCTGCGGACGGTAGGCGATGCCCCGGACCGCGCGGAAGGCGGCCGCCAGGGCACCGCCGGCATCGCGGAACTCGCCGGCGAGCGCCGCGTCTCCCGAGGCTGCCTCCACTGCGCGGAACACCTGGCCGCCCGGAGCGGGCTGCTCGTCCAGCACGGTGACCGAGAGTCCGAGGGCGGCCGCCTCGATGCCGGCGGCCATGCCGGCCGGGCCGGCGCCCACGATGGCGAGATCGTAGATCATGCCGCCTCCGGCGCCGTGTCATCGGCCCGAGCCACCCGCGCACCGATCTGCGGCTCGATCCGCATGCCCGGAGCGACCGGCACGAGGCAGGACTGGCGGTTGGCGACGCCGTCGATCTCGGCGAGGCAGTCGAAGCAGATTCCGATCATGCAATAGGGCAGGCGCGGAGCCCCGCCGACCGGCGTCGTGCGGATCGCCGGCGCTCCGGAGAGCAGGACGGCGGCGGCCGCCGAGGCGCCCTCGGGAACGCGGAGTGGCCGGCCCGCGACGAAGACCTCCACCAGCCGGTCCTGGGTGGCCGGACGGGCCTCAGGCCGTCTTCTGAACATGGAAGCGTCTCGCGCTGAAGGGGGACAGATCCGGCGCCAGGGCACCAGCGGCGATCATCGGGGCGAGCAGGCTCGCATGCGCGCCCGCCAGCGTGACGCCCGAGTGGCAATTGGCGATGTAGGCGCCGGGGAAGCGCTCGGACGCGTCGTAGATCGGCTTGCCATCGGGCGACATGACGCGCAGCGCCGCCCAGGCCCGGACGATGTTCAGCTCGGCGATCCACGGGAAGGTCTGGACCGCCCGCCGCGCGATGGCGCGCATGATCGCCGGCGTCTGGGTCAGCGTGTCGAAGCCCAGATCCTCCTTGCTGTCGCCGAGGAGCAGCGAGCCCTCCTCGGTCTGGCGGACGACGTGGGTCGGCAAGGCGAGCACCTGCCGCGCGCGCTCCGTGACCAGAATTTGCCCGCGTTCGGGCCGCAGGGGGGCGGACAGGCCGACGAGGGGCGCAAGATCGGCGTTGCCGAGGCCCGAGGCGAGGACGAGCCGCGGCGCCCGGACGGTGTCGGCCCCGAGATCGACGGCGAAATCGCCCGGCAACGCCTTGATGGCCGTGACGAGGGCGTTCGGCCGGTAGAGGCCGCCCGCCCCCTGGAACGCTGCGTGGAGCGCGCGCAGGAGGTGCAGCGGGCTCGCGTGGCCATCGTAGGGCGTCCAGGACGCGCCCACCACCTGCGGTCCGAGCCCCGGCACCATGTCGTGCAGCTCGGCGGCCGTGATCATGCGATATTCGTAGCCGGCGTTGCCGGCCTCCCGGCGCAACTGGCCCATCAGTGCGTCGCGCTGGGCCATCTCGTCGTCGGAGAAGCAGAAATGCAGGCCGCCCGGCTGGTGCAGCCCGACGCCGATGCCCGTTGCCTCGAGGAGATCAGCGGCCAGCTCTGGCCACGCCCGGGCCGAGGCGTGGGTCCAGTGCTGGTAATGCGGCGCGCCGAGGCCCTTCGACTGGACCCAGACCAGACCGAAATTGCCGCGGCTCGCCCGGTGGGCGACATCGCCCTCGTCGAGCATCACGGTCGACAGGCCTTGCCGTTGGAGCCCGTAGGCGATGGCCGCCCCCACCAGCCCGCCGCCGATCACGATGGCGTCCCGCGTCGCGTGTCCGATCGCGTTCATGCGCGGCGCTCCCCGGTGAGCAGGCGGTCGATCGGGTAGAAGCGATCGAGCACCAGGAGGACCAGGGCGGTGACGAGGATCAGTGCCGCCGAGACCGACGCGACCAGCGGGTCGGTCATCTGGTCGATGTAGTTGAACAGCTGCACCGGCAGCGGGTTGGCCGCTGGCGAGGCGAGGAACAGGCTCACCGTCAATTCGTCGAAGCTGGTGACGAAGGCCAGGATCCAGCCGCCCGCCAGGCCCGGCGCGATCAGCGGCAGCGTCACACGCCGGAACACCGTGAACCGGTCGGCGCCGAGGCTCTCCGCGGCACGCTCGATGCGCGGATCGAGGCCCGACAGGCCAGCGCCGACGAGGCGCAGCATGTAGGGCGTGATCACGATGATATGGGCCGCCACGAGGCCCGCGAAGCTGCCCGAGAGGCCGAATCCCGAGAAGAAGCGCAGCAGCGCCACGCCGAGCACGACGTGCGGGATCATCAGCGGCGAGGCGAGGATCGCCACCAGCGTGCCGCGGCCGGGAAAGCGCCAGCGCGCGATCGCCAGGGCGGCCGGGACGGCGATCAGAGCCGAGAGGGTCGCGGCCGTCACTCCGAGGCGGACGCTGTACCAGAAGCTCTCCAGGAAGCGCGGGTTCTCGCCGATCGCTCGCCACCAGCGCAGGGAGAGGCCTTCGAACGGCAGGGCGAGATAGCCCTGGCCGGTGAAGGAGACGGCGATCACCACGAGAAGCGGCGCAAGGATGAAGGCGAGGAACAAGGCGTGGAAGGCGAGCGCCAGGGGACCGTTGCGGCTCATGCCGGGCCTCCCCGCGCGACCTCGCCCAGGCGGCGCAGCGCCCGCTTCTCGACCAGCCGCGTCCAGAGGAGCGTGGCGAGCAGGATCGCCGCCATGAGCACGGTCGCCAGCGCGGCGCCCAACGGCCAGTTCAGGGTGTTGAGGAACTCGTTGTAGGTCATGCTGGACACGACCTTCAGCCGCTTGCCTCCGAGCATGGCGGGGGTCGCGAAGGCGGAGGCCGAGAGGCAGAACACCATCAGCGCCCCGGCCAGGACGCCGGGCATGACGTTGGGCAGCACGATCCGGGTGAAGATCGTGAAGCGTCCGGCGCCGAGGCTGATGGCCGCCCGCTCCAGCACCGGATCCAGCCGGCCGAGGCTCGCCCAGACGGACAGGACCACGAGCGGGACCATCACGTGGACGAGGCCGATCACCACGGCGAGTTCCGTGAACATCAGCCGGAAGGGGGCGCCGGGCATGTGGAGGGCGGTCATAGCCTGGTTCACGAGCCCGTTCGTGCCGAGCAGGACCATCCAGCCGAAGTTGCGCACCACGACCGAGACCAACAGCGGGCCGACGACGATGAGGAGCATCGGTCCACGCCAGCGCGGATCCATGCGGTGGATGATCCAGGCTTCGGGCACCCCGATGAGGAGGCAGATCAGGGTGGTCAGCGCGGCGATGCGGAAGGTCCGGGCGAGCGCCTCGCCGAAGAGCGGATCGGTCAGGAGGTCCCGGTAATTCGCGAGATTCCAGCCCGGCAGGATACCGTCCTGGAAGTCGAAGCCGTGCAGGCTCAGCGCCAGCACGCCGGCGAGGGGGACGAGCAGCGCCCCGGCATAGACGAGGGCGGACGGCGCTGTCAGCAGCGCGGGTGTCAGGCGGTCGAGGCGGGTCATGCCGGCTCCAGCCGCCGCAGGCTGTGGGCGTCCCAATCCAGCGTCACTGCGGCCCCCTCGTCGAGGGGCGTCGCTCCGGTGTTCTGCGCCATGACGGCGAAGGCGCCCAGCGCCGTCTCCACCGTGTATAGCCAGAACCCGCCGAGGAAGAGCCGTGCCTGCACGCGTCCGTCCAGCCCGGGCGCACTCTCGGCAGTGCGCTCGCAGCGAATGCGCAGGCGTTCCGGCCGGATCGTCAGGAGGATCTCGCCGTGCCGGTCGGCGAGTTCCGGCGGCAGAGAGAAGCGGTGGCCCGCCGCCTCCGCCTCGCCGGATGCGGCCCGGGCAGGCAGGCGGTTGCTGCGGCCGAGAAAGTCGGCGACGAACGCGTCGGCCGGGATATCGTAGGCCTGCCAGGGCGCGTCGATCTGGACGACCCGGCCGCCCTGCATGATCGCCACCCGGTCGCACAGCGCCATCGCCTCGGCCTGATCGTGCGTGACCAGGACCGTGGTGACGCCGATGCGGCGCTGCAGCGCGCGCAATTCCACCTGCATCTCCTCGCGCAGCTTGGCGTCGAGGTTCGAGAGCGGCTCGTCGAGGAGCAGCAAGCGCGGCTCGAACACCAGCGCCCGCGCCAGGGCGACGCGCTGCTGCTGGCCACCCGACATGTTGCGCGGGAAGCGATCGGCGAGATGGCCGAGGCGGACCTGGGCCAGGGCCTCGGCGACCCGCTTGGCCCGTTCCGCCTTCGGTACGCCGCGCATCTCCAGCCCGAAGGCCACGTTCTCGGCGGCGGTCATATGCGGGAACAGGGCGTAGGACTGGAACACGAGACCGATGCCGCGCTTGGCCGGCGGAATTCCGGCCAGATCACGCCCCTCCATCAGGACGTGGCCGCGGCTCGGCGTCTCGAACCCGGCGATCATCTGCAGCGTCGTCGTCTTGCCGCAGCCGGAGGGACCGAGGAGGCCGAGGAACTCGCCGGGCGCGACCGTGAGGCTGACCGCGCGCACGGCGGTCACGGTGCCGTAATCCTTGCCGACGCCGTCGAGCGTGAGGAAGGCGGGCGCGGACATCAGCGCTCGACCTGCCGCTGCCACTGCCGCGTCCAGTCGGCGCGGTTACGGTTGACCACGTTCCAGTCGAGGCCGATCAGCGTGCGGACCTGATCCTCGCCGTAGATGACGCGGCTTGCGACGTCCGGAGGCAGCTTCGTCGACCGGTTGGTCGGGCCTGCCCCGTACTGCGTGGCGAAGATCTCCTGGACCTTTGGCGAGACGAGGTAGGCGAGGAACCTGTCGGCGAGCGCCGGCTCGGGGCTGTCGGCAATGGCACAGCCCGCCGTCATCAGTACCACCGCGCCCTCCTTGGGCCGGGCGATGGCGAGGGGAAATCCCGCCTGCTGCATGGCCGCGACCCGAGACGAGCCCCAGACGGCCAGCCAGATCTCCCCCGACTGGAACATCTCGCTCATCTTGCCGGGACTGCTCTCGTAGGCGAGCACGTTCGGATTGATCTGCTGGCGCATGACCTTCAGACCCGGGGCGATGTCGCTATCGCTGCCACCGTGGATCCGCGCCATCATCGCCAGGGTGTGGACGCCGTAGGTGTTGTCGATGCCGGGGATCGCGATCCGCTGCCGGTATTCCGGCCGGGCCAGATCCATCCAGGAGGTCGGCGCCGGAAAGCCCCGCTCCCCGAAGAGCTTCGTGTTGTAGGCGATCCCGGTGAAGCCGAAGCCGGTGCCTACGGCATGGTCATCGCCCAGGACGGCGATGGGATAGACCCCGTCCCGGATCGCGTCGGGGAGCTTCCCGCACAGCCCGAGCGACACCGCCTGGACCATAGGACCGTCGTCGAGCACCGCGACGCCGACGGTTTGGTTGCCGCGCTGCGCCTGCATGCGGGCGAGGTTGTCGGAAGAGTTGCCGGTCAGATAGTCGATCCGAACATTGTTCTCGCGCTCGAAGGCCGGAATGACGCTCGTGCGCATGATCTGCTCGTAGCTGCCGCCGTAACCGGCAACCGTCAGGCGCTGCTCGGCCGAGGCCGGGGACGCCGCCAGGACGAGCGCTGCGGCCGTTGCGGTAAAGAATCCCTGTATCGCCCGCAGCATTGCTTTGCCTCCGTGAGCAGTCGGAAAGCTATCCGTGGGTATGAAGTAAGCAGGACGCTCCTCTGTTGAGCATTCCAGCCACTTTTCGACCCTGAATTCTTATCAACGTGCGGTCTCTTGACGTGGGAGGCAAATTCATAATTTTTGCCGTTTCATTCCTCCGGGTAGTGAGTCGCAGGATTTGGAATGACACCGAGCCGGCTCCGCCAGTTGGAAGCGTTCCGCGCGGTCATGCAGAGCGGCTCGGTCAGCCGGGCGGCGCAGCGGATGTATCTCTCGCAACCGGCGGTCACGAAGCTGCTGCGTGGCCTGGAGGACGAGACCGGCCTCCCGCTGTTCGACCGCTCCCGGCGTCACCTTCAGCCCACGCCGGAAGCCGTGAAGCTGGAGGGCGCCGTCGCGACCCTGTTCGCAGCCGCCGATCGCCTGGATCGCACCATCGACGATATGCGCGGTATCGGGAGCGGCGAATTACGCGTCGCCGCCATGCCGCTCATGGGCCTGTCGCTCATCCCGCGACTTCTGGCCAAATTCGCCCGGGAGGTGCAGCCGGTGCGGATCTCGCTCGTTGTGGCAAGCTCGCGCGAGGTCCATGACTTGGTGCAGGCCGGCAACGCCGACCTCGGTTTCGCCCTGCCGGTCGGTCGGAGCGCGCTCGTCGCAGCACCACCGATCGAACTCCCCGGATTGGTGGTCCTGCCGCTCCGGCATCGTCTGGCGCGCAACAAGATCGTTCCGCTTACCGAGCTCCACGACGAGCCCTACATCTCACTCGGTCGACAGTATCGCCTCCGCGATCAGGTCGACGAACTCTTCACCGTGAACGGAGTCACGCCCCGCCTCGTCGCCGAGACCCAGAACGCCGCCGCCGCGTGCGCCATGGTCGCCGCGGGTCTTGGCTTCACCGTCGCGGAGGCCGTGACCGTGAAGGGGCTCGGTGCGCAGGTCGTTGCGCGCAGCCTCCGGCCGACGGTGACCTACTCGGTCACGGTCCTGGGCAGCCCAGGACACCCGCTCTCCACCGCCGCTCTGGCTTTTCTCAAGCTGGTCCGCAGTGAGGTTGCCAATAAATCCTCTGTTCTTGGCGGCCGCTGATCTGGTCAGGCTTGAGGTCTTTCAGGTCGGATCGGCCCATCCCTTGTCTTAATCAACCGGGATGTGTCGGCTTTAGGCATGCGGATCCTGGCGGTGATGGCCGTTCGCGACGAAGCGGATGGCCATGGTGGCGTCCCATCCCTATCGGCAAACGTTGGACCGGCGGGCGGCCGTCTCATTGCGAAGGTTAAAAGCTGATCAGCGGCGCTCAAGCACGAGCCGGCCCCATTCCTGCAAGCAGCGGCATGCCGGGCGTCTCGAAGGTTCCCGGCTTGCCGGTGTGCGACGCGCCTGACCGGCGCTGAGCGGGAGGTTTCGGATAAAGCGACGCACGCTGTTGCAGGGAGCCGGCGCCTTCGTCGCCAGCGCCGTTGCAGCGCCGGCCCTTGTCCGCGCGGAGGCGGTCACGAGCCTGCGCTTCATCCCGCAGCAGGATCTGGTCACGCTCGATCCGGTGACGACCTTCGCGTACATCACCCGCAACCACGGCTACATGGTCTTCGACACGCTCTACAGCATGGACGCGGCCTATCGCGCCACGCCGCAGATGGTCGAGGGCCACCGGGTCGAGGCGGACGGGCGCCGCTGGGACCTGACCCTGCGCGAGGGCCTGCGCTTCCACGACGGGACGCCGGTGCTGGCCCGCGACTGCGTCGCCTCCCTGCGGCGCTGGGCCAAGCGCGACCCGTTCGGCGGCTCCCTCATGGAGATCACCGACGAACTGTCGGCGCCCGATGACCGGGCGATCCGGTTCCGCCTCAGGCGTCCGTTCCCGCTCCTGCCGATCGCGCTGGGCAAGGCGTCCGTCCCGGTCTGCGCCATGATGCCGGAGCGCCTCGCCGTCACCGACCCGTTCCAGCAGGTGCCGGAGCCTCTCGGCCGGATCGGCGGCCGTGCGGCCCGGGTTTCGCTTGGCCCCATCCGCGGTCACGATCAGTCGGTCGACGTCTCGGCTCCGGAGTCGGTCCGGATCGACCCGCGTTCAGAGGGAAGGCGCCGTGCAGCCTCGCGACACCACCGCCCCCGCGCGCATCCTCGTCATCAACCCGAACGCGTCCCGGGCGGTGACGGCCGCCATCGACGCCGCCCTGGCGCCGCTGCGCCTGCCGGGCGGCCCCACCCTCGCGGTGACCGACCTGCCGGAGGGCCCGGAGAGTATCGCGACCCAGCAGGACGCCGATTCGGTGGTGATGCCGCTCGTCCGGCGCGTGGCGGACGATCCGTCCGACGCCTTCGTCATCGCCTGCTTCAGCGATCCGGGCCTGCACGCGGTCCGGGAGGCGGCAAGCGGTCGCCCGGTGATGGGCATCGCCGAGTGGGGGATCCTGCGGGCCCTGACGCTCGGCGAGCGCTTCGGCATCGTGGCCCTGTCGGAGGGCAGCGTCCGGCGCCAGCGCCGCATGGTGCGCCAGATGGGCCTCCGGGATCGCTATGCCGGAAGCCGGCCGGTGGAGGCGCGGGCCTCCGAGACCGCGGACGCCGCGATGGGCCCGCGCCTGATCGCGGCCGGTCGGACCCTGGTCGAGCGCGACGGCGCCGACGTGGTCGTGCTCGGCTGCGCCGGCATGGCGCTCCACCGGGCCGCCGTGGAGGCCGCGATCGGGTGCCCGGTCATCGAGCCCTGCCAGCAGGCGGCCGCCGGGGCCCTCGGGGCCGTGCTGCTCCGGGCGGCCCCGTGAGAAGGAATTGGCCATGCATTTCGACCTCCTGATCCGCGGCGGCACCTGCGTGACGCCCTGGGGCTCCGAGACCGTGGATGTCGGGATCCGCGACGGGCGCATCGCGGCGCTTGGGGTCCCGGCCGGCGCGACCGCGGAGGCGGTGATCGACGCCGCAGGCCTGCACGTCCTGCCCGGACTGATCGACAGCCACGTCCACCTGCGCGATCCCGGCGACCCGGCGGTGGAGACGATCGAGACCGGCACGCGGGCCGCAATCCTCGGCGGGATCGCCACGCTGTTCGACATGCCCAACACCGTCCCGCCGATCGCCGAGGCCGGGCGCCTCGCCTGGAAGCGCGACTACGTCGTGGGCCGCAGCTGGTGCGACATCGGCCTCTACGTGGCCGGGACCAAGACCAACATCGACGCCCTCGCCGCCCTGGAGCGCGAGGCGGGGGTCTGCGCCGTCAAGGTCTTCGCCGGCAGCTCCACGGCGGCGCTGATGATCGAGGACGACGCGCATCTCGAGCGGGCGATGCGCGCCGGCCACCGGCGCATGGCCTTCCACAGCGAGGACGAGTACCGGCTCCAGGCGCGCAAGCCGCTGTTCAGCCGGGGACAGCCCTACCGGACCCACATGGAGTGGCGCGACCCGGAATGCGCCTTCCTGGGCACGCGGCGCCTCATGGCCCTCGCCCGCAAGACTGGCCGGGCGACCCATATCCTCCACGTCTCGACCGCCGAGGAACTCGCCTACCTGCGCGACTTCCGCGACGTCGCCACCGTCGAGGTGCTGGTCAATCACCTGACCCAGGTGGCGCCCGAGTGCTACGACACGCTGGGCGGTCTCGGCGTGATGAACCCGCCGATCCGCGACGAGCGCCACCGGGCGGCCGCCTGGGCGGCCCTGCGTGACGGCACCGTCGACACGGTCGGCAGCGACCACGCGCCCCACGCGCGGGCGGCCAAGGCGCAGCCCTGGCCGGACTGTCCGGCCGGCCTCACCGGGGTCCAGACCCTGGTGCCGGTGATGCTCGACCACGTCGCGGCGAGGCGGCTGTCACTGGCCCGCCTTGTCGACCTGATGGCGGCCGGTCCGGCCCGGGTCTACGGGCTCCTCGGCAAGGGCCGCATCGCCGCCGGCTACGACGCGGACTTCACCCTGGTGGACCTGAAGGCCCGCCGCAGGATCGAGGAGTCCTGGATCGTGTCGCCCTGCGGCTGGACGCCCTTCGCGGGCGTCGACGTCACCGGCTGGCCCGTCGCCACGATCGTGCGCGGGATCCCCGTCATGCGCGACGACGCGGTGCTGGGCGAGCCCGTCGGCCGCCTCGCGCGCTTCGCCGCCTGACGGAGCGCCCGTCAGGCGGCGCAGGTCTCCGCCACGAGCCACGCGGTGAGGATCGCCACGGCGTCGAGCAGGTCGTCGATCGCCATGGCCTCGCGGGGATTGTGGCTGCCGTTGGCGTTGCGCACGAACAGCATCGCCATCGGCACGCCGGCCTTCGCGAAGGCGGCGGCGTCGTGGGAGGCCGGGCTGCCGAGGGGCCGGGTCGCGATGCCGAGCGCGTCCGCGGCCGCCGCGAGCCCGTCGCGGATCCGGGGCGAGACCGCGCCGGCGCCCGCCTCGGCGCGGGAGCCCAGCGTCACCGTCACGCCGCGGCGCGCCGACACCTCCGCCACCGCCGCCAGGAACGCCGCCTCGAGCTCGGCCAGCACCTCGGCCGCGTAGGCCCGCATGTCGAGGCTGAACCGGAATTCGCCCGGGACCGTCGTCAGGCCGTGCGCCGCGGCGTCTGTGTGGAACCGGCCGAAGGTCACGGCCATCGGGCAGCCGGCCGCCTCGCGCGCCGCCCAGACCCGGTCCAGCGCCAGGGCGATCTCGGCCCCGGCCATCGCCGCGTCGCGCCGGAAGCACCGCGGCGTCCCGACATGGTCGTAGCGGCCGGCGATGCGGACGTCGGGATAGCGGACGTTGCCGGGGATCCCGGTGCACAACCCGACCGGGATCCCGGCCTCCTCGAGGCTCGGCGCCTGCTCGATATGCACCTCCAGGAAGGCGTGGATCGCGGCGTCGCGGGCGGCCGGGCCGCGGCGCAGCGCGTCCGGGTCGCCGCCCTCCCGGGCGATATGGGCGGCGAGGCTGAGGCCGCTGTCGATCCGGGCGGCGTCGAGCGCGCCGTCCGGCAGGGCTCCGAGGGCGGCACGGCTTCCGATATAGGAAACCTGAAACCACACGCTCTCCTCGGCGCGGATGCCCATCACGGTGATGTCCCGCTCCGGCTCCAGGCCGAGCTGGCGGATGGCCGCGACGGCAGCGAGCCCGGCCACCACGCCGGCGGCGCCGTCGAAGTTGCCGCCCTGGGCCACAGTGTCGAGGTGGGAGCCGATCAGGATCGGCGGAAGAGTCCGGTCCCGCCCCGGCAGCGTCATCGCGGTGTTGGCGGCGGCGTCCCGGCCGATCGCGAGGCCGAGATCCGCGGCGCAGCGCGCCACCACCGCGTGCGCCTCGGTTTCCTCCGGACTGTAGGAGGGCCGCGTGAACCCGGGGTCCGTCCGGCCGCACCGGGCCAGCTCCGTGAACAGGGCCTCGACCCGGCCGTGCTGCGCGCGCACGGCTGCCTCGATAGCGGCCACGCTGTCCATCGCTACGTCTCCCCGGGCGGGAGCCGGAATGGACCCGCCAGTGCCGCTCTGCCACTTTCGTGCCGGCCTATTGGCTGCCCCAAGGTAGCGCGGCAGCCGGAACACCGCGCCCCGCCCGGAGACTGAGTCTGCCGGACCGCCGGTCGCGCGGCCACCTTGCGCCCCGGGGATGTCGCGGTCGGGGGCTTGCCGAGCCGTGCGCGGGTCAGGCCCGCGGCCTGGGATTGTTGCTCGACCGAACCGTGGCGGCTATCGCCCATCCGGCCAGACGAGAGGGCAGGGGGTCCGCAGATGAAGAAGATCGGGTTCCTGTCCTTCGGACACTGGTCGCCTGCCGGGCGGTCGGAAACACGGACCGCAGCCGACACCCTCCTGCAGTCGATCGACCTCGCGGTCGCCGCGGAGGAACTCGGGGCGGACGGCGCCTATTTCCGGGTTCATCATTTTGCGCGCCAGCTCGCCGCGCCCTTTCCGCTTCTCGCGGCAGTAGGCGCCCGGACGAAGCGCATCGAGATCGGCACCGGCGTCATCGACATGCGCTACGAGAACCCGTTCTATATGGTCGAAGACGCCGGCTCGGCGGACCTCATTTCGGGTGGGCGCCTGCAGCTCGGTATCAGCCGCGGTTCACCCGAGCAGGTCATCGACGGCTGGCGTCATTTTGGTTTCGCCCCGGCCGAGGGCGAAACGGATGCCGACATGGGTCGGCGCCACGCCGAGGTCCTCCTCGACCTGCTACAGGGGAGGGGATTCGCCCAGCCCAACCCGCGGCCGATGTTCGCCAACCCGCCGGGGCTGCTGCGCCTCGAGCCGCATTCCGAAGGCCTCCGGGATCGGATCTGGTGGGGATCGGCCTCCGACGCGACCGCCGTCTGGGCGGCACGACAGGGCATGAACCTGCAAAGCTCCACCCTCAAGGCAGACGAGACCGGCGAGCCGTTCCACGTCCAGCAGGCCAAGCAGATCCGCCGCTATCGGGAGGCCTGGACGGAGGCAGGACACACCCGCGCGCCGCGGGTCTCCGTCTCGCGATCGATCTTCGCGCTCGTCAACGACCGCGACCATGCCTATTTCGGGCGCGGCGCGAGCAGCGACCAAGTCGGTATCATCGACAACATGCGGGCGGTGTTCGGCCGCTCCTACGCTGCGGAGCCGGAGCGGCTGATCGATGAGCTCAGGGGCGACGAGGCGATCGCTGAGGCCGACACCGTACTGTTGACGGTCCCGAACCAGTTGGGCGTCGCCTACAATACTCACCTCATCGAGAGCATCCTCAAGCACGTGGCTCCAGCCCTCGGCTGGAGATGACCAGCCCGTAGATGGGAACGCTCGATGCTTGTCCTCACACCGCGGCCCTGAATCGAACCGTGGACGGTGCACCTGCCTCGAGCAAACCTGCCAACTTCTCCAGTGCCGCGCGAAGCGCCTCTTGATCGGGCGCTGCGTTGACGCAGACTCGGACGGTATCGCTTTGGTGCAACGAAGACACCTCGAACAGGCTGATCGGCGTAACTCCCACCCCTGCCTCCTCCGCGGCCCGCGTATAAGCTTCCGCTGACCAGCCGTTCCCCAATTTCAGGCAGAAATAGTACGCGTTCGCTTGGGTGAGGACGGCTTGCCTTGGCAGGAGGCCAGCAACGAGGGCCTGCCGTGCTTGCGTTTCCGCACGCATCGCGGCGACGATTTGATCGATCTGCTGCGCCTCCAAAAGGCGCGTCGCCCATTCCGCGTTGAACGGCGATGCCATCAGCGTGGTCGCACGCAGCGCGATCCCGAAAGCATAGACCAGATGCCGGGGCACGCGCAGGAAGCCGACGCGCAATCCCGGGCCCGCAAGCTTCGACAAGCTTGAGATGTGCACGACCCGGTCTGGCGCTGATGCAGCCAGCGGTTTCAGGATTGGGTCCGGCAGGAAGCCGTAGACATCGTCCTCGACGATCAGGACGTCGTGGCATGCACAGACTTCGGCCACCTCCCGCCGCCGCTCATCCGACATCGTGGCGGTGGTCGGGTTGTGTAGCGTCGGCGTGCAGACGAGGACCTTCGCCCCGGTTCGGCGGCAGACCACGTCGAGGTATTCGGGCACGATGCCTTCGCGGTCCATGCGGACCCCGACCAGCGAGCGACCCAGCATGCCGGCCGCGGATTTCAGGCCGTAGAAGCTCAGCTCTTCGGCCAGGACGACATCGCCCGGATGCGTCAGCGCCATAAGGGAGAGCAGCAGGCCGTGCTGGCCGCCGCAGGTGACCAGCACCTCGTCGGCCTCGGCCTCGATCCCGAAGCGACCGAGCCATCGCGCGGCGATGGCCCGATGCCTGTGAAGACCGACGTCGACCTGGCTCGCGAGCAGGGCTCCGAGATCGACGGCGCCGTCGAGTTCGGGGCGGATCAGCGCCAGCGCAGGGTGATGCATCGCATGCGCCGGGAAGTTGTGCGACAGGTCGATAAAGGTCTGACGTGGGACCGGCTCCCGAAGTGACGGTGGCCCGTCCGGATCTTGCACGTGGTTGAGGAAGGTGCCGCGGCCGACCTCGCCTCTGACAAGGCCCAGCCGCTGCATCTCGGCATAGGCCCGGCTGACCGTCCCGATATTGAGCGACAGCCACGCGGCCAAGTCGCGCTGCGGCGGCAGCCGATCGCCTGGCCGCAGGGCGCCGGTCCGCAGCGCGATCTCGACCGCGCCGACGATGGCCAAATAGCGGGCGCCGGCCGTCCGCTCGACGGCATGGGTCCATTCGGGTCGACTCATCCTTGCACCGATTGTCCCACACATTGTCTCGGTCCGACCGGATCTGCGACCGAAATTCGAGCGCCATGCCGCCGATATCCGCGAGCCAGGTCCGACAATGTCGCCTAGCTTGATCATGACAATACGGCCCGGAACCTGGGTCTGGGACATCACGCGGGTCAAGCCTGCGGAACGGAGATCGCGGTGCCGAAGACACAATCAGCCCCGTCTGCCATGCTGTTCCACATGGTCTCCGGCGGGCCGCAGCCGGTGGCTCCCTTCAGCCACGCGGTCGAGGCCGACGGCTTCGTCTTCGTCACGGGGCAGATGCCGGACACGCCGGCCAATCCCGGCATCCTGCCGGACGGCATCGAGGCGCAGACCCGCAACGTGATGGCCAACCTCGAAACGGTCCTGGCCGGGCTCGGCCTGGGATTGGAGCACGTGATCGTCGCGCGCGCCTTCCTGACGGAGTTCAAGCGCGACTACGCGGCGTTCAACGCCACGTACAAGTCCTTCTTCCCGCAGGACCGCCTGCCGGCGCGAACCTGCGTGGGCACGACGGGGCTCGCCTACGACGCCCTGGTCGAGATCGACCTGATCGCCCGTCGGGGCGATGCGCCATCCCTTCCGTCGAGCGCGCAAAAGGACTGAGCCATGGCTTCCGTTCGGGACAGGATCATCGGCATCGCCGTCGCGGCGACGCTGAACTTGAGCTTCGGGGCGTCACCGTCCTCTGCGGCGAGCCTCGACGAGATCAAGACCAGGGGGGCCATGGTCGTCGCGACCGAGGACAGCTACAAGCCGTTCGAGTACGTCGAGAACGGCAAGCCGATGGGCCTCGACCACGACCTCCTCGCGCTGCTGCGCAAGGAAGCGCCGTTCAAGATCGACCAGCAGATCATACCCTGGACGGGGCTTCTGGCCGGCGTCGCGACCGGGAAGTACGACGTGGCCCTGACGGCGGCCGTCATCACCCCCGATCGCGTCCAGAGCCTCGCCTTCACGATGCCGATCGCCGAGGCGACGCAATACTACGTGGTCCGCGCTGACGAGACCCGGATCAAGGGCGTCCCCGACTTGGCCGGCAAGACGGTCGGCGTGCAGTCCGGCGGCGCGTCCTACGCGGCCCTGGCCGATCTCGAACCCACGCTCGCGAAGACCGGCGGCAAGCTCGGCAAGGTGGTGCAGTACACCTCGCTGCCTGAGGCTTACCAGGACCTCGCCAATGGCCGGCTCGACTACGTGATCAATGGCGTCGTCAACCTCGTCAGCCTGACGAAGGACCAGCCGAAGCGCTTCAGGATGGGCGAGGCTGTCGGCGCGCCAACCTATGCGGCCTGGGCCGTCGCCAAGGGGAACGACAGCCTCCTGGCCTACCTCGACCAGTTCATGGCGAAGGTGCGGGCGAGCGGAGAACTCTATGCCCTGCAGGAGAAGTGGCTCGGCCGCGCCTTCAAGGACCTGCCGTCCGCACCGACCAAGTAGCCTGGGAGCACGGGACGATAGGGCCGGACGCGGAGAGTGACGGCCATGACGTGGCCAGCGATACGCACCATCCTCGACGGCGCGGTGGTCACCGCTGCGCTCGCCGCGGTCAGTATTGTGTTCAGCCTGCCCCTGGGTCTGCTGCTCGCGCTCCTGCGCGCGGGCCGCATCCCCGTGGTCACGGGCCTTCTCGCCGCTTTCGTCAGCCTCGTCCGGGCGACGCCGTTCGTGACGCTCGTCCTGTTCGTCTTCTTCATCCTGCCGGCGGCCGGATTGGAGCTTGAACCGGTTCCAGCCGCCATCGTGGCGCTCACGCTGAATACGGCGGCGTTCAGCAGCGAGATCTGGCGCTCGGCGCTGCTGACGTTTCCCCGGGATCAACTTGAGGCGGCCACCGCCTTCGGTATGTCGAAGCGAGCGACCTTCATCCGCATCGTCTTCCCTCAGATCTGGCGAGCCAATCTCGGGCCCCTGGTCAGCGAGGTCACGATCCTCCTGAAGTGCACCCCGGCCGTTGCAGTCATCGGGGTGGTGGAGATCACCCGCGCGGCCGGCCGGGTCGGCGCAGAGACCTACGAGCCGCTGCCTCCCTTCCTCGTCGCGACGCTCATCTACACCGCGCTGATCGCAACGCTCGTGCGTGGCCAGCGCGTCGTCGAGCGCAGGATCGCCCGGCGCTTCGGATTGGTGCGCCCGTGAACGGACTTCTGGTCGTCTGGGAGAGCCGGGACGTCTTCCTGTGGGGGGCGGCCAACACCCTGTCGCTTGTGCTGGGCTGCCTCCTGCTCAGCATCCCGGTCGGCATCCTCGGCGCCGTCGTCCTCACGGAGGCGCCGGCTCCGCTGCGCCGCCTGTTCGGTGAGGTCGTCGATCTCCTGCGGTGCGTGCCGTTCCTGCTGCTCGCCTACGTCGTCTACTACGGCCTGCCCGAGCTCGGCCTCAGACTCGATCCTTGGTGGGCCGGACTGATGTCGCTCACGGTCTACACGACGGCCTACCTCGCGGAGATCTTCCGGGCGGCGTTCCTTGCGGTTGCTCCGGACAACATCGAGGCGGCGCACGCCTTCGGCCTGTCCCGCAGCCTGATCTACCGGCGCATCATCCTGCCCCAGGTCGCCATCACCGCTGCCCCGGTGATCGGGAACCAGGTGATCACGACCATCCGGGACAGCGCGCTCCTCATGATCATCACGGTGCAGGAACTGACCTTCGCGGCGAACTTCGTCAGTGCCAACCATTTCACGCCGTTCGCGCCGTTCGCCGCGGCGGTCGGCCTCTACCTGCTCATGTCGTTCGTGGTCGAGGCGGGCGTGCGCCGCATGGAGCGGGTGAGGAAGGTACGCTATGGCTGAGACCGACGCCGCGATCTCGGTGCGGGGTTTGTGCAAGGATTTCGATGGGTTCGAGGTCCTGCGTGACATCGATCTCGACCTCGCGCCCGGCACGACGACCTGCATCCTGGGGCCGAGCGGCTCGGGCAAGTCGACCTTCCTGCGCTGTCTCAACTGGCTTGAGCAGCCGAGCGCGGGCTCCATCCGCATCGATGGCAAGCCCATCGGCCGGAGCGGGGATGGCAGGGCCGCGAAGCCGATGGCACGGCGCGAACTGGCGGCCACGCGAACCAGCATCGCCATGGTGTTCCAGCACTTCGCACTCTGGCCGCATCTGACCGTGCTCGGCAACGTGACCGAGGCGCCAGTCCAGGTCCTCGGCCGTCCCAAGCGAGAGGCTGAGGAGGAGGGCCGCGCGATCCTGGCGCGCGTCGGCCTCACCGAGAAGGCCGACGTCTACCCGCACACGCTGTCCGGCGGCCAAAAGCAGCGCGTCGCCATCAGTCGCGCGCTCGCCATGAGGCCGAAGGTCATCCTCTTCGATGAGCCGACCAGCGCCCTCGATCCCGAGATGGTCGGAGAGGTGCTTTGCGTCATTCGCGAGCTTGCGCGAGAGGGGCTGACCATGGTGGTCGTAACCCATGAGATGAGCTTCGCTCGTGAGGTCGCCGACACAATCGTCTTCATGGACGGGGGGCGCATCCGAGAGGTTGCTGCGCCGACGGACTTCTTCACCAATCCGCAGTCCGACCGAGCCAGGCGGTTCATCTTTCGAAATTGATCGACGCCGTGGGCTCTCGCGGCCCGGTGCCCTCTTCAGCAAGCGCCGCCGCACAGATGTTTGTGTTCGCGGAAATTGGATGGAAACATCCTCAAAAGACAAGCATCCGGTCTCGCCTGCTCGCCGCGGCAATCTTCGATGGAGAGGCTTGAGGCGCGGATGAGAAGGCAAGTCGCCGAAAAGTCCTGCACAGAACAGCCGGTTCCACTCCCGCGCTCCGGGCCAGACAAAGTTGCGTGCTCGACGCCTCACGGTCACCCGGGCATGACCACGTTCTGGATGAGGGGCCTCAACCGATAGTTGTGAAGATGTTGTCAGCTTCCTCGCCTGAGTGGCATGCGCCTTGCTGCGCGATGAGAAGCTTCAGGAGTTTCTTGGCTTGTCCCGCACGTCCAACGTGACCGATCTCTCCCGCCGCACAATTCTGGCGCTTCCCCTCGGCCTCGCAGCGGCGGCGAGCGGCGCGCGCGCCGCCGAGCCGAAACGCGGGGGGACGATGGTGATGATCGTCCATCCGGAGCCCTCGACCCTGGCGCATTACGCGGTGTCGGCGGGCAACATCCCGCCGATCGCCACGCAGGTCTACGAGGGGCTGTGCACCTACGACTGGGACCAGAACCCGCAGCCGAACCTCGCAAAGTCGTGGGAGGTCGCGCCCGACGGCAAGACCATCACGTTCAAGCTTCAGGACGGCGTGACCTTCCACAACGGCAAGCCGTTCACCAGCGCCGACGTGCAGTACTCCTTCATGGAGATCCTTAAGAAGTACAATCCGATCGCGCCGGTCATGCTCGCGGAACTGGTCGCCGTCGACACGCCGGATCCGATGACCGCAATCCTGCGGCTGGCCAATCCGGCGCCCTACATCATGAAGGCGCTCTCCGGGCGCGACCTTCCGATCCTGTGCCGCTCGGTCTTCGAGGGTACGGACGTCCTCCAGAACCCCAGTGCCAACAAGCCGATCGGGACCGGCCCCTTCAAGTTCGTGAGCTGGGAGCGGGGCCAGTCTGTGCGCCTGGACCGCAACGAAAACTACTGGAAGCCGGGCCTGCCGTATCTCAACCGGATCGTCGCCCGGTTCATCCCGGATGCGGCCACGCGCTCGGCGGCGATGGAGGCGGGCGAGGCACATTTCGCCGGCTACAGCGCGGTGAACTACGCCGACCTCGAACGGATGAAGACCAACCCGATCCTCGATCTCACGACCAAGGGCTACGAGATGACGCCCGCCCAGAGCGTCCTCGAGCTGAACGGCCGTCACCCGCATCTCCAGAAAAAGGAGGTGCGCCAGGCAATCGCCTACGCCATCGACCGCAAGGTCATCCTCAAGGACGTGATGTTCGGCTACGGCCTGCCCGCCACCGGTCCGCTCAGCCGCAAGTTCAAGACCGCCGGCCTCTACACCGACGACGTGCGCCAGTACGACGTGCCGGACCGGCTGGACATCGCCAACCGGCTGCTCGACGAGGCCGGCGCCCCGCGCGGCGCGGATGGGACCCGCTTCGCCCTTCACCTGGAGGTGAATTCCTTCGGCGAGCAGTGGCTGCGGCAGGCCGAGTACCTGAAACAGGCACTTGCCATTGTCGGCATCGCCGTGACGCTGCGCTCGGAAGACACCGCGACCTGGCTGCGGCGCGTCTACACGAACTACGACTACGACCTGAACGAGCCGTTCCTCAGCCAGGGCGTCGACCCGGTCTACGGGCTCAACAAGCAGTTCCTGACCAGCCAGATCCGCAAGGGCGTGACTTTCGTCAACGACACCTTCTACAGCAATCCCGAGGTCGACCGCATGCTCGGCGAGGGTGCGCACGAGCCGGATGCGGAGAAGCGCGCCGCGCTCTACAAGAAAGTCCAGCAGATCCTGGCGGAGGACAGCCCGATGATCTGGCTCATCGACGTGCAGTACGTCAGCGTCTTCAACCGCCGCCTCAAGGACCACACGACCGGCCCCCTCGGAACCCAGCAAGCCTTCGAGCGGGCCTGGATGGACAAGTAGTCCCGTGCGGCTCGCGCGTTTCCTCGGTTACCGGCTGCTGCTGGCAATCCCGGTGGTGCTCGGCATCGTCGTGCTCAACTTCTTCCTGATCCACCTCGCGCCCGGCGACGCGGCCTCCGTGCTGGCCGGCGAGAGCGGGGCGGCCAGCCCCGAATACATGGAGCAGCTGCGCCACAAGTTCGGCCTCGACCAGCCGCTTGCCACGCAGTTCGGCGTCTACCTGCTCAACATGCTCCACCTCGATCTCGGCTACTCGTTCCGCAACGACAGCCCGGTTGGGAGCCTGATCGTCGACCGGCTCTGGCCCACCGGGCTGCTGATGCTGACCGCCTTCGCGGCCGCGTTGCTGATCGGCACGCTCCTCGGCCTCGTGGCCGCGACCGGGCGCAATTCCTGGCGCGACGCGGTCATCTCCCTCGTCAGCCTCGTGGCCTACGCGACCCCGGGCTTCTGGCTCGGACTGATGATGATCGTGGTCTTCGCCATCCGCCTCGGCTGGCTGCCCACCAGCGGCTACGACACGGTCGGCGCCGACAACGAGGGCTGGGATGAGGTCTGGGACGTCGGTCGCCACCTCGTGATGCCGGCGGTCGCGCTCGCGCTGTTCTACCTCGCGGTCTACGCCCGGGTGATGCGCGCCTCCGTGCTGGAGCAGGTCGGCATGGACTACGTCACCACCGCCCGCGCCAAGGGCCAGACCGAGGCGCGGGTGATGACCGGGCACGTCCTGCGCAACGCGCTGCTGCCGGTGGTTACCATGGCGGGCGTGCAGGCCGGCAACCTGATCGGCGGCTCCATCGTGGTCGAGACGGTGTTCGGCTGGCCGGGGGTCGGCACGCTGGCCTTCAACGCGCTCCAGTCGCGCGACCTCAACCTGCTCCTCGGCATCTTCTTCGTCTCGGCCTGCCTCGTGGTGGTGATCAATCTCGCCGTGGACCTCGTCTACGTCTGCCTCGATCCGCGGCTGGAGCTCTAGCGATGCGCACGGCTCTGGCGCGGTTCGCGCGCAACCGCCTCGCGCTCGCGGGGGCTGCGGTGCTCCTCGGGCTGGTCGCCCTCGTGGTGCTCACGCCGCTCCTCTATCCGGGCGATCCGTTCCGGCTCGTCGGCCCCGCCCTCCAGCCGCCGGGCGGCCGGTTTCTGCTGGGCACCGACACGCTGGGCCGGGACGTGGCCGCCGAGATCGCCTACGGCGCCCGCACCTCCCTGATCATCGGCCTCAGCGCGACCGGGGCGGCGATCCTGCTCGGGACCCTGATCGGCGGGCTGGCCGGCTACTACCGGGGCGGTGTCGAGGTCGCGCTGATGCGGCTCACGGAGTTCTTCCAGACCATCCCCGCCTTCGTGCTGGCCATCCTGATCGTGGCGATCCTCTCGCCGTCGCTCTTCAGCGAGGTCGTGGCCATCGTCGCCGTCTCCTGGCCCGGCATCGCCCGGCTCGTGCGCGGGGAGTTCGTGGCGCTCGGCGGCCGCGAGTTCGTGCTGGCTTGCGACGGCCTCGGGGCGGGCGACGCCCGCATCGTCTTCCGCCACATGCTGCCGAACTGCACCTCGGCGATCATCGCGGTCGGCACGCTCCTGATCGGCACGGCGATCCTGATCGAGGCAGGGCTCGCCTTCCTCGGCCTCGGCGATCCCAACGTGATGAGCTGGGGCCTGATCATCAGCTCGGGCCGCGCGGTCCTCCGGTCGGCCTGGTGGATCTGCACATTCCCCGGGCTGGCGATCCTGCTGACCGTCCTCGCCATCAACCTCGTCGGGGACGGCCTGAACGAGGTCCTGAATCCGAGGCTCCGAGAGCGATGAGCGACGCCGTCCTCGAGATCGAGAAGCTGACGATCACGCTCCCACCCGGTGCGGATCGGCCGAACGCCGTCACCGATCTGCATCTCGTCCTGCGGCCCGGCGCGGTCACCTGCCTGATCGGCGAGAGCGGATCGGGCAAGTCGATGGTGGCGCGCGCGATCCTCGGACTGCTCCCGGGGCCGCGGGTGCGCGTCGCGGGCGGCCGCATCCAGTTCGAGGGCGCGGATCTCGCGGCGATCCCGCCGCGTCAGATGCGCGGCGTCCGGGGCGCGCGCATCGCGATGATCTTCCAGGAGCCCATGACGGCGCTGAACCCGCTCCACACGATCGGGCGGCAGATCGACGAGGTCCTGCGCATCCACACGACGCTCGGGCGCGCGGACCGCCGGGCGCGCATCCTCGCGCTGCTGGCGAGCGTCCACCTTCCGGACCCGGCCCGGCTGCTGCGCTCCTACCCGCACCAGCTCTCGGGCGGCCAGCGCCAGCGCGCGATGATCGCCATGGCGCTGGCGCTGAACCCGCGGCTGCTCATCGCCGACGAGCCGACCACGGCGCTCGACGTCACCACGCAGGCGCAGATCCTCTCTCTGATCCGCGACCTGCAGCGCGAGCACGGCACGAGCGTCCTGTTCATCACCCACGATTTCGGCGTCGTGGCGGACATCGCCGACACGGTCGCGGTTTTGCAGAAGGGCGTCCTGGTCGAGCAGGGGCCCGCAGCCGCGGTCCTCGGGGCGCCGAAGCATCCCTACACGCGCGCGCTCATCGCCGCCGTGCCGAAGCTCGCGCCTCCGCCGCGCCGGGCCGCCAGCACCGCCCCCCTGGTGGTGGAGGCCAAGCAGGTCGAGAAGACCTACGGCGCCCGCGGCCTGTTCGGCGGCCGCGTCACCCGAGCCCTCGACGGCGTGGACGTCGTGCTGCGGCGGGGCGAGACCCTGGGCCTCGTCGGCGAGAGCGGCTCGGGCAAGAGCACGCTGGCGCGGGCGATCACCCGGCTGATGCCCGTCGATGGCGGGGAGATCCTGCTTGCCGGCCACAGCGTCGCCGAACTGAGCCGCCGCCAGATGCGCCCGCACCGCCGGCGCGTGCAGATGGTGTTCCAGGATCCCTACGGCTCCCTCGATCCGCGCCAGCGCGTGGTCGACATCGTCGCCGAGGGGCCGATCATCCACGGCACCGAACCCGGGATCGCGCGCGTTCAGGCGTGCGAGATGCTGGCGCTGGTCGGCCTGGATCCCGCGGCGGCGCAGCGCTACCCGCACGAGTTCAGCGGCGGCCAGCGCCAGCGCATCGGCATCGCCCGGGCGCTCGCCATGAAGCCCGAAATCCTGGTGGCCGACGAGCCGGTCTCGGCCCTGGACGTCTCGGTGCAGGCGCAGGTCCTGGCGCTGCTCGCCGACATCAAGGCGCGGCTCCACCTCAGCATGCTGTTCGTGACCCACGACCTCCGGGTCGCACTGCAGGTCTGCGACCGGATCGCGGTGATGCGGTCCGGTCAGGTGGTCGAGGTCGCGCCGACATCCGAGATCTTTTTCGCGCCGAAGCACCCCTACACCAAGGCACTGTTCGCCGCCGTGC
This sequence comes from Methylobacterium sp. UNC378MF, assembly GCF_900103195.1. Classification (GTDB taxonomy): domain Bacteria; phylum Pseudomonadota; class Alphaproteobacteria; order Rhizobiales; family Beijerinckiaceae; genus Methylobacterium. Next base: position 336,420 of record NZ_FMWU01000001.1, on the reverse strand, counting down.
CCGGCGCCCAATGGCAGGACCCGATCCCCGCATGACCACCGCGCAGCCCCTCTCGACGGACCCGTTCCTGCCCGGGCCGCGCGTCCGCGTCGCGGGATCCGCGACGGGGCCGCTCGCCGGCCTCGCCTTTGCCGTGAAGGACCTGATCGACGTCGCGGACACCCCCACGGGGGGCGGCAACCCGGATTGGCCGCGCGTCTACCCGACGCCGACCCGCCATGCCGGCGTGGTGCAGACGCTGCTTGATGCGGGCGCCTCGGTGGTCGGCAAGACGGTGACCGACGAGGTCTCCCTGGGGATCCTCGGCGAGAACGCCCACGACGGCACGCCGCTCAATCCCGCGGCGCCCGATCGGGTGCCCGGCGGCTCGTCCAGCGGATCGGCCTCCGCGGTGGCCGCTGGCGCCTGCGACTTCGCCCTGGGCACGGATACCGGCGGCTCCGTGCGCGTGCCGGCGAGCTTCTGCGGCCTCTACGGCATCCGGCCGACGCACGGCCAGATCGACTTTTCCGGGATCTGCGCCCAGGCGCCGAGTTCGGACACCTGCGGCTGGTTCGCCCGGGACGCGCGCACCTTCGCGCAGGTCGGCGAGGTCCTGCTCGGCCAAGGGATGCCGGACCGTCTGCCGCGCACACTGCTCGTGGCCGCCGACGCGCTCGGCTTCGCCGACGCCGCCGTGCAGGAGGCGCTGGCTCCGCTGATCGACCGCTTGGCCACCTTGATCGGCAATCGCCGCGACGTGACGATGGCGCCGCAGGGCCTGTCCGTCTGGCAGCGGGCGCAGCGCGTTCTGCAGAGCAGCGAGGCGTGGCAGACCTTCGAGCCCTGGCTCGATGCCTGCAATCCACGAATGGCCTTCTCGGTCGCCCGGTCGCTGATGCAGGGCTCGATGATGGCCGATGCCGAGCGCAGCGCCGCGAGCCTGATGCGGATCGAGGCGAGGGCCCGCCTCGCGCGGCTCCTGCCCCCCGGCACGATCCTGTGCCTCCCGACCACACCGTTCCCGGCGCCCCTGCGCGGGCTGCCGCTCGGCGCGCTGCATCCCCTGCGCGAGCGCATCGCCTGCCTGACGAGCCACGGTGGGCTCACCGGCGTCCCGCAGGTCAATCTGCCGGGCGCACGGGTCGACGGCGCTCCGGTGGGCCTGTCGGTCATCGGTGCGCGCGGGACCGACCTCGATCTGATCCGCATCGCGGTCGCCCTGGAGGGTTGAATGGACGTGACTTTGAACCGCCCCGAGGTCGTGGCCGAGATTACCGCCCTGTTCGAGCGCTACGAGCGGGCGCTCGTCGAGAAGGATGTCGCTGTCCTCGACGCGACCTTCTGGGACAGTCCGCACACGATTCGCTACGCCCTGGGCGAGAATTGCTACGGCTTCGCCGAGGTCCACGCCGCCCGCGTGGCGGCCGATCCGCCGCCGGGCGGTACCAAGGAGGCTCGGATCCGGCTGGAGATCCTGACGATCGGGACCGACGTCGCAACCGTCAATCTGGAGTTCAAGCCGCGCGGCAAGCCCGGCATCGGGCGCCAGAGCCAGACCTGGATGCGCTTGCCCGACCTCGGTTGGAAGGTGGTGTCAGCTCACGTGTCGATCATGCCGGTTGCAGGCTAATTTACAGATGCGCAGGTAGATCACCGCCTCGCTGGGGTGCCGGGAAAACCATCATCGGACGGTGCTTCGAAGACACGTGACGATCGCCTGGGCCCGACGGCCTCCAAGGGGAGGCGGTTGATGCCTCGCTGCAAAACGCTGCGCGCGCTAGAAACGCGTTTTGAATGGACGCCCGGCAGCGGTTCTATGTCGGCTTAAGTTGAATACCTGATGCGTCCTCGTTCGAAGGCGGACGGACGGCGGTTGGTCGGATCCGACTGGAGCTGTTGCCGTTCAGTCTGAGCCGGACGGGGTTAGTGTGGTGGCCGGTGCTGTGATGCGATGGTTTTCGGATCACGGAGGAGCACCACGGCTGCTCTGGCCCGCAAGTCTCCCCAGCCGGCCACATGACGCCCGATCGCGGCGACCGCGGCACCGAACGCATCCGCCGCGGTGTCGGCCGCTGCCTCTGACGGGCCGACGCGGTCGCGATGCCGCTCATGCCGGAGGCCGTTGCCTGCAACTCGGTCGCCGCGCCGCCACGGAACCGCGCACGGCAACGACGGAGATGAGACCCCCATCCCACGTTACGCGGTCGGGAACGCGCGCAGGAGCGCGTCCACCGCCCCTCTGCTCGGGTCAGGATGACAGGTGGACGGCCGTCAGGCCGCCATGCTGCGCGAGGCGTCGCGGACGAGACGTGCCGAGGCATCCACCTCCCGGGTCGAGGTGGCGATCAGGCCGACGCTGCGGCTGATCTCGCCAACCGCACCCGTCATGGCCTGCATGTTGGCCGACATCTCCTGCGCCACCGCGGCTTGCTGCTCGACGGCGGTGGAGATGGCGGACGAGATCTCGTTGACCTCGCCGATGGTCTCGCCGATGCCCGAGATGGCGATGGCCGCCCGGTTCGCGGCGTCCTGCGTCTCGGCGATCTGGCCACCGATGCTCTGCGTTGCCTTGGCGGTCTGCGCGGCAAGTTCCTTCACCTCGGCCGCCACGACGGCGAAGCCCTTGCCGGCCTCGCCGGCGCGGGCGGCCTCAATGCTCGCGTTGAGCGCCAGGAGGTTGGTCTGCGACGCGATGCCGGAGATCGTCCCGACCACGTCGCCGATGCGCTGGGCCGCCGAGGCGAGCCCGGCCACCACGGTCGAGGTAGCGTTCGCCTGCTCCACGGCGCGCCCGGTGACCTGCAGGGCGCGGTTGACCTGCCGGCCGATCTCACCGACCGACGAGGCAAGCTCCTCGGCGCCGGCGGCGACGCCCTGGGTGTTGCCCGACGCCTGCTCGGCGGCGCTCGCCGCGCCGACGGCCTGCTGCGAGGCTCGCGAGATCGACGTGGCGATGCCGTCGAGATCGCGGTCGATGCCGCGGTGCAGTTCGGCTCGTCGCAGCCGCTCCGCGACGGCCTCGGTGACGTCGGTGGCGAACTTGACGACCTTGACGAGGCGGTCGGCGGCGTCGCGGACGGGGTTGTAGGTGGCCTGGATCCAGACCTCGCGCCCGCCCTTGCCGATGCGCTTGTACTCGGCCTGCTGGAACTCGCCCCGACGCAGTCCGTCCCAGAAGGCGCGGTAGGCCTCGCCTTCCCGCTCGGCCGCGTCCACGAACATCGAGTGGTGCTTGCCCCGCACCTCGTCGAGGCCGTAGCCGACGACCGCGAGGAAGTTGGCGTTGGCGGTGATGACCGTGCCGTCGAGGTGGAACTCGATGATGCCCTGGGAACGGTCGAGGGCGTCGAGCTTGCCCTCGTTGTCAGCGTTGCGCAGCTTCTGCGCGGTGATGTCGGTGGCGCACTTGAACACGCCGTAGGGCTTGCCGTTGCGCCCGACGAGCGGGTTGTAGCTCGCCTGGATCCAGACCTCGCGCCCGCCCTTGCCGATGCGCTTGTACTCGGCGACCTGGTGTTCACCTCGGCGCAGCGCCGCCCAGAACCGCCGATAGGCCTCGCCCTCGCGCTCGGCAGGGTCGACGAACATGGAGTGATGCTGCCCCTGGATCTCCTCCAGGCCGTAGCCGACGGCGGTCAGGAAATTGGCGTTGGCCGTCACCACCTTGCCGTCGAGGTCGAACTCGATCAGCGCCTGCGAGGCGTCAAGTGCCTGCAGCTTTGAGTTGAGCTTGACGTTAGTAGGCAACAGCATTGTCTTCCCCTCGCGCGACGGGCTGACCGCCGTCGAGGGAAACAAACTATCCGGGCCGACTTGCCGTGAATTCATCCGGATCCGCGAAAATCTGCGGTATCTCACGATTTTTAGATCGAATTTTCTGTCATTCCCGCGCCCATGGTGATGGGCTGAAAGCCTTTGGTACATTTCCTGTCATGCCGAAGGTTGCCGGATATTCGGCGCCGCCTCTGCGTGGCCGGGATCCAGTCCAGTGGCATTGCATGCGATCCTGGCGCGCACCCGACTTCGTGCCGTCGGTCGGCCGTGATCGAGGGGGCCTTTTACTCCGAGCAGGCGGCCAATCGTCGGCCGCCGGGACAGAGGCGCCAGGACAGAGCGACTGCGCAGCGATGCACCCACGCGCGACCCGATCGACGGCACCGGGCGCGAGCCCGGACAGAGCCAATCATTGTCCGGATCGAGGAAGGCTGCCCTGCACCACGCCCTGCACGAACGTGCCCACTCCGCTCGACCTCACGGGACACCCCGCACAGCCGCTTTCCGCCATCGCGCGGGCGCTGCCCCGGAATTCATGAACGAAGCCGGATGATTTCTGATCGGCCGTTGCTCCGCCTGGAATTCAGGGCGTGCAGGGGCTGCTCGACGTTATAAGCGCAAGGGTGTCCAGAGCATTGCCGGTGGCTGCAAACTCTGCGGTGTTGTCAAAGATGCACCAGGCGCGGCCTCCTTGAGCCGCCTGCTGGTGCAGGTGCGCGGCCATCTGGCTGAGAACGGGCGCTTCATACGCCGAGTGGTACATGCGTGGGGAGCCGTGGAGCCGATAATAGACCAGGTTCGTCCACCCACCCGGGGTGTCGGCGCCACGAGCCGGCGCGGGGTCGGCGGCGACGCGGGCGATCGCAAGTCCGGAGAGGAGTTTGTCAACGTCCTCGGCAAGCCAGGTGGCGTGGCGCGGTTCACAGACGATATCGCCTGGAAAGCGCCGCCTGAAGGCCACCAGGAAAGGCTCGGCGGATGTCCGGTCGAAAGCCAGGCTCGGCGGGAGCTGAAGCAACACCGGCCCGAGTTTCGGCCCCAGGCCCGCCACCTCCCATGAAAAGCGCGCCAGGAGTTCGTCCGCGCCGGTCAGGCGCTGCTCATGCGTAATCGCCCGGGGCACCTTCACGGCGAAGCGGAACCCGTCCGGCACCGCCGCGGCCCACTTCTCGTAGGTCGAGACCCGATGGGGCCGATAGAAGGACGTGTTGATTTCAACTGCTGAGAAACGCTGCGCGTACCGCTCCAAATGGCTGCCGGCCTCCGGGAAGTGAGGCGCATAGGCCTTCGGCAGGCTCCAGCCGGCGGTTCCGACAGCAATGGGGTCCGGTCTCAGCATGGGATACCATAAGGCGTCGAAGCCGTGCCGGGCAGAGGGGCGGCGGGTGATCGGGTCCCTGTGTGCATGCGAGCGCTTGACGAGGTCTTTCATCGTCTCCCGCAATCCGCATTTCGGCGGCGGTTTCGCCTCGCGGCCGCCGACCAAGCCTATTTGCGGGAGAAGGGCCTCCCGATCGTTCTGGAGCATGCACGGGACTTCGTGAGCCGACGCCTTGCGCCGGCCGAGCCCAGGAACGAAGGCAAGCAGACGCCCTTTCGCGGACACCCGGTCTTCACGGCACAGCATGCGACCGCAACCTGCTGCCGCGGCTGTCTGGCCAAGTGGTACGCCATCCCTGCGGGGCGGGACCTGACCGCCTCCGAGCAGGCACATGCGGTCGCCGCCATCGCACGCTGGCTGCGCTCTCAGAACGTCGAGGGCGCGTAACGCAGCCACCAGATCTGCAGCGACTGGATACGCGCTTCGCGAGCCATTCGTGGCGTCACGATCGGGAGCCGGAATCCCGGATGCCTGCGCCGGAGCGCGTCAGGCCCGGCGCCGTGCCGCCGCCGCTCGCGCCATCCGAGGCACCCTGCTCCGCCGCTTGTCCCGCTCGGCAGGCGTTTTGCCGTTTGTCGCTCCAGAGCTTGGCTCACCTGTCCGCTGCCGCGGCTGAGAGACATGCGCGTCGAGGAAGCGTCGACAGGCTTCGAAATCCGTTTCGGCCTCAGGCGGACAGGTGAGACCTCGCTGCTCCGCCAGACTGCGTGCGTAGCTGAGCATCGCCGCGCTCGGGATCCGACGGTCGCCGGGTTGGCGGGCATTGTCCGTCTGAGGTGCGCGCGGCCCGGCATGCGTGTCCAGAAACGCCCGGCAGACGCTGATGCTGCTCTTGCAGCCGCGCGGCAGCTTCAAGCCCTTTCGCTCGGCCAAGCTGACCGCGAATGACGTCATGGCCGAGGTCGGCGGCCGATTGTCGGTCTGGCTGGGCGGGATGAGACTCGGATCGAGGCTGAGCGCCGATGAGCTTGAGATCGCGGCGATCAGCTCATCAAGGCGCGCACGGGTGCGCTGCCGGAAGGTGTTCGCGCGCTGAACGGCCTCAGCGCGCGTGGCCGCGCGACCGATCTCCGCCAACTCCGCCTCGAACATGGCGCGCCCGACCGGATCACCGTAGGCCGGGAATACGCGTCGCACCGCCGTGATGAAGGCCAGCCCGACCTCGGTGACTTCGATGGCTGGATCCTTGCCGTTCGCCAGTGTGATGTAGCGGCTCTTCAGGAGCTTGGGGAGGATTGTATCGCGCGTCGCGGCCGTGCCGAGGCCCTTGGGTTCGTTCGGATTGACCGGGTTCTCGAGGGCACGCTTGGCCGCCGGATCATCGACTTGGTCAATCAGCCGACCCATCACCACCGGCAGCTCGCCTCGGGTGATCCGCCGCGGCGGCTCGGTCATGGCGGTGGCGATCTCTGCGCTCGCGGCCGATGCAGCTTCGCCGTCTTCCACGAACGGCAGGCGAGCGGACGTGGCCTCCGCTTCGCGCTTGGCCTTGCCGGGCACGAGGTCGACTTCGAGCTCAGCCTCGCTGCCGTAGACCGCCCGCCAACCCGGAACGCGGATGACGCTGCCGGAGGCGACGAACCGCTTGGAGCCCAGCGTGGTCCCGACCTCGGCCGTCACGCTCGTGCGGGCGTCGATGCCGTCGGGGAGGTGAGCCGCGAGGAAAGCTTTCGCAATGAGGTCCCACAGCCGGAACTGATCGGCTGACAGGCGGCTCTGCTCGGGCACCTTGCGCAAGGGCACGATGGCATGGTGCTCGCCCGGATCCTTGACGTAGTGCCCTTTGGCGCCGCGGCGGATCAGGGGCACATCGGCCTGTGAGATGAGGCTGCGCAGATGGGTCAGCACGGAAGTCACCGCTGCGATCACCGTCGCGGCGTCCGCAGCCTGTCCTTCCGGCAAGTATTCGGATTCGGTGCGCGGGTAGCTGAGGTAGCCCTGATCGTACAGGTCCTGGGCGAGGCCGGCCGTGTGCTGCGGATCCCAGCCGAACCGCTTGGCGCAGCGCCGCGCTAGGGTATCTTTCGAGAACAACCGGGGTGGCGCCCGCCTCACATCCCTGAGATCGACCGCCAGAGGGCCCGACCATGCCGCGGCTGCCGCCCGGATCGTCTCGGCGACCGCCGCGTCGAAGATCCGCTCCTTGGGCGCATGCCACAGGGTCAGTTCGGCACCGGACGGGGTGCCCACGTGCAAGGCGACCTTGAAGAAGTCCTGCGGCACGAAGGATCGGATACGCTCCTCCAGGTCGGCCAGGATGGCGAGGGTGGGCGTCTGAACGCCGCCGAAGCGCCAGGGCTCCCGGAAGGCCGGCGGGCGCAGGCGAAGCGAGATGGCCCGTGTGCCGTTCAGGCCGAGATGGTAGTCCTCGTACTGCCTGCAGAGCGCCTCAAGGTAGGCGGCGTAATCGCGCTCACCCGAGCCCGGCTCTCTGGCCAGGGCGGCGAAGGCGCGGCGGATCGAGACATCATCGAGTGCGCCGAGCTTGAGCCGATCGACCCGGCCGCGCCAGCCGAGGTGCTCCAGAACCTCCCAGGCGATCATCGAGCCCTCGCGCCCGGGATCGGTGGCGATGATCACGCGCTCGACGCCACCCAGCGCTTGCCGGATGGCGGCGATCTTCGGCTCGTGCGACTGGCCGGACCGGTTCGTGCCGCAGCTGACCGGGATCGTGGGAAGCACGATGGGCAATGCGTCGAAGCGCCAGGACTTCCATTCCGGCCGGATGCTGCCCGGCTCCTGGGCCGACAGCAAGTGTCCCTCGGCGGCCACGCAGATCGTGTCCGGCGAGCGGAAGAAGCGCTGCAGCTGCCGCATCGCCGAAGGCTTCTCGAAGAAGAACAGCGTCCGGCCGGAATTCGGAGGTGACATGTCGCTGACCGCGAAGGCATCCGCCACGCCCGACAGATAGTTCACATTTTGTTCTCAGGCAACCGCGCAGGCAATCGCGGGGAAAGGGTGCGAAAGGCCGCGGCTCATGCCGAACGCGAGAGGCTGCCGTCCGCCGGGTTCGGCCCTGAAGGTGCAAGCCGGCGCTGTCGCGGGTAAGACCTCGGTCCTGCGCCCGCACACCGTGCATGAGCGGTCCCGCCGGATCGGCGCGGGTCACTCCGTCTGCGACCCGTGCGTCGAGCTCGGTCGGAAGAACAAGCCGGCCTTCAGACTGTCGCCGATGCGGTGCGCGCGCTCCGCCAAGACGGCAGCGGTTTCAGGCGGAAAGTGTGCCGATGCCGTTGCTTCGAATAGGCCGAGCCATCGTGCAAAATGCTCCGGTTCCAGGCTGCCCAGGGCGACATGTTTGCCGAACGGATTGCCCTTGTACCGGCCTGTCTTGAACAGAACCGATGACCAGAACGCCTGGATGGTCGCCATGTGTCGAGGCCAGTCCGCGTCGGAGATCGCTGCTGCGAAGACGGGGCCGATCAGCCCATCGCCACGTACGCGCGTGTAGAAGGCATCGAGAAAGCGGGTGAGGCTGTCTTCGTCGAGCGTGGCGTCGGGCATGACGATGAGATGCCGGCGGGCGCTGGTCTCTTCAAGGGGAGACAGGACGCCGACCGGGCTGGCGGAGCTGGAGGGAGAGCCTGAGCGTCCAGCCGTAAGCCGGTCTTCGCTGTCCGCGTCGAAATCGTTTCGTCGTACGTCCGCGGTCTTTCGCCGTGGCTCTCATCGATGTGTGCCCTTTATCCCTCTACGGCTCGGACGAACCGGCGGGATCGGATGGAAGCCTGCAACGTGGTGTCCGGCAGTCGACGGCGCCTCTGGACCATCCGCATCTTGTCGTCGAGCCACTAGACGACCGGTCTAGCTGGATCATGTCAGCGCCGTCCGAGCGCGTTCTCCAGAGGCTGGCGAACGCCTGAGGCCAGCGGGTCACGCATCGTGGCGACGAACCCGCGGCGTGTTCGGCATCCCGGCCGAACACGCCGCGGACGTCATGCCGGGAGCAGCCCCGAGGTGCGGTAGCTCTCGATCAGGTTGTCGAAAAGGCCGCACCTTATCCGTGCCTCGGATCCAGCACGAGTGCATGCACGGCATGGCCCTGCTGGATGCCCTGCCAGCCCAGCCAGCCAGTGTAAATGCCGACGAGTACGATCAGCGCGGCCGAGGCGTAGGGTGCCTGCCGTGCGAAGGTGCTGAACCCGGCCCAGCGATTGGCGATGTGCTTGACGCTCAACGCCGCGATCACGCCCGCCGACATCATGGTGATCGCCAGGCCGATGCTGAAGGACACCACCAGCACGAAGCCCAGGCTGATCTGCTTCAGCTGGATGCAGAGCAGAAGCACCGTGATCGCCGCCGGGCATGGGATCAGGCCGCCCGTCAGGCCGAACAGAACGATCTGCCCCGTCGTCACCGGCCGCCCCGAGAAGCGACGCCGGATATCGTCTGCATGCGCCCGGGCATGGGCATCATCCTCGTCGCCCAGGTTCAGGTGCCCGTGATCATGGCCGTGCTCCTCGAACGCGACCTCATGGATCTCCACGCCAGCCGATCCTACCAGGGTCAGCCGCGCCGTGAAAGCATGCGGCTCCGGGATCTCCTCCCTGCTCTCCAGGAAATCGCCGCCGTCCGTGAAGGAGAAGGCCTGACGGCCGCCGTCCGGCCGGACCGTTTCAAGAGCAACGCGCTGCGGCGGAGGCAACACGCCCTTGATCCGGCTCAAGCGCCAACGGGGCGGCACGCCGCTCTCGAACACCTCCAACTTGAAAACGCCGTCGCGGGCGGCGACGTGCTTCGCTTCCTCGTGGTGGTGATGCTCGTCACGCGGCTCGCGCCATGTCCGCCACAGCATCCAAAGGGCGATCCCGACGATGATGACGGCGGAGGCGAGCTGGAAGTACGGCTCGCTGGTCTCGCCCCCCCAATGTTGCCCGAGATACTGACCGCCGAGCGCAATGACCCACACGACCGCCGTGTGCGAGAGCGTCGCCGCCAAGCCCAGCAGCACCGCCTGTGTGACGGTGCCGCGCACCGCGATGATGAACGCCGCCATCATCGTCTTCGAGTGACCGGGTTCGAGCCCGTGCAGGGCGCCCAGCAGGATCGCGGTCGGCACGAACAGCCAGGCATGTGCGGTCCCCTGCTGAAGCAGGTCGGTCAACGGCGTCATGGGGCAGACCCCTCGTCACTTGAGGTAGGTGCGAACCACCTCGATCAGCTCGGCCGCACCACGGGCACGCTCGGCGTCTGGCTCGGTGGCCGGGTTCACGACGTGATGGCGGATGTGGTCCTCCATCAGTTCGGCGGTCAGGCCGTTGATGGCGCCACGCATCGAGGCGACGAGCATGAGCACATCGGTGCAGCCGAGTTCGGCCTCCAGAGCGCGCTCGACCGCTTCCGCCTGCCCCCTGATCCGGCGCACGCGGGCGAGCAGCTTCGTCTTGTCCTTGATCGTGTGGCCCATCGGGCGCCCTTCCGTTGATGTGATATAGGGGGGTACCCTATCGGTGTCGAGCCTGATCCTCACCGGGATGACGAGCCCCTACCATGAAGAAGGACGACCCATGCGTCGGCGTCTGCCAGTTCGATGGCCGGACAGGATGGTGCGCGGGTTGCGGCCGCACAATCCCGGAGATCCGGGCATGGCGGAAGATGACGCCCTACCGGCGCGCGAGCCTCATGCGTGAGCTACCCCTTCGGATCACACGGGCCGGCAAGGTGAACCGAGCGCGGCCCAGCTCGGGATTGCCGTCCGCTTCATAGCCGGCGCGCTCATAAGAGGACCGGCGTAAAACCATCGCGCTGCCAGTCCGGGTGCGACCCATGCCGGCCGTTCCGGCAGCTGTCGCCGCTTCCCGACAGCAGCCATCCGTCGGTCGTCCCGCAAGGGCGGCTTCGAGAGGTGAGCCAGGTTATCTCCGCTTCTCCGTTGCTTGCGATGATTGGGCAACACGGTGAGACGAGCGAAGAATATGCCGTACAGCACGCAGGTGCGATCTGCCTGCAGGCCGAGACCGGGGCCGCCGGGTCACGCTCAGGGCGAGCGCCGACGCTCATCGGGCGTATCCGTCCCGCGCCGACGGCGAAGATGGACGGCTTGCCTGCAACTGCCAGCCCGGAACGGAGATGCCCGCCATGATGACCAGGAGAATGCTCGGCCAGACGCTCGTCGCCGGCGCGGCCGCCGCGCTGTTTCCCGCGGAGGCGCCGGCCCAGCAGGATCTGCCGCGTGCGCGCAACGTCGTCCTCGTCCACGGCCTGTTCGCCGATGGGTCGTGCTGGTCGGAGGTCATCCCGCGATTGCAGGCGACGGGCCTGAACGTCACCTCCGTGCAGAACCCGTTGACCACCTTCGAAGAGGCGGTCGCATCCGCACAGCGCGTTCTGTCCCGGCAGGAGGGACCGACGGTCCTCGTCGGCCACTCGTTCTCCGGCATGATCGTGACCGAGGCCGGCGTCGACCCGAAGGTGTCCGCACTCGTCTACGTCGCGGCCCGGGCGCCCGATGCCGGCGAGGATTACACGGCGCTGGCCAAGACCTATCCGACACCGCCCGCCTCGGCGGGGATCCTGTTCGACGGCGACGAGGGACGTCTGAGCGAGGCGGCCTTCCTGAAGGACTTCGCGGGCGACCTGCCGGCGGACCGGGCCAAGGTTCTGTTCGCGGTCCAGCAGCCGTTCCACAAGGCGTTGTTGACGGGGAGGACGACCCAGGCGGCTTGGCGATCAAAGCCGAGCTTCTATGCGGTGTCGACCGAGGACCGGACCATCAACCCGGACCTCGAACGGTTCATGGCCAAGCGCATGAACGCGCGGATCGTGGAACTCAAGGCGAGCCACCTGTCCCTGATCTCGCATGCCCAGGACATCGCGGACCTCATCCTTGAGGCTGCCGGCCAACCACGAGCACGACGCTGACCGGACGAGCCCTCGCAGGCTGAGCCACGGCGCGAATGCGCCGGGCTGACAGGACCGGGATGATGCGCGTATTCGAGGATCTGCTCGACATGCGCTTCAGAAGCCGGGATCCCGGCGGCCGCTGCAACAGACCGGACGGCCGGGCCACCCGGTCCGATCGCGCGAGGAAACGACCATGACCGACGAACCGCACGGCTTCGACCGCGGCCTGACCAATTACGGCGACCGCGACTTCGCCCGCTACCTGCGCCGCTCCTTCGCGCGCTCGATGGGCATCTCGGTCGGCCTGCTGGACAAACCTGTGGTCGGCATCGCCATGACGCCGTCGGGCTTCAACAATTGCCACCGCGGCATGTCCGACCTGGTGGAGGCGGTCTCCCGCGGCGTGCTGGCGGCCGGCGCCCTGCCGCGGCCGTTCCCCACCGTGTCGCTCGGCGAGGTTTTCCTCAACCCGACCAGCATGATGTACCGCAACCTCATGGCCATGGACACGGAGGAGATGATCCAGGCCCAGCCGATGGACGCGGTCGTGCTGATCGGCGGCTGCGACAAGACCGTGCCGGCCCAGCTCATGGGCGCGGCCTCCGCCGACCTGCCGGCGATCCAGCTCGTGACCGGACCGATGTCGACGGGCCGCCACAAGGGCCAGCGGCTCGGCGCCTGCACGGATTGCCGGGGCTTCTGGGCGAAGTACCGGGCCGGCACCGTCGATGCCGAGGAGATTGCCGAGGTCGAGGGACGGTTGTCGGTGACCCAGGGCACCTGCGCCGTGATGGGCACAGCCTCTACCATGGCGTGCATCGCCGAGGCTCTGGGCATGTCGCTGCCGGGCACCGCGGCGATCCCGGCGGTGCATTCCGACCGCCTGGTCGCCGCCGAGGAGACCGGCCGGGCTGCGGTGCGGCTGATCCGCTCGAAGGTCCGGCCCTCTCAGGTCATCACCGAGAAGTCGGTGGAGAACGCGATCCGGGTGCTGATGGCGGTCTCGGGCTCGACCAACGCCATCGTGCACCTCACCGCCATCGCCGGACGGCTCGGCATTCGCATCCCCTACGAGCGCTTCAACCAGATCTCGGAGGAGACCCCGGTGCTGGTCGACCTGAAGCCGGTGGGTGAGGGCTACATGGAGGATTTCCACGCCGCCGGCGGCATGGGCGCGCTGCTGCGCGAACTGCGCCCGCTCCTCCACCTCGATACTGTGGACGTGGAGGGCCGCACGCTGGCCGAGCGCCTGGACGAGCCTGTCGGCTGGGTCGACCGAGCGGTGATCCGCGCCTCCGACAACCCGGTTTCGGCCGTGGGCGGGCTGGTGGCGCTCACCGGCAACCTCGCCCCCGAGGGCGCGATCTTCAAGCGGGCGGCCGCGACCCCGCAGCTGTTCGAATCCGAGGGGCGGGCGGTGGTGTTCACCGGTCTGGAGGATCTGAGCCGGCGGATCGACGATCCCGATCTCGACGTGGCGCCGGGGGATGTGCTGGTCCTGCAGAATGCCGGGCCGCACGCGGCCGGCATGCCGGAGGCGGGCTATCTGCCGATCCCCAAGAAGCTCGCCCGGGCGGGGGTGAAGGACATGGTGCGCATCTCCGACGCGCGGATGTCGGGCACGGCCTTCGGATCGATCGTGCTGCACGTGGCGCCCGAAGCCGCAATCGGCGGCCCGCTCGCGGCGGTGCGTGACGGGGACCGGATCCGCCTGTCGATCCGGGACAAGCGGATCGACCTGCTGGTCGAGGCCGACGAGATCGCCCGGCGGCTCGCCGACCACCGGCCGCCGCCGGTTCCGGCCCGGGGCTACAAGGCCCTCTATCGGCGCAGCGTCACGCAGGCGCCGGAGGGCTGCGACTTCGACTTCCTCGCGAAGGCCGAGGGCTGAGAGAAGCGGAGCCGGCCTTCCGACCTGGACCAGGGGACGACCACGGCGGACATCTTCGATCCCACCCCAGCCGCGGCGCTGCGCGCCGACCTGTGGTCCAGAAGGCGACCGATCGGCGCGACGCCGCCCGGACTTGGCCGCGCGATGGAGGAGGGCTACGCCATCCAGGACGCCGCATCGCCAAACGCGGCGAGCCCGTCGCCGGCTGCACGCTCGGCTTCGGTAGCGCTTCGTCGGCGCCACCCTTGCACGCGGCGGTCCGCACGATGCGGCGGTGGCGCCGAAATCGGCCGTTTCATCGCCCCTGTTGGATTAGGCCGACGACGTCGACGATCCAGGCTCGGAGACCATGACGAGCGGTCCCGCATTTCCCGGCGCGAGGACCGATCCTATCGGGCATCCCGCTCGGGCTCGGCGGTGAGGCCGTCGAAATAGTCAAAGAACACGCGGTCCGGATCATATCGGTCGCGCAGGCCGCACAGCTTCTGCCACTTCTCGGGCGTGAAAGCCTGGGCGACGATGTCGGGCTGCTCGACCGTGTTCGTCTCGCCGATGTAGTAGCCGACGTTGAACGGCTTCAGAGCGGTGATTACCGCCTGATGCCATGCGGCATTGGCCTGATCGGCCTCCGCCTCGTGCCACATCGTCCAGGGCCCGCCATAGACCTTGGAACTGACCGACCGGGCCATGTTTTTCTGCGGCCCCGGGACGTTGGGTCCGCAGAAGATCGTCGAGAGGAACACCGAGGTCGCCGAAGGCGCGCTGTGCCAGAGCGGCAGGATCGCTGCCATCAGCGCGCCGGGACTATGATTGGAATAGGCCGCCTCGACCCGAGACCGCACGCCTTCCGGGAAGAGCGCGCCGGAGGCGTCGAAGAGCTGCTCGAAATCGAGGGGTGTGGCCCGTGAACACGACAGCGGCTCGACCGGAACGTCATCCAGCGGATGGAGCGCGCGCCGGGCCGCCTCCGGGCTGTCCTCGAAGGCCGTCGCGGTGACCATGCAGACCCAGCCGTTCTGGCCAGCCGCGACCTCCGCCAGCGCGGGGGGCGCCTTGACGATGAACTGGGTCAGCTCGACGCTGGGCGCGATGCGCGGCGCGGCCGTCCCGAGCCACGTGCCGACGGCCGGCGCATCCTCGAGGCGATAGAAATACGTACTGCCGTGAATGGCCTTTGGCAGGGCGTGGAGCTTCAGGAAATACTTCGTGACGACACCGAAGTAGCCCGAACCGGCGCCGCGCGCGGCCCAGAAGAAATCCGCGTTCTCGGTCTCGCTCGCCCGGATCAACGCACCCTGTGCGGTGACCAGTTCGATCGCGTCCAGGCTCTCGGTGCCGTAACCCCAGACGGTGGGGTTCCAGGCCATGCCGCCGCCGAGGAAGTAGCCGCTCGCCTTCACCTGCGGACAATGGCCGGTCGGGAAGGCGAGGCCGTGGGCGTTGAGAGCCTTCTGGATCTCGCGATTGCTGAGAATGGGTTGGATGACGGCCCTGCGATCCTCGACATCGATCGAGATAATCTTGTTGAGGCTCTCGAGGTCGATCAGGATGCCGCCGTTGCGCAGGCTCGGCTGGCACCAATTATGGCCACCGCCGCGGACGACCACCTTGAGGCCATGCGCGCGGGCGAACTTGACCGTGGCAATGATGTCGTCTTCGTCGGCCGCCTTCACGATCATCTGCGGCGCCCGGTCGGGGATCAGTCTGTTCCACAACTTCCCATGAAGGGCGTCCAGGAAGCGGGCATCGCCCGCGCCGATGACAGGGCCCCTGCAGACGTTCCTCAGGTTCTCAATATTCATGGCCGCGCACTGCATAAGGGAGGGCCCGCTCAGGCGAGGCGGCCTGAGCGGGCGTTGAACAATGGACGGCCCGTCGATGCGGCCTCAGTAGGGGACGCGGTCCGCCTTCTCGGCGTACTTCTTCCACACCTCGACGGCCTCTTCGCGCATGATCTGCTGGGTCGGGATCGAGCGCTCGCCGACATCCTTCTTAAGTTCCGAATAGATCATGCTGTCGTCGAAGCCGCCGTATTGCAGGGCATCCTCGACTTGGGCCGCGTAGTAGACATTCTTGATTCCGGCCCAATAGGCGGCCGCCATGCACATGGGGCACGGCTCGGCGCTGGTATAAAGCGTTGCGTTCCGAAGCTTGAAGCTGCCCTGCGACTTGCAGGCCTTGCGGATGGCCTCGATCTCGCCGTGCCAGGTCGGATCGTTCTCGGCGACGACGCGATTGGCGCCCTCGGCGATGATCTCGCCGTCCTGGACGATCACGCAGCCGAACACGCCGCCGGCGCTGTCGACCAGCGACGTCTTCTCCGACAGGGCGATCGCCCGGGCCATGAAGTGCTCGTGGTTGTCAGACATGGGATCCTCTGTCGTGGAAAATCTGTTTGAATGTTCGAGATTGTGAGCCGTGATGAGTTAACGGCCGATGCTCGACGACATCTTTTGTGTGGGTCGGCACTAGACTTTGTGCAGCATGATTAAAAACCGCGGTTGTTCCAGCCGATATGACTTTCGGTTCGAGCCGTCTTGCCGCGCGGATCTGAGGAACGGCGCGAGTCGAGGTGGGCCTATGGTCGCGACCGGCCGGCACGGACAGGCCTCCGCGATCATCGGTCACGCGGATTGGACCGTCCCGCTGGAACCGTGCTCCCCGCGAAGCGCATCTTCATCAGCACATGGCCGACGGCCACGATCCGATTGTGACAGGAATAGACAGGGCTCACGGATCGCCGTCAACGCCGCCCAGCAATCGCTCGCGGTGGAATTGTAAATATTTACGAATGCAATAATGCGAGAGAAAATGCTTGATCGCTATCGTCGACACGGCGGCTCTTGCTGCACATCTGTCGTTTTACGGCGACAGCGGCGCCCGGCGTCGGGCCGGCAGCATGCGGGCTGAGACGCAGGGACAAGAAAAAATCATTCGCCTCGTCGAGGCCGTCCACGGCGACCCCAACCCTCCCGGCCGCGCCTGTGAGGTCCGGGCAGGTAGATCGGGACACGAGACGTTACCCGCGTTCAAGCCTCCGGAAAAGATTGGCGCCCTGGGCAGGCAGGCCAATAAAGGCGTCCCTCGCTGCCGGTCCGGCCGGGCCCCTGCCTGTGAGGGGGGCGATGGACGGCGCTGCCCGCAACGCCAAGAGCGGATCCTGCCACAGCACGGCGGTCAGGAGGGGTTGGTCGACGTGCCGGATGGAGCCTGACCGTAGCCTCTCGGAGACGAGCGTCGCCCCCATTTTTCGTTGTCGCTCCGTCCCAACCCGCCGGGATCCGAACTTGGCGCCGGCCGATAAGTTTCGACGTTCCAGGCCGCGAGCGCGTCAGATAAAGAATTTTTCGGCCTCTCGTCTGAAAAGGCGAGCGCTTGGGAAGGTGTATTGTATTTACAATCCAAATACTCGCTTTCCTTTCCAAGGTCTTGACTCTCTGTCGACGTTGCATGTTGATCTATGCTTGCAAGGCAGCGCCGACGTTCGAGCGGCGGAGGCACGATGCAAGACCAATTTTCGGTTGTTTCTCCTCTTGTTTCGCGCAGTGACAGGCTCCTGCGAGTCCGTCGCCGGCTCGGTGTCACGGAATGCGAACCGCTGCTTCCTTCCGCCGGGGGAGGTGCGTGTTCGCGCCCTCGCACCGGCCGGTCTGGCGGCCTCCTGGACGCCCATCGCGGGACCCGCCGGTCGGCGGGCGGGCGCAGTGCGGAGGGCCGTCCGCCACTCCACACGAACGCGCGGGTGCAAGCAGCTGTGCAAGGGAAGCGCGTCGGTTCATGAGCGGTGCCACAACGTCCGTCAGCATCGTGACGCAGACGACCGTCCGGCCGGAGAGCGCGGACGCCTTCGCCCGCTGGCAGGCCGATACCCATGCCGTCGTCGCGACCTTTGCGGGCTTCATCGAGCAGCAGTTGATCCCGCCGCGGCCGCCGCTGCAGGTGGATTGGGTGATCGTGCAGCGGTTCCACAGTCTGGAGCAGGCACAGGCTTGGCTGGCCTCGCCCCAGAGGCAGGCGCGCATCGAGGGCGCGACGCCGATGCTCGTGGGCCGCGACGACGTCCACATCGTCAAGGACGACGCCAGTGCGGCCCGCACGTCGCCGGTCAGCACGGTGATCAGCACCCGCGTGAAGCCCGGCCTGGAGGCCGCCTATCTCAAGTGGGAACAGAAGATCGCCGCCGCGCAGTCCAGGGCGCCCGGCATGCAAGGCTATCGGTTCGAGCCGGCAGTGCCGGGGGTGCAGGAGGATTACGTCGCGATCCTGCGCTTCGACAGCGAGGCGAACCTGCAGATCTGGATGGACTCGCCCGAGCGCCAGGCCCTGGTCGCGGAAGCGGCCCCCCTGACCGCGGAATACCACACGCGGACGGTGCAGAGCGGCTTCGAACAATGGTTCCGCAACGTCGCGCCAGACGGGGGGGCGGCCCCCGCGGCGTGGAAGATGAACATGATCGTCGTACTGACACTCTACCCGACTGTGTTCCTGTGGGGGGTCCTGATCGGCACGCCGATCCTCTCCGGGATGCTGAAGGTGGATTTCCCGGTCGCCCTGTTCATCGGCAACGTGTTCAGCGTGCTCCTCACCTCGCAGATGGTGCCCTGGACGGCCAAGCGGCTAAGCTGGTGGCTGTCGCCGGATCCGGCACGGCGGGCGCGGGTCAACCTGCAGGGCGCAGCGCTGCTGATCGCCGCCTACGCACTCATGATCCTCGTGTTCTGGAAGCTGTTTTGACCGGCGTGGCATCCGGGCCGGCGCGGCTCGCGCGCGACCGCGCCCCGGCCGCCGCGCGGCGTCGTACCGGGAAAGGGCGCCTCACGCTCCGACCGGTGTCCCGGGTGAGCCCGCTCTCGGCGGCGGGGCTGCTGATCCTGGCGGGCGCATCCGCGCTGCTCGGGCCGGCCTGCGCTGAGCCTGCCCCGGCTCCGGTCGTCACCGGGGATGTGGACGGGACGCGCGTTCCGGCGGCGCCGACCCCGGCCCGCGCGAAGCGCCAGGAGGCCGGCATTTCCGTCGCGGCCGCCACCGTGATGGCGGCGCCTCCGCCCTCGTTCCTCAGCTTCTCCGACACGGTGGTGAGCTACCGGTTTCAGGGGCCGTCAGCGGAACCCGGGCTCTTCGTGAGGCGCCCCAACGGCACGGCGCGGGGCGGGTTCGCGCCGCGCGAGGTGCCGAAGACCGTCATCAACTTCTTCCACGCCAACAGCTGGGCGTACGGAACCAACCTCATCTCCCTCGACATCCTCAGGTCTGGGTCGCAGGATCCGGCGGGCGACAAGGAGCGCCCGTTCAAGGATTACGGCGCCACCGAGGTCTACCTGATCTACCGGGGCGTCCTGAGCCTCAACAAGATCTTCGAGACCGAGTCCATCGCGATTCCCGGGTTCGTCAAAGACGTCGGCCTGTCGTTCGGCGCCGATATCAACACCAAGAACACGTATTTCGACGCCGAGAAGCGGGCCGGCACGTTCGGCCTGAGCTTCGCCTTCGACGTGCCGGCCGGCTTCGTGAACCTGAAGGTCCAGGGCTACAAGGACTTCTCGCGCAACGGCTTCGCCGGGAACGGGCCCACGCCGGGCATCCCCGGGAACGGTGCCGTGCCGGATTTCGACTACGCGCATTTCCGCAGTGTCGAGTTCAAGATGACACCGGAATTCGAGATCACCTACACGATTCCACTGCCGTTCACCGGGCTGCCGCTCTCGCTTGCCGGCTTCAACACCATCGTTCTACCCAAGGGGCGCTACGGCACGATCAACCAGAACGACACGCAACTGGAGTTCGTCTCACAGACCAATCTGGTCCTGGATGTCGGGCAACTGCTTGCCGATACGCCCAACCGGGTCGAGATCTTCGCCGGGTTTCAGTACTGGCACAACAAGTTCGGCGCCGATCCGCGGCGCACCATCAACACCGAGGAGAAGGCGCTGATCGCGGGCGTCGCCTATCATCTGAAATGAGCCGGTCCGTCGTGATCCGTGCAGTGCCCCTTGCCGGTGGCGTCAGCAATCCAGAGTCGTGTCGCGCTCCCACTGGGTGAGGTGCTGGCAATAGGCGGTCCACTCCTCGTTCTTCAGCTTGAGATAGCTCGGCACGAAGGGGCCCAGGGCCTCGCCCAGGATCGCGTTGCCCGACAGGGCGCGCAGGGCGTCCAGCATGTTGAGGGGCAGCCGCTTCAGGCCCTCGACCGTGTGGCCCTCGGTGTACATGTTGATGTCGAGCCGCGGGCCCGGATCTCGATGGTTGCGGATCCCGTCGAGGCCGGCCGCCAGGAGCGCGGCCTGGAGGAGATACGGGTTGACGGCCCCGTCGGCGAGGCGGAATTCGAACCGACCCGGCCCGGGAATCCGGATCATGTGGGTGCGGTTGTTGCCCGAATAGGTCACCGTATTGGGGGCCCAGGTCGCCCCCGAATTGGTCCGGGGCGCGTTGATCCGCTTGTAGGAATTGACGCAGGGGTTGGTGATCGCCGCCAGCGCGTCGGCCGAATGGATCAAGCCGCCGATGAAGTGGTAGCCCGTCGGCGACAAGCCGACCGCGTCGGACGGATCGGCGAAGATGTTCTCCTCGTTCCGCCAGAGGGAGACGTGGGCGTGGCAGCCCGAGCCGGTCAGGTCCGCGAACGGCTTGGGCATGAAGGTCGCGCGCAGGCCGTGCTTCTCGGCGATCGAGCGGGTCATGTACTTGAAGAACGCGTGCCGATCGGCGGTGACGAGGGCGTCGGCGTAGTCCCAGTTCATCTCGAACTGGCCGTTCGCGTCCTCGTGGTCGTTCTGGTAGGGATTCCAGCCGAGGGCGAGCATCGCGTCGCAGATCTCGCTGATCACGTCGTAGCGCCGCATCAGCGCCGACTGGTCGTAGCACGGCTTCATCTGCCGGTCGGACATGTCGGCGGGCTCGGCGCCGTCGGCGGTGATCAGGAAGAACTCGCACTCGACCCCGGTCTTCATCCGCAGACCGAGATCCGCCGCCTCCCCGATCAGGCGCTTGAGCAGGTTGCGGGGCGCCTGGTCCACGGGGCGCTCGTCCATGACGAGGTCGGCCGGCAGCCAGCCGACCTCGGGGCGCCAGGGCAGCTGGATCAGCGCGTCCGCGTCGGGGATTGCGAGGAGGTCGGAATCGGCCGGGCTCATGTCGAGCCAGGTGGCGAAGCCCGCGAACCCGGCGCCGCTGCGGCAGGTGCTGGCGATCGCCGCGGCCGGGACGAGCTTGGCGCGCTGCGTCCCGAACAGGTCGGTGTACGAGACGAGGAAGTACTTGATGCCGCGCTCCTTGGCGGCGGTCTCGAGATCGAGCGACATCGCATGCACCCTCACTAGGGCCGACGAGGGCCGGAACGGGGGAGGGGTCGCCGGTCGGCAGCCCCTGTCTATCGGAGTGCGACCGTCAGGGCGCGGCTGTCACAGGCCGGCCTTGCCGGGGATCCAGTCGGTCCCGGCGAGGGGGACTTGCGCCATGGCCGCGGCCTCGATCGTCAGGGCGACGAGGTCCTCGGGCTCCAGGTTGTGGAGGTGGCTCTTGCCGCAGGCGCGGGCGATGGTCTGCGCCTCCAGGGTCATGACGGCGAGGAAGTTGGCGAGGCGCCGTCCACCGAGCACGGGGTCGAGCCGCCGGGCGAGCTCCGGATCCTGCGTGGTAATCCCCGCCGGATCCTTGCCCTCGTGCCAGTCGTCGTAGGCGCCCGCCGTGGTGCCGAGCGCCGCGTACTCGGCCTCCCAGCGGGGATCGTTGTCGCCGAGCGCGATCAGCGCCGCGGTGCCGATCGCCACCGCGTCGGCGCCGAGCGCCAGCACCTTGGCGACGTCGGCGCCGGAGCGGATACCGCCGGAGACCACCAGCTGGACCTTCCGGTGGAGGCCGAGATCCTGGAGGGCCTGCACGGCCGGCCGGATCGCTGCCAGGGTCGGGATGCCGACATGCTCGATGAACACGTCCTGCGTGGCCGCGGTACCGCCCTGCATGCCGTCCAGCACGACGACGTCCGCGCCGGACTTCGCGGCGAGCGCGGTGTCGTAATAGGGGCGGCTCGCGCCGACCTTCACGTAGATCGGCTTCTCCCAGTCGGTGATCTCGCGCAGCTCCTCGAGCTTGATCGCGAGGTCGTCCGGTCCGGTCCAGTCCGGGTGGCGGCAGGCCGAGCGCTGGTCGATGCCCGGCGGCAGGCAACGCATCCCGGCGACCCGCTCGGTGATCTTCTGCCCGAGCAGCATGCCGCCGCCGCCGGGCTTGGCGCCCTGGCCGATCACCATCTCGATGGCGTCGGCCCGGCGCAGGTCGTCCGGGTTCATGCCGTAGCGGGACGGCAGGTACTGGTAGACCAGGGTCTGCGAGTGGCCCCGCTCCTCCGGGGTCATGCCGCCGTCGCCCGTGGTGGTCGAGGTCCCGGCGAGGCTCGCGCCGCGCCCGAGGGCCTCCTTGGCGTTGGCCGAGAGGGAGCCGAAGCTCATGCCGGCGATGGTCACCGGGGTCTTCAGGCGGATCGGCTTCGAGGCGAAGCGGTCGCCCAGCACCACCTCGGTGCCGCACCGCTCGCGGTAGCCCTCCAGCGGGTAGCGGCTGATCGAGGCACCGAGGAACAGCAGGTCGTCGAGATGCGGGAGCGCGCGCTTCGCGCCGGCGCCGCGGATGTCGTAGATGCCGGTCGCCGCCGCCCGGCGGATCTCCGCCATGACCTCGGGAGTGAAGGTCGCCGAGGTGCGCGGCACCGTGCGCGGGGGCGTCTCGGCCATCAGTAGGCTCCGGCGTTGTCGACGTGGAAGTGGTAGAGGCTGCGCGCGGACCCGTAGCGGCGGAACTCGCCCGGATCGACCTCGCCCGCGAGGCCCGCCTCCTTGAGCTTGGCGAAGAGCTGTTCCCGGTGCGCGTCGCCCATCGGCTTCTCGACGCAGTCGGCGCCCAGGCTCGTCACCGCGCCGCGGATATAGAGCCGGGCCTCGTAGAGCGAGTCGCCCAGCGCCTCGCCGGCATCGCCCAGCACCGTCAGGGTTCCGGCCTGGGCCATGAAGGCCGACATGTGGCCGATCGACCCCTTCACGAGGATGTCGACCCCCTTCATCGAGATGCCGCAGCGCGCCCCGGCATTGCCGTCGATCAGGAGCAGCCCTCCCTGGGCGGTGGCCCCGGCCGACTGGCTGGCGTCGCCGCGCACGTGCACGACGCCCGACATCATGTTCTCGGCCACGCCGACCCCGGCATTGCCGCCGATCACGACGGTGGCCTGCTTGTTCATGCCGGCGCAGTAGTAGCCGGCGTTGCCGTCGATCTCGACGTGGATCGGGGCGTCGAGGCCCGCCGCGATGGCGTGCCGGCCGTCCGGATTCACGACCGTCCAGCGGGTCTCGTTCGTGTCGGGGCGCAGGGCGTGGAGGGCGCGGTTCAGGGCACGCAGCGGCTCGGCGCGCAGGTCGACGGTCGGCATCAATGGCGCTCCCAGGCGTAGACCTTGGCGGGCTCCGGCTCGAAGACCCGGGCGCTCTCGATGCCGGGCAGGCCGACGAGGGCGCGGTACTCGGAGCCGAAGGCCACGTAGGCGTCCGTCTCGGCCATGACGGCGGGCTTGCAGGCGATCGGGTCGCGCAGGACCGCGAAGCCCGTCCGGGTGCCGACCACGAAGGTGAAGAACCCGTCGAGATCGGTCAGGCTCGCCTGCAGGGCCTGTTCGAGGGAGGCGCCGGCGCGCATCCGCCAGCTCAGGTAGCCGGCGGCGACCTCGGTGTCGTTGCTGGTGGCGAAGCGTATCCCCTCTCGGCGCAGCCGCCGGCGCAGGTCGTTGTGGTTCGACAGGGAGCCGTTATGGACGAGGCACTCGTCGAGCCCCGTCGAGAAGGGATGGGCGCCGTTCGTGGTCACGGCGCTCTCGGTGGCCATGCGGGTGTGGCCGATACCGTGGCTGCCCGCCATGCCGGCGAGGTCGAAGCGGTCCGCCACCGCGGCGGGCAGGCCCACCTCCTTGTAGATCTCCATCCGCCGGCCCGCTGAGACGACGTCGATCTCCGGCGCGTGGTCGGCGAGCCAGGCGCGGACCGCGTCCGCCGCCGCCGCGTCTACGGTCAGCACCGTGTGGGTGTCCCGCGCGCGCGCCGCGCAGGCCTGGACGGTCGCAGCCTCGAGCCGGGTCACGACGGTCGCCAGGGCCCTCGCGTCCGCCCCGCGCAAGGTGAGCTTCACCCCCGCGGCGGCGTCGCCGTAGACGGCGAAGCCGGCGCTGTCGGGGCCGCGATCGGTCATCGTCTCCAACATCGTGGAGAGCAGCGCGCCGAGCTGCGGTTCCAGGCTCGGAGCCTTCAGGAATAGTCCGACGATCCCGCACATGACGCTGCGAACTCCGTGTCGCCTGCCGGCATACGGCTCGCACGGTGCCCCGGATTCGTCAACTGAGGATCACTAAAATTTCTTGCTGAGAAATTAGCCACCGGCTGCGGTGAGGTCGGGCAGGGGGCGCGGCCCGCACGGCGCGGCGCCGTCACTGCCGGGGATAGGCGATGATCGACAGGTAGGTCATCGGCCGCTTGATCAGCGTCTGCGGCCCGTGCAGCGCCTCGGCGTCGAACAGGAGCGCATCGCCCGGCTTCAGGTGGTAATCCTGCCCGGCGTGGCGGTAGCTCACTTCGCCGCTCAGCATGTAGATGAACTCGATGCCCGCGTGGCGGAAGCCGGTATAGACCTCGGCATCCTCCTCCAGGGTGATGAGGTAGGGCTCGAGCACGGTCTCGCCGCGGATGCCGGCGCCGAGCAGTTCGTAGATGTGCCCGACCTTCGTGCCGCGCCGCTCGATGACGACCCCGGTGCCCTTCTTCACGTAGGAGCAGTCGCGGCTCTCCTCGAAGGCGGCGAAGAGGGTGGTGATCGGCACGTTGAGCGCCTTCGCCACCGCGTTGACCGTGGCGAGCGACGGCGAGATCTGCCCGTTCTCGATCTTCGAGACCATGCCGGGCGAGATGCCGGCCGCCGCGCTGAGATCCGCGACCGACAGTTCCCGCTCGCGGCGCAGGGCGCGGACCTGGTGCCCGAGTGCCCGTTCCAGGCTCTTGCCGTCCTCGGTCGGCGCGTTCGAACCGGTATTCAGCATGGCAGGCCCGCGAACTGGAAGACCCCGCGGCCGGAAGCGTCCCGGCCAGTCGATCCACGGTCCATAGCCGATTGCACCGCGTTCCGCAGGCCTGCCGCGCGGCGCCGCGGGGACGGGCTCAGGCGCGGACGAGCTTGCCCACGACGGCGAGCAGCTGCTCGGGCTTGAACGGTTTGGTGATCCAGCCCGTCGCCCCGGCCGCCTTCGCCTGCTGCTTGATCCCCGCGTCGGATTCCGTGCTCAGGAAGAGGATCGGCACGCCCGTGCAGCTCGGCAAGCTGCGCGGGAGCCGGCCGCCCCGGCAACTGGTCGAGGCGAAGCTCTCGGCCGGCGCCGTCCTGCCGCCGCCCGTCCCCGGGCGCGTGGTGGTCGGAGACCGACCGGATCGTCTGCATCGGCGCGTCGACGGGCGGGACGGAAGCGCTGCGCGACGTGCTCGAGGTGCTGCCCGCCGGGTCCCCCTGCCTCGTCACATCGTGCAGCACATTCCGGAGCATTCCACGGCGGCGTTCGCCAAGCGCCTGAACGGCCTCTGCGCGATCACCGTCAAGGAGCCGGAGGACGGCGACCTCGTGATGCGGGGCCGCGCCCTGATCGCCCCCGGCGGGCGCCACCTCATGGTCGAGCGCCGGGGCGGGAGCTACGCGGTCTCAGTGAAGAACGGTCCGCTTGTCGCCCGCCACCGCCCGTCGGTCGACGTGCTGTTCCGCTCGGCCGCCCGGGCGGCGGCCGCGAACGCCCTCGGCATCCTGATGACCGGCATGGGCGATGACGGCGCCAATGGCCTGCTGGAGATGCGCCGGGCCGGGGCGCAGACCGTCGCCCAGGACGAGGCGAGCTGCGTCGTGTTCGGGATGCCCGAGGAGGCGATCGACCGCGGCGCGGCCGCCAAGGTCTTGCCGCTCGAGCAGATTCACCTGGAGATCCGGCGCTTCGGCCTGTCCGCGACGCGCTGAGGCCGGGGTGCGCGCCGGGCCGGACTCAGGACTGGTCGCGTTGCCCGGACTGCGCCTCGGATCTCGCCCGCCGCCCCCGCGCGCGGCTGCGCGCCTGAGCCGCCCCGCGCGGCACCCTGCCGGTGCCCGTCTTCATCGACCTTGCTGCGGGAGACCCCTTGCCGCCGCCGCGGCGCACGCCCGTGTTCGCGCGCTCCGGGCTTCGCGCGCCGCGCGGGGCGACCTGCCCAGGGTAGGGGCCCTCTTCCTGCGGTCCGGCATCCAGCAGGTCCTGAACACCGGGCGGATGATCGGGCACGCGGAACAGGCGGGCCAGCCCGTCGGCGACGCCTCGGAGAACGGCATCCGCCTGCTCGTGATCTTCCTGGCCCTGGACGACGATGAAACTCATCTGCGCACCCGGATCGTTCGTTCAGATCCTCAACTCGACTCGGTGCGAAGGGTTGCCGGGCCTGCCAGAAGTCATCCAGCGATTATGCGAATCCGCACATCATGAACATCATGTAATCAACCGGTGGTCGTACCGCGATGGATAATGAATGATCGTACGGAGCCTCGACGAGATCTCGCGATGACTCGCGGCATGTTTCTCAACGCAGAGTCGGGTCGCGATCTGCGCTCTACGGGGTTGGGTTGTGCTGGTGCGCCACCGCACACGCTGCGCAGCGCGCCGGCGGTTCCATGGTTGCGCGGCTCGCGAGCCGAGCCACCCCGACCGGCCGGCTCACGCAGCGTAGCGGTCGAACGCCAGATCGTCGCTCGCGATCTCCGGGGCCCGGCCGGACACGAGGTCGGCGAGCAGGCGGCCAGAGCCGCAGGCCATCGTCCAGCCGAGGGTGCCGTGACCGGTGTTGGTGAACAGGTTCCCGACCCGCGTGCCCCCGACGATCGGTGTGCCGTCCGGCGTCATCGGCCGCAGGCCGGTCCAGAACGAGGCGCGGTCGAGGTCGCCGCCGGCCGGGAACAGGTCCTGCACCGAGCGCGCGAGGGTCTCGCGGCGCGGCCCGCGCAGGGCGCTGCTGAAGCCGGCGAGCTCGGCCGTGCCGCCGACGCGGATGCGGTCGCCGAGCCGGGTGATCGCGACCTTGTAGGTCTCGTCCATCACCGTCGAGACCGGCGCGGCCTCCGCATCGGTGATCGGCAGGGTCAGGGAATAGCCCTTCACGGGGTAGACCGGCAGCGCGATCCCGAGGGGGCGCAGCAGGGCCGGCGTGTAGCTGCCCAGCGCCGCCACGTAGGCATCCGCCCGCAGAAGCGCACCGTCGGCGGTCTCGACCGCCGTCACCCGGTCGCCGGCGTGATGCAGGCGCGCGATCGCCGTCCCGTAGCGGAAGGTCACGCCGAGGCCCTCGCAGATCGCCGCGAGGCGCTGGGTGAACAGGTGCGCGTCGCCGGTCTCGTCGCCCGGCAGCCGCAGGCCGCCGACGAACACGTCCGGCACGGCGGCGAGCGCCGGCTCGGCACTGATGCAGCCGGCCGGATCCAGCACCGCGTAGGGCACGCCGTAGGCGTCGAGGACGCAGGTGTCGTCGCCGACATGGTCGAGCTGCTTTTGCGTCCGGAAGAGCTGCAGCGTGCCCTTCTCCCGGTGGTCGTAGGCGATGCCCGTCTCGGTGCGCAGGTCGCGCAGTGCGTCGCGGCTGTACTCGGCGAGCCGGACCATGCGGCCCTTGTTCCGCTGGTAGGCCTCCTCGGTGCAGTTCGCGAGCATCCGCGTGAGCCAACCGTAGAGGCGGGGCTCCAGCCGCGGCCAGAGTACCAGCGGCCGGTGCCGCATCATCAGCCACTTGAGCGCCTTCACGGGTATCCCGGGTGCGGCCCAGGGAGCCGAGTAGCCGGGCGAGACCTGCCCGGCATTGGCGAAGCTGGTCTCCAGGCCGGCGCCCGGCTGGCGCTCCAGCACGGTGACCTGATGGCCGGCCCGGGCGAGATAATAGGCCGAGGTGACGCCAACGACGCCGCCGCCGAGGATGATCACGTGCATGGCGGGCCTCAGGCTCCGAGATAGACGCGGTGGAAGCGGTGTCCGAGGTTGGTCAGGACCTCGTAGCCGATCGTGCCGGCCGCGGCGGCGACGGCGTCGACGTCGCGCTCCGGCCCGACGATGTCGACGAGCGCCCCCGGCCCGAGGGTGCCGGGCGCCACGTCGGTGACGTCGAGGACGAGGCTGTCCATCGAGACGCGCCCGATCACGGGCAGACGGACGCCGCCGAACCACGCCGCGCCGCCCGCCGTGCTGCGGAAGAACCCGTCCGCGTAGCCGATCGCGACCGTGGCCAGGCGGCTGTCCCGGGCGACTGTGGCCGCGTGCCCGTAGCCGACCGGCGTCCCCGCCGGGACGCTGCGCGTCTGCATCACCCGGGCCCGCAAGCCGATCACCGGCCGCATCGGGTTGGGCGCGTCCTCCTGCGGGGCGATCCCGTAGAGGGCGGAGCCGGGGCGCACCATGTCGAAATGGAAGTCCGGACCGAGGAAGATCCCGGACGAGGCCGCGAGGCTCGCCGGCACCGCGGGCAGGCGCTGGCGGACGGCCTGGAAGGCGGCGCGCTGCGCCGCGTTGACCGGGCTGTCCGGCTCGCCCGCGCAGGCGAGGTGGCTCATCACCAGCCGCAGGTCGAGGCCCGCGAAAGCGTCCGGCCGGTCGAGGAGCGCGCCGATTTCGTCCGGCGCGAAGCCGAAGCGGGCCATGCCGGTATCGACTTGGAGGATCGCGGGCAGGCGCCGCGCGCGCCGCCGGGCCACGCCCTGCCAGCCATCGAGCTGGGAAAGATCGTTGAGGACGGGCACGAGGTCGTGGTCCGCGCAGGTCGCCTCGCTGCCCGGAGCGGCGCCGTTGAGCACGGCGATCACCGCGCCGGGTCCGAGGATGGACCGGAGGGACACGCCCTCGCCGACCTGGGCGACGAAGAAGTGCCGGCAGCCTGCGGCGGCGAGAGCCGGCGCGACCCGGTCGGCGCCGAGGCCGTAGGCGTCCGCCTTGACGACGGCCGCGCAGGTCGCCGTCCCGGCTTGCGCGGCGAGCAGGCGGTAATTCTCCGCGATGGCCGCGAGATCGATCGTGAGGAGTGCGGAGGCCGTCCCGGCCGGGCCCGCATCGGGCTGGAGATTGCGCTCGATCATGCTCATGGCAGCCCTCGTGACGGCGCTCGGATGCAGCGCCGAAAGGCTACACGAAGGATCGTCGAACGGGCGTGCGTGTTGTCGAAGACCTTTGAGTTCTGAGCTTGGCCGTGCAACTTACTGCGGCCAGTTCGAAGTTCCTGCGAGTCGGGTGTGGACGAGATCGACCGCCGCATCATCCAGGCCCTGCGCGGCGACGGCCGGATCAGCAATGCGGATCTCGCCGCGACGGTCGGCCTGTCGGCCTCGGCCTGCCATCGCCGCGTGCGGCTGCTGGAGGAATCCGGCATCATCCGGGGCTACACGGCGCTGATCGGCGGCGCTGTCGACGGGCCGGGCCTGGTCGTCCTCACCCAGTTCACCCTGGACCGCCAGACCGAGGATTATCTCAACCGGTTCGAGGCGGCCGTCCGGCGCTGTCCCGAGGTGCAGGATTGCTATCTGATGACCGGGACGGCCGATTACCTCGTGAAGCTCAAGGTGAGCGACGCGGCCGATTACGAGCGGCTGCACAAGGATGTCCTGTCGCGCCTGCCGGGGGTCGCCCGGCTGCAATCGAGCTTCGCCATCCGGACCGTCGTGGCGGCGGGCCGGCCGCTCTGAACGGAGCCCCGCCATGACGTCGATCGCCGAGCCGCGCGGAGACATCCCCTGCGACCTGCGCCTCCACGACGCCACGCTCGCCGAGGGCCGCCGGGCGACCATCGACATCCTGGGCGACCGCGTCGCCGCCCTGCGGGATCCCGGCGCGCCGCTGCCGCCCGCCACCCGCACCATCGATCTCGGCGGTGCCCTGGTGCTGCCGGGCCTGTCAGACGGGCACGTGCACCTCGACAAGTGCCTGCTCGGCCTCCCATGGCGCCCGCACGGGGCGAGCGGGTCCGTCCGCGCGATCATCGACGACGAGAAGGCATTCCGCCGCGCCACGCGGATCCCGCTCGCCGAGCAGGGCGCCGAGGCGCTGCTCGAACGCATGCTCCGCGGCGGCACGACGAGCCTGCGGACCCATGTCGACATCGACGACGTCACGCGAATCGACCATCTCGCCCAGATCCTCGACCTGCGGGCGCGCTGGTCCGACCGGCTGCAGATCCAGATCGTCGCCTTCCCGCAGAGCGGGATCTTGGGCTGCCCGCCGGTCGCGGCCGACCTGGGCGAGGCCCTGCGGATGGGCGCGGACCTCGTCGGCGGTCTCGACCCCGTCGGCATCGACGGCGACCGCGACGCTCACCTGGACATCGTCTTCGCCCTGGCCGAGCGGCACGGAAGGGGCATCGACATCCACCTTCACGACGGCGGCGCGGCCGGACTCGGCACGATCGCGGCGATCGCGGCCCGCACGGAGACGGCGGGGCTCGGCGGCCAGGTCACGATCAGCCACGCCTTCGCCCTGGCAGAGGCCGGCGACTTGGAGCTCGGCCGGATCGCGGAGGCCCTGAACCGGGCCGGCGTCGCGATCCTCAGCAGCATCCCGGGCGGGTCCCGATGCCCGCCGATCCGGCGATTGCAGGAGCTCGGCGTCCCGGTCTGCTTCGGCACCGACAATGTCCGCGACTGCTGGAATCCCGCTACCGTCACCAGCATGGTCGCCCGGGCCCAGCTCGCCGCCTATCGGTTCGACCTGCGCACCGACGCGGACCTCGCAGCGCTGCTGGCGCCGATCACCGCCGTCCCGGCGCGGGTGCTCGGCCTCGGTCCGGGGACGGTGGCGCCCGGCGCGCGGGCCGACCTGGTCGCCTTCGCGGCCGGCGGAGTGCCGCAGGTGATCGTGGAGCGCCAGGAGCCGGCGCTCGTCGTGGCGCGGGGCGCCGTCGCGGTCGACCGCCGCGCCGCCGGGGACCCGCCGCCGTGAACGACCGCGCGCTGCGCTACCTGCTGGCCGTCGTGCGCGCGGGCTCGGTCCGGGCGGCGGCCGAGTTGCTGAACGTCGCCGCCTCGGCGGTGAGCCGGCAGATCATCGAGCTGGAGGCGCAGGTCGGCGAGCCCCTGCTCGAACGCCTGCCCCGGGGCGTGGTCCCCACCGAGGCCGGGCGTCTCGTCGCCGCGCACGCGCAGCGGCAGGCCGACGAGGCGGCGCTGCTGGAGGACCAGCTGAAGCGCCTGCGCGGGGTGCAGCGGGGCACGATCAGCCTGCGCTGCGGCGCCGGCTTCCTGATCGACCTCCTCGACAACGCGCTGGCCGGCTTCGCCCGGGACCATCCCGGCATCGCCTATCAGGTTGAGATCGGCACCACCGACGGGATCCTCGCGGCGATCGCCCGGGGGGATGCGGATATCGGCCTCGTCTATAATCCGCCCGCACACCCGGATGTCCGCGGAATCGTCTCCGCCCGGCAGCCCCTGCTCGCCGTCCTGCCGATGGGGCATCCCCTCGCCGACGGGGCGGCCCCGGTCCCGCTGCGCAGCTTCGCCACCGAGCCCGCCGCCCTCCTGCCGCCCGACCACGGCGTGCGCCAGCTGATCGGCCGCGTCGAGGCCGATGGCGGCTTCCGGCTGATGCCGCGGCTGGAGACCGCGTCCTTCGAGATGCACCGCCGGTTCGTAATGGCCGCCATGGGCGTCGCGTTCCTGCCCCGCTTCGTGGTCGCGGCCGAGCTGCGCGACGGTCACCTTGCAGCGGTGCCGCTGCGCGACGCGATCCTGTCGGAGGCGAGTGCCCACCTCGTCATCCGCGCGGGGCGGCGTCTGCCAGAGGGCGCGGCGCGGCTGCTCGGCTGGCTGGCCGACCACATGGTGGCGTTCCGCCCGCCGTCGGCCTGACGCGAGCGTGCGGAATTTCCGCACGGAACGTGCAGAAATCGGCTGTTGTCGCAACACTCGATTGCCGGAATTATCGTGCCGCTTCGTGAGGACGGATCGGCATGACCATCGCAATGGTAGGGGTCGTCGGGCTCGGCAATATGGGCCTAGGCATGGCCGCGACCCTGGCCCGCAAGGGCTTCGCGGTCCTGGGTTACGACATCGACGCGGGCCGGCGCCCCGCCGCCGAGGCGGCCGGCGTCACCGTCCTCGACGCCCTCAACGACGTGCTGCGCCGGGCCGACGCCCTGGTCTTCTCGCTGCCGCTGGCGCGGGACGTGGAGGCGGTCGTCACCGCCGAGGGCGGCCTCCTGTCCCGGACCGACCGGAAGGTGGTCGTGGTGGACACCTCGACCTCGGATCCCGGCACGACCCGGCGCCTCGCCGAGCGCCTCGCCGCGGCGGGTCACGCGCTCCTCGACGCCCCGGTGAGCGGCGGCCCGTCCGGCGCCGCCGAGGGCACCCTGACCATGATGATCGGCGGGACCCAAGCGGATTACGAACTGGCCCGGCCGGTCCTGGAGGCCATGTCGGCCCGCGCGCCGCATGTCGGGCCCTCGGGCGCCGGCAACATCGTCAAGCTCGTGAACAACCTGCTGGTTGCGGCCCATCTCGTGACCACCGGCGAGGCCCTGCGCCTGTCCGAGGCGGCGGGCCTCTCGGCCGAGGAGGCCGTCAAGGTCGTGAACACCGCGACCGGCCGCAGCGCGATCAGCGAGGTCATGGTCCCGCGCTGGGTCCAGTCCGGCACCTTCGACAGCGGCTTCTCGGCCGGCCTGATGCGCAAGGACGTGCGCCTCGCCCTCGACCTCGCCGCCGCGTGCGGGATCGACCTGCCGCTCTCCGCCGAGGTGAAGCGGATCTGGCAGGCGACGCAGGCCGCCATCCCCGACACGGCCGACTTCACCCGCATGGCCGATTACCGCGATCCCAAGGGAGCCCACTGATGTCCGGCACGCCGCACTCGCCCGCCGCCGACCGGGTCACCGCACTCCTGGCCGACCTGCTGCCGGGCGGCTGCATCGGTAGCGTCGTGGCCGGTGAGATCCTGGAAGGGACAGGCGCCAGCCTCGACCTCGTCAACCCCGCCGATGGCGGCGTCCTCGCAAGCTTCGCCGATGCTGGCTCGTCGGTCGTCGAGGCTGCCATGGCGGCGGCCCGCGACGCCCAGCGCGCGTGGTGGGGCATGAGCGCGGCCGCCCGCGGCCGGGCGATGTGGGCCGTGGCCGCCCTGGTCCGACAGCACGCCGCGGCCCTGGCCGAGTTGGAGACCCTCTCGGCCGGCAAGCCGATCCGCGACACACGCGGCGAGGTCGCCAAGGTCGCCGAGATGTTCGAGTACTACGCCGGCTGGTGCGACAAGCTGCACGGCGACGTCATCCCGGTCCCGACCTCGCACCTGAACTACACCCGCCACGAGCCCTTCGGCACCGTGGTGCAGATCACCCCCTGGAACGCCCCGATCTTCACGGCGGGCTGGCAGATCGCGCCGGCGATCTGCGCCGGCAACGCCGTGGTGCTGAAGCCCTCCGAGCTGACGCCTCTGACCTCGCTTGCCCTCGGCCTGATCTGCGACCGGGCCGAGGGGATGCCGCGCGGCCTCGTCTCGGTGCTGGCGGGCGCCGGCCCGACCACCGGCGCCGCCGCGGTGGCCCATCCCGACACCCGGCTGGTCGTGTTCGTGGGCTCGGCCGAGGCGGGCGCGCAGATCGCCGCCGCGGCGGCCCGCGCCATCGTGCCGAGCGTGCTGGAGCTCGGCGGCAAGTCGGCCAACATCGTGTTCGCCGACGCAGACCTCGACCGGGCGCTGATCGGCGCGCAGGCCGCGATCTTCGGCGGCGCCGGGCAGAGCTGCGTGGCCGGCTCCCGGCTCCTCGTGCACCGCTCGATCCACGCGTCCTTCGTCGAGCGCCTGTCCCACGCCGCCGCGCGCATCCCGGTGGGCGCGCCGACCGACCCGGCGACGCAGATCGGCCCGATCAACAACCGGCGCCAGCGGGACAAGATCGCCGACATGGTCGAGGCCGCCGCGGGGGCCGGTGCTACGATCGCGGCGGGCGGGGGCTGCCCGGCGGCCCTGCGCGACACGGGCGGCTTCTACTACGGCCCGACCATCGTGGACGGCGTCGCGCCGGACGCGGTGATCGCCCGGGAGGAGGTGTTCGGCCCGGTCCTGGCGGTCCTGCCGTTCGACGGCGAGGACGAGGCGGTCGCACTGGCCAACGGCACGCCCTACGGCCTCGCCGGCGCGGTCTGGACCGGCGATGGCGGGCGCGGCCACCGGGTCGCGGCGGCTTTGCGGGCCGGCACCGTCTGGGTCAACGGCTACAAGACCATCAACGTGGCCTCCCCGTTCGGCGGCTTCGGCCGCTCGGGCTTCGGCCGCTCCTCGGGCCGCGAGGCGCTGATGGCCTACACCCAGACCAAGAGTGTCTGGGTCGAGACCGCCGCCGAGCCGGCCGTGACCTTCGGCTACGTGGGCTAGAGCTGTGCCCGACCGCGGAACGACAGATTGACGGGCGAGCGACGCGGGCTCGGACAGCGCGACGGACGCCCTCTCCCGCACGGGAGAGAGGACCCGCGCTCCATCCGGCTCGGGCAATGTCGACGACTTCGTCGCGACGCCGCCGGGCACGTCCCTCCGCGTCGTCCCACGCACAGACAAACGACAAGACCGGCGATCAAGACCGGCAGGCGGAGCAACGGGCAGCCCCAAGAGGGCCATGGAGGATGACGATGGCGGGCGAACTCTCTGCGACGAACACGCGCTCGGTCGCGCCGCCCGTCTCGGCCGGCGGGAAGCTCACGCTGTTCCTGCTCGCCCTCGTCATCGTCGTCATCGCGGAGGCGATCGGCAACGTCAGCATCCCGGTGGGCGCCGGCAAGATCGTGCTGCTTCCGCTGCTCTGGGCGCTCCTGCTCGGCGGGGCGCTGGGGTTGATGAGCCCGCGCCTGCCGGCGCCGCTGCGCCTGTCGGGCGCCCTGCAGAACGCGGCCGGCGCCTACCTGCAGCCGGCGCTCCTGATCTTCATCGCCAAGCTCGGCCTGCTCGTCGGCGGCTCGCTGCCGAAGATCCTCGCCTCGGGCTGGGCCCTGGCCTTCCAGGAGTTCGGCCACTTCTTCGGCACGATGGTGTTCGGCCTGCCGGTGGCGCTCCTGCTCGGTATCAAGCGCGAGGCGATCGGCGCGACCTTCTCGGTCGGCCGCGAGCCGAGCCTCGCCATCATCGGCGAGCGCTACGGCATGGATTCGCCGGAGGGCCGCGGCGTCCTGGCCGAGTACCTGACCGGCACGGTGTTCGGCGCGGTGTTCATCGCTCTGCTGGCCGGGCTGATCACCAGCTTAGGCGTCTTCAACCCACTGGCCCTGGCGATGGGGGCCGGCGTCGGCTCCGGCAGCATGATGGCCGCCGCCTCGGGAGCGATCGCGGCCCAGCAGACGCCCGAAATCGCCAAGGACGTCGCGACCTTCGCGGCGGCCAGCAACCTCGTCACCACCACGATCGGCACGTATTTCACCCTGTTCCTGTCGCTGCCCTTCACGATCTGGGCCTACGGCAAACTGGAGCCGATCCTCGGCCGCAACCGGCCGGACGCCGCCCGGCCGGCGGTGGCCGACCCGCAGGCGGCCGCCCCGGCCCATCAGGAGGTCCGGATCGGCCTCGCCGAGACCGTGCTCGCCTGGCTCCTGATCGGCGCCTACGGGCTCATCGGCAACTGGCTGACCTACGGTGTCGTCCCGGACGCGAGCGTGGTGGCCGGGATGGCGATCATCATCGGCACCGTCCTGGCCGGGTGGGGCCTCTACCTGCTCCTCGGCCGGCGCCTGCCCGCCGTCCTCTGGGTCTCGATCATCGGCATGGCCCTGACCTATCCGGGCACGCCCTACGCGGCCGAGATCGCCGCCCTGACCGGCAAGCTCAACTTCCTGGCGCTGGCCACGCCGATCCTGACCTTCGCGGGGCTCTCCGTCGCCAAGGACGTGCCCGCCTTCCGCCGCCTCGGCTGGCGCATCGTCGTGGTCTCGTTCATGGCCAATGCCGGGACGTTCCTCGGCGCAGTCCTGATCGCGCAGTTCTTCATGCACGCGCCGCTGGGGTGAACCGCCGCGCCGATCGGCGTAGGGTCAGGGCGGGGGATCGAGGCGCTCAAGCAGCCTCTGGCAGGTGAGAGACATCTTATGGGTATCGAGGCGGAGACCGTGGAGCGGATGGTCGCGTGGCGGCGCGACCTGCACACCCATCCCGAACTGGCCTTCCAGGAAGTCCGCACCGCGGATCTCGTCGCCCGGGAACTGGCCGCCTGCGGCCTGTCGGTGAAGACCGGGCTCGGGCGCACCGGTGTGGTCGGGACCCTGAGCCGGGGCGACGGTCCGACCATCGGTCTGCGGGCCGACATGGACGCCCTGCCGATCCAGGAGGCGACGGGCGTGGCCTACGCCTCCCGGACGCCCGGCGTGATGCATGCCTGCGGCCATGACGGTCACGTGGCGATGCTGCTCGGGGCGGCACGGCATCTCGCGGCGCGCACCGACCTGACTGGAACGGTCCACTTCATCTTCCAGCCGGCCGAGGAATGCGAGGGCGGCGGGCGCGCCATGGTCGAGGACGGTCTGTTCCGGCTGTTCCCATGCGACTCCGTCTACGGCCTGCACAACTGGCCGGGTCTGCCCCTTGGGACTCTCGCAACCCGGGTGGGGGCGATCATGGCCTCCCTCGACACGTTCGAGATCACGGTCACCGGGTTCGGCACCCATGCCGCCATGCCCGAGCGCGGCACCGACACGCTGGTGGTCGCCTCCGAGATCGTCCTCGCTCTCCAGACGATCGTGAGTCGGCGGATCGCCCCCACGGACCCGGTTGTGCTCAGCGTTACACAGATCCACGGCGGCGACGCCTATAACGTCATCCCCGACCGCGCTGTCATCCGCGGCACGGTCCGCTGCCTGGACGAGGCCGTGCGTGCGCGCGTCGCGGAACTCGTCGAGGCCATCGCCAGCGGGACCGCCGGCACGCACGGCGCCCGTGCCGAGGTCGCTTACCGGTTCGGATATCCCGCCACCATCAACACCGCTGACGCCGTCGGGACCGCCCTCGCGGCCGCCGGGACCGTCCCGGACATCACCGCCCGCCGCGGCGATGTCGGGCCCTCTATGGCCTCCGAGGATTTCGCCTTCATGCTCGAAGCCTGCCCGGGCGCCTATGCCTGGATCGGAACCGACGGGTCTCAGCGGAGCCTGCCGCTCCACAATCCGGGCTACGATTTCAACGACGCGGCCCTGCCGATCGGCGCAGCCTACTGGGCCGCCCTGGCCACGCACAGTCTCAGGATCTGAGGCGGCGGGACGGACGAAGGCTCTGCCGGTAACCGTCGTTGTGCGCGACGGCGCGGCTGCTGGCGCAGACCCTCACAGGCCTGCGCCGACCGTGCGCGCCGGACGCTCCGCGAGTAGCCGGTAGAGCAGCATGCCGGTGAGCATTGCCGCGACGAACAGCGCCACTTCCGGCAAGCCGAGCACCAAGCCGGCCAGGGCCGGGCCCGGACAGAAGCCGGCGAGCCCCCAGCCGATGCCGAACAGGGCGGCGCCGGACAGGAGCCGGCCATCGGGGCGCCGGTTCTCCGGCACTGCGAAGCGGGGCGCGAAGGCGGGCCGGTCCAGCCGGCCCTTGATCGCGTAGCCGAGGGCCGAGACGCCCACTGCCCCGGCCAGCACGAAGGCGAGGCTCGGGTCCCAGGCGCCCGCGAGATCGAGGAAGCCCAGGACCTTCTGCGGATCCATCATCCCCGACAGCGCCAGGCCGACGCCGAAGAGCAGGCCGCTCGCCAGGGCCGCGACGAGGCGCGAAACCTTCATCGGCCCACTCCGTGCCGGACGAGGAAGACGGTGACGATCGCCGTGGCCATGAAGGTCGCGACCGCCGCGAAGGAGCGCGGTGACAGCCGCCCGAGGCCGCAGACCCCGTGCCCGCTGGTGCAGCCCGAGCCGAGGCGCGTCCCGAAGCCGACGAGCAGCCCCGCGGTCACCAGCATCGGCCACGACGCGCCGATGCGGACCTGCGGCCAATGGCCGGACAGGAGGTGGAACAGCACCGGCCCGGCGAGAAGCCCGGCCAGGAAGGCCACCCGCCACGCCCAGTCCCGAGCCGTCGGCGCAAGCAGGCCGCCGACGATGCCGCTGATCCCGGCGATGCGGCCATTGGCCAGCAGAAGCAGCACCGCCGACGCGCCGATCAGGACACCGCCGGCGAGCGGAGCAAGGAAGGCAGTCACGAAACTTCTCCGGTTTGCCCGAACGGCGCGGCCCGGCGGATCCGTCCGGCTCCGCTCCGACTCGGCGAAGCTCGGAACCAGCTTAACGGGAAGCCCGGGGGCGTTGCGAGGGGGCTGGCGGTCTTCTGAGAGCGGCGGCCGCCACTCTGCCCGCACAGGCCCGTGCGGAGCCTGCCGCATCATCTGCGGTCAGGATTTCCGTGGACTTCGCGGTATGTGGCCGTCGGAAAAGCCGGGTGACCCGAAGCGTCTACGGCGCCTCGGCCGCGCGTAGGCGCTCCGGTCGGTGTTGGTGTGGCTGGGACGGGCTGCGCCCGGCCAGACCAGGCCCCTTGCAAGGACCCACCCGCGCAGGCGGCGTGGGCGGGTCCGAGGTCGGACGGTCAGGCCGCCATCGGCGCGTAGCGCTTGTGACCCTTCACGTCGAAGCGGTCGAGCATCATGACCTTGTCCCAGGCCCGGACGAAATCCGCCACGAAGCGCCGCTGTCCGTCGCTGCCCGCGTAGGCGTCGGCGATGGACCGGAGCTGCGCGTTCGACCCGAACACCAGATCGCTGCGGGTCGCCGCGAACTTCGCCTGTCCGGTCGCGCGATCCTTGAGCGCGAAGGTCATCCCGTCCGCATCCGCCTTCTCCCAGATCAGGTCGGTGTCGGTCAGGTTGCGGAAGAAGTCGTTCGTCAGCACCCCGACGCGATCGGTCAGGACGCCCCGGTTCGACCCGTCGTGGTTGGCGTTGAGCGCCCGCAGGCCGCCGGTCAGGACGGTCCATTCCGGGGCGGTCAGCGTCATCAGGTTCGCTTTGTCGAGGAACAGCTCCTCCGGCGAGACGCTGCGGGTCATCTGCCCGAAGCTGTCGTCGGCGTAGTTGCGGAACCCATCCACCACCGGCTTCAGCCAATCGAACATCTCAAGGTCGGTGAGGTCCTGCGTCGTGTCCACCCGGCCCGGCGTGAACGGAACCGGCGTCTCGATCCCGGCATCGCGGGCCGCCTTCTCCACGGCGACGCAGCCGCCCAGCACGATCAGGTCTGCGAGGGAGATCTTCTTCCCGTCGCCGCGCCCGTCGTTGAAGGTGGCCATCACGCCGCGCAGAGCCTCGACGACCGGTGCTGCCCGCCGGTTGACGGCCCAGTCCTTCTGCGGCGCGAGGGCGAGGCGGCCACCGTTGGCGCCGCCGCGCTTGTCGCTGTCGCGGTAGGTCGAGGCGGCCGAGAAGGCCGTGAAGGCGAGATCGGAGACCGACAGGCCGGTCGCGGCGATCGCCTGCTTCAGCGCGGCGATCTCGGCCTTGCCGACGAGGGCGTAGTCGCGCTCGGGCAGGGGGTCCTGCCACAGGAGCCCGTCCTCGATGACCACCTCCGGGCCGAGGTAGCGGTGCTTCGGTCCCATGTCGCGATGGGTGAGCTTGTACCACGCCTTGGAAAACGCCTGGGTGAAGGCGTCGAAGTCGTTGAGGAACTTCTCGCAGACCTTGCGGTAGTCCGGGTCGACCTTCAGGGCGATGTCGGAGGTCATCATCATCAGCGGGTGCATCTGGCCCGCGACGTGGGCGTCCGGCGTCTTCGGGGCGCCAGGATCCTTGGGCGTCCATTGCAGCGCGCCCGCCGGGCTCTTGGTCTGCTCCCACTCGAACTTAAAGAGGTTCTCTAGGTAGGCGTTGTCCCATTGCGTCGGATCGGGGGTCCAGCTCCCCTCGATGCCGTTGGTCATCGTGTCCTTGCCGGCTCCCTTCGGGTTGTGCCAGCCCAGCCCCATCGCCTCCATCGGCGCCATCTCGGGCGGCGGGCCGATCTCCTTGGCCGGCACCATGCCGTGGCTTTTGCCGAAGGCGTGGCCGCCCGCGATCAGCGCCACGGTCTCCTCATCGTTCATCGCCATGCGGGTGAACGTGATCCGGATGTCGCGCGCGGAGGCCAGCGGATCGCCGCTCGCGTAGGGGCCCTCTGGGTTCACGTAGATCAGCGCCTGGTGGGAGGCGGCGAGCGGGTTCTCCAGATCGTATTCGGGCTCGCCGTTTTTGCCCCGCCAGCGCTTGTCGCGGTTCACCATGTCGTCGAAGCTCGACACCGTGCCCATGTCGACGACCTCGGGCCCCCAGTAGGTGGCGTTGTCCGCCTCCCAGGCATCGAGACGACCGGCAGCGAAGCCGTAGGTCGGCAGGCCCATGATCTCCAGGGCGCAGTTGCCGGTCAGGACCATGAGATCGGCCCAGGACAGCGCGTTGCCGTATTTGTGCTTGATTGGCTGCAGGAGACGCCGCGACTTGTCGGTGTTGCCGTTGTCCCACCAGCTCGAGATCGGGGCGAAGCGCTGCATGCCGGTGCCGGCGCCGCCGCGCCCGTCTGCGATCCGGTAGGTGCCGGCCGAGTGCCAGGCCATGCGGATCATCTGCGGGCCGTAATTACCGTAGTCGGAGGGCCACCATTCCACCGACGAGGTCAGGAACTGCTTGATGTCGCGCTTGAGCGCCGCGAAGTCGATCTTGGCGAACTCGGCCGCGTAGTCGAAATCCGGGCCGAGGGGATCGGCCGCCAGCCCGTTCTGGTGCAGCAGCTCGATCCGCAGGCGGTGGGGATACCAATTCTCCAGCGCCGGACGATCGCCGAAGGCGCCGCCGATGCGGTCGCCGCCGAACGGGCATTTGCCCTCCATGCGGAACGTGGTCGTGTCTGTCTTGTCGATCGTCTCGCTCATCCGGTGGTCCCCCTTTGGTGTTGGGCCGCGGCCGGGCGCACGAGGCTCGGACGGCTGTGGTCGGTGCACGCGGTTCGAACTCTCAGGGGATTCCCGTCGGGCTCGAGACCCGAGACGAAATGAGGCGGTCACCGGTGAGATCAAGTTCGGAGCCGTGAAGTCTTGTCCGGGCAGGGGCGGCGACCACGAAATAATACCAATGACATTATCGCGATCCGCCAGGACACCGGCAACGCGGAGGCGGCGTGTCGACTCGGCATCGACGCCGGCGCGCTCCCGGTCATTGCCGATCCTCTTGGGGCTGGCGTTCGCGCGTCATGAGCCACGTCTTCTTCGGCGCGGAAGGCCGGTGACGGCTGCTATCGATCAGGGCACGGACCGCGTGTCCGCCGGTGGCGTACCGCCCGCGCCGTTCCCGGAGGCGCTGAGGGTCTTGCGGGCGGCCTGGCTCTGGCTGGCGCAATCCGGAGGCGCGGCTTCGCCTTGCCAGTTCATCAGTCCGGTCCCTGCGGCCATCATCGGCCCTGCGACGCTGTGGATCAGATCCTCGGGGCGGCCTGCCTCAACTCGGTCACCCATTGGCGACGTAGGGCGATAATCATACAGTCATACACATGACCGCTACATCTGCACCGCAGCCCGATCTCCGCTTGCCGCTCTACCAGCGCCTGCGCGACGAGATCGCACATCAGATCGCCCGCAACGTCTGGCGGTCGGGCGATCCGATCCCCACCGAGGCGGAACTGGCGGCCGCCCACCGTGTCGCCATCGGCACGGTGCGCAAGGCGATCGACGTCTTGGTCGCCGACGGCTTGGTGGAGCGCCAGCAGGGCCGCGGCACCTTCGTCCGACGTCCCCGCTTCGATCGGTCCCTGTTCCGATTCTTCCGGCATCTGGGGCCGGACGGCGCTCCGTCGGTCCCCGAGGGGCGGATCCTGCTGCGCGAGGCTTGTGCGGCGCCCGAGACCGTCCGGGCGGCTCTCGGCCTCGACGCGCGCGGCGAGTCGATCCGCCTGATCCGGACGCGGCTTCTGCAGGGCCGCCCGATCCTGGCCGAGGCGATCTGGCTGCCGGCAGGGCGGTTCGCCCCGATACTCAAGGCTCCGCTGGCGGAGATCGGCGATCTCCTCTACCCGGCCTACGAGCGCCTCTGCGGCGAGATCGTCGCCCGGGCCGAAGAGACCCTGACCATCGGCATCGCCGATGCGATGGACGCCGGGCGTCTCGAAATTGCGGAGGGCGATCCCGTCGTCGTCATCGAGCGCCTCGCCTTCGGCTTCGATGCGCGCCCGATCGAGTGGCGGGTGACGCGCGGCGCGGCCAAAGACTTCCGGTATCACGTCGACATCCGCTGAAAGGCGAGCACCTTGACGGGCCGGCGGAGCCATGCTCATTAATTCATATAAATGACTAGTTCTCTTCGGAGAACGGAGGAAAGCCCGTGTTCCGCTGGTACCGACAAGTCGGTCCGGCCGAGCGTCGCACCTTCTGGGGCTGTCTGGGCGGGTGGTCGCTCGACGCCCTGGACGTGCAGATGTTCAGCCTCGCCATCCCCGCGCTGGTCGCGAGCTTCGGGCTCAGCCGCTCGGAGGCCGGCCTGATCGGCGCGGTCACGCTCGTCGCGGCAGCGCTCGGCGGCTGGCTCGGCGGCCTCGCGGCGGACCGGATCGGCCGCGTCCGGGCCCTCCAGATCACGGTGCTGTGGTTCGCGGTCGCGACCTTCCTGGCAGCCTTCGCGCAGAGCTTCACCCAGCTTCTGACCCTGAAGGCGCTGCAGGGGGTCGGCTTCGGCGCCGAATGGGCGGCCGGCGCTGTGCTCATGGCAGAGGCGATCCGGCCCGAGCACCGCGGCAAGGCGCTCGGCGCCGTCCAGGGGGGCTGGGCGCTCGGCTGGGGCGCGGCCGTGCTCCTCTCTACCGCGGCCTTCTCCGTCCTGGATCAGGAGACCGCGTGGCGCGCTCTGTTCGCCTGCGGCCTCGCACCCGCGCTGCTCCTCCTCTACCTCCGCCGCTCCGTGCCGGAGCCGTCCCGATCGGTGGTGGGCCCGGCCCGGCCGCCGGCCGGAGGGCTCGCGATCTTCGCGCCCGGCCTGCGCCGGATCACGGTGCTCGCGACACTGCTCGGCCTGGGCGCCCACGGGGGCTTCCACGCCCTGTTCACGTGGCTGCCCACCTACCTGAGCGTCGAGCGCGGCGCCTCGGTCCTCGGCACCGGGCTCTACCTCGCCATCATCATCGCGGCCTTCGGTCTGGGCTGCCTCGTCGCCGGTGGGCTCGTGGACCGGCTCGGCCGGCGCCGGACGGTGGCGCTCTACGCC
The DNA here is from genome assembly GCF_900103195.1 of Methylobacterium sp. UNC378MF. Lineage (GTDB taxonomy): Bacteria > Pseudomonadota > Alphaproteobacteria > Rhizobiales > Beijerinckiaceae > Methylobacterium. The sequence continues at coordinate 293,324 of NZ_FMWU01000001.1, read as the reverse complement.
GCCAGCTGCATGGCCCTGGTCGTCCTCTACCTGCTGTTGCCGGTCGGCGGCGCGGGCCTGCTCTTCCTCGGCGCGCCCCTCGGCTTCTGCACGGCCGGCATCCCCGCGAGCCTCGCGGCCCTGTTCAGCGAACTCTTCCCGGACGGCCTGCGCGGGACCGGGATGGGCTTCTGCTACAATGCCGGCCGTCTCGCCTCCGGCCTGCTGCCCCTGGGCGTCGGCCTGCTCAGCGAGATCTGCGGCCTCGGCCCGGCGATCGGCCTCTCGGCCCTCGGTGCCTACGGGCTCGTCCTCCTCGCCGTCGCGCTCCTGCCGGATCGGCAGTCCGGCGGCGCGCTGATCCCCCAGACCGTGAGATGATCCGATGAACCGGCGCCTGTTCTGCCGCACCCTGCTCGCGGGCGGCGTCACGCTCGCACTCCCCGCCCGCGGCCGTGCGGCCGAGGCCGGCTCCGCCGCCGACGGCGTGGCCGCGGTGGACACCCACGCCCACGTCTTCACCCGGGCCCTGACCCTCACGGGCGACCGGCGCTACGCCCCCGACTACGACGCCAGCATCGCCGATTACCGCGCCATGCTGGACCGGAACGGCATGGCCCGCGGCGTGCTGATCCAGCCGAGCTTCCTCGGGACCGACAACGGCTACATGGTCTCGGCCCTGCAATCCGCGCCGGAGCGGCTGCGCGGCATCGCCGTGCTGGACCCAGGCGCCGAGACCGCCACCCTGCGCGGCCTCGCCGGGCAGGGCGTCGTCGGCCTGCGCCTCAACCTGATCGGCCGGCCGGACCCGGATTTCGCCGGCCCGGTCTGGCGCGCCCACCTCGCGCGCGTGGCGGATCTCGGCTGGCAGATCGAGGTCCAGGCCGAGGCGCGGCGCCTCGCGCGGCTGCTGCCGCCGCTGGTCGAGGCGGGCGTCCCCGTCGTGGTCGATCATTTCGGCCGGATCGACCCGGCCCTCGGCATCGCCGATCCGGGCTTCGCCGACCTTCTCGGCTTCGGCCGCGGCGGCCGCGTCTGGGTCAAGCTCTCGGGCGCCTACCGCATCGGCAGCGGCGAGGCCGGCCGGCAGACGGCGCTGCAGGCCGCCGAGCGCCTGCGCGGCGCCTTCGGGGCGCGGCGCCTGCTCTGGGGCAGCGACTGGCCGCACACGCAGTTCGAGACCCAGGCCAGCCCCGCCGAGGCCCGGCGCGACCTCGACGCCTGGGTGCCGGACCCGGCCGAGCGCCGGATCGTCCTGGCCGAGACGCCCGCCGAACTCTTCCGCTTCGACCGCTAGGCCGAAGCGGGCCCGCCCGAATTCCAGCGAGGACAGGACCATGGCAACACCGACCACGCCACACGCGGCGGACGCGGCCGCCTTCGAGAGCCGAACGATGCGGAAGGTCGGCCTGCGCCTGATCCCCTTCCTCGTGCTCTGCTACTTCATCGCCTACGTCGACCGGGTGAATGTCGGCTTCGCGGCGCTGACCATGAACCACGATCTCGGTCTCTCCGCCGCGGCCTTCGGCCTGGGCGGCGGCCTGTTCTTCGTGGCCTACGTCCTGTTCGAGGTGCCGAGCAACCTCGCCATGGAGCGCGTCGGCGCGCGGATCTGGATCGCGCGGATCATGATCACCTGGGGGCTCGTCGGCATCGGTTCGGCCTTCGTCACCGGACCGGTCAGCTTCGCCACCGCGCGCTTCCTGCTTGGCGCGGCCGAGGCCGGCTTCTTCCCCGGCGTGATCCTGTACCTGACCTACTGGTTCCCCAAGGCCTACCGGGCGCGGATCGTGGCGATGTTCATGGTCGCGATCCCGCTCTCCAGCTTCTTCGGCTCCCCGCTCTCGGCGGCGCTGCTCACCCTCGACGGCGCCGCCTCCCTGCGCGGCTGGCAGTGGCTGCTGATCATGGAGGCGGTCCCGGCCGTCCTCCTCGGCGTCGCCGCCCTCGCGCTGCTGCCGAGCCGGCCGGCCGAGGCGACCTTCCTGAGCCCGGCGGAGCGCGGCTGGCTGACCGACCGGCTGGAGGCCGAGCGGCGCGCCGCCGAATCGGGCGCCGGGCACCACGCCCACGGCCTCGCGGCGGTCTGGGCGGTGCTCGCGAGCCGGCAGGTCTGGCTGCTGGCCGTGATCTACGCGGGCAGCTCGGCCACCAGCAACACGCTGTCCCTCTGGATGCCGCAGATCCTCAAGGGGTTCGGCCTCAGCAACCTGCAGACCGGCCTGCTGAACATGATCCCGTTCGGAATCGCCTCGGTCTTCATGATCATCTGGGGCCTGCGGGCGGACCGCAGCGGCGAGCGGATCTGGAGCACGGCTCTGCCGCTGGCGCTGACCTCGGTGAGCTTCGCCCTGACGCTGCTGACGGGCTCGCTCTGGATGACCCTGGTCCTGCTCTCGCTGGTCCTGCTCGGCAACTACGCGATCAAGGGTCCGTTCTTCGCCCTGGCGACCGAGACGCTGCCGCCGGCCCAGACGGCCGCCGGCATCGCGGCGATCAACACCCTGGCGCATCTCAGCACCGGGGCGATCACCTCGCTGATCGGCGTGCTGCGCGAGCAGACCGGCAGCTTCCCCGTCGCCCTGCTCCCGCTCTGCGCGCTCACCGGCATCGGCTGCGCCCTGGTCTTCTGGATCGGCCGGCATCAGCCGCGGACGGCGGCCGTCGGGGCGGCCCCGTCGGCGGCGCGGGGCTGAGGCGGCCGAGGCGACTCTCAGGTCGGCTGGCCGAGGATCCCCAGGATCTCCCGGCGCAGCCGCACGATCTCGGAATCGTCGCGGTGGCGCGGGTAGGGCGCCGTGACCGACAGCTCGGCCCGGATCGCGGCCGGGCGGTCGGAGAGCACGATCACGCGCTCGGCCAGCACCAGCGCCTCCTCCACGTCGTGGGTCACGAGGAGCGCGGTGAAGCGCTTCTCCTGCCAGAGCCGCAGGATCTCGGCCTGCATGGCCAGCCGCGTCAGGGCGTCGAGCTTGCCCAGCGGCTCGTCGAGGAGCAGCAGGCGCGGCGCGTTGACGAGCGCCCGGGCGAGGGCCGCCCGCTGCGCCATGCCGCCGGAGAGCTGGTGCGGGTAGACATCCGCGAAGCCGGTCAGGCCGACGAGCCCCAGCGCCTGATCGACAAGGGCCGCCCGCGACCGCCCGACGCCGCGGGCTTCCAGCCCCAGGGCGACGTTGCCGCGCACGGTCCGCCACGGATAGAGGGTCGGATCCTGGAAGACGAGGAGCCGGGACGGGTCCGGGCCCTCCACCAGGTCGCCGTCGACCCGGATCACACCCTGGTCGGGCGGCTCCAGGCCGGCGACGAGCCGCAGCAGGGTGGACTTGCCGCAGCCCGAGGGGCCGAGCAGGGCCACGAAGCCGCCGGGCTCCACGTCGAGGCTCACCCGGTCGAGGACCGGCAGGGGCGCGCCGCGGATCGCGAAGGCGTGGCTAACGGACTCGACCGTCAGGCGGGCCCCGGCCGCCCGGGCCTCCGGGCGTTCGAGGGTCGCGGCGGCTACCATTGCACCAGCCCCTTCTGCCACGCGAGCAGACGGTCGCGCAGGCGGAACAGCAGCGTGATCAGGGAGGAGCACATCAGCGCCATCACGATCAGCGCCGCGTACATGTTGGCGTAGGCGGCCCAGCCCTGGGCCCACTGGAGGTACCAGCCGAGGCCGGACTTCACGCCGAGCATCTCGGCGACGACCAGCACCGCGAAGGAGCCGCCGAGCCCCATGAACAGGCCGACGAAGACGTGCGGCAGCGCCGCCGGGATCGCGACCCGCAGGATCAGGAAGCCGCGCGAGGCGCCGAGCGTCCGCGCCACGTCGAAATAGGCCTTGTTGACCCCCGCCACCCCTGACCAGGTCAGCACCGTGACCGGAAAGCCGGTGGCGAGCGCCACCAGGAAGGTGCTGGCCGACCACGAGGACGGGAAGACGAAGAAGGCGAGGGGCAGCCATGCCGTGGCCGGCAGCGGCCCGACGAAGCGCAGCACCGGATGGGCCCAGTAGCCCACCGCCCGGAACGTGCCGATGGCGACGCCCAGGACGAAGCCGGTCGCCGCCCCGATGGCGTAGCCGCCGGAGAGCAGGATCAGCGAGGCGAGGATGCTGCCGCCGAGCTTCGGCCAGTCGTCGAGGAAGACCTCCAGAATCGCCTGGGGCGGCGGGAAGAACGGCATCGGCAGCAGGGCGAGTTTCGCCGTGACGGCCTCCCAGACCAGCAGCGCCAGCGCCAGCACCGTGAACCAGGGGCTCCCGTACCGCAGCCGCGACCCGAGGGGGCCGAGGCGGGCGGCCACGGGCGCGAGGGCCAGGAGGGCGAGGCCGAGCGCCGCCGCGCCGGACCCGAAGGCCGCGGTCTCGGGCAGGTCGTCGGCCTCGGGCAGGCCGAGGGTCACGCCTGCCAGGGCGAGCCAGGCGGCGCCGGAGAGGACGATCCGCCAGGGCGGCTGCGGCAGCCTTCGGGGCGGGGCTGCGGCCCGCGGGGCGACGCCGGCGGTGATGCTTCCGGACATGGCGCGCCTCAGCTCAGCACGTCGGCGTAGATCCGCTCGGCGAACTTCGCCGTGTCGGTGGACCGCCGCAGGACGTTCACCTGCTTCAGCTCGTCCCCGTAGAGCGCGAGCTGCTGCTTGAGATCCCCGCCGACCGGGCTGTCGCCGTGCTGCTGGCTGCGCAGCATCGCGGCCAGATCGGCGATCGAGCCCTTGCCGCCATAGCCGGAGAAGGCCCGGGCCGCGGCCTCGGGATCCCGGTGGACGGCGTGGCCGCCCTCCAGGATCGCCCGGGTCAACGCGCTCGCCACCGCGCGATCGTTCCGGATCAGGCTACCGCGGGCCGCCACGACGCAGCAGGTCCGGCCGGCGTACTCGCCCGAGAGGTTGGTGGCGACCTCGGTGAAGCGCGGGTCCTTCAGCCAGATCCAGGTCCGCGGGTCGGAATCGGCCAGCGCCTGCGCCTCGCCCTTCTCCACCGCGAGGTTCAGCAGGTCGGCCGGGTATTGCCGCCACTCCACCCCGCTCTCCGGATCGATCCCCGCCTTGGCGAGCAGCAGGCCGAAGAAGTTCTTGGCCGGGCTCGCCTGATCGCTGATCGCGATGGTCTTGCCCTTCAGTCCGGCGATGTCGGCGATGCCGGAGGACTTGGCGCTGAGCAGCCGCAGGCAGCCGCCGTGCAGGCCCGCGGTGATCTTGACGTCGAAGCCCTGTTCCAGGGGCTTGAGCCAGCGCAGGGCCATGCCGATCCCGGCATCGGCCTTGCCCGTCGCGATCGCCTCCAGCAGCGCCTCCGTCGAGCCGCCGAAATTGACGAACTCCACGTCGAGGCCGTGCCGGGCGAAGATCCCCTGCTCCTTGGCGAGCGGCGCGGCGGCCGTGCAGATGGCCGTGGCGTTCCAGGCCAGCTTGACCGGCCGGAGCGGCCCCGCGGGCGCCTCCGCGGCGGCGGGCCGGCAGAGCGGGCCGGGATCGAACGGCGCCCCCGGGCCGGGCGCCCAGGCGCGACTGGTGCCCATGCCGAGGCCGAGCGGCAGCGCGGCGGCCGCGGCGCCGACCTGGAGCAGGCGCCGCCGGGAGAGCGACGGGCTGGAGGAGGGGCTGCCCGGTTGGGAGGGCGCGTCGGTCATCTCGGGTCTCCGGGCCGCGCGACTGCGCGGCGGGAACGGCGCACGTCACCGCCCCGGCCGCGCGACCGGGCGGATCTGGCGTCCGCATCGTTGGGGAATGATCCGTCGAGGGATCAGGGGTCCGAGTATTCGATCGCAGGTGGACCGAGTCAACGAAAGCGTATCCTCTATTTCTCCGGTATCGGACAATATCGTTCACGCTCCGGCCGGCGGCGACAGCGCTTTATCGCTGCTTCCCATCGGCGGGGCGGCGCTCGTCGGTCTCTCCGCACCAGGACTTCGATCGATGATCGGGAGAACGATTGCTCGCCATCCCTGGGGGTGGAAACACGTTCTTCTCCACCGGTCGAAGATGCTGCATCATCCTCCTGCGGGATGAGCAATATTCGGAACCACATTTCGTTGACGCGACCCCGGGCGCGGGCGGACGATCGCGGCTTCCGGGATCGCGCCGCGCGGTCGCCCGCAGACCACGCCGCCGAACGCCCCATGACCGTCGCCGTCCCGCCTCCCGACATCGTCAGCAGCCTCGCCGGCCGCCTCGCCGAAGCCGCGGCCCGCCACGACCGGGCCGGCACCTTCCCGCACGACTCCCTCGCGGCGTTGCGGGAGGCTGGGCTCCTGGCCCTCACCGTACCGCGGCGTCTCGGCGGCGGCGGTGCGGGTCTGGCGCGGGCCGCCGCGGTGGTGCGCGCGCTCGGCGCCGCCGACCCGGCGACCGCCCTGGTCGTGGCGATGCAGTATCTCCAGCACGGGCTGATCCACCGGCCCGACGCCCCGTGGCCGCGCGCGCTCGCCGACGCGGTCGGCGCGGCGGCGGTGGCCCGGGGGGCGCTGATCAACGCCCTGCGGGTCGAGCCCGAACTCGGGACGCCCTCGCGGGGCGGCCTGCCCGCCACGGTCGCCCGCCGCGACGGCGCGGGCTGGCGGATCTCCGGGCACAAGATCTACGCGACCGGGTCGCCGGGGCTCGCCTACGGCCTCGTCTTCGTCCGGACCGACGAGGCGGAGCCGCGCACCGGCAACGTCCTGGTGCCGTTCGACGCGCCGGGCATCCGCATCGCGGAGAGCTGGGACCATCTCGGTTTGCGCGCCTCCGGCAGCCACGACGTCTACTTCACGGACGTGCCAATCCCCGGGGACCACGCGGTCGACCTGCGGCCGCCGGGCGGCTGGTCGGGGCCCGATCCCTGGCAGCAGGCCTGGAGCTGCACCCTGCTCGCCGCCCTCTACGACGGCGTGGCCCGGGCGGCGCAGGACTGGTTCATCGGCTTCCTGCGGGCGCGCCGGCCCGGCAGCCTCGGGGCGCCGCTCGCGAGCCTGCCGCGCTTCCACGAGGCGGTCGGCGAGAACGAGCGGCGGCTCGCTGTCAACGCCCGCCTCGTCGCCGGACTCGCGGCCGAGGTCGACGCGGGCCATCCGCCGCTGCCGCGCGAGTCCGGCTTCGTGAAGCTCACCGTCACGGAGAACGCCATCGCGGCGGTCCAGCGCGCCGCGGAGCTGTGCGGCAATGCCGGCCTGTCCCGGGCGAACCCGCTGGAGCGGCACCTGCGCGACGTCCTGTGCGCGCGCATCCACTGGCCCCAGGCCGACGCCGTCCACGGCGCCGCCGGCCGGGCCGCCCTCGGCGCCTGACCCCGCCCGCGACCCGGAGATCGCCTCATGAGCCTGCTTCCCCCCGATTCCGTCGAGTTCATCGGCTTCGTCGCGCCCCGCCACACCTCCGAGATCCACCCGGCCGCGGGGCCGTCCATCGACCGCGACTACCTGAAGCTCCTGGCGCAGGCGCACGAATGGGGCGGGTTCGACCGGGTGCTGGTGGCCTTCCACGCGACCACGCCGGACGCGCTCCTGCTCGCCGGGCAGGTCGCCGCCGTGACCGAGCGGCTGGGGCTGATGATCGCCCACCGCACCGGCTTCACGGCGCCGACCGTGGCGGCGCGGCAATTCGCGACCCTCGACCAGCTCACCGGCGGCCGGGTCGCGATCCACGTGATCAGCGGCGGCGACGACCGGGAACTCGCCCAGGACGGCGACCACCTCACCAAGGACGAGCGCTATGCCCGCACCCGAGAGTTCCTCGACATCGTCCGGCAGAGCTGGACCGCCGCGGCGCCGTTCGACTACGCGGGCGATTTCTATCGGGTGGAGCGCGGCTTCTCCGAGGTGAAGCCGGTGGACGCGATCCCGGTCTATTTCGGCGGCGCCTCGCCGGCGGCGCTGGCGGTAGCCGGCCGCCACGCCGACACCTACGCCCTCTGGGGCGAGACGCACGCGCAGGTCGCCGAGCTGATCGGCCAGGTGCGGGCGGCGGCGGCGCCCCACGGCCGGGCGCCGCGCTTCAGCCTGTCGGTCCGGCCGATCCTGGCCGAGACCGAGGCGCGCGCCTGGGAGCGCGCCGAGGACATCCTGGCCCGGACCCGGGCCATCCGGGCCGCTAAGGGCCTCGGCCCGGCCGCGACGCCGCAGAACGAGGGCTCGAGGCGGCTCCTCGCGGCGGCCGCCGCGGGGCCGCGCCACGACAAGCGCCTGTTCACCGCCATCGCGGCCGAGACCGGGGCGGCGGGCAACTCGACCGCCCTGGTCGGCACACCCGAGCAGGTCGCCGACGCCCTGCTCGACTACCATGACCTGGGCGTGCGGACCTTCCTGATCCGCGGCTTCGACCCGCTGGAGGACGCGCTCCAGTACGGCCGGGCGCTGCTGCCCGCCTTCCGGGACACCCTCAGGCGCCGCGGCGCCGCCGAGGCCGCCTGATGCGTGCCGTCATCCTGACCCTGCTGGCGCTCCTGGCGGTCTGGCCCGCGCGCGCCCAGGATGTGCTGCGGGTCGGCGACCAGCGCGGCAATGCCCGCGCGCTTATGGAGGCGGCCGGCGTGCTCGACGGGCTGCCCTACCGCCTCGACTGGAGCGAGTTCCCGGCGGCCGCGCCCCTGCTCGAGGCGCTGAACGCCGGCGCGATCGACGCGGGCGGCGTCGGCGACGCGCCCTTCACCTTCGCGGCCGCCGCCGGGGTGCCGGTCAAGGCCTTCCTGGCCTTCCGCAACCGGCAGGACGGGCTGGCGATCCTGGTCCTGAGGGATTCGCCCCTCCGCACGGTGGCTGACCTGAAGGGCAGGCGCGTCGCGACGAACCGCGGCTCGATCGGCCATCAGGTCGTCCTGGCGGCGCTGGAGGAGGCGGGGCTCCCCGCCGACAGCGTGACCTTCAGCTTCCTGCCGCCGGCCGACGCCAAGATCGCGCTCGCCTCCGTGGCGGTCGACGCCTGGGCGACCTGGGAGCCCTACACCTCCACGGCGGAGCTCGCCGGCCTCGTCCGGGTGATCCGCGACGGCAACGGCATCACCCCGGGCCTGACCTTCGCGGTGGCGAGCGACGACGCGATCCGGACCAAGCGGGCGCTGCTCGCCGATTTCGGCGCGCGCCTCGCTCGCGCCCGCGCCTGGGCCCTGAAGGACCCGGCGCCCTACGCGGCCGTCTGGTCGAAGCTCATCGGCCTGCCGGAGGCGGTGCCGCTGCGCTGGTTCGGCCGCGCCGCCTACCGGGCCGTCCCGATCGACGCGTCCGTGATCGCCGACGAGCAGCGCAACATCGATCTCTACGTCCGCGCCGGGCTGATTCCGAAGGCCCGCGCGCCGCGGGCCGAGGCGATCCTCGATCCAAGCGTCTCGCAAACCGGCGCCGCCGTGCAATGATGGCGCTGGAGGACTCGACATGCACGACCACGGCGACGACCACGGCCACGCGCACGATCATGCGCATGACCATACCCACGACCACGGCGCGTCCGAGCGCTGGAAGCACGACGGCGTGCGGGTGATCCCCGGCGACCGGCTCGATTCCAACACCGCGCAGACGCCCGGCATGTTCCGGCAGGCGGCGATCAACGCTGCCCGGGTCGGCGCCCAGAAGATCTGGGCCGGAACGGTGGCGATCCAGCCCGACGCCAAGACCGGCGTGCACCATCACGGCGAACTGGAGAGCGTGATCTACGTGGTCTCGGGCCGCGCCCGGATGCGCTGGGGCGACAGGCTCGAATACGTCGCCGAGGCCGGACCGGGCGACTTCATCTTCGTGCCGCCCTTCGTGCCGCACCAGGAGATCAACGCCTCGACCGACGAGCCCCTGCACTGCGTGCTGGTTCGCTCCGACAACGAGGCGGTGGTGGTCAACCTGCCCGACGTCGAGGCCGCCGAGGCGCCCGAGACCGTGTACTGGGTCGACCCGATCCACAAGCATCCGTGAGAGACCGGAGACGACAGCGATGAGCCGGGACCGCCAGCTGCATCTCGGCGCCTTCATGCGCCCGGTCGGCATCCACACCGCGTGGTGGCGCTATCCGGGCGGCTACCCGGACGCGAACTTCAACTTCGAACACCTGGCGCACTTCGCCCGGCGGCTGGAGGCCGCGAAGTTCGACGCGTTCTTCATGGCCGACCATCTGGCGGTGATGAACATGCCCCCGGCGGCCCTGCGCCGCTCGGCCACCGTGACGTCGTTCGACCCGCTGACCCTGCTGCCGGCGATCGCCGTGCTCACCCAGCGGATCGGCCTGATCGCCACCGCGTCGACCACCTACAACGAGCCCTACCACGTGGCCCGCAAGTTCGCCTCCCTCGACCACATCTCGAAGGGGCGGGCCGGCTGGAACCTCGTCACCTCCGGCAACCCGGACGAGGCCCTGAACTTCGGCCGCGACGCGCATCTGGAGCACGCCATCCGCTACGCCCGGGCGCGCGAGTTCTTCGACGTGGTGACCGGCTTGTGGGATTCCTTCGCCGACGACGCCTTCACGATGGATCCGGAGAGCGGCCTGTTCTTCGACCCGGCGAAGATGCACGTCCTCGACCACCGCGGCGATTTCCTGAAGGTGAAGGGCCCGCTCAACGTCGCCCGGCCGGTGCAGGGCTGGCCGGTGATCGTCCAGGCCGGCGCCTCCGAGGCCGGCAAGCAGATCGCCGCCGAGACCGCCGAGATGGTGTTCGGCGCAGGCTCGACCCTGGAGGCGGCGCGGGCCTTCTACGCCGACGTGAAGGGCCGGATGCCGGCGGCGGGGCGCGACCCGGACCAGCTCAAGATCCTGCCCGGCTGCTTCGTCGTGCTGGGAGAGACCGAGGCGGAGGCGCAGGCCAAGAAGGCGCGCCTCGACGACCTCGTCCATCCCGACAGCGGGCTCGCCAACCTCTCGGTCCGCCTCGGCGTCGACGCCACGGGCTTCGACCTCGACGCGCCGCTGCCGGAACTCCCGGAGAGCAACGCCAGCAAGAGCGGGCAGGCCCAGATCGTCGACTACGCCCGGCGCACGGGGGCGACCGTGCGGGAGCTCGCCCGCAAGGTCGGCGGCTACGGCGGCCTGCAGATGGTCGGCACGCCCGCCCAGGTCGCCGACCGGATGGAGGAATGGCTGGAGACCCGCGCCTGCGACGGCTTCAACGTGATGTTCCCGTTCGTGCCCGAGGGTCTCGACGACGTCGTCGACCGGCTGGTGCCGGAGCTGCAGCGGCGCGGGCTGTTCCGCCGTGACTACTTGGGGACGACGCTGCGCGACCATCTCGGCCTCGCGCGGCCGGCCAACCGCTTCTTCGCGCCGAACGCTGCACAACGCGCCTGAGTGCGGGCGGGGGCCGAACAACGCCAGGCGCTTCGGGTTGGACCACAGGTAATCCCATACGTCTGGAGGAAACCTGCATGCGTCAGTTCAACCTGCTCGGCGGGGCCGCGGCCCTGACCGCTCTCACCCTGATTCCGGCCGTCTCCCTCGCCCAGGAGGGGGGGCCCTGCACGGATGCCATCGCCCAGCTGAGGCGGGACATGGGCAACCAGGTCGGGATGGGGGCGCCGACATCCGAGCCGGATTACGGCCAGCGCAAGGGGCCGGAGAACGGCGGGAGTCAGCAGACGGCCAGCACGACGGGCAGCACGGCGAAGCCGGTCGGCACGCCCGACACGGACCGCGCCCAGAAGGGCGGCGCCTCGCGCGAGAGCGGCGGCACGCCCGGCACCGTCGGCGGGGTGTCGGGACCGGTCGGGTCCGCCAGCGGGAAGGGGCCGGCCGACGACGTCGCCAGCGGCCGGATCGCGACGTCGCCGGATGATGTCCGCCGGCAATCCGAGAACCGGCCGACGGCGGCCGCTGCGGCGGCGCAGGGCGGCGACGCCAAGGCCTCGCCGGGTCTCGCGTCGGAGGACAAGGTCTCGCAGGCCAAATCGTCCTTACAGCGTGCCGTCGACCTCAACGCGAAGGGCGACCAGAGCTGCCGGGATGCCGTCCAGGAAGCTCGCAACCTGCTACCCCATTCGGGTCGCTGAGGGTGCGACGCCAGGGCTGACACAGGTGAGTTCGCCCCGGATCAACCGGTGACATGATCGGTCCACCGGCGGCTCGCCGTCGGTGTGGCCCCACCTCGACGTTCCTCCAAAACAGCCGGGTGGGGCCACGATTCGGGAGCCGGAGAGGTCGAGCCCGGCGCCCAGCCGGCAGACCCGCCACGATCGCGGAACGGCACAACGTCCACAAGCAGGTCAACGGCTGGTTCTGCCAGTCGGCGGTCAGGCTCGGCGACGGTCCGGCTACCACTACGAAGGAGATAACGGCCTGGAAGGCCGCGCAGGCCGAGGTGCTGCGCGTTCAGGAGGAGATGGGACAGGTCAAGGTCCACGAGAGCGACAGGAAGCTCTGGCCTACGCGCTGGAGGCCGACGTCGACTACACCCTTGGCGCCGACGGCCTGCGCTGCCGGATCGAGATGCCGGTCGCCTGAACGGGCCGAACTTCCAGTTGTTTGGCGCGGTTGTGCAACGGTGACCCCGCCATGATGGGAGGGATCGGGTCCGACCCTGTTCCCCCGCTCGCCGGATGCGGTGTCCTCGTCGTCGAGGACGGGTATCTCATCGCCAGCGAGGTCAAGCGCTGGTTGCGCAGCGCCGGGGCCGAGGTGATCGGTCCGGTTCCGCGCGCCGATCTGGCCCGGGACCTGATCGCGGAGCAGCAGCTCGACGCCGCGGTACTCGACGTGAATCTGGGTGACGGGGATACCGCCTATCCGGTCGCCACCAAGCCGAATGTGCTCGGCGCGCCGTTCCTGTTCGCCACGGGCGATGTGCGGGTCTCGGGCGCCTCGGCCGGATCCCGGCGTCGCATCCTGGAGAAGCCGTTCGTGGCGGCTGAGCTGGTCCGGGTCCTGCCCGAACTCGTCGCGGCCCGCTGAGGCGGCCCCGATGCGCGGGGCCGCCTCAGATCGGGCCCGGTCCGGGATGCGGGCCCATGCGGCGGCGATCGTGCTCGATGGCGAAGACATGGGCGTAGAGGTTGGCGACCCAGCCCCGGCCCTCGACCGTCAGGTCGAGGAAACGGATCCCGTCGCCGATGACGGGCTCGATCTTGCCCCAGAAGAAGGACGGGTAACGCTCCGCGAGATCGGCCGGGCTGTCGTAGCCGAGTTCCGCGTTGACGCCGATCTCGGCGAATTCGTGGAACAGGGCGTTCAATTTGCGCGGGTAGAGCGGGTCGCCGAGCTGGCCGATCAGGTCGGCCGCTCGCAACAGGCCGGCCTCGGTCGCGGTTTCGCGATGCGCGTCGTCTTCCGGCACCGGGAAGCGGGTCAGCTCGATCGCCCGGATGACCCGGGCCGCGTCGACGAGATCGTGCGTGCCGAAGCGCTCCTGCACCGCCAGTTTCGAGCGCTCGACGTGGTAGGGTGCCAGCGCCGCATCCGAGGCGCCGCGGGGTAGGCTCACGGTCGTTCCCTGCGCGTCGATGACGAAGGCCCGCGCCCGATCCCCCGCGCAGACGCCGCGCACGTAGCCGATGTCGTGATAGAGGGCGGCCAGGATCATGTGCAGCCAGTCTTCCGGCGTGATGCCCTCCTGCAGGAAACGGCCGCGCAGGATGTCCTGGGCGACCAGGGTGACGAGGGCGGTATGGTCGCCGTCATGGTAGAGGGCGTCGCTCCCGACGATCCGCTCGATTGTCAGGCGCGCCGCAGCCTCGATGATCTCGGCGTAGCGCGGCTCCCGGCTGCCGAAGGTGCGCTGGTAGGTGTGGGCCAGGTGCTCGCCGAGGGCGTCGGCGAGCATCTTGGTCGCGTCGAACATGGTGGGTCCTCGCCGTCAGCGGCGGCGGCGGGCGGCGACGCGCCCGGCCGGGTCGATGGAGATCACGCGGATCGCTCCCCGCGATGGACGAGCCGCTCCTCGAGATAGGCGGCCGCATCCGCGTAGAGTTCGTAGCGGCGCAGCAGCACCGCGCGCTTGCCGGGCTCCGTCACCGCCGCGAGCTTGCCGTGAGCCTTGTCGGCTCGGGCGCGCATCTTCCGGGCGAGCTTCTCGAACGCCGCGTCAATCCGCGCGCCGGCCTTCTCGCCCTCGGCCCGCGCCGGATCCGGCTCGTCCCGCGGACGCTTCGGCGCGATCCTCGTCGCTTGTCCAGCCATGACGCATCTCCGGTCGCCGTGATCGGTGGCGAAACCGTATGACGGAACGATCACGGGCGCGACACCGGATCGGCCGGCAGCGGCTCTGACCTCACATCCCTTCGCCCGGACGCTGATCGATCAGCCCGGGGCCGATGCCGCGCTGCGCCCGGCCGCGCGCCGCTCCGCCATCCTGCTGGCGGAGCCGGAGCGGATCTGACCGGATCGGCCGATCGTCACGCGACTGTCACGGTTGGGGTGGCACGTCGCCGCCACGGCGAACCTCCCGACCCTATGCCGTCACTCCGCCCGCCCGGTCCTGCCGCGGCGGGCTTTTGTCCGTCCGGCTGCCGCCGGATCCTACGTCGAAAACGGTACGCCTGCAGATCTTCCTCGGCACGGCGGCTCGGATGTATCGTCAGACGATCACGCGGCGGATCAACGGCGTGCCGCCACGGTGAACGGTTGGTTTACCCAAACCGCACAATTGCGTCGACCGCCTCGATCCGGGCGTGATCGGCCGGCGTTCTACGGGCAGTTCCACCGGAGACGTGCTGCCATGCTGATCCTGAATCCGCTGACCGGACAGATGGTCGAGGTGTGCGTGCCCCGGCCGAAGCCGAAGACCGCCTGAGTGCATCGCACGCTCGGCTGCCGATCACCGTCCCAGCACGTCCGCCGCACAGGCGGCGTGCCGTTCCAGCCCGCTAGACCCATGATGCAGTCCGACCTCGACCGACCTGCCGAACTGACCCTCTGGCCGGGCTCCGCGCCCGCCCGGGTCGCCGCGTTACACAGCTTCCCCACGCTGCGGGCTGCGCTGGCCGCTGCGGCTGCGGCGATCGACGCCGAGGATGCCAATCCCTGGATCATCACCGAGGGCGGCGACATCCTCGCCCCGGGATGGATCCGGGCGAATTCCGCGAGCGCCCGCCCGCAGTAGCGGGCCGTCAGCAGATGATCTCGGGCGCCCCCCGGTTGCGGCAACGGTATTCGCTGGGTGAGATCCCGTAGCTTTCTTTGAAGCGTCGGCTGAAGTGGCTCTGGGTGCTGAAACCGCAATTATAAGCCAGTTCTCCGACGGACAGATGGGCGAAGCCGGGATCGGTGAGCCGCTGCGCGGCGATCTCCAGTCGCCGCCGCCAGATCCAGTCGGCGATATTGCGGTCCTGCTCGCGGAACAGCGCCTGGAGGTGGCGCAGGGACACGCCGACGGCCGCCGCGAGCCGGGCAGGGTCGAGGTTCACGTCGCCGAGATGCGCCTCGATATGGGCCAGGGCGCGCTGGAAGATGAGGATGCCCTGGATGTTCCTGGGTGTCTCGTGGGCAAGGCGCTCCGCGATGCTCGCCACGATGAGATCGATGCCGATGGACGACAGGCGGTTGGACATGTCCGGCGTCAGCCGGCCCGCCATACGGACCAGCTCCTGGAAGAAGGTCGTCACCATCGACGTGCCGACTTGGTCCGCGCCGATCGTCAGGGCGGTGAAGCGGCGCGTCGAGCCGAGCGCCCGTTCCAGGCACTCGCGCGGCAATTCGACGAACAGCGTCTGCGTGTCGATATCGGATCCCATCGTCGCCGGCCGCCGGTCCATCACGACGATGTCGCCGGGATGCTGGATCGCGGTGCGATCGTCTTGCGCGCAGAACACGCGGCCCTTCAGCGTGATCGCGACGTTCAACGTCTCGTATTTGCCGTGCTGGCGGATCGTATTCGGGGTCGCAACGGTCGTGACGGCGCTTTGCGTGATGCGCGTCATCAGCAGGGGGCCGACCTCGGCGGCCTCCAGGGTCCCGGCGAATCCGTGTGCGGCGGCCGGGGTAAGTTCGACCGGCACGATCCGCTCGAAGATCGTCTCGCGCCAGAGGCGGAAACTGTCTTTCGGCTTGTAATCCGCCGTCGAGAACAAAGTCCTCATCGCAAGTTCTTGTATTCGTGCTTCTGCGTGCGCGCTCGGGAAAACGGTAGCACGCTCTCAGGCAAGCGCAATGGCGCAGACCAACTTATGACGGTTCTCGCCCCCTTCAGGAGACCAGAACGTGTCCGCACCGACCCCCGTCAGCCCCCAATCCAAAATCGCGCTGACTGCCGGGCTGGTCGTCGCCTATGTATCGAACAATCGGGTGCCCGCCACCGAGCTGCCGATCCTGATCGCGCATTGTCACGACGCGATCGCCGCGCTGGCGGCCGGCCGAGACGTGTCGCCGGACGCCGTGACGGATCTGCCGGTGCGGCGCGACCGGCCAAGCGCGGCGCAGATCCGCACGTCGATCCGGCCCGACGGAATCGTGAGCTTCATCGACGGGCGCGTCTACAAGACGCTCAAGCGTCACCTCACGGCCCACGGGCTGCACCCGCAGAGTTATCGCGAGCGCTACGGTCTGCCGGCCGATTACCCGATGGTCGCACAGGAATATGCTGCCCGTCGGTCCGCGCTGGCGCGCTCGATCGGGCTCGGCGTGTCAAGCGACCGCGCCGCCTGACCCGACGGGTCTCGGCCGGCAGCCGCGGATTCGCTTTCGTCTCCGCTGGCGCACCGCCGTTCAGGCGGCCGCGCGCCGGTCGTTCGGCAGCAGGTCCCGGCTGGCCTGCTCGATCCGTTTCAGCCAGTCCTCGGCCGACTCCGCCCGCAGGTTGGCAGCCTCGGCGCGCGCCTCCGCCTCCCGGACACGCGCGCCGGCCCGCGTCTCGATCGCGCGGACCTGCACGGCCGCCTGGGCCTGCGCCTCCTGCAGAAGCGCCCTCAAGCTCTGGATCTCCTGCCGGGCCGCCTCCAGATCCCCAGCCAGCGCTTCGCAGGTGGTGGATTGCTGGCGCAGGCGCTGATCCTGCTCCTGGGCCCCGACGCTCGCGGCCGACAGCGTGTCCGGGACCTTGGTCCAGTCGGCCACCGGCCTCGACGGGGATTCGCAAGAGGATGCGGCTGGCGCTGCGGGGAGCGCAGCCGGCTTCGGCGCGCCGGCCGTCCCGAGCCGGTCGCTAATCACAGCGGCCGGATCTGATTGCGCGCGCGATGCGGGCGTCGAGCTGAGCCCAGAACGCCGCGTTCATCGCCGCCGCGACGCCACGGCGCCGGTCACGAAGCCGCCCGAGCCGCCGAGGTCGGGGTACGGGTGTGCTGCACGCCGCCCGCTTGACCGCCCACTTGGCCACCCGCCTGCATCACGAACTCCGCGTCGATCGTCTCGGCGATGCGCTGGAGCATCTGCTCCGCCGCCGCGGCGCGCGCCTCTGCGGCCGCGGCTCGCTCCTCGGCGGCCTGGATCAGCTTGATGGCCTGCGCATGGACCTCGTGGGTCTCCCGCTCGGCCGCCCGTACCTGCGCCCGGGCCGCGTCCATATCGGCCCCCACCTGCCGAAGGAGGTCCTGGACGTGCGTTTCCTGCTCCTGCGCGCGCTCCTCGACGTCCCGGATGTAGCGCGCCGCGCCCTGCACGCGCTCCAGCAGATCCGGCCACCGCTCGACCGGCGACGGACTCGGATTCTTGCCCTGCGGCAAGGCACGCGCGTCCGAGGCGAGCAGGACGAGGTTGCCGGCGTCGATCCGCGTCGTTGCCTCGCGGGCGCCGCAGGCGGCGGATTCGATCAGGTCCGACGCCTCGGCCTTGGCATGCTTCGTCTGTTCCATCGCGCGTCCTGCCGACAAAGTGCAGCGCATGCCTTCGGTGAGGCATCGGCGGTCGTGCCACATCGGCCGACAATAGTTAACAGTTCGTTAATATGCCCTCTAGGGTTGTTTTATTGAGAGTATACGTGCTGACGTTGCATCTGGGACTGCCGGATCGCGGTCCTGGCTTACGGATACCGAACGGGCTGCGGGTCCTCAGGGAGCGGGATGAACTCGGCGTCGTTGGGCACGGTGTCGAACCGGCCTTGACGCCAATCCTCCTTGGCCTGCGCGATCCGCTCTGGCCGAGAGGAGACGAAGTTCCACCACAGATGGCGCGGACCATCCATCGGCTCGCCGCCCAGCACCATAAAGCGGGAGCTCTCCAGAGCGCGCACGCTGATGCGGTCGCTGGGCCGGAAGACCAGCAACTGGCCGGGGCCGAAGCCGTCGCCGGCGATCTCGATGGCGCCCGCGACCGTGTAGATCGCCCGCTCGTCGTAGGTCGGATCGAGGGGCAGGACGGCGCCGGCCTCGAGCGCCACGTCGGCGTAGACCATCGGGCTCGAGGTCCGGACCGGCGAGCGCGCGCCGAAGGCCTCGCCCGCGATCAGCCGGACGGTCTTGCCCTCGCCGGTGAGGACCGGCAGCGCGGCGGCGTCGTAGTGCTCGAAGGCGGGTGCGTTCTCCTCGTCGCGGTCCGTCAGGGCGACCCAGCTCTGGATGCCGAACAACCGGGAGCCAGACTGCCGCAGTGTCGGGGCCGTGCGCTCCGAATGGGTGATGCCGCGGCCGGCCGTCATCCAGTTCAGCTCGCCCGGCCGGATCGGCAGCTCCGTGCCGAGGCTGTCGCGGTGCATGATCTCCCCGTCGAACAGGTAGGTGACGGTGGAGAGGCCGATATGCGGGTGGGGCCGCACGTCCATGCCCTGCCCGAGCAGGAACTCGGAGGGGCCCATCTGGTCAAAGAAGATGAACGGGCCGACCATCCGGCACTCGGTGGAGGGCAGCGCCCGCCGCACCGCGAAGGAGCCGAGATCGCGCGAGCGCGGCACGATCAGGGTCCGGATCGCGTCGCAGCTGAAATGGTCGCCCGGGATCGGGTCCTCGGCACTGTGCCAGCTCATCGCCTTATCTCCTTCGCGCAGGGGGGAGGGCGGGGCGCCATCGGCTGCCGCGGGCAGCGCCCCGGAGGGCGCAGCCAGCCGTCCAAGATCGGCCCGTCCTCTGCAGGCATCCTGGACCGGGATCGTCCGGGTTCAAACAGAAACGATCGAAACACATCGTTTCCGGTTTTAGCCCTTGTGGCCCCGGCCGCGCGAAACTGGTCTACCAGACGGTCGGCTTGGGGTTGCGCTCATCAAAACCCTTCTGGTGCCAGTACGGGTAGATCGGCGTCTCCTGGCTCGCCGCGTCGAGGCGCGCCACCTGCTCGGCCGTCAGGCTCCAGCCGAGGGCGCCGAGATTTTGCTTCAACTGCTCTTCGGTGCGGGCGCCGACGACGATGTTGCACACGGTCGGACGGGTGAGCAGCCAGTTGAGCGCCACCTGCGCCACCGTCTTGCCGGTCTCGGCGGCCACGGCGTCGAGGGCGTCGACCACGCCGAACAGATAATCGTCGGAGACCGGCGGCCCGCCCTCGGCACCGCCGGCGGCGATACGGCCGCTCTGGTTGGCCTGGCCGCGGCGGATCTTGCCGGTGAGGCGGCCCCAGCCGAGCGGGCTCCAGACCATGAGGCCGACACCTTGGTCGATGCCCAGCGGCATCAGCTCCCACTCGTAGTGGCGGCCGATCAGCGAGTAGTAGCCCTGATAGGCCACGTAGCGGGAGAGCCCGTGGCGCTCCGAGGTGGCGAGCGCCTTCATGAGCTGCCACCCCGAGAAGTTTGAGGCGCCGATATAGCCGATCTTGCCGGCGCGGGTGAGGTCGTCCAGCGCCCGCAGCGTCTCGTCCACGGGGGTGAGCGCGTCGAACCCGTGCATGAAGTAGACGTCGATATGGTCGGTGCCGAGGCGCTTCAGGCTGGCCTCGCAGGCGCGGATGAGGTGGTAGCGCGAGGAGCCGACTTGGTTCAGGTCGTCGTTGAACCGGAAGGTCGCCTTGGTGGAGATCAGCGCGCGCCCGCGCTTGCCCTTCAAGGCCTGTCCCAGGATCTCCTCCGAAGCGCCCGCCGAGTAGATGTCGGCCGTGTCGAAGAAGTTGACCCCGGAATCGAGGCAGAGATCGACCATGCGGGTCGCCTCGTCGACGTCCGTCTGGCCCCAGCGCTGGAAGAATTCGTTCGTCCCGCCGAAGGTGCCGGTGCCGAAGCTGAGCACCGGCACGGTGAGGCCGGAGCGTCCGAACTGCCTGTAGTCCATCACGTCCTCATAACGATCGCGGGCGCCGCCTATCGGCGCGCCTGCGGGTCTAACACGGCGAGGCGCTCCGGCTTTCCCGGCGGCCGGTCGGCACGACGTTCCCCGGCCGTCCTCAGCGCCGCGTCCCGACGCCCTGCATCCCGTCGCAGCGCTGGCCGGCCGCCGCGCCCGTGCGCCGATCCGGCGGCAGGGTGGCCGGCGACCCGGCTTTCTCGGCCAGGATCGCGACATTCGCCGTCATCCCCGCCGCCAGCACGATCGGGCAGGGCACGTCGTCGAGGTCGATCCGGATGGGCACCCGCTGCGCCAGCCGGACCCAGGTGAAGATCGGGTTGACCGTCGGCAGCCCCTGGACGCCGGGGGCGGCGTCGGCGACGCTGATGCCGCGGCCGAGGCCGGTCACCCGACCCCGCATCGGCCGGTCCGGCCACGCCATGAGCGACACGCGCGCGGCGTCGCCCTCGCCGATGCGGGGGAGCTGCGTTTCCTCGAAATAGCCCTCGATCCAGAAGCTGTCGCCGTTGACCAGCGTCAGCGCCGGCTGCCCCGTGGCGGCGAACCCGCCCTCCTGCAGCAGCAGGTTGGTGACCCAGCCGTTCACGGTGGCCCGCAGGGTCGTGCGCTCCAGGTTGAGCCGCGCCTGCGCCAGCGCGCCCTCCGCCTGGACCACGTTGGCCTGGGCGGCCTGCGCCTGTCCGCTGGTCGTCTGTTTCTGCTCCGGCGTGGTGGCGAGATCGTCGAGTGCGGCGGTGCGTTGCGCGATCCCCGCGAGGTATCCGGCCTGCGCCCGGGCGCTTTCGAGGGCGCCCTCGGCCTGGGTCACGGCGTTCTTGAAAGTGCCGGGGTCGATCGTGAACAGCACGTCGCCCTTGCGAACGAACTGGTTGTCGCGGACTCGGACCGCCACCACGGTCCCCGAGACCTCGGGGGCCACCTGCACGGTGTAGACGCGTACGCGTCCGTCCCGGGTCCAGGGCGTGTAGGCGTAGTAGAGGAAGGCGAGGTAGGCGAGGCCGACGGCCGACGCGAGCGCCAGCAGGGTGGCGGCGACGTTGTAGGCAGGCGGCGGCTGCCAGTCGCGCAGCGACGGTCGCGGGTTCGTGGCCATGTCACGATCCCTGGATGCGCAGGGACAGGATCAGCAGCGCCGTCACGGCGGTCAGAAGGCTGAAGTCGAGCAGGGCGCGGTTCCACACGAGATGGTTGATGCCGATCCAGTCCAGGATCCATCGCAGGCCCCAGGTGATCACCAGGGCGGCGAGCAGGCAGATCACCGCGGGCTCGACGAAGAGCCCCAGCACGTCGAACGCTCGCAATCCGATCACGCCCGCACCCCCGGATCGAGGTTCGGCCAGCCCGCGCGGTCGAGATCCGACACGAGGGCGGCCAGCGCCCCGATGCGCTCCGCCTGGAGCGGCAAGGTCGCCCGGTCGGCGAGATCGCGCAAGGGATCCAGCACCGTCATCGGCTCTGCCGGACGCGGCGCGACGAGCCGGGCCCAGACCGCACGGCCAACACGGCGGCCCTCCCGGTCGTCCGTCTCCCGCAGGGCGAGCAGCAGGAGCCCGATGACGAGCAGCCGCTCGCCGCTGCTGGCCGCTTGGTCCTCCGCCCCGATAAGGGCGAGCCGGCCGAAGCCTCGGGCGAGATAGCGGTCGAGCGGCGGCAGCAGGAACGCCGGATCGAGGGCCGCGCCGCGCACCGACCGGACGAGCCGGCGACGGGCCCGCAGCCGCAGGGTCGCGGCGCTCACGGGCGGCGGCAGGGCGGCGAACGCGATCGCCGCCACCGCCATCCCGAGCAGCTCGGCCAGCGCGGTGTTGAGCGAGTCTGCGAGGTCGTAGGTCATCGGGTTCTTGGGATCGAGAACGCCGAAGACGAAGAAGCCGAAGCCGATCCCGTAGATCGCGCGTTTGTCGGCCCGGCCGACCACCGCCAGCATCGCCACCGGCAACAGCACGGCGGCCAGGAGCGTGAAGCTCCCGGTTGTCGTCAGCAAGGTGTAGCGCAGGGTGAGCCCGACCACCGCGGCGAGCAGCGCGCCGATCAGGAAGGCCCGGGACTCCGCCCGCGGATCGGCATGCGCGGCGAGCAGGACGCAGACGAGGCTCGCCCAGGTCGCGGCGCCGGCCCCGTGCGACCAGCCGGTGACGTACCAGAAGCCGTTGACGATCAGGACGGCGGCTGCGGTGCGCAGGGCGTTGTCGAAGGCGTGCCAGCCGTCCCAGTCGAGGTCGTTCCACAGGAGCAGGTGCGGGCGGAACGGTACGCGGCGCCGCCCCACCCGGCCTCCGGCGCGCAGGAGCCGCGCCGAGACCCGGACGCGCCCGATCTGCCGGACGGCGATCGCCCCGCTGGCCCCGATCAGATCGGTCGAGCGCGATCCCGGACGGTCCGGCAGCAGGGCCCGCAGCAGGCCCGCCGCGAGCACACGCCGCAGCCGCGGCGCGGCGTTGCGGATGCCCCGGCCGCCGGAGCGCAAGGAGGGCTGCTCGGTGAAGGTGTCGGTGACCACCTCGCCCAGCGTCATCACGGCGGCGATCGGCATCGGTCCGGGCCGCGCGCCCCGCCGCAGGGCGGCCATCCAGACGTCGCAGGCCTCCGCGGCCGCCTCGAGCCGCTCCGCCAGGGCGCGGCTGACGGCGGGGACGCCCGGAGCGACGAACACGTTCGACGCGTAGGCACAGCCGATCCCGAGCAGGATCGTCGAGCACCGGTCGACGCCGATCTGGAACACCGCCTCCGGATTCTGGACGTCGGCCAGCGCGATGATCGGCACGGTGAAGCCCATTGAGGCGAAGCCGTAGGCGCGCTGGCCGCTCTCGACGCTGGAGGCCGCGGTGAGCAGGCCCATCCACAGGGCGAGCGCAAGGTCGAAGGCCAGGGTCGCCTGCGCGAAATTGGCCACCAGCGCCATCGCGACCGCGACGCCCACCAGGGTGCTGCCGGCCCGCCACAGGCTCTTGCGCAGGGAGGCCGCGCGGGTGGCGAGGGTCACCGAGATGACCGTCCAGCCAGCCCAGTGCGGCAGCGCCAGTTCGAGCCACATGGCGAGCCAGATCGCCGCGATGGCGGTGAGCGCGATGCGCAAAGCCTCGGCCGCCTCCCGCGGCCACCATGCCGCGAGCCGCTGCAGCGTGTCGGAGGGGGCGGATCGGCAGTCCGGGAGAGCAGTCTCACCGGCCATGGCGTACCGCCCCCGGGCGGTTGCTCGCGCCAGCGAAATGCAGGACCTGCGCCGCCTCCGTCGAGCCGAGAGCGCAGGCGGGGCGGTCCCATCGCAGTGGTGCACCATCGATCCGCAGGGGCCCGTGCAGCCGGAGGGCGTGTCCCCACGCCGTGTGCTCGATCTCCGGTGCGAAGTCCCGATCCTGATACCCGCTGAAGGCGGAGCCCGGTGCGCCGCCGGCATGATCCGTGAGCAGACCTGCCGTCCGGGCCAGGGAGAGCTTCGCGGTGACGGCCTGCCCGTCCCGCAGCCGGGCGATAAGGCCCCGCAGGGATGCGGCTGCCATCAGGTAGCCGGTGGCGTGGTCGAGCGCCTGGACGGGCAGCGGCACCGGCCGGTCGGCCTGTTTCCAGCGCTGCCCGGCCGCCGCGATGCCCGTTGCCATCTGGACGAGGCTGTCGAAGCCGCGGCGGCTGGCCCAGGGTCCGGTCCAGCCATAGGCGCAGAGCGCGACGTCGATCAGGTTCGGGTTGAGCGCCCGACGACCGGCCTCCCCGTAGCCGAGCCGCTCCAGGGCACCCGGGCGGTATCCGTGCACGAGGATATCCGCTTCGGCCAACAGGGTCTCGAACTGGCGCCGGTCGGCTGCCCGATGGAGGTCGAGCCGGGTGCAGCGCTTACCCAGGGTGATGTCGGGCGCCATGGACGGCTCGTCCCAGTCGGGCGGGTCGATCCGCAGGACGTCGGCACCCAGTCCCGCCAGGAAGCGCGTGGCCACCGGTCCCGCCAGGATGCGGGTCAGGTCGAGGACCCGGATCCCCGCGAGGGGCCGGGCCGAGTCCGGGCGCCATCGCGACGGACCGTGGCCGGACATCGCCGCGATCGACACCAGAGGTTCGACGCGGACCGCTTGGCCCTGGTCCAGCCTCTGCCACGCCTCCGGGCTGCGCATCGCAGCGGCGCAACCGCCCGCGCGCAGGATCGCGGCTTCCAGGGGCTCGGCCGCCTTCCCCGCCAATGCGGCCGCGACGGTGTCCCGTTCGCCCGGACAGTCGAGGACCGCGAGGGCCGCGGCGCGGTGGTGGGGCGCGTTGGTGTGCAGTCGGATCCAGCCGTCCGCTGTCCGGTAGTCGCCGGCGATCGGATCCCAGGCAGCCGGTATCGTCCAGCCGCACGGTCGCAGCGACGTCCCGAACCACGCCGAGGCCAAGTGCCGGTCCACCGTTACCTCAGGCGCGTGTCCGAACAGGCCCAGGAGCTCGGAGACGGCGACGCCGGCAGCACCGATCGCCGCCGTCGCCAGCGCGGTGACCGGGAAGCAGGATGGCAGATTCTCCGCGCCGGTCACTGTCAGCCGTTCCCCGGCATCGGGCCGGAGCGCCAGGGCGGCCAGCACCTCCGAGAGGATCGACGGCAGGGCGTCACCGGCGGCGTGTCGTTCGAGCATGGTTGCGGCCCTCGAAGGGTGCCTGCACCCTGCCGGCCGTCGGCGGATCAATCAATCTTGATCCAACTGATCAACATGACGGACTGGCTGGACCGCGCCGAAGTCCTCGATGCTCGAATTCGCGCTCACGGCCCCGATCCAAGGCGTCCCTGCCGCGGAGCGCACCCTTCACGGTCCTCATGCTCGGACGGAGCCGGGGCTGGGCGGGGCACGGCATGGAGCAGGGTTGCCAGGGCATCATGATCCGTCCGCGGGCCGGGTACGAGGGGCGGCGGATCCGCACGGCGGAGCCCGGCTGGTCGACCCCGGCCCCCGCCGAAGGGCCGGCCCCGATGCGCGTCGCGGTGCCGTCCGCGGAGGGCACAGGCTCAGGCGAACATGTCCGGCTGGGTCTCGGCGATGTGGTTGTACAGCGTCTGGAAGTGCAGCCAGCCGATATAGTCGCTGCCCACGTGCTCGCGGCTGTAGCGCGCGGTCTTCTCCGAGAGGAGCTGCGGCTTGATGCCAGAGGCCTCGACCAGGAGCTGCTGCTGGCAGGCCCGCTCCAGGGCGATGAACCAGAAGGCCGCGTCGTCGATGCTGTGCTGCGAGCAGGTCAGGAGGCCGTGATTCTGGTGCAGCACGCCGCGGTTGCGGCCGATCTGCTGGGCGACCGAGAGACCGCTCTCCTTCTCAACCGCCACGGCGCCGGCCGAGGCGCCGATCACCGCATGACTGTTGTAGAAGGCTGCCGCGTCCTGGCTGATCATCTCGAGCGGTCGGCCAGTGGCGCACCACGCGGTGCCGTAGGTGGTGTGCGCGTGGCACATCGCCATGACCTCGGGGTACTCTTCGTGGACGGCAGCGTGGAGGACGAAGCCCGCCCGATTGATGGCGTGACGCCCCTCGACCACCTGGCCCTTGTGGTCGGCCAGGATCAAGTTCGACATCCGCACCTGCGAGAAGTGCACGCACATCGGGTTGGTCCAGTACAGCTCCGGCCGCTCCGGGTCGCGGATCGTCAGGTGTCCGGCGAAGCCATAGTCGAAGCCGTGCAGCGCGAAGGCGCGGCAGGCGGCGACGAGGTGCTGCTTGCGGTACGCGCGCGCCTCGGCATGGGTGGCGAAATCCGGAATCTCCGGGAAGATCAGGCCGGCCTGTTCGGGCTGGTAGATCGAGGTTCGCTTGCGGCCGGCATCGTCGTCGGGCAGATCGAGGACGACGGCCTCGTCGTGGGCGTGATCGTCGAGCATGGCGTGTCCTTGCCGGCAGGGCGCCGCCGATCGCGGGATGGCTGGCACTATCCTGCTGCCTCTCCACGTTGACAAACGACGATTTTTCACCCTTTTCGTGAATTTGGTTCACGGATTGCGCATGCGCCGGATACCGAGCTTCCCGGCCCTGCGCGCCTTCGAGGCGGCCGCGCGTCTCGGCAGTTTCGCCCGGGCGAGCGAGGAGCTGCACCTCACGCCCTCCGCGGTGAGCCACCAGATCCGAGGCCTGGAGCGCTGGTTCGGCCGCGCCTTGTTCCGGCGGGCGAATCGTCAGGCGCTGCTCACCGCCGACGGACAGCGCCTGCTCGCGGGCCTCTCCAGCGCGTTCGACGCGATCGAGTCGGTCTGCGCCGAACTCGGCCCGCCGGCGCCGTCGTCGCTCGCCGTCCACTGCACCCCGAGCTTCGCGGCGAAGTGGCTCGGGCCGCGGCTGCCCGCCTTCGTGGAGAGCCATCCCGATATCGCCATCCGGCTCTCGACCAGCGCGGAACCGGTGGATCTCGGCCGGCAGGCGGCAATCGACATCCTGATCGCCTATGGGCGCCCGCCGCGCGGGCCCGGCTTGACCGTCGAGTCCCTGGGGCCTGAGGAGATCGCCGCGCTCTGCGCGCCGGAGGTCGCCCGGGCTGCGGAGTCGGCCGCGCCCGGAGCGATCGGTCCCTTCACCCGCCTGGACTCGTCGTTCAGTCCCGTCCGCTGGCCGGACTGGTTCGCCCAGAACGGCCTGCCCGTCCCGGCCCGGGGCGCCGGCACGGCCTTCGACCGGGGGGCATTGGTGATTTCGGCGGCCGTTCAGGGACTCGGCGTGGCGCTGGAGACCTTGCGGTTCGCGCAGGACGAACTCGCCGCCGGACAGCTGGTTCGCCTCGGCGGCGGTCGGGTCGAGAGCCTGACTCGGGACCTCCATTTCATCTGCTACCGCGAGCGCGACGGGGCTCTGGAGAAGATCCGGGCCTTTCGCCGCTGGCTCCTGGACGTGGAGGCCGAGAGCCGGTCGGGGCGAAGGGCTGAGCCGGCCTGACTCGGAGGAGGCGGCGGGACGCTAGCGCTTCGGTCACAGCGCCGTGACTCACGGTGTCGTTTCCGGCCTCGCAGGCGAGCCCGGAACCCGGAGCCGCCGACGGTGCAGAAGCCGGAGCGGATTCCCCCTCCCGCACGGGAGCGGCGGCGCGTTCCATCGTCCGAACCGACGGTGCCGGTCTTGTCGTTCGACAGGTCTCAACGGGATCGGGAGCCGCTCTAGGTTCAGGTCCAAGCAACGAGGCGAACGCGGCGGAGCCAGGGCCCGACTGTGCGCCGCTCAGGGAGAACGCCCCATGTCCCTATTCGCCAAGCTGCAGCGGCGTGCCAGTGAGGGCCGGCCTGTCCGGGTCGGCCTGATCGGGGCCGGCAAGTTCGGCGCGATGTACCTGTCGCAGGCGCCGCGCACGGCCGGGATCCATCTGATCGCGGTGGCCGACCTGTCGCCCGACCGGGCGCGCGCGTCGCTCCGGCGGGTGGGCTGGGACGACGCCCGGTTCGCGGCACGCGGGCTGGAGGAGGCCGCCAGGGCCGGCACGACCTTGGTCACCGAGGATGCCGACGCGATGATCGCGAGCCCCTTCGTGGACATCGTCATCGACGCCACCGGCAGCCCGGCCGCCGGCATCCGTCACGCACTTCGGGCCTTCGCGGCGGGCAAGCACATCGTGATGGTCAACGTCGAGGCCGACGTCCTGGCCGGGCCGCTGCTGGCGCGCAGGGCGGCCGAGGCCGGGGTGATCTACTCCATGGCCTCGGGCGATCAGCCGGCGCTCATCGCCGAGCTGGTCGACTGGGCCCGCACCATCGGGCTGGAGGTGATCTGTGCCGGCAAGGGCACCAAGTACCTGCCGGCCTACCACGCCTCTACGCCCGATACGGTCTGGGGCCATTACGGCTTCAGCGAGAGCCAGGTCGCAGGCGGCGACTTCAACCCGCAGATGTTCAACTCCTTCCTGGACGGCACCAAGTCGGCGCTGGAGATGGCCGCCGTTGCCAATGCCTGCGGGCTCACCCCGCCCCGCGACGGCCTCGCCTTCCCGCCCTGCGGCGTCGACGACCTGCCGAGCATCCTGAAGCCCGTGGCGGATGGCGGCCTCCTCACCGAGCGCGGCACAGTCGAGGTGGTCTCGTCGGTGGAGCGGGACGGGCGGCCGGTCTTTCGGGACCTGCGCTGGGGTGTCTACGCGGTGTTCGAGGCGCCGACTCCCTATGTGCGTGACTGCTTCGCCCAGTACGGCCTCAAGACCGACGCGAGCGGCCGGTTCGCCGCGACCTACAAGCCCTATCACCTGATCGGCCTCGAACTCGGCATCTCCGTCGCCTCCATCGCGGTCCGCGGCGAGGCGACGGGGGCGACGGGCGAGTGGCGCGGCGACGTCGCCGCCACGGCCAAGCGGCCGCTGCGGGCCGGCGAGCGGCTCGACGGCGAGGGCGGGTTCACCGTCTACGGCAAGCTGATGCCGGCGGCCGCGTCCCTGGCGCAGGACGCTCTGCCGATCGGGCTCGCCCACAACATGGTCCTCAAGAACGATGTGCCTGCTGGTCGGGCCGTGCGCTGGAGCGACGTCGCCTTCGACGCCGGTCAGGAGGCGATCCGCGTCCGGCGCGAGATGGAGGACCTGTTCCGCGGGGCGACGGGGCGGGCTGCCCGCTAGGCGGTCAGGCGCGCCGGCCGGCCGTGCGCCCGGTCGGTGAGCGTCCGACGAGTTTCCGGAAGGTCCGGCTCATGGCGCTGGCGCTCGTGAAGCCCGACCGTGCGGCGACCTCCGCCATCGATCCCGCGCCGGACCGGATCAGGGCCTCGGCCCGGTCGACCCGCTCGCGCATGATGTACTGATAGGGCGTGACCCCGGTGGTCTGGCGGAAGGCCCGGATGAAGTAGCCTTCGCTGAGCCCGACGATCCCCGCCAGGGCGGAGACGGTGATCTCCTGGTCCAGGTGCTCCCGGATATACGCGCAGGCCCGTCCGGCCTGCGACGCAGAGAGATCAGGGGCGGCCGACCGTCCGGACGCGCGGATCGCGATGACCGAGCGCAGGACCGCCAGATGGAGGCTCTCGATCAGCAGCGGATCGGGTGATGGATCGTCCTGGTGCACGCAGCTCAGGGCGCTGAGGATGTGACAGGTGCTCTGGCAGACGCGGAGATCGCTCCCATCGGTCGCGAAGGCGATCCGGCCGATCGGCGCGTCCGCGAGCCGCTCCACGGCGGCGGCCGAGAAGGAGAGAACGCGGCCGGAATAGGGACCCACCCAGCGGGTCGTGCCGTTCAGGCCGGGGCGCCGGACCAGCAGGCCCTCGCGCTCGCTCAGGCGCGCCGCGATCTCGTAATCGACCGCGTGGTCCGCCCCCGCGGGCTGCGTGCTGGCGGCGACCTCAAGGCCGGTGACCGCATGCGTGCTCCACCCGCCGTCGGCGAAGCGGAAGTCGATGAAGGTGATTTCCGGGCGACCGCGCGCGCTCGGCGCGTAGCATGTCAGCTCGGGACGGTCGGAGAGATGCCCGGAACTCCCGCTGGTGGCATACGCGATGGTCTCGGATAGGCTCTCGGCTGTGCTGTCCATGCCGGCCAAAGCGATTCCGACGGCGTCGCATCCGGGGCGGAGGAGGACGGCCTCGCGGCCGCCCTCCCGATGCGCCGCCGTCAGCGAAGGGCGCCGGTTACGCCACCGACGAGGCCGCCGACTGCACCGAGGACGCTGCCCACGAGGCCGCTGACCAGACCGCCCGCCTGGCCGACGAGCCCCGAGACCGCACCGAGTTCCTGGCTTGCGTCGACCCCAAGACCGACGGTGAGGCCAACCCCGAGGCCGCCGCCCACCTGATCAAGCTCGGCGGCGCTCAGCTCGCGGACGGTATCGATGCTGTCCTGCATGATCGTTCTCCAGGTTGAGACTTATGAAGAAGGTTATACTGCTGCGGTCTATTGCCTGACCGTAGCGTCGAGGTGCCTTGGACGTCGGCACCTGCCTTTAGGATTACAAAGATATGCTTCATGTCAATCGGCCTTGAGCCGCCGATATGGATCGAGACCTCTCCAAATAGACCATTGGGCAAAAACTGACGGGACTTGCCTTCCCGGCGCCGCGCCCCATGCGTTGCCGTTCGATCCGCCCTCGGCGCTGGGGAAGCGGGCGTTTCAGCAACGCCCCGCAACGGCCGTCTTCGCGGCGCGGCATGAAACGGTGCAAAAATTGACCTGATTTTGCGCTGCGGAAGAAGTCGAGCGAGGTTGTGATGTAAACCATTGAAAAAGATGATTTTTTCCCGAATTCGCGACGTTATGACGCAGGCAGGATTATTCAATATTCCACATCTTTGACGGTGTTGACACAGAACTCGTGTGATGCGAGCGAGTAAGGTAGAGAACGCGCGGCGCATTGTTCTCGAATGTGCGTGTTCCTTGCAGAAAGGTTGCTACTGCCGGGTGCCAAGTCCGCTCTTTCGACTTGAGGTGATCGAGGCGCGGCGCAATGCGTGGCTGGGCGAGGCGCAGATCATCCAGCCCCTGCCGATCCGCATCGTGGCCTTGGCCTGCATGATCATGGTGGTGGCCGTCGGCCTCTATGCCTGGCAGGGCACCTACACGCGCCGCATCCACGCCGTCGGCCTGCTCGCACCCGATATCGGGCTGATTAGCCTCGCCAGCCCTGTGGCGGGGCGCGTGGGCTCGACCGGCGTCCGCGAGGGCGACAAGGTCGCCCGCGGGCAGCTCCTGTACACGATCGACCTCGACGCCGTGTCGGCGAGCGGCCCCACGCAGGAGCGCGTGATCGCCGAGCTGGAGCGGCAGCGCCAGAGCGTGGAGCGGCAGCGGACCGCCCGGGCCGATCTCGCCGGCACGGAGCGGCGGGCCCTGCGCGAGCAGGTGGCGAATCTGAGCGAGCAGTCGGCCCAGCTCGCCAAGCAGATCGAGCTGCAGGACAAGCTGGTTCCGCCGCTCCGGGCGCGGGTCGAGGAGCTCGCCGACGCCGTGGCGCGCGGCTACGCCCGCGCCGCCGACTTCCAGAGCCAGAACTACCTCTACATGCAGGCGAGCGCGCAGCTCGCCCAGTTCCAGCAGAGCCGCCTCCAGATCGACGGCAAGCTCGCCGACACGAGATCCCAGCTCGCCGCCTACGACGACCGGCTGGCCCGCGACCTCGCCGACCTCGACCGGACCGCCGCCCAGCTGGCGCAGCAGAAGGCCGAGAGCGAGGCGCGCCGCGCCATCGAGGTCCGGGCGCCGGAGGCCGGGACCCTGACGTCGATCCGCGCGCAGGTCGGCCAGACCGTGGCGGCCGGGGCGACGCTGCTGACCCTGCTGCCGAGCGCCGGGCGCCTCCAGGCCAACCTGTTCGTGGATTCGTCGGCCATCGGCTTCGCCGAGGCCGGCGCGCCGGTGATGCTGCGCTACGCCGCCTTCCCGTTCCAGCGCTTCGGCCTGCACCGCGGCGTCGTCACCGAGGTCACGCGGGCGCCGCTGGGAAGCGACGACGCGCCCGATTTCGCGCGGCGCGCGGCCGCCCGGGGCGAGGGGACCGACCTCTACCGCATCGTGGTCCGGCCCGATTCCGACACCGTGCTGGCCTACGGCGAGCGGCGCAGCCTCGAGGCGGGCATGCGGGTCGAGGCCGACATCGCCCTGGAGAAGCGGTCGCTCTACCGCTGGCTGCTCGATCCCGTGGCGCATGTCCGGGAGAGCCTCGCCCTCGTCACGCGCGGCGGCCTCGACGCCCTGCCGGTCCGGAAGGCCGCGCCGTGACGGCGCCGTCCCGCGCCGCCCGGCTGGATTTCGGGCTCCGCCGCCGGGTGCCGGTCGTCCTCCAGGCCGAGGCCGCCGAGTGCGGCATGGCCTGCCTCGCCATGGTCCTGGCCTATCACGGGCGCCAGATCGACCTCGCGACGCTGCGGCGGCGCCATCCCTTGTCCCTCAAGGGCATGACCCTGCGCAACCTGATCGACCTGTGCGGCGCGCAGGGCCTGACGGCCCGCGCCCTGCGGGTCGAGCTCACGGATCTGCCCCGGCTCCGGCTGCCCTGCATCCTGCACTGGGGCCTCAACCACTTCGTGGTGCTGACCCGGGTCGAGCGCGGCGGCCTCGTCATCAACGATCCGGGCCGCGGCCGGCGCCGGGTCAGCCTGGCGGAGGCGTCGCGGGAATTCACCGGGGTCGCCCTGGAGGCGGTGCCCAACCCGGGCTTCCGGCGCGAGCGGGCCGCCCCGGGCCTGCGGCTGCGCGACCTGTTCCGCAACATGGCCGGCATCCGCGCCGCCCTGGCCCAGGTCCTGGCCCTGTCGCTGGGGATCGAGCTCGTCGCCCTCCTGATGCCCATCGCCTCGCAGGTCGTGATCGACGAGGTGATCGTGAATGCCGACCACGACCTGCTCCTCGTGGTGGCGATCGGCCTCGCGCTGCTGCTGCTGCTCCAGCTCGGCCTCAGCATCGCCCGCACCTGGGCGATCATGCTGGCCGGGACCCGGCTGAACTACCAGTGGTCGGCCGGCCTGTTCGATCACCTGTCGCGGCTGCCCCTCGACTATTTCGAGAAGCGCCACGTCGGCGACGTGATCTCGCGGTTCGGCTCCCTGGCCACCATCCAGAAGGGCCTGACGACCGACCTCGTCCAGGCCATGCTCGACGGGCTCATGGCGGTCGGCATGCTGGCCATGCTGACGGTCTACGGCGGCTGGCTGGTTGCCGTGGTCCTGGCCTCGACGGCGCTCAACGCGATCCTGCGGGTCTTCGCCTACGGCGCCTACCGGGAGGGCAGCGAGGAGGCCCTCGTGGCCGAGGCCCGCCAGCAGACGCACTTCATCGAGACGGTCCGCGGCATGGCGAGCGTCAAGCTCCTCGACCTGCGCGAGCGGCGCGGCAACGCCTGGATGAACCACTTCGTCACGGCCCTGAACGCCCGGCTGCGGCTGCAGCGCCTCGACCTCGTGTTCGGCCGCGCGAACGAGTTCCTGTTCGGCCTCGACCGCCTGATCCTGCTGGTCTTGGGCGCCCGCGCTGTTATCGGCGGCTCCCTGTCGCTCGGCATGCTGGTGGCGTTCCTCGCCTATCGCGACCAGTTCGCCGCGCGGGTCGGCAGCCTGATCGACGCGTGGTTCAAGCTGCGCATGCTCGACGTGCAGACCGACCGGCTGGCCGACATCGTGCAGTGCGAGCCCGAGGAGCAGGATCTCGCCGCCGCTCAGGCCGCCGTGCCGCCGGCCGTCGCCCTGAAGGCCGGGGCGCTTGCCGGCAAGGGACTAGCTTTGCGCTACGGGGCGGACGAGCCTTGGATCTTCCGCCGGGTCTCGCTGTCGGTCCGGGCCGGCGCCTGTTTCGCGATCGCCGGCCCCTCGGGATGCGGCAAGACCTCGCTCATGAAGGTGATGATGGGGCTGACGCCCCCCAGTGAGGGGATCGTCACCGCCGACGGCCAGGACATCCGCGTTGCCGCCGGGTCCTACCGGCGCCGGATCGCCGGCGTGATGCAGAGCGACGGCCTGTTCGCCGGCTCAATCGCCGAGAACATCGCGGCCTTCGACGAGCATCCGGATGCGGGCTGGATCGCCGAATGCGCCGCCCGGGCGGCGATTCTGGACGACATCCGCCGCATGCCGATGGGCTTCGAGAGCCTCGTCGGCGACATGGGCTCAACCCTGTCGGGTGGGCAGAAGCAGCGCATCGTGCTGGCGCGCGCGCTCTATCGGCGACCCGAGATCCTGTTCCTCGATGAGGCCACGAGCCACCTCGACGAGGCCACCGAGGCGGTGATCGCCGGCGCCCTGCGGGACCTGCGCATGACGCGGGTCATCGTGGCCCATCGCCCGGCGACGATCGCGCATGCGGACGCGGTGTTCGATTTCCCCGCCTCTGTCCGGGGCGCGGCGGATCTGGCCGCCGCGGGCTGACTCGGTTCGCCTAGGGAAGGGCGAGCCGGAGGTCACCCGGCGCCAGGCCGAAGCGCTTGCGGAACCCGCGATTGAAGGTCGGCACGTCGGTGAACCCGCACGCATAGGCGATCGTGGCGATCCGCATCTTGTCGTCGCGGGCGGCCTGGAGCCGCCTGCGGGCCAGGTCGAGGCGCGCGTCCCGGATCGCCGCCGCGATGCCGCCGGTCTCCGCGAAGGCGCGGTACAGGCTGGTGCGCGACAGACCCAGTGCCACCTGGATGTCGCGCGGGTTCAGGTCGGGATCGTGCATCCGGCGCGCGATATGGGCGCGGGCGAGCGAGACGACGGCCGCCTGCGAGACCTCCTCGGGCTTCGTGCGCTGGGCCGCGCCGTCGACGAGGCGGCCGAGGAGATGGAGCACGCCCTCGATGGCCGCCTGCGCCTCGTCCTCGGACATCCAGGCGATCGAGTTGGCCAGGCTGCGCAGCCGGAACCGGACCTCCGCCCCGGCCGGGTGCGGGGTGAGGCTGCGGCCCACGAACGCGTCGGCGTCGCCGACCCAGGCTTCGAACAACTCGCGCGGTACGGCGAGGCGGATCTCATCGTAGGCGCTCTGGGTGCCGGCCACGAAGGGCCGGTTCCGCGACAGGAAGCTGATGTCGCCAGGGGTCAGCTGGGCCCCGCGGCCGTTCTGCTCCTGGTAGCCGATACCGTCGAGCGCGAGGCCGATCACCACGATCCCGCGGGCGTTCCGGTCGACGTGGCGGGAGCGGAACTCCACCTCGACCGGGCTGCTCACCGTGTGGGTCAGCGACCAACCGGTTGAGGCCACGGTCAGGCGCTTGGCCGAGAACCGCTCCCGCGGATGCTGCCGGTCGATATCGCCGAACGCCGCCAGTGCCGTGCAGCGCCAGAACTCGAAAGACCGCTTGGGCTCGATATGGTTCGTCGTCTCGACGAGGCTCGGGACAAGCACCGGGCTAGACACGTGTGACGCTCCCGTCCCGTCCGGCGGCGCCCTCCCGCCGACTGCACAAGTCTATCCTGTGAATCTTGCCGGATTGGCAATCGATGCCCTGCCGACCCGGCAAGGTGGGACGGCCCCGCAAGACTTATGCAACGGCTTGGCCTGACAGGCCGCGCGGACCCGCGACCAGCAGGGTCGCACTCGCGCCCAGAACGACCGTGATCACGGCGAACATCGCATGCGGTCCGTAGGCCGTGAGGATCGGCAGGAGGATGATCGGCGCCAGCGCCGCGACGATCCGGCCGCCGGCCCAGGCGCAGGTCATGGCCGAAGCCCGCAGCGGTGTCGGGAGCAGTTCCGTCGCATAGACGGCAAGGATGCTGCCGTAGGTCGCCGCCGCCGTGTTGAAAGCGATGCCGACCAGGACCAGCGTCAGGAACGTGCCGCTCGCCGCGAAGCCGGTACCCAGGGCGGCCATCGCTGCCGCCAGACCCGTCAGGCAGGCGCGCCGCTCGAGCCGGTCGATCACCAGCGCGGTCAGCAGAGTGCCCAGCGGCGGACCGAGCATCGACAGCGCGGCGAAGGCGAGGGATTGCTCGACCTTGAAGCCCTTCTCCACCATGACGACGGCGCTGAGCAGCGGGAAAGCGATCGTCGCCAGGGGTGCGAGCGTGTAGAGCCCGACGAACAGGCCGGTCCGTCGCAATTCGTGCGTCCCGGTGAACAGGGCGCGAAAGCCCGCCGCCCCGGGTGCTGCCGGCGTGGCGGCCGGTCCGGCTGGTGTCGAGACCGGCAGCCGGCCGGCGGCGCGCTCGAACAGGCGGCAGGCGCTGTCGGCCTCGATGGAGCGCCCGATTGAGGCGAGCCACCGCGGCGAGTCCGGCAACCGCGCGAACAGGAAGCCGCCGAGCGCCGCCAGGGCGCCTCCGAGGATCAGCGCCCAGCGCCACGGCTCAATCCCGAGCGGCACGCCCGGTGAGAGCGCCTGAACCAGGAGGATGACCGCCAGGCCGCCGAGAAGCCCGATCCCGGCACAGATCAGCAGCGTCGCGCCGCGGTGACGCGCCGGCATCACCTCGGCGAGGTAGGTTGCGACCAGGGGCGGAAACCCACCGATCGCGAAACCCGAGATCGTGCGGGCCACGGTCAGCGCGGTGAGTCCCTGGCTCGCGGCAGCCGCCAGCGATCCGGCGGCCATCAGTGCCAGGGAGGCCTGAAGCGCGCGCCTGCGGCCGAGGCGATCACCCAGCATCCCGAAGAATGGGGCGCCCACGGCCCCGCCGGCGAAGACGGAGGCGAGAAGCAGCGAGAGGCTGCCGCGCGCCATGTTGTGGGGTGGGGCGAGGAAGATCGCCGCCAACGCGTTGCTCAGGGCGACTTCGGCGATGTCGGTGAACAGGCCCAGCGTGCAGACCGCGAGCGCCGCCGCGTGAAGCCGCGTGATCGGCAGGGCGTCGAGCCGTTGCGTCACGGCCGCGACCGACCCTCCCGTATGCACGGCGGCATCGGGGGGCCTCGCGGCCTGAATTCGGGCATCGATCACGCGTGTGTCCTCTCCGATCCGGAGCATGCGCGCAGCCGGTGACGCACCGCCTTAGCGGTGCGCCCGGCATCGGGGAACGTGATGGCGCTCACAAATCCACCATGCGCGCGGTCGTCGCGGCTCGGAGGAGCCGGCCCGGCGCGGGCGGATAGGACGCCATCTGCAATTTGAGCTGGTCGACCGGCGGTGGCCGCCTGTCCGCGTGTCCATCGCTGAGCCATCGCGCGACGCGCTGCGTGCCACCTCTCGATGTGAGTGTTCGGGATCGCGACCGTCACGTTAGGCAGGTGCGTTCGCGGAAATCACTGTCCATCCAGGAAAGCGAGTAGCGCCGCGTTGAAGAGTGCCGGATCTTGGAGGAAGGCGAAGTGGCTGACATTCGGCAGGATCAGGAGACCCGGCCCGGGGATCGTGGCGGCGAGATATTCGGTATGCGCGCGCTTGATACCCTCGTCGTGGTCGCCGTCCGCGATCAGGACCGGCGTGCGGATCCGCTTCAGATCGGCTTCGGTCCAGTGCGGCTGCCCGCTCCACATCCGGCCGACCGCGTCGACGAAGGCGCCATAGTCCTTCGGAGTCGGCGAGAGGGCCTCGTACTCCTTGCCGGCCCGATCGATGAAGGCGGCGAAGGTCGGGTTCTTCTCCACACCCTCGATCAGGCCCGAAGGATCGGCATTGGCGCCAAACGCGAACACTTTGCCGACGCGGTCGGGGTGGCGCATCGCCATGTCGAGACCCAGGATCGCGCCGTCGCTCCACCCGACGACGTCGGCGCGTGGGATCCTCAACATGTCGAGCAGACCGACCACGTCGTCGGTCATCAGGTCGTAGCCGAACGGCTGATCATCCCGCGTGCTGCGGCCGTGCCCACGGCTGTCCACGAGGATGACCGTGTGGTGGCTGGCGAGCGCCTCGGCCTGGTGACCCCAGTAATCGGAGTTCGACAAGCCGCCATGCAGCATGACGATCGGCGGGCCACTGCCAATTCTGGCATAATACAGCCGGATGCCATTGACCGCTGCATAGCCCGCGGTCTCGCCGACGAGCGGCGCGGGAGTCGGCGGCAATTCCTGCCAGCGCGGTTTGGCCCAGGCCGGAGCACAGCACAGCAGGAGCGAGAGGGCGATCACACGTCGAAGCATCGAGCGCCTGTCCGTGAGGTTCGGAACCGGGCTGTCGGATAGGGACGGGACATCTCGAACCGTAATCGCCGCGCTACGCGGTCGACTCGCACGCCTCGATCTGCTCGCCTCCTGTGACAGGACGATTTCAAAAATGCTCGGGGCCAGCAGGGCCGCGGGACGTCTGCTTTGCCGCGCTCACCCAAACGCGGATCGGACGCTCGCCGTCCGTCGCGGGGGCACGAATGGGCATCGCGCGTCGAATCCGGCTCTCTAGAAGCGTGGGTTCGTGCGGCGTGACCGGTCCGGCGGCGATGCGGGAGCGGCTAGGGCGGGCCAATGGCCGACCACGTCCCCGTTCCGGTAGGCCTCCCGGATGTTGTGGCGCGCGGCCCGCCCCGCCGTCCCGCCAGGCTGCGTCACGGCCGAGTCGCCCGACGGGGCCAGGACGGTCTGCGCGGCGGCTGGTCCAGCGCCGAGAAGGACGGCGATCGCGGCGCAGCCCGACAGACCCTTCATGCCCGCATTCCTCCTCATCGATCTCGCCGCCCCAAGGTGCGGACCCCGGTTCGCCCTTCCGCACCGGCCGCCGGGATCCGAAGGCCCGGACCGACAGTC
Organism: Methylobacterium sp. UNC378MF; assembly: GCF_900103195.1. Lineage (GTDB taxonomy): Bacteria > Pseudomonadota > Alphaproteobacteria > Rhizobiales > Beijerinckiaceae > Methylobacterium. The sequence goes on along the minus strand of NZ_FMWU01000001.1, from coordinate 255,351 downwards.
GCCGGCGCGCGTCACCCGTCAGGCATATAGGCATATCTACGCTCGTGCGGGCGATCGGTTCACCAAGGCGGCGGTCGTCGGCGGCGCTCGGCGGAACGGACGGGCTTCCGTCGGTCAGGCGGCCCTTCGGCCGAGCCGGATCGCCTTGGCGATCGTTGAGCGGCGCTCGGCATAGCCGGGCGCGGTCATCGGGTAATCATCGGGCAGCCCGTAGCGCGCGCGGTAGAGTTCGGGCGTGAGCCCATGCGCCCGGAGGTGCCGCTTCATGGTCTTGTAGGATCGGCCGTCGATGAAGCTGACGATGCCATCCTGGCGGACGGACCCGCGGATCTGTGCGGGCGAGGGCTGTTCGGGGCGCGCCTCTACGGCCTCCGGTCGGTCGGCGAGTGCAAACAGCGCTCCGTGCACGGTCGCCAGAAGCGGCGGCACACTGGTGTGCGGGATCGCGTTGTACGACAGATAGGCGGTTACGACTCGCACCGCGACCTCGCTGAGCGTCGGTTCGCGACTGTCCTGGTCCGTGCGCAATTCGATCGATCCCATCTTCGATCCTCGCGAAACCTTCCGTTCATCATGCTTACTCGGACATTATCGGGTGTCAATGATCCATGATGTATCCGGCAAGTGACTTGATTTGAATAAAAAATTCTTTGCTTGAATATGCGATGGCGTTCGGTCGCGAATGAGCCGGCACTCATGTCTGAGATTTCAAGGGGAGTGGTCTGGCGCTTTTGCTTCGCCAGTCTTCGTGATCCAATGCCGTCTTACCGGATTGCGAAGTCTCTCCATGACCGCCACACGCCGCCTGACCGTGTCGAGGCCGAGAGTGCAGAGCTTTTCCGCCCTCACGGCCACGCACCGCGCGGTGCCTGCGGCAGGCCGAGGGTGCGTGTTGCTGGTGGCACTCTTCGGAATGCTGCTCGCAGCGCCCTGTGCGCACGGGCAGGAGGTGGATGATCCGTCGGAAGCCGAGATGCGGGCCCGGGTCGCGGCGGCGTTCCCGGATGCGGGTCTGGTGCGGTTCCGCAAGGTCCGGCCGATCACCGCAGGGGCGGAGCCCATGGTGGCGTTCTGCGGCCAGGTCAGCGCTGGAAATCCGGCGCAGGGACGGGCGGTTTTCCAGCTGTTCCTCTACGATCGAACCGCCACGGCCGAGACCGTCCGCATCCTCGGCGCCGAGTCCCTCAACGGCTATCGTGTCGGCCGGAAGCTGATCGGCGCACTGCGGCGCGTCGGTTGCCTCTGAGGCCGACGGCCGGGGTGCTCCGTCTCATGCGTGACAGAAATGTGGCAGAAGCTTGACTATTGTGGCGCAATGAGATTATAACTTGACCGTGGCGTTGCAGTTACACCCCCGAGACCTTTGGAGGTTCGGATGTGCGCGCGGAAGACGTTCTACATTTTCGTCGAGGCCTCCGATGGAGCGCAGTTCTGCGCCGTCCGGCAGGATCAGCCGATCCCGTCGGTGATCGACGGTGTGCGCTGGAAGTATGTGAGTTGCATCGACACCGCGCGGGACAAGCCGTACGGGTTCGACGCGGATGCGGCGCATGCGGCAATGCGGCAGCAGGGCGTCTACTTCTACCGGCGCGAGCTGATGTTCCGAAGGGCCGATTTCCTGCTCGAAGCCGCCTGATGGCGGGCCGCTTCGGCAAAGGTCTGGCCGGCGTGCTCGTCCTTCTTGGCGGTCTCGGCCTCGTGCCTGGCGTCGCCGAGGCACAGATGCCGACACGGATCGGCACCTGCGTGTCGACCACGATCACGCGGATCGGAACCCGCTTCAGCGATACGCTCGTGAAGCCGAAGGGCGACGGGACAGGCGATGGGACGAGCGTCGATCTGAAGAACGGCGTCTACGGCATCTCTTATGCCTATATCGAGCCCATCGGGCGGTCGCGGGTCGGAGACCGGGTCCTGACCTGCCTCGTCGCCTTGCCGACCGGCTGCCCCAAGGGCGACGATCGCGGCAAGATGTACACCACGACCAACCTGCGCACGCTGGATTCTTGGACGCTGCCCGACTCGCAGCATATGTGCGGCGGGGCCTGATTCCGCGACGGTGAACCCACCGTGGGGATGACCGCGTTTCCTCAGCGAGGGCGTGAATCGGGCCCTTGCGATCAAGAGGATGATCCGTGTCGGTCAGGAACGGTCTTGCCGCCCTCATGCTGGCGGCCGCGGGTGCGGCGCCGACCCCCGCCGGGGCCTGGGGCGTTCCCGGATGCACCAACCTCCCCGAATACAACCGCGCCCTGGGTGCCCTGCAGGGCATGACGAGCGCCTGCGACATGAGCGTCGAGGAGGCCCGGCGGGTCGTGGCGGCCCATGACGGCGTCGCGCCCGGCCCGGCGGTCGCCGCGGAGCCGCAGGCGGCACCGCGGATCGCGCCGCGCCACCGCCGAGTGCGAACGCACCGGGGCGCGCGCCCGCGGCATCACCGCTGAACCGGCTGTCCGCCGGGTGACCTGCGCTCAGGTCTCGTTCCGCGCCGTGTCTGGAGGATCGGCGCGCGTGCGCGCCCAGTCCCGGTCGCGCTCCGCCTGCCGGGCGCGCTGCTCCGCCGCGTAGACGTCCTGGTCGGCGCGCTCCCGCTTCCGGCGGCGGTCGGCGGCGGCTGCCGACCGCTTCCGCCACGCTTCCGTCTCGGCCTTCTGACGGAGCAGTTCCTCGACCGTGATAGGCGTCACCGGCGCCTTGGGTTGCGCCCAAGGATAGGTCCGCCGGGGCGGAGGCGGACGCGTCGCCCGGGGCTCGGACGCCTGCCCACTCCGCCGGACGATCTCGGCCGCCTCGGCGAGGGTGAGTCCGGCGCCCCGGGCGATGCGCTCGGCGGCAGCCCAAGCGGCCGCGCGCTCGCCCGCCGTGCCGCCCTGGGCGGCGAGGGTGAGGCATTTCTCGAACCGGTCTCGGTCGGCGGGCGTCATGGGCGGCGTCTTACCGCCAACTCGGCCCGCCTGTCCCGCCGCGGCGCGCCAACCCGTCCGCGCCCGTCAATCCGGCTTCGCGCTGGCCACCGTGTTGGTGAAGCTGTAGCTGCCGAGCTTCTCGCCGACGACCTGGACGGCACCCTCCGTGAGGGAGTTCAACCGTCGGGAGCGGATCTTCATGGTCCCGGACAGGCCCGCGAACTTGCCGGTGCCGCCGATCCACTCGCCCGTCCCCTCGTTGACCGCGCCCAGAGGCTGAACCGGATAGTCCCACTTCTCGAAGACGTGGTCGCCGTCGGCGTCGACGTAGTCGCAATAGCCGTGATTCTCGAGGGTCTTGGCGGTATTGTCGATGAGCGGGGCGGAAGTGCAGCGTCCGGCCATGTTGTGCAGGAGCCGGCCACCCGATTCGTTGACGGCGGTCATCATGTTGATGCTCGCCGAGGCCGTGCGGTTCTCGCCGATCACCACAGGCTTCTGTGCGGAGATACTGGTCGACGTATAGGTGATCCTGAAATCACCCTGCCGCGGCATGTCCTCGGCGCGGGCCGTGATCGCGCCGAGGAGAAGCAGGCCGAGTGCGGTGGCGGATGGACTCGTGAGGGATGCTGCGCGGATGGCCCTTGGTGTCATGGCGACCTCCCAGTCCGACGCATTCGAGACCGGTCGGCTTCGATCGTTCTGTCGGACGACAGCCTACCGAATCATGAGCGTCCGTGTAATACTGTTCTCGGCCGGATGAATATTCAATATGGATCGAACGCAACGAGATTTTTTGGTCGGAATCGTCTGACGGAGTGGTGGGCGAGTCGGTGATCTGCAGGGTCTGGCCGGGAGGCTGGTCTTCAGTGGCCGGAGCCGTCGCGCCGTTCAGGACGAGGAGGCGTTCGGGTCCCGCTACGGCCGGGCGCGCCCGTTTCCGCTCGGTCCGACCGCCGGCAGGCCGCTCACGTCCGGCAAGCCGCCGAGCACAACGAGTATGCGTCCCAGCAGCGCCCGCGAGTGGCGCGCGCCGCTCCCGATGGCTGTGGGGTCCGGACGGCCTGGATGGGCCTCGTAGGCCGCGCGCAACCGGGCAAGCTGCCGTCTGCGCGTATCGGGATCGCTGGAGCCCATGGTCCATCCTCCCAACGGGCTCTGGCTCGCGGTGCGCCCCCGCGAACGAGCCTTCGACCATCCCGAGTCGGGGAGTTGGAAAACCGTGTCTGAACGGTCCCTACGACCTTTAGCGCCGGAACGCCTGGACATGCGTCGCAGGCTCCCCGACCGTATGGCCAAGGATGCGGGTGCCGTTCTGGTCGGCACCAACCATCAGACAGGGGGTTCCACGCCCCAGGGTCGCGCGTACGGCCCCGCGGGCTTTCTAGCCGCTTCTAGGAACCGAATCCAGCCCGGCGTGTCGCGCCGCGCTCGAGATAGCGGAAGCCGGCATCGATCAGGAGCGCCAGCGCCGACACCACGAGGCCGCCCTGCAGCACGTAGGCGGTGTTGCCGGTGAGGAGGCCGGAGACGATGACCTCGCCGAGGGTGCTGGCCGCCACCGTCGAGCCGATCGTCGCCGTCGCGAGGCCGATGACCGCAGCGAGGCGGATCCCTGACAGGATCATCGGCAGCGCCAGGGGTAGCTCGACGCGGAGGAGCCGCTGCCAGTCGGTCATGCCCATGCCGCGCGCGGCCTCCATCACCGCCGGATCGAGCCCGTCGAGTCCGGTGAGTGCGGTCTCGAAGATCGGCAGCAGCCCGTAGAGCACGAGCGCGATGAGGGTGGGGACGGCGCCGAACCCGAAGATCGGCACTGCCAGGGCCAGGACCGCCACGGGCGGGAAGGTCTGGCCGACGCGGGCCACCGACCGGGCGAACGGCAGCACGTCGCGCCCGGCCGGCCGCGTCGCTGCGACGGCGAGGCCGAGGGCGATCACGGCGGCCGTCAGGGTTGCGACGGCGACCAGCAAGAGGTGATTGACGGCGAGTGTCAGCAGCGGCGTCTGCGCGTAGATCGGCGGCGTGTCGCCGGGGGTGAGCGGGCGGAACAGTGGCGCGAAGCGGCCCGGCGTGATCAGGAACGTGCCGAGCAGGGCGAGGAGCGCGGCCCAGGCGCAACGCGAGGCCCGGCTCACGGCCGGCCGCCCTGGGCCTCGAGGGCCGACCGCGTGACCCGTCCCAGGACCACGCCGTCGCGGCTGACCGGGAGGGCAGGGCGCCGGGACCATAGGCTTTCCGCCAGGGCTACGCGCACCGAGGTCCCGGTCGGGATGGGCAGGCCCGGTGCCGGCCCGGGCTCGACGAGATCGTCCACGACGCGCAGGCTCATGAGCTGGAAGGCCCGGTCGCCGCTGCCGAGGAGGGCGCCCACGAAGGCGGTGGCGGGCGCGCCGAGAAGGTCCGCCGGCGCGGCCTCCTGGACCAGACGTCCGCCATCCATCACGGCGATCCGGTGGCCCAGGTGCAGGGCCTCGTTCATGTCGTGGGTCACCAGCACGATCGTGGTTCCGTATCGCTTCTGGATCGCCAGCAGATCCTCCTGCGCCCGGCTGCGGATGATCGGATCGAGGGCGCCGAAGGGCTCGTCCATCAGCAGAATCGGCGGCTCGGCTGCGAGCGCCCGGGCGACGCCAATCCGCTGCTGCTCGCCCCCCGAGAGCGCCGCCGGCAGGCGGTCCCGGTAGATCGCCGGATCGAGGTTGAACAGGCCGAGGAGTTCATCGACCCGGGCGGCGATCCGCCCGCGCGCCCAGCCGATGAGGTTCGGCACCACCGCGATGTTCTCCGCGACCGTGCGGTGGGGGAACAGCCCGTGTCCCTGGATAGCGTAGCCGATCCCGCGCCGCAGGCGATGTGGGGGCACCTCCCGGATGTCCCGGCCCGCAATCCGGATCGTGCCGGCGCTCGGCTCGATCAGGCGGTTGATCATCCGCAACAGGGTCGTCTTGCCCGATCCCGAGGTGCCGACCACCGTCAGGATCGTCCCGGCCTCGACCCGCAGGGTGACGCCCGCCACGACCGCGCGCCCGTCGAAGACGCGGCTCACCTCGGCGAGATCGATCATGGAATCCGCTCCGCCGCGTGGCCGCGGCTCAGGTCGATGACCGCGTCGAGCAGCACGGCGGCGCCGGTCGCCATGGCGACGGTCGGCAGCGCGCCGAGCAGGACGAGATCGCCCGCATTCTGGCTGATGCCCTGAAAGACGAACACGCCGAGGCCGCCGCCGCCCACGAGCCCCGCGATCACCGCGAGCCCGATATTCTGGACGAGGACGATCCGGATTCCCGTCAGGATCGCCGGGAGGGCGAGGGGCAGCTCCACCTGGAACAGCCGCTGCCGCGCGGTCATGCCGACGCCCCGGGCGGCGTCGCGCACCCGCCAGGGCACGGCGTCGAGGCCGGTGACGGTCGCTGCGGCCACGGGCAGGAGCGCATAGGCCAGAAGCGCCACGAAGGCTGGTGCGGCGCCGATCCCCGCGATGCCGAGGGCGGCCGCGCCCGGAATCTCCCGGCCGATCCAGGCGAGCGGCGCGATCAGCATCCCGAACAGCGCCATGGACGGGATGGTCTGCACGACGTTGAGGGTGGCGAGCAGGCCGGTCCGCAGCGGCGGGACCGGGCGGCCCAGGATGGCCGCCGGGATGCCCAGAGCGGCGGCGGCCGCCACCGAGGCCAGGGCAAGTCCCGCATGGGTCCGCAACTCCCGGCCGAACGTGTCGGAGCGGCTGGCATATTCCCGCAGGACCGAGAGGTTGTTCCAGAACCCGGCTCGCAGGGCGAGCCCCGTCACCGTCGTTAACGACGCCAGCAGAGCGATCCGCAGGACCGGTCCCGGCCGCAGCCGCGCCAGCCCGTCGCCGACGGCGAGGGCCGCCGTCACGAAGGCCAACCACCAGCCCGCATCCGGCGAGACCCGGCCGTAGCGGTCGCCCGGCGCGGTCAAATGGTCGGCCGCCCAGCCGGCCGCGAGGCCGAGCAGAAGCAGCGTTGCGGCGGCGGCGACGAGGCGCAGGAGCGGTGCCGCTCGCAGGGCCAGGAGCGGCAGGGCGACGGCGACGATGCCCCCGAGGAGAAGCGCCTCGCCGAGCGGAAGCGCCGACCAAGCGGTGAGCCCGGAGCCGGCCGCGATCCTGTTCGGTCGGGTCGTCATCAGCGGCAGGATGAGCAGGCTCAGTGCCAGCAGGACAGCGAAGGCCGAGCCCAGCGGATCGACGCCGGGGCGGAACAGCCCGGTCGTGGAACGTTCCCCCATCCTCAAGCTCTGACGGTGCCCGGCGGCGCTAGTTCAAGTCTGGTCTGCACGGGGGCCCATTTCATGCGACTGGTGACCGGCTCCGCGACGCGTCCCTGCGGCCCGCCGACCATCCTTGCCGACGGAGCGTCGGCTTGTCGACGCAGGATCCTTCGGAAGGCCGTTGAGGATTCTGCACCGTCTCTTCGCGCGGCGAGCAGCAATCCCGTGGGCACCATCGCGTCCGATGTCGCGCGGCCCTGGGTCGCTTACGCTCCGCTCGCAAAGACGCGGGTCGCCGTGCTGTCTGTGCGGGCTGCTCAACGCACGAACCCGTTCTGCCGGAGGAAATCCGCCGCGACGGCGGAGGCGGGCTCGCCGCCGATCTGGACGCGGCCGTTGAGATCCCGCAGCGTGGCGAGATCGAGCCTGCGGAAGACCGGATCTAGGGCCCTGGCGATCTCGGGGTGGGCTTTCAGGACAGCCCCGCGGACCACAGGTGCCGGCTGGTAGACCGGCTGCACGCCCTTGTCGTCATCCATCATCACGAGGCGCGCGGCCGCGAGGCCGCCATCGGTGCCGAACACCATGGCGGCGTTCGTTCCAGAGGTGCCCCTTGCCGCAGCGGCGATCGTGGCAGCCGTGTCGCCGCCGGCCAGGATGACGAGTTGCTCGGGCTTGAGCGCGAAGCCGTAGGTCCTGCCGAAGGCCGGCAGCGCGGCCGCGGCAGTCACGAATTCCGACGACGCGGCGAGCTTGATCGCACCGCCGCCCGCTACGTAGCGGCCGAAATCGCTCATGGTCTTCAGGCCCGCCGCCTGCGCGATGTTCTGGCGCAACGCGATGGCCCAGGTGTTATTGGCCGAGGCCGGGGTCAGCCAAGCGATGTCGTTGGCGGCCAAGTCCAAGTCCCGGGCCGTCCGGTAGGCCGCCTCCGGGTCCTTCCAGACAGGGAGATCCGTCTTCCCGAAGAAGAACGCCGCGTTACCGGTGTATTCGGGATAGATGTCGATCTGACCCTCGATCAGGGCCTGACGCAGGATCGCGGTGGCGCCGAGCTGGATCTTGTCGACTGTCGGTAGGCCTCTGGCCTTCAGGACCTGCAGGATGATGTTCCCGAGCACCCCGCCCTCCGTATCGATCTTGGAGGCGACGACGATCCCAGCCGCCTGCGCATCGGGGAAGGCGATGAGCAGCGCGATGGCCGGCGCGGCGAGCCATGCGAGGATCCGATTCAGCATCGTCTCAAGGTTCCCCCATTCGTGCGCCGGCCGGTTTCGGCAGGCGCCTGCGCCGCGACATGTAGGGTCGGCCCGGGCAAATCCCGTTGAGTCCGGGCGACATTCCGGTGGCCACGGTCGCGGCGCGGTTCGACGGCGCACGGGGCGGACGTTTCCAATCGCTGCCTCGGCGCCGTTCCTGCGCGCGGCCCCGGGGAGCTGTCCGCCGCACTCGTCATGCCCGGGAAGGCACATCGAACGAAGGCCCGAATCGGAGCCGTATCAAATGAACGCAATCCCGTTAATATTGCTTAACCTTTACATGATCCTGCTGCGAACAATCATAGCCCTCAAGAGATATTCTTGATTAGATTGTTCTGGTCGAAAGGAGGGGAGATATGTCGTATTCGATACTGGTTCGCGATCTCGCCCGCGCGAATGCAGGCACGCAGCAACTTCTGGCCTACGACATTCATGACCGGTCGGCGGCGGAAACTCTCGTTTCCGTGATCGCTACGTCGTACCGGGATCACGGTTTCAATCCCGCCACCCGCGTCCACTGGTTTCGCCATCAGGGGGGCGTGCGCGAGATCTTCACCTGGCCGCGCCATTGACCGGCGGCGCACCGCCTCACGTGCCGCAGAAGGTGCGGTAGCCGACGCCGCCGCCCTCGGGCGCCGCGGCGAAGGCGGCGTGGTCCGGCTGGTCCGCATAGGGGCGAGACAGAACCGCCAGGAGCGTCTCGAACGGCGCGAAATCCGCCCGCTCCACGGCCGCCTCGATCATCGCCTCGACCCGGTGGTTGCGCGGAATGAAGGCCGGATTGGTCCGGCGCATCGCGTCGGCGGTCTCGGCCGGGTCACGCGCCTCCTGCGCCAGCCGGCCGCGCCATTCAACCGCCCAGGCATCGTAAGCCGTGGGATCGACGAAAAGGTCGCGCACGACCGCGTCGGCCTCCGGGCGCTCCGCGGCGGCGCAGAGATTGCGGAACGTCAGGGTGAAGTCGGCCTGGTTCTCGGCCATGCGCTTGAGGAGGTCGCCCGCCAGGGCGGGGTCGCCTTCCCGGGTCTCGGCGAGGCCGAGCTTGCGGGCCAAGCCGCCGTGATAGGCGGCCTCGAAGCGCGGCGCGTAGAGAGCCAGCGCCGCCTCGGCCTCAGCGACCGAGGCGGTCTCGTCGTCGGCGAGCAGCGGCAGCAGGGTCTCGGCGAGCCGGGTCAGGTTCCAGAGCGCGATGCGCGCCTGCTGGCCATAGGCGTAGCGGCCGTTCCGATCGATCGAGCTATAGACTGTCCGGGGATCATAGGCGTCGAGGAAGGCGCAGGGCCCGTAATCGATCGTCTCGCCGGCGACCGACATGTTGTCGGTGTTCATCACCCCGTGGACGAAGCCGACATGCAGCCAGCGGGCGACGAGGTCGGCTTGGGCGACGACGACGCCCTCCAGCAGCGCCCAGTAGGGGCTCGCGGCCGTAGCGGCCTCGGGATAGTGCCGGGCCACGACGTGGTCGGCGAGGGCGCGCAGGCCCTCGACGTCGCCGCGCGCTGCGAAGAACTGGAACGTTCCGACTCGGATATGGCTTGCGGCCACGCGGGTAAGGACCGCGCCGGGCAGGAGCGTCTCGCGCACCACCGGCTCGCCGGTGGTGACGGCGGCGAGCGCCCGGGTGGTCGGGATGCCGAGCGCCGCCATGGCCTCGCTGACGAGATATTCGCGCAGTACCGGGCCGAGCGCCGCCCGCCCGTCGCCCCGCCGGGAGAATGGGGTCGGGCCCGCCCCCTTGAGCTGGATGTCGCGGCGATGCCCATCGCGGTCGACCACTTCGCCGAGGAGGACCGCCCGGCCGTCGCCGAGCTGCGGCACGAACTGGCCGAACTGATGCCCGGCATAGGCTGCCGCAATCGGATCGGCGCCCTCCGGGACGGCGTTCCCCGCGAGCGCGGCGACGCCGTCCGGGCCGGCGAGCCAGTCCGGATCGAGACCGAGTTCCTCGGCGAGCGCGCGGTTCAGCCGGACCAAGCGCGGCGCCGCCACGGGCGTGGGGGGCCGACGCGCGTAGAAGCGCTCTGGCAGGCGGGTATAGCTGTTGTCGAAGGGGAGTGCCGTCATCATCAGGATCTATGGAGGGCGGGAGCGGGGGGCAAGCGCCGCCCTCCGGATGAGCGGGATCAGACGGTGCAGTCGAGTCCGGTGAGCGTCTCGGACAGGGACCAGAGCCGCTGAGCGGCGGCGGAATCGCGGGCCTGGGCGGCGATGTCGGCCCGGGTCGGATAGCCGTGCAGCTCCCAGATCCCATCGGGCCCGTAATAGGCGCCGCCCTCGGCCTCCGGCGCCGTGGCGGCGAAGAGCAGCGGCAGCGCGCCCCGCGCCGCGGGCTGGCCGATCACCGTGAAGATCAGGTGCCCGGCGAGTCGCTGGACCGGACCGGCCCGGTCGCCGCGGCGGAACACATCCGTCCGCGCCGCTCCGGGATGGACCGGGACCGCACGGATCGGCGAGCCCGCCGCCTTCAGGCGCCGGTCGAGTTCGAGCCCGAACATCAGCATCGCGAGCTTCGACTGCCGGTAGGCCTTCTGCGGCCCGTAGCCCTGCTGGAGCTGGAGATCGTCGAAGTGAATCCGTCCTCGCCGATGCGCGAGGCTCGCCACCGGCACGATCCGGGAGGTCGCCTGCGCGGGTATGAGGGGCAGGAGCAGCCCGGTAAGCGCGAAATGGCCGAGATAGTTGGTGCCGAGCTGGCGCTCGAATCCGTCCACCGTCTCCTCGCGCCTCGGAACGGAGGCAATGCCGGCATTGAGCAGGAGGATGTCGACCGGCCGCTGATCCGCCCGGCACGCCGCGCCGAAGGCGCGCACGGAGGCGAGGCTGCCGGTATCGAGATGGCGGAAGTCCAGCCGCGCGCCCGGATGACGGCGCCGGATCGACGCCATGGCGCGCTGCGCCTTCTCTACGTCGCGGGCGGCGAGGATCACCGCGGCGCCCGCCCCGGCGAGGGCGAGGGCGGCCTCGAAGCCGAGCCCGCTGGTCGCGCCGGTGACGATCGCCCGCCGTCCGGTCTGGCTCGGCATGTCGCGGATCGTCCACCGGGTCCGGGTCATCGTCGCTCACATCTCCGCTCCTCGGCTAATCCGCCGGGCGCGGGGTTGTTCGCTGCGGAGCCGCCGCGCTCAGGCGTCGGCGGGGCTGATCGTCTCGATCGCCCGCGCTGCCGGATCCCGACGAGTCGAGGCGCCGGCCGGCGCGCGCCGCACAGCTCTGTCCCGGCAGGCGAGGGCGGCGAGGGCCAGCAGCCCGCCCGCCAGCACATCCGACAGGTAATGGCCCCCCGATCCGACCGTCGCGACGATCACCGCCAGGTTGAGCAGGGCGGCGAGGAGGCCGAGGAGCGGCACCGGTGCGAGCGCCCAGGCCGTCAGGATCGCCAGGCAGACGTGGAAGGATGGGAAGGTCGCGAGTCCGCGCAGGTCGCCGAGCGCCAGCGTGTGCAGGGTACCGGCCCGCAGCCGCGCCACCGGCTCCAGGTGCCAGAGCGCGCCCACCGTCTCAAGCGGCTCGGACGGGACGAGGTGCGGCGCATAATGGGCGTAGGGTCCGAGCGCCGGCAGCAGCGCCGCGAGGGCGACCACACAGAGCAGCGTCGCAGCGAACAGTCGGATGAAGGTCCAGAGCCGACCGAGCCGGCGGGTCGCGCTCAGCGCGATCACCACGAGCCCGACCTGCGGCCCGCTGGAGTGGTAAGCGAGCGCCAGCCACCACGACAGGGTCGGATGCCGGGCCAGGAAAGCCACGTGGGCCGTCCAGTCGAAGCCGAGGGCAGTCTCGATGCGGGCCAAAATGCCGTCGATGAAGGGCAGTCCAAGCCCGGCGGCCAGGAAGTGCAGGACCGCCACCGGCACCGTGAAGGCGATCAGGAATGCGCTCGCCAGGGCCATGCCGCGCAGGGGCGGATCCGATTTCACCGTGCTCAGGCAGGAGGCCGCGATCAGCAGGACAAGAACGGCCCCGCCGGCGAGGCTGAAGCCCAAGGGCTCGGCCGCCACCCCGGCCACCCCCATCCAGATCGCATCGACCACGCTGATCGCCAGGGCGAGAACCCATAGCCCGGGATCCGGCGCGGCGATCCCGGTGCTGTGCCGGCGCAGGAGACGGTACCAGGGGTGGGCGGAGCTTCGATCGGGGCGGGCGGGCTCGCGGCGGGCGTGAACGACCCGGTCTTGACGCATGATCCGGCTCACCTCGCCCGTCACGGCCAATGCTTGGCCGCGACAGGGATACGCCGCCCAGCTGGAAAAGTTCTCGGCCTGGGGATGCGGCGGGGGTTAACGGCCCGTCGGCGAGGCAGTCCCGGTGGCCGGGGGCTTGCCGGTACCGACCTCGCCCTCCGTCGGGGGCACGGCGGACGGATGGGTGACCGCGTCGGTCGCAGTCTTGCCCGGATCCTTCGTGTCGGCTGCCGGCTTCGGCGCAGTCTCGGCGCGCGGCTCCGGTCCGGGCCGGTCCTGCGCCCAGGCCGCGGCTGGCAGGGCGGCCATGGTCGCGGCGGCGAAGAGAAGGGTGGGGATCGATCGGCTCAAGCTTGGCTCCGTCGCGCTCGGTCGGGCGTTCAGCGGGGCCAACGGCCGGCCGCAGGCGTCGTTCCGACGCGCGGCGGCCCGGAGGTGACGGGCGGATGCAGCCAGCGCGGCGCGCCCGATCCCGTCATCCCAGCTCCGTGCCCGGTGATCGGGCGCCGGAGCGCGGCCGGCGCTCACGCCTCCGCGGTGGCCTTCCGGGACTTGCGGCCCTTGCTCGACTTCGTGCCGCTCGCCTCCGGAGGCGTGACGGCGTCCGAGGCTTCGCTCCGCTTCGTGGCAGGGCCCCGGCGCTTGTGGCCCAGGCCTGCATTGCGAGCGAATTCGGCCCGCATTGCCGAGTAGTTGGACGCGGTCGTCGGGTAGTCCGGCGGCAGCCCGTAGCGCTGCCGGTATTGCTCGATCGTCATGCCGTTGCCGGTGAGATGACGCTTCAGCGTCTTGTACGGCTTGCCGTCGATGAAGCTGATCAGGGCGTCGGGCGTGACCGACTTCTTGATCTGCGCCGGTGTCGCCTTCTTGAACTCCGGCTCGGCCGAGGCCGTCGTCTGGCCAAGACCGGCCAGCGCAGCATGAACGCCGGACAGGAGCGACGGGAGGTCGGGAACCGGAACCGAGTTGTTGGCCACATAAGCCGAAACAATGTCGGCGGTCAGCTCAACGAAATCGATCGGGTCCTGGTGCGGTGCAGGATTGCTATCTTCCATGGGCGCCTCTCACGTGTGAGTGATCCATGAACGTGGATTCGCTTCTCGACAGTCAAGTCCTTATCTGCATGAAGATATCCCATAATGCCTGTTATCTACCGGATGCATCGACGAATACCAACATAGATCAGTGGCGCTTTTGGCGCTGGATACTTTCAGACACGATGGTTGCGCGCGCCGCCGTATCGGCTGGCCCGCCATCGCGCGGGACGGAGCCGTACGGGCGGCTTTAGAAAGCGTTAATCCTGCCGTGGTACCTGGCAGGGTCGCTCCGGTTTCGGGGGCAAGAAGCCGAACGACAGGCGGGCCGAGCCATGCCCCTCCAAGCTCGGCCCGCGCCCTCTGGGCGCTCAGGCGCTGGCCGCACTCTCGATCGGCACCGCGACCGCGCCGCGCGTTCCCGGCGGGACGACGGCCTGCAGCACCCGCGCCGGCCCGGACGCGTAATCGGCGCGATAGCTGCGCTCAAGGCTCATCAGCGTCCGCATCGGCGCCTCGGCCAGGTCGAGGAGGCGGGCGTCGCGCCAGCGGAGCTTGGTGAGACCGGCCCGGCTGAACCACCGCGGCCTTTCCTCTTCGACAAGCAGGACCAGCTTGCCCGTCCACGTCTTGCGAAACCAGAACCGTCCCGTGAGCTTGGCCGCGCCGAACATGCCGCACCTCGCGTGAGAGCCCCGTGAGGCAACGCGGGTCAAGCTCGGCGGTTTCCGCCGGAAGCTGGTTGCTACGCGCCGAAAAGGTGTCGCATCCATGCACGGACTACAGGCGCGCGAGTGGCCACCGTCGCGACGCCCTACGTTTCGCCCCTATCCTCTCGCGACGTCAGCGAACCGGTCCGGCGGGACTCATCCGCAGGTCCGGTCGCCCAGATCACGGCCATTGCGGGTCCCGCTGGCCAAGGGACTGCTAGCCAACGCATCGCTGGCCAACAGGCCGCTGCCGAATCGGCGGTCGGCCAGGATCGCGAGCGGGCGGCCCGCCACGGCGCCGACAAGGCCGGCGCCCGCCTTTACGAGGAAGTCGTCGAATCGGCCATGGCGGGATCCGGTGAGGGTCTGGCCTGCTTCCAGACCGCCGGCCAGCACCACGCTGCCGGCCAGGATCCAGAGCCAGTGCCGCGGGTAGGCCACTGTCATGAGCAGCCCGGCCGCTGCGTAGGCCGCGATGCGCTCGATGCTGGGATTGGCCGTGACCACGGGGCGGAGGCCGATCGGCACCAGCGTGACCACGGCGATCAGCGCCACCAGGATCCAGGCCGCGACCCGTATCAGGCCCCGCCACCGCACGTTCGATCTCAGCATCGCGGAAACGTAACCTCACATCGACGGCGGCCGCGTACAATGATGGCGCGGCGCCGCCCGTATCATAACGACGGCCGGAGACCGGAACATCTCATCATGCGTGGTATTCTGGTCGTCGCCACCCTCTTCGCCTTCACGGCGATCCCCGCCGCCATCGCGGCCAACCCGGTGCGGGACGTGCTCTGGGTGGCGCTGCAGGGCTGCGTGCTCGCCAAGAAGGCGGCGGGCCGGAGCTTTCCCTGTCTGGCCGTCGACCTCGGCGACGGCGCGCGCCCGGGAACGGCGGTGCTGCGCGCGCCGGGACACCCCACCCACACGGTGGTGATGCCTACCGACAGCGTCTCGGGCATCGAGGCCCCCGCGCTTCAGGGCCCGCGGGGAGCCGCCTACTGGCGCGCGGCACTGGCGGCCCGACACTACGTGTCGGATGCGTTGCAGAACCGGCTGCCGGTATCGGCGGTGGGCCTGGAGGTGAATTCCGCAGACGGCCGCAGCCAGGACCAGTTGCACATCCACCTCGACTGCATGCGCCGGAGCGTTATGGCGGCCCTGAAGGTCCATGGCGGCGCGGTCGGCGAGGCCTGGTCCCCGTTCCCGGTGCCGCTGGAGGAGGTGCCCTACATCGCCCTGCGGGTTCCGGCCGACGCCGTGGCGGACTTCAACCCGTTCGCGGCCCTGGCCCACGTGCCGGGCTGGCAGGGTCATCTGCACGATGCGACCTTCGCGGCGGTGGAGGCCGTGCCCGAAGATCCGCGGGGCGGGATGATCCTCCTGGCCTATCGGGAGCCGGAGGCCAGCGCCGAGTACCTCATGGATCACAGCTGCCGGATGGCGAAGGCCGACCGGCCCGGATGAGCGGCCGCACCAGGCGGCGGCCACTGTTGCCGCTACGTTCTATCCGAGGCGCAGGCGAATCGGGCATAGAACGGCCATGCGCATGCCGGTGCTCAGCTTGTCCGCGATGTTCCTTCTGGCCACCGATCCTGCGGCCGCGGGTTCGGCCGCAGGCGTTCCTGATCCTGCCGAGCTGGAGCGCGCTTGGCATCGCTGCCTGCGGGAGGCCAGGGTACATCAGCCGACGGGCCAGAGCCGCGCCGGCGATGAGCGCAACGCCCTCGACGAGTGCAAGCCCCGAGAGGACGCCCTGGTGGCGGCCCTGATGGCCGGCGCTCGCCCGGCGGATGCGCGCACCGGCACGGTCTGGTCGCGGACCTGGGCCGCGTTCGTGGAACCGGTCGCCGCCTGGTTCGGCGCGCTCCGTCGCTGAGCGGGTAGCGGTTCGCTCGTTCGGGCGGGACCTCAGGCTCCACCGATACCGGTCGTCACCTTGCCGGTGCCCTTGCATTCGGGACAACTCGCGTCAGCGACCTTGCCGGTGCCGCCGCAGGTTCGGCACAGATTCTCGCCGGTCCCCGGCGTGCCGGGCGGGGCCTCGTCCCCAGGTTTGCGCGGATCCGTCTCGGCCATCGTCTACCCTCTCCGGACGCCTGGTTCTGCCGGGCAAACCGGGCGCGACCGACGCTGTTCCGGGCCACGTTCGTCGCGGCAAGCTTTGGGCGTGACAGGGAGCCGGTTTCATCGCTCGGTGCCCGGGATCCGCTTCGATCCGTGCCTCTGCGGAGCGACGTCGCGGCCGCGTCCGACCACCCCGGTGTCGCGCAGCGGAGTCCGGAATTCAGCCCCGCCGCGCCCCGGGTCTCCGGGTCTCTTCCGACAGAGGTTCTGGCTTGCCCGCCTCCGGCGTGATCCTTCGGGTCTAGGCTCACCTTGGGCGCCCCGGACAGGCGTTTCGGAACGGTGGGCGCGCCCCATCGACGCGTGGGTGCGTTCTCAACCGCGACCTGCAGAGCCGCGGCGTCGCACCGCGTCTACCTGGCCGAACCGCGGCGCGCGCGCACCGTTTGGCGTCCATGAGCGATCAGACCCCCAAGCCGCATCCGGATCCCGTCACCGAGGCGCGTCGCCGCGAGATGGCGACGGAGCATCTTCTGTTCGGGACGATGCAATTCCTGGCGCGGCGCCATCCAGAACTGCTGGACGAGCTTGAAGGCAGCCTCGCCCACCTGTGGGACACGGTTGAGGGCGAGGCGCGGGACGATGAGGCCGTGCGGACCATCGCCCGGCGCATGATCAAGGGGCTGCGGGCCGAACGATGATCGGTCCGGCCCGGTCTAACGCTGGGCGGTGTCGTTCAACCGGATGGTGGGGATCATCGCGACGGCCTGCGCGGTCACCCGGTCAAATACATCCCCGGTCAGGCCGCGTTCCGCCGCGAGCTTCCGGATCCGCTCCGCATGTTGCGAGAGGGTCAGGCCGAAATAGGACTTCTCCGTCGCCTGTTGGGCAGACTCGGTGGCCACGCTTCGACTCCTGTTCATGGTTGGTAAGGAGCGCTGATTTGGCCCAGGGCGGCCGCGGCTTCAAGCCCCGACCGCAGCCATGGGAGCCCGGCCATGAACCCTCGTCATACCCGCTCCCGGGAGCAGCCCGGCCTCACCGGTCGCAGCCGATGCAGATGCCGCGCGTGATGGCGTCGTTGCGCTGTTCGACGGCGTCCCGCCGTTCGATGCTGCCGGTCTCGTTCGGGCCGAGGGCGCTCGGGTTGGGCACCGTCTGGCCGGTCGCCGCGGTGTGAGGCGCCTTGGCGGCCGTGTCGGGACCGCCCCCGGTTCCCGTCTGGCTCACCGGATCGGCCCAGGCGGTGACGGAGGCCAGGGTCAGGGCGGCCATGGCGAGAATCGCGGATCTGCACATGAGAAGCTCCCAGCACTGCGTGCGTCGGTCTGCGAGAAACTGACGCATGCGCGCGCGGGAAGTTCCCCGACGCGCGGCATTCCGCGGCGGATCAGCGCCCAGACGGTGTCGAATGCAGGCGCTCACCTTCGGGCGTAACGGCTAAGCCATTTTGAGAACTTTCTCCGCGACAGAAGTGGCGGATGGTGCCGATCGAACATCCGGAGGCACGCGCATGAACCCGACCGTCAGAGCCGTTCTGCTGAACGAGCGGGCCGCCGTGCTGTCGGCCATCGCGGCGCGTCAGGGCACCGTGTCCGACCTCTTGGTCCAGATCAACGGCGTCGAGAACGACATCTGGCGCCTGCGCCACCGCCTCATCGACCTCGAAGCGTACCTGATCGGACACCGAGTCGATCTGCCGAACGTGGGCGATGAAGCAACCGAGATCGCCGCCGAGCCCGACGCCTCGGTGGCGCGCGCACCGGCGACGCAAGCCGGGCCACGACCGGCAGAGGTGATCGGCCTCCCAGTCTGCAAGCCCCTCGGCGACTTCGTCCGGCCGAAGACCGCCGCGCGGAAGGCGCAGGCGGCCGCCCCCTCCCGCCGGGTCGAGACTGCCTGAGTTCGCCGGGGACCAAGCCCATGCACCGCATCCGCAATGGAACGCGCCGGAGACCCCTGCCGCCCGCGCCGGCTCTGCCCGAGAGCCTGACACGCTTCGTGTCGCAACCGGTCCCGAAGCCGGGTTGGATCACCGCTCCGCTCCGGGACATCGCCATGGCGCTGCTGGTCGGGATCGTGGTCGCGCTCGTCGGCGGCCGGATCCTGCAGGCCTGGTAGCCGGTCCTGACTGCATCCCTGCCATGGCCTATGAGGATCGATGAGGATCCCGAGGGGGCGGACGGATGGGTAACGGCGACGGCGGCGCGAAGATCGCGGAGGTGCAGCGCCTCGCCACGGCGCTCGCGGCGCGGGTGCGCTACGCGCAGCTGGTGGGCCGACCGGTCTACGAGGCGCAGATCTCCGCGCTGGTCAGCGCCGCACGCCTCATGGACGAGGAGAAGGCACCCTGGCCGCCGATGGTCGAGGAGGTGCTGACCGAACTTGCCCGCACCATCGAGGGGGCCGGCTCCGTCGCGGACGGCGTGCCGGGAGAGCCTTGAACGCGGCGCTCCGGGAGCCACCCTTGTATCGATCACCACGAGATCGAGGCAGGGACGCGATGCAGCAGGACACGCCGGGAGTCGATCGGACGGCCCGAACGATCGCCGAGAACGTCTACGCCGCCTATTGGCGCCAGGCCGCTGGGGCCGATCACCCGCAGATCGAGCAGACCTGCCTCGCGCGTCTCGCCGAGGCGATCCGGCCCGAGATCCCGGGCGGATCCCCCGGCGCGATCATCGACGCCGCCAACGCCGTTCTCGACGCCCTGGAGCAGCAGAATCCGGGGCTGCGCGGCCCACGCGTCAGCGCCCTGAACCGGGCGGACGGGACGGTCGCAATGGGCCGGGCCGGCGCCTGAGCGGACCGGATCGTCCCGGCCTTCAGGCCGGAACGCTCACCATCGCCCGCGGCTCCCGGACGGGGTGGCCGCCGGCCGCGTGCCGAATGCGGGCCAAGTGGGGAGAGGTCCGCATCCGGGACAAGGGCCGGCCCGCGGGCCATTCCCCTGTCCTCCCTCTGCAATCCTGCTTTCCAGGGCGACCGGTCCATCCCTGGCCAACCGGGCGGTCCAGCCCGGAACTTCGTCGCGAAGGGCCGATTGATCAGAGGGACCGGCACGAAAATCCGCGCCCGTCACTGTCGCGCGACGGTCTCGTCCGGCCGCAATCCTTCGTGTTGTTTTCGTCTCGAAGTCGATGTCCACATGATCCTGAACCTGCAGGCCGTGCAGGTCGCAACCGGCAGCGACGATGCTGAAAGTCAGCTCGTCTTCGCCGACGGGTTTCTGGTCGCGGTCTTGGTCCGTCTCTCGGCGCAGCACGACGAGGATGCCGGGAAATGGTTCCTGGAGGCCGGGTTCGGCCCGATCGGACCGGCCGCGCCGTCGCTCTTCGCGGACCTCGGGGCGGCCCGGGCCTGGATCATGCGCCAGCTCGCCACCGCAGCCTGACGCCGACGGCTCTCAGGACGGCGTCCCGAGCCAGCGGAGCGAGCGCCGCAGGCGCGCCGTACCGTCCCCCGCGAACCAGAGGCCGTGCGCGAACACGACCCGCTCGGGCGCCAGGCCGACGAGGTCTGCCGCCGCACGCGCCGCGTCGCGCCTGCGGAGCTTGATGACGAAGCGCAGATAGGGCGGCGGCTCGCCGTAGGGCGGCGTCATGTGGGCGAGACGCAGGAACGGGCGCAGGAGGGCCGGCATCTTCACCGGCTCCAGATTGAGGACGAGATCAGTCAGAATCAGCGTCCGGCTCGCGCTGTGGAAGAACGCGACCTCCCGAAACCCGAAGCCGCCCGGCACGACGATCTGACGCAGATCCGCCGCCCAGTCGGGGGGCGCGGCATCCTCCAGCACCCGGTCGATGCGCAGCCCGGAGCGACGGACCTGGCGACGCTGCCGCAGGTTCGGCGCCGCCCAGGTCAGTGCCTCCGGGCAATGGGTTTGCCAGTCCTTCAGGAAGGTCCAATGGGCGATGTTGGGGGCGACCAGATGGCGGATCGGCCCCAGCGCGGCGATCGCGCGATACAATCTCTCGTCGAAGCGCGTCGGCGAGTGCAGCCAGATCGCCCCGTCCCGAAGCCGGATCACGGTCATCCGGACGGGCAGGGGAATGCCGAGGGCCCGGAGCGGACCGCTGTCGACGATCCAGACGCCATCGGCCACGGGTTTGAGAACGTCGAGGGGTGGATAGGTTGCTTCGGGCAAGTCCCGGTCTCTCACTTGGGCGTCCGGCGTGGCGACCCCGCACCTGTGCAACAGCGGAACCGCGACGAATTTCCCGTATGGATCGCCGCAGGTTCGGCGCGCCTCACGCGCGCGCGCAGTCCGGTGCGACCGGTTCCACGGGCGCCACCGGGACGGCGCGCATGAGCGCGATCCCGAGGCCGAGGATCGTCAGCACGTCGCAGGTCAAACCGAAGACCGAGCCGACCAGAAGGTTGTGCCCGGCCCAGCACAGGGAGGCGCCGAGGAACAGCTGGCGCATCATCTGCGGAGCCGCCTGCAGCCGCGCGCCGGTGGCGAGCAGCGTGCCCAGGGCCGCGCAGGCCGATGGCCACCCGTTCCACGTGGCCACGGTCAGGCACGCGGCCGCGACGGTGCTGGCGGTGAAGACGGGCGGAACCCAGCCGCTCCGACCCGGCGTGCCGATGCAGCGGAGGGAGACGAGGCTCTGCAGCACCGAGATGGCGCACATCGCCGTCCCGGTGAGTGCCCCGAGCGTCAGGTAATGCGCGCCGAAACAGGCCGCACAAGCCGCCGAGGCAGCAAGGATCCAGGCGCGCCGCGGCATCACGCCGGCAGTAAAGCCCAGGAGCAAGCCCAGAGATCCGAACAGATCGAGGTGCGTCGCGGCCGCGGCGGACCAGGAATACAGAAATATTGCGGTGTTCATCATGCGCGACCGGCCGGCGCGGAGGCGCCGGTTCTGCCGATTGCGCTAGGATCGCATGGTAATCGGTTGGTTAACGACGCGTCGGGCTGCGATCACGACGCGGCGAGCGTGGCGGCGCGGCCTCACTGCGATCCCTTGCGCTGGACCGCCCTGCGGTCGGCTGCGACCGTTCGATCGTCCAGAGGCCGAAATCATGGTCGTCTTCTGATGAGTATTAGATCCAGATGTACTCTTAAGGGTCCAGAATTAACATAGATCAATCAGTGGATTGGCAATGCCGGCCGGGGAACAATGCTGGCCCCCTCCGGTTTCCCGGGCATTCAAGTCGGGACTACACCGCGGCCGGCCGGGCGGTGGTGTGCGCGTCCGCGCCCGACGCCGATGGTGTGAACCAACGCTCACATGCAGCTTCCCACGAATGACGATCAACATCCCGTTGCCGCACGGTTTCGGGACTTCATCGAGCATGCGCCCTTCCCCTGTGTCGGCGCCAAGTCCGCCCTTTCGCGCGGCCAGATGAAGATCGTGGTCGCCCGCGACATCACCTCCGGCGTTGACGATGCCCGGATCTATCCGGCCCTGCTCGCCTTCATCTGTCGGTATCGTGCGCAGCCGAGCCTGTTCCAGAGCTTCGCGGTTCTGTTCGAGGAACCGCACATCCTCTCGGAGGAAGCCTTCGAGGCCGCGCTATGGCAGCGGGTTCAGTCGCTCTCCGATTTGGATCAGTGCCTCGGCCAAGCCTACGACCCGCGCGTCGCTTCCGACCCCGACGATCCGCATTTCTCGCTCAGCCTCGGCGGCCAGGGCTTCTTCCTCGTCGGGCTGCATCCCGGGGCGAGCCGCCGGGCCCGCCGCTTCGAGACGCCTGCCCTGGTGTTCAATCTGCACGACCAGTTCGAGCAGCTGCGAGCCACAGGGCGCTATGAGCGCCTGCGCGCGGCGATTGTCGGCCGCGACGCGGCCTGGACCGGAACGATCAATCCCATGCTCGCCCAGCACGGCGAGCGTTCGGCCGCCCGGCAGTTCAGCGGACGCGTAGTCCCCGAGGATTGGGCCTGCCCGTTCCGGCGCGGGGAGGCAGCGGCGACCTGGGATGCGCAGCAGGTCGCCGCCGATCTCGCATCGGGCGCCTTCGTGATGCGCCAGATGGACAGCTGAGGGCCGACAGATGACGCGTTCCGACCCGTTTCCCCAGGACGAAGGGGCCGTGCTGGCCCTGGCGAGCGCCCTGCGCGAGACCGGCTATACCTTCACGACGGTAACGCCGGCCACCCACGCCCACGTCAATGCTCGGCCGCGGAACGCCGAGGCGCGGAAGCTGCGCGACGTGTTCGGCTGGAGCCGGCCTTTCCGTCCCGATCAGGCGCAGGATCTGCTGCCCGAGCCGATCCTGCGCCTGATGCGGACGGCCGGGGCGGTGACCGAGGACGGCCCGCTGCTGCGACCGACGATCCGGTTCTCCAGCCTCGACGGCGAATTGTTCGCCCATTCCTCGTATCCGCCGAGCGCGACCGACGCGGTGTTCTTCGGTCCCGACACGATGCGCTTCGCCGCGGCGGTGATCGCGCATGTCGAGGGGCGCTCGCGGCCGGTGCGCCGTGCCGTCGACATCGGCTGCGGGTCGGGCGCGGCCGGGATCTGCATTGCCAAGAGGGCGCCGGAGGCGGAGGTCGTGCTCGTCGACATCAACCCGGCGGCCATGCGGGCGGCGCGCGTCAACGCCCGGCTCGCCGGGGCCGACGGGGTCGAGGTCCGCCGCAGCGACATGCTGCGTGACGTCGAGGGCCAGTTCGACCTCATCGTGTCGAACCCGCCCTTCATGATCGACACGGCGGAGCGCGCCTACCGGCACGGTGGCGGCCCCCTCGGGGCCGGGCTGTCCCTCGCCGTGGCCGAGCAGGCTGCCGAGCGGCTCGCCCCCGGCGGCAGCCTCGTCCTTTTCACCGGCGCAGCCATCGTCGACGGGGAGGACCCGTTCCGTGCCGCGGTAGCCGAACTCTGCGGACGGACCGGGCTGGACTGGACCTACAGCGAGTTCGACCCGGACGAATACGGCGAGGAACTCGCGACCGCCGCCTACGATGCGGTCGAGCGGCTCGCCCTGGTCATCCTGACCGTCACGCGCCCTGTAACCCAGCCATGACCGACACGTTTCTCCGTGACGCCCTCGCGGGCCTGACCGGCCAGCCGAAAACGCTGCCGGGAAAGTACCTCTGGGACGAGACCGGCTCCGACCTGTTCGATCGGATCTGCCACAGCGCCGACTACTATCCGACCGCGCAGGAGATGACTGTCCTGCCCCAGGTCGCCGCTGACGTGGCCCGTTTGGTGGCCCCGGGCGTGACCGTCGTGGAGTTCGGAAGCGGCGCGAGCCGCAAGATCCGCACGCTCCTGGATGCGCTGCCCGAGCCGGCGGCCTACGTGGCGATCGACATCTCCGGCGCCTACCTGGAAGCCGCGATCCGGCGCCTCTCCGCGGATTACCCCGCCATCCCGATGATTCCGGTCTGCGCCGACTATTCGAAGCCGGTGCAGCTGCCCCAAGCGGCGGGACCGGGCGGCATCCTCGGCTTCTATCCGGGGACGAGCATCGGCAATTTCGATCCGCACGAGGCGCGGCTCTTCCTCGAACGGGCGCGCGCGACGCTCGGACCGAGCCTGTTCCTGGTCGGTGCAGACGGCACGACGGATCCGGAACGCCTGCAACGTGCCTACGGGCGTGCGGACGGCCTGATGGCCGCGTTTCACCGCAACATCCTTGCGCGGCTGAACCGGGAACTCGGCGCCGATTTCGACGGCGACAATTTCCGGCACGCCGTCCGGATCTGCCCGGATCCGCTGCGGGTCGAGGCGCATCTCGTGGCAACGCAGCCCGCTATGTATCGTCTGGGCGACCAGACCATCGCGTTCGCTTCCGCCGAGAGCATCCGGACGGACACGTCGCACAAGTACCCTGCGGATACCTTCCGGGCCCTCGCGGTCGAGAGCGGCTGGCAGCCCCGCGCCCTCTGGACGGCAGAAGGCGGGAGCTTCAACCTCCACCTGCTGCAATCCGAGGGCTGACCCGGCTCTACAGGGCCTCGATCGGAGTGTGCTTGCCGTCATGCGCCGCGCCCGATTCCAGGCTCCGCGTCTCGGCGGCGTACCGCTGATCCCGGGCGGGCGGCGGATAATCCGTCAGCGGACGCCAGGGGGCGGCCGGAGCGCCGAGGCGGGCGCTGGACGGCCGCAGCGACAGCCAGATCGCGACGGCCATCCAGGGGACGACGAAGAAGACGAAGGCGGCAAGTCCCACGGCGATCCTCCACAGAACGATGTTGCCGGGAGAACGCAGGACCGGCAGCCGCGGATCCGCGCCGGAGGCTACGGTTCCAGCCGGTCGCGGGCCTCCCGCTCGGGCGCCGCGTCGCCCGCCGGCAGCACAAGATCTCCCAGCGCGGCGCGCACCGCATCGAGGCCGGCGACCCCGTGCATCAGCGCGATCTCCCCGCGTTGCTCGTGGCGGATCGCCTGCGCCATGATCCGCAGGCGCAGGTCGGATGCCCGGTCCATCGCCGTATCGGCCATCTGGATCGCGCCGGTGTGGTGGAAGGTCATGAGCGCCACGAACTGCGCGTCGAAGGCCGCCCCGGTCATCGCGCGCAGCTGGTCGATCTGGCCGGGCTCCAGCATGCCCGGCATCAACGCTTCTTCCGCCGGTGCGCAGATCTGGGACACGGCGCCGAACCAGCTGCGCCACCACTGATCGAAGACCGCGAACTCGCCGCCCTGGGCGGCGGCGATCAGGCGCGCCAGGGCCCGGAGATGGTCGTTCTGTGCGCGCACCGCCGCGAGCCGGGCAAGGTCGATCCCCTGGCGATGATGGGCCATCATGCGCCGCATGTAATCCTGGTCGAAGGCGGGATCACGCCCCATCCAGGCGACCTCCCGGCCCTGCCAGCCGAAGAGGGCCAGTACCCCGAGCATGCCCGCGCCCAGCAGCGCGCCGCCGCTCCAGGCGACCGCGAAGCGGCGATGGGGCGACGGGTGCCGTCGCGCGACGGCATCCCGCAGGCATGGGAAGAGCGGGTAGAGCGAGGCCGAGGTGACGTGGACGAGGAAGCCGATCCAGTAGGGTTGCTCCAGGGAGAAGATCGGCTGGCGGAACGGCAGCAGCGGAACAAGGACGAGCCATTCGGTCGCCGAGGTGAACAGCGCCCAGACCGGCGCAATCAGCAGGATCATCCAGGGATCGAGGCGGCCGGTCCAGCGCCCGAACAGGCCGAAGAACACCACCGCCCAGGAGAAATCCGCCGCTTGATGAAACAGGATGCCGGCGAGGATCACGGGACCGGACGGATCCATCTGAAGCGCGCCGTCGCGCAGCGGGATCGCGGCGACCACCATCCAGTCGACGACGGCATCCCGGCCGATGCGGGCCGCCGTGACCTGGCTGACCAGCGTCGAAAACGTGCTGCTGAGCAGGCCGAGCAGCATGGCGGCGCGCCAGTTGATCCCGGCCTCGCCCGACCAGAGGCGTTGTGAGTTCCGGCGCACGCGCTGCCCCACTCGTGATCGGAATGGCCATACGAAGCCTGAGCCGGGCCGGCGATAGCCTATGTTGGAAACGGCGGCGCAGCGCCGACGGAGCGAGGCGGAGGGGCGATCGGGCCTGGAGCTCGGCGCGGTGAGAACCTACAAGGATCGGCCGCTCAGCCGGGAATCCGGGATCTGATTGGCGGCCCCGCCGGGCGCGACCCGCGTGACCCGGTCCGGACGCCTTCGCGGCGAAGCTAAGCCTGCTGGGAGCGAGCAATGGCAGATCTTTCCGGGAAGACGGTCCTGGTCACGGCGGCGGGACAGGGAATCGGGCGCGCCAGCGCCCTCGCCTTCGCCCGCGCCGGGGCGCGGGTCCACGCCACCGACATCAACGCGGCGGCCCTGGCCGATCTGCGCGCCGACAACCTCAGCACCGCACCCCTCGACGTGCTGGATGCGGGCGCCGTCAGCGCCCTGGTCGCGCGCATCGGCGCGGTCGACATCCTGTTCAACTGCGCCGGCATCGTGCATGCCGGCACCATCCTGGAGATGCGCGACGACGAGCTGGACTTCGCCCTCGACCTCAACGTCAAGGCGATGATCCGCACGATCCGGGCGGTCCTGCCCGGCATGCTGGAGCGCCGCGACGGTGCCATCGTCAACATGGCCTCCGTCGCCTCCTCGGTGAAGGGTGTGCCCAACCGCTTCGCCTACGGGGTGACGAAGGCGGCGGTGATCGGCCTGACCAAGGCGGTGGCCGCCGACTATGTCGGCCACAACATCCGCTGCAACGCCATCTGCCCCGGCACGGTGGAGAGCCCGTCTCTGCAGGAGCGCATCCGCCAGCAGGGCGACTACGAGGAGACCCGCGCCGCCTTCATCGCGCGCCAGCCGATCGGGCGGCTCGGCACGCCCGAGGAGATCGCCGACCTCGCCGTCTATCTCGCGGGCGCGACCTACACGACCGGCCAAGCCGTCATGATCGACGGCGGCTGGACGATCTAACCGGCGGCGCGGGCCTCAGAACCGGGCGACCAGCGCGACACCGCCGATCATCAGGGCGCCCCCCAGGATGCGCCACAGGCTCGCTTCGTGGACCTTGAAGCCCACGAGGCCGAAATGGTCGAGCAGGATCGACGTGACCACGCCCGCCGTCACGATCAGCCCGAGGAAGCTGGCGGCGCCGATCCGCTTGGAGACGGAGAGCTGCGCCATGGTCAGGCCCGCGCTCATCAGGCCGCCGAGCCATGCCCACCAGGGCACCTGCGCGAGGCGGTCCGTCGCCGGCAACCCGTACTGCCCCGTCACAAGCATGGCGGCGAGAATCGTGGTGATGCTGACGACGAGGCTCACCACGCCGGCGAGCAGCGGCCGCGCGAGGGATTTGGCGAGGCCCGCGTTCTGGCCCGGTTCGATCGCGGTGGCGATGCCTGCCAGCAGGGCAAAGCCGTAGAGGAAGATCATGCTGGGATCCTGAGGATGCGACACGTTCGGATCGTCGGCCGGGGCCGTCAGAACACCGCCACGAGAGCGACGCCTGCGACCATCAGCACGCCCCCGAGGATGCGCCAGAGGCTGGCGCGATGGCGCTCGAAGCCCACGAGGCCGTAATGATCGAGGGCGATGGAGCCGACGACGCCCGCCGTGATCACGCAGCCTAGGAACGCTGCGGCACCGACCGTCTCGGAGATGTAGAGCTGCGCCAGGACGACGGCGGCCCCGAGGATGCCGCCGGGCCAGGCCCACCACGGAACGCTGGACGCCGCTTCGGCCTGCGTCCGTCCCCGCAGCCGGGCGACGATCATGGCGCCGAGGAAGCAGACGATCGCCAGGCCGAAGCAGAAGAGACCCGCCAGCATCGGCTGCCCCGTGACCTTTGCCAGCGTGGCGTTCTGGCCGGGCTCGATGGCGTTGGCGACGCCGGCCAGCAGTGCGATGCCGTAGAGATACCACATGGGCTGTCTGGGATGTCCCGGAAGATGCGCCTGGCACCCCGAGCGGGGCAGCGGGGAGGGTCTGCTACGAAACCCTGCAGGGCGGCAGGTGACTGCATCCCGTCGACCGCATGTCCCAGGGACAGATCGCCTCAGGCATCGACCGTCGGGGATGCGGAAGGGGGTATGGCGGCAGGCCCGGGGAAAGTTTTCGCCCCTCGGATGGTTTGCGGACGACAGCCCGAGTGGATGATGGACGCCTGCAACCCGACGATCACGCCGAAGACGCAGGACCGTCAGGCCGAGCTGACCCTGCGCGGGATCGCGCTCGGCGCGGCCATCACCGTCGTGTTCATGGCCGCCAACCTCTACATGGGTTTGAAGACCGGGATGACGTTCTCGTCCTCGATCCCGGCCGCGATGATCTCAATGGGCGCCTTCCGGTTGATGGGCGGCGCCGGCATCCTCGAGAACAACATCGTGCAGACCCAGGCTTCGGCGGCCGGCACCCTGTGCAACGTCATCCTGGCCCTGCCGGGCCTCGTCCTCATCGGGCACTGGCACGGCTTCCCGTTCTGGCAGACCACGGCCGTGTGCCTGCTGGGCGGCCTCCTCGGGGTCGCTTTCTCGATCCCGCTCCGGCGCGCCCTCGTATCGGGCAGCGACCTTCCCTATCCCGAAGGCATCGCCGCCGCGGAGGTGCTCAAGACCGGCCACGAGGAGCAGGGCGGCCACGGCCTGCGGGACCTGCTCGGCGCCGCCGCGGTCGCCGGAATGATCGGGCTGGCCACGACGGGGCTGAAGATTCTGGGCGAGGGCCTCAACGGTGCGGTCAGCCTCGGCGGCGCCGTGTTCCGCAGCGGGACCGGCTTCTCGCTGGCGCTGGTCGGCGTCGGCTATCTCGTGGGCATCGGCGCCTGCCTGGCGCTGCTGACCGGCGTCCTGGTCGCCTGGGGGATCGCGGTCCCGATTCTCACCGCGCTGTCGCCCGATCCCGGCAAGTCCGCGGGGGCGGCGGCCGAAGCGGTCTGGTCCGGGCAGGTGCGCCTGATGGGTGCCGGCATCATCGCGGTGGGGGGAATGTGGACGGTCGGATCCCTGGCACGCCCGATCTTCGCGAGCATCCGCGCCGCCCTGTCCGGGAGCGGCGGTCTCGGCAAGGATCATCCGCGCGAGGAGCGCGACTTGCCGATCACCTGGGTCGCCGCCGCGACGCTGGGCCTGTGCGTGCCGCTGGCCATCCTGTTCGGGTACTTCGCCCAGCCGGCCGACCTCGGCAGCCTGATGATCGTGCTGGCGGTGGCCGCGACCCTGTTCACCGTCCTGTTCGGCTTCCTGATGGCGGCGGCCTGCGGTTACCTCGCGGGCCTTCTCGGATCCTCGTCGAGCCCGATCTCGGGGATCGGCATCCTGACCACGATGGCCACCGCGCTGCTGCTGCCTGTCATCCTCGGGCATTCCGCCGGCGCGGAGGGGGACCGGTTCGTCACCGGCATGGCGCTGCTGCTGACGTCCGTGATCATCACGACCTCCTCGATCGCCAATGACAACCTGCAGGACTTGAAGACCGGGCAGGTCGTCGGCGCCACGCCCTGGCACCAGCAGGTCGCCCTCATCCTCGGCGTCGGGGTCGGCGCCGTGGTGATCGCCCCGCTCCTGGCGCTGCTCTATGAGGCCTACGGCTTCGTCGGCGCCCCCGCCCACGAAGGCCAGGATCCGGGCAGCGCCATGCCGGCCCCCCAGGCCGCGCTGATGACCCAGATCGCCAACGGCATCACGCAGAGCGAGCTTCCCTGGAGCATGGTGCTGATCGGTGCCGGCCTCGGCGTGGTGCTGGTCGCCGCGGAATCCTGGCTGAAGCGGCGCAATCTCACCTTCCCGGCGCTGACGGTCGGGATCGGCATGTACCTGCCGCTCTCGGTGGAGATGACGATCGCCATCGGTGGCGTCCTCGGCTGGGTCGCCGAGCGCCGGCTGCGCGCCCGGATCGGCTCCGACGGCGGCAAGACGGGGAAGAAGGCCGACAAGGCGGTAGGCGCCGCGCGCCGCCGGGGCGTGCTCCTCGCCTCCGGGTTCTTGGTCGGCGAGAGTTGCGTGGGCGTGCTGCTCGCCGGGACTGATCTCCTGGCGGGCCACAGTGCGGCGATCGCGATCGCCGGCAAGGATTTCGCACCCTACGCCACGGGGCTCGGCCTCGCGGTCTTCCTGGCGGGTCTGATCGTCTACCTGCGGATGGTGTCGACCCCGGCCGTGACGCCGCGCGAGCCGTGACGGACCCGCCGGGGTCCGGAGCGGTTTTTCCTCGAGACGCCGTCGTCCTGGCGTGCGGAGCGAAGCATTGACGGGGCTCTGGATCATCCGCCAAGCGGGAGTTGTGCATGGAAGCGGCTGACACCCGAAAGCGCGCCTTCCCCCTGAGCGCCGGCATCCTGTTCGGGCTCGGGCTCGGCGGCTTCTTCGACGGGATCGTGCTGCACCAGGTTCTGCAATGGCACCATATGCTGAGCAGCTGGTACCCGATCGATACGATCCCGAATCTCGAACTGAACACCCTCTGGGACGGCATCTTCCACAGTGCGACCTACGTCTTCGTGGTCCTCGGGCTGTTCATCCTCTGGCGAGCCGCGCACCGCACGCACCTCTATTGGTCCAGCAAGCTGCTCGCCGGGTCTATCCTGATCGGCTGGGGCCTGTTCAACCTCGTCGAGGGCGTGATCGACCACGAGATCCTCGGCGTGCACCACGTCAACGAGCTGACGCCGCGGGCGCAGTGGCTCTACTGGGACATCGGGTTCCTTCTCTGGGGCGGTGCCATGCTGGCCGCGGGCCTCGGCCTCGTTCTGGTCGGCCGGGGGGAGGAGGCGTCGCTGGCGCGGCGACCCGCGTGAAGGCCGCCGGTCCCGGCCTTCGACCGGTTCTGCCCTGGCTCGCGCTGACAGCCGGCCTGATCCTCGCCACCCTGCCGGCTTGGCGGCCGCTGATCTTCGGGACCGCGCTCACCGTCGAGGATCTTCTCACCTTGCGCTGCCTGTCGCGCTGATCCGCGCGTCCCGGCATGCGCCGGTCAGGCCCCCTCCGTTGCCTCGCCGAGCAGCGTCCGGACGAAGCGGCGGGTGCGCGGATCGGTCGGTCGGCCGAAGAGGTCCGCTGCCGCGCCCTGCTCGACGATCGTGCCCCCTTCCAGGAACACCACCGTGTCGGCGACGCGCCGCGCGAGGCGAAGGTCGTGCGTGGCCATCAGCATGGTCATGCCCTCGCCCGCGAGGCCGGCCAGCACGTCCACCACCTCGGCGGCGAGTTCCGGATCGAGGGCCGAAGTCGGCTCGTCGCAGAGCAGCAGGCGCGGGGAGGGGGCCAGCGCCCGGGCGATCGCCACCCGCTGCTGCTGGCCGCCCGACAGTCTGGCGGGCCAGTCCGCCGCCTTGTGGGCGAGGCCGACGCGCTCCAGCAGCTCCAGCGCGCGCGCCCGGGCCCGGGCCTGCGGCCACTTGCCGACCGTGACGAGCCCCTCGGTGACGTTCTCCAGCACCGTGCGGTGGGGGAAGAGCTGGAAGTTCTGGAACACCATGCCGGTCTGCCGGCGCACGGCGAGCACGTCCCGCCGCGCCGGCGGGCTGCCGGGCCGGAAAGTCAGGCGGATGTCGCCGAGTATGAGAATCCCGGCCTGCGGGAGTTCCAGCAGGTTCACGCAGCGCAGGAGCGTCGACTTGCCCGAGCCCGACGGGCCGATCAGCGCCGTGACGCGCCCCTCCGGCACCGCGAGGTCGACGCCCCGCAGGACCGGGTTGTCGCCGAAGCGCTTCTCGATGGCCGACAGGGCGATCACGCGCGGGCCTCCAGGTAGCCGCCGTAGCGCCCGAGGCGCCGCTCCAGCAGCGTCTGGAGCCAGGACAGCAGCGTCGACAGGACGAGGTAGATCAGCGCCACCTCGATGTAGAGGATCAGCGGCTCGTAGGTGACGGCGACGATGCGCTGGGCCGCCTGGAACAGCTCCGGCACGGTGATCGCGGCGGCGAGCGAGGTGTCCTTCACCAGCGCGATGAAGGAGTTGGCAAGCGACGGCACGGCCACCCGTGCCGCCTGGGGCAGGATCGTGCGGCGCAGGGCCTGAACCGGCGTCATGCCGGTGGCGTAGGCCGCCTCCCACTGCCCCTTCGGGATGGAGGCGATGGCCGCGCGGACGATCTCGGACGTGTAGGCACCGACATTGAGGGTGAACCCGATCACGGCGGCCGGAAAGGCGTCGATCAGGATGCCGGTGCTCGGCAGGCCGTAGAAGATCACGAAGAGCTGCACGAGGAGCGGCGTGCCCCGGAAGATCCACACGTAGAGCCACGCCAGCGCCGCCAGCGGCCGCGGTGCGAACAGGCGCACGAGGGCGGTCCCGAGCCCCAGCGCGAGGCCGAGCGCGAAGGCGATGAGCGTCAGCGGCACGGTGAAGCGCAGGCCGGCCGCGAGCAGCGGCCCCAGCGACTGGAGCATGAGGTCGAGCCAGTGCGGCACGGGACGGCGTCTCCTACCGGGCGGAACGAGCGGCGAGCTTTACGGGATCGGCGCCCGGACGGGTCCCCGCCGGGCGCGCTGCGGGCGGTCTACTTTGAGACGTCGGCCCCGAAATACTTCTGGGCGATCGCCGCGTAGCTGCCGTCGGCCTTGATCGCCTCGAGCGCCCTGTCGATCGTGGCCTTCAGCGCGGGGTTGTTCTTGCGCATGATGATCCCCGAGGCGTCCGCGTCGGCCTGCTCGGCGGCGATCTTCACGGGGGCGTTCGGCTTCTGCTTGTGGAAGTCCAGGAACGACAGGCTGTCGTTGACGGTGGCGTCGGCGCGGCCGGTGAGGACGAGCTGGACCGACTGGTCGAAGCCGTCCGTTCCGACGAGCTCGGCCCCCGACTGCTCGGCGAGGCGCGCGAAGTTGCTGGAGAGGCTCTGGGCGGCCTTCTTGCCCTTGAGGTCGGCGAAGGCCTTGATGTCCGACCGGTCCGCCCGCGTGATCAGCACGGCCCGGGCCCGGATGTAGGGCTCGGAGAAGTCGAACTTCGCCTGCCGCTCCTTAGTGATTCCGACTTGGTTGATCACCACGTCGTAGCGCTTGCTGTCGAGCCCGGCGATCAGGCCATCCCACTTGCCTTCGAGGAATTGCGGCGCGACGCCCAGCTGCTCGGCGACCTTGCGGCCGATCTCGACGTCGAAGCCGACGAGCTGCCCGGACGCGTCGTGGAAGGTGAAGGGCGCGTAGGTGCCCTCGGTGCCGATGCGCAGGGTCTTGGCGGCGCGAATCGCGTCGAGATCGTCGGCCTTCGCGGGCGCGCTGGCGGCTGCGCCGAGGAGCGTCGCGACGATGAACGCCGCGACGCGGCTGGCAGAGAAAAATCGCATTACAGTAGCTCCGAAAAGAAAATGCTGTTCTCGTGCGGCCGCCGCGCTTGATCTTGGCTGTCGATGGACAAAGCAAAGAAGAGCTCGGCCGTACAGGAAAGCCGGTGCGCTTGTCGACAGCTTGGTTTGCTCAATCCGGCCCGCACCCTGTCGGAGGTCACACCATTCGGCGCAGCGTGCTAAGAGACGGCCGGGTCCCGCCCGCGGACACGATTCGTCCGTCGGGATGCGCGATCCCGGCAGAAGGACCGCGCATGACTTCGTCCGCCCAAGCCTATCGCGGCGTCTTTCCGGTCGCCCCCACGGTCTTCGACGCCGCGGGCGCCCTGGACCTCGACGGGCAGCGCCGAGCCATCGACTTCATGATCGACGCCGGGAGCCAGGGCCTGTGCATCCTGGCCAATTTCTCCGAGCAGTTCGTCCTCACCGACGACGAGCGCGAGCGGGTGATGCACGCCGTGCTGGAGCACGTGGCTGGCCGCGTGCCGGTGATCGTCACGACCACGCACTTCGCCACGCAGGTCTGCGCCGAGCGCTCGCGCCGCGCCCAGGAGGCCGGCGCCGCGATGGTGATGATCATGCCGCCCTATCACGGTGCCACGATCCGCGTGCCGGAGCTCGGCATCTTCGACTTCTTCCGCGCGGTCTCGGACGCGATCTCGATCCCGATCATGATCCAGGACGCGCCGGTGGCGGGCACGCCGCTCGGGGCACCGTTCCTGGCGCGCATGGCCCGCGAGATCGCGAACGTCGCGTACTTCAAGATCGAGACCGCGGGCGCTGCGTCCAAGCTCCGCGAATTGATCGCGCTGGGCGGCGACGCCGTCGTGGGCCCCTGGGACGGCGAGGAGGCGATTACCCTGATGGCCGACCTCGACGCCGGCGCCACTGGGGCGATGACCGGCGGCGGCTACCCGGACGGGATCCGGCAGATCACCGACGCCTACGCGGCGGGCCGCCGGGAGGAGGCGATGGACGCCTACGCGCGCTGGCTGCCGCTGATCAACTACGAGAACCGGCAGTGCGGGCTGCTCGCCTGCAAGGCGCTGATGGCCGAGGGCGGGGTGATCGCGAGCGAGACCGCGCGGCTGCCGATCCAGCCGCTGCACCCGGCGACGCGGGCCGGCCTGATCGAGCTCGCCCGGCGGAACGACGCGCTGGTCCTGCGCTGGGGGCGCTGAGGCCGCGGGAGTCGGGGCGGCACGGAGGCCGAGGGGCCGCCGCCGGACTCCGCCCGAATCAGTGCGCTGCCGCGGCCGGCACGCGGGTCCCGAGCACGCCCGTGAGCCGGCGCACCGCCTCGCGCGCCAGGTCCGGGCTGATGGCGAAGCACATCCGCACCAGGCCCTCGCCCTCGGGCCCGAAGGCGGTGCCCGGCGCCACGCCGACCTTGGCCTCCCGCAGGAGGCGCAGCGCCAGGTCGAGGCTCGGCTCGTCGCCGCCCATCCGGGCCATGAGGTAGAAGGCCCCGTCCGGCGGCGCGACCGTGACGCCCGGCAGGCGCGACAGCCCGTCCACCAGGATCGCCCGGGCCTCGGCGCAACGCTCCACCATCGTGCGGATGAAGCCGTCACCCTCCTCGAGGGCCGCGATGCAGGCGTGCTGGACGAAGGTCGGGATCGAGGTGGTGCTGTAATGCCCGAGCTTGGCGAAGGTCGGCGCGAGGCCGCGGGGATAGATCACCCAGCCGGCCCGCCAGCCGGTCATCGCCCAGTTCTTCGAGAAGGTGTTGGTCACGATCAGCCGGTCGTCCTCCGTGCAGATCTGCAGGAAGGACGGCGCGATCCGGTTGCCGTAGGTGAAATGCGCGTAGACCTCGTCCGAGAGGATCCAGAGGCCGCGGTCCCGGGCGAGGTCGCGCAGGGCCGTCATCTCGGCGAGCGGCATGGTCCAGCCCGTCGGATTCGAAGGCGAGTTCACCATGATCACCCGGGTGCGCGGCGTGATCGCGGCCGCGATGTCGGCGAGCGGCAGCGCGAAGCGCCCGTCCGGCAAGCGCCGGTACGGCACCGTCACGGGCACGCCGCCGGCGATGCGGACCGCCTCGCCGAGATTGGGCCAGGCCGGGGAGGGGATGATCATCTCGTCCCCCGGCTCCAGCAGCACCTGGGCCGCCTGCATGATCGCGTTCATGCCGCCCGCCGTGACGCCGAACCGGTCCGGCGGGATCTCCACGCCCCAGTGGCGGGCGTGGTAGGCGCCGAGCGCCGCGCGCAGCGCCGGCAGGCCCAGGGAGGTCGTGTACCGGGTGTGCCCGGCCAGCATCGCCCGGTGGGCCGCCTCGACGATGAAGGGCGGCGTCGGCAGGTCGCCCTCGCCGATCCAGAGCTTCACCACCTCTGGGTCGTCCCGCCCGCGATCTGCCACGAGGCCGATCTGGCTCGTGCCGATGCCGCGGATGCGCGCCGAGAGCGCGGCGGAGAGATCGACGGGTGCGGCGGAGACGAGGGTATCGGCCATGGCGGCGCGTGCTCTCCTTGCGTCGAGACGCGGCGGGTCGTGACGCAGCGAGCCACGTGGCGCCTGAGAGGTCCCGACCGGTAGGGAATGGCGCGACCCTGACGCGTTCGGGCTCGGACGTCCAGACCCGGGCGACGCCCGCTCCCGCCCCGGCTGCCGCGAGGCGCGACCGCCGAGGGCCGCCCGAGGCTTCGGTATGTTCCGACTTTTCAGCCATTTCTGAAATTGCTATAGACCGGGTCGCACCCTGAGCCGGAGGCCCGACGTGCTCGCCAACCTCGATCCCCTGATCCTCGCCCGCATCCAGTTCGGGTTCACGGTGGCCTTCCACATCGTGTTCCCGGCCTTCTCGATCGGCCTCGCGAGCTTCCTCGCGGTGCTGGAGGGGCTCTGGCTTGCGACCGGCCGCCAGGTCTTCATGGACCTGTTCAAGTACTGGATTAAGATCTTCGCGATTGCCTTCGCGATGGGCGTCGTGTCCGGGCTGGTGATGTCCTACCAGTTCGGCACGAACTGGTCGGTCTTCTCCGACAAGACAGGCCCGGTGCTGGGGCCGATGATGGCCTACGAGGTGCTCTCGGCCTTCTTCCTGGAGGCCGGCTTCCTCGGCGTCATGCTCTTCGGCATGACGAAGGTCGGGCCGCGGCTGCACTTCGCGGCGACGCTGATGGTCGCGTTCGGGACCTTCTTCTCGGCGTTCTGGATCCTGGCGGTGAACTCGTGGATGCAGACGCCCGCGGGCTACGGCACGAACGCCGAGGGCCAGTTCGTGCCGCTGGACTGGTGGGCGATCGTGTTCAACCCGTCCTTCCCGTTCCGCCTCGTGCACATGGTCCTGGCCGCCTACCTCACCACCGCGCTGGTGGTGGGCGCGGTCGGCGCGTGGCACCTGCTGCGCGACCGGGCGAACCCGGCCGCCCGGACGATGTTCTCGATGGCGATGTGGATGGCCGCCCTGGTCGCGCCGGTCCAGATCCTCGCGGGCGACGCGCACGGCCTCAACACCCTGGAGCACCAGCCCGCCAAGGTCATGGCCATGGAAGGGCACTTCCAGAGCCACCCGGACGGCGCGCCGCTGGTGCTGTTCGGCCTGCCCGATCAGGAGGCCGGCACCGTGCGCTGGGCGGTCGAGATCCCGAAGCTGTCCTCGCTGGTGCTGAAGCACGCCCTCGACGCGCCCCTGAAGGGGCTCGACAGCCTGCCCCGGGCGGAGTGGCCGCCGGTGCCGATCGTGTTCTGGTCGTTCCGCATCATGGTGGGCCTCGGGATGCTGATGCTGCTCCTGGGCGCCCTGAGCCTCCTCGCCCGCTGGCGCGGCACCCTCTACGCGTGGCGCCCGCTGCACCGCTTCGCGATCGCCATGGGCCCGGCGGGCTTCGTGGCGGTGCTGGCCGGCTGGATCACCACCGAGGTTGGGCGCCAGCCCTACACGGTCTACGGCCTGCTGCGCACGGCGCAGTCGGCCTCGCCGCTGCACGCGCCGGCGGTGGCAGCCTCCCTCACCGCCTTCGTGGTCATCTACTTCGCGGTCTTCGCCATGGGCACCGGCTACATCCTGCGCCTGATGGGCCAGCCCCCGCATGCCGGCGAGAGCGGGATTGAGCCCGGCGCGCCGATCCGGACGGCGGGCATCACGCCCGCCCCGGCGATCGATCCCGACCGTCACCTCCAGCCGGCCGAGTGAGGGACCCATGGCCTACAGCTTCGACCTCACGGTGATCTGGGCGCTCGTGATCGCGTTCGCGGTCTTCGCCTACATCGTCATGGACGGCTTCGACCTCGGCATCGGCCTCCTGTTCCCCGTCCTGCGGCCGGGCGCGGAACGGGACACCGCCATGAACTCGGTCGCCCCGGTCTGGGACGGCAACGAGACCTGGCTGGTGCTCGGCGGCGGCGGCCTGTTCGCCGTCTTCCCCCTGGCCTACGCGGTGATCCTGCCGGCGCTCTACGCGCCGATCATCGCGATGCTGCTCGGGCTGATCTTCCGCGGCGTCGCCTTCGAGTTCCGCTGGCGCGATCCCCGCCACCGCGCTGCCTGGGACGTGGCCTTCGCGGGCGGCTCGCTGGTGGCGGCCCTCGCCCAGGGCATCACGCTGGGCGCGCTCCTGCAGGGCATCACCGTCGAGGGGCGGGCCTATGCCGGCGGCTGGTGGGACTGGCTCACGCCCTTCAGTGTCCTCGTCGGCGCGAGCCTGGTCGTCGGCTACGCGCTCCTCGGCGCGACGTGGCTGGTGATGCGCACCGAGGGCCTGCTCCAACTGCGGGCCCGGCGCCTGGCCCTGCGCCTCACCGTTGCGACGGTGGTGGCCATCGCCCTCGTCAGCGCGGTGACGCCGTTCCTCCAGGGCCGCTACTACGAGCGCTGGCTGGCGATGCCGAATGTGCTCGTCACCGCGCAGGTGCCGCTGCTCGTATCGCTCGCGGCCTACGCCCTGTGGCGCAGCCTGCGGGGCGGCGCCGAGCGGGCGCCCTTCCTGATCGCGCTGGGGCTGTTCGCCCTGACCTTCCTGGGGCTGGGCATCAGCATCTTCCCCGACGTCGTTCCGGGCCGGATCACGATCTGGCAGGCGGCCGCCCCCGAGGCGAGCCAGATCTTCCTGCTCGCCGGCGCGTCGGTTTTGATCCCGATCATACTGTCCTACACCGCGTACTCGTACTGGGTCTTCCGCGGCAAGGTCGACGCGCACGGATATCACTGATGGCACCCGCAGCAGCACAGCCCCTCTGGAAGCGTCTCGCGTGGTTCGCGGGGCTCTGGGCCTCCAGCATCGTCGGCCTCGGCTTCGTCGCCACGGTCCTCCGGTATTGGCTCAAGAGCTGATAAGCCGGGGGGCTCCCGCCTGACCTCTCCCAGCGTCGGATTCCTGCCGTGCAGCTGCCCCCGCTCGTCCAGACCTTCGTGCTGCATTTCGGCGAGATGGGCTCGCGCTGGGGCATCAACCGGACCGTGGGGCAGATCTACGCCCTGCTGTTCGTGGCCGAGCGGCCGCTCAACGCCGACGAGATCGTCGAGCGGCTCGGCGTGTCGCGCTCCAACGTCAGCATGGGCCTGAAGGAACTCCAGGCCTGGAACCTCGTCCGCCTCCAGCACAGGCCGGGCGACCGTCGCGACTACTTCACGACGCCCG
Organism: Methylobacterium sp. UNC378MF; assembly: GCF_900103195.1. Taxonomy (GTDB): domain Bacteria; phylum Pseudomonadota; class Alphaproteobacteria; order Rhizobiales; family Beijerinckiaceae; genus Methylobacterium. The sequence continues at coordinate 216,708 of NZ_FMWU01000001.1, read as the reverse complement.
AGGATATCTGGCAGATCGTCCGCACGCTGGTCGAGGAGCGCAAGAAGCGCGAGGTCGACCCGACGCTGACCCTCCTGCGCGAGCTCCTGATGCAGGAGGCCGGGACCGAGGAGGAGCGACACGCGCAGGCGCGCCTCCGGGAGATGCACGACCTCTTCGAGCTGTTCGCCGGCTGGTACGCCGACGTGCGCCGCCTCGACACCGAGCGCCTCGTCCAGCTCCTCACCCTCGGCTCGAAGGTCCAGAAGGTGCTGGAGATGAAGGACCGCCTGACCCGCCTGCCGGGCCGGATCGGCGGCCGGTCGGCCAAGCTGGACTGATCCGGCCGCGCGGGGCGGGCCCGGTCCCCGCTCACGCTTCGAGGAGCGCGCCCCGGTAGAGGGCGATGAGCGAGGCGCCGATATGCTCGATATGGCGACGCAGGCAGGCAGCCGCCTCGTCGGACTTTCCGGCCTCGCACAGAGCCAGGATCTGCGCGTGCTCCCTGACCGCGCGGGTCGCGTCCTCGGAGGTCGAGATCTGCAGCCGCGTTGGCCGCTCGCAATCCTGCAGCAGTTCGGACACGATCGCCAGGGAGCGCGGCCGGCCGGCGTGCCGGATCAGGTCGAGGTGGAAGCGGCTGTTCAGGTCGCCCCAGCGGAGGACCTGGCCGGTCTCCAGCGCCGCGCCGTAGTCCTTCGAGAGGGCGTCGAGATCGCGGATGTCGTCGGGGGTCAGGTGCGGGGCCGACAGCAGGAGCAGTTGCGGCTCGAGCTGAAGGCGCAGCTGGAAGATGTCTTCGACCTCTTGGAGCGACAGGCCCGTCACGACCGCCCCGCGATGCGGCATGATCCGCACGAGCTTGCTGGCCTCCAGCTGCAGCAGGGCTTCGCGAACCGGGATGCGGCTGATCCCGAACTCCTCCGCCAGGGCGTCCTGGCGCAGCTGCACCCCCGGCGGCAGATCCCCGTTCAGGATCTGCTCGCGCAGCGAATCCGCGACGGCCGCCGCCACGGTCTTGTGCCGCAGCCGGTCGGGAGCGGGACGTCCAGGGCCCGTGGGGGACATTAACGCCTCAGAAAAACGGTATACATGTATACACGGCATCCTCTTGCCTGGAAAACGCGCGCCTGTCCAATGCCAGATTGTCCCGAATAAACTTGAGGTTGGTTCGCCTGACGAATTGCGCGGGGATCGCGAATCACGGATGTCGGCCTGGACGCCGAGCAGCAAGGACCACGCCGCGGTTCGGACCCGCGCGACTCGCCGATAGCGCAGGCACACGGGTCCGACACTGATCCAGGTGAATGACACACCTGAATCGGGGCCGGAGGCGGCGCGCGGCTTACCGGTCCGCCGGGTCGCGCCGCGGCTGCGGAGCGGCCCAGGGCGCTTGGCCGAGGGTCTGGCCGAGATGGGCGATCAGCGCCGTCACCCGCGCCGGCCTCGGGTCGCCCGGGGGCGTGACGAGGTGCAGGGCGATCGGCGGCGGCGACCAGGCCGGCAGCACCCGCTCGAGCCGCCCGGATTCGAGATCGTCCCAGATCATGAAATCGGGCTGCAGGGCGAGGCCGAGGCCGGCCCGCAGCGCCGGCGCCAGCGCCTCGGCGTTGTTCGCCCGCAACTGGCCCGCCGGCACCACGACGGCCTCGGCGCCGCTCCCGTCCACGAAGCGCCAGCGGTCGGGCGTCGGCAGGTAGGCGTAGCCGAGGCAGGTGTGGCGGACGAGGTCGTCCGGGTGCTGGGGCCGGCCGTGCCGGTCGAGATAGGCGGGCGTGGCGACCAGGGAGCGGCGGATCTCGCAGAGCCGGCGCGCGCGCAGGGAAGAATCGGGCAGGGCCGCGATCCGCAGCCCGATGTCGAACCCGCCGCCGACGAGGTCGACGACCGCGTCCGACAGGTGGAGATCCACCGACACGGTCGGGTACTCCCGGAGGAAGGGCGGCAGGATCGGCGCCACGTGCATCACCCCGAAGGTCATCGGCGCCGCGAGCCGCACCAGCCCGCGCGGCTCAGCGGCACCGGCCGTGGCCAGGGCTTCCGCGGCCTCGCCCTCGGCCAGGATGCGCGCGGCGCCGTCCTTGGCGGCCTGCCCGGCCTCCGTCAGGGCGAGCTTCCGGGACGTGCGATTGAAGAGGCGGGCGCCGATCCTGACTTCGAGCCGGCTCACCGCCTTCGAGACCGTCGCCTTCGACAGACCGAGTTCTATTGCGGCCCGCCCGAAGGAGCCGGTCTCCACCACCTTGGCGAACACCGCCCAGGCCTCCAAATCAGGCAGTCTCATCGGTCAAATCCGGAAACGATAGGTTTCCATCGTTTCTATTTTCGACAGACATGGCAAGGGGCACATTCCCGTCATCGAAACGCGCCGCCCCTTGCAGCGGCCTGTCGGGAGACATCGCCATGGTTCAGACCGGCCTCCACCACGTCACGGCCTTTTCCGGCCCGGCCCTGCGCAACCTCGATTTCCACACCCGGGTCCTCGGATTACGGCTTGTGAAGAAGACCGTGAACTTCGACGATCCGGGCACCTATCACCTGTATTACGGCGATGCGGCCGGTCAGCCCGGCACGATCCTGACCTTCTTTCCCATCGAGCACGCCGCGCCGGGCCGCGTCGGGATCGGCGAGACCCAGGAGACCGCCTTCCGGGTGCCCCGTGCCTCGATCGGCTGGTGGACCCACCGGCTCATCGAGAAGGGCGTCGCCCACGAGCCGCTGGTCCAGGTCTTCGGCGCGCCGACACTGCGCTTCCGCGACCCGGACGGCATGATGCTCGCGCTGGTGGGCGTCGATATCGGCGACGCGGCGGGCTGGGCGTCGAGCGAGGTGTCCGCCGAGCACGCGATCCGCGGCCTGCACGGGGTGACGCTCCTCCTCGACAAGGCGGAGCCGACCGCCGCGATCCTCACGGGGGTGCTCGGGCTGGAGGAGGTCGGCCGCGAGGGCAACCTGATCCGCTTCGCGGGCAGCGCGGAACTCGGCGGTCTCGTCACCCTGCGGGCCGTCGGCGGGTTCCTGCCCGGCCGCGCGGGGGCGGGCTCGGTCCACCACATCGCGTTCCGGGCGGCCGACGACGCCGCGCAGGCCGCGATGGGCCGGGCGCTCGAGGCGCGGGGGCTCCACGTCACCGAGCAGCGTGACCGGCAGTACTTCCGCTCGATCTACTTCCGCGAGCCCGGCGGCGTGCTGTTCGAGATCGCCACGGACGCGCCCGGCTTCGCGGTCGACGAGCCGGTCGAGTCCCTCGGTCAGGCCCTCAAGCTCCCCGCCGGCCTGGAGCCGCACCGGGCCGAGATCGAGGCCGTCCTGCCCAAGGTCGCCTGAGACGCCACGCCCACCCCGCGCCCGCGCGGGGCGGGACCTCTCTCCATCACCCGTGAGGCCATCATGACCCAGGATACCCTCGGCTTCATCCACCGCTTCGAGCCCGGTCCCGACACCGCGCGTCCGCTGCTCCTCCTGCACGGGACCGGTGGCGACGAGCACGACCTGCTGCCCCTCGGCCGCATGGTTGCGCCGGAGGCCGCCCTGCTCGCGCCGCGCGGCGCCGTCAGCGAGAACGGCATGCCGCGCTTCTTCCGGCGCTTGGCGGAGGGCGTCTTCGACGAGGCGGATCTCCGGCGCCGCACCGGCGACCTCGCCGCCTTCGTGGCAGCCGCCCGGACGCGGTACGGGATCGGGGCGCCCGTGGCGCTAGGCTTCTCGAACGGCGCCAACATCGCCGCGTCGCTGCTGCTGCTCCGGCCGGAGACCCTGGCGGGCGCGGTCCTGATCCGCCCGATGGTGCCGTTCGCCGAGCCCCCGGCCGCGCATCTCGCCGGCCGGCCGGTCCTGATCCTCTCCGGGGCGATGGACCCGATCGTGCCCGCGGAGAACGCGCGGCGCCTCGCGCAGCAGCTCACCGCGGCCGGAGCCCGCGTCGAGCACCGGATCCTGCCGGTCGGCCACGGCCTGTCGCAGGCCGATGTCGGCCTGGCGCTGGACTGGCTTCGCGGCCTCGCACTTCCCGAAGCGGCCTGAACCGGCCGCACACGACAGGACGGAGCGTTTGATGATGTCCCCGATCTCCTCTCCCGGTGCGATCGCCCTGCTGCCGGTGACCGGCCGGGTCCTGATGAGTGCCATCTTCCTCGTGAGCGGCGCCGGCAAGCTCGCCGCCCCCGCGGCGACGCTCGCCACCATCGAGGCCGCCCATCTCCCGCTGCCGCCTCTCGCCTACGCGGGGGCGACCACCGTGGAGGTGGTCGGCGGGCTGCTGCTCATCGCCGGCTACCGCACCCGACTGGTCGCCCTGGTCCTCGCGCTCTTCGCGGTGGCCACCGCGGTGACCTTCCACGCCTCCCTCGGCGACCAGAACCAGATGTTCCACTTCCTGAAGAATCTCGCCATGGCCGGTGGCCTGCTCCAGATCGTTGCCTTCGGGGCCGGTCTGTTCAGCCTGGACGCGCGGCAGGGCCGGGCCTGACCGGTCCTTCAATCCTTGCGGGAGATCACCCTGCGCTCCGTCACCATGCAGCACGGCAGGCAGCTTTCATGCAGAGGCTGGGGTGCCGAGGCTTGCGTGAGACGTTCGCGTGGTGCCGATCGGCGCGGGCCGCCCAACCCGTGCCGAAGGAAGATCCCGGCGCTCCGCATGGCCTGGTCGCGACGCACGCGCACGGGCTCGATGCCGATCTGCTCGCCTTCATCCAAGGTTGAACGGTTCGGTCTTTCCCGCGGCGGTCCAGACCCCTAAAGCCGCTGACGGGTCGCCAGCGTGGCCCGTCAGACGCGGACCTTCATAAGGACCCTTGGATGCCGACCTCCGACGCACCGCTCGCCCTCGGGATCATCGGCGCGGGCATCATGGGTGAGCGCCTGCTCGGCGCGATCCACGGGGCGGCGGATTCACCCGTGCGGGTCGCGGCGATCTGGGACCCGGCCCCGGAGGCCCTGGCCCGGATCGGCGCGGCGTTCCCGGCGGTGCCGCGGGTGGCCGATTCCGCCGCCGTCGTGGCGGCGAGCGACTGCGTCTACGTCGCCTCGCCGCCCGCCTCGCATCTCGGCTACGCCCGCGCCGCCCTGGCGGCCGGCCGGAGCGTCTTCTGCGAGAAGCCGCTGGCCATCGACCGCGCCGACGCCCGCGCCTTCGTGGCGGAGGCGGGGGGCGCGGGCGCGGTCAATTTCCCGTTCGCCTCGTCGCCGGGCGTCGCCACCCTCGAGCGCTGGATCGCGGCCGGCGCGGTCGGCACGCCCCGGACGCTCACCGTGGCGGTGGCCTTCGCCCGCTGGCCCCGCCCGTGGCAGGCCGACGCCGCCCGCTGGCTCGACGCGCGCGGCGAGGGCGGCTTCACCCGCGAGGTGGTCTCGCACTTCCTGTTCCTGGCCCGCCGCCAGCTCGGCCCGCTCGCGAGTCTCGCCGGACGGATCGCCTTCCCGGAGCCGGGCCGGTCCGAGCGCGCGATCGACGTGACGCTCACGGCGGGCGGGATCCCCGTCACCCTGACCGGCCGGGTCGGGGGCGTCGAGGCCGACGACCACAACACGTGGACGCTGGAGGGCGACGCGGGCGCCGTCCGGCTGCGCGACTGGGCCATCGCCGAGCGTCGGGGCGCCGACGGGCGGTTCGAGCCGGAGCCCGACGCGATCCCGAACGAGCGGCTGCGGCCGATCACCCTCCGGCGCCAGCTCGAGGGCGTCGTCCGCATGGCGCGCGGCGAGCCCCACCACCTCGCCACCTTCGCGGAGGCGCTCGACGTGCAGGAGGTCGTCGAGGCTATCCTGGCGCTGTGAGGGCGGAGGCCCTCGGACCCTGTCCGGGTGATGGCTTCGGCCCCGCCGCCCTGGCGGGCAGAGCGAAGCGATCCAGGAGCGCAACCCTCGAAGGGAGCGCGCCCCCCGAGGGCCCGTCCGCCACCCGCGCCATCAGCTTGGGCACGACCACGACGATGACGATACCAGAGGCAGCGTATATGCGCCCGGTTGCTCGGAGTGTGGGGCAGACCCCGCAAACCCCGTGCAAGGATCCCAGGCGCGGCTGATTGGGAATTGCGATCGCATGCTCCCATGATTGCGGTTCGCTACATCTCACAGTGCTGACCTTACAAATTCGAAGATCGCTCCCGGCAAGATTCGGCGAGGAATGCTTGAGAGCTTCTGCGCGCCAACAGTGATGATCTGCGCTGTCGTGCAGCAGGATGCTTGACGAACTAAGACGATTGTCCTACCGGCATCTCCGGAAACGTTGCTGTGTTTGCAGCTGAAGTATCAGTGGCGGTCTATCGAGCATGACAGCCCGGCGACTCAATGCGGGCTCGGAATCTGAAATCGGTCCGGATCGATCATTGACGGGCGGATGCAATCGTAAGATCGTAAAACGCGGCTCGGCTGCAGCGAACATAGCTGTTGTCAAAGGAAACATCAGTCATTTCACGTCTTTGTAGGAGCCGTTGAATGAGTGCTGCCATTTCCTCTCTCACGACATCTCGCCTTCGGACAGTGCCCCTGCCGACTGATCGTTTGGCAGCGCCTTCTCTGGACGATGTCGAAACAACACAGCTGAAGCAGTCGGCCGATCCGCGATCGACTCTGGCGCTGTCTCCAGCACGCAGAGAAGCAATATTCCAAATTGCAAACATACCGCAAAATCCGGGTGACGACCTTCCTCCCAATAATCCAGTCGACAACCCGCCGGAAATCATTCCGAACCCTCCGGACTACCCGGAGCCAACTCCAACGCCTCCCTATGATCCCCCTCCGTATGGTCCGGGGTATCCTGGCGACGAGCATTGAAATAGAGGATCATAAATCTTGGCAGGCGCTCTTCGGGGTGCCTGCCCCCAATGGCATTAGGTCATATGAAATATTTTTGCACGATTTTGTCTGTGCTTATTTGCATCGTAGGATTATTGCATTCAGTTTCGACATCGTATGCGAGCAAAGTATTTGAATATTCACACGTGGGTATATATGAGAAAGATCAATTTGTTTGTCGAGGGCTGAAAATCGGCAAAGATATCATAACGGCGGCCCATTGTTTCCGAGGTAGAAAGGGGCTTGGAGTTAGATATTTTGTCGGCAGTCGGGTCAGATTTGCTGAAGTATCAAGAGTAAAAACTTTGTATTCGCGCTCGCCTATCATTGACATAGCCATGTTTCAGGCGAACGTTCCTCTCGCGGCCGAAGTCGATGGCGTTATCGCCATCGGGGACGCTGAGCCGATCGAAAATTTCAATGACAAGCAGAGTTTCTCAATCGAATTAAAGACATTTGACGCCAATGGACATGACGCGCGTTCCCGGATCGTTGAAATTGTGCCTATGCATTACTCGAAGGGATACGATGATGTCGTCCTTCTGTCTCTCGATAAGCAAAGCCGTATCAGTCTTCCTGATCCGAAAAGCGCCGGATCGATGGCGTTTTCGATCAGCATGCATGAGAACATGATCGTCGATCGCTCGGATTTGATATGCCAGGGCCAGTCAGGGTCGCCGGTCTTTGCGCGCAAGAATGATGTAAAGTATCTTATAGGTATTCTAATTCGGGGGCTGCCAAATGGATACTATAATACCGTTCTGTGTGGAAGCGGAGCTTATGCTCTCCGGCTTGATGGTGCGGCCGGAGCTTGGATAAGCAAAAATTTGGATCCGACGGACTAGGGTTTGGACTCGTTCTGCACCAGAAGGCGATGACGGCAGCCAGGGCGACGGTTGAGGCGTCGTTGCGGGCGAGCTTGTCGTATCGGGTGGCTATGCGGCGGAAGTCCTTGAGGTAATTGAAGGTTGCCTCGATGCGCCAGCGGTCCCGGTCGTGCCGCTTGTCGTGGTGGATCCTTCTCTTGCGGCCGCGCTTGCACAGGTCAGCGCGCGGCCAATCGGCGTCGTGGCCCTTGTCGGCGCTCAGGCGGCGGATCCGGCCGGGCGCCTCGGCCAGGACGGCCGGAGCGGCGGTGACGTCGCCGGCGTTGCCGGACGTCAGCCGGAGGGCGCCGGGCCGGCCGAGGACTGCGGTGATCGCTCCCGTCCAGCCGTCCTCGCGAGCGGAGCGAAGCAATCCCGTCGGCGCGACGCCGGCTGATGTCACCCAGCTCCGGGATCGCTTCGCTGCGCTCGCGATGACGGTGCGGGTCCGTCACCCGGGGTCGTCAGCCGGAAACCGTCTCAGACCTCGAGCAGGTCGATCAGGAACGGGATCAGCGGCGCGTCGGCCGGCGGCATGGCGAGATCGCGCAGCGCCTTCGGCCGGACCCATTTGAGCGCCTGCCCCTCCATCGGGCGCGGCGTCCCGGTCCAGCGCCGGCAGACGTAGAGCGGCATCAGCAGGTGGAAGTCCGGATAGGCGTGGCTGGCGAAGGTGAGCGGCGCGAGACACGGCTCCTCGACCCGGATGCCGAGTTCCTCGGCGAGCTCCCGGATCAGCGTCTGCTCGGGGCGCTCGCCGGGCTCGACCTTGCCGCCGGGAAATTCCCAGAGGCCCGCGAGCTGCTTGCCCACCGGGCGCTCGCTGACCAGGACGCGGCCGTCGACGTCGACGAGGGCGACGGCGACCACGAGGAGCAGGCGCAGGGGCGCGGCCGCGGGGGCGTTATCGGGCGCGCTCACTGCGCCACCGCGAAGGTGGCCGAGACCTCGGAGGACATCTGGATCGAGCCCGCCTCGAGGGGCACCCGCCGCCCCTTGGCGGCCATCGGTGCCGGGCGGGCCATCTCCAGCGCCGGGCGGTACGGCGTGCCGGCCGTGGTGCTCAGCGTGCAGAGCGGACCAAGCTTGGTACCGACCGCCTCGGCAAGGGCTTCGGCCCGGCTCCGGGCGTCCCGGGTCGCCGCCACCTGAAGGGCCGCCTCGCTCTTGTCCGGGTCGCGCAGTCCGAAGCTCACGCCGTCGATGCGGTTGGCGCCGGACGCGAGGGCCTGCCGGAGCAGGTCGCCGAGTCGATCCATGTCGGCGAGCCGGACCGTGACGAGGTTGCTGGCGCGGTAGCCGTCGGGCTCCTCGGTGACGGCGCCCCCTGGCCGGGAGACGGTGCGGGTCGCTGTCTGCAGGGTGACGGCGGCCGTGCCGAGATCGGCCGGCGGAACCCCCAGGGCGCGGGCCTGCGCCGAGACCTCGGTCACCGCCTTCGAGGCCGCGTCGAGGGCGGCCGCCGCACTCGCCCCGCGCGCCTCGATGCCGACGGTCACCTCGGCGAAGTCCGGCGCCCGCGTCTCGGACGCGCGCCCGACGACGCTGATGTGGCGCTTGCACCCCGCGTCGTCGGCCCGCGCCGACGTCGCCAGGCCCAGGACGAGGAGGGCGCCGAACAGGACGGCCCTCACGAGCGGTAGTCCCCGTTGATCTCGACGTAGGCCTTGGTCAGGTCGCAGGTCCAGACGCGGGCGGTGCCGTCGCCCAGGCCGAGATCGACCCGGACCGTGATCTCCGGCTCGCGCATCACGGCGCTCGCCGCCGCCTCGCTGTAATCGGGGTCGCGCGCGCCCTGGACGGCCACCCGCACGTCGCCGAACCAGATCGCGAGCCGGTCGCGGTCGGCGGGCTCGCCGGCCTTGCCCACGGCCATTACCACGCGGCCCCAGTTGGCGTCCTCGCCGGCCACCGCGGTCTTCACCAGCGGCGAGTTGGCGATCGACATGGCGATGCGGTGCGCGGAGGCGTCGCTCTCGGCGCCGGTCACCCGCACGGTGACGAACTTGCGCGCGCCCTCACCGTCCTTGGCGACGAGCTGGGCCAGCTCGACCAGCAGGCCGTCGAGCGCCTCCCGGAAGCCGGCGAGCCGCGCGTCGGCGGGGTCGGTGACCGCCGGATTGCCGGCCCTGGCGGTGGCGAACAGCATGAGCGTGTCGGAGGTGGAGGTATCGCCGTCCACGGTCACGCAGTTGAAGCTCGTCTTGGTCCCGGCCGAGAGGAGCGCCTGCAGTACGTCCTGCGGCAGGGCCGCGTCGGTGAAGACGAAGGACAGCATGGTCGCCATGTCGGGCGCGATCATGCCCGCGCCCTTGGCGATGCCGTTGATCGTCACGCGCACGCCGTCGATCTCGGCCGTGCGGGTGGCGAGCTTCGGGAACGTGTCGGTGGTCATGATCGCGCGGGCCGCGGCGGTCCAGGCAGCAGGCCCGTCCTCGGCCCGGGCCGCGCAATCCGCGAGCACACCCGCGAATCGCTCCGCCGGGAGCGGCTCGCCGATCACGCCGGTCGAGGCGACGTAGACCTCGCGCGCGCCACATCCCGCCGCCGCCGCCGCGATCTCGACGGTGCGCGCCACCGCGTCACGTCCGAGGCGGCCTGTGAAGGCATTGGCGTTGCCGGAATTGACCACGAGCACCCGCGCCGATCCGTCCGCCAGAGCGTCCCGGCACCAGTCCACCGGCGCCGAGGGGCATTTCGACCGGGTGAACACCCCTGCCGCCCGGGTCCCCGGCTCCAGGGCGACATAGAGCACGTCGGTGCGGCCACTGTAGCGGATCCCCGCCTGCGCGGTGGCGATTCGCACGCCCGGCAGGGGCGGCAAGTCGGGCATCGCGGTGGGCGCCAGCGGTGAGACGGGAGGGGCTTTCGCGGACGACATCGGCTCGGGCTCCGGCAGCGCGCGGCTGAGGTTCCGCGGCGGCCCGGTGTTGCCCGCGCGACCCCGCCGGCGTCAACTCCGTGCCCAGCCTATGGTCAGGCTGCTGGGGTGCATCGGCTTTGTGCAACGGCGGCGCCGAATGCGGCGCCATCACGGCGTCGGGCTTGCGTGTGGATTGCATCCCAGCTTAGCATGCTGCATCGCAAAGCCAGCGCGAAGTCGAGTGCGGAATGCCCCCAGCCGACGTCGAGACTGCCTTCAGCACGCTCCCTCAGGGCGGATGCTACCGGATCCAGGTTCTCGTGGTCGGCCGGCATAAGCGCTGGCGCGACGAGGTCGCCGCACAGGTTCGCCTGCTGGGCTATCAGGTGACGACCTGCGACCGCGGAGTCGATGCCATGACGGTTCTGGCTCTCGGCCTGCCCGTTGATGTGATGGTGGTGGATTCAGCCCTCCAGGGCAGCCTGTGCTGCGCGCGGCTCGCGGTGGAGGCCCGGGTTCTGCGACCCGCCCTGCGCATTATCCTTGCCAGTGATGCGGCCGGCGCCTTGGAGCCGGAGGCTGCGGCTCACGTGCCTGATGCCCTGCTCGTGCCCCGCGACCAGCTCCAGAACGGGATGGTCGCAACGACGATGCGCGAGGCGCTGGCAAGCCGCGCCGCCTGAAGCATGCGGCCAACATTGTCCTGAAGGCGCAGCTTCATTCCCGGCGCTTGTGCGGGGTCGCACGGATTTCGGTGCGTCTGCGTCCAAGAATCGGGAGGAATGCGCTTCGATGTGCGGCGCGCCGCCCCATCGGACGCGTCCTAGGTCGGAATTGGGGCAGGATCCATCCGTGCTCCGCGACCCGTTCCGGACGCGTGATCGGACGAGCGTTCTCTGATCTCTCAGGATGCGGTTCAGAGGAGCGCTGTGACCAGAAACGGATGGTGCCCGACGGACCGACGGTCCGGGCACGTTGAGATTGCGACATCTTCTATCCGGTCGCTGCACACGCGGACGATTTCATTCGTTGACGCAATATGCGCGGCCTGACGTATCGACTATTGCGCTTAAACGCAGCCTCAAGCACCGAAAAATTCAGTATATTACCAATATAATGATTAGAAAACCAATAAACCTCAGTTATTAATGGCCCATTCTACATATTTGTGTCGCTGTCGTCATATTCCGTTTCATGGCGCATCGTTTCGGCGTGCGCTTCGGGAGTTACCGGTATGAGCATCGGAATTCGATCGCGCTTGTACGCTGGATTTATCCTTCTTGTCTCGACTGCTGCATTTATTGGCGCGTACGCGATTTATCAGCAGGATAGGCTGGACGAAGGTTACGAAACCCGCAGCCGTGGCGCGCGTATTAAGTGCAGCCCGCGAAACCGTCAGCGCCGCCGCGCAGGTTCAGAGCGCGGCGTCCGAGCTGGCGACGCAGTCCCTAACGGTCAAGCGCGAGGTCGACAGCTTCCTGAGCGACATTCAGGCGGCGTGAAAGCACGGCCTAGATGGCGGCGGCGGGATCGCTCTCGTCGCCGTCCCGTCCCCGTCGATCGCGCGGACGCCGTTCCAGGAACGAGCGGCCGAGAGCGCGCAGCGGCGCCGTCAGCCGGCGGACATCCTCAGCCCGCTCCATGATGCGCTCGCCGTTGCGGATCTCCTTGTCGAGCCGCGCCATTGTCCGAGCCAGTGCCGGATCGTCGTCATCGAGCCAGACCTGGGTCACGCGGGCGAAGGCAATGACCACGCCCTGCAGCTTGAGCTGGCCGAGCGGGCCCTCGGTGTCGATCCCGGCCGCCGCCAGCATGTAGCGGTGCGAGTTCAGCATGACGCCGTTCAGCGCCAGCATCGAGAGCGGCTCACCGCGGAGCGCGTAGGCGATCCGGCGCAGGGCCGGCTTGTAGGGCTCCATGGCGTCGAGACGTCGCATCAGCACGTCGAACAGCCTCTCGCGGGTCGGCTCCTCCTCAAGGCCCGCGAGGTCGCCCTCCAGGACCTTGCGGTCGATGATCCGGGTCAGGCCGCCCAGCACGGCGCCTTTCGAGGGGAACAGGTCGCGCAGCTCGGCGAGCGTCAGGCCCGCCTCACGGGCGATGTCGCTGACCTCGATGTCGTTCCAAGGCTGCTCGGCGGCGAGGCGCATCAGGGCCTCGACGGCGGCTTCCCGGGGCGACAGCTTCGGTTCGCCGTCCTTCTGCGCCGCATCGATGCTCTGTACCGCTTCGTCGTGGGCAGAGGCCGCGGGCGCGACGCTCTCGTGGGCGCTGCTCGCCTTGGCGGGAGTCGCGCCCTTGCGGGGACGCTTGGAGGAGGCTCTGCTGTCGGTCATGGATCGGTCGCCGGGTCTGTCGGTCGTGTCACCTCATGTAGGCGAGTCGGCGGCGATGAGCAGGGCCGTCGCGCGGCCATGCCGCACGGACGCGGTCCGATGTCAGCCGGAGAGTTCTCCCGCCCGTTGACGGGCCGCGGCCACCGCCTCTCGCATCAGCGCGCCGAGGCCGTCTGGCCGCATCAGCACGTCGAGGGCCGCCGCTGTGGTGCCGCCCGGTGACGTGACGTTGCGGCGCAACTCCGCCGTCTCGGACGGGCTCGCATCGAGGAGCGCGCCGGCCCCCGCCACGGTGGCCCGGGCGAGGCGGCGGGCCACGTCGGGTTCCAGACCAGCCGCGATGCCGGCCTCCGCCAGGGTCTCGGCAAGCAGGAACACGTAGGCCGGTCCGGAGCCCGAGACCGCCGTCACCGCGTCGATCTGCGCCTCGTCGGCGAGCCACGCCAGCGTGCCGTTCGCCGCGAACAGCGCCTCGGCGGCCGCCCGCTGCTCGGGCGAGACTTCGGAACTCGCGCAGGCGCCGGTGGCGCCCCGGCCGATGCTCGCCGGCAGGTTGGGCATCGCCCGGACGATCGCGCGCGCGCGCGGCAGGCGGGCGCGGAGATCCCCGATGGTCTTGCCCGCCAGGATCGAGACGACGAGCGTGTCGCGCCCGATCAGCCGGTCCAGCCCGGAGGCGGCCGCCTCCAGACCTTGCGGCTTGATGCCGAGGACCAGGACGGCGCCGGGCTCCGGGGCCGGCGGGTTCAGGGCGATACTCCGCTCGGCGCAGAGATCCACAATCGCGCGTGCAGGTACCGGGTCGATGATCGTCGTGCGGCGCGGGTCTAGGCCGGCTTCCAGCCAGCCCGCCAGCATCGCGCCGCCCATCTTGCCGGCCCCGGCCAGGACCAGCGAGGCCGGCATCCGCATCGGACCGCTCACGCCTCGCCTTCGGTTTCGAACAGGACGGCGTCCAGCGCCTCGCGGGCGCTCTTGCCGGCCCAGAGCACGAACTGGAACGCCTGGAAGTAGCGCTCGCAGGTATCGACCGCGGTCTTCATCATGGTCGCGCATTGCGGGTGGGTCGGCACCGCGCCGCCCGTCAGCAGGAGCGCGTGCCGGAACATCACCACGCTGTCGGTGGTCCAGAGGTCGAAATGACCGACCCAGAGTTGTTCATTGATCATCGCGATCAGGCGCATCACCTCGGTGCGCTGCCGCTCCGGCACCTTCAGGTCGAAGGCGCAGGCAACGTGCAGCGCCTCCACGTCCTCGATCCAGGTGAAGGCGACGTTGTAGTCGGTCCAGCGGCCGGGGCTCGTGACCGACATCTCGTCGGTCTCGGCCCGGTCGAAGATCCAGTCGCGCAGGGACGCAAGCCGCTCGACGACGTCGAGCGGATGCTCGTTCCGGTCCGGGTCGTGGAAGTCGACGTTGAGAAGCGGCATGACGATCCAAAAGGACGGCCCGGACGAGATCCGGCCCGACGTGGCGGTGACGCGAAACCGGAGCGTGAGAACACTCCGAGAACTGGAACGACCGGCAGATCTAGGCCGGCGGTGATGCGATCGACTGTCGAAGCTCTGCGGACATCGCCTCACAGCCCCCGAATCACCCTATGCCCGACTATAGACCGGCCGTGACTCGCGACACAAAGTGCAGGTCACATTCAGTGAACAGGAAAGCGGATCGTCGACGCCGCTTCCTGTGTAAAAGCCCGCGCCGTTGCCGCGGAGACTCAGACCACCTCGCTCAGGCCAGCAGCGCCTGTTCCGGCGCCGCCGGATTTCGCTTCCAGGGCCGCAACCCGGGCCGACAGGGCCTCGTTCTGCGCCTGGAGCTGAGTCACGAGGTCGCGGAGCACGTCGAGTTCCTCGCGCGAGGCGATGTCGAGGTCGCGGACGACGCGTTCGAGCTGGGCGCGGACCACGGTCTCGGCCTCGCGGCGGACGCCCTGGGCGGCGCCGGCCGCGTCGGTCATCAGGCGGGCGAGGTCGTCGAACAGTCGGTTGGAGGGGGGCATCCTGGTCTCCCGGATCGGCCGGCTGCCGCGACGGCCGCCTGACTGCGCGATTCGAGTGGACGAGATAGGAATCTTCAGAGGTGGGAGCAACGCCCGGTCCGGCCGGGACGGCGAAGCGGGGCCGGACGACCCCGCTCCGCCGCAAGATCATATGAAGATCACATGCGGTGCATGCGGCGATGCATGCGGTGATGCATCATCCGGCGCTCCATCCGGCGGTGCATCATGCGATGCTCCATGCGCCGGTGCATCACCCGCCGCTCCATGGGGGTCATGCGGACATGGGTCACCGCGTCGGGAGCCGCGACAGCGCCGGGCATGGCAGGGGCCGCCGAGGCCGGCTGGACGAGGGCGGCACCGCCGAGGGAGGCCAGCACGGCGAAGGCGAAGGTCAGTTTCCTCACGAGGAGACTCCAATTCTCTGATGGCCGGGTATGGCGCCCGGTTCATCCTCCCGGACGGGAGGTGCGGAGAGTCGTCTCATGCCGGGGGACGGCACGGCGGGTCTGCGAGGACCCGCCGCCATCAACTTCTGGGTCAGAGATTCGTTTCCTCGAACGCCTTCACCCACTCGGCGCAGATCCCGGACCGGACGATGTCGTTGCGGGTGAACTCCACCACCGGGATCGGCATCATCCGGCTCTTGATCAGGTGCATCACGGTGCGCAGGCCCGAGGTCTCACGCAGGTCGGTCTGGGAGACGTCGCCGTTGATGATGACCTGACAATCGTCGCCGATCCGGGTCAGGAACATCTTGATCTCGTTGATCGTGGTGTTCTGGGCCTCGTCGAGGATCACGAGGCAGTTCTTGAAGGTCCGGCCGCGCATCACCTCGAAGGGGACGATCTCGATGTCGCCGGTCTTGAGGGCGATCTCGAAGGCGGCGGCGCCCATGCGCTCCTTCATGGCCTCGGTGAGCGGGGCGACCCAGGGGGCGATCTTCTCTTCCAAGGTTCCGGGGAAGAAGCCGAGCGACCGGCCCGAGGGCACGTTCGGGCGGGTGATGACCACCTTGGAGATCCGGCGCTGGCGGAGCTGGTCGGCGGCGCGGGTGCCGGCGATGAAGGTCTTGCCGGTGCCGGCGGGCCCCAGGACGATGACCTGCGGCGAGCGGGCGAGGGCCTCGATATACTCGGCTTGCCGTTCGGTGAGCGGTTGGATGGGAGCGAGATTGCGTTCTTCGTCGAAGCGCGTGCGATGAATGCGGGACGTGCGGTCTTCAACCAGTTCAAGTCGTGCGCGGCGTCTCTTCATGGATGTACACTCCAACGGGACTAGCCAACCTGGATCTGTATCTGAACTGCCGTTTACCTGCTTGCTCCCGGTTCTACTCGCTTGCGGAACTAAATACCGGCCCCAGGCCGAAGGTTCCGCCCCGCGCTCGTCCGCCTGTGGAGAGCGTCACGACGTTCCGTGCGCGGCCGAATACACGATGCAACTGGCGCACCAGCGCGGTTCGCGCCCGACGATTGCGCGCCGGGTGTGACCAAGGGGTGACGGTTGGTGGGGAGGCTTTGAAAAAGCCGCGCGGCTGTCGCGGATGCATCAGGCTCGGGATGGGGGAGTCGCGGTAACGCGGCATCCGGCACGATCACGATCCTCCGCGCCCGCCGGGGCGAAGCCGGCCGACCCTACCGCCCTGAAACGTCGGGGCTTGATCGGCGGGACGCGCCTCACCCGGCCTGGATGAAGCTGTCGAGGACCATCTTCCGGCCGGCCTTGTCGAAGTCAACGGTCAGCTTGTTGCCGTCGACGCCCGCGACCGTCCCGGGGCCAAACTTGGTGTGGAAGACCCGCTGGCCGGCCTGGAACGCCGAGGGCGCGCCCGAAGACTTGGCGATCAGCTCGCCCTCGATCTGACGGGGGCCGCCCGCGTAGCCGCCGGAGCGGCCACCCGGCGCCGACCCGAAGCCGCGGCCCCCACGGTCGCCGGCCCGGCTGCCGTTCTGGGCGGTGTTGGCCTGCGCCCGCTGCCAGCCGGGCGTGCCGTAGCTCGATCCGAACGGCGTCGGGTTGCGGTCGAACCGCGAGGCGCCGGCCGAGAAATGGGCGGGGGCCTCGACCACGTCCACGGCCGTCTCCGGCAATTCGTCGATGAACCGGGACGGGATGGTCGAGGACCACAGGCCGTGGATGCGCCGGTTCACCGCGAAGGAGAGCTTGGCCCGCTTGCGCGCCCGGGTGAGGCCGACATGGGCGAGGCGCCGCTCCTCCTCGAGCCCGGCCCGGCCGCTCTCGTCCAGCGCCCGCTGGCTGGGGAACAGGCCGTCCTCCCAGCCAGGCAGGAACACGGTGTCGAATTCCAGCCCCTTGGCGGCGTGGAGCGTCATCAGCGAGACGCGCTCGGCGCCCTCGGTCTCGGAGGCCTCCATCACCAGGGAGACGTGCTCCAGGAAGGCCGCCATGTCGGGGAACTCCTCCATCGAGCGGACGAATTCCTTCAGGTTCTCCAGGCGCCCGGCCGCATCCGCCGAGCGGTCCTTCTGCCACATCTCGGTGTAGCCGGATTCCTCCAGGATGATCTGGGCGACCTCGCTGTGCGGCTGCGCCTCCACGAGCCGCGCCCACCGCGAAAAACTCTGGGTGAGCGCCCGCAGGGTGGAGCGGACCCGGGGCTTCAGCTCGTCGGTCTCGCATAGGCGCTCGGCGGCGATCCGCAAGGGCAGGCGATTCGCCCGGCCGTAGGTGTGGAGCTGCTGGAGCGTGGCGTCGCCCAGGCCGCGCTTCGGCGTGTTGACGATCCGCTCGAAGGCGAGGTCGTCGCTGACATTCATGGTGGCGCGGAGATAGGCCAGGGCGTCGCGGATCTCGGCGCGCTCGTAGAAGCGAGGGCCGCCGATCACCCGATAGGGGAGCCCGAGCTGGACGAACCGGTCCTCGATCTCGCGCATCTGCGCCGAGATCCGCACCAGCACGGCGATCTCCGAGAGGGGGTGCTGCTTGGCCTGGAGGGATTCGATCGATTCGGCGAGCATCCGCGCCTCCTCCTCGGAATCCCAGGCGCCGGTCACGGTGACGCGCTCGCCCGGCTCGTCGTCGGTGCGCAGGGTCTTGCCGAGCCGGCTCTCGTTCTTGGCGATCAGCCCGGAGGCGGCGGCCAGGATATGGCCGGTGGAGCGGTAGTTGCGCTCCAGCCGCACCACCACGGCGCCGGGGAAGTCGTGCTCGAAGCGCAGGATGTTGTCGACCTCGGCGCCGCGCCAGCCGTAGATCGACTGGTCGTCGTCGCCCACGCAGGCGATGTTCTTGCGGTTCTGCGCCAGCAGGCGCAGCCACAGGTACTGGGCGACGTTGGTGTCCTGGTACTCGTCCACCAGGATGTAGCGGAATCGGTCCTGGTAATTGGCCAGGACGTCCGGGTTCTCGCGCCAGAGCTTGAGGCAGAGCAGCAGGAGATCGCCGAAATCGACGGCGTTCAGCGTCGCGAGCCGGGCCTGATAGGCGGTGTAGAGGGCGCCGCCCTTGCCGAAGGCGAAGGAGGCGGCCTCGCCCGGGGGGACCTGCTCGGGACCGAGGCCGCGGTTCTTCCAGCCGTCGATGGCGTGGGACAGGGCCCGGGCCGGCCAGCGCTTCTCGTCGACGTTCTGGTCGGCGATCACCTGCTTCATCAGCCGGAGCTGGTCGTCGGTGCCGAGAATGGTGAAGTCGGATTTCAGGCCGACCAGCTCGGCGTGGCGGCGCAGGACCTTGGTGCCGATGGCGTGGAAGGTCCCGAGCCAGGGCATGCCCTCGCCGGCCGGTCCGATCAGCGCACCGATCCGGTGCTTCATCTCCCGGGCGGCCTTGTTGGTGAAGGTCACCGCCAGGATGTCGAAGGGACGCGCCCGGTTGGTGGCGATCAGGTGGGCGATGCGGGTGGTGAGCACCCGTGTCTTGCCGGTTCCGGCGCCGGCCAGCACGAGGACAGGTCCCTCCGTGGTCTCGACGGCGCGGCGCTGCTCGGGGTTCAGCCCCTCGAGATAGCCGGCCGCCTCGCGGCGGAGGGCGCCCATGGCGCGGGCGGCGATGGAAGTGGCGGGAGCGCCGTCCCCGGCGGGCTGCGCATGCGGGCGGTTCTGCATCCCGCATCCCTGGACCAAATCGCGAACGGCGTCGAGGTGGTTCGCGCGCGATGCGACCGGAGCGTGCGGGATGGGACGGCGGATCGGCGCTGTCCGCGGCCCCTGCGCGGCACGGCCTATGGAGGGAGTCGCACGCGGCAGCGCCGCCGTTCGAACGGCCGCAGCCGTGCCCTGTCAGCGGTGCCGGCAGCCGTGGACGCTTCCCGAAAGCGTCCATGCGTCGGCCGTCCGGCAGGTTCGGCGCAGAGGCAAGCGGTCGCCCCCCTTCCTGCACCTGAGGCCGAGCTTAGCCTCTGCCCACATGCTTGCAGAAATTGTCGAGAATGGCTGCCCATCCGCTACGCTGCTGCTCGACGGGGAACTGGTTCTCGGGATCGAAGGAGACCCTCACGATCGTTCGGTCGCCGGCCGGAGAAAACTCGATCACCGCATGACGGTCACCGAACGCATACTCGATCCGCTCGTTTGGGATGATCTTGGTGTAAGTGCCGTCAAAATCGAAGCCCATGCTGCCGTCCTTGGCCTCCATGCGCGAAGTGAACTTTCCGCCTTCTCGAAGGTCCACGCTTGCGGCCGGGCAATGCCAGTCGTCGGAGGCGAAGTTCCACTGCGTCACATGCTCGGGCGACGTATAGGCTTTCCAGACGACATCGAGAGGTGCGGGAGCCGTTGCCTCCACGCTGATCCGTTCCTGCGCCATATCCGGTCCACATCCAGTCGATGCCGCGCCTTCGGGGAGCATCTCACATCAGGATGCGTCAGGCAGCAAGCTCTGACCTGGCGTTGAAGCGAGCGTGGCCACGACACTTGCTCTTGCGCATGGCCGCCTGAAAGAGGCCGGGCAAACGCCTCAGGATCTCATCGAGATCGATCGCGCGTTCACTTATAAATTCAGATACGGCTTCGTTTTTGTGACGATTTTATCGACCGGTGATAAATTCTCGCGCCACAAAGCTGCATTGCGTTGTGTCATCGATAGATCTGAAACCAGCTCTTTCATTCTATCGGGCGGAAAAGGCGGGTTTGGGCAAAAATACGGCGTCAGAGGCTTGTTCGCATAGTAGTTGAAAAACAACGCTCTCCGATTTCGCCCGGTGGCGGGCTTGCCTCTGTGAAAATATTTGGATGTGTCGCAAAGTATCACGCTCCCGAGGGGGCCTGTAAAGGACGTGATGTCGAATTTGATCTTACCTTCATTCTGCAGGTCGATCAACTTTTGTTGCCTGAAGCCTCGTAGCTTGTCAAAATCGGGGGAGGTGCGCTGTAAGTGAAGGATTTCCAGCGGGCCGTCGTTTTCGCCGACATCGTTGAGATAGACGGCAACCTTTATCATCGGGTGGTCTTCACCGTCTTTATGCCAAGTTCTTGCGCCTCTTTCCACGCCGTCGGCTACAGTGAAAAATATATCTACGCCCCCATAGCCAACGGGAAGCTGAAGATAATGTTCGATGATCCTCAGGAGTTTGATATCCAACCCGGCCCGAAAAATGGTTTCGAACTGACCGATCATGCGAGGTTCGGCGTCGAGAAGCTTTATGATGTTAATTGTTATCCCCGTCTCAAGATAGGTCTTTTCTATATAATCATAGATTTCGCCGGCCGCTGTCCGAAATTTCTCCGATCTGAAGGCTTCGAAGAAATCGGAGTTGACTTTGCAGAATCCTCGCTCCTTCAAGGCATGGGCGAGCGGAGTCTCTTCAGTCGCTAATGGCGTTAGATCTTGGCTGTGAGCGCGAATGGAGTGAATCCGATTCTGCGTGACTCTCTTTTTGATCGGACCAATGGAATAGATTGCGTGAATAGTTTTGGACGGCCACTGCAAAATTCGATGGATAATTTTTTGTGTAATGATTATTGTCTTGCGAATAACTTTCATGGAGCACCCAAGTTCCTGTATATCCGGGATCATGTATGAGTGCAAAGCCATCGCAAATTTCTTGCCACTGACAAATATCTATCATCCAGTCACGCCAAAATTCTATCTCGCTACAAATTGCTCATAGAATCTGAAGGTATTTGAATTCGAACCCAAATTCAAGGCCGAACCAGTAGCTATGTATTAATTCTAGGTCTAGCTGGCGTGACCTCGGACATGTCCCAAATGGATCAGAGCACGATCAATCTTCCGCGATCTGGGGCAGGCTGACCGAATAGTCGAAATCCATCTCCTGCGATCGGGCCGCCGGCCGAGCTAATGAAGGGAACCGTGGTTCTTGGGCACGTCTTCCCGAGTACTGAGGGCCGTTCAGGGTCGAGAGCAGGCGGGACGGCAACGTCCGCTCGGATGCGTTCACCGCTTGGAAGCAGGCCGTCGAAGATTCACCCGACTGCGGCGTCGGGGCAATCGCGTCGCCGGCCGCGGCCGCGAGCGGCCTGTCCGCATGTGAACAACGGTTGCTGTGATGCGGACAGGGCCGGTTCGTCCGGCTCGCCCGTCGCCCGTTTCGATCCAGGCCTGTCAGCCACCCACCGGCTCAGGCGGACAGCGAGGTTCCTCCGACGGCGTAGCGGTTCGCCGGCCGCGGGAGGCCGAGATGGTCGCGCAGGGTCGCGCCCGCGTAGTCGCGCCGGAACAGGCCGCGGCGCTGGAGGATCGGCACGACCGCGTCCACGAAGGTCTCAAGGCCGTCCGGGAGCACGTCCGGCATCAGGTTGAAGCCGTCCGCGGCGCCGGCCCGGAACCAGGCCTCGATGTCGTCGGCGATCGCCTCGGGCGTGCCCGCGACGATGCGGTGGCCGACGCCGCCGCCCAGCGCCCGCAGGAGCTGGCGCACGGTCAGCCCCTCGCGCCGGGCGAGCGCGACCGTGCCCAGGAACATCGTATGGTTGGCATCCGGCGGCAGCGGCAGCGGGTCCGGCAGCGGCCGGTCGAGGTCGAGCCGCGCGGGATCGATCCGCAGCGTCCCGGCGAGCCGGGCGAGGCTGTATTCCACCGGCACCAGATCCCAGAGCTCGTCCTGCCGGCGGCGGGCCTCGGCCTCGGTGGAGCCGATCACCGTGGCGAGCCCGGGCAGGATGACCAGCGCGTCCGGCCCGCGCCCGTAGCGCGCCGCCCGCGCGCGCAGGTCCCGGGCGTAGGCGGCCCCGTCCTCGATGGTCTGGGCCAGGGAGAACACCGCGTCGGCGGTCGCGGCGGCGAGTTCGCGCCCGTCCTCAGAGCCGCCCGCCTGGAAGGTCACCGGGCGCCCCTGCGGGCTGCGCGGCACCGTGAGCGGTCCCTCGACCGTGTAGTGCGCGCCGCGGTGGCGGACGGCGTGGACCTTGGCCGTGTCGACGAACCGGCCGCCCGCCTTGTCGCCGACGAAGGCGTCGTCCTCCCAGCTGTCCCACAGGGCGTGGACCAGCTCGGTGAATTCCCGCGCCCGGGCGTAGCGCGCCCCGTGCTCGGACGCGCCCGCGAAGCCGAAATTGCGGCCCGCGGCGGCGTCGGCGGTGGTCACCACGTTCCAGCCGGCCCGGCCGCGGCTGACGAGGTCGAGGCTCGCGAAGCGCCGGGCGAGATTGTACGGCTCGTTGTAGGTCGTCGAGGCGGTGGCCACGAGGCCGACATGGCAGGTCGCCGCCGCGACGCTCGCCAGCACCACCGTGGGTTCGAGGGCGTTGAACGGCCGGTGGTCGATCCGGTCGTTGATCGCCGGCGTGTCGGCCAGGAAGATCGCGTCGAGCTTGCCCCGCTCCGCGACGCGGGCGACGCGCACGAAGTGGTCGATGTCGATGAAGGCGTCCGGACGGCTGTCCGGCAGCCGCCACGCGGACGGGTAGACGCCCGAATGCAGCAGGTTGACGTTGAGATGCAGCGTGCGTCCGCTCATCGAACTCTCCGGGTCAGCGGACGCGCGGCAGGACCTGCTCGGCGAAGCGGCGCATCTCGGCCTCGAACGGCTGGAACTGCAGCATGAACAGGTCGATGCCGGCCGCGTGGAACGCCCGGATCCGCTCCGCCACGGTGGCGTAGCTGCCCACCAGCCCGGCCGCGGTGCCGCCGTTGGTGCCGACATGGCGGGAGGCGGCCGCGTCGGTCTTGGCGAACATCACGCTGGCCTGGTCGGTGCGGGCGCGGGTGTCGGCGCGCAACTCCGCGTCGCGCTGCGCCAGGGCGAGGAGCCGCGCGTGCTCGGCCTCGGCTTCCGCGTCGGTCGCCCGGGCGATCACGAAGGCTGAGAGGCCGTAGCGGAGCGGGCCGTTGGAAGCGGGCCGCCGCGCCACGTCGGCGATCAGGGCGGCGACGTCCTCCAGCGGCTGGCCGTTGATGAACCAGACATCCGCATGGTCGGCGGCCAGCGCCCGGGCGGGCTCCGACTCGCCGCCGAGATAGATGGTCGGCCGCGTCCGGAAGGTGCCGGCGGGGCGCAACTGGTAATCCTCCACGCGGAACTGCGCCCCCGCGACGGTGACGCGCTCGCCGCGCATCAGCCGATCCACGAGGCCGATCCACTCGCGGCCGTAGGCGTAGCGGTCGTCATGCGCGGGGAATGGCAGGCCGGCCCGCTCGAACTCGGCCCGGTTCCAGGCATTCACGAGGTTCAGCGCGAAGCGGCCGCGGCTGATATGCTCGATCTGGAGCGCCATCTTGGCGAGCACCACGGGGTGGTAGAGACCCGGCTTGATCGCCGCGATGATCTCGATGCGCCGGGTGAGGGCCGCGAGCGCTGCCGCGGATGTCCAGGCCTCGAGCTGGTCGCGCGCCCCGTCGTAGGGGTTCATCGTGTGCTGGGCGACCAGCACGGAATCGAAGCCCAGGGCCTCCGCCTCCAGGACCAGGGCGCGGTTGCGGTCCCAGCTGGCATCGTCCGGCTCGTCGGGGTCGTGGTGGGAGGCCCGGGAGCCGTGCACGGCCGCCCAGATGCCGAAGCGGGGCGTATCGGTCGATCCGGCCATGGCCTCAGCCCCGGCCCACGGGCGCCTGCCAGATCGGCACGTCCGTGGCGTCGATCCGGCGGGGGATGAGCTTGGCCTCGTAGAACACGTCGGCGATGGCCTGCTGCTCGCCGAGCTGGGCGCGGTCCACGGGCTCGACCGCGTAGGTGCGGCGGCTGTTGGCGGCGGCCACCACGGAAGTCGGCAGGTCGCCCCAGATCGGCGCGAGGAGTGCCACGGCCTCCTGCGGGTTCGCCCGCATCCAGGCGCCGGCCTCGACCAGCGCCCGGTAGACGGCAGCGACGACCTCGGGCTGCGCGGCGACGAAGCTGTCGTTGACGAGGTAGTACCGGTGATAGCTCGTCAGGCCGGTGGCGTCGGCGACGACCCGCACCGGCCGCTTGGCCTCCGCGAAGGCGAGGAACGGGTCCCAGATCGACCACGCGTCGAGGCTGCCCTGCTCGAAGGCGGCCGCGCCCTCCGGCGCCTGGAGATAGGCCGGCTTGATGTCGGCAAAGCTCAGGCCCGCGCGCTTCAGCGCGGCGGCCAGCACGTAATGGCTGCCCGAACCCCGCGACACGCCGACCGTGCGGCCCTTGAGATCCGCGACGGTCCGGATCGGCGAGTCCGCGGGCACGATGATCGCCTCGGCGGCGGGCGCGCCGCGCTCGCGGGCGTAGAAGGTCAGCGGCGCCTTGGCGGACTGGGTGAAGATCGGCACCGCGTCGGCGACGTCGGCGTGGATGTCGACGGCGCCCGCCGTCATCGGCTCGATCACGCTGGTGAACAGGTGCCAGCTCGGCGTGAAGCCCAGGGGCGCGAGGCGCTCGGCCAGCGTCCCCTTCACCTTCAGCACGGTGAACAGCACCGAGGAGCGCTGCATGCTGATCTTCACCTCGCGAGGCGCCGCGCGCACCGCCGGAGCCCCGAGCGCCAGGGCAGCCGCCCCGCCGAGCCCGCCGCGCAGCAGCGTGCGGCGGGAGGGGCCGAACCGGCCCGTCGTGTCGTCGGTCATCGAGCGCTCGCGGATCATGGATCTTTCGGGACGGGCGGTCGGAGGCGCGGCGACGGCACCGGGCCGGCGCAGCGCAACCGGCTTTATTGAAGACTTGCGTCGCGTTCGGGATCAATAAAATAGTATTTTGATCTCGATGCGTAATGTAGAAGTAGATCCTTCGTTCGGCCGCAACGGCAGCGATGCTGTTCCTGTGTCGGGTGCGATGAATCCGAACGGGCGGCATCCTCGCGGCCGGACGGATGCCGGTCCCGGTTGATCGCCTCGGCAGCACCGTGCTTGCGCGCCGCGAAGCAATCCAGTCGCGCCACGCTTGTCGAGGTCCCGTCCCCGGTTCACGTCGCTTCGCTCGTGACGACCGAGCGATCTACGAAGGCTTCCGCCGCGATCCTTATGCGGTGCTTGACCGCTGCCGAAGCCTGGAACAGCCCCGCCGGCAGTCCCGTACGCGGAAGAGGGATCTTTCCCGAACATCCGGCCAGTTAGAGAAATGTAATTCCGCTGCCGGTTCTGGGAAACGACCTTTCCAAAGCGCCGATGGATCAGCGCTCCTCTCTTGAGATCGAAGGCCAATTCCACGATTTCTCGGGCGCCCATTCGGGTCGGGGCTGGAACCGGGAAATCGAAGCCATGTCGCAGACGGAAGCGGGCTGGGGCGCGGGTCCGAGCGCGCGTTACGAGACGCTGGCCGACCGGTTCCGACCGGTCTTCGCCGAGATCCGCGCCACCGCGGTGGACCGGGACCGAACCCGCGGCCTGCCCCATGCCGAGATCGGCTGGCTGCGGGAGGCGAACTTCACCACCCTGCGGCTCGCACCCGAGGAGGGTGGCCACGGCGCGAGCCTGCCCGAGCTGTTCGCGCTCCTGATCGAGCTGTCCCAGGCGGATTCGAACGTCACCAATGCGCTGCGGGCGCATTTCGGCTTCACCGAGGACGCGCTCTGCGCCGCCTCCGCCGAGTGGCGTGCCGCCTGGATCGCCCGGATCGGCGCCGGTCAGACCATCGGCAGCGGCGTCTCGGAGACCGGCCCGGCCAAGGTCGGCGCGTTCGACACGGTGGTCCGGAGCCGGGATGGCGGATTCGTGGTCGAGGGCCGGAAGTTCTACACCACGGGCTCGCTGTTTGCGGATTACATCCATCTCTCGGCGGAGGACGAGACGGGCGGCGCCGTGACCGCGGCGGTGCCGGTCCGGGCGCCAGGGGTGACCATCGTCGACGATTGGGACGGGTTCGGGCAGGGGCTGACGGCCAGCGGCACCGCGACCTTCGAGGGGGTCGCGCTCGATCCGGACCTGATCAAGCCCGATCCGGCCCGCTTCCCCTACGCGATGGCGTTCTTCCAGCTGGTGCATCTGGCGACGCTCGCCGGCATCGGCCGGGCGGCGGCCGAGGACGTGGCGCGGCTCGTGGCCGAGCGCACCCGGGTCTACAGCCACGGCAATGCCGGGCGCAGTGCGGAGGATCCGCAGATCCAGGCGGTGGTGGGCCGCGTCCGCGCCAACGCCTACGCGGCCGGGGCCGTGGTGCTGAAGAGCGCCGAGGCGCTGGAGCGCGCCTACGAGGCGCATCAGGCCGGGGACGGGCCCGCGGCGGACCGGGCGACCACGCTCGCCGATGTCGAGGTCAACCAGGCCGTGAGCGTGGTCACCGACCTCGTGCTGCAGGCGACGACGACGCTGTTCGACGCGCTCGGCGCCTCGGCGGTGAAGGCTGGCCTCGGCCTCGACCGCTACTGGCGCAACGCCCGCACCATCGCGTCCCACAACCCGCGGATCTACCGGGACCGCATCGTCGGGGCCTTCGCGATCACCGGCGCCGCGCCCCCGCGGCAGTACCGCGTCGGATCGGCCTGAGGCGCCGGTGCCGCGCCGCCGCGACCGCCTGCGCCTCGGCGTTGGTGTGGCTTGGGCCGTTCCTTCGGCGTTGCGGTTCGCGTGATCGCTGGTCCAGCCGACGAGCCCCCGGAGCCTTCGGTGTCGGCCCAGCGTATCGTTGGCCGGTCGCGCTTTTGCTCAGCCTCGGCGCGGAATCGTGACTGGTGGCGGCCGTGATCCGTGCGTTCATGCTCCTGCTGCGATGAATCCCCCGTTCGCATAAGACCCATGCCGGCGCGGGCCAACCTCGATCAAGGGGCCGTGAAGCCGGCGCTACAGGGGGCTCTGAACGTTCGCATGCAGCCCCGCGCGGACAGGTACCGAGCGTCAGCGTGCGGACACTCAACAATGGCCTCGATCCGCTTCTGAAAGCGTGGCATCCCCGGCACGAACCCTGGTCCGCCGCTGTCTGTGCGGACACGGCCCGCCGTCAGAGCTTCGCCGAGCATTCGGGGGACGTGCACACCTTCGCCTTTCGCCCAGCCACGATTGGGGGCCACTCCGCCATCCCCCCACGCCTGCGTCCTCGGCCATCGCGAGCGGCTCACCGCACGCGCCGCGTCCGTGTTGTTCCTGTCCGGTGCCCTGCCTCAGGCCTGAGCACCGAGCTGATTTATCGATCAATCTCCACAATCCCGAGGCGAATAGCTGCCTTCACGCCATATTAAGCCTCCGATTAACCTTTTTCGTGCAGGTCTCGATGCTGGCAGCCTCATGAATGTTCCGCTGAATGGTTGCCTTCGAGGTCGGTCGTGCAGCTTCACTCTCTGTCCATACGCAGCAAGCTGATTGCTGCCTTCGCCGTGTTACTATTGTTTCTCGGCGGCCTGAGCATGATAGGGCTTCGAAGCGCATCAACGCTCAACGGCCTGCTGATCGATGTCGAGACGAATTGGCTTCCCAGCGTGCGCGCCGCGAGCCAAATTGATTCCCTGACAGGTCGCTACACAACCAGCCTGCTCCGCCATATCCTGACGGAAGACCCTCAGATGCTGGCGAGTGTCGATAACGATCTCGTCGACCGTGCGAAGAAAATTGAAGCGGCGTCCAAAGTCTATGAGGGGCTGATCAGCTCTCCTGAAGAGCGCGCGCTCTACGAGGCGTTCAATCGGGAATGGCGCGCTCTTGCGACTGCTGTCGAGCCGATCCTGGTGCTATCCCGCAAGGGTGAGAAGGCGCAGGCCCTCAGCCTCTACGAAGCCAAGGTGGTGACGCCGCGTCGAAGCGCTTCGGCCGCGCTCGACAAGATCATCAAGCTCAACCAGGACGGCGCCGAGCAGGCCGCGCGCGACAGTCAAGCGACATACGCTCAGACGCAGTCCGTGCTCATCGGCGCCGGTCTTGTCGCCGTATGTCTTGCAATTGTGCTGGCCGCCTCGATTATCCTGAGCATCTCGCGCGGCATCAACTCTGTCGTGCAACCGATGCAGGCGCTGGCCAACGGCGACCTCGCCGTCACCATCCCCAATCAGGGCCAGAGGACGGAGATCGGAGCGATCGCGAACGCCGTGCAGGTGTTCAAGAACGGTTTGGTTCGCATGAAGGCGCTGGAAGACGAGACCGCAGAAGCGCGACTGGCCGCCGAGGAGCAGCGGAAGGCCGGTATGCGGCAGATGGCCGACGGGTTCGAGGCCGCGGTCGGCGGCATCATCGGCATGGTCTCGTCGTCGGCGACCGAGCTGCAGGCCACCGCCCAGACCATGACGGCCACGGCGACTGAAACCGCCAGCCAGTCGACCACTGTGGCTGCTGCGGCCGAGGAGGCCGCGTCCAACGTGAACACCGTCGCGGCGGCGGCAGAGGAACTGGGCTCGTCGGTTCAAGAGATCGGCCGCCAGGTCGCGGGCTCGGCCGAACTGGCCCAGCGTGCCGTGCACGAGGCCGACCAGACCGGCACCTTGGTGCAGGAGCTGAGCGTGGCCGTGTCCCGGATCGGCGACGTCGTCGGGCTGATCTCGAATATTGCCGGCCAGACCAACCTGCTGGCGCTCAATGCCACCATCGAGGCGGCCCGGGCCGGTGCGGCCGGCAAGGGTTTCGCGGTCGTCGCCTCCGAGGTGAAGGCGCTGGCCGAGCAGACCGCGAAGGCGACGAATGAGATCTCTGCGCAGATCGCGCAGATCCAGGCCTCGACGGGTCAGGCAGTGACATCGATCAGCGGCATCACGGGCCGGATCCGCGAGATCAGCGGTGTCGCGACGTCGATCGCGGCTGCCGTCGAAGAGCAGGGCGCGGCCACCCAGGAGATCGTCCGCAACGTCGCTCAGGCAGCCATGGGCACCGGCGAGGTGACGAGCAACATCTCCGGTGTGGCTGGCGCGGCCGAGGAGACAGGCGCCGCGGCCAGCCAGGTGCTGGGCGCGGCCTCCGAGCTGTCGCGTCAGTCCGAGCACCTGACGGCTGAGGTCGGGCGCTTCTTGGCCACGGTGCGAGCTGCCTGACCTCGGGTCGGCGGCCCGCAGCACGCGCGACCGGGCTCGTTTGCACGCGAACGTCCGCTTCCCGCCTGACCAGGCGCGGAAGCGGACGGGAAGACAACCACCCTCCGCGGCCCTTCGCAGTCCCGCGAGGGTCGGAATCCGATCCGGGCTCGACCATCGCCATCGCGCATGCGCCCGAGCAGGGGGGCGGTGCAAACGCGATCCGTTCCGGGACCGGTGGAGCGGAGCGCAACGGATCCGAACCCGGCACGGAGCGGGCCGCAAAGCGCCGTCCTCAGGCCCGAGCTTCAACGCTGGAGCCCTCGGCACCGTATCGTGCTATGGCCCTGGCGACTGACTCGCGGGGGCACGCGGGGCACGGCGGCACGGTGATGGCGCGGCCTCGCGGAGAGATGGTGCGGAACAGGACCATTGCGTGATCTTCTGACCGCGCTGGCGTGCGCCGTCATCCTGGTTCTCGTGGCGGCGCTCGCCGTTCCGCCCTTCGTCGATTGGCAGGCCCATCGTGCGCTCGTCGACCGGGCGCTCGCCCGGTCCCTCGGCGTGCCCGTCCGGACCGACGGACGGATCGAGGTCCGCCTGCTGCCCTCGCCGCGGCTGCGCGTCGACCGTCTGCATCTCGGCATCGATCCCGAGCGCCCGAGCCTGGACGCCCGGTTCGTCAAGGCCGAGATCGCCCTCGCGCCGCTCCTGAAGGGCGAGGTCCGCTTCACCGAGACCCGGATCGGCCGGGCCGAGATCAAGCTGCCCGTCGCCGGCCCCGACGCCCTGAAGCTGCCGCCCGATTTCGGCGGCGCCCTGCGCGACCGCGATCTCGCCATCGAGAACCTGCAGATCCAGCAGTTCCTCATCACCACGCAGGTCCCCGCCACCGGGCGGACCGACCAGCTCTACGTCCAGGACCTGCGCCTGCAGGCGCCGGCCCTGGTGGGGCCCTGGCGGATCGAGGGGACGAGCGGCGGTATCCCGTTCCGGGCGGTCAGCGGCACGCCCGGACCGGACGGGCGGCTCGCCGCCAAGATCTCGGGCGGCGGCGACGCGTCGCCGCGCTTCGAGGCGGATGCCCGGTTCGGCTTCGTGCCGGCCGAATCCGGTGGCGGTTCCCTCGTCGAGGCCGAGGGCTCCGCGCGGCTCGTCGTCGGGCCGCCGACCCAGGCCGCCGGCGCCTACCTGCCGTTCTCGCTGGCCGGCACCTTCAAGGCCCGGGGCACGCAGGTGCGGTTCGAGGGCGTCGACCTCGCCATCGATCCGGGCGGACGGGCCCTTCGGCTCGGCGGCACCGGCCGGCTCGACCTGCGCCAGTGGCGCGGCGGCCTGACCCTCGAGGCCCGCCGCCTCGACCTCGACGCCTTCCTGGCCTCGGCGGAGGGGCAGGCCCTGATCGCCCGCGGCCTGCCGCGCTCGGCCGGCAGCCTGCCGGCGATGCTCGACCTCGACCTCACGGTTGGCAGCACCGTACTCGGCGGCGAGGAATGGTCGAACCTCGCCCTCACCGGCACCCTGGAGCGGGCCGGCGGCCTGCTGCTGCGCCGCTTCGCGGTGGCCGGCCCGGCCGATTCGACCGTCACGGCGAGCGGGCAGGTCGAGACGGCGCCGCTGCGCTTCACCGGCCCGGTGGCGCTCGCCGCCCCGGATTCGGAGGCCCTCGGCCGCTACCTGCGCCGTCTCGGCGCCGAGGGGCCGCTCGTCGCGCTCCTCGACGGGCGGCCGATCGAGGCGGCCGCCGACCTGTCGGCCGCCACCACCGGACTGTCCCTGCGCAACATGCGCCTCGGCCTCGGACCGGCGCGGATCACCGGCAATGCCCGCTACACCGCCGCCGAGGGCAATGAGCGCGGCCGGTTCGAGGCCCAGATCCGCGCCGGCGGCCTCGACATTGCCGGCCTGCCGCCGCTCGGGACGGCGCTCGGCACCCTGCGCGACACCGACCTCGCCCTCACGCTGGAGGCGAAGGATGTCCGGTTCGGCGCCACGGGCTCCGGCTCCGGCACGATCGCGGCGCGGATCCAGTCGGACGGCTCCGGCCTCACGGTCGACAGCCTCGACGTCACCGACCTTGCCGGCGCCAGCGCCCGGCTGTCCGGCCAGATCGGCGCGGACGGGACCGGCCGCGTCTCCGGGCGCCTGAAGGCGCCGGCGGCGGCGCCGCTGCTCGGCCTGCTCGAGCGGGTCTGGCTGGGCGAGATCCGCCTGCTGCCGCCCTTCCTGCGCGAGGCGCCCCTGGACCTCGCCGTCACCCTCGACCGGGAGGGCGGCGCGGCCGCGGCTCTGCGCACCCAGGCCCAGGGCGGCGCCGGCGGCGGTACCCTCGACCTGACCCTGGCGAGCCGGGGCACGCGGATCGAGGGCGGCACCGCAACGCTCACCGCGCCCCGGGCGGGGACGTGGTTCGGCCGCACCGACATCGCCGGCCTGCAGCAGCCCGCCGACCTGCGCCTCACCGCCGAGCGGCCGGACGGCCAGGCCCTCGCGCTGACGGCCAACGGCACGGTCGCGGGCCTGCGGCTCACCACGGTCCGCCCGATCCTGGTCGGTGCCGATTCCCTCCCCACCGGCGGCGAGATCCACGCCGACACGGCGGATCTGGCGCCGTTCCTGACCCTGGCCGGCGCCGCGACCCTGGCCCCCGGCGCATGGCCGGCCGAGCTGACCGCCACGCTGTCGCGCCAGCAGGGCGAGGCCGCCGCCGGTCTCGCCGGCACGGTCGCGGGCGCGGGGGTGAACGGGACGCTGCTGCGGGCGGCGGGCGGCGCGCTGCACGGCCGCCTCGCCCTCGACCGCCTGTCGGTCCCGCAGCTCGCCGCCGCCCTGGTGATCCCGCCGGGCGCCAACGGCACGTTCGGGCCGCCGGTCGCCCATCCGGCCCTGTCCCTCGACGCGCGGGTCGCCAAGCTGGATCTCGGCCGCGGCCTCGTCGCCACCGACGCGACCGTCGCCCTCGGCCTCGCCGATGCGAGCCTGACCCTGCGCGACCTGACCGGCAAGCTCGCCGGGGGGCGGCTCGCAGCCTCGGTGACGATCGCTCGGCCCGGGAGCGGCGCCTCGGTCTCCGGCTCGGGCAGCCTCGACGGCGCGGCGATCCCGGCCCTGGCCGGCGGCCCGATCGGCGGCCGCCTGAGCGCAGACCTGCGCTTCGCCGCCACGGCCGAGACCCTGCCGGGCCTCGCCGACAGCCTCTCGGGCAGCGGCTCGCTCACGCTCGCGGATCTGAGCCTGCCGGAGGCCGATCCGGCGGCTCTGGGCCACGCGCTCGCCCGCGCGATCGAGATGGACGACCCGCTGCGCGAGGGGCGGCTCCAGGCCCTGGTCACCGAGGAACTCGGCCGGGGCGGCGCGCAGGCGCGGGGATCCGCCCGGGCCGCCGCCACCATCGTGGGCGGCGTGCTGCGGGCCGGTCCGTTCGACCTCGATTTCGGTCCCGCCCGCTGGGCCGGCACCGTCGGCTACGATCTGCGCGCCGGCCGCCTCGACGCCCGCGGCACGCTCGCCGGCGGCCCGGTCCCCCGGGGCTGGAATGCCGGGCCGCCGGCGATCCAGTTCGGCCTGACCGGGCCCCTCGGCGCGCCCGGGCGCGTGCTCGATGTCGGCGCCCTGTCGAACGGCCTCGCCGCCTTCGTGCTTCAGCGCGAGCTGGAGACGATCGAGCTGACCGAGGCCGATCAGGTGGAGCGGCAGCGCCGCCGCGCCCGGATCGAGATGGACCGGGCGCGCGCCGCGGCCCTCAAGGCCGCGGCCGAGAAAGCTGCCGCCGAGAAGGCTGCCGCCGAGAAGGCTGCCGCCGAGAAGGCTTCTGAGGAGGCGGCGAAGCGGAGCCGCAATCCGGAGGAGGGGATCGCCCAACCGTCGGCGCCCGTCGAGGTCAGGCCGTGAGCCCAGCCTCATCCGGCTTGTGCTGACCGCGACCGCATCCTGACAACGCCGGTGGCGCGGCGATCCGCGCCAGCGGCCGTGGGGCTCCCGTCCCCGCCCTCATCCTGAGGGGCCGGTGCGGGGCGGAGGCCTCGCAGGATTCCTCCGGCCGGCCGTGCGATTCCCGGAGCCCTCCCGCGAGGCCCGCTGGCACGGGACCCTCAGGATGAGGCGGCGGAGGGGGACCAGCCCCGATGAACGCTTCCGGCGCAGCGCCCCCATCACGGGCCCTGCGCTCGCGTGGGTGGCCGCGCTCAGGCCTTTCCCACCGCCATGAGCGCGAAGGCGTAGATCAGCGCGACCTCCTCCAGCCGGTCGAACCGGCCGGCGGCGCCGCCATGGCCGGCCTCCATGTTGATCCGCAGAAGCACCGGCCCGCCGCCCGTCATGGTGGCGCGCAGCCGCGCGACCCACTTGGCCGGCTCCCAGTAGGTCACCCGCGGATCGGTGAGCCCGCCGAGCGCCAGGATCGCCGGGTACTCCTTGGCGGCGACGTTGTCGTAGGGCGAGTACGACAGGATCGTCCGGAAGGCGGCCTCGCTCTCGCCCGGGTTGCCCCATTCGGGCCATTCCGGCGGCGTCAGGGGCAGATCCGCGTCGAGCATGGTGTTGAGCACGTCGACGAAGGGCACGTCGGCGACGATGCCGGCGAACAGCTCCGGCGCGAGGTTGGCCACCGCCCCCATCAGCATCCCGCCCGCCGATCCGCCATGGGCGACGATGCGCTTCTCGGCGGTGTAGCGCGCTTCGATCAGAGCCCGGGCGCAGGCGATGAAGTCCGTGAAGGTGTTGGGCTTCTTCTCGCGCTTGCCGTCGAGGTACCAGCGCCAGCCCTTCTCGGTGCCGCCGCGGATATGCGCGATGGCGTAGACGAAGCCGCGGTCGACGAGGCTCAGCAGGTTCGTGCGGAACGCCGCCGGCATCAGCGTGCCGTAGGAGCCGTAGCCGTAGAGCAGCAGCGGCGCGCTGCCGTCGAGGGCCAGATCCCGCCGGTGCAGCAGCGAGATCGGCACCTGCTCGCCATCGGGCGCCGTGGCGAAGAGCCGCCGGGTGACGTAGGCGGCCGGATCGTGCCCGCTCGGCACCGCCTGCCGCTTGCGCAGGGTCCGTGCCCGGCTCCCGCACGCGTAGTCCCAGGTCTCCGACGGGGTCGTCATCGACGAGTAGACGAAGCGGATGGTCGCCGTCTCGAAGGCGAGGCCGGCCCGCAGGCCGAGGGAATAGGCCTCCTCGGCGAAGGCGACGCTGTGCTCGGTGCCGTCGGCGAGATCGCGCACGACGATCCGCGGCTTGGCGTTCTCGATCTCCAGCCGGATCAGGTGGCCGGCGAGGAGGTGCAGGTGGCGGATCATCACCCCGGCCCGGTGTGGAACGAGGTCGGTCCAGTTGGCGCGGCCCGGATCATCCAGCGGCGCGGTGACGATCTTGAAGTCCTCGGCGCCGTCCGCGTTGGTGCGGATGAACAGCCGGTCGCCCCGGTGCTCCACGCCGTAGATCAGCAGCGGCGTGCGCGGCTCGACGAGGCGCAAGGGGGCGGCCTCCGCGTGCCGGTCGAGCAGCCGGACCTCGGAGGTCTCGTGGTCGCTCACGGTCACGTCGAGGAACGCGCCGGACTGGGTCTTGCCGATATGGACGAAGTAGCCGGCATCGGCTTCCGTGAAGACGGTCTCGTCCTCGCTCTGCCCGGTGCCGATGCGATGACGCATCACCTTGGCGGGCCGGTGGTTGGCGTCCACCGCCACGTACCAGAAGCTCGCCCCGTCGGCGGCCCAGACCGCCTCGCCAGAGGTCGCCTCGACCCGGTCGTCGAGATCGAGGCCGGTGGCGACGTCGCGCACCCGGATCGTGTAGAGTTCCGAGCCCTTGGTGTCGGCGCTCCAGGCGAGCCGGGCGTGGTCGTCGGAATGCACCGCCGCGGCGATCTCGAAGAACGGCAGGCCCTCGCCCTCGCGGTCGCCGTCGATGAGGATCGTCTCGTCCGGGTCCGGTCCCGAGTCGGGCACGTCGGGGGAGGTGGCCGGTCGCCGGCAGATCAGCGGATGCTGTCCGCCCTCGCGGTGGCGCGTGTAGTAGGCGAAGGGCCCGTCCGGCTCGGGGACGCCGCTCTCGTCCTCCTGGATTCGCCCGCGCATCTCGGCGACGAGCTGCCGCCGCAGCGCCGCGCTCCCGGCGAGCGCCTGTTCGGCGAAGGCGTTCTCGGCCTTCAGGTAGGTGGCGATGTCGTCGGGCAGCGCGGACGGGTCCTTCAGGACCGTCTGCCAGTTCTCGGCCTTCAGCCAAGCATAATCGTCGGTGATCTCCTGCCCGTGGACGCTGAAGCGTCGCGGCCGGGCCTCCGCGACCGGCGCGCCGGTCCGGTGAGCGAGCAAGCCGTGGCCGATCTCCGTCATGGTCTCTCCCGTCGGGTCCCGTCACGTTGGGGTGAGGGGGTGTGTCCCGCCCGGCGCCGGGATGCAAGGCACCCGAGGCCCAGTGATTCCGTGAAAGGCGTCGTCCGCTGCGACGGAGGATGACGCCAAGCCTGGCGGCGCCAGGCCGCGTTCGCGTCTCGCGGCCGGCTGGCCTGTGGCGTCTCGGCGAGACGAGGTTTGGCCGGGAGCCGGTTCCGACCTTGGGCGTTGAAGGGTGGGCCGTGGCGTCGAACGCGGTCGCCGGTTCGACTCCGAGGTACCGACATGGTCGCGATCCCCAATCCGCAACCGGATGCGCAGGACGATCACCCCGAGGCGGAGCTGGAGCAGGTGAACGACGTCCTCGCCGCCTGGGCGGCGCGCTCCGCCACCGAGAGCGCCGCGCTGATCGATCGGTTCGAGGCGATGGGCTACGAGGTCCGGGGCAAGTCCGAGGCCGAAATCGCCGACATCCTGCACCGGTCGCCGACACGCGCCGCGCGTAAAACGGTGACTCAATAGCTGTGGGTTGTAGGTAAAAAAGCCTTGACGTTCTTATTTTTCCTGGGAG
Organism: Methylobacterium sp. UNC378MF; assembly: GCF_900103195.1. Lineage (GTDB taxonomy): Bacteria > Pseudomonadota > Alphaproteobacteria > Rhizobiales > Beijerinckiaceae > Methylobacterium. Next base: position 180,745 of record NZ_FMWU01000001.1, on the reverse strand, counting down.
AATGGGGCTTCGGCACGTCCGTTGTAGCGCATGCGGAACAAAACATGAACAAATCTTTCGGAAGCGGGCGCCCTGCACCGTCCCGGCGGGGCGCCGCGCCGGGCGACCTGCCGGCGGAGGCGTCCCGCCTGCTGGTGCGGCTCGGCGAACCGGGGGCCTATGCGCGGCCCGACCCGCTGGTGGAGGATGCGCTGGTGACCCGGCGCGGCGGCGACGGGATCTCGGTCGGGAGCGGGCGCTTCGCGGCCGCGTCCGGCCGGGCCCTGGCCGCAGCCGATCTGGCGACCTGGAATGAAACCGGCACGCGGCTCACGATCAGCGAGGCCGGGCGGGCGCGCCTGCGCCGTCAGGCGATGCCGGGCGATCTGGCCTTCGCCGCCCAGCACCACGATCTCGCCGTCGTGGAAGGCGGCGCGGGGCCGACCTTCCGCAACGCCGCCGAGAACCCCCTGGCCTGGATGGTGCGCCGTCGCGACCGGCACGGCGCGCCGCTCATCGACGCGGCCTCGTTCGAGGCCGGGGAGCGGCTGCGGCGGGACATGACCACCGCCGCTCTGCTGCCGCGGATGGGCTCGGATTTCGGGGCGCCCCGGGTCGATGGCGGCGGCCCGCGCGATCCCGCCTGTGCGGCCGACCACGTGATCGCGGCCCGCCAGCGGGTGCGCGGCGCCCTCGAGGCGGTCGGAAGCGACCTGTCGGGCCTCCTGATCGACCTCTGCGGCTTCCTGAAAGGTCTGGAGCGGATCGAGGCCGAGCGGCGCTGGCCGGCCCGCTCCGCCAAGGTCGTGGCCCGGATCGCGCTGGGGCGGCTGGCCGAGCATTACGGTCTGGAGCGGGAGGCCACCGGCCCGGATCGGGCACGCCTGCGGTTGTGGCGGGGCTGAGGCGGCTCAGGCCTGCGCGGCGAGCCGGACCGCGTCGTGGTGGATGCGCTCGGCCATCGCCCGCACGCCGTTGGAGCGCTTCGAGGTCACGTGGGCGCCGAAGCGGAGCTGCCGGAACAGGTCGAGGCCGTCGGTGTCGGCGGCTTCCCGGGGCGTCTTGCCGGTGTACAGCGCCACCATCAGTGCCACGAAACCGCGGACAATGAACGAATCGCTGAAGCCGTGCAGGACGAGGCGCGGCGTTCCCTCCGAGAGCTCCGCCTTCGTGTCGATCCAGACCTGGCTCTCGCAGCCATGGACCCGGTTCGCCTCGGTCCGCTCCGCTTCGGGCATCGGCGGCAGGGCGCGGCCGAGCTCGATCAGGTACTCGAGCCGCATGTCGTCGTCTTCGACGATCTCGAAATTCTCGATGATGGTGTCGATCGGAGGAAGCATGCTCGGCCGGGTCCGGAAGGGTCTGCGCCGCTATAGGCCCGCCGCGCCGTCGTGGCGACGGGCTTCGGCGACGCGGGCGTTCATTGCGCGGCCGGCCGGGCCGTCGGCAGGGTCAGCCGCAGGGGATCGCTCGGGCTGGCATCCCCCGTGACGGCGATCTCGGCCTGGGCCGCGTAGGCCGCGATGAGGCGGGGGCCGAGGTTCGGGACGTTCGGCCGGCCGGAGGCGGCCATCTCGCTCACGCCGGAGACGATCGAAAGCCGCGACGGCAGCCCCTCCTCGATGTCGATGGCGATGGAGCAGGCCACGTGCTCGGCCGTGGCGTCGAGGCACTCGGCCACGATCTCCGCGACGATCATGCCCAGGGCGTTGGCGGTGCGCGGCTCCACGAGGCCGTTCCCGGAGCCGCCGACCTGGACGCTGATCCGCCCGGCGCGCCGGAGCTGCCCGAGCCCGGAGGCGAGGCGGTGCAGGTAATCCTTGAGGTCGATCGAGGCGATGTGCGGCGCCTCGTGCAGGTGCTGCTGCACCAGCGCGATCGCCCGGACCCGCTGGCCCAGGGCCTCGAAGCTGCCGCGGCAGGCATCGGGCGCCGCCCGGCCGTAGAGGCCGATCAGGCTGACCATCACCTGCAGGTTGTTGCGGACGCGGTGGTAGACCTCGGCCAGCAGCGCTTCCTTCTCGGCGAGCGCGTGCTCGATATGCTCCTCGGCATGCTTGCGGTCGGTGATGTCGAAGCAGGAACCGAGATAGCCCTGGAACCGGCCGTCCTCCACGAGGGGGCGGGCCGTGTCGAGGAGCCAGCGGTATTCGCCGTCGTGGCGCCGCAGCCGGAACTCGACGGTGAACGGCGCCCGCGTCTCGAAGGCATCCGCGACGATCTTGGCGTGGCGGTCGAAATCCTCGGGATGCAGGCCGCTGCGCCAGCCCTGCCCGAGTTCCTCCTCCAGGGGGCGCCCGGTGAATTTCAGCCAGCACTCGTTGTGGTGGATCGCGTGGCCGGCCTCGTCCGAGCGCCACATCATGAGGGGCACGACGTCGGCGAAGCGCTTGAAGCTGTCGCTCAGGGCAGCGGCTTCCGCTGTTCCCTGGGCCGGGCCCCGACCAGTTTCCCCCGCGAGGCCGTCGCCCAGCGGCTCTGCCGCACCGGACCCTGGTGGCTCACCGACCATTCTGTACCCGATTCACTCTGACGAACTGCGTGAAAGGCTTGCCTGCGTGCGGATGGCGCCGGTCAACGTGCCGACCGGACGGCCGTTCCGATCCCGGGCCGCCTTCAGAACTGCCATTCACCATGATGATAGCGGCGATACCTTTCGAGCCCGTTCCGCTGCCCGCCGCGCCGCGGGCCCGCGGCGGGGATCCGCGGCCGCCGCGCCCGGTCCGGCGCCCCGGCCGGACGACCTCACCGCGACCCACCGTGACGACCTGAAACGTCTCCCGGGATAACCGCAGATTGTGCGTGACGCCTCGTCTTGGTTGTGTCTGATGGCATATGACACAACCTTGAGGGTGCCGTGCTGCCTGGTCCCATCGCGACTGTTCCCACCCTCCGGAAGAGGGCTCTCGCGAATGTCAGCGCGCGGTGCCGCGGCGCGGCGGGTCCGTCGCCCTCGGTTCGAGGCCTCGGCCGATGGTTCGCGCTCGCCGGCCTGATCCTCCTCGGCCTGTCGGGCAGCGCGCTGGCCCGGCCCTTCGCAGAGCCCGACGACCGGAATCTCGACCGGCACGGCCATTACCGCAGCCGGGACGGGTCCGAGGTCCATCAGCCGGCCAAAAGCCGCGACGGCACGAAGCCCGGGGGCGCCACGGCCAAATGCCGGGACGGGACATGGAGCTTCAGCCACACGCATCGCGGCACCTGTTCCCGCCATGGCGGCGTGGCGCATTGGGAAGGCTGAGCCCTCCGCCTCTGCCTAAAGTCCTAAAATCGATCATCAATAGGAAAAGACGCTTGACAGCGTCCGGCTGCTGGGGTATCAACCCTGCACGGTCGAGACGTGTGCGGAGAGCGGCGATGCCACGAGGCAGGGCCCACCCGGCCGAGCGGCGGGCGGAGGCGCTCCGGCTACTCGCCGAGACCGACTTCCCGGTCGACGTGATCGGGGCCCGCCTGGACATCAACCCGCGCACGATCCTGTCCTGGAACGTCCGGGCCGGCTGGATCCGGCCGCCGCGGCGGCGGTGGCTCGCGACGAAGCTCTGGCCCGCGGAGCGCCGTGCGGCGCTGGTCCGGCTGCTCTGCGCGCCCGGGAACGATCCCGGCGACGTCACCGCGATTCTGGGTCTCGGGCGGCTCACGCCGGAGATGATGGTCGCGGCCTTCGGGACCGCCCTGCGGCTCCCGCCGACGGCGTTGGTGCGGCCGGATCGCGGGGCGGCGACCGACCCGACGACCCTGCGGACGCATCTGCGCGCCCACATCATCCGGCAGATCGCCGCCTTCGACGCCGCGCTGAGCGCGGGGGAGCCGGCAGCGCGCGACTCCGCCCGGGTCCTGCGCGATCTCGGCGGCCTGAAGCGGCTCCTCGACACGATCGACGCGGACGGCGCGCGGAGCGCCGCGGGGGCGGGCGGCGATGGCAGCGAATCCGACCTGCCCGCCCTGCGCGCGGAGATCGCGCGCCGCTATGCTGGCTTTGTCGACCGCCGGCCAGCTGCCTGACTTCCTCGAGACCCTGCCGTCGGACCTCCTCGTGGCGCTGGCGGGCGACTGGCTGCACCAAGCGCGGCCCGACCAGCTGCCGCCGCCCGATCCGGAGCCCTGGACCACCTGGGCGGTGATCGGCGGCCGCGGCAGCGGCAAGACCCGAACCGGAGCCGAATGGGTCGATGCCCTCGCCCGGGGCGATCCCGCCTTCACGGCTGCACCGGTCGGTCGGATCGCCCTGGTGGGCGAGACGCATCTCGACGTGCGCGACGTGATGGTCGAGGGGCCCTCGGGTCTGCTCGGCCTGCCGGCGCGGGGGCGGGCCCGGCCCATCTGGTCGCCGAGCCGCCGCCGGGTCGAGTGGAGCAACGGCGCCGTCGCGCTCGCCTTCTCGGCGGAGGAGCCCGACGCGCTGCGCGGCCCGCAATTCGGCGCCGCGTGGTGCGACGAGGCCGCCAAGTGGCGCCGCCCGGACGCCACCTTCGACATGCTGCAATTCGGCCTGCGCCTCGGCGCCCGGCCGCGCAACCTCGTGACGACGACGCCCCGGCCGGTGCCGCTGATCCGGCGCCTGCTCGCCGATCCGCGCACGGTGGTCAGCCGCGCCCGGACCCACGACAACGCCGCGCATCTCGCGCCGGATTTCCTGGAGCAGGTGGTCGGGCGCTACGCCGGCACCCGGCTCGGACGCCAGGAACTCGACGGCGAACTGATCGCCGACCGGGACGACGCCCTGTGGACCCGCGCCGCCCTGGAGGCGGGCCGGGTCGCGGGCGCGCCCGATCTCGGCCGGATCGTCGTGGCGGTGGATCCCCCGGCCGCCTCGGGCGCGCGCTCGGATGCCTGCGGGATCGTGGCGGCCGGGCGTGCGGGCGGCCACGCCTACGTGCTCGCCGATGCGAGCCTCGCCCGCGCCACCCCGCAGGCCTGGGCCGGCACGGCGCTGGCGCTCTACCACCGGCTCCAGGCCGATACCCTCGTGGTCGAGGTCAACCAGGGCGGCGAGATGGCCGCCGCCGTGCTGGGCCAGTGCGATCCCGCCGTTCCGGTGACCCGGGTCCACGCCACGCGGGGCAAGTATCTGCGCGCTGAGCCGGTCTCGCTGCTCTACGCCCGCGGGCTGGTCCACCATGTCGGGGCGTTCCCGGCGCTGGAAGACGAGCTGTGCGATTTCGGGCCGGACGGCCTGTCCGGCGGGGCCTCGCCCGACCGGCTCGACGCCCTGGTCTGGGCGCTCACGCACCTGATGCTGGAAACCCGGGCGGCGCCGCGGATCCGGCGGCTGTGATCAGGGGGCTAAAACAATACGGCGCGCTTCTGCAAGAAGCGCGCCGGAGTCGGTTCGTGGTCTCTGGAACGAACTGAATCCTGTATACACAATGTCGTGCGCCAAATCTGTAGCGATCCGGACACGGCGTGCCGTCCTGTCATGGGAATCGCCACCGCACTTCTACGTATTGCACGGCTCCGACGGGCGGATCGGGGCCCATATCGGGCGCGCCGCAGGCGAGCCCGGACCGGGAGCACACGCCGGAGGCGGGCAACCCGGAACCGCTGCCCGTGCCGATTCTGACGCGTCGGCGTGTCCGGGTCCCGGGGTTTGCTGCGCAGTCCCGGAATGACGGGGAACCGGCTGCGCAGGCTCGCGGGACCGATCCTCGGCAACCGGGCGCCCGGTCGGCGGGACCGCATGGCGGACGAAATCAGGCAGCTAAGGACGGGAACGACCGGGATCAGCGCGATGACGCGTTCGGGCGCCTGCGCCCCGTCCATCGGAACCTTCGTCGGTCCCGACAATCGAGAACAGGCGGTCACGGCGGCGCGGTCAGGCTCCGCAGGGCGGCCCGCACGTCGGCGAGGGCGCCGACCAGGGCGTAGCAGGCGAAATCATGCGATCCGGCGGCGGCGTTCGCCACCCGGAAGCGGCAGCTCAGGCGGTTCGCACCGGCCTCGGCCTCGACCGCGAAGCCGGGCCGCGGCCCATCGGGTTCCTGTTCGGGCGGGCCCGGGGCCCAGACCGCCAGGGCGTGCGAGCCTTCGGGCGTCGCCAGAATGACGGGATCCGGCCGCGCGCCCGGTCCGGGATCGAGGGGCGCGATCCCGCCACTCGCCGGGTCGAAGCGCCAGGCCGTCGAGAATTCCGCCGGCACGGCGGCGGCCAGGGGTTCGAGCCGGAGCGCCGCCGCAGGCTCGGCCAGGTCGAAGCGGGTCTGCACCTCCACGGCGTTGCCGAGGCCCGGCAGGCCGAGGGCGATCCGCTTGTGCAGGATCACCGCCGGGACCGCGGTGGCCGCCGCGCGTGTCGGGCAATCGGAGGGGGGCTCATCGGCCGGATCGGACGGCCCATCCCAGGCCATGCGGGTCTCGGTCTCCGCCCAGCTCCGTCCGGCCCGTAAGGTGCGGAGCCGGCGGGCGGCGGGCTCGCCGGTGGCGTCCTGCGGGGTGCCGGCTTCGCTCGCCCGGCGGCAACCGGTCCCGGTGCCGACCTCCGCCCGCGCCTGCAGGGCGTCGCCCGGTTCCGTGTCGGCCAGGAAGGTGACGCCGTCCCAGGTCAGGGTGTCCACCGCCCCGGCGACCCGCCGGGACAGGCGCAGGCTGATCTCCGACCGTCCGAAGGGGCGCGCCAGGATCAGGGTTCCGTCGGGTTCCGGCCAGACGGGTCCGGGTGCGGGCGCATCGCCTGCCCAGGCCGAAGCGGCGAGGAACGCCGCGACGAGGCCGCCGAGACGGGCTGCGCGGGAGCGCGCCCGGAACCACGTCGGGGGCCGTCTGGGAAACCGGGGCTGCATCGCGTGACCATAGCTCAGGAACGGACCGGCATGTCGACCCTCCTCGAACGACTGGCGCGGGTCGCGCGCCGCGCCACCCGCGGCCCGGTGCTCGCCACCAAGGCCGCCGCCCCGGCCTTCGCCCTCTATGCCGAGGGCCGGGCGAGCTGGACGCCCCGCGACCCGGCGGCGCTCGCCCGGGCCGGTTATCAGGCCAACCCGGTGGTCCACCGCGCAGTGCGGCTCGTCGCCGAGAGCGCCGCGCGCCTGCCGCTCATCGCCACCGGCCCGGGGGCCGAGCGGGCGGGGGACCTGCTGGCCCTGCTGGCGCGGCCGAACCCCCGGGAGAGCGGCACGCATCTCCTGGAGACCGTCTATGCCGACCTCCTGCTCACCGGCACGGCCTATCTGGAGGCGGTGAGCCTCGACGGACGGCTCGCGGCGCTCCAGACCCTCCGGCCCGGCCGCATCCGGATGCTGCCGGGCCCGGACGGCTGGCCGGCCGCCTACCTGTACACGGCGGGCGGCCGCAGCCGCCGGTTCGATCTACCCGAGCCCGGAGCCGCCGTGGCGCCGATCCTGGCGCTGGCGCTGTTCCACCCGGAGGACGAGGCCGGCGGTCTCGCCCCGATCACGGCGGCGGCCGCGGCCCTCGACATTCACAACGCCGCGAGTGCCTGGAACAAGGCGCTGCTCGACAATGCCGCGCGGCCGTCCGGGGCCCTGGTCTTCGCCGGGGCGTCGCTCTCCGAACCGCAATTCGACCGGCTGAAGGCTGAGCTGGAGGCGAACTACCAGGGCGCCGCCAATGCCGGCCGGCCGCTGCTGCTGGAGGGCGGGCTCGACTGGAAGCCGCTGGCGCTCTCGCCGCGGGACATGGATTTCGTCGATGCCAAGAACGCGGCCGCCCGGGAGATCGCGCTGGCCTTCGGCGTGCCGCCGCTGCTGCTGGGCCTGCCCGGCGACAACACCCACGCCAACTACGCCGAGGCGAACCGCGCCCTCTACCGCCAGACCCTGATCCCGCTCGCCGCCCGCACCGCGCAGGCGCTGGCCGGCTGGCTGGAACCCGCCTTCGGCGCGGTCGACCTGGAGCCGGACCTCGACCGGGTCGAGGCGCTGGCCGTCGAGCGGGAATCCCTCTGGCGCCGGGTGCAGGCCGCCGACTTCCTGTCGGTAGCCGAGAAGCGGGAGGCCGTGGGCTACCCGCCCGCGATGCCGCGAGCGCCGGATGCCTGACCGGGCGCATCCTCCCAGCCCGTCTGCGCCTCGCGGGAGAGACCTCGCTGCCTCGACGCCGGCCTCCCATGGATCCGCATCGTCATTCCGGACGCCGCGAGCGAGCCCGAACCCGAAGGGGCGCGCCGGAGGCGGGCAACCCAACGCACCGTCGCTGCAAGGCCTGCCGCCGCGGCGGGTCGGGATGACGATGCCCGCCAGCGGCCTTCTCGTCCGCGGCGGGAAAGCCGCCGGTCCGTCCCGCACGACCCGTTCCGCATTCGAGGATCCCGCCATGGACGGCCATTTCACCGGCTATGCCAGCGTCTTCGGCGTGCCCGATCTCGGCCGCGACGTGGTGGTGCCCGGCGCCTTCGCGTCGAGCCTTGCCCGGCGCGGCGCCGCGGGCGTGCGGCTCCTGTTCCAGCACGATCCGGCCGAGCCGATCGGCCGCTGGCTGTCCCTCCGGGAGGATGCACGCGGCCTGTTCGCGCACGGACAGCTCAACCTCGCGGTGCAGCGCGCCCGGGAGGTGGACGCGCTGCTGCGCGGCGGCGGCCTCGACGGGCTGTCGATCGGCTTCCGCACGCTGCTGGCCCGGAAGGGCGCCGGCGGCGACCGCCGGCTCCACCAGGTCGACCTCTGGGAGATCTCGCTGGTGACCTTCCCGCTGCAGCCGGGGGCCAGGGCGAGCCCGAGCCCCGCGCCGGATCCCGAGGCCGACGCGATCCGCGGCCTCGCCGGTCTGATCGCTCCGCTCCGTCCCGCGACATCCGCCGTCCGGCCCCAGCCGGCCGCGCGGCCCTGACTTCCACCCCGTCGACGAGGCCCCGATGCACGCCCAGACCCCGTTTGCCGATCCCGCCTGCACGACCACCCGCGGCCTGCCCGCGCTGGAGAACAAGGCCGCCCGGCCCGACGACGCCCCTGTCCGCTCGGCCCTCGACGAACTCGCCGCCGCCTTCGCGGCGTTCAAGGAGACGAACGACGCCCGGATCGACCAGATCGAGGGCCGCCTCGGCGTCGACGTGGTCACTGAGGAGAAGCTCGCCCGGATCGACGCGGCCCTCGACGCCGCCCGCACCCGCCTCGACCGGATCGCCCTCGATCGCGCCCGGCCGCCCCTCGGGCAGCCGGACGCCCGGGAGACGGGGGCCGCGCACGAGCACAAGGCTGCCTTCGACCTCTATGTCCGGGCCGGCGAGAGCGCCGGCCTCAAGCGGCTGGAGGCCAAGGCGCTGTCGGCTGGGTCCGGGCCGGACGGCGGCTATCTCGTCCCCGACACGATCGAGCGGACCGTTCTGACGCGCCTCGGCCAGGTCTCGCCGATCCGCGCGATCGCCAGCGTGCAGCAGATTTCGGGCTCCCAGTACAAGCGCGCGGTCTCGGTGGGCGCGCCGGTCACCGGCTGGGCCGCCGAGACCGCGCCGCGGCCCGAGACCGCCGCGCCGGCCCTGTCGGAGATCACGTTCCCCGCCATGGAACTCTACGCCATGCCGGCCGCCACCCAGACCCTCCTCGACGATTCCGTGGTGGATCTCGACGTGTGGCTCTCGGCCGAGGTGGAGACCGCCTTTTCCGAGCAGGAAGGCGTCGCCTTCGTGTCCGGCAACGGCGCCAGCCGCCCGCGGGGCTTCCTGAGCTACGACACGGTCGCCAATGCCGCCTGGGTGCCAGGCAAGCTCGGCACGATCGCCACCGGGGCGGCCGGGGCCTTCCCCTCCGCCAGCCCGGGTGACGTTCTGTTCGACCTGATCTACGGGTTGCGGGCGGCCTACCGGCAGAATGCCGGCTTCGTCATGAACCGGCGCACCCAGAGCGCGATCCGCAAGTTCAAGGATTCGGAGGGCAACTATCTCTGGCAGCCGCCGCTCGCCGCCGGCCGCGCCGCGACGCTGGTCGGCTTCCCGGTCACCGAGGCCGAGGCGATGCCGGATCTCGCCAAGGACAGCCTGTCGGTGGCCTTCGGCGATTTCCGGCGGGGCTATCTGGTGGTCGACCGCACCGGCATGCGCGTTCTGCGGGACCCGTACTCGGCCAAGCCCTACGTGCTGTTCTACACCACCAAGCGCGTCGGCGGCGGGGTGCAGGATTTCGACGCGATCAAGCTGCTGAAATTCTCCTGAGCGGCCCCGGACACTTCCGCGGGCTGGCGAGTCAGGAGGGGCGGCCGCAGCCCGCGCACAGGGAGAGGCCGGCCCGGCCTCGCGGCCGGGCCTCTCCGTTCCTCGGGTGACGCCCCGCCAACGGGCGGGGCGCCGCGGCCGTCAGCGGCCGGAATTGCCGTCGCGCAGGGTCCCGGTCGGCTCCTGCACGTGGGCCTCGAGGAACCAGAGGTGCTTGTCGACCGCCCGCGAGATCTCGGTGAACAGGTCGGCCGTGTCGGGATCGCCCGCCTCGTCGGTCTCGTCGATGTTCTGACGCACGGCGTTGGCGTAGGCGGCGTAGCTGTCGATCAGCGCGGCGATATGGTCGGCGATCGCGTAGATGCCGGTCGGGTAGGCCGGAAGCTTGGTGCGCTCGGCGACCGCCTGGGTCGAACCGAAGGCCGTGGCGCCGAGCTGGACGGCCCGCTCGGCGACGCTGTCGTTCAGCTCGTCGAGCTGGGTGCGGAACCCGTCGAGCATCTCGTGGACGCCGATGAATTGCGGGCCCTTGAGGTTCCAGTGGGCCTGCTTGATCGCGAGCGCGAGGTCGATGCCGTCGGCGAGCCGCGCGTTGAGGGCTTCGATCGAGACCTTCTTGGCGTTCGAATCGGTGTTGTTCCGGGTCTTGTGGGTCCGGGGGGTGTTGCTGGTGCCAGTGTCGGCCATGCTCTCGCTCCGTGCGGCGGAAAGGTTCGGATTCGAAAGTGTCGATGCGGCCCCGGGTTCCCGTCGGCGCGCAGGATCCAGGGATGCCGACAGGTTCTGGCTGGGACGGCCCCTAGCGGCGGCCCGGGCGGGCCATCCAATCGGACCGGCCGCCGCGGGGCAGGGCCTCGCCGACCTGGATCCGCGACAGCTCCGCCGAGCGCGCGGCGATCCAGCCGGCATGCTCGGCCACCGGCGTCACGGCGGTGAAGCCGCCGCAGGCGGTCCGGCGCGCGCCCTGTTGCAGGGCGCCGCTCGACCAGCTCACCACGCCGACGATCCGGTAACCGCCCGGGCCGCCGGTCAGGATCGGACCGCCGGAATCGCCGAGACAGGCTCCGGCCCCCGAGGTCTCGGCCATCCGCCGCCGGTCGGTCACGACGGTGACCCGGTTGGCCACCTGCAGCGAGCCGATCGACACGAGGTGGGCGAGCCGCAGGATCCGCGCCGAGTTCCGCCTGTTCTCGGCCACCACACCGAAGCCCGCGATGTCGACGGGTTGGCCGTCGCTGATCGAGGCGGCGCCCCGTGGATCGAGGGGCACGTAGTCGTTGCCCAGGGGCCGTTCGAGCTTGAGCAGCGCCAGATCGACGCCGGGCTGGTCCTCGGGGGTCGTCCCGGGCACGAAATCCGGGTGCATGGTGGCGGCGATCACCGAGGTCCGCTGCTGGCGGAAGCCGCGATCGACGCTGATCACCGTGTAGCCGGCAGGCCGCATCACGCAATGGGCCGCGCTGAGCACGAGATCCGGGGCGATCAGCGTCCCCGAGCAGATCTCGCCCTCGGTGCTCTCGATCCGCACCACGAAGCTGCGCGCGCCGTTCGGGTCGCGCGTCGTCGTGCCGTTGATGACCGCCGCCGCGGGCGCGGGGAGCAGGCCCGACACGGCGCCGAGCAACGCCGCGCCCAGCAATCCGGCCCCCAGTCCGCCGCGCAGGCTGCGCTCGCGAAAACCGGCCTTTCGGAACGGGCGAGGGGACATCGGGAACTCCGGGCGCGCGGCCTGCGCGGATGTGGGGCGCCGGATGCGGAGGCGGCGCGGGTTGAGCCTAGAGCAAGGCAAGTGCCCGGCCAAGCTGAGGTTCCCTGCCGGCGCTACTCCGACCAGCGCGCGGACCGGCCCCAGCCGCCGAGCACGCGGTCGATCCAGCCCCGCTGCGGGCCGACCAGGACGCCCTGGGTGAGCCCGCCGCAGGCACCGCCGATCCAGGCCGAGAGGGCCAGCACGGCCCCGTCCGGTCCTGCGATCGGGCCGCCGGAATCCCCCTGGCAGGCGCCGCCGCCCGCGCCCTTCAGCCAGACCAGGATGCGGCTCGGCCCGTAAGGCTCGATCACCGGCAGGCCGAGGCTGCGATAGGTGCCGGTGGAGCGCGGGTCGCCGGGCTTGGCCGCGCCGTAGCCCGACAGGGTCAGGGTCTCGCCCGCCCGTGCCGGGGCGGCGCTCAGGGTCACGGGCGCGAAGCGCGCCGGCAGCGGCGTCGCGGTGCGCAGCAGCGCGAGATCGATGGAGCGCCGCCGGGCCGCGGCCGCGCCGGCATCGAAGCCCGGATGGAGCGCCTGGGCGGCGACGTCGACCAGCACCGGCGCGCCGGCGGCGTCGCGGAAATGGACGCGGTGCTCCCGCGCGTCGGCCAGGCAATGGCCGGCGGTGAGCACCGTGTCGGGGGCGAGCACCACGCCGGTGCAGACGCCGCCCTTCGACGACAGGACCATCACGGCCCCGCCGGCCGGCGCCTCGGTGCCGCCGACGATCGCCCGCGCCGGAACGGCGGCGAGCGAGAGGGCCGCCGCCAGCGCGGCGCAGCGCGCCGTTCGGCGCTTCGAGATCGGCATCGGACCACCTGCAGAGAGACGCGCGATGATCCCGTTACGCATCGAGGCCGCCGCCGTCGAGCCGGTGAGCGTGGCCGAGCTGCGCGCCTACCTGCGCTTCGACTCCGACGCGGGCGCCGACGAGGACGGGCTGCTCCAGGCGCTGATCCGTGCGGCCCGCACGAGCCTGGAGATCGAGACCCGCCGGACCCTGATCCCGGGCCGCTACCGGATCGCCCTCTCCGCCTGGCCGCCCGACGGGCAGGTGCCGCTGCCGCTGAGCCCGCTGGTCGGGCTCCTTCGCGCCGGCTTCGCCGAGCCTCCGGGGGGCGTCACCGACCTCGCCGCAGGACTGGTGCGCCTCGGCCCCGATCCGGGCGAGGCACCGTCCCTGCTGGTCGACCCCGCGGCGCCGGATCCCGCCGGCCGCACGATCCTGATCGAGGTCGCCGCGGGCTACGGCGGCGACGGGCCGCCGCTTCCCGAGCCCCTGCGCCTCGCGATCCTGCGTCTCGCCGCCGCCCGCTACGAGCGTCGCGGCGACGAGCCCGACGCCGCGCGCACCGACGCCGCCGGCCTCGCCGCGCCGTTCCGGCGGCTGCGGCTGTGATGCCCGTTCCCGGAGCCGTTCCGATGGCGTTCTCGTCGAGCCACGCTTCCCTCGGCGCACGCCGCCGCCGCTTCGTGCTCGAACGGCCCCTGGAGGAGCCGGACGGGTTCGGGGGCGTGCTGCGCCGCTACGTGGCCGGCCCGGTCCTGTGGGGCGCCATCGCCCCGGCGGGCCTGGTCGACCGACCGGCCGGCGGCCGCACCGACACGCTGCCGGCCTACCGCATCACCCTGCGGAGCCGGGCCGACCTCGACCCGACCATGCGCCTCGCCGCCGGGCCACGCCGCTTCGCGATCCGCGCCGTCACCGAGCCGGATGGCCGGGGCCGCGACCTGATCTGCCACGTCGAGGAATTGCCCCGGGAGGGCCGGTCATGAGCGACCCGAGCCCGCTCCTGGCGCTGCGCGCCGGCCTGATCGCCCGCTTCGCCGCCGACGCCGCCCTGGCCTCCCTGCTGGGCGGGCGCGTCCGGCTCTACGACGAGCCGCCCCGGGCCTCGCTCCCGGTCTACGCGCTGTTCGGCGATGCCGAGATCACGGACGAATCCGTCGACGGCGCCGAGCGTCACCGGCACAGCCACGGAATCGTGGTGATCGCTCAGGCCGGCTCGGTGCGCACCGCCCTCGACGCCGCGGCGCGGATGGCGGCGCTGCTCGCCGACGCCCCGACGCCCCTCGTCCTGCCTCTTGCCGGCTGCCGGCTCGTCACCCTGCGGGTGCGGGCCGTCCGCGCCCACCGCGACGTCCGGACCGGCGAGGCCCGGGCGAGTCTGACGGTCGAGGCCGTCACCGAGAATCTCTGAGGAGGGTGCCGATGGGCGCGCAGAAGGGGAAGGACCTGCTGATCCGGGCCGGCGACGGCGCGGGCAGCTTCGTGGCGGTGGCGGGCCTGCGCAGCCGCCAGATCACCCTCAACGCCGAGACCGTCGACGTCACCAACGCCGATTCCGCCGGGCGCTGGCGCGAACTGCTCGCCGGGGCCGGGTTGCGCCGGGCCGCGATCGCCGGCTCCGGCGTGTTCCGCGACCAGGGTTCGGACGCGCGCCTGCGGCTGCTGTTCTTCGAGGGCGCCGTCGAGGCGTTCCAGATCGTGATCCCGGCCTTCGGGATCCTGGAAGGGCCGTTCCAGATCGCGAGCCTCGAATACCGGGGCGACCATGCCGGCGAGGTGACCTTCGACATGAGCCTCGAATCCGGCGGCGCGCTCGCCTTCACGGCGGCCTGAGCCCCATGGCCAACCGCATCCGCGGCGAGGTGCTGCTCGCCCTCGGCGGGCAGCGCTACACCCTCTGCCTCACCCTCGGCGCGCTCGCCGAGCTGGAGGCGGCGCTCCAGGCCGGCGATCTCGCGGGCCTGGCCGCACGTTTCGCGGGCGGGCGCGTCTCGGCCCGCGACCTGATCGCCCTACTCGGCGTCGCCCTGCGGGGCGGGGGCCACGACCTCGACGACGCGGCCGTGGCGCGGCTGCCGCTCGCGGGCGGGCTCGACGCCGTCTCGACCGCCCTGGGCGACGTCCTGGCGGTGGCCTTCGGGGAGGCGCCGGGCCCGGCAAACCCTCCCTAGAGCCGGACGCGGAGGCTCCGTCCCCGCATCCGGCTCCGGGTACCTTCCCATGGGACGACGCCCTCGCGCTCGGCCTCGGCGTGCTGGGCTGGCGGCCCCGCGACTTCTGGTCGGCGACGCCGCGCGAATTCGCCGCCGCGCTGGGCCGGCGCGCCGGGCCGGAGCCCCTGACCCGCGCCGCCCTCGCGCGGCTGCTGGCCGCCTATCCCGATCCGACATGAGGCACCGCCATGGCCGAGAGCGAGACCGACCCGCAGGCCGACGACCGGATCCGCCAGCTCGAGACCATGGACCGGCTGGCGCAGAGTTTCGGCCGCAGCCTCGACACCGCGCTGACCCGCGGGGCCGCGTCCGGACGTAGCCTCGACGGCGTGCTCGGCACGATCGGGGCGCGCCTCGCCGGCGTGGCGACGCGGGCGGCGGCCGGGCCGATCCAGTCGGGGGTCGCGGGCCTCATCGGCGCGATGCTGGGCTCGGGCTCGGAGACCGGCTTCGCCCGGGGCGGCGTGTTCCGGGGCGGCCGCGTCCAGCCCTTCGCCGCCGGCGGAGTCGTGGCCGCGCCGACCTACTTTCCCATGGCGGGCGGCACCGGCCTCATGGGCGAGGCCGGGCCGGAGGCGATCCTGCCCCTCGGCCGCGGGCCGGACGGCCGCCTCGGCGTCGCCGCGGGCGGCGCCTCGGCCCGGCCGGTCTCCGTGACCGTCAACATCGCGACCCCGGATCCGGGGGCTTTCCGCCGCTCCGAGGCACAGGTGACCGCGAGCCTCGCCCGGGCGGTGGCGCGCGGCCAGCGGGCGACGTGAGCCTGTCCGCCGCCTCGATCCAACCGCCGAGTGTGCCATGGCCGACGACTTTCACGAGGTGCTGTTCCCCCTCGACGTGTCCCTGCGTGCCGGCGGCGGTCCGCAGCGGCTCACCGAGATCGTGACCCTGGCCTCGGGCCGGGAGCACCGGAACGGCCGCTGGGCCGATTCCCGCCGCCGCTACGACGCTGGGTTCGGGATGCGCGGCCTCGACGCCCTGCACGCGGTGCTGGCCTTCTTCGAGGAGCGGCGCGGGCGGCTCTACGGCTTCCGGTTCCGCGACCGGGTCGACGGCCGCTCCGGGCCGCCCGGCCGGCCGATCGGGCCCCTCGACCAGCCCCTCGGCACCGGCGACGGCACCGCGGCCGCCTTCCCGCTGATGAAGACCTACGGCGCCGGCTTCGCGCCCTACCGCCGCCGGATCGCCAAGCCGGTGGCGGGCAGCGTCCGGGTCGCGGTCTCGGGCCGGGAGATCGAGCCGGGCGCCTTCGCCTGCGACCCTACCACCGGCCTCGTCACCTTCGCGCCCGGCCAAGCCCCGCCACCCGGCGCGGCCGTGACGGCGGGCTTCGCCTTCGACGTGCCGGTCCGCTTCGACACCGACGCGCTGACCATCGACCTCGCCGCCTTCACGGCCGGGGAGATCCCGAAGGTGCCCCTGGTCGAGATCGTGCCCTGAGGAGGCGGAACGCCATGCGCGACATCCCCGAGGCCTTCGCGGCCCATCTGGCCGGCGGCGTGACCACCCTGTGCCGCTGCTGGTCCCTGCGGCGGCCGGACGGGCTCGCCCTCGGCTTCACCGACCACGACCGCGACCTGGCCGTTGCTGGCCTCGTCCACGCTGCCCGCACCGGGCTCGAGGCGGCCGAGGCCGGCGCCGAGCTGGGCTTCGCGGTCTCCGGCGGCGACGTGGCCGGGGCGCTCAGCAGCCTCGGCCTCACCGAGGCGGACATCGCCGGCGGCCTCTACGACGGCGCCGCGGTGGAGACCTGGCTGGTCGACTGGGCCCATCCCGAGACGCGGCTCCTCCTCGACGTCGCCACGATCGGCGAGGCGCGCCGGGATGGGGACGCCTTCGTGGCCGAGCTGCGCGGCCTCG
Organism: Methylobacterium sp. UNC378MF; assembly: GCF_900103195.1. GTDB lineage: Bacteria > Pseudomonadota > Alphaproteobacteria > Rhizobiales > Beijerinckiaceae > Methylobacterium. The sequence continues at coordinate 164,052 of NZ_FMWU01000001.1, read as the reverse complement.
CCCACCGGCTCGGCGCCGAGCGGGGCCGCACCTATCGGGCCACCTGCGGCGCCGATCTCGGCGATGCGCGCTGCCGGGTGGACCGCGCCGCCTGGACGACCACCGGTCGCGTGACCAGCGTGCCGGAGCCGGCCACGCTCGCGGCGACGCTCGCCGGTTCCTTCGCGGATGGCCTGTTCACCGGCGGGCGGCTGACCTGGACCGCGGGGGCCAATGCCGGGCTCGCGGCGGATGTGCGCCTCCAGCTCGGGTCCCTGATCGAACTCTGGACCCTGCCGCCCCGGCCGGTCGCCGTCGGCGACGGGTTCAGCCTCACGGCCGGGTGCGACAAGCGTCTCGCCACCTGTCGCGACCGCTTCGCCAACGCGGTCAACTTTCAGGGCTTCCCGCACATGCCCGGCAACGACGCGGTGATGCGGGCGGTGCCGGGGTCCGACCACGTCCTCGACGGCGGGAGCCTGTTCCGATGAGCGCGATGCGGCGGGATATCGGCCAAGATATCGGTGTTGCGGCGCTCGGGGAGGCGCGCCTGTGGCTGGGCACGCCCTACCGCCATCAGGCCTCGCTGCGGGGCGTAGGGTGCGACTGCCTGGGCCTGCTGCGCGGGGTCTGGCGCGGGCTCTACGGGGACGAGCCGGAGGTGCCGCCGCCCTATTCCGGCACCTGGGCGGAATCGGCCGCGCCCGGGACCGACCCCCTGACCGAGGCGGCCGCCCGCCACCTCGTGCCGGTTCCCGGATCCCTGGCGGGTGCGGCGCCGCGGCCGGGCGACGTCCTGCTCTTCGCTTTCCGCCGCCACCTGCCGGCCCGCCACTGCGCCATCGCCACCGGCGACAGCGCGATGATCCACGCCCACGACGGCGCGGTGGTCGCCGAGGTGGCGCTCACCGGATGGTGGCGCCGGCACGCGACGGGGGTGTTCCGGTTTCCGCAAGTCCCATCAGGCCGCCGCGGCGACGCGACGTCCGACCTGCAGCCCCGCCACGGTGACCATCGGGACCGTCGAGACCGGCGAGTCGATGGCGAACAGGTCGATCTCGGAGCCCCACCATGGCGACGCTGATCCTGTCCTCGGCCGGCGCGGCCGTGGGCACCGCCCTCGGAGGCCCGGTCGGCGGCATGGTCGGGCGGGCGCTCGGCTCGGTCGCGGGCGCGGCGCTCGGCGGCGCCCTGTCGGGGTCCGGGCGGCACACGCGCTTCGTCGAGGGGCCGCGGCTCGCCGACGTCGCCGGGCTCACCTCCACGGAGGGCGATCCGATCCCCCGGGTCTACGGGCGGGCGCGGATCGGCGGCACCCTGATCTGGGCGACCCGTCCGCTGGAGGTTGCCAACACCGCGGTGCAGCGCGCCGCCGCCCCCGCCAAGGGCGGGCTGGCGGGCAGCCCGAAGACCGTCACGACCCGCTACAGCTATTTCGCCAATCTCGCGGTCGGCCTGTGCGAGGGCGAGATCGCCGGCGTCCGCCGGATCTGGGCGGACGGACGGGAGATCGACCAGGTCGGCCTGACGCTGCGGGTCCATACCGGCGGCCCCGGCCAGGCGCCCGATCCGCTGATCGTCGCCAAGGAGGGCGCGGAGAACGCGCCCGCCTATCGCGGCCTCGCCTACGTGGTGTTCGAGAACCTGGCCCTCGCCGCCTTCGGCAACCGCGTCCCGCAATTCGCCTTCGAGGTGATCCGTCCGGTCAACGGCCTGTTCGAGCGGGTGCGCGCCGTCGACCTGATCCCCGGCGCAAGCGAGTTCGGCCTCGATCCGGACCGGGTCACCGTCGATCTCGGGCTCGGCCGCACCGAGGCCGCCAACCGCCACCAGCTCCAGCGCGGCACCGACGTCGTCGCCTCCCTCGACGCTCTCCAGGCGCTCTGCCCGAACCTGCGCCGGGTCGCCGTGGTGGCGACGTGGTTCGGCACCGACCTGCGCGCCGGATCCTGCCGGGTGGTGCCGAAGGTCGAGACGGCCCGCAAGCGCGCCCTGCCTGAGGATTGGTGCGTCGCCGGGATCACCCGCGACCGCGCCGAAACGGTCTCGACCCTCCCGGACGGCAGCCCGGCCTATGGCGGCACCCCCGCGGATGCGGGGCTGACCCGGCTGGTGGCCGAGCTGGCGCGCCGGGGGCTGGCGGTGTCCCTCTACCCGTTCGTCATGATGGACGTGCCGGCCGGCAACGCGCTGCCCGACCCGCACGCGCCCGGCGCCGCGCAGCCCGCCTATCCCTGGCGCGGCCGCATCACCTGCGATCCTGCCCCCGGCCGCCCGGGAAGTCCGGACGGGACCGCCGTGGCCGACGCGCAGGTCGCGGCCTTCTTCGCGAGCGGGTACCGCGACGCCGTCCTGCACTACGCCGACCTCGCGGCCGGCTGGGCGGCCTCGGGCGCGCCGCTCGCGGCCTTCGTGATCGGCAGCGAGCTCGTCGGCCTCACCCGGGTGCGCGGCGAGGCCGGCTACCCGGCGGTGCGGGCCCTGCGCGACCTCGCCGCCGCACTCCGCGAGCGCCTCGGCCCGGCGGTCACCCTGGTCTACGGGGCGGACTGGACCGAGTACGGCGCCCAGGTCGGCGACGGCGGCGCGACGGTGCGCTTCCCCCTCGACGACCTGTTCGCCGATCCCAACATCGGCGCCGTCGGGATCGACTGGTACCCGCCCGTCTCCGACTGGCGCGACGAGCCGGACCACGCCGACCTCGCAGTGGCGGGCGACATCGCCGACCGGGCCTATCTCAGGGCCCGGGGTGCGTCCGGCGAGGCCTTCGACTGGTACTACGCCGACGCGGACGACCGGGCCGCCCAGCGCCGCCGGCCGATCACCGACGGCGCGGCCGGCAAGCCCTGGCTCTACCGGGCCAAGGATCTCGTCGCGTGGTGGTCGAACCCGCACGTGGAGCGCGACGGCGGCGTCGAGACCCGCACCACCGCCTGGGTACCGGCCGGCAAGCCGATCTGGCTCACCGAGATCGGCGTTCCGGCGGTGGACAAGGGCACCAACGGTCCCAACGTCTTCCCGGACCCGAAATCGTCCGAGAGCGCCCTCCCACCGGAATCCCGGGCCCTGCGGGACGAGCTGATCCAGCTCCGCGGGCTGGAGGCGGTGATCGCCCGGTTCGACCCGGCCGCGCCGGGCTTCCGGGAGGCCGACAACCCGGTCTCGCCGGTCTATGGCGGCCGCATGGTCGATCCCGACGGGATCTTCGTCTGGGCCTGGGACGCGCGGCCCTTCCCGGCCTTCCCGACGGTCCGGGGCGTCTGGGCCGACAACGCCAACTGGCGGGTCGGCCATTGGATCACCGGGCGGATCGAGGGCTGCGACCTCGACCTGCTGGTCCTGAGGATCCTCGCGGATTTCGGATTCGACGCGCCGGTCTCCGTGGAGGCCGCCGCCTATCTCGACGGCTACGTGATCGACCGGCCGCTCACGGCGCGCGGCGCCCTCGAGACCCTGGCGCAGGTCTACGGCCTCGACGTCTCGGCGGTGGCCGGGACTTTGCGCCTGCGCGGCCCGCGCCGGGATCGGCCTGTCATCCTGGCCGAGGCCGACCTCGTCCGGCTGTCCGAGGACCGGCCGGTCCTGCATCAGGTCCGGGCCGAGGAGAGCGCCCTGCCGCGCTCCGTGGAACTCGGGATCACCGAAGCCGAGAGCCCGGATTACCGCCGCGCCACGGCGTCGGCCGTGCGGCCCGCCGGCCTGCGGCGGCGCGAGACCCGGATCGAGGCGGCGATCGTCACCCGCCGCGAGACCGGCGACGGGCTGGCCGAGGCGCTGCTCGACCGGCTGATCGCGGCCCGCGACAGCGCGGTGTTCACGCTGAGCCCGCGCCGGGTCGAGCTGGAGCCCGGCGACCTCCTGGCGGTGCCGGCCGACGTGCCCGGCGGCACGGTCCTGCGTCGGATCGACCGGATCGACGACGCGCCCACGGGGCGCCGGATCGAGGCGAGCGGCGTTCCGCCCCGGGCAGGGCCCGGGCGCGGGCTGCCCCGCCAGATGGCCCAGGCGGCGGTGGCGCCGCCCACGTTTCCGGGACCGCCGCTCGCCCTCGCCCTCGACCTGCCGGTCGACCGCGGCGACCCGACGATCCTCCAGTCTTGCGCGGTGGCGGCCGAGCCCTGGCCCGGCGCGGTCGCGATCTGGCGCGCCGCGGGCGACGGGCCGCTCGCCCTGCACCGCATCGTCGACTATCCGGCCTGCCTCGGGCGCACCCTGTCGGCGCTGCCGGCCGGCCCGCTCTGGCGGATCCAGCGCGACGTGCATCTCGACGTCACCCTGCGGCGCGGCGTGGCCCTCGCGTCGATCGGGGAGGGGGCGATGCTGGCCGGGGGCAACCTGTTCGCCCTGCTCGGCGCCGACAGGGCCGTGGAGCTGCTCTGCGCCGCGCAAGCGGTCCTGACCGGCCCCGACACCTACCGGCTGTCCGGTTTCCTGCGCGGACTCGCGGGCAGCGAGGCGGCGGCGGGGCGCGTCAGCCCGGCGGGGAGCCTGATCGTGCGCCTCGACGACGGCGCCGTGACGCCCCTCGTCGAGCGGGTCGACGAGGTCGGCCGCGCGTTCCGCTACCGGATCGGGCCGGCGGACAGCGATCCGGCCGATCCGGCCTTCACCGAGATCACCGCCACGGCCGGCCTCGCGGCGCTGACGCCGCTGCGGCCGGTCCACCTGCGGGCGCGGCGCGCGGCGGACGGGGTGCGGCTCTCCTGGATCCGCCGGGCCCGCCGCGACGGCGACGCCTGGGAACCGGCCGAGATCCCGCTCGACGAGCCGGAAGCCTACGCCGTGACGGTGTTCTCGACCGCCGGCACGGCCCTGCGGACGTTCCGGGCCGAGGCCCAGCATTGTCTCTACGCGGACGAGGCGGCCGATTTCGGCGGCGCGCAGACGCATCTCGACGTCGCGGTGGCGCAGATTGGGCTCCTCGCCGGCCCCGGCCCCGCCTGCCGCGCCCGCATCCCCGTCCGCTCGGCCTGACCGCCCGGGAGCTGCCCCATGTCCGACGCCACGCCCCATCTCGGCCTGCCGCTGATCGCCGCCAGCCAAGCGCAGAAGCACGTCACCCACAACGAGGCACTCTCCCTCCTCGACGCGCTGGTCCAGCTCGCCTGCCTGGACAAGGACCTCGCCGCGCCGCCCCCGAGCCCCGCGGAGGGCGACCGCTACCTCGTGGCCGCGTCCGAGCCCGGCGGGGCCTGGGCGGGGCTCGGCGGGCAGGTAGTGCGCTACGCCGACGGGGTCTGGACCGGCGCCGTGCCGCGGGCCGGCTGGCTCGCCTGGCTGATCGACGAGGCCGACCTCTACGTCTTCGACGGCGCGGCCTGGACGAGCCTCCGCCGGACGCTGACGGCGCTCCAGAGCGTCGCTCGCCTCGGGATCAACACGGCGGCCGACGCCACCAACCGTCTCGCGGTGAAGTCCGATTCCGCGCTCCTGACCTGGGACGACGCCACGCCGGGCACCGGCGACATGCGGCTCTTCGTCAACCGGAAATCCGCCGCCCGCGACGCCGCCCTGGTCTTCGAGACCGGCTACGCGGCGCGGGCGCTGCTGGGCACCCTCGGCAGCGACGACTTCACCCTAAAGGTCTCGCCCGACGGCGCCGCCTTCGCCACGGCGCTCACCGCGTCGGCGCGGACCGGCGGGATCGACTTCGCCTCGGCCGAGACCGCGCTCGCGGCCGCCCCCACCACCGATCTCGGCGCGGCGGGCACGCGGCGGGTCCTCGTCACCGGCACGGCGCGGATCGCCCGCTTCGGCCCCGCGGCCGACCGGGAGCGGTTCGTGCGCTTCTCGGACGCCGCGACCCTGGTCCACGATCCCGAGACGCTGGCGCTGCCGACCCGGGCCGATCTCGTCACGGCCCCCGATGACACCTGCATCGCCACCTCGGACGGGGCGGGCCGCTGGCGCGTGCGCCACTACCAGCGCGCCGACGGGACACCGCTCGCGATCGGAGCGCAGGTGCTCGGCGCGAACGGGTCGGTCCGGCTCCCGGGCGGCCTGATCGCGCAGTGGGGGCTTGTCACCGCCGCCGACGCGGATGTCGCGGTGGCGTTCGGCACCGCCTTCCCGGGGAGCTGCCTCGGCGTCTGGGCGCAGCCGGTCGCCGGCGCCGGCGACGCGCTCCACGCCGCGCAGGTCAGCGACGTGGCGGCGACCGGGTTCACGCTCCGCACCCGCCGCGCGACGGCCGGTGCCGTGGCGGGCGCCGGGTCGGTGCCGACCTACTGGCTGGCGCTGGGCGCGTGAGCGCCCGATCCCGCGGCCGCGGTCATTCCGGGACGGCCCCGAGGGCCCGCAGCATCGCCGGCTCCACGGCCGCGTAGCCCGCCCGATTGAGGTGGATGCCGTCGTCGGTGAATTCCCGCCGGAGCGCTCCCTCGTCGGTGGCCAGCGGCGGACCGTAATCGACCAGGCGGGCCGGGCCTGCCGCGCAGTAGGCGCGCAGCCACCGGTTCAGGGCGCGGATCCGCGCCACCGGCCGCAGCTCGGGGCGCCAGCCCCGGAAATCGCTCGGCATCACGGTGCCGATCGTGAGCGGCAGCCCGGCCGCGAAGGCCATCCGCCCCATGGCCATGATGTTCCCGGCGATCGCCCGGTCCGTTACCGGGCCGCCGATCTCCGCGATGTCGTTGATCCCGCACATCAGATGCACGCCGCGGGCGCCGGCCGCATCCCGCAGGAAGCGCGCCCGGATCTGCCCGCTCGTCTCCCCCGGCACGCCCCGGGCGACGAAGCCGTGGCGCGCGAAGGTCTCGGCCCGCACCGCGCCCCAGGCGGCGGTGATCGAGTCGCCGATGAACACGAGCGGCCGGTCCTGTCCGCGTTCCACGCTTCCCCCTTCGGCGCTGCCCCCGGCGCGGGCCGCCTTAGCCCGGCGCGGACGGGGAGGCCAGTTTCCGGAGCACGCCCATGCCCAGGCCCATGCCGCCTCTCGCCCCGGCCGCGCAGGAGCCCTTCGCAGCCGCCTGCCGTCGCCTCGGCCCGCGGCTGATGCGCGACCTCGGCCTGAGCGACGTTCAGGCCGCCGGGCTCCTGGGCAATCTCGGCCACGAGACCGGCGGGTTCCGCCGGCTCCAAGAGATCGCCCCCGCGGTGCCGGGCTCCCGCGGCGGGTGGGGGCTCGCTCAGTGGACAGGGCCGCGACGCGTCGCCATGGAGACGTGGTGCCGGGCGCGCGGGCTCGATCCCGCCGACCCCGAGGCCGGCTACGGCTATCTCTGCGCTGAGCTGCGCACCACCGAGGCGCCGGCCCTCGCCGCCCTGCGGGCGGCGGCCACCCTCGCCTCCGCCACCGAGACGGTCTGGCGGCGCTACGAGCGGCCCGGGATCGCCGCGGCCGCGCGCCGCCTCGCCTGGGCCCGCCGGGCGCTCGAAGCCCTCCGGGCCGCCCCCGCCGAGACGGCACCGGCCCGGCGACCGGGGCGGTCCTGACCCGCCCCGGTCCACGCCTTCCCGAGCCGGCCGGGTCCGCCGCGCGCACAGCCACGGAGATCCACGATGATGCACCGAATCCGGGCGGGCCTCGCCCTGGCCTGCACGAGCCTGCCGCTCGCCGCCTTCGCCGATCCGGCCTGCGCCGCCGATTCGGCTCCGGGCCTCGCGATCCCGTGGGGCGACTGGCTGGTCGGTCTGCTCCAGCCGGTCACGGCCATCCTCGTGCCGCTTGCCGCCGCCGCCGTCACCGCCGGCGTCGCCCGGGTCGCGCCCTGGGCCGCCTCGGTCCTCACCCGCGACCGGGTCGAGGCCGCGATCCGCGCCGGGGCCGAGTTCGGCCAGAACGCCGTCGCCGGCACCGCCCGCGGTCGGACCGTCAGCGCCGATCTCGGCGCCGCGGTGGTGGCGGCCGGCGCCCGGCACGTGCTCGCCACGGCCCCGGCGCATGTCGTGCGGACGGCGGGCGGTCCCGAGGGCGTGGCCGCGCGGATCTTCCGGGCGCTGCCCCTCGATCCGCAGGCGAGCGCCGCCAACGTCCTCGCCCCGGCGCTGACGCAGCTGCGGGAGCCCGACAAGCGCCGGGCCTGACGCCGGACCGCACCGGCGGTGCAGGGGGGAAGGACAACAGGGATCGACGCCATGAAGCCCCTTCGCACCGCAACCCGCAGGTCCTCGCCCGGCGCGGTCGTGCCCCCCGAAGGGGAGGCCGGTCCCGGGGTCGCCCTCGGGGGGCGGCCCCGGACGATCCGCTTCCCGCCGGTCTGGCACGCGTGGTTCGCCCGCCAGACCGAGCCGCGCCTCGCCGCCCTCGACGAGATGGTCGACGAGCATCTCGAGCGCCGGGCACTGCGCCGCTACCTGCGCCGGCTCAAGCACGCGACGATGTTCGCCTTCGTGGGCGCGGCGGCGGTCGCACACTGGTTCTCGGACCAGATCGCGTGGCTCGCCGCGCATATGCCCGCTCTGCGGGCCCTCTGGACGCTGGTTACGGGAGCGTGAGATGCGCCTGCGCTGGAACAGGGTTCTCGACCGGGCGTGGCTGGCCCTGACGGCGGCCGCGGCGATGACGGTCGCCGTCCACGAGGGCGGTGCGTTCGGGCGGTGGGCCTGGACCCTCGGGTCGGGCGGCGCCGCATTGGCCGCGCCGGCGGCCCCCGGCCGGGCCATCCCGCCGGCCCGCGCCGCCGCGGCCTGCGGGTCCGCGCCGTCGCCGTGAGCGCGGCCGACGCGCCTGTGCGAAGCGGCTCGCGGCGTGGAACCGGGCGCCGCCTCGGCCGTCGTGTCGGCACGATGTCGTACGCCACCGAGTCAACCGCGAAGGGAACGTCCGACCCGCCGCCAGCAACCGACGGCGGCGACCCACGGCTACGTATTCAGGACGCATTCAGTGCCCTGGGCGCACATCGTCGACCAATGCGCTACGCCATCGCCCTCGTCGCCATCAGCCTGACCGCCGCGGCCCTCGCCGCGGGCGGCCTCGGCTCCATGGCCGACGACGGGCCGGCCCCCCAGACGGGTGCCGTGTCCGGCCAGGCGCCGCCGCGGATCGAGAGCTGCCTGTCCCCCGCCGACCTGCGTGAGGAGGTCGGCGAGCGGCGGGTGATCCCGCCGGTGGCGGCGATCCGCGCGGCCCGCACGGTGATCCCCCGGGCCGAGATCCAGCGGGCGAGCCTCTGCCGTCACGAGGACGGCCTTGTCTACATGCTCACCGCCTTGCGCCGGGACGGGCATTTCGTGCACGTGATCGTCGATGCGCGCACCGGCAGCGTGGCAGGACAATATTGAGCGGGCGCCGAGACCGTTTCTGAGGGGAGTGAGCCGTGCGTCTGCTGGTCGTGGAGGATGACAAGGACATCAACCGCCAGGTCGTGGCCGCGCTGGAGGAGGCGGGCTACGTCGCCGACAAGGCCTATGATGGCGAGGAGGGCGGCTATCTCGGCGAGAGCGAGCCCTACGACGCCATCATCCTCGACATGGGCCTGCCCAAGGCCGACGGCGTCACGGTGCTGCAGAAGTGGCGCCGGGCCGGCGTGAAGACCCCGGTGATCATCCTCACCGCCCGCGACCGCTGGTCCGACAAGGTCGACGGCTTCGATGCCGGCGCCGACGATTACGTCACCAAGCCCTTCCACATGGAGGAGCTGATGGCCCGGGTGCGTGCGCTGCTGCGCCGGGCCGCCGGCCATGCCACCAGCCAGATCGCCTGCGGGCCCGTGACCCTCGACACCCGCTCCGGCAAGGTGTTCGTCGACGGCGCGCAGGTGAAGCTGACGAGCCACGAATACCGGCTGCTCTCCTACCTGATGCACCATACCGGCCGGGTCGTGTCCCGCGCCGAACTCACCGAGCACCTCTACGACCAGGATTTCGACCGCGACTCGAACACGATCGAGGTGTTCGTGGGCCGCCTGCGCAAGAAGCTCGCGGTGGACCTGATCCAGACCGTGCGCGGCCTCGGCTACCTCGTGGACCCCAACCAGCCGCCGGCGCGGATGTGAGCGCGGCCGCGCGTTCCGGCACGCTGCCGGCCGTCTTCATGCGCGGCGGCACCAGCAAGGCGCTGATGCTGCACCGCCGGGACGTGCCGGGGGATCTCGCCGCCTGGGAACCGGCCTTCCTCTCCGCCATGGACAGCCCCGACCCGTTCGGGCGGCAGCTCAACGGCATGGGCGGGGGCGTCTCGTCGGTCTCGAAGATCTGCGTGGTGGAGCGCTCCGCGCGGCCGGACGCCGACATCGACTACACCTTCGTGCAGGTCGTGGTCCGGGACGGCCGCATCGACCTCTCGGGCAATTGCGGCAACATGCTCGCCGCCGTGGGGCCGTTCGCGGTCGACGAGGGGCTCGTCGACGTCCCGGACGGCCCGGTGCGGCTGCGGATCTTCAACACCAACACGCGCAAGCTGATCGTGGCGGGCTTCGCGGCCGCGGGCGGCCGCAGCGTCTACCGCGGCGACCTCGCGATCCCCGGCGTCACCGGCACGGGCGCGCCGATCCAGCTCGACTTCCTGGATCCGGGCGGCGCCACGACCGGCCGGCTGCTCCCGACCGGCGCCGTCCGTCAGTGGCTCGACGTGCCGGGCCTCGGCGCGATCGAGGCCTCGCTGATCGACGCCGCCAATGCCTGCGTGTTCGTCCGCGCCGCCGATCTCGGCCTCGCCGGCACCGAGCTGCCCGCCGCCCTGGAGGCCGTGCCAGGCCTCCTCGACCGGCTGGCGCGGATCCGCCGGGCCGGCTCCGTGGCGATGGGCATCGCGCCCGATCTCGAGGCGGCGGCGCGCGTCGTCCACGTGCCCTTCGTCGGCCTCGTGGCGCCGCCGCAGGATTCCGGCAGCCTCTCCGGCGCCACGATCCGCGCCGCCGAGATCGACCTGACCGCCCGGGTCATCTCCAACGGCGTGCCGCATCAGGCGCTGCCGCTCACCGCCACCCTGTGCCTCGCGGTCGCCGCCCGGCTCGAAGGCAGCCTCGTCCACGAGGCCGCGCGCCCCGCCGAAGCGGCCCTGCGGGTCGGCATGCCGTCGGGCATCCTCACCGCCGACGCCGCCGTGACCCGCGGGGCCGACGGCTGGCGGGCCGAGCGCGGCGCCTTCTTCCGCACGGCGCGCCCGCTGATGCGCGGCGCGGTGTTCTACGATGCGCCGCCGCCCGTCTGAGCGACCGACGCATCCATGATCGACCTCATCGGCCTCTTCTCCCTGCGCCGCCGCTCCATCGCGGTGCGGCTCGCCGTGTCGGCGTTCCTGTCGAGTTCCGCGATCCTGCTGATCGCGGCCTGGATCCTCACGACCCTCTACCGCGAGAACACCGAGCGGGCCTTCGACAGCCGGCTCCTCGTCTTCGCCAACAACCTCGCCACCGACCTCGTCTCGCCCAACGATCCCGAAAGCCGGACCTTCTCGCTCGGCGACCCGCGCTTCGATCTGCCCCTGTCGGGCTGGTACTGGCAGGTCGGCAAGCCCGACGCGAAGCCGCGCGACGTGCGGACCTCCCGCTCCCTCGTCGGCGTGCCGCTGCCGCCCGCCACCGACTCCGACGGCAAGGTCGGGGTCGGGCAGATCCGCCAGGGCTACGGCAAGGGCCAGGACGGCCGGCTCCTGCGCATCATGGAGCGCGACGTCGATCTCGGCGAGGAGGGCCGCTACACGGTCCGGGTCGCGGGACCCGCCGACGAGATCGTCAACGACGTCGACCGGTTCCGGAACTCGCTGACCATCACCTTCGGCCTTCTCGGCCTGTCGCTGGCGATCACCACCCTGCTGCAGATCCGGTTCGGCCTCGCGCCGCTGAAGAAGATGCGTGCGGCTCTGGGCGCCGTGCGCCGGGGCGAGGCCGACCGCATCACCGGCACCTATCCGCGCGACATCGCCCCGCTCACCGGCGAGGTGAACCTCCTGATCGAGACCAACCGCGAGATCCTGGAGCGTGCCCGGACCCAGGTCGGCAACCTCGCCCATGCCCTGAAGACGCCGCTGTCGATCATCGTCAACGAGGTCGGCGCCTCCGATGCCCCGGAGGAGCTCGCGCAGAAGATCCGCGAGCAGGCCGCGGTCATGCGCGACCAGGTCAATTACCACCTCGACCGGGCCCGCGCCGCGGCGCTCGCAGGCACGCTGGGTACCTCGACCGAGGTCGAGCCGGCTTTGGCCGGCCTCGTGCGCACCTTCGGCAAGATCTACCGGGACAAGGACATCGCCTACGACGTCCACGTGCCCCCCGGCCTGCGCTTCCGCGGCGAGCGCCAGGATTTCGAGGAGATGGTCGGAAACCTCGTCGACAACGCCTCGAAATGGGCCCACGGCCGCGTGGCGATCCGGGCCGAGGCGGTCAACAACAACGATTATCCCCACCTCGTCGTCGCCATCGAGGATGACGGTCCCGGCCTGCCGCCGGAGGCCCGCCAGGCCGTGCTCGGCCGCGGGCGGCGCCTCGACGAATCGAAGCCCGGCTCCGGCCTCGGCCTGTCGATCGTGGCCGATCTCGCCGCCCTGTACCGGGGGCGCTTCACCCTGGAGCAGGCGGCGCTGGGCGGATTGCGGGCGGTCCTCGAGGTGCCGGGCGACCTGCCGGTCGGCACCGCGACCCACTGAGCCTCGGCGCTGCGGCCGCGCCAGGGCCGGGAAGCCGGGCGCGGCCTCATGGCTGAGCCCAGGCCCTTGTCTTCGCAACAGAGTTGCGTGACACCGTGCCGCCGTCGGGAGGCGTCGTGGCGTCACGCTGCCGGTTCCCCGGGGGAGGGGCGGGCCGGTCCGGCTCGTTGGCGATAGGGTCCATGACGGCGATCTGGTTCATCCTGGCGGCCATGACCGCGGCGGCCGTCCTCGGCCTGCTCTGGCCGATGTCGCGGCGCGCCGCCGTGCCGACCGGCGAGGTCGGCGGCAGCGGGCTCGCCACCGAGACGGCGTTCTACGAGGATCAGGTCGCCGAGATCGACCGCGACCTGGAGCGCGGCCTGATCGCCCCGGACGAGGCCGAGACCGCCAAGGCCGAGGCGGCGCGCCGCCTGCTCCGGGCGAGCCGCGAGGCGCAGCGCGAGGCCGAGGATACCGGCCTCGCCGACGCCGCGCGCCCGGCGGAGCCGCGCCTGCGTCGGCGGCGCGCCGCCTCGGCCTTCGCGCTCTCCACCATCCCCCTCGTGGCGCTGATCGCCTACGGCCTCTACGGCTCGCCCGAGGTGCCGGCGCAGACCGAGGCCGACCGGCAGGCCGCCCGCGGGGGCGCCGACGAGCTGATGAAGGCGGTCGGGCAGATCGAGGCGCGTCTCGCCCGCGATCCGAACGATGCTCGCGGCTGGGCGGTGCTGGCGCCGGTCTACATGCGCACCGGCCGCTTCGATGATGCCGCGCGCGCCTACGCGAACATCGCGCGGATCAAGGGCGAGACCCCCGACCTCCTCGCCGACCAGGCCGAGGCCCTCACGGCGGCCGGCAACGGCACCGTCTCGCCCGAGGCCAAGGCGCTGTTCGAGAAGGCGCAGGCCAAGGATCCGAACGCGCCCAAGCCCCGCTTCTATCTGGCCCGGGCGGCCGAGCAGGCCGGCGATACCGGCGAGGCGATCCGCCAGCTCACCGAACTCGACGCCGCCAGCCCGCCGAACGCGCCCTGGCTCGGCGTGGTCAAGCAGAGCCTCGCCCGCCTCAAGGGCGAGCCGCCGCCGCCCGCGACGCCCCAGGCCGCGCCCAAGCTCCCCGCCGAGCAGCAGGCGGCGATCCGCGGCATGGTCGACGGGCTCGATGCCCGGCTCAAGGCCGGCGGCGGCACCCCCGACGAGTGGCTGCGCCTGGTCCGGTCCCGGGTCGTCCTCGGCGAGAACGATCAGGCCGCTTCCGCCCTGGCCCGTGCCCGCGTCGCCCTCGCGGGTGATCCGCAGGGGCTCGCCCAGGTGGAGCAGGGCGCCCGCGCCGTCGGCCTCGGCGGCGAGGGCGAAACGCCCGGGTCGACCGAATCGGGACAGGCCGGACCGGCCGCGCCGGCCGAGAAGGACGCCGCGATGGCGGCCATGCGCGCCATGCCGCAGGCGGAGCAGCAGGCTGCGATCCGCGGCATGGTCGACGGGCTCGACCGGCGCCTCGCCGCGCGGGGCGGCACGCCGGACGATTGGCTGCGCCTCGTGCGCTCCTACAGCGCTCTGGGCGAGCGCGATCAGGCGGTCAAAGCCCTCGACCGCGCCCGGATGGCCCTGGCCGCCAACGGCGAGGCGGTGGCGCGGCTCGACGGCTTGGCCCGCGAGCTGGATCTGCCCGGCAAGGCCAATCCCTGACGCCACATGGTCGCGAGGCCGCCGCTCGGCCGCCCGTACGACAATCGGTCCCGAAGCCTGCCCTTGACCCGCGGGCGCCTGGAGCCGACACCCTGAAGGCTGGAATGAGAACGGTTCGGGTCAGGGCGGGTCTGCGCTCGACGGACCGTGGGGTGGATGTATCGTGACGCGTAAGAGCCGCCGCCTGATCCTGATCGCCGCCTGCGGCAGCGTACTCGCGCTGGCTGTGGGGCTGATCCTGTTCGCCATGAGCGGCTCGATCGTGTTCTTCCGTTCGCCGACCGACATCGCTCAGCAGGCCATCGCCCCGGGCACGCGCCTGCGGCTCGGCGGCCTCGTGAAGGACGGCTCGCTCAGGCGCGGCCCGGACCAGACGGTCGATTTCGCCGTTACCGACACGAACGCGACCGTCGCGGTCCATTACAAGGGGCTGCTGCCGGATCTGTTCCGCGAGGGCCAGGGCGTGGTCGCCGAGGGCGTGCTGGAGCCGGGCGGGCAATTCCGCGCGGACACGGTGCTGGCCAAGCACGACGAATCCTACATGCCCCGCGAGGTGGCCGACGCGCTGAAGGCGCAGGGACGCTGGCAGGAGGGCGGCCCGAACAAGGCCGGCCCGGCCCCGAAGCCCGCCACCGCGGCGGCGGACAGCACCCTCGGCCCCCGCAGCGAGCGGTGAGGGAACCCGCATGATCGTCGAGACCGGTCACTTCGCCCTCGCGCTCGCGCTGGCGATCTCCCTCGTTCAGATGGTGATGCCGATCTGGGCGGCGCGCTCGGGCGACCCGGCTCTGCGCCAGACCGCCTCGCAGGCGGCTTTGGGCGCCTTCGCCTGCGTGCTGTTCGCCTTCGCGGCGCTCACCTGGGCGCACGTCACCTCGGACTTCTCGGTCCAGAACGTTGTCGAGAATTCGCACACGCAGAAGCCGCTGATCTACAAGCTCTCCGGCGTCTGGGGGAACCACGAGGGCTCGATGCTCCTCTGGGTGCTGATCCTCACCCTGTTCGGCGCCTGCGTGGCGGCTGCCAAGAATTCCGTGCCGCCGCGGCTGCGGGCCAACACGCTGGGCGTGCAGGGGCTGATCACCTTCGTGTTCGTGCTGTTCATCATCACGACCTCGAACCCGTTCACCCGCGTGATCCCGGCGCCGCTCGAGGGCAACGACCTCAACCCGCTCCTGCAGGATCCGGGTCTCGCGATCCACCCGCCGCTCCTCTACGTCGGTTATGTCGGCTTCTCGATCAGCTTCGCCTTCGCGGTGGCCGCGCTGATCGACGGGCGGATCGACGCCGTCTGGGCCCGGGCGGTGCGGCCCTGGACGCTGACCGCGTGGTGCTTCCTGACGCTCGGGATCGCGATGGGCTCCTACTGGGCCTATTACGAACTCGGCTGGGGCGGCTGGTGGTTCTGGGACCCGGTGGAGAACGCCTCCCTGATGCCGTGGATCGCCGGCACGGCGCTCCTGCACTCCACCGTGGTGATGGAGAAGCGCGACGCCCTGAAGGTCTGGACGGTGCTGCTCGCCATCCTGACCTTCTCGCTCTCGCTGATCGGCACCTTCCTGGTGCGCTCGGGCGTGATCACCTCGGTGCATTCCTTCGCCACCGACCCGACCCGCGGCGTCTTCATCCTGGCGATCCTGGTCCTGTTCATCGGCGGCTCGCTGACGCTGTTCGCGTGGCGGGCCCCGCTGCTGCGGCAGGGGGGGCTGTTCGCGCCGATCTCCCGCGAGGGGTCCCTCGTCCTCAACAACCTGTTCCTGGTGGCCGCCTGCGCCACCGTGCTGGTCGGCACGCTCTATCCGCTGGTGCTGGAGATGCTGACCGGCGAGAAGATCACGGTGGGGCCGCCCTTCTTCAATTCCACCTTCGTGCCGCTCGCGATCCCGCTCCTGCTGATCGTGCCCATGGGCCAGGCGCTGGCCTGGAAGCGCGGCGACGTGCTCGCCGCCGCCCAGCGCCTGTTTGCCGCCCTGGCGGTCGCGCTGGTCGTCGGCTTCGCGGTGCTGGCCATGACGTGGGGCGGTCCGGTCCTGGCGCCCATCGGGATCGGCCTCGGCGCCTATCTGCTGATCGGCTCCGCCCTGGAGATCGTTACGCGCGCCCGGGGCTATGGAGCGAGCCGCGCCCGCTCCCTCGGTCAGATCGGGCGCCGCGCCGTCGGCCTGCCGCGCTCGGCGTGGGGGACGGCCATCGCCCATGCGGGGGTCGGCGTGGTGGTGCTGGGCATCGCCGCGCAGGGCTGGGCCACCGAGGGTCTGGCGACCCTCAAGCCCGGCCAGAGCCTCGCGACGGGACCCTACGTGGCTACCCTGGACCGGGTCGCGCCGCGCAAGGGGCCGAACTACGAGGAGGCCGCCGCCTACCTGACGATCCGGACCCGCGCCGGCGACGAGGTCGGCCAGGTCGAGACCGGCAAGCGCTTCTACCCGAGTCGCAAGATGGCGGTGACGGAATCCGGGCTGCTGACCAACGGCGCCAGCCAGGTCTATGCGAGCCTCGGGGAGATCGGACAGGACGGCGGCGTCGGCCTGCGCCTGTACTACAAGCCGCTGGTCCTGCTGATCTGGCTCGGGGCGGTGGTGATGGCTGTGGGCGGCGGCCTGTCGCTCACGGACCGGCGGATGCGCGTGGGCGTCCCCGCCAGGGCGAAGGCGCGACCGCTTCCGGTCGCGGTGCCGGCCGAGTGATGGCGCGCCGTTCGCTCCGGCCGGCGCTGTCAGCGCTCGCCCTGCTGGCGTCGCTCCCCGCCCAGGCGGTCCAGCCCGACGAGGTGCTGAAGGATCCCGTCCTGGAACACCGCGCCCGGGAGATCTCGGCCGAGCTGCGCTGCCTCGTCTGCCAGAACCAGTCGATCGACGATTCCGATGCGCCGCTCGCCAAGGACCTGCGCCTGATCGTGCGCGAGCGGCTGGAGAAGGGCGACAGCGACAAGGCGGTGCTCGACTACGTCGTGGACCGCTACGGCGAGTTCGTGCTGCTGCGCCCGGTCTTCGCGCTGCACACCCTGCTGCTGTGGCTGACACCGGTGCTGGCGGTGCTGCTCGGCGGCTTCGGCGTCTGGCGTCTCGCCCGCCGTCGTCCGGCTGCGCCCGTCCGCACCCTGTCGGCCGCCGAGGAGGCGGAGGTCGCGAAGCTGCTGCGACGGGAGTAGAATCGGGGGCGGTAGCGATTCGCCCGCCCCGTTCGGCACGAGTCTTGGATCGGGCCTCGCAGACCGCATGATCGGCGACGCGCCCGGGGCAGGACGATGACGGCCGCTACCCTCACCATCTCGAGCCGCAATTACTCCTCGTGGTCGCTGCGGGGCTGGCTGATCTGCCGGATGGCCGGACTCGACTTCCAGACCGAGGTCCTGTCCGGCACCGATGCCACCAGCCGGGCGGAATTGCTGCATCTGTCGCCCTCCTTCCTGGTGCCGCGCCTGCGCCACGGCGACGTGGTGGTCTGGGACACCCTGGCCATCGCCGAATATCTCGCCGAGACCTTCCCGGATGCCGGTTTCCTGCCCGGCACCGTGGCGGAGCGGGCCCATTGCCGCTCCATCTCCGGCGAGATGCATTCCGGCTTCGTCAATCTCCGCTCGGCCCTGCCGATGAACCTGCGCGCCTTCCACCCCGACTTCCGGGTGTTCAACGGCGCGAAGGCCGATATCGAGCGCATCGTCACGATCTTCGACGATTGCCTGGACCGCTACGAGGGGCCGTACCTGTTCGGCGCCCGGCCGTGCTTGGCCGACGCCATGTTCGCCCCGGTCTGCACCCGCTTCCGCACCTACGACGTCGCGCTGCCGCCCCGCGCCGCCGCCTATCGCGACACGATCCTCCACTGGCCGCTGATGGTCGAGTGGGCGGAGGCCGCCGCCGACGAGCCGGACGAGATCGAGGAACTGGAGATGGAGTTCTGACAGGCTGCCCGGGCGGCCCCATCACCCTGAGCGACTGACGCGGACGGACATCCCGACAGCGCAAAGATGCAATTTCTTGCAGAGCACAAATTCATGTTGCGGTGCACGCGAGAAAAATCAGCCTCCGCCGAATTCTTAAAAAGACACGACCTAACAATGAGTTAACTGGCGTCGTCCGCTGCCTTGCGCGGTGGGTTACAGCTCGACAAACGTCCTTTGTCGCCCGACCGGACTGCGCGATTGAAGCCATCCGGCATTTCTGTTCCTCTTCGCATTAGAACAGGAACAGACTGGGCTGGGAACCATGGCGCGTCACGAGCCCTGGAGCGCGGAACGCGCCACCGGGATCATCGCCGAGTATACGCATCTCGAAGGGGCCACGCTGCCGATCCTGCACGCGCTTCAGGAGACGTTCGGCTACGTGGATACCGGCGCGGTGCCGCTGATCGCCGACGCGCTGAACCTGTCACGCGCCGAGGTTCACGGCTGCATCACCTTCTACCACGATTTCCGCGCTCACCCCGCCGGCCGCCACGAAGTGAAGCTGTGCCGGGCCGAGGCCTGCCAGGCCATGGGCTCCGACAAGCTCCACCGCGAGATCCTCGGCCGTCTCGGCTGCGGCTGGCACGAGACCACCGCCGATGGCAGCGCCACGGTGGAGCCGGTCTACTGCCTCGGCCTCTGCGCCAACGGTCCCGCCGCGCTGGTCGACGGTGAGCCCGTCGCGCACCTGACCGCCGACGCCCTCGAAGCTGCCCTGACGGAGGTGCGCCAGTGAGCGTCACCCTCTACGTTCCCCGCGACGCCGTCGCCCTCGGCCTCGGCGCCAACAAGGTGGCCCGCGCGCTCTTCGCCGGCGCCGAGCGCCGCGGCCTCGACGTCACCATCGTGCGCACCGGCTCCCGCGGCCTGTTCTGGCTGGAGCCGATGGTCGAGGTCGGCACGCCCGACGGGCGCGTCGCCTACGGGCCGGTGACGGTCAAGGATGTCGACGCCCTCCTGGATGCCGGCCTGACGACCGGCGGCGACCACGCCCTGCGCCTCGGCGATCCGGAGAAGATCCCCTACCTCGCCCGGCAGCAGCGCCTGACCTTCCAGCGCTGCGGCGTGATCGATCCGGTCTCGGTGGAGGATTACCGGGCCCATGGCGGCTATCGCGGCCTCGAGGCTGCGCTGAAGCTCGATGCCGAGGGGATCGTCGCGGCGGTACGCGATTCCGGCCTGCGCGGCCGGGGCGGGGCCGGTTTCCCGGCCGGCATCAAGTGGAACACCGTGATGCTCGCCAAGGCGGACCAGAAATACGTGGTCTGCAACGCCGACGAGGGCGATTCCGGCACCTTCGCCGACCGGATGATGATGGAGGGCGACCCCTTCAACCTCATCGAGGGCATGACCATCGCGGGAATCGCCACCGGCGCCACCCGCGGCTACATCTACCTGCGCTCCGAGTATCCGCAGGCCTTCGCCACCCTGAAGGAGGCGATCGCCAACGGCGTGACGGCGGGCGTGCTCGGCGACGACATCCTGGGCTCCGGCAAGAGCTTCCATCTGGAAGTGCGCCTCGGCGCCGGCGCCTATATCTGCGGCGAGGAGACCTCGCTGCTGGAGAGCCTCGAGGGCAAGCGCGGTATCGTGCGGGCGAAGCCCCCGATCCCGGCGCTCAAGGGCTTCCTCGGCAAGCCGACGCTGGTCAACAACGTCATGACCTTCACGGCCGTGCCGTGGATCCTGGAGAACGGCGCCAAGGCCTACGCCGATTACGGCATGGGCCGGTCGCTCGGAACCCTGCCGATCCAGCTCGCCGGCAACATCAAGCACGGCGGCCTGATCGAGGTGGCCTTCGGCATCACCCTCCGTCAGGTGATCGAGGATTTCGGCGGCGGCACCCGTTCGGGCCGGCCGGTCCGGGCCGTGCAGGTCGGCGGGCCGCTCGGGGCCTACTTCCCCGACCATCTCCTCGACACGCCCCTCGATTACGAGGCGATGGCAGCCAAGAAGGGCCTCGTCGGCCACGGCGGCATCGTGGTGTTCGACGACACCGTCGACATGGCGGCCCAGGCCCGCTTCGCCTTCGAATTCTGCGCCACCGAGTCCTGCGGCAAGTGCACCCCCTGCCGCATCGGTGCCACCCGCGGCGTCGAGACCATGGACAAGGTGATCGCCGGCATCCGGCCGGACGCGAACCTGAAGCTGGTCGAGGATCTCTGCGAGGTCATGACCGACGGATCGCTCTGCGCGATGGGCGGGCTGACGCCCATGCCCGTGATGAGCGCGATCACCCATTTCCCCGAGGATTTCAGGCGCGCCGGCGATCTGCCGGCCGCGGCCGAGTGAGGAGACGTCGATGGGCCTGATCAAGGAGATCGACTACGGCACGCCGATCCGGGTTGCGGAGCAGACCGTCACCCTGACGATCGACGGCATGTCGGTGACGGTGCCGGCCGGCACCTCGGTGATGGCGGCGGCGATGCATGCCGGGACGCAGATCCCGAAGCTCTGCGCCACCGACAGCCTGGAGCCGTTCGGCTCCTGCCGCCTCTGCCTCGTGGAGATCGAGGGCCGCCGCGGCACCCCGGCCTCCTGCACGACCCCGGCCGAGAACGGCATGGTGGTGCACACGCAGAACGAGAAGCTCGCCAAGCTCCGCAAGGGCGTGATGGAGCTCTACATCTCCGATCACCCGCTTGACTGCCTGACCTGCGCGGCCAACGGCGATTGCGAGCTGCAGACGCAGGCCGGCGTGGTCGGCCTGCGCGACGTGCGTTACGGCTACGAGGGCGACAATCACGTCCGGCCGAGCTCCGAGAAGTACCTGCCGAAGGACGAGTCGAACCCGTACTTCACCTACGACCCGTCGAAGTGCATCGTCTGCAACCGCTGCGTCCGCGCCTGTGAGGAGGTGCAGGGCACCTTCGCGCTGACTATCGCGGGCCGCGGCTTCGACAGCCGCGTGGCGGCGGGCCCGACCAATTTCTTCGAGTCCGAGTGCGTCTCGTGTGGCGCCTGCGTGCAGGCTTGCCCGACGGCCACGTTGCAGGAAAAGTCGATCCACGAGTTCGGCCAGCCCGAGCACGCCGAGGTCACGACCTGCGCCTATTGCGGCGTCGGCTGCTCGTTCAAGGCCGAGATGCAGGGCGAGCGCGTCGTCCGCATGGTTCCGTACAAGGGCGGCAAGGCCAACGAGGGCCATAGCTGCGTCAAGGGCCGCTTCGCCTACGGCTACGCCACCCACAAGGACCGCATCACCAAGCCGATGATCCGCGAGAAGATCACGGATCCGTGGCGCGAGGTGTCCTGGGAGGAGGCGATCGACCGGGCCGCCTCCGAGTTCAAGCGGATCCAGGCGAAATACGGAAAAGATTCGGTCGGCGGCATCACCTCGTCGCGCTGCACCAACGAGGAGGCCTACCTCGTCCAGAAGCTGGTGCGCGCGGCCTTCGGCAACAACAACGTCGATACCTGCGCCCGCGTCTGCCACTCGCCGACCGGCTACGGCCTGATGTCGACGCTCGGCACCTCGGCCGGCACCCAGGACTTCAAGTCGGTCGAGCATTCCGACGTGATCCTGGTGATCGGCGCCAACCCGACCGATGGCCACCCGGTCTTCGGTTCGCGCATGAAGAAGCGCCTCCGGCAAGGGGCGAAGCTGATCGTCGCCGATCCGCGCAAGATCGACCTCGTGAAGTCGCCCCACATCAAGGCCGACTATCACCTGCCGCTGAAGCCCGGCTCCAACGTCGCCTTCATCAATTCGCTGGCGCACGTGATCGTCACCGAGGGGCTGATCGACGAGGCCTATGTCCGCGAGCGCTGCGACCTCGCCGAGTTCGAGTCCTGGGCGCGGTTCATCGCCGATGAGCGGCACTCGCCGGAGAACCAGCAGCAATTTACCGGCCTCGACCCGGCGGAAGTCCGCGGGGCGGCCCGGCTCTACGCCAAGGGCGGTGCGGCCGGCATCTACTATGGCCTCGGCGTTACCGAGCACAGCCAGGGCTCGACGATGGTGATGGGCATGGCCAACATCGCCATGGCCACCGGCAACATCGGCAAGCTCGGCGCCGGCGTGAATCCGCTGCGCGGCCAGAACAACGTCCAGGGCTCCTGCGACATGGGCTCGTTCCCGCACGAGCTCACCGGCTACCGCCACGTGTCGGACGACGCCACCCGCGAGAGCTTCGAGGCCCTCTGGGGCGCCAAGCTCGACAACGCGCCGGGCCTGCGCATCACCAACATGCTGGACGAGGCCGTCGAGGGCAGCTTCAAGGGCATGTACATCCAGGGCGAGGACATCGCCCAGTCGGACCCGGACACGCACCACGTGACCTCGGGCCTGAAGGCGATGGAGTGCATCGTCGTCCAGGACCTCTTCCTGAACGAGACCGCGAAATACGCCCACGTCTTCCTGCCGGGCGCCTCGTTCCTGGAGAAGGATGGGACCTTCACCAATGCCGAGCGCCGCATCTCGCGCGTGCGCAAGGTCATGGCCCCCATGGGCGGCTACGGCGACTGGGAGGGCACGGTGCTGCTCTCCAACGCGCTGGGCTACAAGATGGAGTACAACCATCCGTCCGAGATCATGGACGAGATCGCCCGGCTCACCCCGAGCTTCACCGGCGTGTCCTACGCCAAGCTCGACGAGCTCGGCTCGGTGCAGTGGCCCTGCAACGAGAAGGCGCCGCTCGGCACGCCGATGATGCACGTGGACCGGTTCGTCCGCGGCAAGGGCCGGTTCATGATCACGGAGTTCGTGGCCACCGAGGAGCGGACGGGGGCGAAGTTCCCGCTGATCCTCACCACGGGCCGGATCCTGTCCCAGTACAATGTCGGCGCGCAGACAAGGCGCACCGAGAACTCGCGCTGGCACGAGGAGGACGTGCTGGAGATCCACCCCTTCGACGCGGAGCTGCGCGGCATCGTCGACGGCGACCTCGTCGCCCTGGAGAGCCGCTCGGGCGACATCGCCCTGAAGGCCAAGATCTCCGAACGGATGCAACCGGGCGTAGTCTACACGACCTTCCACCACGCCAAGACCGGCGCCAACGTCATCACGACGGACTACTCGGACTGGGCGACCAACTGCCCCGAGTACAAGGTGACGGCGGTGCAGGTCCGGCGGACCAACCGGCCCTCCGACTGGCAGGCGAAGTTCTACGAGGAGGACTTCTCCCTGACCCGGATCGCCCAGACCCTGGACGCGGCAGAGTAAGAGTATCCGATGAGTGCCGTGACACAGGCGGACAAGCTCGTCCGCATGGCGAACCAGATCGCCACCTTCTTCCGGTCCTACCCGGAGGAGGAGGCGGTTGCCGGAATCCAGAAGCACATCAAGGCGTTCTGGACGCCGAAGATGATCGCGCATCTCGAAGCCGCCCTGCCGGAGCAGGGCGACCGGGTCGACAGCTTCGTGCGGCGGGCGCTGAACGGCGAGGAGCCTGCGGCCGACAGCCCGGTGCGGCCCGCGACCCGGGATCCGCAGCTCGCGGGTGCGGGCGCCAGCGACGCGGGCTGATCGGGTTGCCGCGACGACGGCTTCCGGTTCGGGACCGGCCTGAGCAGACCGGCAGAGAACGACGAAACACCCTCTCTCCCGGCCGGGAGAGAGGGTGTTTCGCGTTTAGGCCCTGCCACCGGGTGAATGGTGTCGTCGGGCGTTCGGATGCGGGGAGCGTCCCGGCTCGAGCGCGCTGAGACGGGGCCGGACGCCTGTGACCGTGAGGCCCGGCGACGTCGGCCGCCGGGCCTTCCGGACTCAGTTCTTCAGAGCGACCGTGAAGTCGGCCTCGGTCTTGCTCCGGATCTCGTCCTCGGTGACGCCGTCGGCCAGCTCGATGAGCTTCATGCCGCCGTCGCCCTTCTTGTCGATCTCGAACACGCCGAGATCGGTGATCACCAAGTCGACCACGCGGGTGCCGGTAAGCGGCAGGTCGCAGGCCTTGAGCAGCTTCGGGCTCTCGGTGCCGTCCTTGTTCTTGGCGACGTGCTCCATCACCACGACCACGCGCTTCACGCCGGCCACGAGGTCCATGGCGCCGCCCATCCCCTTCACCATCTTGCCGGGGATCATCCAGTTGGCGAGGTCGCCGTTGCCGGCCACCTGCATGGCGCCGAGGATCGACAGGTTGATGTGCCCGCCGCGGATCATCCCGAAGGAATCCGCCGAGGAGAAGTAGCTCGTGGTCGGCAGCGCGGTGATCGTCTGCTTGCCGGCATTGATCAGGTCCGGATCCTCCTCACCCTCGTAGGGGAAGGGGCCCATGCCGAGCATACCGTTCTCCGACTGGAGCTGCACCGACATGCCCTCGGGGATGTAGTTCGACACCAGCGTCGGGATGCCGATGCCGAGGTTCACGTAGAAGCCGTCCTCCAGCTCCTTGGCGGCGCGCGCCGCCATCTGCTCGCGGGTCCAGGCCATCGTTCTCGCTCCCTTCCCGTCCGATCAGTGCGTGCCGCCGCCGGCCGCCGCGGCCGGGGTGCTGTCACCGCGCTTGCGCGTGGTGCGCTGCTCGATGCGCTTGTCGCGCACGCCCACGTCGATGATCCGCTTCACGAAAATGCCGGGCGTGTGGATCGTGTCCGGATCGATCTCGCCCGGCTTCACGAGGTGCTCGACCTGCGCAACCGTCATCTTGGCGGCGGTGGCCATCATCGGGTTGAAATTGCGCGCGGTCATCCGGTAGCGAAGATTGCCCTCGGTATCCCCCGTATGGGCGTGGACCAGGGCGAGGTCGGCGAACAGGCCGCGCTCCATGACGTAGGACTCGCCGTCGAACTCCCGGATCTCCTTGCCGTCGGCAACCTTGGTGCCGACGCCGGTCTTGGTGAAGAAGGCTGGGATGCCGGCGCCGCCGGCGCGGATCCGCTCGGCCAGCGTGCCCTGCGGGTTGAACTCGATCTCCAGCTCGCCGCCGAGATACTGGCGGGCGAACTCCTTGTTCTCGCCCACGTAGGACGAGATCATCTTCCGGACTTGGCGGGTGTCCAGGAGCTTGCCGAGGCCGACCCCGTCGATGCCGGCATTGTTCGAGACGACGGTGAGGCCCTTGACGCCCGAGAGGCGCACCGCCTCGATCAGCTCGTCGGGGATGCCGCAGAGGCCGAAACCGCCGCACATCACCATCATGTCGTCGTGCAGGAGGCCGGCCAGGGCGGCGGCGGCATCCGTGTAGACCTTCTTCATCGAACCGTCCTTTTCCCGCCGGACCCGACCGGCCGAAACCTTGGGAAGCGCGTGTCCTCGCGCCTGCTCTCCCCGATTCCGCGCGCGAAATCCAGTGGTGCGCCGCCCCGGCCCGTGCGGTCTCGGGCGATCCGTAACCGGCACTGCGTTGGGGAGGGCAGGGCGGCCCTGCGTGGGTGCGGCAGACAAATCCGGCCGAGGACGCTAGATTGCCCATTCGACGTGCAGACCCTGCCGGGCCGTGGCAGCCAGAGGGGCCGGCGCGGCGCCCGGCTTCCGGCCACTGCCGCCGCCCCTTCGGAGCATGATGTCGCTGCGCCGCCCGATCTTCGTCCTCGCTCTCGGGAGCCTGATCGCGGCCGGTCTCGGCCTGCGCGATTGGCCCCTGGACGACGGCCGGGTGACGGCCTTCGCCCGCCGCGCCTTCGAGGCTTACGGCCTCGGCCTGACGCTGCAGGGGCCAGCGAGCCTCGCGCTCCTCCCCTGGCCGCGTCTGACCCTCAACCGCGTCCGGCTCGCCGCCGGATACGCCGGTCCGGTGCTGGCGGAAGAAGGCCGCCTGACCATCGACCTCGATCCGCTGAGCCTCCTCGGCGGGCAGGCGGCCGTGAGCGGCCTGCGCCTGGAGGGCTCGCGCCTGTCGGAGGACGCGGCCGGCTGGGACGAGCCCTTGGCGCGGCTTGTCGAGAAGGCCCGGTCGGGCGACACGGCCCGGCCGCGCCGGATCGTCCTGCGCGATGCGCGCCTCGGCGCAGGCGACACGGCCCGGGACATCGATCTTGACCTTGCCTGGCCGCTCTGGGGCACGGCGGCGGAGGGCCGTGCCAGCCTGACCTGGCGGGGCGTGCCGACCCGGATCACTGTGACCCACCTGCGGCCATCCGAGATTGCCCTGGGCCGCCGCACCCCGTTCACGGCCGAGATTGTGTGGCCGGACGGCAGTCTCGTGGCGGACGGAACGGTGGCGCCGGCAGCGGAGGGCGGCGCGCTGCCCGCGCTCGCCGGACAGGTGCGGTTCGAGACGCGCTCCCTGCCGGGCAGCCTGGCCTGGATCGGCCGAGCCGTTCCGCTGGCGCCGCTGGCCGGGGCGTTCTCGATCGACGGCCGGTTCGAGACGGCCGAGCGATCCGTCTCCTGGCCGAGCCTGCGCATCGGCCTCGGCCAGAACGTCCTGGAAGGAGCCGGCGCCGTCGCCTTCGGACCGGGCAAGGCGCCGCGCCTCTCGGTGCAGGCAACCCTGGCGGCCGAGACGCTCGACCTCACGCCCCTCGTCGCGGATCTCACGCGGATCCTCGACCCTGCGCCCGCGTCGATCGCTCTGGCGCCGTTCACACAGGGCGACCTCGACCTGCGCCTGTCCGCCTCCGAGGGGCGCGCCGGCGCGGTTCGGGTTCAGGATCTGGCGGCGAGTGTCCTGGTGCGCGAAGCCGCGCTGGAAGTCGCCGTCAACCGGGCCCGGATCCAGGACGGCACGTTCAAGGGACGGGTGAACCTGACGAGCGGGGCGGATCCGGCCGCAACCGACCTGCGCATGCAGGGGAGCCTCGACCGCATCGATCTCGGCGCGCTGCTCGGTGAGATCGGCGCGGTGCGCTGGGTGGTCGGACCCGCGCAGGGACAATTTTCCGTCGAATCCAAGGCCCGCGACACAACCGAGCTCCTAGCGCATCTCGGCGGTCGGGCCACCCTCGCCATGGATGGCGGCGCCATCGCGGGCCTCGATCTCGCCGACGTCATCCATCGCAACGGTGTGGTGGCGCCCGGCGCCCTGGCGCGCCGGAACGGCCGGACCGCCTTCGAGCGGGCGGTGGTGACGCTGCGCTTCGTCGACGGCGTGGGCGAGATCGCCGAGTCGGGGCTTCTGGGGCCCGGCGTCGGCGCCACCCTGC
This sequence comes from Methylobacterium sp. UNC378MF, assembly GCF_900103195.1. Classification (GTDB taxonomy): domain Bacteria; phylum Pseudomonadota; class Alphaproteobacteria; order Rhizobiales; family Beijerinckiaceae; genus Methylobacterium. The sequence goes on along the minus strand of NZ_FMWU01000001.1, from coordinate 136,907 downwards.
ACGGGCAGGTTTCGCTGCCGGATCGGCGGCTCGATGTCCGGGGCGATCTCGTCCTGCGCCCCCAGGCCGATCCGGCCCGCGGGATCCAGTTCGCGGTAACGGGACCCTGGAGCGCCCTGACGGCACAGACGGTCACCCCCGTCGAGTCATCCGATCCGGCCAGCCGGATTGGGGAAGCGATGCTGCCCGATCCCCTCAAGTTGCCCGCCACGCTCGGTCTGCCTGGCAACGCCCGCGCGTATGCGCCGTGATCGTCGCGCGATGGCGCCTGTCCCGGCCAAGCTCTAAGATCAGGCCTCGAACGCCTTCATGATCCCCATGCGCCGCCTGCTCATCGAGGAACCCGTCACCCGCGCCGGGCCACTGGCCCGGCGGCTTGCCGTGTTCTCCGTCATCGCTACCGGGATCGCCCTGATCCTGGTCCGGGATCCGCGTGCCGATACCGACGCGGCGCTCGCGGCCCTCGTGGCCGGGCTCTGTGTCGCGGTGCTGGCCGCGGCGGCCGCGATCTTCGCCTTCGTGCGGGTCTGGCGCGAGGGGGCCCGCGGTCTCGGTGCCGCCCTCGCCGGGCTGATCCTCGCCCTTGCGGTTCTCGGCTATCCCGCCTTCCTGGGCTTGCGCGGTCTGCGGCTGCCGGCCCTGTCCGACATCACCACCGACATCGACAACCCGCCCGCCTTCTCGCGCTCGCGGGCGGCCTTCGCGGCCCGCGGCGGCCGCTACCCGGCGGATCCTGGACCGGGGATCCGCGAGCGCCAGCGCGGCGCCTATCCGCAGATCGCGCCGCTGACCCTCGATATCGGCGCCGACGAGGCCTTCGAACTCGCCCGGCAGGCGGCCCTGAAGCGGCATTGGCAGATCGTCGAGGCGATCCGGCCGGGCGGCCGGACCGGGAGCGGGCGGATCGAGGCCGTGGCCCGCGGCCTGATCCTCAACCTGCCCGACGACGTCACCGTGCGCATTCGTCCGCGCGCGGACGGGGCGCGGATCGACGTGCGTTCGGCCTCGCGACTCGGTGGCCGCGATTTCGGCAGCAACGCCGACCGGATCCGGGCCTATCTTGACGACGTCGCCAACCTCGCCCTTGCGGTGAAGTGAACCGTCGCGCCCCTCAGGCGGGCGCGTAGCTGCCGTCCAGTCGGGGGGCGCCGTCGCAGGTTGCGAGCCCGCGCCCGACCAAGTCCTCCAGATGAGCGAAGACCGAGAGTGCCGCCGCTCCGCGGAGCCGGGGATCCAGCCCCTGGTAGATCGCCGCGACGATGTCGGCGATCCGCCCGTCTCCGGCGGCCAGCCGCGTACGGATCGCCGCCTCGCGCTGACGCCGGTGCCCGGCAAGCCCGCGGAGGAACCGGGCGGGCTCGTGCACCGGCCCGCCATGGCCCGGCCAGTAGACCGTCTCGTCGCGCCCGCGCAGCTTGTCGAGGGACGCCATGTAGGCCCGCATCGCACCGTCCGGCGGGGCCACGATCGTCGTCGACCACGCCATGACGTGGTCCCCCGAGAACAGCACCTGCGCCTCCGGCAACGCGAAGGCGACATGGTTCATCGTGTGACCAGGGGTCTCCACCGCCACGAGGGTCCAGCCCGGGCCGGCGACGGTGTCGCCCTCCGCCATCGCCCGATCGGGCGCGTGGGCCCGGTCGGCGCTGGCATCGAGCATCGGGGTCTCGGCCTCCGCCAAGGCGCGCGCGGCCCTGTGCGGCCCGCACCCGACGATCGGTGCGCCGGTGCGCGCAGCCAGGAGCCGGGCCCCCGGCGAATGATCGCGATGGGTGTGGGTGACCACGATGGCTTCCACACGCTCCGTACCGAGGTCCTGAAGCAGCGCCTCGATATGCGCCGGATCGTCTGGGCCCGGATCGAGTACCGCGACCCGGCCCCGGCCGACCACGTAGGTGCAGGTGCCGCTCGCCGTAAACGGCCCGCCATTCGGCGCAACCCGGCGCCGGATCAGCGGCGCGACCTCGTCCAGCCGGCCGGCCGGGGGCATCGAAGGATTGAAGGTCAGGCTGTTCTCGTCTGCGTCGGCCATCGCGATCCCGAGCGATCGAAGCGGCCGTTCATTGGACGCTTCGCGGCGGCGTGGCAATCGCTCCGGAGCCTGGGCGGCGCCCCGTCCCATCCGAGCCTACGCGACTGTCCACCTGCGAGAGCGTCGCCACCGTTTGCCGCGGGACGCGTACCCCGGGAGGATGTCTTCGCCCCGGAGGCCCGATGAGCGCGTTGCCCGCGATGCGCGGCGGATTGCCGGGAGAGACGCAGGCTGTCAGGCCTGGCGTCGCGTCTGCCGGGCCCGCACACGGACCGGAACGGGGGCCGGTATCGGCGAAAGACCGAGTACCGCGGCGCGCAGGGCATCGCCGGCCCTGTCGACAACGGCGGCGAGGCGCGCCGCCATCGCGGCGGCCTTCGATCGAACGGCACTCTTGGCAGATTGCAGCATCGCAATTCCCGGATCGAGCCTGGAGACCTCTCTTCGAACGCTAGCGCCCCTGTCTCGTTCCGTCACCCCATGTCGCGGACGGTGCTCGCGCCCCTACATGCCCACAGGACTTCGCATTATGGGCGGAACCGGAGCGAAACCTTGGCGTTTTCGTGTTCAGAACGACGCGGCCCGCCCGCGTTGATACTTTTCAAGGATACGAACCATGCTCGGTTGGGCCGTAACTTTTCTCGTCGTCGCCCTCGTGGCCGCTCTGCTTGGCTTCGGCGGCATTGCCGGCACGGCAATGGAAGCTGCCAAGCTGGTGTTCTTCGTGGCGATCGTTCTGTTCGCGATCTCGGCGGTCGTGGGCCTGATGCGGGGGCGCTCGCCGACCCTCTGAGGGTCCACCGGAGCCGCCGGTCCTGGTCGGGGCCGGCATCCGGGACTTCGAGAAAGCCGCCGCCCCCTGCGGCGGCTTTCCGTTTTGAGCCGATGCGCGGGACCGACCCGGAGGGCCGCTGCCTGGCCGGCGGGATCTCTGCAAGAAGAGCGGCCCCCGCCTACCGAAGCGGCGGATGCATCAGGCTCAGGCTTTCCGGTCGGCGCTGTCGAGCTTCGCGATCAGATCGGCGAAACGGTCCGGCACAGGTTGCTGCGTGACCGTATCGTACATCGCCCGCAACTGTACGGCGATACGATTGCGGGTCTGGTCGCTCAGGCCCGATCGCAACCGGGGGCGATCGCTCGGCATGGGGCTCTGGGAACGGCCCTCGTCGATGGAGCCGTCTTGGGGCTCTGATGTCGGATCCGAGGCAGTCTCGGCCTGCGGGTCGCGCACGCGAAAGCCTGCCTCCTTCCTCTGGTCCGCCATCAATACGCCCCTTGTTGCCGAAGTCGGCTCGGCCGCATTGTGCTGCGGCTCGACATACGCCATGGCTGCGCCGGCAACGCCTGCCCGCCGGGATCGGTTCCGCCGGGGGGTGGAACGGAGTGCGGGCATCCGCGTTGGGCGGTAGGCTGCGCAGGACACAAGCCGGCCCCGGCAGGCCCTCGGTCAAGCACCGTGGCGTTCGCGGCCGGGCAACACGGCGAGGCACAGGGGATCGAATGTCGACATCGCAACTCGTGGTACAGCACCTGCCGTACCTGCGCCGCTACGCGCGTGCGCTCACGGGTAGCCAAGTGGCGGGTGACGCGTACGTCGCCGCTACCCTGGAGACCCTCGTCAACGAGCCGGACACGTTGGGCCGGAGCGCCAACATCAAGGCCGACCTGTTCCGCGTGTTCACGCGGATCTGGAATTCCCTGTCGGTGAACGGGCGCAGCGAGCAGGTCCAGCACGATCTGCCGGCGGAAGTCCGCCTCGGCCAGATCACGCCGCTGCCGCGGCAGGCCTTCCTGCTCTCCTGCCTCGAGGGCTTCTCGGAGGAGGACGCGGCGATCATCCTGGGAGTCGACGTCTCCGAGGTCCGCGATCTCGTGGACGAGGCTGGCCGCGAACTGGCTGCCGACATGGCGACCGAGATCCTCATCATCGAGGACGAGCCGCTGATCGCGATGGATCTCGAGGCGCTGGTCGAGGGGCTCGGCCACAATGTCATCGGTGTCGCCCGTACGCGCAGCGAGGCGGTCAAGATCGCCGGCGAGGGCAAGCGCCCCGGCCTCATCCTCGCCGACATCCAGCTCGCCGACGGCTCCTCCGGCCTCGACGCGGTGAACGATCTCCTCAAGTCCTTCGAGGTGCCGGTGATCTTCATCACCGCCTATCCCGAGCGCTTCCTCACCGGCGAGCGGCCAGAGCCGGCCTTCCTCATCGCCAAGCCGTTCCAGCCCGCGAATGTCTCGGCGGTGATCAGCCAGGCGCTGTTCTTCCAGCAGACGGCGCGTCGTCGGGAAGCCAAGTCCGCCTGACACTGAGTTTGCACGGTCGCTCCGGGGCTCGCCCCGGCCGCACGCAACCCAGAGCGGCGACACTAAAAAAGCCCCGGCGCGAGCCGGGGTTTTTTGTTGCCCGTCCTGGCGCTCCGATCCGGCGAACCGCGCGCAAAAAAACGGGCCGGAGAAGGCTCCAGCCCGTCTGAAAAGGTTCCGGCCGATGCACAAGGGGAATGCGGGGAGGACCAGGTGGCCGGGTTCACAGAGAACGGGTGCCGGACCGGGAGGTTCCAGCAAATGCGCTTTTTCGTCGTTGGTGGCCTTTGCGCAACATCCGGGGGCTGTGGATAGCGTGGGTGCGCCGCCGCACCAACGGCCGAGCTGCGTTCGAATACTCAGGATGCGTCGACGCGAGACAGTCTAGGAACCTGCGATTGCAGGGCGCGTTGTACGAACATCCTGTCAAGCTCTCGCGATGAGGTTGGGGCGATGCTGCGGTCTGGTTTCATTCTGGGCGTCAGTGCTCCTGCCGCTCTTCTCACCGTCCTGGTCCAGCCGGTCGTGCGGGATACAGCCGATCGCTGGACGATGCCGGTGCCCACAGCACAGACCGTCCAGGCCCCACTGCCGGGGATGCGCCCCGTCTCCCTGGCGATCAGCCCGACGCGAATTGCAGGTGTTCAGCGGCTCGACGGTCGGAATGCGCCCGTCGCGGGTGAGGCCCAGGACCCTGAGATGAAGCCGATCCTGCAGCAGCTACCGCGTCGGATGCGCGAGGGCTGCGAGGCGGCGCTGAGTTCTCTGGTCGGCCCCGAGGCGCGTCGGATGACTCCTGGTCGCTGTATCTCCTGATTGCCGATTCTACGGGATCGCACAGCAAAAGGCCCCGTCGTCCCGGCGGGGCCTTTTGCTGTGCGCGACGCCCTGCACGGGCGTAGCCTGTAACGAAAACGGCGCCGGTCCCGGGGGACGCGGCGCCGCTACGCGGTACGGTTCGGTAGAGCCCTCACTCGGCTCGGCCGGTCCCCGTGGATTGACCGCCCTTGCGGCCGGCGGACGAGGCGAGCTCACGATCCTGAGAGAAGGAGCGCTTCTCGGCAGGCACGCTGCGGCCGCCCTTGCTGGCGATCTCGCGCTGCCGCTCCAGATCCATCGAGGCAAAGCCCCGCTTCGAGGTCGAATTTCCGGATGCCATCAGTTCCTCCTCAGGCTTCGCTTCACCCCGCAACAACCTTCAGCAATAACCAAGGTTCCTATCCCGAGACCTGCTCAAGCTTCCGCCAGCTAAGCTTGGCAGCAACCGAGCACTTATGTGCGACGTTGATCGAGATACGACCCTGGTCGATATCCGCGTCCACCCCGGCATGCCCGGAAGCCCGGCACCGTGCTCCGGGCAGACCACGCCACCGTGCGGCATCAGAGAAGGCTTATCGCGTATGACGAACCGCAACATGGTCAAGGATGCTGCCCCGGACCTGGCGGTGCGGCCGAACACACCGCCGCTGCCGCCGATGCCCGCACCCGAGGATTCCGCCACGCCGACCACTCGGGAGGAGCCGACGGATTCGCCCCATCTCAATGCCAGCCTCAAGCGTGAGGCACCGGCTCCCGGGACTCAGGGCCTCTCGACCAAGCGCTGAGCCGGGACAAAGCCGCCGTCAGGCCGGCGGCCTACGCGCGAGGCGGGTCAGGCCGGCGATGAGGAGGGCGATCGCCAGGATGGTGACGATCCCGGCGACCGTCAGGATCCGCTGGATGAGCGGTGTGTAGACGCCGCGCGCGGCATCGTAGCCGTAGCAGAGCAGGGTCAGCCGGTCGGCGAGGTTGCCGACCCGGCCTTCGCCGGCCTCCGTCAGGGCGAGACGGAGATCCCGCCCAGTCAGCGCGAGGGGCGACAGAACCTGGGCCACCCGACCGTCGGCGGCGAGAAGAACGGCCGCGGCCGGATGGGCGAAGCTGTCGGTGCCGGCATCGTAGACCGCCGTATAGCCCAGGGCGCCGCGGAGGCGCGCGAGGGCGGTGTCCGACGCGACCAGTGCCCGGGGCCGGAGCGACGCATCCCGGTCTCCCAGCGTCTCCGCGAGCATGCGGCGCGCAGCCGCGGGATCGTCGCGCGGATCGATGCCGACCAGCACGAGCGCGTAATCCTCGGCCGGAAGGCCTGTCGCGCCCAAGGCTTCGGCCGACATCGACACCATCGGGTCGCAGACATTGCCGCAGGTGTAATCCACCGGCAGCAGCAGGGCAGCCCGGCCACCGAGGGCCTGGCCGAGCGTGGTCGGCTGCCCAGTGCGCGCGTCGGTGACGGCGAGATCCAACGGGACGCGGGCTCCGGGTGGCGGCGCGAGCGCGACACGGGCGAGCTCGGCCTGAACCAAGCGGGCGGTGGCCGGCTCCGGCCCCAGGATGAGGCCCAGCGCCAGTAGGGCGCCGAGACCACACCGGCAGGTTGCGTCAGGTGCGGGGCTGGACAAGTGCCTGACGAACCGCATGGATATGCGGGCCCGTCCGGCCCCGCCGTCCTGGGCGTGAGACCCGTCGCGGAGCCCCCGAATGACCCTCGACACCGAGGTTTCCTCCCTGAAGCAGGTGCCGCTGTTCCGCGAGGTGGAGCCGGCGCGTCTGAAACTCCTGGCCTTCACCAGCGAGCGGGTGCATTTCGAGCCGGGGCAACGGTTCTTCGCCCGCGGCGACGTGGCGGATGCGGCCTACGTGATCCTCTCGGGCACCGCGGAGGTCAGCATCGACGGTCCCGCCGGCCCGGTGCGGCTGGCGTTGCTCGGCCAGGATGCCCTCGTCGGCGAGATGGGCATCCTGGCCGAGCAGCCCCGGTCCGCCACCGTGACGGCGCAATCCGCCGTGACCGCCCTGCGCATCGACCGCGGCGTGTTCCTGGAATTGCTGGCACAGTTTCCACAGATCAGCATCGCCCTGATGCGCGTGCTGGCACTGCGGCTGGAGCAGACCAACCAGGCGCTTGCCGAGAGCCGGGGCTGATCACACAGGGTAAGTGATGAATTCCAGGAGCGAGCCGTCCGGATCCCGGAAGTAGACGCTGATCCCCGTACCCGCGGCGCCGTGCCGCTCCACCGGGCCGAGTTCCACAGGAATTCCGGCCGTCTCGAGATGCGCGATCGCGGTCTCGATCGAGCCCGACCAGCGGAAGCACAGGTCGCTGTTGCCCGGTTCGACGGGTTTCGCCGCCAGAGGCTCCGCCTTGACGCCGGGACCGTGGCAATTGAGCTGGACGCCGCCGAACCGATAGGCGAAGCCCGGATCACGCGCGATGATCTCGGCGCCCACCACGTCCCGGTAGAAAGCGTTGGATCGCTCCCAATCGCTGACGTGGATCACGCAGTGATCGAGATGGATCGCTGGGCTCAGCGGGACATCGGCCACGATCGTCGCATCGGCCGGAAGAGTTTCGGTCTCGGGCATTCTTCACCTCCGCGCCGGCCGCACTAGACCCCTGCTGCGATTCAGAATTAGGGCGCAACCGTGGCCTTGGGAGCGGGCCGCGCGCGGCTGGCTGCGGCGGAAAAGCTACATCGTCACCGGCCACGAGACGGTAGGCATGGCGCGACGACCGTATCCCGCAAGACAGGACCTATGATCGCCACGCTTCCTTCGGCCTGGAGCCGCCTGCGCCGGATCGTTCCCTCGCGGATCCTGCTCGCCGTCGTGGCGATCGCTCCCCTGGCAGCCTGCCAGACCCGTCCGGTGCAGCTCGCACAGGATGACGAGTCGGCCTGGTACATCGGCAGCAAGCCCGACAAGCCCTTCGACATCCCGCTCGTCGATACCCAGCGGCTCGATCCCAAATATCGCCGTCAGCAGGTCAGCTACAACGGCCCTGAGAAGCCCGGCACCATCGTGGTCGACATCGACAAGCGCCAGCTCGTCCTCGTCCAGGCCGACGGGTCGGCGATGCAATACGGCGTCGGTGTCGGCAAGGCCGGCTTCTCTTGGAAGGGTGAGGCGCGGGTCGGTCGCAAGGGCGTCTGGCCGGATTGGAGCCCGACCGTCACGATGGTCTCGCTCCATCCCGACCTGCCGCGGACCCGCAAGGGCGGACTGGACAACCCGCTCGGTGCCAGGGCGCTCTATCTCTACCAGGGCAATCGCGACATCCTGTTCCGCATCCACGGCACCAACGAGCCCTGGAGCATTGGCGAGCAGATGTCCTCGGGCTGCGTCCGGATGCTGAACGAGGATATCGCCGATCTCTACGAGCGTGTGCCCGTCGGTAGCCGCGTCCTCATCAAGCGCAACGGCAAGTACCGGACCTGATCGGCCCGATTGGCGGCCGACGCGCCGGTCAGCCGGCCGGTATTCCCGCGCCGGCCGCGCTGCGCGTCTCGCCGACCAAGCGTACGGCGAGATGGCCGAGAGCCGCACGGTCCAGGGTGGTGTCGCCCGGGCGGCCGCCATGCCGCCGCTCGCCGGAACCATGACGGCTTTCAGGCCCGGGCAGGTCCTGTCGATCGGCCCGTCCGGACCGATCGCGAGGCCGACCCAGACGAGGAGCGCCGCCTACAGGGCCATGCTGGCCAGCAGTGTCTTGAGAAAGGTCATGCGGCATGACGATCGCCCGAGGATGGCCGTTCCGGGGCTGAGCTTCGCGCAGGTCGGAGCGCTTTCGCGACTACCGCGGCAGAGAGTCGGCCTTCGGCAGGCCGTACCGGACCGGCGGCTTGGCAAATTCGCCACATTGGTCGCGTACCGTCGCGGTCTCGGCCAACCCTGAACCAGTCACTTCGCCTCCCTCGTGGACAATTCCGTCATGATCAGACCGATGCTTGCCCTGCTCCTCCTCTGCGGCCCCGCGGCCGCGGCCGGAACGGTCAGCGGCCCGGCGACCGTGATCGACGGCGACACGATCGAGGTGCAGGGCACGCGCATAAACCTCTACGGAATCGACGCCCCCGAGACCGCCCAGAGCTGCGAGACGGCCAAGGGCCTCGAGTATCGCTGCGGCCGCGAGGCCGCGCAGGCGCTGCGCGTGCGGATCGGCAGCGGCATCGTTACCTGCGAGCGACGCGAGGGGGGCGTGGCCGGCCGCGTCACCGGGCTCTGCCATGTCCACGGCGAGGATCTGTCCGCCTGGATGGTTGGGCAGGGTCTTGCGCTGGCCAGCCGCCAAGTGAGCGCGCCCTACAGCCGCCAGGAGGGTCACGCCTGGGCGACCCGCCGCGGCATCTGGGCCGGCACCTTCGAGAAGCCGGCCGATTGGCGCCAGGATCGGCGCCGGGTCGAGGCCGCGGCCGGGGCGAGCGTGGACGACTAGCGGATCCGGCGGCTCAGGCCGTCGCGTCCGGTCCCTCGGTGAACTCCCGCCACAGCAGGACCAGTGCGGCCATCACCGCCGGTCCGACGAACAGCCCGAGGAGCCCGAAGGTCTCGACGCCGCCGAGGATGCCGAGGAGCACCCACAGGAACGGCAGCTTCGTCGTGCCGCCGATCAGCGCCGGGCGGATGAAGTGGTCGGCCACGAAGGTCACGACGAGACCCGCGCCCGCGACAACCAGCGCCGCCGTCACCGAGCCCGCCGCCACCAGCAGAAGCGCCGCGATGGCGATGGCCACGGCGGCCCCGAAGGGGATCATCGCCGCCACCGCCGTGAAGGCGCCAAGCAGCACGGGGTGGGGTACGCCCGCGAAGTGGTAGACGATCCCGAGCAGGAAGCCCTCGCCGAGACCCACCAGCACCAGCCCGTCGACGGTGCCATGCACCGATGCCACCATCTGGCGGGCAACGCGCTCGCCCCGCGGGCCGAACAGCCGGTGGCAGGCGATGAGCGACTGGTTCCGCACCGTCCGCCAGTCGCGGAACAGGAAAAACAGGGCCACGAGGCTGAAGCCGAACAGCACGATCCGGTGGACCACCTCGCGCCCGACATTCTTCGAGGCCCCGAGCACCGAATGGTTCTCGAACCGATGCAGCAGGTCCGAGCCAGCCTGTGCGTGGCCGAGATTGTCGTTCCACCACGTGGTCGCCTGCGCGGCGCCGTAGGGCAGGTGCTGCAGGAATTCCGGCGCGGGAACGCCGTTCGCTTCGGCGCTGCGGACGAACTCGGCCACGTCGTGGGCCTCGCGGGCAGCCTGGATGCCGAGGATCACCAGCGGCACCAAAAAGACCAGCGCCACCGCCGCGGTCATCAGCGTGGGCAGCAGGATGTTGTGCTTGCCCGGCGGGAAACGGTGCTCAAGGCGCGTGTAGACCGGCCACAGTGCAATCGCCAGCACCAACGCCCAGGCCAGAGCCGGCAGGAATTCGTGCAGGATCCAGAGCCCGAGGGCGGAGAGGCTCAGAACCAGCAGGACACGGGCCGCCCCCTGAGAGCGCGCACGCTCCTGCGGCGGCAGGGGTGGCGTCTCGCTCCGCGCCAGCGGCGCGGCGGGCTTGGTGATCGGTGGCATCCGTCTGATCTCCTGAGGACGCGCGATCGCCTCGCCGTCAAGCTAGGGCCGGTGCGTCCGGGGCATAGCGCGTCCGCGCACGCGCTGGCGCACGCCTGTGGACAGGCGCTGAAACGCCGGGGGAAGCGCTGCGGTTGCCGCCCCTGACACCCTCGTGTAGAGGTCGCCGCCATTCGACGGGACCGCGTATGAGGGCCCGACTATGCGTAGGGTGGCCGCGCGGGGCGTATGCGCCGGTCCGCCCGGGCGGCGAGGGGGCTCCCGCACGACCGATCCGGAATTCGAACAGCCCGCGAGAAGACATGTCCGACGAGCCCGCCCACGGCAGCGCCACCTTCGAGCGCGTGGCCGACATCATAGCCGAGACCGCCGACATCCCGCGGGACAAGATCACGCCCGAGAGCCACGCCATCGACGACCTCGGCATCGACAGCCTCGCCTTCCTCGACATCGCCTTCGCGGTGGACAAGGCCTTCGGGATCAAGCTGCCGCTCGAGCGCTGGACCCAGGAGGTCAACGAGGGCAAGGTTCCTGCCGAGGAGTACTTCGTCCTCAAGAACCTGTGCGCGCGCATCGACGGCCTCGTGGCCGAGAAGGCCGCCAAGGTCTGAACGAAGGCCGATCCGAACCGTCATGCGCCTCGAATATTTCGAGATGATCGACTCCGTGCGGCTCCTCGACCGGGCGGCCGGCCGCATCGAGGCGTTCGCCCGGGTGCCCATGGCGAGCCCGGTCTTCGAGGGGCACTTCCCCGGCCATCCCCTGGTGCCCGGCGTCCTTCTCACGGAGACGATGGCGCAGGCCTCCGGATACCTCGTGCTCGCCCATCTCGACTTCGCCCGGATGCCGTTCCTCACCGGGGTCGACAAGGCGCGTTTCCGATCCTTCGTGGGCCCGGGGGCGGACCTCCTCGTCACGGCGCATCTCGAGCATGACGGCTCGGGCTACGCGGTGACCAAGGCGGCGATCAGCCACGCCGGCAAGGCGCTCTGCGACGCGGAGCTGCGCTTCCGCACCATGCCGTTCCCGGACGGCCTCGACGCGCCGATGCGCGAACGGGCGCGGACGATCGGCCTGTTTCCCGATTCGGCGCAGGCCGAACGCGAGCCCTGAGTCTGCCATGAGCCGCCCCGTCGTCGTCACCGGCCTCGGCCTCGTCTCCTGTGCGGGTGAAGGCGTCGACGCCCATCTGATCGCCCTCGCCGGAGCGGAAGCCCCGCGCACGGACAGCGAGGCCTTCGCGCCCTATCCGGTGCACCCGGCGCCGGCGATCGCGTGGGACGGCCAGATCCCCAAGCGCAGCGACCAGCGCCAGATGGAGGCGTGGCAGCGGCTCGGCGTCTACGCGGCCGGCCTCGCCCTCGACGCCGCGGGCGTGAAGGACGATGCCGCCTTCAAGCAGGCGCTCCATCTCGTCGTGGCGGCGGGGGGCGGCGAGCGCGACTATGCGGTGGACGGGGCAATCCTGACCGGCCTGCGTGACGCCGCCGATCCGGGCGCCTACCTGAACGAGCGGCTGCAGAACGACCTTCGCCCGACGCTGTTCCTCGCACAGCTCTCCAACCTGCTCGCCGGCAACATCGCGATCGTTCACGGCGTCACGGGCGCCTCACGCACCTTCATGGGCGAGGAATCCGCCGGCGTCGACGCCCTGCGGATCGCGCAGGCGCGGGTGGCCTCGGGCCAGATCGACGCGATCCTGGTCGGCGGCTCCTACAGCGCCGAGCGGCCGGACGTTCTGGTGATCCACGAGATGGGCGACTACCTCGCCCGCGACGCCTTCCGACCGGTCTTCGCGCGCGGCGACAAAGGCGGCGAGGCGGGCTTCATCCTCGGCAGCTGCGCGGCCTTCCTGATGCTGGAATCCGCCGCGCATGCCGCCGCCCGCGGCGCCCGTGCCCTCGCCCAACTGGAACCGGTGGCGAGCGACCGGACGCGGCGCGCGCCGGGCAGCGTCGCCGTCAGCCTGGAGACCCTCTGGGGACAGGCTGGCCTCTCGGCTCCCGATCACGTCCTGTCCGGGGCCACAGGGGTCGCGCCGATCACCGCGGAAGAGCGAACGGTGCTGACGAAGCTCGCACCGTGCGCGCGCCTGCGCGCCCTCGGGGACGTGATCGGGCACGGGCTCGAAGTGGCGGCACCTTTCGGAGCGGCGCTCGCCGCCGCCCTCGTGGCCGGCGGCGGTGCACGCGAGGTCGCCGTGACCGCGGTCGGTCACCGGCGTGGCGAGGGCGTGCTGCGCCTCGTGCCGGCTTGAGCAAGCCAGCCCAGCGCAGGTGACCCGGCAGCGTTCGTTGACGTTGCGGAAACCACAGATCTCCCATGACCGCGTTGCATCGAAAGCGCCTATCCCGTTGTTCAAACGGCCGTTCTGGCTTCGCTCAATCAAAATGTCCGAAAGGAATTTCCCGCATCGGTGCGGCGGTTGCCGCCAGATCTATTTCCCTGCGCTTGCAAAATCACCGCCGGCGGTCTACTTCTGCCGCATCGGCACGTGTCCGGATATCTTGGACCGTTACGCCTTCGCAGGGCGGTTCTGACTTTCCTATCGCTATCGGTCGATGCCGGCGCCAGCCTCGTTTGAGCGGGTGCCATCTCTCACTATGCCTGCGAAGATCAAGGACTTCCATGAGCACCGGAACCGTGAAGTGGTTCAACGAGACCAAGGGCTACGGCTTCATCCAGCCGGATGACGGCGGCAAGGACGTGTTCGTCCACATTTCGGCCGTCGAGCGCGCCGGCCTGCGTGGCCTGAACGAGGGCCAGAAGGTCTCCTACGAGCTGGAGACCGATCGTCGCAGCGGCAAGCAGTCCGCCGGTCAGCTCCAGACGGCCTGATCGCCGTCCAAAGCGTTCCTTCCGAAGCCGCTCCCCTCGGAGCGGCTTCTTCTGTATCTGCAATCCCGTCCCCGCCTTCCCCTCTATGGGCCACGGCCTGTGCCCCGCCCGATCCAGGAGTGTCTGTGAGCTTTTTGAACAAGCAAGGTGTCGTCGATCGCCTCGAGACCGCTGCCAAGGCGCGGTCCGAGATGCTGGCCCGGTTCCGGGCGCGCCCATCCGCCGATGACCCGGCCGTCCTTGCCCGCCAGTCGGCCCGCCGCGCCGTGGTCGATGCCCGCGAGGCCCGTGCAGCCGAACGCGCCGCCCAGCGTCAGGCCGAGATCGAGCGCGCCGCCGCCCTCGCCGAGGCCGAGCGTCTGGCGGAGATCGAGCGCAAGCACGCCGAGCAGCTGGCGGCCCAGGAGCGCGCCAAGGCCCTGCAGGCCGAGCAGAAGGCCCAGCGCGATGCGCGCTATCTCGCTCGCAAGGCGAAGGCTCAGAAGAAGCGCTGAGCCGCGACGGCAGCAACACCTCTCCAGGAGTGCGGCATGTCCCACAAGTTCAAGATCGGCCAGCGTGTCTGCCGGCCGCAACTCGGGATCCCCGGCGAAACGGGCGAGGTTGAGGTGTTCGAGGTTCTGCGGCTCATGCCGGAGGACCAGACCGGTGAGCCGAGCTACCGGATCCGGACGAAGACCGGCGAGCGGGCGATCCGCGAGGGCGACCTCGTCGCGGTCTCGCAGCCCTGATCCGGGCGCGCCTCAGAGCGTCCGGAACATCACGAGCGCGTCGACCGCTCCGAGTTCCGGGTGCCGAAAGGCGCCGGGCAGCCGGCCGACCACATCGAAGCCGAAGCTCTTCCAGAGCCGGACGGCGCGGACGTTGGTGCTCACCACGAAGTTGAATTGCATCGCGGCGAAGCCGCGCGCCCGAGCCCGATCGAGGGCGTGCGCGCACATGGCGCGGGCGACCCCTCGGCCCAGAGCGGCCTCTCCGGTCATGAACCCGCAATTGGCGACATGGGCCCCCCCGCCCGCCTGATTGGCACGCAGATAGTATGTGCCGAGCACCATCCCCTCGTCCTCCGCCACGAAGGTCTCGCGGTCAGGACCTGTCCAGTAGGCGAGGGCTCCGGCCTGGCTGAGGTCGCGGTCCAGGGCGTAGGTCTCTCCCGCCCGGATGGTCGGCACGATGATGCGGGTGATGGCCGCGTGGTCGGCCACCTGCGCGGGCCTGATGTGCGGGCTCACCCGAATTGCTCCCGCAGGATGCGCTCGTCGAGGCTGTGGCCGGGATCGTGCAGCAGCACGAGTTCGGTGGCGCGGTCGAGGGAGGTCTCCACCGTGCAGACCCGGCGGAACTCGGTGTGGTCGGCCACTGCCGCCACCGGGCGGTGGGGCGCGTCGAGCACGTCGATCCGGATCCGGGCGTAATCCGGCAGGAGCGCGCCGCGCCAGCGCCGCGGGCGGAAGGCCGAGATCGGCGTCAGCGCCAGCAGCTTGGCGTCCAAGGGCAGGATCGGGCCGCCGACCGACAGGTTGTAGGCGGTCGAGCCCGCCGCGGTGGCGACGAGCACGCCGTCGGCGATCAGCAAGTCGAGCCGGACGTTGCCGTCGACGGCGATCTTCAGCTTGGCGGTCTGGTGTGTCTGCCGGAGCAGATAGACCTCGTTGATCGCCCGCGCCCGGTGGGAGCGGCCCTCCGTGTCGAGCACGTCCATCACCAGCGGGTGGATCACACTGCGCTGCGCCGCTTCCAGGTGCTCCAGCAGGTCGTCGTCGCGGAACTCGTTCATCAGGAAGCCGACCGTGCCGCGGTTCATCCCGTAGATCGGTTTCGGATTGTCCATGAAGCGGTGCAGCACCTGCAGCATCAGGCCGTCGCCACCGAGTGCCACGACGACGTCCGCCTCCTCCGGCGGGACGTGATCGTAGCGCCGCATCAGGGCGGCGGCGGCCTCGCGGGCATGGCCGGTCGGGCTCGCCACGAAGGCGATCTTATGGAAGCGCGGCATGGATCAGACGCAGCCGCGCAGGCGCGTCGGGATCGCCTCGAAATTCACGTCACGGCTCCAATCTGACGCGCGAGGCGCCGGGTTGACGTCCAAGCCCGGCATGCGTCCCACTCCGCGAGCACACGCCAACCGGAGGCATAGCATGGAGCGTCCGCTCCTCGTCTACACCACCTTTCCCGACCTCGCCTCGGCGCTCAACATCGGCGAGGCCCTGGTCCGCGAGCGCCTGATCGCCTGCATCAACGTGCTGCCGGGCATGCAATCCGTCTACAGCTGGAAGGGCGCGGTCGAGCGTAGCGTGGAGGTTGCGGCCATCCTCAAGAGCCGCGAGGGCTTGGCGGACGCGCTGGCGGCGGCCCTGAAGGCCCGTCATCCCTACGAGACGCCGATCATCCTGCATCTGCCGGTCGTCGATGCGGATCGCGATACCGCCGCCTGGATCCTGGCAGAAACGCAGCCGGGCGAAGCGACCGGGACAGGGGCTCAGACCGTCTGATGCACGAGCCTGAGCCGCGACATGGCAGTCCGCGCCTCGATGACCGTATCCGGGGCGAAGATCCGGCGGGCACAGACCGCGCCCGCGCCGCCCCGACCCTTTGCCGCTGCATCGCCTGTGGGGCCGAGCGCTGCGCCGCGTGAGGCGGAGGGCCTACTTTGCGCATCCCGCTCGGGCCGCGCGGATCAGCTGCCGCGCACCGGATAGCTGCGCCCCTTCCAGGTCGCCGCGCCGGCGCGTTCGCGACGCAGGAGCACGTTCCACTGGATCGCCAGAGCCACCGCGACCGCCGCCGGATGAAGCGGGATCGTCGCCCAGGGCGCCCGGACCGCCACCGTGACGGCCGTCCGGGTCGCCAGCGACAGGACCAAGGCCAGGGCGGCCGGGACGAGAGCGGCGGCGGGCATCGGCCCGATGAGCCCGGCCAGGACGAGGAGGGGCGGCAGGACCTGGCCGAAGCCGAGCAGGAGAGTCCAGACCGGGAGCGCGCGGGGCGTGGCCATGCCCTCGTGGGCGTTCTTGGAAAAGCCGGCCCAGGCCTGCGCGAAGCCGTCATACATCCGGCAGGTGGCCAGCGCGGCGGCGGCGACGAGATCCGTCCGGTAGCCCGCGGCGCGGAACAGCCGGGGCAGGCGGACACCGTCGTGCAGCGAGGTGCGGATGGCGGTGTGGCCTCCGGTGGCCGCATAGGCTGCGCGCTCGATCAGGATCAGCTGACCGCAGGCCGCGCCGAGCGACGGGTCCGGCAGGCGGCGCATCAGCGGTACCGGCAGGAAGCCGAGGAGGAGGAAGTCGATCATCGGCACGGTCAGCATTTCGCCGAGCGTGTCTGTCCGCTGCCGGGGCACGCCGCTGACGAGGGCCGCGCCGGTGCGCCGGGCCCGGGCCGCGAGGGCGGCGGCGGCTTCGGGTTCGAGGCGCACGTCGGCGTCGATGAACAGCAGGTGGTCGCCGCGCGCGAGCCCGGCCATGTGGCTGCAGGCGTGGTTCTTCCCCGTCCAGCCTTCGGGAAGCGCCGGCACTGAGGCGAGGCGCAGGCGCGGGTCACCGACGGCGCGCACGATCTCCGGGGTCGCGTCGGTGGAGTGATCGTCGCCGACGATCACCTCCACCGGCACCGCCGTGCTGGCGAGCGCCGCCCGCACGGTCGCGTCGATGTTGCCTGCCTCGTTGCGCGCCGGGATCAGGATGGAGACCAGGCCTGTCCCGGCCTCCGGTGCGGGCCGGCGCAGGACCAGGAGGTTCACCGCCGCCAGCAAGGCCGGCAGGAGGGCGGCGATCAGGCACGTCAGCGCCAGGGTCGTGAGGATCGAATCGGTCATCGTCCGCGCCGCGCAGGTTTTGCACCACGACACGGGATCGCACGGGGCCGGGCGCGAGCGGAAGGTCTCACCCGGCGCGATCCTGGCTGCCGGCGGCGCGGTGGGCTGGATCGAAGCGTCGCCCGGTGAGCCGGGCCGCTAGGCGCCGCCACAGATCGTAGAGGCCGCCGACGCCCTTCCGGCCGGAGAGCAGGGTGCGGAAGCGGCCGGGCTCCCGGCTGATCACGTCGGCGCTCAGGCGATCCAGGGTCGCGGTCAGGTCGGATTCCAGACGCGCGAGCCGCTGGTCTCGCGGAAGTGCGGCGAGTTCGGATCCGGCGATCCCGGATCCGAAGGCCGCAAAGGCCCCGGCGCCGCGCTCGTCCCAGAAGGCGTATTCCACGGCGAGCGGGACGAACAGGGCATCGGGGGCGATCTCGGCGAGCCGCGCCACGCCGGCTCTCAGGGCGAGCGGCCGGGCGCGGGCATCGGCGAAGCGGCCCTGCGCGGTGATCCAGAGCATGCCGTCCCGCGCCGCCAGGATCGACCGGGCTGCGGCCAGGAACTGCGCCGCCCCGCGCGGGCTGTCGAGATCGACGCCGAAGGCGCCGATCCGCTCGAAGATCCGGTAGCGCGCCAGCATCGCGGCGTCGAACGGGGCACGGCTCGCGCGGTCCGGATAGAGGCGGCCGGCCAGCACGATGATCAGGGCGGCGTCCCACCACGCCGGATGGTTGCAGTAGACCACGATGGCGCCGGGATGGCTCGTGGTGGGCGGCGTGCTCCAGAGGGGCAGCCGCAGGGCATCGAGGTGGCGGTGCAGGTAGCGCTCGAACCACGCCACCATGAAGGCGCGGATCCGGGGCGAAACCGCAGGCAGGGGGGCGCTGCGCGTGCCTCTCCCGCCCCCCGCGACGGGGGGCGGAAATGGCGGCGACGGCGTCACGCCGAGGCGCGCAGGGCGCCGCGGGCGTCCTGGTCATGCGCGTCGGCGGCGATCCAGCCCGACATCATCACCATCGGCATGCCGGGCCCCGGATGGGCCGCGCCCCCCGCGAGGTAGAGACCGCGCACCTGCCGCGAGCGGTTGCCGGGCTTGAACGCGCCCATCACGCGCCCGTGCGAGGCGAGCCCGTAGATCGCGCCGTTCAGGACCTTGTAGCGCTCGTGGATGTCCTGGGGCGTCAGGTGGCGCTCGACGACGATGCGCTCTTCCAGGTCCGGCATGCCGCCCGTCCGCTTGAGCTTGTCGAGGATCGTCCGGCGGTAGTTCTGGAACAGCGGACCGTCCGGACGCCAATCGTGATGCGGGCGCAGATACGGCGTGTGCACGAGGACGTAGAGCGCCTCGCCCCCCTCCGGCGCGACGCTCGGATCGGTGGAGGAGGGGGCCGCCAGATAGGCGGTCGGGTCCGGAGCCGGTTCGCCCTTGTTGTAGATGTAGTCAAACTCCTCCTCGGGGTCCCGGGAGAAGACGAAATCGTGGTGGTTCAGGTGCTCGTAGCGCCTGTTCAGGCCGAGATAGAGCACGACGCCCGAGCAGGCCGGCTCGGGATTCTTCTTGGCGTAGGCCTTGGCCGCATCGCCGCCGACGAGCTCGCGGTAGGTGCGGACCGAATCCATGTTGGAGATCACCGCGTCGAAGGGCGTGACGCCCTCGGCGGTGCGCACGCCGCGAACCGCGCCATTGGCGGTCTCGATTCCGGTCACCTCGGTGTCGGTCCTGCAGGTGGCGCCGAGTTCCTGGGCGAGCTTCGCCAGCCCCTCGGCCACCGCGCGGGTGCCGCCCATCGGGTACCAGACGCCGTCGGCCGTCTGCATGTGGGCGATGGCGCAGAGCACCGCCGGCGCGCCGTAGGGCGAGGAGCCGACATATTGCACGAAATGGTCGAGCATCTGCGCGAGCCGGGCGTCCTTGACCTTGCCGCGGATCGTCGAGGCCACGGAGGCGTGCATGCGCAGGGACAGAACGTCGCGCAGCGTGCCGGGATTCATGTTGGCGCGAAGGTTGATCGTGTCGAACAGGTCCTCGACCGGCTTCCAGAAGAAGAACTTTTCCGAGACGCCGTGCAGGTGCTCCGAGATCGAGATGAACTTCTTGTAGCCCTCGCCGGTGCCGGGGGCGAAGCGCTCCATGTCGCCGGCCATGCGCGCGACGTCCTGCATCAGGTCGATATGGGTGCCGTCGTCGAAGAAGCAGCGCCATTGCGGGTCGAGGCGACGCAGGTCCATGTAGTCGTGGACCGAGCGGCCCGCCTCCGCGAAGATCCGCTCCAGCACCCGGGGCACGGTCAGGATGGTCGGGCCCATGTCGAAGCGGAAGCCACCCTCGTGGAGCACCGCCGCCTTGCCGCCGAGCCAGCCATTCTTGTCGTAGACCGTCACGCGGTGACCCCGCGCGGCGGCGACACATGCGGCCGCGAGTCCGCCGAGTCCGCTGCCGATGACGGCGACCGTAGAATCCTGGCTCATCCTGCTGGCTGGCTCCCCGGGCCGAAGTCGGCATGGCCCGCAAGGGCGAAGCTAGACCTGGGGCGGGGCGGGTCAACGCGCCACCCGGTCGCGGCACCCGACCGGCGGCGCTCGCCTGTGCATAGATAGGCGCGTCAGCGAGTGGCCGATCTCCCGGCGGCGAAGTCTCCCGCCTCCCGCACCTCTGTCCCAGGTCGTGGCGCCACGCGAGACGGCCCCGCGATCGCTGCCCTGCGGCGCCGGGATCTCGCCGGCTTCGGCCGCCGCGGCCCGCGGGATCTCGGCGAGCCCCGCCTCGACGCGGGCGATGTCGTCGAGGAGCACCACCGCAGCTTCGGATCCGGCCAAGATCTCGCCTCTGGCCGCGATCCGCCGGTCGCGGGCGGCGCGATCGTTGCCGTCGGCGATATGCCGGCGGGATGCCGGGAGCGCGGCCTTCGCGGAGTGTGTCTCGATCGCGGTGCGCCCCGCGTCGCAGGAACGGCGCAGAGGACGGGATCCGAAGAGAGGCCGGGTCACCCAAACGGGTGATGCGCCGCGCCGACGTTCACTCTCCTTTATCAGATTTCGAGGAACAGACATCCGGAGGATAAGATGCCAGATCTTGCCGAGATGGAGCTTTATTGCGCGGAAGCGCGGAATATCCTCTCTCGTGCGGAGGAAATCGTCCGTTCCTTAGGCAGGAAGGGCGCCTGCGAGGGGCACCGCATGATGGCGAGCCAAGGCATCGCTGCGCTGAGGCACCTCGATCGCATCATCGAGCGGCACCGAAACCGTCTGGCGTTCGAGGCCCTGCCGAATGTGGTGGGCCCGCCTCCTCAGAAGCGGAGCTGGCTGGTCTACCTTCGGCAGCGTGGCGGGCAAGTGGGCCATGGCATCGAGGCGCACTCCTAGGCCTCCGTCCGCGGGGACTCTCCTGCTACCCGCTGAGCGATGGGGCGACGGCATGTCGAGAGCCCTGCTGATCTGGGCCGTGCTGCTGGTCATGGGCGCGGTCATCTCGGGTACGGCCCCGGGCACGGCCCAGCGGGCGCCACCGCCGCTCCACCAAGCGGCCGAGATCGAAGCCCTCGTCAACAAGGCGGCCGACATCCTGGAGTCCGAGGGCCCGCGGGCGTTCGATGCGTTCCGGCGCAAGGGGAGTATCTGGCGGTACGGAGACGTCTACCTGTTCGTCGTCGACCTGCGGGGGGTCGTCCTGTTCAACGCCGCCCACCCGAACCGCGAGGGACGCGACCTGCTCCACGAGCGCGACGCCGATGGGAAGACGTTCCACCAGGACTTCATCGATACCGTCACCCTCTTCGGGTCCGGCTGGGTCGACTACATGTTCCCGAAACCCGGCCAGTCGGTTCCGAGCGTGAAGTGGAGCTATGTCTGCGCGACCCGCGTCGCGGGCGCAGAGGCGCTCGTCGGAGCCGGTGTCTACGTGGAATAGCCCCGGTCAAGCCGGGTCGATCTGTGCCCTAGGCCGTCCGCCGAGCTGAGAGGGCGAGGGCGAAGCCAAGGCCGCCCAGCGTCAGCGCCGCCAGCACGCCCAGTGCCGGGGCGGCGGCGGAGAAGCCCTCGCCCAGCGCGCTCTGATACGCCTCGATCGCCCAGGCATTGGGGGTGAGCCAACCGGCCTCCTGCAGCCAGGGCGGCATCAGGAATCGCGGGACCATGGAGCCTCCCACCGCCGAGAGCAGCAGCACCCCGAAGGTCGAGGCGAGGTGGGCCTGCTGGCGGGAGGCTGCGAGCGCGCAGGCCGCGAGCGCGAGGCCCGCGGCCATCGCCGAGACGAGCAGGCAGGCGGCCAGGAAGGCCGGCCAGTGCGGCCCGATCTCGACCCCGTAGAGCAAAGCGGCGGCCAGGAAGATCAGCCCGGCCTGGACGAGCCCCTGCAGCGTCAGGAAGGCGAACTTGCCGAGCACCACCACCGGCAGGCCACCGGGCCCCGCCATCAACCGCTCTGCGAGGCCCGTCTCGCGCTCCTCGACCAGGGACATCGCCCCCTGCATGGCGGCGAAGAGCAGGAACACGGCGGTGATCGCGCCGGCATAGTAGCTCACCCGGGCATTGGCGGTCCCGGCCGCAGTGCTGCGCCGCTCCACCAGGGCGGCGAAGCTGAAAGGCTCCTTCTTGGCCCGCTGCTCCGCGAAGGCCTCGTCGAGGAAGCGGCGCTCGTCGGGTCCGATCTTGCCCGTGCGCTCGACGTCCGCGACGATCCGCGACAGGACCACGTCGGGGAGCGCCTCGTTCAGGACCCGCTGGAGCTGGCCGAGGGCGATCGGCGTCGCCAGCGCCTTGGCGGGGTTCTCGATCAGCACCACAGGCTGAGCGGCGGCGTCGGGTGCGGCGTCTGACGGCGCGGCGATCAGATCGCCGCGCAGGACAAGCGCGACGTCGACCTCGCCCGCACGCACCGCCTGGGCCACGGCGGCGATGTCGGTCACGGGCAGCCGCGTGACGCGCAGCGAGGGATCGGCCGCGAGCGCATCGGCGAGGCGCGTGGTGGCCGCGGTATGGGCCAGATCGGCGAGGCCGAGATGAATGCGGATACGGTCGCCGATCGCCCCGGAGAAGATCGCCGCGAAGATCGAGAAGATCACGGTCGGCAGCACGAAGGCCATCACCAGCGCGGCGCGGTCGCGCAGGAGGGTGAGGAGCATGACGCGGAAGGCGGCGGCGATCATCCGGCCGCTCCCGCCCGGAGCGGGGCGCCCGCGGGATCCGTCAGCTCCCGCGGGCGAAGGGCGTCGAGATAGAGGGTTTCCAGCCGCGGCGCCCGCACCCGGATCTCGGCCACCGGTACGCCCTGGGCGCGCAGGGCGCCGAGCAGGGCTGCGCCGTCGAGCCCGGATCGCTCGATGGACCGCCAGATGAGGCCGCCCGCCTCGGCCGGCACGAAGCCGGCCCGGCGCAGCACGGCCTCGGCCGATCCCGCCGCCGGGACGGCGAGGCTCAGCTCCCGCTCGGGTGCGCCGGTGCGCAGCTGCGCGAGCAGATCGGCGAGTTGCCCGGCGCGCACGACCCGGCCCTGGGCCAGGAACGCAACTCTGGAAGCGAGGCGCTCCGCCTCGGCGAAATCGTGGGTGGCGATCAGGATCGCGGTACCGGCGGCCTTCAGCCGGTCGAGCACCCCGTGGATCGCCGCCCGGGCGGCGAGGTCGACGCCGCTGGTCGGCTCGTCGAGGAGCACCAGCCGGGGCCGGTTCATCAGGCTCGCCGCGATGTTGACCCGCCGTCGGTACCCCCCCGACAGGACGCCGACCGGGCGTCGAGCCACGTCGGCGATGTCGGCCATGGCCAGGGCAGCCTCCACGGCCGCGTTACGGTCACGCCGGACAACTCCCGCGAGCTGCCCGAAGACCCCGAGATTCTCCGAGACGGTCAGGCGCGGGTAGAGGGCGATCTCCTGCGGCACCCACCCGATGGCACGACGGGCTCGTCCCGCGCGGTACGGGTCCGCCCCGGCGACGCGCACCGATCCCGCGGACGGGCACAGCCGCCCCGCCACGAGGCGCATCAGCGAGGACTTGCCGGCTCCGTTCGGCCCGAGCAGCGCCAGGGTCTCGCCGGCTTCGAGGTCGAGATCGACCCGGTCCAGCACCCGCCGTCCGCGGAGGTCGAGGCCGACATCCGCGAGCCGGACGAGGGGTTCCTCCATCGTCTCACCGTTGCGGGAGGGCACGGCCGAGGCGGACCCGCAACGCGGCGCCCGGCTCGCGCAGGGCGAAAGCCGCCGCGGCGAAATCGGGCCGGGCCCGGCGTCCGACCGCGCCCGAGAAGCCGTAGGGCTCCAGCGGAAGGCCGAGGCCCGTGCGGTCGAGGCGTCCGTTGCCGTTGCCATCCTGGTAGGCCGCCACCGCGTAGGTCCCCGGCGGGACGTCCCGGAAGGTGAACAGCGCCCGGTCACCGGTGGCGGGAGCGTCGTCGCCCCGCAGGCACGACGCTTCCGAAAGTCCGCCTTGGCAGAGGGCGACGCGCACGGGCCCGCCGCCGGGCTCGATCCCGTCGATCTCGACCTGGACGGCGGCGGCCGCGGCGGGCAGGGCGGCGGCGCAGAGCCAGGCCGCCAGGGCGGTCGCCGCGCGGCCGTGTTTCCGGTCCGGTGCCCCGCTCACGAGGCCTCGCCGGAGGTTGCCAGCGGAGCGGTATCGGGAATCCCCGCCGTGGCGGCGGCGCGGGCCCCGGCCATCTCCTCGATCAGCAGCCGGGCCGAGATCCGGGCGCCCTCGTAGATCACCGGCAGGCCGGAGCCCGGATGGGTGCCGCCGCCGACGATGTAGAGCCCCGGCCCGAAGCGGTTGTGCGGCCGGAAATACAGCATCTGCATCAGATCGTGGGCGAGGTTGAAGGTGGCGCCCTCGTGGACGGCGAAATCCTCCTCCCACTGGGTCGGATCGATGATCCGTTCGTAGCGGATGCGGGATTCGAGATCGTCGATGCCGAGGAGCTTCAGACGCTCCAGGATCAGCGCCCGGTAGGTCGCGCGCAGCGTCGTCCAGTCGATCCCCGCCTTCAGGTTCGGCACCGGCACCAGCACGTAGAGGGCCGTGTGTCCGGGGGGCGCCATGCCGCCATCCGTGTAGCCCGCGTGCTGCACGTACAGGGAGGGCTGCATCGGCAGCGTGCCCTCGGTGATCTCGCGGATGTTCTTCTCGTAGCCGTCGGCCAGGAGGATCGTGTGGTGCCCGAGGCTGGCGGGCATCTTACCCTCGATGCCGAGATACAGCATGAAGGTCGAGCAGGAGAGCCGGGCCTTCTGGATCTTGGCATCACGCCAGCGCGGCCGGTGCCGCTCCGGAACCAGCGCGCGGACCACCTTGGCGAAGTCGCCGTTGATCATCACCGCGTCGGCGTTGAAGGTCTCGCCGTCCGCCACGACGCCGCTGGCGCGCTTGCCGTCGAACAACACGCGCTCGACGGTGCTGTTGAGCCGGAGGTCGACGCCCATGCGGCCGGCCAGGCCCGCCATCGCCTCGGAGACAGCGCCGCAGCCACCGACCGGATGATAGACCCCGTGCTCGTATTCGAGGAACGACAGGATGGTGAACAGGCTCGGGCAGCGGAACGGCGACATGCCGAGGTATTTGGTCTGGAACGAGAAGGCGAGGCGCACCCGCGGATCGGCAAAGTGGCGCTTGAGGTCGCGGTCGACGCTTCGCCCCGGATGCAGGTAGGGCAGGGCGGCCAGCATCGCCGGGCTCGCCATGCTGCGCAGCGTGTGGAAGGCCTGTTCGAGGACCGGCTTGAAGTAGTTCAGCTTGGTCCGGTTCTCGGCGAAGAAGGCTCTGACGTTCTTGGCGTCGTCCGGCGCGAGACCGGCGACCTCGCGTTCCAGGCGCTCGACATCGCCCGTGGCGCGGATCATTCCTGAGATTCCGTCGGGGCCCTCGAATACCAGATGGTACTGCGGGTCCAGCCGCTCGAGCTTGACGTGGTCCTCCAGCCGCTCCCCGCAACTTGCGAAAATGTCCGCAAGGATCTGTGGATAGAGGAAGAAGGTCGGGCCGATGTCGAACCGGTAACCGCCGGGGGCCTCGACGGTCTTGGTGCGACCGCCGACCTGCGCATCCTTCTCGAAGATGGTGACGTGAATCCCGGCCCGCGCGAGCAGCAGGGCGGCGGCGAGTCCGCCTGGCCCGGCCCCAACCACGGCCACCCGGCGTCCGGTCAGCGCCCGCAACCCATCCCCAGACTGAAGCAACGTCCCCGACTCCTCACAGAATCTCAGCTCCCCAAGCGGCCAAGCTAGCTTGGCATCCGCGCACGGCAATTGCAGCCGTTTGTCGCGCGCAGATCACCGTATACGATCATACGGTGGGCAGGCATTCGCAAGGTGTCCGAGGGCGCGCCGCGGTGCGTACGGCTCGTGCTGACCCGGCCCGTCGTACCATGCGCGGGCTCTGTTTCACGGTATTGCGGGGACATGCCGGCTTCATGGGGCCACCGGCCTTCTTCCGGTCGGTGCGTGGCGTCCGCGGGATTGTCCGTCGCGCCGTCCTCAGGTCTGACCGAGGCGCCCCTGGCCGCGGGCGATCGTGTACAGGGCGATGCCCGCCGCCGTGGCGACGTTAAGCGAGTCGAAGCCGGCGGCCATGGGGATGCGGATGGGGCGGGCTCGGGCGAGGGTTGCCGCGTCGAGGCCTGGCCCCTCGGTGCCGAGGATCAGGAGCGCCCGCGTCGGCACCGCGAGCCCGTCCAGGGGCTCGGGCGCCCCCGGGCTGAAGGCCAGCGGCTGGAGGTCGAGGGATTCGGCGAGCCGCAGCCAATCCTGCTCCGCCGGGAGCCGCGCGAAGGGCTGGATCAGGGCCGCCCCGGCCGACACCCGGATGCTCTTGCGGTAGAGCGGGTCGCAGCTCTCCCCGTCGAGGAATACTGCGTCGGCTCCGAACGCCGCCGCGTTGCGGAAGGCAGCGCCGACATTGTCGTGGTTAGTCAGGCCGGCCAGGCCGACCACCAGGGCGGGTGCGGGCGAAGGCGGTACGAGGGCCGCCGCCTCGGGTTCCGCGCCGCGCAGGCCGACGGCCAGGACCCCGCGATGGATCGGGAAGCCCGTGACCGCGCTCATGACCGCCTTGGTGGCGCAGTAGACCGGCGGCGGCACCGGTAAGGCGGTGATGTCGGCGGCGAGGCCGGGCCAGCGCTCCGGCGCGATCAGGATCGATTCCGCACGAAACCGGCTGCGGCGGCCGAGGAGCAGCCGCAGCGTGACCTCGCCCTCGACGATGAAGCGCCCGGCGCGGCCGACGAGGTCGCGCTCGCGCATCCGGGTGTAGGGCTCGAGGCGGAGGTCGTCCGGGTCGCTGAGGGTTTCCGGGTCCGGGATCACCTCAGCCCTGGGAGCGCTCGGTGCGGCTCGCGAGCGGGTCGGCCTCGGCCTTCGTCGGCACCTTCACCAGCGCCTCGCCGTCGAGAACGGTCTCGCCCCCCACCGAGCACCGGCAGGCGAGGCGCGCGCGCCGCCGCTCGGGCATGAGTTCGGCCACCGTCACGGTAACGTCGACGACGTCGCCGATCCGGACCGGCGCGCGGAAATTCAGGGTCTGGGAGATGTAGACCGCGCCGGGGCCGGGCAGGCGCGTGCCGAGCACCGCCGAGATCAGCCCGGCCGTGTACAGGCCGTGGGCAATGCGGGTGCCGAAGGGCGTGCGCGCGGCGAAGTGCTCGGACAGGTGGATCGGGTTGCGGTCGCCGGTGATCTCGGCGAAGCCCACCACGTCCGAGGAGGCGATGGTCTTCGACAGGGTCTCGGACAGTCCGACCTCGAGATCCTCGAAATAGAGCACGCGCAGTTCGGGCAGCATGACGCGGCAGACCTCCGGTTCCGGCCGGTCATTCGTCTCGTGCGGCCGGCTCCGGCAACGGCGTCGCACGATCGCGGCGCCGAATCCACCCGGACAAAGGCGTAACGGCCTCGAACTTTCTTGAGCCGCGGACAGGCTTTTCTCAACGGCTGCTCGACAGGGCCGCGCGCGTCAGCGAAGAGGCGTCCCGTGATCGCCGATGATGCGCCCCGGCCTGCTCCGCCCGCCCTCCGCCCGGTCGTCGCCCGCGTGGCGGCGCTCAACCTCGGCTATTTCGGCATCGAGATCGCGGTGGCGCTCGCCATCGGCTCTGTGGCGCTGATCGCCGACAGCCTCGATTTCCTCGAGGACGCGGCGCTCAACCTGCTGATCTTCGCGGGCCTCGGCTGGAGCGCGCGCAATCGCGCCCGGCTCGGCACCGCCATGGCGGGGATCCTGCTCCTGCCGGCCCTGGCGGGCGCCTGGGCGGCCTACGGAAAGGTCGCCGACTTCACCGCCCCTGCCGCTTTGCCCCTGACCCTCGCGGGGTTCGGGGCGCTCGCCGTCAACCTCACCTGCGCGCTCCTGCTCGCCCGGCACCGCTCCGGCTCGGGCAGCCTGACGCGGGCGGCCTATCTCTCGGCCCGCAACGACGCCTACGCCAATCTGGCGATCATCGCCGCCGGCCTGGTGACGGCTCTCCACCCATCCCCCTGGCCCGACCTCGTCGTGGCGGCCGGGATCGCGATCCTCAATGCCGACTCGGCCGCCGACATCCTCAAGGCGGCCGCGGCCGAGCGCAGAGCCGCGCGATAGCGGACCCTCAGCAGCGACCATCATGCGCATCTTCCCCATCTCGGACCTGCACCTGGAGCGGCGGCGCCTCGACCTGATCGCGCCGCCCGCGGCGCCGTTTGACCTGCTCGCCTGCCCGGGCGACCTCCATGAAGGGCATCCCGAGCGGGGTCTCGCGGCCCTGCTGCATCTCGCGCAGGGCCGGCCGATCGTCCTGGTGCCGGGCAACCACGAGCGCTATGCCCCGACCGGGGATCGGCGCACCGCACCGGAGCTGCTCGTCGCCCTGGAGGCCGAAATCGGGCGGCTCAACGGGCTCGGCGCCCGGATCCACCTGCTCCAGCGCTCGCAGAGCTGCGTCATCGACGGTGTCCGCTTCGTCGGCACCACCCTGTGGAGCGACTGGGCGCTCGCCGGGCGCTGGCTCGGTCCGGACAGGCCGGACCGGCCCGACGATCCGGTGGCCTACGCCGCGGCCCGCATGACCGATCCGGTGACGGGCTCGCGCGAGTATCTGGGCTCGATCCGCAAGGCCGACGGCAGCCCCTGGCAGCCCGCCGACGCGATGGCGGAGCACCGGACCGAGCGGGCGGCCCTGCATGCGGCGCTCCGGATCCCCCACGATGGGCCGACCGTCGTGGTGACCCATCATCCGGCGAGCCCGCTGGCCGCGGACCGGTTCCGGGACGCGCCCGGTGTCCCCTGGTGGGTGCCGGCCTTCTACGCCAGCACGGCCCTCGACGACCTCCCCGATGCCGAGCGGCCGGAGCTGTGGATCTCCGGACATTTCCATGCCGGCCACGACCTCGCGGTCGGCCGCTGCCGGTGGGTCTCGAACCCGGTTGAGGGCACGACCTACCGCAGTGATTTCCTCGTGGAAGTCGAGGTCCGATGATTTAGTCCCGGTCTCAAGAGATCGGATCGTCGACCCCGTGCCGTTGCGCACAGCTTGGCCGTAACGGCGGGATGTTGGTGGAGTGACACCCGTCCAACCCTGATCAGCTCCGTGTTCCGGGGCTCAGGTTCGGGGCTTTCATGGTCGGATTTAGCCTGACATCACGTGGGATCGCGGCGGCGGCTCTTGCCGTCACCGTGCCCATCGCGGTCACGTCGCGAGCGACGGGCGCCCGGGCGCCCGGGCGGCCTCCGCGGCGCAGCCGGGGCAGACGGTCGGTCTGCCGGTAGGCGATCAACTGCCGGTCGGTCTGTATTTCGTGAATCTGTCGAGCTTCGGCGTGCGCAGCACGCGCCCGCGGGACTCGTCGACCAGCGTCAACCTGCCGACCTTCGCGTGGGCGACGCCCTGGGACGTCGCGGGCGCACGCCTGCAGTTCTTCTTCACCCAGCCGATCGCGGCGGCGAGCAGCCAGGGAGCGCCCTATCAGAGCGGCGTCGGTCAGCAGCTGCTGGCGGCCCAGCTCGCCTGGGACCTCGGTGGCGATGTCGGCTTCAGCTACCTGTTCGGCGGCTACCTGCCGATCCAGACGCGCTTCCTGACCCAGTCGGCCTCGCTGACCCACCGCTTCGCGCTCAGCTACACCGGCCAGGGCTGGAACCTGACGGCGAACATGCTCTACGGCGTCTTCCTCGACACGCGCTCGCCCAGCGGGACCCTGTACCCGGACTATCTGAATCTCGACCTGACCATGACGAGGAAGTTCGGCCAGTGGCAGGTCGGCGCGGTGGCGTTCGGCTCGACCGATCTGCCAACGGGTGTGGGCAGCCACCGCCCGCAGGGGCAGATCGCGGTCGGCGGCCTCGTCGGATACAATTTCGGTCCGGTGAACCTGCAGGCGTACCTCACCCGCGACGTGGCCGAGCGCAATTACGGCGGCCGCGAGGTTCGCGGCTGGCTGCGCGCGATCGTGCCGCTGTATCAGGACAAGAACGAGGTCGAGCCGGGCCGGACCCTCGTGACGCGGCGGCAGGCTGAGTAGCCGGGGCCCCTTCAGGCACCGGCTCGTTTCCCCTCCTCCGTCCGGGCAGAGGGCGCACGCGGAGCCGGTTTCATCGCCCGCTCGGGGAATGTCGTACGCCTTGTGTGGGCGCCTCGCAGCCGCGTCGCCCGTCATCCCGGGGCCGGAAAGCGGCGCCCGGGATCCCTAACCGCCGACGGCCCATGGGGGAATGAGCCGACCGCCAGCCCCACCCCGCTCAGATCGGACTTGCCCGATGGGCAGGCCCGAGATCTGCGGAGCGGGCCCGGCGAAGGCGGTGCGCGAAGCCTCAGCCGTGCACCAGCACGTTGCGGAACTGCCAGGGATCGCTGGTGTCGATATCCTCCGGGAACAGCCCCGGACGGTCGGTGAGCGGCGTCCAGTCGGTGTACACGCCAACGACCGGGCCGAGATACGGCGTCTGGACCTCCAGGCAGCGGCGGAAATCCATCTCGTCGGCCTCGACGATGCCGGCCTCCGGGTTCTCCAGGGCCCAGACCATGCCGGCGAGCACCGCCGAGGTCACCTGCAGGCCGGTGGCGTTCTGGTAGGGGGCGACCCGGCGGGTCTCCTCGATGGAGAGCTGCGAGCCGTACCAATAGGCGTTCTTCTTGTGGCCGTAGACGAGCACGCCGAGCTCGTCGATGCCGTCGACGATCTCAGTCTCGTCGAGGATGTGGTGCTGCTCCTGCACCTTGGAGGCCTTGCCGAACATCTCGTGGAGCGACAGCACGGCGTCGTCGGCCGGGTGGTAGGCGTAGTGGCAGGTGGGCCGGAAGACCGGCTTATCGCCCTCGCGCACCGTGTAATAGTCGGCGATCGAGATCGCCTCGTTGTGGGTCACGAGGAAGCCGAACTGCGAGCCGGCGGTGGGCACCCAGGTGCGCACCCGCGTGTCGGCGCCCGGCTGCAGCAGGTAGATCGCGCAGCGCGAACCCTTCTCCTGCTCGCGGGCATTGGCGGGCTTCCAGGTCTCGTGCGTGCCCCAGCCCAGCTCGGCCGGCTGGTTGCCCTCGGAGACGAAGCCCTCGACCGACCACGTGTTGACGAAGACGCCCCGCGGCTTCGGGGTTTTGGCGCGCTGCGTGTCCCGCTCGGCGATGTGGACGCCCTTCACGCCCAGATCCTTCATCAGGGCGGCCCACTCGGCCTTGGTCTTGGGCTCGGGCCGCTGCAGACCGGTATCCCGGGCGATGTTCAGGAGCGCCTGCTTGACGAACCACGAGACCATGCCGGGATTGGCGCCGCAGCATGAGACCGCCGTGGTGCCGCCGGGCTTCTGCGCGCGGGCGTCGAGGATGTTCTCGCGAAGCGCGTAGTTGGTGCGGTCGCCCTGGCTCTTGCTCTTGTCGAAGTAGAAGCCCGGCCAGGGCTCGGCCACGGTGTCGATGTAGAGGGCGCCGAGCTCGCGGCAGAGCTCCATGATGGCGCGCGAGGAGGTGTCGACCGACAGGTTCACGCAGAAGCCCTGGCCGCCGCCCTCCGTGAGGAGCGGGGTGAGCACGTCGCGGTAGTTCTCCGGCGTGAGGGCCACCGTCTCGAACCGCAGGCCGTGCTTCTCGGCGAGAGGCCGATGGGTGTCGACCGGGTCGATCACGGTGAAGCGGGCGCGGTCGTATTCGAAATGGCGCTCGATGAGCGGCAGGGTGCCGCGGCCGATCGAGCCGAAGCCGATCATCACGATGGGGCCGGTGATACGGCCATGGATCGGGTGACGGGTCGGCTGGTCGGTCATGCGGGATATCCTCGTCTGGCGGATGCCGGGCGCGTCCGCTCGTCTGGCTCGCGGGCGGGTTATGGCGCGCGTGTGACAGTGCGGCGACAGGCCCCGCCGCCGGAGTGGTGCCGGTGCGCTTCAGGGTCCGAGTCGCCGGAAACGGGCTCAATGGCGGCTTGCCCGTCGCCGGTCAACCGCGCCCGCCCAGTCCTTCCTTAACGTCCACTTGCCCGATCCCGGATTTGCCCATGAACTCGGTGCATGCGTCCCCAGCCTTATCGCCGGTGGCAGGCTCCGAGCGCGGGGCTCATATTGCAGTGCAGCAGGGTCGCGCAGAAGACCACTGAAATCGGGGAGCATGGAGACGCCTGGGACCTCGCATCAGGAGTCCGTCATGCTCGCGCTCATCACCTCCCGGATCCCCGGCCCGGTCGTCGAGACCGCCGACCGTGATCCCGGCTTCCTCACTCTCGTCTTCGCCGTCGGCCGCGCCCTGCGCAGCGGTTCCGAGACCGCCTTCGCGCGCCGCTGCGCGCTCGCCCGCGCCGTCGGCGGCCCGAATCCCCTCTGAGACCGGCACGCAACCCGGGGCCGATGCGTCCGGCGATTGCGTCGCCCCGGCTTGGGCATTAGGCGGCTCTGCCGTCCAGTGGCTCCGGGGGATCGTGATTCCATGCCGACATTTCGTGCGCTCCTGCGTCTCAGCCTGATCGCGACCTCGCTCACAGCGGTCCCGAACCTGGCGGCGCGGGCGCAGGATGCCGAGCCCGAGGCCGCCCCATCCGCCGAAGCCCCTGCCGATGCGCCTGCCAAGGCGCGTCCGAAGCCTCGGGCGAAGCCGGCCCCTCACAAGGCGTCCAAGCCGCCGGAGGCCGCCAAGCCGCCGGAGGCCGCCAAGTCCGAGGAGGCCGCGACCCATGCGGCGCCCGCGCACGCCGTGTGGCCGGCCGGGGCCAGCACCGTCAGCGAGAGCTACGGCGACTGGACGATGACCTGCACCCGCCCGAACGAGAAGGTCACCTGCATCGTGGCGCAGGCGCAGGGCGATTCGCAGACTGGCCGGCGCAAGTTCGGCTTCGAACTGCAGACGCCCGCGAACGGCCGCTCCGAGGGCGTCGTGCTGATGCCCTTCGGGATGTCGATCGAGCCCGGCGTGACCTTCAAGCTCGACGAGCAGGCCCTCGGCAAGGGTGCGCCCTACACGACCTGCGGCGCAGAGGGCTGCATCGTGGCGATCAGCTTCCCGACGTTGGCCCTCGACGGGATGCGCACCGCCAAGGCGCTGACCGTCACCGCTCAGAAGGCGGGCAGCGCCGATCCGGCCACGATCACGGTGCCGCTAACGGGCTTCTCGCAGGCCTTCGACCGGGCCGTCGCCCTCAGCGGTTGAAGCGCGCCGCGCTCCGCCGCCTTTTCCCGTTACGGTTAAGCCAGCGTTAGCCGCGGTGCCGCAGGATCCC
The DNA here is from genome assembly GCF_900103195.1 of Methylobacterium sp. UNC378MF. Taxonomy (GTDB): domain Bacteria; phylum Pseudomonadota; class Alphaproteobacteria; order Rhizobiales; family Beijerinckiaceae; genus Methylobacterium. Next base: position 103,905 of record NZ_FMWU01000001.1, on the reverse strand, counting down.
GCCGAGATGTGGCGCCGCGCGCCGCGGCCCGTCCGGTGCCGCGCGCCGGGTTCGGATCGGCGAGGCGATGGGATCGGTGGGCGGGCGACCCCGGGTCGGTCGAGGACGTGGCGCGCGGCTGCTGGCCGCGTCGCTGGCGCTGCTCGCCCTGCTGGCGGCAGTCGACCCGGCCCTGGCCGCCCGGCTGATCGGCGCGAAGGGCAGCGAGATCGGCAGCGGTGCCGGCGGCTACGGCCGGATCGTCCTGACCTTCGACAAGCCGGTCGCGCTCAAGGCCAAGCTCGCCGGCGGCGTGCTGCTCGTCGGCTACGGCGAGCGGATCGCCCCAGGGCCCGAGCATCTCGCCGACGAGATGCCGGCCTTCGTCGCCAGCGTCCGCCGCGACCCCGACGGCACCGGCCTCCGGCTCGCCCTGCAGCGACCCTTTCGGTTCAACGTCCAGACGGCCGGCGAGCGCGTGTTCCTGGACCTGCTGCCGGAGGGCTGGTCCGGCCTCCCGCCGCCGCTCCCGCCCGAAGTGGTGGCCGAACTCGCCCGCCGGGCCCGGGCCGCCGAGGAGGCGCTCAAGGCGCGGATCCCGGAACCGGTGCGCCGGCCCCTGTCGCTCGAACTGGCGCGGCTTCCGACCCTGACGCGGCTGTCGCTGCGCCTGCCCGCGGAAGCCGTTTCCGTGGTCACCGCCGAAGGGCCCGCGACGCGGGTGCGGGTGATCGGTGCCTGGACGATCGATCCTAGCGCGACCCGCGGCCGCCCGCGGCCGGGCATTGCCAAGCTGGCGACGGAGATCGACGCCACCTCGGCGAACCTCCTCGTTACACCCGAGGACGGGTACACGATCGGCACCGAGCGGGAGGACGGCGCCATCTTCGTGGACGTGGTCCGGCGCAAGCCGCTGGAGTCAGCCGCGGTCGCCGTCGATGTGCCGGGCCCTGCCACTGGGACGCCGCTCCCGGCCGTGCCTGTGCCGCCACGTCCGGCGGCGCCGGTCGCCGCACCCCGCCCGCCCGAAGCGCCGCCGACGCGCCGTGCCGGCGGCGGTCTGATCTTCCCGTTCCAGTCCCTGCCGCCGGCCGTCCTGTTCGAGCGCGGCGGCATCGCGACGCTGGCCTTCGAGACCGCGGAGCCGGTCATCGTGCCACCGGCGAGCCAGGGCCTCGCGCCGATGGGACCGCCGGCCCGAACGGGCCCGCTGACCGTCCTGCGGTTCCCGGTCCCGTCCGGCCGCCTCGTTGATCTGAACGCCGTCATCACCGGAAACGGGGTGGCGTGGGAACTCTCGGCGGGCGATACGCTGAGTCCGAGCGACACGATCGATCCGGTCCGCAAGCCCGATCCGTCCGGCCGTATCGCCGTCGCCCTCGCGCTGCCGCGACCCGGCTCGGCGACATGGCTCACCCTCGACGGCGAGCGGATCGCGGTGGTCACCTCGGCGGCGGCGCATCCGGTCGGCAATCCGAAGAGCCGTCGCTTCGTCGATTTCGAGATCCTGCCGAGCCGGCACGGCCTGGCGGTGCTCGCCGGCGCTGACGATCTGGCCGTGCGGCCCGAACTCGAGGGCGTCTCGATCGGCCGCGAGGGCGGCCTTGCCGCCTCGATGGCGGCCCGCAAGCCGGACGTGGTGCTCGCCGATGCAGGGGCGCTCACCATCACGATGGAGGCCTGGGAGCGCGCCAGATCCGGGAACGTCCGCGAAACTCTGCGCCGCCTCTTCGACGCGGCCGTCGCGGCGACGCCGTCCGAGCGCGGGCCGGCACGGCTCGCCCTGGCACGCGCAGATTTCGCCAACGGCCTCGATTACGAGGGCCTCACCGCGCTCGAGATCGCGGCCGCCGACGATCCTCTCCTGGCCGCGCAGCGCGACACCGCCCTCCTGCGGGGCATGGCCCTGGTGCGGATCGGCCGGAACACCGAGGCGCTGAAGGCCCTCAGCGTGCCGCTCCTGATCGATGATCCCGAGGCCGCTCTGTGGCGCGCGATGGCGGCCGCCGGGACGGGCGACTGGAAGACGGCGGAGTCCGGTTTCCTCAAGGTTCTGCCGCTGGCCAATGGCTATCCCGCGGATGTCGCGCAGCTGATCCGGGCGAGTGCAGCCGAATCGGCGATCGAGAACGGCGATGCCGAGACCGCCGCCGCCCGGGCGGAGGCGGAACGCGATCTGTCGCCCTGGATCCGGGACCGGCTGGCCCTGGTCCGCGCCCGCGTGGCCGAGGCGACCGGCCAGACCGAGGCGGCTCTGGACGCCTATGCGCGCCTGGACGAGTCGGCCGTGCGTCCGGTCTCGGCCGAGGCCGTGCTCCGGGGGACGCTCCTGGCCCGGGCTGCCGGCAAGCTGGCCCCCGATGCCGCCGTCGAGCGGCTGGAGCGGTTCGCCCTGACCTGGCACGGAGGCCCGGTGGAGGACGGCATCACTGCCGGCCTTGCCCGCCTCTATCTCGCGGCCGGCCGGTGGCGCGACGCTTTCACGGCGGTGCGCCGAGCCAACGCCTTCGCGCCCAATGCCCCCGGCACCGCGGCCCTGGCGCGGGAGGCGCAGGCGGCGTTCGAGAGCCTCTACCTCACCGACAAGGGCGACAAGCTCCCCGGGATCGAGGCCGTGGCGCTCTTCTTCGATTTCCGCGAGCTGAGCCCGATCGGACGGCGCGGTGACGAGGTGGTGCGCCGCTTGGCCGACCGCCTCGTGAGCCTCGACCTGCTCGATTCCGCCGCCGACCTCCTGCAGTACCAGATCGACAACCGCCTCACCGGCCCGGCGCGTTCCTCGGTGGCGGCGCGGCTCGCGACGGTGCGGCTGATGGACGACAAGCCCATGGAGGCGCTGAAGGTCCTCGATGCCACCGAGCTGCCCGAACTGCCGGGCGAGCTCAAACGCGCCCGCGCCCTGATCCGCGCCCGTGCCCTGTCGGACCTGACCCGGACCGACTTTGCGCTGGAGACGATCGAGGGCGAGAGCGGCCCGGATATCGAGCGTCTGCGCGCCGACATCTATTGGGGTGCACGCCGCTGGCGCGAGGCCGGCGAAGCCCACGAGGCGCTGCTCGGCGAAGCGTGGCAGTCCGGCCAGCCCCTGGACGATCAGGCGCGCGCCGACGTCGTGCGTGCCGCCATCGCCTATGATCTCGCGCATGAGGCCATCGGCCTGGAGCGGCTGAAGGCGAAGTTCTCGCAGGGGATGGCGGCGAGCCCGGATGCCCGCACCTTCGCACTCCTGACCGGCACGGACCCGACCCGGGCACCGGGCTTCCGGGACATCGCGGCGCGCGCCACGAAGGCCCAGACCCTGTCGGCCTTCCTGGCCGAGTATCGCAAGCGGTACCCGGACGCCGCCACGCCCGATCGCGGCCGGCCGGAGGCACCGGGTGCGGGCGCCGAGGCACCCGCGGGTGGTCCGCAGGGCGGCCAGCAGCAGAGCAGCGCCGAAACACCCGGCGCGCCGCCCGGGTGAGCGCGGTGGTCGTCATCGACCCGGACGCCTTCCTGGACACCGAGGACGGCCGCATCTGGACGCCCGAACGGAACGCCGAGGCGTGGCGACTGGCCCTCGCGGCGCTGCGCGCGGCGCTCGCCGCGGACTCGGTGGAGCGGCTCGTGGTCGTGTGCGGCCTGCAGGGGGCCGGAAAGTCCACCTGGATCGCCCGGCAGCAGCCCCAGGCCGGCCGCGTCTACCTCGACGCCGCCCTGCCCGGCAGGCGGCACCGCGCGCCGATCCTCGCCGTCGCGCGAGCCTGCGGCGTCGCCGCGGAGGCCGTCTGGATCCGCGCGCCGCTCTCTGTCGCCCTCGAGCGGAACCGGCGGCGCGCCCCGGACCGGCAGGTCCCGGAGTCGAGCATCCGCTCCGTCGACCGTCTGTTCGAGCCGCCGTCGGACGCGGAGGGCTTCGCGGCGGTCCGGATCGTCGACGCGACGTCCCTCCCTGGCTGACGGCCCGGCGCGACCGCTCTCATCCGCCGTAGCTCTGGACCAGGGAGCCGGCGACGAGGGTCCAGCCGTCGACCAGCACGAAGAAGATCAGCTTGAACGGCAGCGCGACTGTGGCCGGCGGGACCATCATCATGCCGATGGCCATCAGAACCGAGGCGACCACGAGGTCGATGATCAGGAACGGGATGAACAGCAGGAAGCCGATCTCGAAGGCGCGGCGCAGTTCCGAGATCATGAAGGCCGGTGTCACGATCTCGAGGCCGACATCCTCCGGGCCCTTCGGCGTCTGCACCTTGGCGAGGTCGAGGAACAGCTTCAGGTCCTTCTCGCGCACATTGCGCAGCATGAAGGTCTTGAACGGCGCCGAGGCGCGCTCGAACGCCTGGGCCTGCGTGATCCGGCCGGCGATCAGCGGCTCGATGCCGGCGCTGTAAGCCGCGCGGCCCGTCGGAGCCATCACGAAGGCGGTCAGGAACAGCGCGAGGCTGACGAGCACCGCGGTCGGGGGCGCCGTCTGGGTGCCCAGCGCCGACCGCAGGATCGACAGCACCACGACGATGCGGGTGAAGGCCGTGGCCATCACGAGCACGGAGGGCGCCACCGCCAGGACGGTGATCAGCGCCACGAGTTGCAGGGCCCGCTCGGTGGTGCCGCCGGCGCCGAGGTCGAGGGTGACGCTCTGCGCCAAAGCGGGGCCGGCGGCGAGCAGGCCGCCGGCCAGTCCGGCCAGGATGAGCAGCCGCCGGTGCGACTTCGAGACGGTGCGCCTCGGACGGATCGGGTCGGGGTTATGTGAGGTCACGGACGGTCGCAGCTGGGTGTGGCCGGGCGCACGCCGGCGCGGCGCGCCTCGAGGTTCTGCCAGACGAGCAGGGCGGGCAGGCCGAGGACCACGTCGGGTACGCGGCGCGCGAGGGACAGGGCGAGGGCGGTGCCCGCATCGATGCCGAACAACCCGCAGACCAGCACGAGCCCGCCCTCCTGAACGCCGAGCCCACTCGGGACCAGGAAGGCGGCCGCCTTGATCGCTTGGCTGAGCGCCTCGATCACCAGGATGTCCGCCAGGCCGACATGGTCCACACCGATGCAGGCGAGGACGACCGCGACCTCGGCGGTTCCGAGCAGCCAGGCCAGCGCGTGCAGGGCGAAGGACTGGGCGAGATGACCCCGGCGGCTCCGCGCCCAGACCATGTCCAGGGCGCCCTGGATCCGCGGCGCCGGCTCGGGGCGCGCCTCGGTCTCGCGGACGAAGCGCCGGCCGAGGGCGGCGAGCCGATCCTCGATCATCCGCACGATGCCGGTCCGCTGGAGGGCGAAGAATGCCGCCACCGCCAGCCCAGCCACTGCGAGCGTCCGCAGCGTCCAGCTGGCGAGGGCTGCCGCCTCGGCGCCCTCGACCCGGCTGAGGAGGCCTGCGCCGAGGCTGGCGAACAGGGCGAGGGTTCCGACCTGGAACAGCATGTCGGCCAGGACGGAGGCCGCCGCCAGGGAGCCGGCGACACCCCAGAAGGTGAGGAGGCGCGCGCCGAGGACGTCGCCGCCCACCGAGGCCACGGGCAGCAGCACGTTGATGCCTTCGCGGACGAAGCGCAGGATCAGGCAGGCCGAAGCCGCCGCCGGCGTCAGCCCGTCGAGGATTCGGGCCCAGGCGAGGCCGCAGAGCAGAATCACGAGGACCCTCACCAGCGTGACGCCGGCAAAGCCCGCGACTCCGATCCGCCCGAAGGCCGTGGCCACGGCGGCGAGATCGTTGGTCGCCACGAGCCAGATAGCGAGGCCGAGGCCGATCAGGGTGCCGAACAGCGGGAGGCGGCGCAGCACGGCGTGGGTCGCCCGCCGCTTCCGGGAAACGTGGTCGCCGGTCACGGTGTGCGGGCCTCGCGTCGAGAGGCGGGCAAGAGCGCGCTCCAGGTTGTGCCGGTCAGCGGAGTGGCGGCGATTCGTCGGGTCGTACCGCCGCTAGAGCGGTATTGGGGCCGAATTCGGGGACCACACGGCGCGGCAGGACGGGATCAAGCACGGCGGCGAGGGCCTCGGCCGGGCCGGCGGCGGGGTCGAGCAGGATGACCCGGCCCGCGGCGAGGCTGGCCCCGGTGGCGACCGCCACGGCGCGCTTCGGACAGGGACCGAGGCAGCCCGCCTCTACGATGCAGAGCTTCCCCCGGCGGCCCGGTGCCCCGTCCCGGGCAGCCTTCTTTCCGGCCTTCTTCAGCAGGGCGCACAGGTCCCGCCCGCGCAGGCCCTGCCGCTTGGCGCATTTGGCGCAAACGACGACGATCTCGGAGAGCTTGGTCTTGGCCGAGCGGCCGGCGGCGCGGCCGGCCACGCCCGTGACATGCGGTTCTGTCATCATTCAGAGACTGTAGGCCGCGATACCCGCCCTGGGCTACGGCGCCCGTCGCCGCGGTGCAGCAGCCGAGGGCGGACCGGGCGAGGTGCCATAAAAAGGGCCTAAAAGAACGGGATCCCGGTAACCGCGCACGGGCCGCCCCTCGGCCGGCGCCGCGGCAGCGGAACCGGCGCAGACCCAGGAACAATGAGCGGATGAGCTTCGACGACGTCAAGGACGACACGCGCGAAGGCGAGATCGTGACGTTCGCCGCTCCGACCATGACGGAGCTGCGGCGCAGCGCGGAGACGATCCGGCCGGTGCCGGAGAAGCGCACCGCGCGGGCGCTCGTCGCCTCGGTGCGGCAGCGCCTGGACTGGAACCGGCTGCCGGGCCTGCGTCCCCGCGAGGAGGACACCTCGACCTACGGCGCACGGATCATCCGCCGCGTCAGCTTCTTCGTTCTCCTGCCCACCCTCGTGGTCGGGCTCTACCTGTTCGTGTTCGCGTCCAACCAGTACGTCGCGGAGGCCCAGTTTGCGGTCCGCGGCAACGTCGAGCCGATGGAGAACATCTCGCTCGGCCAGTACACGAACCTGATTCAGAAGCACAACAGCCAGGACAGCTTCATCGTCCGCGACTACATCAACAGCCAGACGTTGGTCGAGGCGCTCGAGAAGAGCATCGGCATCTCTAAGATGTTCTCCCGGCCCGAGGCCGATTTCTGGACGCGTTTCGATCCCACCGACCCGATTGAGGATCTGACCAAATACTGGCGCAAGCACGTCGAGGCGCATATCGACTCGATTTCGGGCGTGATCCGCCTGTCCGTGCGCGCCTTCACGCCCGAGGATGCCCTGACCATCGCCCAGGCGGTGGTGTCGCGCTCGGAGGCGCTGATCAACGACATCTCGAAGCGTGCGCAGGCCGACATGGTCACCCAGGCCGAGGCCGACGCCAAGGTCGCTCAGGACCGGCTGAGCAAGGCGCATGTCGCGCTGCAGGCGTTCCGCAATCAGTGGGGCGTGATCGATCCGATCAAGACGGCCGAGGGGACGCTGACCACCCTGACGCTCCTGCGGAAGGACAAGCTGAAGGCCGAGAACGACCTGCAGGTCCTGCGCGGCTCGAATCTGGACGAGCGTTCACGCTCGATCCAGACCTACGTCGCCAACATCGCGGCTATCGACCAGCAGATGAAGGCGCTTCAGGACGAGCTGACGAGCACCAATGCCAGCGCGGGCGGCCAGAATCTGACCGAGGCGCTGCTTCAGTACGAAGGGCTGCTGGTCGAACGGACGATTGCCGAGAAGCTCGAGGAATCGGCCCACAGCCTGCTCGACCGCGCGCGCATTTCGGCCAGCAAGCAGCACATCTTCCTGGCCACCTTCGTGCCGCCGGTCCTGCCCACCGACAGCCTCTATCCCGAGCGGGGCCACTCCCTGCTGGTGTCGTTCTTCTGCTTCCTGGTGATCTGGAGCTCGTCCTCGCTGCTGATCGCCGGCATCCGCGACCAGAGGATGTAGCGGCGACGGCAGCCCGGGATCTGGATCCCGGGCGGCGCGATCCTGTAGAGGGAGGCGGCCCGGGACCCGGGTGCCCCTGGATGAGCGAAGTCTAACGATCCATGTCGGATTTCTCCGATCTCGTCGCGAAGGCGATCCAGCCGTCGATGACTCGTGAGGAGCGCGAGGCGGTCTACACGGTCGTGCGGCAGGCGGTGCTCCGGCTGCAGGAGCGGGAGGCGTTCCCCCCGGACGATCCGCGGGTCGCCCTCCAGCGCCACCTCGTCGAGGAGACGATCCGCGACGTCGAGGGCGATGTGGCCCGCTACGAATCCCTGCGCAAGCTCGACGCGGCCTTCGCGGCCCAGACCGAAGCCCATAAGGCGGCACAGAGCGGGCGGCGTTAGCCCCGCGCCCGGTTCCGCTCCGACCCCGTTGCGGCGCGGGTGCGCGCCCATTCGTATCCGTGACGAGTTCGGACGCTGACAGGACGCACAGTCGTTCCGCGGCGCTGAAGGCGGGTCCGGACGCCAAAGACACTGCCGGCGCTCGGCTCTCGCGCCTCGGCGTGTCTGAGTCCCGGGCTCGGCTGCACGGCCCCGGGCTGACGGAGTGACGCCGCTGCGAAGCGGCGAAACTGAGCCGCACCTCAGCCGCAGGCGACGCTCGCCCGGACCCCGCCTGGCTCCGCCACATCGAGGCCCGCCGAGACGTACTCGTTGAGCTTGTTGCGCAGGGTCCGGATCGAGATGCCGAGGATCTTGGCCGCGTGGGTCCGATTGCCGAGGCAATGGTCCAGGGTATCGAGGATCAGGTCGCACTCGACCTGCGCCACCGTCCGTCCCACCAGCCCACGGGTGGCAGCCTCGGCAACCTGTGCGGCGCGCGCCGCCGGTCCCTCGGCGGCGAAGGTCTCGCCGTCGGGTGAGAGAATCGCCTCCGGACCGATCGTGTCGCCCGAGGCGAGCAGCACAGCCCGGTGCAGCGTGTTCTCCAACTCGCGGACATTGCCGCGCCACGGGTTCTTCAGCACCAGCGCCCGGGCTTCCGCAGAGAGCGGACGGACCGGCATTCCGTTCACCACGGCGTATTTCCGCGCGAAGTGCGTGGCGAGTTCGATGATGTCGGCCGGACGCTCGCGCAGCGGCGGCAGCCGCAGGGCGACGACATTGAGCCGGTAGAGCAGGTCCTCGCGGAACGTGCCCTTGCGGACCTCCTCGGCGAGGTTGCGGTTCGAGGTGGCGAGCACGCGGATATCGACGCGCACCGGTGCGGTGCCGCCGACCCGGTCGATCACCCGCTCCTGCAGCGCCCGCAGCAATTTCGCCTGCAGACGCACATCCATCTCGGAGATCTCGTCGAGGAGCAGCGTGCCGCCATTGGCCTCCTCGAACCGGCCGATGCGCCGGGCGACCGCGCCGGTGAACGCGCCCTTCTCGTGGCCGAACAGCTCGGATTCGAGCAGCGCCTCGGGGATCGCGGCGCAGTTCACCGAGACGAAGGGCTTGCCTGCCCGGTTGGACTTCTGGTGGACGTGGCGGGCCAACACCTCCTTGCCGGTGCCGCTCTCGCCGGTGATCAGCACCGAGGCTTCGGAGCGGGCGACCTGCTCGGCGAGCTTGACCACCCGCTCCATGGAGGGGTCGCGCCAGATGAAGGCGGCACGATCTGTGGCGACCGCCTCCAGAACCGCCGCGATCATCTCGGGATCGGGTGGAAGCGGGATGTACTCCTTGGCGCCGGCCCGGATCGCCGCCACGGCGGCCGAGGCGTCCGCCGAGACGCCGCAGGCGACCACCGGCGTACGGATCCGCTCCGCCTCCAGCGCGGTGACGAGGTCGCGGATCGGCAGACTCACGTCGATCATGATGAGATCGGCGCCCCGCGCACGCAGGACGGAGAGGCCCTGCGGCACGGCGTCGGCCTGCGTCACGGCGGCGCCGCGCTGCATGGCGATCTTCGAGGCGGTGATCAACTCGCCGTTGAGCCGCCCGATCATCAGGAGCCGCATGGTTCGTCCCTCTCAAATACCGTGGCGCGGACAGCCTCCCGGCGTCCGCACCGACAAATCACTCGCCCTTGACGATCTCGGTCATCGTCACGCCGAGCCGGTCCTCGACGAGGACGACCTCGCCGCGGGCGACCAGCCGGTTGTTGACGAACACGTCGATCGCCTCACCGACCTTCCGGTCGAGTTCGAGCACCGCGCCGGGCCCAAGCCGGAGAAGGTCGCCGATCGGCATCCGGGCGGAGCCGAGCACCGCCGAGACCATCACCGGCACGTCGAAGAGCTGCTCCAGGTCCGCCGCCGTCTTCGGGGTGGTGGGCGCGTCGCGGATCGAGCCCGCGGCGTAGTCGGTGTCGTGCTCGCCGAGCTGGGGCAGGCTGAAATCGTCGGACATCAGGATCTCCTCACGGGCTCGTCGGCAGGCCGAGGGCGTCCAGCACCGCCGCCTCTATGCGGGCGCGCTCCCGCACGATGCCGCCGTCCGCCCATTCGATGCGGGCGTCCCCCGCGGCCATGTCGGGGTCGCCGAGCACGACGAGGCGACCCTCGTAGCCGCGCTCGCGCGCGAGGCGCTTCACCAGGATCTCGGCCTCCTCGACCAGGCTCTCATGCACCCGCACCACCAGGTGCGGCACGCCGCGCAGATGCTGGAGCGCCGTCCGGGCCGCCTCGCCGATGCCGGCGAGCGGGGCGGCGTCGAGGGCATCACCCGCCACCTTGCGGGCGATCAGGATGGCCACCTCGACCGCCTGCGCCTCGCGCTCGGCGTCGCGCGCGTCGGCCTGGGCGATCAGGCCGGCTGCGGCCAGCGCCAAGCGGGTCACGGCGTCGGCGAGCCGTCCCTGGAGCTGCGCCTCCGCCTGGATCCGCCCCTCCTGGACGCCGCGGGCATGGGCCTCCGCCTCGGCATGGGCGGCGGCCTCGGCGGCGCGCCGGGACTCGGCGCTCGGGCGGGCGCTGCGGAAATCGGTCTCGAACAGGAACGGCTTGGCGCTCCGGGCGGATTGGGCGCTCAATAGACCAGTTCCTCCTCGGCGCTATTCTTGGCGATCATGATCTCACCCTTCTCGGCGAGGTCCTTGGCGGTCTCGGTCATCTTCGCCTGCGCCTCGTCGACCTCCTTGAGCCGGACCGGCCCGAGCGAGGCCATCTCGTCCGTGAGGTTCTTGGCGGCGCGGGTCGACATCTGCTTCATGAAGAAGGCCCGGGTCGGCTCGTTGGCGCCCTTGAGCGCCCGGCACAGCGTATCGCCGTCGATATTGCGCATCAGGGTCTGGACGCTGCCCGGATCGAGCTTGAGCAGGTCCTCGAAGGTGAACATCAGCTCGCGGATGCGCTTGGCCGAGCCGCGATTCGCCTGGTCGAGGGCGGCGAGGAAACGACCTTCGGTCTGCCGATCGAAGGCGTTGAACACGTCGGCCATCATCTCGTGGGCGTCGCGGCGCTGGGTCTGCGCGATGGTCGACACGAACTCGACCCGCAGGGTCTCCTCGATGTGGCGCAGGGCCTCCTTCTGCACCGTCTCCATGCGCAGCATCCGGTTGAGGCAGTCGATGGCGAAATCTTCGGGCAGGATGGTCAGCACCTTGGCGGCGTAGTCGGCCCGCACCCGCGACAGCACCACCGCCACGGTCTGCGGGTACTCGTTGCGCAGGAACGAGGCGAGAATCTCCGGGTCGACCTGGGCGATCGAGGCCCAGACGCGCTTGCCCGACGCACCCTTGATCTCCGCCATGATCAGCGAGACCTGGTCGCTCGGGAAGATCTTGAGGAGCAGCGCCTCGGTCCGCTCGAAGTTCGACGAGATGCCGCCGCTGTTGCCGAGCTTCGTCACGAACTCGATGATCAGCTTCTCGACGGTCTGCGCCTCCAGCGTGCCGAGCTGGACCATCGCGTGGCTGACCTTTTTGATCTCCTCCTCTTCCAGCATCTGCCAGATCGGCGCGCCTTCCTCCTCGCCGAGCATCAGCAGGAGCGCGGCGGCGCGCTGCGGACCGGGCATGGATGCGAACGAATCGCCGCCCGCCGTCGCCAGCGTGTTCCCCAGACCCAGTGCCGCACCTGCCGCCATCGTTCTGCCCTCGACGCCTTACGCTTCACTCTTCCTGGATCCAGGTGCGCAGCACCTCGACGGTCTCGGACGGGCTCGCCCGGACCATGTCGACCACGCGCTGGACCGTCTCGGCCTGGACCTGGCCGTTGATCTTGGCGAACTCCATCAGCCGCGCCGTCGGGCTGTCACGGTCGATGACCGTCACGGTCCCGCCCGGGCCGGCGATCGCGGAGGCGTCGCCGGGGAGTGCCAGCCCTGACGGGGTCAGGGCCGGCTCGTCCGGCATCGGCGCGAGCACCTGGCGCAACAGGGGGCGGACCACCGTGAGGAGGACGATGAGGGTCAGCAGCGCCAGCACGCCGAGCTCGGCCATGCGCAGCACGTCCTCCTTGGTGGGGGCGAGCAGCGACTGGATGAGCGTGGGCTCGGTGAATTGCGGCACGCTCGGCGCCTCCGCGAAGCGCAGGTTCACCACTTCGATCTGGTCGCCGCGGGCCTTGTCGAAGCCGACCGCGCCGCGCACCAGGGCGGTGATCCGCTCGATCTCGGCGGGCGTGCGCGGGTTGTAGGTCTGCTTGCCGTCGGGCGCGGTGGCGTAGACTCCGTCGAGCACCACGGCGACCGACAGGCGCTTGATCCGGCCGCCCTCGGCGATCTCGGTCTTGGTGACCCGGGAGATCTCGTAGTTCGTGGTTTCCTCGTTCTTGTTGGTCGCGTCCTTGGGCGTCGGCGCCTTGTCGCCGCCGTTGGCGCCGGGCAGCTCGTTGCCGACGCTCACCTGCCCCTCGGCATTGCCGGTGACCGCCGATTCCGTGCGGGTCTGGGCGGAGCGCACGACGCGGCTCTCGGGATCGAAGGTCTCGGAGCGGCTCTCGACCCGGCTGAGGTCGAGTTCCGCGCTGACCTGAACGCGGGCCCGGCCGGGGCCGACGATGCCGGCGACCACGTCCTCGATCTGGCCCCGCAGGCGCCTTTCCAGCGCGACCTGCCGGTCCTCGAACCCGCTGGCGACGTCGGTCGCGGCGTCCCGGGCACCGTCGGCCAGCAGCCGGCCGCGCTCGTCGACGATCGAGACCCGCTCTGGCTTCAAGCCCTCGACCGCCGAGGCCGCGAGGTGGCGGATCGCCCGCACCTGCCCGGCGTCGAGGTCACCCATCAGCTTCAGCACGATGGCGGCGCTTGGGCTCTCCCGGTCGCGCTCGAACAGGCGGCGCTCCGGCAGGACGAGATGGACGCGGGCCGCCTGGACCCGGCCGATTGCCCGGATCGAGCGCGCCAGCTCGCCTTCCAGGGCGCGCAGGTGATTCACGTTCTGCACGAAGTTGGTCGACGAGAACGCGTCGCCCTTGTCGAAGATCTCGTAGCCGACGCCGGCCTGGGTCGGCAGGCCCTTGCCGGCCAAGTCCATGCGCAGCTTCGCGAGATCCGGCCGGGGCGCCAGGATGGTCTGACCGGCGTCGCCGCGGGTCTCGTAGCGGATCCCGCGGCTGTCGAGTTCGCGAACCACCGAGGCGGAATCCTGCATCGACAGGTCGGAGAACAGCACGCCCATATCGGGGCGCGAGACCCGCAGGATGATGAAGGCGAAGAAGCCGATGAGGGTCAGCGTCACCGCTACCATGGCGGCGATCCGGGCCGGTCCGAACTTCGTGACGAGATCGAGGACCGGCTTCACGGGCGGATTCGCTGCACTCTAACGCTGGCGGACCCCAGCGGCCCGCTCGGCAGAAATTGCCCAGGTCGTGGTTAGCGAGGCGTTAATGCCGCGCGTCCGGCGGGCAAGAAGGCGGGGGCCGGAACGGCACGAAGCCGCGTCCGGAGGTCCGGACGCGGCTTCGTGGGCTCTCGGATTCGCTCAGCCCGCTCCGGCGAAGGTCGTCGCTTCGGGAGGGGCCGTCGCGTCATCCCGGGACCGCGGAGCAGAGCCCGGAACCCAGAACCGCCGACGCGCCGGGTTTCTGTACCCTCGATCTTTGTGGGTTCCGGGATCGCCAGAAGCGCCCCGGAACGACGGTGTCCAACCAGGACGCCGGGATTCAGTGCCGGTAATGCTGGATCCGGGTCGTCCGCAGGCCGGCGAGGCCGTGCTGGTCGATGGAGAACTGCCAGCTTAGGAATTCCTCGGTGGTCAGCGTGTAGCGCTTGCACGCCTCCTCAAGGCTGAGGAGGCCGCCGCGCACCGCGGCCACGACTTCGGCCTTGCGCCGGATCACCCAGCGACGGGTGCTCGGGGGCGGAAGATCCGCAATCGTCAGAGGGCTGCCGTCGGGCCCGATCACGTACTTCACTCTCGGGCGGCTCGGTTCGGTCATGATACGCTCTACACTCGACTGACCTGTCGAGCATTGAAGGTACTTGCGCCCGCTTAAGAGATGTTGAAGCGAGTCACTCAGATATGATTCGTTAAGTGCCACTTGTGGACAACCCGATGGTCTGCACGCTGGACAGCGGCACTTTCTGCGAGCCCATCACCAGCACAGGCGTCGTCCCGCTGAGATCGACCTCGTCCACGGTGCCGGTCAGGCTCGTGTCGACCGCCACCGCGGCGCCGGTCGCATCCGTGGCCGAAACCTTGATCGAATAATTCCCGTCTGCCGCGCTCAGGCCCGCCGAGGTCTTGCCGTTCCACGTGTAGGTCTGGCTGCCGGCGGTGAGCGCGGTGGTCTGCGTGGCCACGACGTTGTTCTTCGAGTCCAGGATCGTAATCACCGCCTTCGAGGTGGCCCGGGCGGGGGAGAGCGTCCAAGAGGCCGAGCCGTTGGACAGCTGCGAGGCGCTGCCATCCGCCGTCACGGTCTTGCCGATGTAGCTCGTGGCCGAGGCCGAACTCGCCGATTGCGACGCGCTCAGGATGCTGTCGAGGCGGTCGTTCGACTTGAGCTGCTGCTCGACACCGGCGAACTGCACCAACTGCTGCGTGAACTGGTTGGTGTCCATCGGGTCGAGGGGGTTCTGGTTCTTGAGCTGCGTGGTCAGCAGCGTCAGGAATTGCGTGAAGTTGCTGGCGATCTCGGTCGCGTTGCCGCTGCTGCCCGACGACGAGCCCGTCTTGGACGTCGTGCTGGTGAGGCTGGATATGCCGCTCGTCATGCTGATCTCTCCCATGCCGCGCCGTGGCGCAGGGCCCGGACGCGCGCTGTGTCTGTGCCGGTCCGCGAGGCGGGTGCCGCCCGCGCCGCCTAGATTCTCATGTCGACGCCGCCGTAGCCGCGCAGGAAGCGGATCGGGGCGACGTCCTGCGGGGCCTCGGCCTGATCACGGGGCCAGTCCGCTCCGCCGCCGCGGGGAGAGTCGCCCTGCTGGCCGCCGCTGCCGCCGTTCGGAGCACTGCCGTCGCCCCGCAGCGACAGGTTGAGGCCGCCGCCGGCGGGATCGAAGCCGGCTTGGGACAGCGCCTGCTGCAACTGGCCGGCATCGCGCTGGAGCAGGGCGAGCGTCTCCGGCCGGTCGACCACGAGGTGGGTCATGACCCGGCCATGCGCCTTGTCGATCTCCAGCTTGACGTCGATGCGCCCGAGTTCGGCCGGATCGAGCCGGATCTGGAACTCGTTGGATCCGCGCAGGGAGCGCAGGCCGATGGTCATCGGTACCTGGCCGATGGGGATCGGCGGGTCGGTCTGGACTGGCGCGGCGGTCTGGGTCGGGGCAGCGGCGCCCTGCGCGGCATTCGTCGCGCCGGCGGCGGAGCTGGGCGGCACCGGCGGCGTCGGGGCGCCCTGCGCGGCCGGGGGCGTGCCCTCAAGCGGATTTGCGCCCCGGCCCGCATCGGCCAGAGCGGCGAGGAAATCCTGGCCGTCCCGGTCCGATGACGCAGCCGCGGGGACGCCGACCGTGGGGCCATCGACCGGGATGCTGCTCTTCTCGACCTTGCCCAGCCCGCTTCCAGCACCTGCCGCCGTCGCGCCGGGGGCGATTCCGGCGATCCCCGACACTTCACCGCCAGCGTGGCTGCCGCCCTGTGCACCCGTGCCGGGGAGGCCCGCGGCCGCGCCCGTTCCGGAGGGCGCCGCCCCACTGTCCTGCACGGTCGCCGCGCCGGTGCCGGCGTCCGCGTCGGTCTTGCCCGTTCCGGTCGCCGCACCGCCCTCGGTCAGCGCGGCGATGAGGGCCAGCAGGGAGGCGGAAGGGCCAGAACCGGCCGGCTGGGCAGCGGCGTCGGCCTTCTGCGGCAGCGCCGTCGTCTCCGTCGGCGCCGTGTCACGAGCCGCCGTGTCGGTTGTCTTGGAGGCCGGATCCTGTGCGGTCGCGGCTGCCTCGGAGCGCGGCTGTGCAGTGGATTCCGTCCGGCCTGTCTCCGCGCCGTGCGTCGCCGCCGGTGCCCGAGCTTCCGCACGCGCGTCAGCGGCGGAGCGCGGTGCATCGGCCTGCGTTGCACGCGCCGTCGGAGCCACCGCATCCGCCTGCCGGGCGAGGCCGGCCTTCCTGTCGGCGGCGCGGGCGTCGGTCTGCAGCGCCGAATCCCGCGCACGGTCGCTCGCCGCACGCGCGGCCTCGGCCTGATCGCGCTGATCGGCCTGACGGGTGCGGGCCGATGCGGCCATGTCGCGCTGGTCGGCCGCGCGGGCGCGCGTCTCCGCCGCGTCGTCGCGCGCCTGGGCGGCGCTCAAGGCGGCGCCGAAGCGCTCCTGCGAGGACGTATCAGCCCGGGCGGCCACGCCCGCCGCCTCCCAGCCCGACCGCGGGGCGGACGCAGGCCGCGCGGACGGAATCCAGGTAGTGACATCTAAACGATCCGCCGCACCGCTCGCCATACCGGACTCCTCTCGGCCGCTCCGCAGCAAACCACGCGCCACCGGATCTTTCGGCTAAGGTATTGAAAAGACTCGATCTCTTCCGCGGCGCTCGGCGCAGCCCAGATCGAACCTGCCGCCCGCCCGGCAGGATCTGCCGGGTGCCGGGGCCGGCCGGCCTGGAAAGCCGGACGAAGTCCCGCTATAGACGGCCCGTGCAGCCAGGGCGCCTCCGGGCCGGCGGCTGCGGATCCTCGCGATGAACGCCCTCGATCTTCCCAAAGCCCCCCACGAGACGCGCGTCGTCGTCGCCATGTCGGGCGGCGTCGATTCCTCCGTGGTCGCGGGCCTGCTGAAGCGGCAGGGCTTCGACGTGGTCGGCGTGACGCTCCAGCTCTACGACCACGGCGCGGCGAGCCACCGCAAGGGCGCCTGCTGCGCCGGCCAGGACATCCACGACGCACGGGCGGCGGCGGAGCATCTCGGCATCCCGCACTACGTCCTCGACTACGAGGACCGCTTCCGAGACGCGGTCATCGAGAAGTTCGCCGAGAGCTATTTGGCTGGCGAGACGCCGATCCCCTGCGTCGAATGCAATCGCACCGTGAAGTTTCGCGACCTCCTGGGTCTTGCCCGGGACCTGAATGCCGACGCCCTGGCCACCGGCCATTATGTGGCGAGCCGGGCACTGCCGGGCGGCGGCCGGGCGCTCCACCGCGCCCTCGATCCCGCCCGGGACCAGAGCTACTTCCTCTACGCCACCACGGCCGAGCAGCTGGATTTCCTGCGCTTCCCCCTCGGCGAGATGGAGAAATCCGAGACCCGTGCGCTGGCGAAGGATCTCGGCCTGTCGCTCGCCGAGAAGCCGGACAGCCAGGACATCTGCTTCGTGCCGCAGGGCCGCTACAGCGACGTGATCGCCCGCCTGCGCCCCGACGCGGCGCGGCCCGGCGAGATCGTCGATCTCGCCGGCCACGTGCTGGGCCGGCACGACGGCATCGTCCACTATACGGTAGGGCAGCGGAAGGGCCTCGGCCTGTCAGGGCCGGATCCGCTCTACGTGGTGCGCCTGGAGCCGGATACGGCGCGGGTGGTGGTCGGACCGCGCATTGCGCTGGCCACGACCCGGATCCGCCTCTCGGACCTGAACTGGCTCGGCGAGGGCGCGGCCGAAACCGTGCGCGACCTGTCGGTGGCGGTGCGCGTGCGCTCGACCCGGCCACCGCGCCCGGCCCTGCTCTCGGTCGGGTCGGACGGCACGGCCGAGATCGTGCTCGCCGAGCCCGAGGACGGTGTGTCGCCGGGGCAGGCCTGCGCGATCTATGCGGATGACGGCCCGCGGGCCCGGGTTCTGGGCGGCGGCACCATCCGGCGTGTCAACGCGTTGTCGGCCCGGCCTCGCGAGGCCGCCTGATCTCAATCTCTGGAATCTTTGAACGATGCTGAGCGAGCCGCAGATGGCCGGGCCGAGCACGGCCCTGATGCGCAAGGCCTATGCCCGCTGGGCCCCCGTCTACGACGTGGTCTACGACAAGCTCACCGAGCCCGCGGCCCGCGCGGCGGTGGAGGCGGCGGCCGAGCACGGGCCGCGGATCCTGGAGGCCGGCGTCGGCACCGGGCTGGCGCTGGGCTACTACCCGAAGGCGAGCTTCGTCTGCGGGGTCGACCTCTCCGAGGACATGCTCAAGCGCGCCCGCGCCAAGGTCCGGCGCCGGAACCTGTCCCACGTGAAGGGCCTCCAGGTGATGGATGTCTGCCACCTGGGCTACGCCGATGCGAGCTTCGACGCCGTGGTGGCGCAGTTCCTGATCACCCTGGTGCCCGATCCCGAGGCCGCGATGTCGGAGTTCCTGCGGGTGGTGCGCCCGGGCGGTGGCATCGTGCTCGCCAACCATTTCGGCCAGAGCGAGGGTCCGGTCGCCCGGGTCGAGGAGATTGTGGCGCCGCTCTGCACGAAGATCGGCTGGTCGTCCGACTTCAAGGCGACCCGGATCGAGGCCTGGGCCCGGCGCAACGGCGTCGAGGTCCTGGGATTGAAGCCGACCTTCCCGGGCGGGTTCTTCAAGATTCTGCGGATGCGCAAGCCCGGGTGAGCGAGACCGGCAACGCGCCCGCCGCCGAAGGGCGCGGCAAGGGTCTTGGCGAAGATCGGGGCGAAGGTCGCTGGAAACGGCTGCGGCGCTGGCTTCCGCTGGTCCTTCTCCTGACGGTGTCGGTGATCGTCCTGCTCTCAGGGGCCGCCCAGCTCCTGAGCCTCGATCGGCTCCTCGCCTCGCGGGTCTGGCTGCGCGGCTTCGTCGACGCCGGCTATCTCCGCGCCCTGGTCGCAGCCTACTGCCTCTATGTCGGGGCCGTGGTCGTTTCGGTACCGGCCACGCTGATCCTGACGATGGTCTGCGGCTTCCTGTTCGGCATCGTTCCGGGGGCGCTCACCGCGGTCTGCGCCGCCACAACGGGCGCCGCCATCGTGTTCGCCATCGGCCGGGGGCCGGGCGCCGACCTGCTGCGGCGCGTGGGCGGCACGCGCCTCGCCGGGCTGGCCGAGGGCTTCCGGCGCAACGCCTTCGGCTATATCGCGGTCCTGCGCCTCCTTCCGCTGTTCCCCTTCTGGGTGACCAATCTCGCGCCCGCCGCCTTCGGGGTGAAGATGCGGATCTTCGTGCTCGCGACCTTCCTGGGGCTGCTGCCGGGCGCCATCGTGTACGCCACCACGGGCGCGGGTATCGAGGATGTCGTCGCCGTCCATGAGGCCGCCAGAGCCACCTGCCTGGCGGCGGGGACCGACAACTGCGACAATGCCCTGACCCTGCGGGCGCTCGTCACGCCCAAGATGGTGGCGGGGCTCGCGATGCTGGCCGTTTTCGCCTTGTTCAGCATGCTGCTGAGCCGGCGCGCCAGACGCGGCTGAGAAAGGCGGCCGAGCTGCGCGAACCTCCGCCGGCTGTGTTTTTCCGTGTCTTAAGGGCACATGCAACCGCCTGCGGGTTGATATCGTATAGTGCTCACCGACGAGAGCCTGTATTCCCGCCTGCGAATCTGTGGCTTGCGAACATGTATCCCGCGAAGGCCGGACCCGGCTCGAGCTTTCTTAATCCTCCCTCCGCTGATCCTCATCTGCGATGCCCGCGCGGAGCGTGAACGACGTGTCCGTCGAGTCCGATCAGGCCGCGGCACCGGTTTCGCCGGCCTCCGTTCAAACTCGCGATCTGCTCGAGCGGCGCACGGCACGCCTCGGCCTGTCGGGGCGGCTGTTCCTCGTCACCGTGGCGTTCGTGGTGGTGGCGGAGGTTCTCACCTACGTGCCCGCGGTGGCCAATTACCGGATCGAGTGGATGTCGGACCGGCTGGCGGCGGCGCAGGTCGCCGCCCTGGTTCTGGACGGCCGGACCGGCGAGCCGGTCTCAGAGGCACTGGAGGGCCGGCTCCTGGCCGGCGTGAATGCCAGGGCCATCGCCGTCCGCGGCGGGGGCGCCCAGCGCCTGCTCGCCATTGAGCCGATGCCCGAGCAGGTCGCCGACACCGTCGATCTGCGCGATGTCACCGCACTGTCGGCGATCCGGGGTGCCTGGCGCACCCTCGTCGCCCCGGTTCAGGAGCCGATCCGCGTGGTCGGAGAGGGCGGCGGCGGGTTCGACCGGGTCGAGATCCTGCTCGACGAGGCGCCGCTGCGCACCGCCATGATCGATTACGCGCTGCGCCTGCTGGTCTCCTCGCTGATCATCGCGGCCGCGGCGGCGGGACTCGTCTTCGTGGTCCTGCAGGTGCTGATCGTGCGGCCGGTGCGGCGGCTCGCCACCAGCATCACGGCCTTCGCGGACGATCCCGAGGATGCCGGGCGGATCATTGCGCCGTCCCGCCGCAGCGACGAGATCGGCCAGGCCGAGCGGGCGCTGGGACGGATGCAGCGCAGCCTCGCCGATCAGCTCCGCCAGAAGCGGCGGCTCGCCGAACTGGGGCTCGCAGTCAGCAAGATCAGTCACGAGTTGCGCAACCTTCTCACCGGCGCCCAGCTCCTGGGCGACCGCCTGGAGGGCACCGAGGATCCGACGGTGCAGCGCGTGGCCCCGCGCCTTGTCGGCACGCTCGCCCGGGCGATCCGCTTCTGTGAGGCGACGCTCGCCTACGGGCGCGTCTCCGAGCGGACGCCGCTCCTGGCCAGCACGCCGCTGGCGCCCCTCTTCGCGGAGCTTCCGGATCTCGCTGCGCTGGCGGCGCACCCGGTCTCCGTGGAGGTCGCGGCGGCCGATCTCTCCGTGCAGGCCGATCCGGAGCAACTCGGGCGGGCGCTGGCCAATCTCGTGCGCAACGCCGTGCAGGCGCTGGACGGGGCCGCCGTGCCGGAGGCCGCGGTGCGCGTCGTGGCCTCCCGCGCGGCGCCGGGCCGGATCACGATCCTGGTCGCCGATAACGGCCCCGGCCTGCCCGCGCGCGCCCGGGAGAACCTGTTCGCGCCGTTTCAGGGGTCCATGCGCTCCGGCGGCACGGGTCTCGGCCTGCCGATCGCCGCCGAGCTGATCGGGATCAACGGTGGCACGCTCACCCTCGACGCGAGCGAGGCTGGGGCGCAGTTCCGGATCGTACTGCCGGAGGGTTGACGCGGTCCCGCGCTGACGACCCCCTCACGCCGTCGTCGCTCCCTTGCGAGGAGGCGGACGGAAACGCGCCCGCGGGTTACTCGGCCGCAGCCCGGACCGGCTCGCCGACCCGGATGCCGAGATCGGCCAGCAGGGCCGCGTCGTCATCCTGCCCGTTATTGGCGGTCGTGAGCAGCCGCTCGCCGTAGAAGATCGAGTTGGCGCCCGCGAGGAAGCACAGCACCTGCGCCTCACGGGTGAGGCTCTTGCGGCCGGCGCTCAGACGGACCCGGGACCGGGGCATCACGATCCGCGCCGTGGCGCACATCCGCACGAGGTCGAACGGATCGACCGCCGGCTGGTCTTCCAGCGGGGTGCCGGGCACCGCCACCAGGGCGTTGATCGGCACGCTCTCGGGGTGGGGCGCGTGGTTGGAAAGCACCTGGAGCATCGCGGCACGGTCGGTGACGCCCTCGCCCATGCCGACGATGCCGCCGCAGCACACGCCGATCCCGGCTTCCCGGACATGCGCGAGGGTCTGCAGACGCTCATCGTAGGTCCGGGTGGAGATGATGTCCTCGTAGTAATCCGGACCGGTATCGAGGTTGTGGTTGTAAGAGGTCAGGCCGGCCTCGGCCAGCCGCCCGGCCTGGGAGGGCGTGAGCATGCCGAGCGTCACGCAGGCCTCCATGCCGAGGCCGCGCACGCCGCGCACCATGGCGAGCACCGCGTCGAATTCCGGGCCGTCCTTCGGCTGGCGCCACGCGGCGCCCATGCAGAAGCGCTGGGCGCCTGCGGCCTTGGCGGCGGCGGCCTCGGCCAGCACGGTCTCCACCGGCATCAGCCGCTCGCGAGCGACGCCCGCACCCTTGTGATGGGCCGATTGCGGGCAGTAGGCGCAATCCTCCGGGCAGCCGCCGGTCTTGATCGACAGGAGCGAGGCCCGCTGGATGTCAGCAGGATCGTTGTGCCGGCGGTGAACCTGCGCGGCCCGGAACACGAGGTCCATCAGCGGCAGGTCGTGGATCGCGCGGATCTCCGCCACGCTCCAGTCGTGGCGGATGTCGCCGAGGTCGGTCTGCTGGGAACCGGGAAGGGAAGTCGCGCTCATCCGGTGTTTGAGCCGGATCGGCGACCAGAAATCAAGCGGGCCGGGTGCCCGAAATCCCTGCGGACGGGTCAGTCTGGACGATCATGCCGTACCAACCGAGGCCGCGATACGTCTCGTAGCCCGGAGTTCGGTGGAACGCCGTGACCGTCCCCGTCCGCGGATCCTGCACGATCCCGCGCGTGCGACCGTCCAGTCGGCAGGACACCCGCTCGGTCAGGAGCCCGGTCTGATCGGAGGCCGCCAGGACCCGGCCGCCGGCATCGACCAAGAGCGCGCGGGTGCGCCCCCGATCCTCCGGCGCGACACGGATCCCGGAGACGATCGTGTGGGCCTGGGGCGCCCAGTCGAAATGGATCGCCAGGACTCCGAGCGGGGCGCCATCCGCCCGGCCGTCCGCCCGCACGCTCGCCGCGTAGGTGGCGACATGCGCGCCGCTCAGCCCATCCTCCTGACGCACGTCGGCACAGACGAAGGCGTCCCCGCTCTGCAGGGCAACCGCGTCCCGGAACCAGGCTTCGCCCGCGACGCTTCGGCCCTGCAACCCGGGATAGCGATTCGCGCGGCCCGTCGCGAGGATGCGGCCATCCAGGCCGCAAATCCAGAGATCCAGATAAACCGTATAGGCCGAGAGGATGACGCCGAGGCGCTCGCTCGCGAAGGCCGCGGCGGCCGGGCTGGGATCGGCCGCGCAGGCGACGACGGCGGCATCGGTCGCCCACCAGCGCACGTCGCAGGTCCGCTCGTAAAGGTTGCGGTCGATCAGCTCGACCGCATTCAGCGCGAGGTCGACCAGCCGCTCGCCCTGCACCCGGCCGGCCATCGCTTCCACCGTGCGCTGCAGCTCGACGATGCGGCCGGCCAGGTGCAGTTCCAGCTCGCCGGCGATGACATCCACGGATTCGCCGAGCGCACGCACCTCCTGAGCGACGACCGCGAATCCGCGCCCCTGCTCGCCGGCGCGTGCAGCTTCGATCAGCGCGTTGAGCGCGAGGATCTTTGTCTGCGCCGTGATCCGCCGGATCCGGCCGGTCTTCTCCTGCGCCGCCTGCTTGACGGCATCGGCCAGGATCTCGATCGACCTGAGTGTCGGCGGCTCGGAGTCCGATCCGGGGCCTCGGTTATCAGGAAAATCAGATGTCGTACTCATGCCCGACCCGACCAGCGATGCGGGTATTTTACAGATAGAGTATAACGCGGGCTTAACTGGCAAAAATAATAATATAACTTACAATACTGGAAGCTTGCCGGAATTCAATCGAGAGTATGTAGCATGCCTGCCGGACGGCAGAATCCGACGATCACTGATATCAGTGAGGTTTCATGGGCCGCCGCCCGGATCCGGGCGGCGGCGTGGCATGTCAGTCCGTCGGCTCGCCGGACGAGACCTTGGCGGTCCAGTCATCGAAGGCGATCACCTTCTGGCGCTGCTCGCCGAGCCGGTCGATCCGCAGGACCATCTCGTCGCCGGGCTTCAAGTAGTGTGGCGGCTTCATGCCGAGGCCGACACCCGGCGGGGTGCCGGTGGTGATCACGTCGCCGGGCTCCAGCAGCATGAAGTGCGACGTATAGGCGACGAGTTGGGGCACGTCGAAGATCATCGTCGCAGTGGAGCCGGTCTGGCGGCGCTCCCCGTTCACGTCGAGGCTCATGGCGAGGTTCTTCAGGTCGGGAATCTCGTCCAGCGTCACCAGCCAGGGACCGAGGGGGCCGAATGTCGGCGCGCTCTTGCCCTTGGTCCAGGTCGGACCCCGGTTCATCTGCCATTCGCGCTCGGAGACGTCGTTGCAGATGCAGGCGCCCGCCACGTAGTTCAGCGCCTCGTTGGCGTGGACGTAGCTGGCGCGCCGCCCGATCACCACGGCGAGTTCCACCTCCCAGTCGGTGCTGTGCGAGCTCTTGGGGATGATCACCGTGTCGTTTGGCCCGCACAGGCTCGACGGGGCCTTGTTGAAGATGATCGGCTCCGCGGGGATCGGTGAGCCGGTCTCGGCCGCGTGGTCGGCGAAGTTCAGGCCGATGGCCACGACGTTGCGCGTGCCGCCCACGCAGGGGCCGAGCCGCACGTCCGGCGGCAGCTTCGGCAGGGTCTCGGGGTCGAGGGCCCGCAGTCGCGCCAGCGACTCGGGCGCGAGCGCTGGCCCGGCGATGTCACGCACGATGCCCGACAGGTCGCGCAGCCCGCCGTTCGCATCCACGAGGCCGGGCTTCTCGTCGCCGCTCGGGCCGTGCCGGAAGAGCTTCATGGCCGCACTCCTCATCCTTCCCTGAACCGGTCTGCGCCGGACGGCGGGACCATGGCCGGGCCTCGACCTAGGTGCAAGGCCGGCGGCGGCGGTGCTGCGTCGGCGCGGCGCCGCGGCGTGTGTCGCAGCCGGGCAACAGGGCGGCGGAAAAGTGCATGGTCCGCAGTCTCAGGATTTATTGTTCATGCCACTGCATGTTCGGATCAGTTCGGCGCAAGACTGAGTAAGCCAGGTATCTCTTGGATTTCGGGTGTCACGAAGCCACGCATTCCGATTGCTTCATTGATCATCTTCTCGGCCTGCAAACTGAACAGGATCATTGCGGTCCTGCCCTCGAAACCGGCACCATGCGGGGAAGGTCGCCGCATAACGGGTCTCGAACAATCGACGGCGCCCATCAGAACGAAGATGTGGGGGACGAGATGGGTGGGACAGTGCGCGCCGCGTTGCTGGCGGCGACTGCGGTGATCCTCGGCGCCGGGCAGGCGCAGGCGGGGGCGTTCGGGATCCGGGAGCAGAGCACGCAGGCCCAGGGGCTGTCCTACGCGGGCGCCGCATCGGGATCGGGCGGCGTCTCGTCGATCTTCTGGAATCCCGCGACCATCACGATGAATCCGGGCTTCGTCGCGGAGCAGAACTTCACCTATATCGGCCTCTCCTCCGAGATCCGCCCCGCGCCGGGCACCAATCCGGGCTTCGCGCGGCTGGGCGGCTCGGGCGAACTCGGCCAGGGCGCGATCGTGCCGGCAGGCGCGACCTCGTACCAGCTGAACGACCGCCTGTGGCTCGGACTCTCGACCGGCGCCCCTTTCGGCCTCATCACCAAGCCGAACCAGTTCTGGTCCGGCGAGGTCTACGGACGCTCGTCGCGGATCTTCTCGCTGGCGATCAACCCGGTTATCGGGTTCAAGGTCAACGAGTGGCTCTCGATCGCGGCCGGCCCGAACATCGAGTATTTCCGCCTGACCCTGCGCCAGGCGCTGCCGATCCCCGGCATCCTGCCGACCTCCTACCCGAGTTCCTTTCTGAAGGGTGAGTCCTGGGGCGCGGGCTTCACCGCGGGCGCCACGCTGACGCCCCGCGACGGGACCGTGCTGGGCATCGGCTACCGCTCCTCAGTCCACCACGACATCGACGGTTCGATCGGCGTGCCCCTGGTCGCCCTGGCACCCCTCGCCGGTCAAGTCCGCGCGCGGCTGAACACCCCCGATAAGCTGAGCGTCGGTCTTACGCAGGCAATCTCGCCTGTGGCGCGGGTGAACCTCGGATTCGAGTGGGACAATTGGTCGAGGCTCGGCAATATCGGCATCGTGTCCAAGACCCTCGGCCTGCCGGTGAACAACCTGCCGCTCAACTACAAGGACGGGTTCACCTACGCGATCGGTGCCGAGTACGACGCATCGCCGAACCTGACGCTGCGGACCGGCTTCGCCTACGAGACCTCGCCGATCGACTTCCGCAACCGGTCGGTGCGGCTTCCGGACGGGGACCGCTACATCGCCTCGCTCGGCGCCAGCTACCGCTGGAGCCAGCAACTGACGCTGAACCTCGCCTACTCGCACTTCTTCCTGGACCGGTCGCGGATCCTGGCGGGCATCGGCCGCGACTACAACATCAGCAACATCGCCTTTGCGGGCGTCGTGGATTCCAGCGCCGACATCGTCTCGGTGGGCTTCCGCTACGTGTTCGGCGCCCCGCCGGCCCCGGCTCCGGCGCCGCTCGTGCGGAAGTACTGAGGGCCTGTCCAAGCCCGAAGTCCCGTCGCGCACCGTTCGGGCGCGACGGGAAAAGTCCAAGCCGTGCGCCCCTCCCGTGGCGTCCGCGTCGCTGGGCTTCGCAATAGACTTTCCGGCGTCGCACTGCCTTCCGGTGGCCTCCTTCGAGGCTGCTGCGCAGGACCTCAGGACGCGGCCGCCATTGAATTGTTCCGCGTCGGACGGAACCGAGGCCGTACCGAGGAGCCGCCGGACCTGCGCCGGTTCGTGCGGTCGGCACCCCCGACGCCCACCGGAAAGGCGCGACGCTCAGGCGCGCATCCGCACATAGGTCCCGGGCGCCGGACCCAGGGATTGCAGCGCATCGCCGCCCGGCTGACGGGCGGGCACCCGCTCCGGGGCCTGCGCCTCGATCCACTGGAACCAGTAGGGCCACCACGAGCCCTTGGTCTCGACTGCGGCCCTGATCCACTCCTCGAGGGTTCCCTTCACGGGGCCGCCGGTCCAGTAACCGTATTTCGGCTTGGACGGCGGATTGATCACGCCGGCGATGTGGCCCGAGCCCGCGAGCACGAAGTCGACCTTGCCGCCGAACACTTTCGAGCCCTCGAAGACCGAGAGGGCGGGCGCGATGTGGTCCTCTCGGGTGGCGAGGTTGAAGATCGGGACCTGCACTTTCTTGAGGTCCAGGCGAACGTTGCCGAGTACCATCCGCCCCTGCGCCAGCGTGTTGTCGAGGTAGCAATTGCGCAAGTAGAAGGAATGATTGGCCGCCGGCATACGGGTGGCATCGGAATTCCAGTACAGCAGGTCGAAGGCCGAAGGCGCCTTGCCCTTGATGTAGTTGTTCACGACGTAGGGCCAGATCAGATCGTTCGGCCGGAGCATGTTGAAGGCGTTCGCCATCCGGGCGCCCTCCAGGTAGCCATGCTCG
Source organism: Methylobacterium sp. UNC378MF (assembly GCF_900103195.1). Classification (GTDB taxonomy): domain Bacteria; phylum Pseudomonadota; class Alphaproteobacteria; order Rhizobiales; family Beijerinckiaceae; genus Methylobacterium. The sequence continues at coordinate 76,785 of NZ_FMWU01000001.1, read as the reverse complement.
GCCATGCGTGCCTCGACCTGTCGGATCTGCTCCTCGTCGGCGAAGACCTTCAGGTCGCCCGCGTGGGTGAAGTCGACCTGCGTGGTCAGCAGCGTCGCGCTCTTGATGCGCCGGTTGCCGGTGGCGGCCTGCATGGCGAGCGTCACGGCCAGCAGTGTGCCGCCGACGCAGTAGCCGGCCGCCGTGACCTCGTTCTCGCCGGTGGCGACCCCGATCGCGTCGATGGCCGCCTCGATCCCCTCACGCATGTAGGACTCGAAGTCCTTGTCGGCGTGCCGGGAATCCGGATTCACCCACGAGATGCAAAAGACCGTCAGGCCCTGGTCGACCATCCATTTCAGGAAGCTCTTCTGCGGATTGAGGTCGAGAATGTAGAACTTGTTGATCCAGGGCGGCACCATCAGGAACGGGCGTCGCAGCACGGTCTCGGTGGTAGGCGCGTACTGGATCAGCTCGATCAGGTCGTTGCGGAACACCACCTCGCCGGGGGTGACCGCCATGTTGCGACCAACCTCGAACCCGCTCGGGTCGGTCTGGCGTACGCGCAGCTGCCCGCCGCCGGCCGCCAGATCCTCCTCGTACATCTTCAATCCGCGGACGAGGTTGGCGCCGTTCTCCTGCAGGGTGTGGCGGATCAGCTCCGGGTTGGTCGGCAGGAAGTTCGACGGCGAGAGCATGCTGGTGAGCTGGCGCAGGTAGAACTGCGCCTTGTGGCGCGTATGCGCGTCGAGCCCCTCGGCCTCGTCCACGAGGCTCTCGGCCCAGCGTGTGGCGAGCAGGTAGGCCTGCTTGATGAAGTCGAAATACGGGTTGCTCGACCACTCGGCATGGGCGAAGCGCGCGTCCCGGGGCTCGGGCAGCGCCACCGGTTCAGCCGGCTGGCCCTGCAGGCGCAGGTAGGTTGAGCCCCAGAGCGACAGGAAAGCCTGCGACAGGCGGGCCTGGGCCTCGGCGCTGCGGTTCGGGTCGGCGAGCCAGGATTCGGCCACCTGACCGAGCACCTTGGCCGCCTCGTTCATCTCGCTGCCGGGCGCGCCCGCGTGCCCCTCGGGCCCGAGGAGGCGGGCGACGTTACGCCCCATCGCCTCGACGAACTGTCCGGCATTGCGGGAAATGGCCTCGAAATCCGGCATCGGGGCGACCGTGCCGTCCGGCATCGCGCCGTTCGAGACCGACTTCGGAGGGGCGGTCCGATCCGGCGCCTGCGGGCTCGTCAAGCGTGCCTCCCTGTGCTTCATCTGTTGACCCGATGGCGCGGGCCTCGTTTCCGACAAAATAACGAGCGAGCCAGAGTTTTCGCCAGCCCGGCTCTGGACGTCGCCGAAACATCCGGCCGATCTTTTCATACGCATGTGACGATGGATCGTGCCATTTTGAACCCCGCCATCCGTCCGCATCGCGCCGGTCCGTTGTCTCGCCTGACCTGCACGGCCGGCCTGGGACTGCTGGTCGGCGCGCTCGGAGGCTGCTCGGGCGACGTCGTCCGCTCGCTGGCCTCCGATGCAGGCTACGGGCCGCGGGTCGTCGCGGCCCCGGATTTCGTCACGGACTCGCGCAGCAAGGCGCAGCCCGACTTCATGCCGGTGGGCGTCGACGCGCCGAAGCGGCCGGCGCGGGCCAAGTCAGTCACCGGGCAGAAGGCGCTGGAGGCGGAGCTGGAGAGCGCCCGCGGCCGCAACGAGGCCCGTGGACGGGCCGCCGCGAGCGCCGGGCGGGGCGCCGCCGCCACAATCAAGCCGGCCCCGGCGGCGCCGCAATAGCCGGTCCTTTTTCAGGGTCGGCGACGGCCCGCAACTCTGCTAGAGCAAGTGGTTCGCCCGACCGGCCCAGACGAGAGACGCCGGATCCGGGACGCGCCGATGGACACGCCCATGACCGACTTCCACCGCATCAAGCGACTGCCGCCCTACGTCTTCGAGCAGGTCAACCGGATCAAGGCCGCCGCCCGGGCGCAGGGTGCCGACATCATCGATCTCGGCATGGGCAACCCGGATCTCGATGCTCCGAAGCACGTCATCGCCAAGCTGTGCGAGACGGCCGGGCGGCCGCGCACGGATCGCTACTCGGCCTCCAAGGGCATTGCCGGCCTCCGCAAGGCCCAGGCCGGCTACTACCAGCGCCGCTTCGGCGTGACACTGAACCCCGACACGCAGGTCGTGGCGACCCTCGGCTCGAAAGAGGGGTTCGCCAACATGGCGCAGGCGATCACCGCCCCGGGCGACGTCGTGCTGGTGCCGAACCCGAGCTATCCGATCCACGCCTTCGGCTTCCTGATGGCCGGCGGCGTCATCCGCTCGGTGCCGGCCGAGCCGACCCCGGCGATGTTCCCCGCCCTCGAGCGGGCCATGCGCCACTCGATCCCGAAGCCGGTGGCGCTGGTCGTGTGTTACCCGTCGAACCCGACCGCCTACGTGGCGAGCCTCGACTTCTACCGGGACCTCGTGGCCTTCGCCAAGCAGCACGAGCTGATCCTGCTGTCGGACCTCGCCTACGCGGAGGTCTATTTCGATGACAACCCGCCGCCGTCGGTGCTGCAGGTGCCCGGTGCCATCGATTGCACGGTAGAATTCACCTCGCTGTCGAAGACCTACTCGATGGCCGGCTGGCGGATGGGCTTCGCGGTGGGCAACGAGCGCCTGCTTGCGGCGCTCACCCGGGTGAAGTCCTACCTCGATTACGGCGCCTTCACGCCGATCCAGGTCGCCGCGACTGCCGCCCTCAACGGGCCGGACGACTGCATCCACGAGATGCGCAGCATCTACAGGAAGCGCCGCGACGCGCTGGTCGAATCGTTCGGCAAGGCCGGCTGGACCATCCCGTCGCCCGCCTCCTCGATGTTCGCCTGGGTGCCGATCCCCGAGCGCTACCGGGAGCTGGGCAGCCTCGAATTCTCCAAGCTGCTCCTGGAGAAGTCCGACGTGGCGGTCGCCCCCGGCATCGGCTTCGGCGAGTTCGGCGACGAGTATGTCCGCATCGCGCTCGTGGAGAACGAGCAGCGCATCCGGCAGGCGGCGCGCAACATCCGCCGGTTCTTCGACGGCACCGACAAGACGCTGCACAACGTCGTTCCGATGGCCCGGGCCGGCTAGCCGGGCCCGCGCAGATTGTTGCCGCGGGGCGACAGGCGCCGTCAAAGGCGTCGGCGCCCCGCGACGGCGCTTGTCAGGGCGGGGCCCGATGGCCAGGGTCAGGTGCGGGGGTCTTCCCGCGTCCCGAGTGTCGCATGCGCCGCCTGAATCTGATCGCCGCCCTGCTGCTCGCCGCCGCGGCCTCGGCCTGCGCGCCGAACCCGATCATCGCCCGGGATCCGATCCCCGCGCCGGGGCCGGCGGACGTGTACGCGTGCGACTCGAAGCCGTTGCCGGTCAACGCCTTCATGACGGATTGCCGCCCCGTTCCGGCGAGCCCGCAGGTCGTGCTGCGCGCGCGCGGCTGATCCCGCCCGGGAGTTTCGGTAACCGGTCGATTCGGATGCGCCGGACAAGCCGCCTGCGATCAGCTAGACTGTAGGCCAGATGCCGGCTCGTCCGGCCCCCTGACGGAGCATCGCGTGAGCACCAAGACCCTGATCGCCGCCGGATTCCTCGCCCTCCTGGCGGGGCAGGGCGCCTCGGCCTCCGAAGCCGCCTACCCGCCGGCGCCCTACCAGCCCCGCGCCTTCGTGTTCACCGCCCCGAACGGGCCGACCGTTCTGGAGACCGAGGGCTGCTGCCAGGTCGTCGTACCGCCGGGCCGGCCCGATCTCGCCCAGCCCGCGGTGCCGGTGGCCGAGGTGATGAACGGCGGCGGCTTCGGCTACACCGGGTTCGACTACTACAACGACCAGATCACCGAGGGGCGGTTCGGCGCGCGCAAGCGGCCGAAGGAGTACGTGATCGCCCCGTCCTATATCGTGCCGCCGCGCTACTGAGCCGCCGGGTCTCCCGGGGTCTCAATCCTTCTGCGGATCGTGGCCCCAGTTCATCAGCGACATCCGCCACGGCGAGTCGGGGTCCTTCCGGGCCTCGCCGCCCTGCTTGAGGTGGCGATGGACGTAGCCCACGACCTTCCGCATGGCGGCGTAGTCGTCATCCGTCAGGTCGGCCTTCTTCGTATCCTTGATCGCCAGGATCCGCCGGCCCATCTCGTGGCCGGTCGACTCGCCGCCGTCCTTCTTCTGGCCGACCGCCCGGCTCGCCTCGCTGTCGAGATGCTTCTTCAGCGCCGCCGGCGTCATGTTGACGGCCTCGTTGAAGTCCGTCCACGTCGCCGCGTGATCGTTGTCCGCCATCCGCTTGCCTCCTCGGCCGTGTCGCTCGTGCCCGACAACGCGCCTGACAGGCGCCGGCTCGGCACCATCCCTGCGGTCGGGCGCCGCACAGGCGCCAGGCGACGCGGCACGGGAGCGTTTACAGCCCGGCCCCCGGGGGGTATCACCCCGGCCCACGAGCCCTTACGCCTTTCCCACCCCAATTCCCGAAAAACCAGATGCGCGCCGAGATCGAGCAAGCCTCGGATGCCGCCAAGCAGTCTATAGGGCTGCTGAGGAGGCATCTTTGACTGGGATACAGTCGATAAACGCCTCGCGGAGCTGAACGCCGCTTCCGAGAACCCGGACCTCTGGAACGATGCCGAGGCCGCCCAGAAGGTCATGCGCGAGCGCCAGCAGCTCGACGAGGCCGTCACGGCGATCAAGAAGCTCGAGCGCGACCTCGAGGACGGCGCCACGCTGATCGAACTCGGCGAGATGGAGGGCGACGAATCCTCCATCCGCGAGGGCGAGGCCGCGATCCTGGCCGTCGAGAAGGAGGCCGCGAGCCGGCAGGTCGAGACTCTGCTGTCCGGCGAGGCCGACGGTTTCGACACCTATCTCGAGGTTCATGCCGGCGCCGGCGGCACCGAGAGCCAGGACTGGGCCAACATGCTCCAGCGCATGTATGCCCGCTGGGCCGAGCGCCGGAAGTACAAGGTCGAGGTCGTCGAGATGACCGACGGCGAAGAGGCCGGAATCAAGGGCGCCACGCTCCTGATCAAGGGCCACAACGCCTATGGCTGGCTCAAGACCGAGTCCGGTGTGCACCGGCTGGTGCGGATCTCGCCCTACGATTCCAGCGCCCGGCGGCACACCAGCTTCGCCAGCGTCTGGGTCTACCCGGTGATCGACGACCGGATCGAGATCGAGATCAAGGAATCCGACTGCCGGATCGACACCTACCGGTCATCGGGCGCCGGCGGCCAGCACGTCAACACCACCGACTCGGCGGTGCGCATCACCCACAATCCCACCGGGATCGTGGTGGCGTGCCAGCAGGAGCGCTCGCAGCACAAGAACCGGGCGACCGCCTGGAACATGCTGCGCGCCCGGCTCTACGAGGCCGAGTTGAAGAAGCGCGAAGAGAAGGCCAACGCCGAGGCCGCCTCCAAGACCGATATCGGCTGGGGTCACCAGATCCGGTCCTACGTGCTGCAGCCGTACCAGCTGGTGAAGGACCTGCGCACCGGCACCCAGTCCACCGATCCGGACGAGGTGCTCGACGGCGACCTCGACCCGTTCATGGAGGCTTCGCTCGCCCAGCGGGTCTACGGCGGCAGCGAGGCGGTCGAGGATATCGACTGAGCGTCCGGCAGGGCGTGACCCTGCCGGAGATCGTCGTTTCGAGTCTTGGTACCTCCAGTCGGAACACCTCATCCTGAGGTGCCGGAGCGCAGCGGAGGCCTCCTTCGAGGCCCGCTAACGCGGGCACCTCGGGATGAGGGTATCGGTGGGATAGACCCCCGCGTCCCCGGACCGATATCCCTCAATATCCCAGCGCGGCCCCATCCTTGCGCGGGTCCGATCCGGCCGCCAACGTGCCGGACTTGCGGTCGATCCAGATGACCTGCCCGCCGCCGAGCGGCAGCGGCGCGCGGATCGCCGGGTGGCCGCGTTCCTTCAGCCCCGCCATCACGGCGTCGGAGATCCCGCCCTCCACCTCCAGGCTGCCGCCATAGGCGAAGCTGCGCGGGGCATCGAGCGCCTCCTGCACGTCGAGCCCCCGGTCGAGGAGACCGGAGAGCAGCTCGACATGCCCCATGGCCTGATAGTGGCCGCCCATGACGCCGAACGGCGCGACCGCCTGCCCGTCCTTCATCAGCATGCCGGGGATGATCGTGTGCATCGGCCGCTTGCCCGGTCCGACGCTGTTCGGGTGGCCGCCCTCCGTGCGGAAGGACAGGCCGCGATTGTGCAGCAGCACGCCGCTCTCCGGCGCCAGGATGCCCGAGCCGAATCCCTGGAAGATCGAGTTGATCAGTGACAGCGCGTTGCCGTCCCGGTCGACCACGCAGAGGTAGACCGTGTCCTTGTGGGCGCGGCCCTCGGCCATTTCGCGGGCGATCTCGGGATAGATCTCCGGCTCGCGGGCCCGGCCCATGTCGATCGCGCCGTGGGCGGCGGCCTTCCAGGCGTCGGAGAGCAGGTGCTCGACCGGCACGTTGGCGAGGGCCGCGTCGCCGAACAGCACGTCGCGGTGATGGTAGCCCTGCTTGCACACCTCGGCGAAGAGGTGGAGCCGGTCGAGCTCCGACAGCGCGCCGACATCGTAGTGCGACAGCACGTTGAGCATCATCAGCGCCGCCAGCCCCTGGCCGGCGGGCGGGCACTCGTAGACGTCGTAGTCGCGGTAGCGGGTCGAGACCGGCACGACCACGTCGGGCCGGGCGGCGGCGAAGTCGTCCAGGGTGTGCAGGCCGCCGAGGGCGTTCAGCCGGCTCACCATGTCCTCGGCGACGGGGCCCGTGTAGAAGGCGCGCGCGCCTGCCTCGGCGATCTTCCGGAGCGTCGCCGCGAGCTTCGGCAGACGGACGACGCTGCCGATCGCCGGCGCCTGTCCGCCGGGCAGGTAGGTCCCGGCGGCGTGCGGATCCGCGGCCACGCGCTCGGCGCCGCGCAGCCAGTCCCAGCCGACCCGCTGCTGGATCACGAATCCGTCCTCCGCGTAGCGGATCGCCGGCTGGAGCAGCTCGCCGAGGGACCGGGTGCCGTGCTCGCGCACCAGCAGCTCCCAGGCCGCGACCGCGCCTGGCACCGTGACGGCGTGGGGCGAGGTCGGGGTGATCGCAACGCCGTGCTCGGCGTACCAGTCGGGCGTTGCGGCGGCCGGCGCCCGGCCTGACCCGTCGAGGGCGATGGGCTTCGTCGCGCCCGTGGGGGCATAGAGGGCGAAGCAATCGCCGCCGATGCCTGTCATGAGCGGATCGACCACGCATTGCACGGCCACCGCCGCGATCCCGGCATCGACGGCGTTGCCGCCGCCGCGCAGAACCTCGATGGCGGCGAGCGTGGAGAGCGGGTGCGAGGTCGCGACGGCAGCGTTGGCGGCGTAGACCGGGGAGCGGCCGGGGGCGGAGAAGTCTCTCACGGGATGTCCTGTCGTTTCCTAGTCGTCCAGCGGTTCCCCTCCGCCTTGCGGGGAGGGGTTAGGGGTGGGGGTGGTTCAGAAGGAGCCGCTGAGCCGCATCCTGAACCACCCCCACCTCCGGCTCCTCCCCGCAAGGGGGAGGAGAGGGGCCGTCCTACTCAACCAGCGCTGCCGCCCGGCATCGCCACCCAGTGCCCCGGCGCCACCTCGGTGAGCGGTCCGTCGGGCGGCTGATCGTGGCCGGCGAGGTCCCGCGCGGCGAGGCGGGCGCGCTCCTCGGCCGGGTGCGGCACTGGCACCGCGGCGAGCAGGCGGCGCGTGTAGGGATGGCGCGGATCCGCGTAGAGCGCGTCGACCTCGGCCAGCTCGACGATCCGCCCGCGCCAGAGAACTGCGACCCGGTGGCAGAGGTAGCGCACCATCCGCAGGTCGTGGGAGATGAACAGGTAGGACAGGCCCATCTCGTCCTGCAGGTCCTGGAGCAGGTTCACCACCTGCGCCTGGATCGAGACATCGAGCGCCGCGATCGGCTCGTCGGCAACGATGAAGCTCGGCTTGAGGGCGATCGCCCGGGCGATGCAGATCCGCTGCCGCTGGCCGCCCGAGAACTGGTGCGGGTAGCGGCCCATGAAGCGCGGATCGAGCCCGACCCGCTGGAACAAAGCCGCTACCGCCTCCCGCCGCTCCGGGCCGCGCATGCTCCGCCGGTGCAGCTTGAACGCCTCCGCGACGTAGTCGCCCGCGCTCATCCGCGGGTTGAGGGCCGCGTAGGGATCCTGGAACACGGTCTGGATCCGGGCGCGCATCTTCCGCATGGCGCCGGCCGAGAGCTTGGCGAGGTCGGTGCCCTCGAACGCGATGGTGCCGGAGGTCGGCGGGTTGAGCATCGTCACGGCTCGGCCGATGGTCGACTTGCCGGAGCCGGACTCGCCGACGAGGCCCAGGGTCTCGCCGGGGCGTATGTCGAAGCTCACGCCCTCGACCGCGCGGAACACCGATGCCTTGCCGCCCCACCACGAGCGGAGGGGGTAGTGCTTGGACAGGTCGCGCACCGAGACGATCGGGTAATCCTGAACGCTCATCGGGCGGCCTCCGCGGCCAGAAGCTTCGGCAAGTCGTACCAGGCGGCGACGAGATGGCCGGGGGCGGCGCCGGGCGCCTGCGCCAGGGGCGGCATCTCGGTCCGGCAGCGCGGCGTCGCGAAGGCATTGCGCGGCGCGAAGGGATCGCCCGGCGGGAGATGGCGCATGTCCGGCGGCGCGCCCTCGATCTGATGCAGGCGGCGTCGGCCGGCCCGGCCGCCGGAGAGGTCCGGCAGGGAGCGCAGCAGCCCGAGCGTGTAGGCGTTGCGCGGATCGGCGAAGATGTCGTCGACCGGGCCGCGCTCCAGGATCCGGCCGGCATACATCACCTGGACGGTGTCGCTGATTCCCGCCACCACGCCGAGGTCGTGGGTGATCCAGATGATCGCCATGCCGAGCTCGCGCTTCAGCTCCTGCACCAGGGCGACGATCTCGGCCTGGACGGTGACATCGAGGGCCGTGGTCGCCTCGTCGGCGATGAGCAGCTTCGGGCGGCAGCTGAGGCCGATGGCGATCATCACGCGCTGGCGCTGGCCGCCGGAGAATTCGTGCGGGTACTGGTCGAGGCGCGAAGCCGCGTTCGGGATGCGCACGAGGTCGAGCAGTTCCCTGGCCCGGGCGCGGGCCGCGCGGGCGTCGAGGCCGAGATGGATCCGCAGCGGCTCGACGATCTGCGCCGCCACGGTCATGCCCGGATTGAGCGAGCTCATCGGGTCCTGGAACACGAAGCCGATCGCGCCGCCGCGGATCTTTCGGAGTTCGCGCTCCTTCAGCGCGAGCAGGTCGCGGCCCTCGAACAGCACCTGACCGCCGGTGATCCGGCCCGGCGGGCGCGGGATCAGGCCCAGCATGGCGAGCACGTGCACGCTCTTGCCGGAGCCGGACTCGCCGACGATCCCCAGCGTCTCGCCCTCGTGCAGGGTGTAGGAGACGCCGTTGACCGCGTGGACCGCGCCGCCGTCAGTGTCGAAGGCGACCGCGAGGTCGCGGACTACGAGAAGCGGTTTCTTCATGTGCGCTGCCTCGGGTCGAGGGCGTCCCGCAGGCCGTCGCCGAACAGGTTGAAGGCGAGCACCGCCAGAAAGATCGACAGGCCGGGCCAGATCGCCATCCAGGGCGCCTCGTCCATGAAGTTCTTGGCGGTGTTGAGCATCGCCCCCCAGGAGGGCTCGGGCGGCTGCTGGCCGAGGCCGAGGAACGACAGGCTCGCCTCCGCGATGATCGCGGCCGCGATGGTCAGCGTCGCCTGGACGAGGATCGCCGGGACGATGTTGGGCAGGATGTGAACCCGGGCGATCCGCCAGGGCGGGTTGCCCATGGCGCGCGCAGCCTCGACGAACTCCTCCGCCGCCACGGCGCGCACCTGCGCCCGGGTCAGCCGGATGAAGGTCGACGTCGCCGACAGGCCGATCGCGATCATGGCGTTGACGAGGCTCGGGCCCAGGAAGGCGGCGAGCGCGATCGCGAGGATCAGGAACGGGATTGCCAGCAGCGCGTCGGTGAGACGGGAGATCGCGCCGTCGATCCAGCCGCCCGCGTAGCCGGCGAGCAGCCCGAGCGGCAGGCCGAGGGAGACGGCCAGCGCCACCGAGACGAGGCCGGCGCCGAGGGAGGCGCGGGCGCCGAAGATGATCCGCGAGAGCACGTCGCGCCCGACCTCGTCGCCGCCGAACGGATGCGCGAGGCTCGGGGCGCCGCGGACGTTGCCCCAGTCGGTGGCGGTGGGGTCATAGGGGGCGATCCAGGGCGCGAAGACCGCCATCAGCACGAGCAGTCCGACGATGACGAGGCCCGCGACGGCGCTCCGGCGCGCGCGCAGGCGCCGCCAGAAGGCCGCGAGGGTGCCGGGTTCCTGGAGGATGGCATGGGCGGGGGTGCCGGGCGGGGCGGCCTCCAGGCCGACGGCCTCGGCGCGGGCGATCTCGCTGCCGGTGCTCATGCCCGCCTCAGCTTCGGGTTCACGGCCGCCGACAGGAGATCGGCTGCGAGGTTGAGGGCGATGTAGGTGGCAGCGGTGCAGATCACGACGCCCTGCACGGTGGCGAAGTCCCGGTTGAACACCGCATCGACCATCAGCTTGCCGAAGCCCGGCACGGAGAAGACCTGCTCGGTCAAAACCGCCCCCGACAGGAGCTGCCCGAATTCGAGCGCCCCGAGGGTGATGATCGGGATCGCTGCGTTGGGCAGCGCGTGCCGCAACGTCACCCGCAGCGGCGACACGCCCTTGGCGCGGGCCGTGCGGACGTAGTCGGAGCCGAGCACGCCCAGCATCGCCGCGCGGGTATGGCGCATCATCACCGCCGCGATGGCGTTGCCGAGCACGAAGGCCGGCATCACCATGGCGGCGAGGTTGTCGGACAGGCTCTCGAAGGGCGAGACGTAGCCGGAGGCCGGCAGCCAGCCGAGCTCCACCGAGAACAGCAGGATCAGCAGGATACCGAGCCAGAAATTCGGCACCGACAGGCCCCACAGGGCGATGCCGTTGGCGATCGTGTCGGCGGCCTGGCCGCGCTTGACCGCCGAGAGCACGCCCATGGGCACCCCGATGGCCAACGCCACCAGCATGGCGAGGCAGGCGAGTTCCAGCGTCACCGGCAGCTTCTCGACGATCAGCTCGGAGACCGGCTTCTGCAGCCGGATCGACTCGCCGAGATCGCCGCGCAGCACGCCGCCGGCCCAGTAGGCGTAGCGCACCGGCAGGGGCTCATCGAGGTGGTACTTCTCGCGGATGAAGGCGATCACCTGCGGATCGCGCTCCTCGCCGGTCAGCGCCGTCGCGACGTCGCCCGGCAGCAATTGCTGCAGGGCGAAGATGATCATCGAGGCGAGGATCAGCGTCGGGACCGCCAGAGCAAGGCGTCGGGCCAGGAACCGGAGCATCAGTTGAGCTTCAGCCCGGTGAAGCGCACGAGCCCGTCCGGATAGGGCACGAAGCCGGTGATCTTCTGGCTGTAGGCCCAGAGCAGCTTGCGGTGCAGGATGTAGATCCCGGGCCGGTCCTTCAGGACCTGATCGGCCAGGGCCTTCCAGGCGGCCTTGCGCTTGGCCGGGTCGACGGTGCCGCGCTCGGCCTGGAGCGCCGCGTCGGCCTCCGGGCTGCAGTACTTGGGATAGTTCAGCGCCGCCTTGCAGGCCAGGAAGCTGAACGTGTTGCCGTCCGGGTCCGAGCGGCCGCTCCAGGAATAGAGCTGCGCCTCGTAATTGCCCTTGTCGGCGGCATCGAGCGCGGTGGTGAAGTCCACCGCCTGGATCTTCACGTCGAAGCCGGCCTCCTTGGCCATGGCCTGGATCACCTGCCCGGTGCGCGGCGAGTCGCTGTCGGCGTACACGGTGAGCGTGATCTGCGGATTCGGCTTGCCGGCCTCGGCCAGCAGCGCCTTGGCCTTGGCGACATCCCGCTTCGGGATCGGGTATTCGGCGACGTAGTTCGGGTTCTTCGGATTGACCCACTGGTTCCCGGCCAGAAACTCGCCGTTATAGACCACTTGGTTGATGGCGTTGCGGTCGAGTGCCGCCTCGAGGGCTGCGCGGACCTTCGGGTCGGCCACCGGGGACCCGGCCTTGTTCGGGTTCAGCAGGATCTCCAGGAAGCCGAGTTCGTAGGTCGAGTCGAGCTTCAGCTTGGCGTCGCGCTTCACCTGCGGCACGTCGGTGGGGGCGAGCCGCTCCAGCAAATCGAGCTGTCCGGCGCGCAGGTTGGTCAGGCGGACGGTGGCGTCGGGGATCGGCCGGAACTCGATCCGCTGGATGTGGATCGCGTCCTTGTTCCAGTATTCCGGGAAGCGTTCGACCACGATCCGGTCCTGCGGCACCCGCTCGACGAACCGGTACGGGCCCGCGCAGACCGGCGCGGAGGCGAACTTGTCGCCGAGGCGCTCGGCGGCTTTCGGCGAGACCATCATGCCGGCCCGGTCGGTGAATTGCGCTATCAGCGGCGCGAAGGGCTGCTTCAGGTTGATGCGGACGGTGAGGTCGTCGACCACGTCCACCGAGTCGATCGGCGCGATCTCCGAGCGGCGCTGCGAGCCCGGCATCGTCCTGTGGCGCTCGATCGAGAACTTGGCCGCCGCGGCGTCGAGCTTCTCGCCGTCGTGGAACAACACGCCCGGGCGCAAATGCATGGTCAGCGCCTTCTCGTCGGGCGACAGCTCCCAGGAGGTGGCGAGCTGCGGGACCGGTTTCAGGTCCGGGCCGATATCCACCAGCTTGTCGCAGAGCGCGGCGAACACCATCCGGCTCGCAAAGGTGCGGGCGAGCGTCGGATCGAGGGCGTCCGGATCCTCCATCATGCCGTAGCGCAGGGTCTGCGCGGTGGCCGGCGCCGTGAGGGCGATCCCGGCGAGGAGACAGGCGGCGAAACGCAACATCAGACCGGTCCGGATGCAGGCGAGAGGGACGGGAGGGATTGGCCGTGGCCGATCCACCGGGCGCCCGACACTGTCGCGCGGCCACGTGGCATGCACAATCCCAGGCAGCATCCGTGCCATTCGATCACGATGCATCTTGTATCCAGTTTTGCGCCACGGGCCGATCAGGTCCGGCGGCTCGGGCGGCGGAGGGGGTTCGACAAGGGCCGGGATAAGTTCAATTTTACAAATCGCCTGAATAGCCCGTAAAATTCTTGGGCCGCACAAGATGGCTGAGGTATTGCTCTTGATGATGCAGGTGTGATGGTCCGGCGGCACGTCGTCATCTTGCCTGCGTTGTGCTGGAACCAACGGCGCCGCGATTTCTACGCCGTGACCGCGGATGTCTCGACCGAGGGCATCCGCTTCCGCTCCTCCTCGCTGCTGGCGGCGGGTGAGGATCTCACCTGCAGCATCCGCCATGTCGGGACGCTCGAAGCGCGCATCGCCCGCGCGGCCGGCCAGGAATTCATCGTCAGCGTCCGGGGCGGCCGCGCGACCCTCGCCGAACTCGCCCGCCAGTTCGTGACGCTGGCGCGGGCCCAGGACCTGCAGCCTGAGCCGATCCGGGCACACCGGCGGATCGTGCCGAAGCAGAAGATCGTCCAGATCACGACGGCGTCGGGCCAGGCCTTCCTGGGGCATGTCCTCAACGTCTCGGCCTCCGGCATTGCCCTGCTCGTAGACCAAGAGCTGGAGATCGGCGCGATGATCCAGGTCGGGCAGAAATCCGCGACGGTGATGCGCCACTTCACCCACGGTGTCGGAGCCGCCTTCGCGGAGCCGTTCGCGCCGAGTGCGGTCCACGAGGCGATGGCGTTCTGACGCATCGGCCCGATCCGTCCTGAGCCGGAGGGCCGCGCCTCTGCCGGGAGGGCGGCCGGCGATCATCCGCCGCCAGCCCCTCGCGGCAGAGGCGGAACGGCGCTACATCTTCGCAGCCCCAGCCAAGGATCTCCGATGAAGCGTCTGCTCTCCTTCCGCTCCGCCGCGCCTCTGGCGCTCCTGCCGGCCGCGCTCATCCTCCTTCCTCAGGCGGCGCTCGCCCATCCGGGCCACGGTCCGGCGACGGGTGCGGAGGCGGGCTTTCTCCATCCGCTGCTGGGCGCGGACCACGTGCTCGCGATGGTGGCGGTCGGCCTCCTCGCGAGCCTCCGCGGCGGACGGGCGCTCTGGGCTCTGCCCCTGTCCTTCCTGGCGCTGATGGGTGTCGGGGCCGGCCTCGGCATGGCCGGTGTCGCGCTGCCCCATGTCGAGGTCGGGATCGCCCTGTCGATCGTCGCGTTCGGCCTCGCCGCCATCGTCGGTCTGCGCGCACCGGTCGCCCTGCTGGCCGCCCTGGTCGGCGTCTTCGCGGTGTTCCACGGCTTCGCCCACGGGGCCGAGATGCCGGAGACCGCCTCCGGCCTGTCCTTCGGCCTCGGGTTCCTCGCGGCCACCGCGCTCCTGCACGCCGCCGGGATCGGCCTCGGCCTCGCGACGACGCGGATCGGAGTGACGCGGGCGGCGCCGGCCCTCGGTGCCGGACTCGCCGCGGCCGGTTTCGCCCTGCTGGCGCTTCCGGCCTGAGCGCTTCCGCCGACCCGCTCCGGGGGCGGGCCTCCGCCGCCGGCACGGCACCGCGCCTGAGTATCCGCATCGATCTCGGGCCGGGGCATCGCCTCGGTCCCGGGAAGGTGCGCCTTCTGGAGATGATCGCCGAGCACGGTTCCATCGCGGGCGCCGGCCGCGCGCTCGGCATGTCGTACCGGCGCGCATGGCTGCTGGTCGAGGCGATGAATACCGGCTTCGGCCGGCCGGTGGTCGAGGCGCAGACCGGCGGACGGGCCGGAGGCGGCGCCCGTCTCTCGGCCTTCGGGGCCGACGTGGTCGCCCGGTACCGGGCCGTCGAGGCGGCCGCGGAAGCGGCGGCGGCCCCGTTCCTCGGCCGGCTGGGGCAGGCCGGGGACGCGTAACCGGCCGGGGGCCGGGCGCGATATCCGGTTGCGATGTCACAGCCCCCCGGGGCTGACCGCGCCGCATCCCGCCCCACGTCCCGCCGGTCGCAGCAATCCCGGCGGCAAGAAGAGGACCCACCATGGCAAAGTTCACGACGCTCGCCCTGATGAGCCTGCTGGCCGTCACCACCGGTGCGCAGGCGGCTCCGCAGGTCGAGCGCCTGCGTGGGACCGTCGAGGCGGTGGCGGGCGGCGGCTTCACCCTGAAGACGCGCGACGGCGCGTCGGAATCCCTGGCGCTCGCCCCCGACGCGAAGGTCTCATGGGTCGTCCCGTCGAGCCTCGATGCGATCAAGGACGGCGTCTTCATCGGCACCGCCACGAAGGGCGAGCCGCCGGTGGCGCTGGAAGTGTTGCTGTTCCCCGAGGCGATGCGCGGCACCGGCGAGGGGCATTACGACTGGGACATGATCCCCGACCACACGGCGGGGGGCGCACCGGTGAAGAGCGCCATGACCAACGGCACCGTGAAGTCGGACATGCGCTCGACCGCGGCGGACGCGCCCCGCGTGAAGAGCGCGATGACCAATGGGACCGTGAAGGCCAGCAGCGGCGGGGCGGAGCGGACCCTCACGGTCGATTACGGCAAGGGCCAGTCCCTTCAGATCCTGGTGCCACCGCAGGCGCCGGTCGTCAGCTTCGAGCCCGCCAGCGCCGCGGCCCTCGCCCCCGGCGCCAAGGTCTTCGTGCTCGCCGCGCGCGGGAATGACGGCCGCTTGACCGCCCGGCGCGTCGCCGTCGGCAAGGATGGCCTGACGCCGCCCATGTGAGACGGCTCTCACGCCGTGTCCGCGGGGCGGCCGACCGGCGCCGCCCCGCGGACGAATCGCCGGAAGGGTCGTGTGCCGCGCCCGCCGGAATCGAACTCCGCGAGGCGCTGCCCGTCGAAGCGGCACATCCGCCGCTCAGGACAGCATTCGTGCGCATTCGGCGAACCCTTGCCGACTAAATCGTCCTCAGAATGTTGCCAGGCCGCAACATCAGGCTGGAACTGCCAAGGCGGCCGCGAATCCTCGTTGCTCGCGGAAACCCGTTCGCACATGGTGATCGTGCACGGGGGCATCGCCAAGCGAGAGCCCGCAGGAGCCTGCCACTTAAGACGCGGGCCAAACCTACAGAACGTGCGGCTAGACCCGGATAACCGGGCACGTCCGCATCATTGGGTCTCGAAGCTTTGGAGATGTCTATGAAGCTCTTGAAGAGCTCATTGCTCGGGTCTGCTGCTGCGTTCGCGGCGGTGGGTGCTGCTCATGCCGCCGACCTCCCGGTCAAGAAGGCGGTCCCGATCGAATACGTCCGCGTCTGCGGCGCGTACGGCGCCGGCTTCTTCTACATTCCCGGCACCGACACCTGCCTGCGTCTCTCCGGCCGCGCCCGGTTCGAGGGCGGCTACATGACCAGCTACTCGCGCCAGAACGGCACGAACGTCGGCGACACGTCGGGCTACCAGGGTCGCCTGCGCATCAACCTCGATGCCCGCACCCAGACCGCCTACGGCACCCTGCGCGCCTTCGTCCGTCTCGATGCCGGCGCCCGCACCGGCTATTCCGGCGTCGGCACCTCCGGCACCCAGCAGCGCATCGGCCAGGCCTTCCCGGGCCTCGGCATCGACAGCTTCGGCCGTGACCAGCAATTCGTGAACGTCGACAAGGCGTTCATCCAGTTCGCCGGCATGACCGCCGGTCGCGCCTCCTCGTTCTTCGACTTCTACGCCCACGACTTCGAATTCGCCGGCGCCACGCTGGGCTCGGACAACGCCTCCACCAACCTGCTCGCCTACACGGCGACGTTGGGCAACGGCTTCTCCGCCACGATCTCGGCCGAAGACCCGGTCTTCCGCCGCAGCCCGATCTTCTCGCCGACCAACAATCCGGCGGGCATCACCAACAACGCGTCGATCGCGAACTTCGCTCAGACGAACTCGCCGGCCGAGGTCTTCATCGGCTACACCAACGGCGTGCCGACCCGGTACAGCTTCGTCGACGTGATCCAGCGCTCGCGCATCCCGGACGTCGTCGGCGTGCTGCGCCTCGATCAGGCCTGGGGCTCGGCTCAAGTCTCGGCTGCGATGCACGAGCTGAACGTCGGCAACGTCGCCAACGGCGCGGGCACCGGCACGGGTTCGAACATCAGCATCCCGCACACGAACAACTCCTACGGTTGGGCTGTTCAGGGCGGCCTGAAGATCAACACGCCGTTCATCGCCCCGGGCGATGCCCTCTACCTGCAGGGTGCCTACGGCTCCGGTTCGCAGCTCTACACCGGCTACTCCGCGTTCAGCGGCTCCTACTCGCAGAACGCGGCCACGATCCAGGGCCAGAAGTTCAACCAGTACTTCAACGACGCGACGGTGAACCCGTTCACCGGCCAGCTGGAGCAGTCCACCAGCTTCACCGTGACGGCCTCCTACCTGCACTACTGGTCGCCGGAATGGCGTTCGGCCTTCTTCGGGTCGTACGGCGAAATGGATTTCCGCAGCGGTGCCCGTCTGGCTCAGGGCGCAGCCTTCGCACTGGCCAACCCGGCCGGCGCCAACTCCTTCGGCACCAACGCCGTCGGCGCGCCGGGGACCCGGTTCTTCCAGCTCAGCGAGGCGCTGCGCGACACCTACCAGTTCGTGGCGGGCGGCAGCATCATCTGGTCGCCGGTCAAGGATCTCGATATCGGTGTCGAGGGCTTCTACACCCAGATCGGCGTCAAGAACGGCCGCGTGATCGACAAGGATAAGAGCCCGACCGCCTACGCGAACGTCGCCGGCATCAACAACGGCACCTTCGTGCCGCGGACCACGACGGCGGACAGCGTGTCCACCTTCCGCTTCCGCGTCCAGCGCGACTTCTAAGCCAAATCACTGGCGCCGGGGCTTCGGCCTCAGCGCCGGTCCCCGTGCTTCAGAGACCTCAAGGCTCGGCTTCGGCCGGGCCTTTTTCGTTGTTGTCGGTGGGCCTGGACGCCTGAGGCATCGCGCTGCCCGCCTCCGGATCGAGCGGGCCTCCGGCCGGCGGTGCCCCTGCGCTGCCGCCCCGCGCCCGGCCGCTCTCGTGGGGTCGCGGCCGAAGGCGGCCCGGCAGGGCGGCGCTGCGGCCGACTGTGAGCGGGCCGGCCTCTCGGCTGGTCGGTGATTGAGCCGGTGCCTGGGAGGCGCCGCGCCCCCGGGATCGTCGCATGCGGGGTGCAGCGCCGCGCCGCACGGCCCCGACTTCCGGATCCGGTCGGGGCCATTGATCCCGGCCGAGCCTGCGCGAACCTGACCCGGCCATCGAGTCCCGGATTCGGGTCTGCGAACCGGACCCACGCCGCTGGTGCCCCGAATCGTTATCCGGCTGCCGGGATCCCCTACGCTGCCACGCGCCGGCTTTGGTCGCGGCTATCCATGCCTCACGGGCCGGACGCGGCCTCTCCGAGGAGATTCCTGGGCCGCCCCCGATGGGCCGTCTTTGTCCCATGAAGACCAATCTTTGTATTTTGAGATAAAACTAGATTTATAACCTATTAGATATTCGAGATAGATCTATAAAACAGTATGTGATTAGCCGTTGTCGACAATGTCTATTGAAACTGTTGTGCTCTTACAACATAGACATTGAACGGCTTGCAAAACATTAGATCCTTGTTGCCTACGCCGAAGATGAATCACAGTGTCGTCAGGCGAAAGGGCATCAAGATCGCTGAAGCAAGCCAGAGCATGATAAAGCTATGCGTATAAGGCGCAAGTTGTTCTTGGCGTGATCGGATTGCGTCTGCCGTTTGCGAGTTTTGAGCTTTCAATTTCGGAGACATCGATGACATTGCTGAGATCATCGTTGCTGGGGTCCGCAGCCGCGTTCGCCGTCATGGGCGCTGCGCACGCCGCCGATCTGCCAGCCAAGAAGGCGGTCCCGATCGAATACGTCCGCGTCTGCGGTGCGTACGGCGCCGGCTTCTTCTACATCCCCGGCACAGATACTTGCCTGCGGATCTCGGGACGTGCGCGGTTCGAGGGCGGTTACCAGGCCAGCTATTCGCGCCAGAACGGCACGGGCAACGGCGACACGTCGGGCTACCAGGGCCGCCTGCGCATCAACCTCGATGCCCGCACCCAGACCGGCTACGGCACCCTGCGCGCCTTCGTGCGCCTCGATGCCGGCGCCCGCACCGGCTACGCCGGCATCGGTCAGTCCGGCACCCAGCAGCGCATCGGCCAGGCCTATCCCGGCCTCGGCATCGACAGCTTCGGCCGCGACCAGCAATTCGCCAACGTCGACAAGGCGTTCATCCAGTTCGCGGGCCTGACCGCCGGTCGCGCCTCCTCGTTCTTCGATTTCTACGCCCACGATTTCGAGCTGAGCGGCGCCACGCTCGGCTCGGACAACGCCTCCACCAACCTGCTCGCCTACACGGCGACGTTCGGCAACGGCCTGTCCGCCACGCTGTCGATCGAAGACCCGGTCTTCCGCCGCACGCCGATCTTCTCCCCGACGGTCAACCCGGCGGGTGTCACGGTCAACACCAACCTCGCGAACTTCGCCCAGTCGAACGCGCCGGTGCCGGTCTTCATCGGCTACACCAACGCCGTCCCGTCGCGGTACGGCTTCGTGGACGCGATCCAGCGGGAGCGCCTGCCCGACTTCGTCGGCGCCCTGCGTCTCGACCAGGCCTGGGGCTCCGCCCAGCTGTCGGCCGCCTCGCACGAGCTGAACGTCGGCAATGTCGGCAACGGCGCCGGGACCGGCAGCGGCTCGAACCTCAGCCTCCCGCACACCAACAGCGTGCTGGGCTGGGCCGTTCAGGGCGGCCTGAAGGTCAACGCGCCCTTCGTCGCGCCGGGCGATGCCCTCTACCTCCAGGGGGCCTACGGCGAAGGCGCGCAGCTCTATACCGGGTACTCCGCCTACAGCGGCTCGTACACGCAGAGCACGGGGACCATCCAGGGGCAGAAGTTCGCCCAGTACTTCGCGGATGCGACGATCAATCCGTTCACCGGCCAGCTGCAGACCTCGCAGAGCTTCACCGCTACGGCGGCGTACCTGCACTACTGGTCGCCGGAATGGCGCTCGGCCTTCTTCGGCTCCTACGGCGAGCAGAGCTTCTCGCAGGGCGCGCGCCGGGCCCAGGGCGCGATCTTCAATCTCGTGAACCCGAACGGCGCCAATGCCTTCGGCTCCAACGCCGTCGGCGTACCCGGCACGCGGTTCTACCAGCTCAGCCAGGCCCTGCGCGACACCTACCAGTTCGTGGCGGGCGGCAGCGTGATCTGGTCGCCGGTCAAGGATCTCGACATCGGCGTGGAGGCTTTCTACACGCAGATCGGCCTGAAGAACGGCCGGGCGATCGACACCGACAAGAGCCCGACGGCCTATTCCAATGTCGCCGGCATCAACAACGGCACCTTCGTGCCGCGCACCGCGACCCAGGACTCGGCTTCGATGGTCCGCGTCCGCGTCCAGCGCGACTTCTGATCGGCAATACTGGTAGCGGGGCCTCGGTCCCGCCGCCTGTCTCCGTGCGCCACACCCTCAAAGCCCGGCACCGCGCCGGGCTCTTTTTCATGCTCCGTGACAACGATGGAGACCGGTCTTTAATCCGGGCCCGCGGAACAGGTCGGGCCCTTTGTTCCCTGGATCGCGTTGCCGCCTCCTGTTCCCGCTGATACGCCGAATGTCACTTTATCTCCGCTGATCGTGCGGAACTCGACGAACCGCGGCCCATCACGCGGCCGCGAGGACGCGGCGAAGGGCGGCAACGGCCCGCATGCGGTCAGATATCGGGGGACGCCATGACCAGCACCGCTTCGCCGAGCCCCCTTCCGTCACCGGCGGACCGTCGGGCGGATGAAGGGCGCGCAATCCGGTTCTGGCCGGATGTCTGGTGGCGCCTCATCGACTTCAAGATCGGCATCATACCGCTGCCGATCTTCGTCGTGCTGGCGATCCTCCTCACCGTCCTCGTTCAGGAGGGCGAGATCAAACCCGACGGGCCGACCATGATCGCCGTGCTGGTGATGGGCGGCTTCACCTGCGCGGAGATCGGCAAGCGGATCCCGATCCTGAGGAATATCGGCGCCGGCGCGATCTTCGCGACCTTCATTCCCTCGGCGCTCGTCTACTACGCGCTGGTGCCGCCGCAGATGGTGAAGGCGATCACCGATTTCACCAAGTTCACCAACTTCCTCTACATCTACATCGCCACCATCATCGTCGGCTCGATCCTCGGGATGGACCGCGAGGTCCTGATCAAGGGCTTCCTGAAGATCTTCGCGCCGCTCGCCCTCGGCTCCGTGGCGGCGGCCCTGGTCGGCACTCTGGTCGGCACGCTCCTCGGCCTCGGCCCCTACAAGACGTTCTTCTTCATCGTCGTGCCGATCATGGCCGGCGGCGTCGGCGAGGGGGCGATCCCGCTCTCCATCGGCTACGCGGCGATCCTCGGCCTGCAGCAGGGCGTGGTCTTCGCGCAGGTGCTGCCGCCGGTGATGCTGGGGTCTCTCACCGCCATCATCTTCTCCGGCACCCTCAACTCCGTCGGCAAGCGCTATCCCCACCTCACCGGCGAGGGCCGGCTCCAGCCCGATTCGGACGGCATCACGTCGAGCGACGCGCAGGCCAGGGCCGAGGCGGCGAAGGGCCAGATCGACCCCGCCACGATCGGGGCGGCCGGGCTCACGGCGATCACCCTCTACCTGCTCGGTGTCATGGCCCACCACCTCGTCGGCCTGCCGGCGCCCGTGGCGATGCTGTTCCTGGCGGTCTTCGCCAAGCTCACCAGCGCGGTATCGCCCCATCTCCAGGCCGGCGGATTCGTGGTCTACAAGTTCGTGCAGGTCTCGATGACCTACCCGTTGCTCTTCGCCATCGGCGTCGCGCTGACGCCCTGGCACGAGCTGATGGCCGCCTTCACCCTGGTGAACCTGATCACCATCGTGTCGACCGTGGCGACGCTGATGGTGACGGGCTTCTTCGTCGGGCGCTGGCTCGGCATGTATCCGATCGAGACCGCGATCGTGAACGCTTGCCACAGCGGTCAGGGCGGCACCGGCGACGTGGCGATCCTCACCGCGGCCAACCGCATGGCGTTGATGCCCTTCGCGCAGATCGCCACCCGGATCGGCGGTGCCCTCACCGTGACCGGAACCATCGTCGCCATGAAGTGGATCGGTGCCTGACGGGCATCCAGGGAGAAGTTGGTCATGGCCGGTGATCCGGGGGCCGTCGAGGCCACGCTGAAGTCCAGGATCGGTGCGATCCTCCGCTCGACGAGTGGCAACTTCCTGGAGATGTTCGACTTCTTCCTGTTCGGGTTCTACGCCACCTACATCGCGCGGGCGTTCTTCCCCTCGGGCAACGAGACCACCGAGCTGCTCCTGACCTTCGGCACCTTCTGGCTGGGCGCCTTGATGCGGCCGCTCGGGGCGATCGTGCTGGGCGCCTATATCGACCGGATCGGCCGCCGGAAGGGCCTGATCATCACCCTGGCGATCATGGCGAGCGGCACGGTGCTGATCGCCTTCTGCCCAAGCTACGACACCATCGGCCTTGCGGCGCCGCTGATCGTCCTCGCGGGTCGCCTGCTGCAGGGCTTCTCGGCCGGCGTGGAGATCGGCGGCGTGTCGATCTACCTGTTCGAGATCGCCACACCAGGCCGGCGCGGCTTCTACACCTCATTCCAGTCGGCCAGCCAGCAGGTGGCGATCATGTTCGCCGCCCTGATCGGCTACGGGCTGAACGCGTACCTGACCAAGCAGCAGATCGGCGATTTCGGCTGGCGCATCCCGTTCCTCATCGGATGCCTGATCGTGCCGTTCATCTTCTTCATCCGGCGCTCGCTCCAGGAGACGCAGGACTTCGCCAAGCGGACCCGCCATCCGACCACGCGCGAGATCCTGACCACGGTGGCCGCCAATTGGCGGATCGTGCTGCTCGGCATGATGCTGACCACGATGACGACGGTGACCTTCTACATGATCACCGTCTACACTCCGACCTTCGGCAAGAACGTCCTCAAGCTTACCGAGACCGACAGCCTGATCGTGACGCTCTTCGTGGCGATCACCAACTTCATCTGGCTGCCCGTGGGCGGGGCCCTGTCGGACGCGATCGGGCGCAAGCCGGTGCTGCTGACGATCTCGACCCTGTCGCTGCTGACGACCTACCCGGCCCTGCATTGGCTGGTGGCCGACCCGACCTTCGGCAAGATGCTCGCCGTCGAGCTGTGGTTCTCGTTCTTCTTCGGCGTCTATAACGGCGCGATGGTCGTCTCGCTCTCCGAGGTGGTGCCGGCCCATGTGCGGGCCAGCGGCTTCTCCCTGGCCTACAGCCTCGCCACCGCGCTGTTCGGCACCGCCACACCGATGGTCTCGACCTACCTGATCGAGAGGACCGGCGACCGCGCGGCGCCGAGCTACTGGCTCATGGCGGCGGCGGCCTGCGGCATCGTCGCGACGCTCGCCCTGTTCCGGGGCCGCCCGGGCGTGCAGCGCGTTCCGGCTCACGCCTGAGGGCCGGCGCCGCTCACCCCTCCTGCCAGATCCGGATCCGGGCCTTGAAGGCGGCCCGGATATGCGCCCGGGCCGCGGCCTCGGCGCCGTCCCCGTCATGAGCGCGGATCGCCGCCACGATCGCCGCGTGCTCCGCCAGGGATTCGGCGGCGCGATCCGGCGCCGCCAGGGTCGTCGCGCCCGGCAGCAGCACCAGCGACAGGCGCATCGTCTCCAGCGTGCTCTGCAGGAAGCGGTTGCGTGCCGCCCCGTGGATCTGCCGGTGGAACAGGCGGTTGGTCCGCGCCAACGCCGGCGCGTCGCCCAGCAGCGTCCGGTCGCGGGCGACCATCTCCTCCAGGATCTCGGTCTCGACCGCGCTGGCGTGGATCGCCGCGAGACGCGCGGCCGTCCCCTCCAGCACCTCGCGCAGGTCGTAGAGTTCGCTCACCTGCCCGTAATCGAGCTGCGCCACGCTGGCGCCCCGGTGCGGCTCGTGCGCGACGAGGCCCTGCGCCTCCAGCCGCCCGAGCGCCTCGCGCACCGGGGTGCGGCTGATCTGGAACCGCTCGGCGAGTTCGGCCTCGCGTAAGCGACTGCCGGGCACCAGCTCGCCGTCCTCGATGGCCCGCAGCAGCCGTTCATAGGCGCCGGCGCCGCTGGAGCGCTCCGACTCGCTCGCCTTCATCCCAGGATCTCCTCGACCGGGCCATAGCCCGAAATGCGGCTGCCCGGAACGCTTGCGACAAATTGCATGCAGAGGTATACAATCGTCCATACGATGATGAACGGCGAGGAGACGGGGATGCAGCGTCCGGGCGATGCGCATTGGGATGTGGTGGTGGTCGGGTCCGGCAATGCCGCCATGAGCGCTGGCCTCGCCGCCCTGGAACGTGGCGCCTCGGTGCTGATGGTCGAGAAGGCCGGGCGGGATCTGGCCGGCGGCAATACCGCCTACACGGCCGGCGCCATGCGCTTCGTCTACGCGGGCAACGACGATCTGGTCCCGTTGCTGGTCGACCCTGAGGATCCGCGCCTGCCCCGCACCGATTTCGGCGCCTACACAGCGCAGCAGTTCGAGGAGGACCTGCTCGGCTTCAACGATGGGCGGCCGCTGTCGCGCGAGCAGCGCATCCTGATCGACGAGAGCGGCGCGGCCCTGCGCTGGCTCGCGACGCAAGGGGTGAAGTTCGAGCCGATCTATTCCCGGCAATCGTTCGAGAAGGACGGCCGCTTCGTGTTCTGGGGCGGCCTGACGCTCGCCACCCACGACGAGGGCTTCGGCCTCGCCCGGGCGGAGCTGGAAGCCTTCACCAGGGCCGGCGGTGAGATCCGCTACGGCTGTCCGGCCACCGGCCTGATCGTCGAGGACGGACACGTCGTCGGCGTGGAGACGCCGCAGAGCGCGTTCCGCGCCAAGGCCGTCGTGCTCGCCTGCGGCGGCTTCGAGTCGAACGCCGCCTTGCGCACGCGCTTCATCGGCGAAGGCTGGGACAAGGCCCGGGTCCGCGGCACCCCCCACAACCAGGGCGACGGGCTCCAGATGGCTCTGGACCTCGGGGCGAAGGCCCACGGCTTCTACGGCGGCTGCCACGCGACGCCGATGGACCTGCACACCCCCGATTACGGCAACCTCGACCTGCCGCACGGCGAGCGCAAGCACTACCGGAAGATCTGCTACTTCCTGGGCCTGATGCTGAACGCGAACGGCGCGCGGTTCGTCGACGAGGGCAAGAATTTCCGCAACTACACCTACGCCCAGTTCGGCCGCTCGATCATGGAGCAGCCCGGACACGTGGCGTGGCAGATCTTCGACGCCAAGGTCGATCACCTGCTCTACAGCGAGTACCGGTTCCACGACGCGCATTTCGTCGAGGCCGACACGCTGGACGGGCTCCTCGACAAGCTCGAGGGCATCGACCGCGCGGCGGCCAAGCGCACCATCGCGGATTTCAATGCTGCCGTGGACGAGAGCGTGCCCTTCGACCCGACCGTGAAGGACGGGCGCGGCACCAAGGGGCTCGCTCTGCCGAAGTCGAACTGGGCGCAGACGATCGCGACCGGGCCGTTCAAGGCCTATCCGGTCACCGGCGGCATCACGTTCACCTACGGGGGCGTCGAGGTCGGCGACGACGGCGGCGTCAAGCGCGCGGACGGCAGCACGATCCCCGGCCTCTACGCCTGCGGCGAGATGGTGGGCGGCGTGTTCTTCAACGGCTATCCGGGCGGCTCGGGGCTGACCTCCGGCGTCGTTTTCGGCCGCCGCGCCGGCTACGGCGCCGCCGCGGGGGCGCGCGGGTAAAGGCATCGCCTGAGCGCGCCGCTCTCTTTCCCGCACAGAGGGGAGGGGAGCGCGTGATGAGGCGTCCGGATCGCGCCAGCGGCCCATCGCCCCCTGTCCGGAACCCACGCGCGGGCGTAGAAGCCCGACCATGCCCCCCCGACAGGCCGTCTTCACCGTCTCCCGCGGCGCCCCGTTTTTGCCGACGCTCGCCGAGGCGCTGCTCTCCGGCCGGCTCGTCGGGCCGGTGGCGGACGACCCGCTGGCGCTCGCCGCCGTCACCATCTACCTGCCGACCCGCCGCGCGGCCCGGGCCCTCGGCGCGATCCTGGCCGAGAGGCTCGGCCGGGACGCACCCGGGCAAGCCACCCTGCTGCCGCGGATGATCCCCCTCGGCGAGGCCGACGAGGCGGAACTCGACCTCGCCGCCGAGCCGCTCCTGGAGGAGAATGCCGACCCCCTGAGCGTCCCGATGCCGCCGCTGGAGCGCCGGCTGATCCTGGCCCGACTCGTCCAGGCCTGGGCCAAGAGCGTCGACCGGACCTTGCTGCCGCTTGATGCCGAGGTGCCGTTCCTCGTGCCGTCCTCCCCCGCCGACGCGGTCGGCCTCGCCGGCGATCTCGAACGGCTGATGGATGCGCTGACCGTCGAGGGCCTGCCCTGGTCGGAGATCGGCGCGGCCGTCGAGGCCGAGTATTCCCGCTATTTCGGCCTGACCCTCGACTTCGTGAAGATCGCCGCCGAGAACTGGCCGAAGCTCCTGGCAGAGCGGGGCCTCGCCGATCCGGTCGCCCGCGCCCGTGGCCTCATCCTCGCCGAGGAGCGGCGCCTGTCGCGCGGCGCGACCCCGGATCCGGTGATCGTCGCCGGCTCGCTGGGCTCCGTGCCCGCCACCGCCCGCCTCATCGCGGCCGTGGCCAAGCTGTCGCGGGGCGCCGTGGTGCTGCCCGGACTCGACCTCGATCTCGACGCCGCCGGCTGGGACGGCATCGACACCGGCGAGGGCTTTTCCCGCGTCATCGCCCACGGCCACCCGCAGGCGGTGCTGCACCGGCTGCTGGGCCCGGAGAATCTCAACCTGAGCCGCACGAAGATCGTCGCCCTCGGCGAGCCCGATGCCGGGCAGGCCGCGCGGGCCGCGCTCCTGTCGCAGGCTCTGCGGCCGGCCGACACCACCGACGCCTGGGCCGCCCTCGATCCGGCCGAGCGCGACACGATCGCGCGGTGCGGTCTCGACGGCTTGGCGCTGGCCGAGGCCGCCGACGAGCGCGAGGAGGCCCTGGTCGCGGCGCTGGCGTTGCGCGAGACCCTGCAGAATCCCGGCGCCACCGTGGCCCTGATCACCCCCGACCGGGGGCTTGCCGGCCGGGTCGCCGTCGAGCTGCTGCGCTGGGGCATCGTGGCCGAGGATTCCGCCGGGCTGGCGCTCGCCGGCAGCCCGGCCGGGCGGCTCGCCCGGCTCGCGGCGGAACTCGCCGCCGACCTCGCCCGCAACCAGGCGGACGCGATCCCGGCGCGGCTGATCGCGCTGCTGTCGCACCCGATGGTCCATCTCGGCCTGACGCGTCCGGACGTGGTCCGGGGCGCCGCGGCCCTGGAGATCGGGCTGCTGCGCGGCCCGGTCCCGGCCCCCGGCTTCGGCGGCCTGCGCAACGCCCTCGCGGCCGAGCGTGCCGGACCGCCCGAGCATCGGCCCCGAGCCAAGCGCCGCCTGAAGGACATCGACTGGGCGCTGGCCGCGGAGCTGCTCGACCGGCTGGATCTGGTCTTCCGGGATTTCCCGGGTCCGGACGGGGCGGGCGAGTGCGACCTCGTCACCACGGCCACACGCCACCGGGAGGCCTGCGACCGGCTGATCGCCGGGCCGGAGGACGCGCCCGAGACGGAGATGGACGGGTCCCTGTCCTGCCTCGACGCCCTGTTCGACGACCTGGAGATGGCCGAGCCGGGCCTCATGCCGGGGCGCTTCGACGATTACGCCACCTTCTTCACGTCGCTCGCCCGGGAGCGCACTGTCGCCTGCACCGGTGAGGCGCCGCATCCGCGGCTGCGCATCCTCGGCCTTCTGGAGGCGCGACTCCTGTCGGTGGACCGCGTGGTGCTCGGCGGGCTGGACGAGGGCGTCTGGCCGGTGCGCACGCTGACCGACTCGTTCCTCAACCGGCCGATGCGCGAGCGGGTGGGCCTCAACCCGCCCGAGCGCCGCATCGGCCAGATGGCCCACGACTTCGTGCAGGCGCTCGGCTGCCGGGATGCGGTGATCACCCGGGCGCTGAAGCGCGAGGGCGCGCCGACCGTGCCGTCGCGCCTGATCCAGCGCCTGCGCGCGCTCTCGGGCGATTCCCGTTGGGAGACGGTCCTGGAGGCGGGGCGCCGGTTCACCGCCCTCGCGGCCCGCCTCGACGCGGCGCCGCCGGAGCCGCGCCTGAAGCGGCCGGCACCGAAGCCGGACCCGGCCCTGTTCCCGCGCTCGCTCAGCGTCACCGAGATCGAAACGCTGGTGCGCGATCCCTACAGCATCTTCGCCCGCCACGTCCTCGGGCTCGACCCGCTCGATCCGCTGGCTGCGGCGCCGGGCGTCGCTACACGCGGCTCGCTGGTGCACGACGTCTTCGCGGAATTTGCCAGCCGCCATCCCAAGGACCTGCCGCCGGATTCGGCGGAGCGGCTGCTGAACCTGGCCGTGAACGCCTTCGCCGATATCGAGGCGGAGTACCCGAATCTCTACGCCGAGTGGTGGCCGCGCTACGAGCGCATGGCCTCATCCTATCTCGAATGGGAGGCGCAGCGCCGGCCCGGCCTGACCCGGGTCTACCCGGAGGTCTCCGGGCGCTGGGTGATCCCGATGGGTCGCGAGACCTTCACGCTGCGCGCCAGGGCCGACCGGATCGAGCTGCGCCCGGACGGCACCGCCTGCATCGTCGATTACAAGACCGGCGCGCCGCCCACGGCGAAGATGATCTTCTCCGGATTCTCGCCGCAGCTCACCCTGGAGGCGGCGATGCTGATGCACGGCGCCTTCGCGGATCTGCCGGCCGTGAAGGCGACGCCGGACCTGCTCTACGTCCACGCCTCGGGCGGCCGGAAGCCCTTCGTCCCGACGCCGGTGAAGCCGCCCCGGGGCGAGGCGCGCGACGTCGCGACGATCGTGGCCGAGCATGCCGAGCGGCTGCGGGGGCTTGTGGCCCGGTTCATGACCGGAGAGGCAGCCTACACGGCGCGGCCCTATCCGCAATTCGCGAGCAAATATGGGGCTTACGACCACCTCGCCCGGGTGCTGGAATGGTCGTTGGCCGGGGAGGAGGGCGGGGAATGAGCCAGGGTTCCCGCGAATCGCGGTAGGATCAGGGTCGGTCCGGGCTGCGGTTGCTGGAATGCCGGCCTTGCGCCGCTCCTGGCCACCCGATGCATGCCGGAGCGTTTCGATGACCGACGAGGTGAAGTTCCTGACCGATCCCGCCGCCCGGGCGCGATCCCTCGGTACGGGTACCGCGCCTCAGGGTGGCATCGGAGCGCTCGTCCCGGAACTGTACGTGACGAACCTTGATGCGAGCCTGCGCTTCTGGTGCGAATTGCTCGGCTTCGCGATCGCCTACGATCGCCCGGCCGCGCGCTTCGCCTTCCTGACGCGCGGCGCAGCGCAGGTCATGCTGTGCCAACGCAACGGCACCTGGGAAACCGCCGCGCTGGACTATCCGTTCGGCCGCGGCATGAATCTGCAGACGATGATCGAGCCGCTAAATCCGGTCCTCGCTGCGCTCGAAGCGGCAGGCTGGCCGCTGTTCGAGGCGCCGACTGAAGCTTGGTACAGAGTCGGAGACGCGGAACACGGCCAGCGGGAATGCCTCGTGCAGGATCCTGATGGCTACCTCGTCCGCCTCGCGGAGGACTTGGGAGTCCGCGCTCCGGCAGGGGGTTGAGGCGTTCGCGCCGGCGGATCCGGCCAGCCATTCTCTCCTCCCCACAAGGGGGGGAGGAGAGAGCTCGGCAGCATGCGATGTGTGAATAACAAGTTCACACGCAAGAAGGGCGCGTCACACCTCAGAAGAACGCCTGCAGTCCCGTCTGCGCCCGGCCCAGGATCAGGGCGTGGACGTCGTGGGTGCCCTCGTAGGTGTTCACCGTCTCGAGGTTCTGGGCGTGGCGCATCACGTGGTACTCGCCCATGATGCCGTTGCCGCCGTGCATGTCCCGGGCGGTACGGGCGATGTCGAGCGCCTTGCCGCAATTGTTGCGCTTGACGAGCGAGATCATCTCGGGCGCCATCCGGCCCTCGTCCATCAGCCGCCCAACCCGGAGCGAGGCCTGGAGGCCGAGGGCGATCTCGGTCTGCATGTCGGCGAGCTTCTTCTGGACGAGCTGCGTCTGCGCCAGGGGGCGGCCGAACTGCTTGCGCTCCAGCGTGTAGCTGCGGGCGCGGTGCCAGCAATCCTCGGCGGCGCCCATCGCGCCCCACGAGATGCCGTAGCGTGCCCGGTTGAGGCAGCCGAACGGCCCCTTCAGCCCCGAGACGTTCGGCAGCAGCGCGTCCTCGCCGACCTCGACGCCCTCCATGACGATCTCGCCGGTGGTGGAGGCCCGCAAGGAGAGCTTGCCCTTGAGCGTCGGGGCTGACAGGCCCTTCATGCCCTTCTCGAGGACGAAGCCGCGGATCGCGCCCTCGTGCGCGTCGGACTTCGCCCAGACCACGAACACGTCCGCGAAGGGCGCGTTCGAGATCCACATCTTGGCACCGGAGATCCGGTAGCCGCCGTCGATCTTCTCGGCCTTGGTCTTCATTCCGGCCGGGTCCGAGCCGGCATCGGGCTCGGTGAGGCCGAAGCAGCCGATCCACTCGCCCGAGGCGAGCTTCGGCAGGAACTTCTGGCGCTGCGCCTCCGAGCCATAGGCGTGGATCGGATACATCACGAGGGAGGATTGCACGCTCATCATCGAGCGGTAGCCGGAATCCACCGCCTCGACCGCCCGCGCCACCAGCCCGTAGGCCACGTAGGAGGCGCCGGCGCAGCCGTACTCCTCCGGAAGCGTCACGCCGAGGAGGCCGAGCTCGCCCATCTTCCGGAACAGGCCGGGATCGGTCTTCTCGGTGGCGTAGGCCTCGACGATTCCGGGGAGAAGCTGCTCCTG
Organism: Methylobacterium sp. UNC378MF; assembly: GCF_900103195.1. Lineage (GTDB taxonomy): Bacteria > Pseudomonadota > Alphaproteobacteria > Rhizobiales > Beijerinckiaceae > Methylobacterium. The sequence continues at coordinate 46,064 of NZ_FMWU01000001.1, read as the reverse complement.
CGCGAAGCTCTGGGCGACGTCGCGGATCGCCCGCTCGTCCTCGGTGAGCTGATCCTCAAGCAGGAACGGATCGTCCCAGACGAAGCGGGCCGAGGCCGGGGCCGACGGGGAGGCGCTGCCCGGAGGGCGCATCGGAGCGTTCATCGAAATTCCTCGCCTGCAGGTGAGCGCGGTCTTCGAAGCCCGCGCGGTTGGGCCTACCCTAGACCCGCGCGGCGCCCGGTCCAACGCGCTCGGTGACGCCGGGGCGCCGCCGTCACGCCCGGCCGAGGAGCATCAGCCACGCCAGGGTGGTGAGCGGCGCCAGCAGGGTCGAGACCAGCACCGAGGCGGCCACCATCCCGGTCTCGGTCTTGTAGCGCACCGCCAGCAGGTAGGCGTTGATCCCCACCGGCATGGCGGCGAACAGGGTCGCGACACCCGCATAGGCGGGCGGCATCGCGAAGACGTGGAAGGCCAGGATCCAGACCGCCAGCGGGTGCAGGAGATTCTTCAGGAGCGCGATCACCAGCGCGCCCTTCAGGTCGAACAGCACCCGGTAGCGCTTCAGGCCCGCGCCCAGAGCCACCAGCGCGCAGGTGGAGGCCGTCCCCGCAAAGGCGTCGATCAGAGACCGGACGATGCCGGCTGGCGCGAGGCCGAACCCCTTCATGGCCATGCCGATGAGCAGCGCCACGAAGATCGGGTTGCGGAGCAGCACGAGGGCGAGCCCACGGATCCGCGCCAGGACCGGCAGGCCGGAATCGGACTCGATCAGGAAGGTGGCGCTGCCCATCATCAGCGGCAGGTGGACGGCGAGCAGCATGAACAGCGGGAAGGCGCCCTCCTCGCCATAGGCCTGGAGGATCATCGGCACGCCCACGAACACGGTGTTCGACTGGCTCGCCGCGAAGCCGTGCAGGATCGCGCCCCGCCGGTCGATCCCGGCGCGCCGCCGCGCGATCAGCGTGCCGACGAACCAGGAGATGCCGGCACCGCCGAAATACGCGACCCAGTAGGACCACGCGACGGTCCCGCTCATGCCGGGCTTGGTCAGGGTGGCGATGATCAGCGCCGGCACCGCGACGGCGAAGACGTATTCCGACAGGCCGTCGCTCACCTTGTCGGAGAGGAGGCCAGCGAGGGCCGCCGCCCAGCCGATCAGGACGATCCCGAAGATCGGGGCGATGATGGCGAGGGCGTTCACGGGACCTGGCGGCGTGCGGGGCGGCGGGAGGCCCGCCCATAGCATGCCGCCGCACTCTCAAGCGTCTGCGCCCGGTGAATGGGTCGGCGGCGCGCCGCGGCGGTGCGCCCCGAGGCCCGGCCTACTTGTTCTCCAGCACCTGGATCGGATCCGTGCGCTGGCTCGCGGGCGGCTCCTTGGTGAGATTGGCGCCGCCCTCCCGCTGCACCTTGACGTCCCGCGGCGAGCCCGGACCGCCCACCGCGCGGCCACCCTCGCTGCTCTGCGTCGGCACGGTGCCGGAGGCGAGTTCCAGGCACGTCACCATCTCGACGTAGGACGGATAGCCGCCCGCCTTGAACTGACTCTCGCACTGGCGCTTGGCGGCGGGGGTGTAGCTGCTCCAATGCCGCTCGGCCTCCTTCTTGGCATCGCGCTCCGAGCGGAGGCAGCCGTCGTAATTCGCCTTGTCGCTGATCGTCGTGTTGGCGACCTGCGCCGACTGGCAGGTCCGCTCGACGTCGAGATCGGGCACCGCGTCGGCGCGGGCGGAGACCGGCGCGAGCGCCAGCGTGAGCAGCACGAAGGTGCCGGGAACCAGCGTGCGGATACGGGTCGTCATGTCGTCAGGCTCGTCATCTGTGGCGCCCTAGCGCCGGTCGGATCTGGCGGCACAACGCGCCAGGACCGCCCTCGGCACCATGCGGGGGCGTCAATCAGCCCCCGTGTGCGCCGCGCAGCGCCTGATCCAGGTCGCCGTACAGGTCGTCCGTGTCCTCGATGCCCGTGGAGAGGCGCAGGAGATCCGGCGGGCAGGGGCTGCCGGGACCCTCCACCGAGGCGCGGTGCTCGATGAGGCTCTCGACGCCGCCGAGCGAGGTCGCCCGCTTCCAGAGCCGCACCCGCGCCGCCGTGGCGATGGCGCCGGCCTCGCCGCCGGCCACCTGGATCGACAGCATGAAGCCGAACCCGCCCCGCATCTGCCGGCGGGCGACCGCGTGCCCGGGATCGTCCGGCAGCCCCGGATAGAGGACGTGGCTCACATGCGGGTGCTCGGTGAGGCGCTCGGCAAGGCGCAGGGCGCCTGCGGCCTGCGCGGCCGCCCGCAGGTGCAGGGTCCGCAGCGAGCGCATCAGCAGATAGGCCTCGAACGGCCCGAGGATGCCGCCGCTGCCGGCGCGGATACCCCGGATTCGCTCCCAGAACGCATCGGGCTTCGCGCCCGCCAGCACACCCGCCACCACGTCGGAATGGCCGTTCAGGATCTTGGTGGCCGAGTGCATCACGATGTCGGCGCCGAGTTCCAGGGGGCGCGTGTGGACCGGCGAGGCGGCGGTGGAATCGACGGCCAGACGCGCACCCCCCGCGTGGGCGATCTCCGCCGCGGCGGCGATGTCGGTGACCGTCCAGAGCGGGTTGCCGGGGGTCTCGATCCAGACGAGCTTCGTCCGGCCGGGCTCCACCGCGGCGCGCACGGCGTCGAGGTCGTCGGTGTCCACGAAGGTCAGGGTGAGGCCTCGCCGGGGCGCCTCCTCGCGCAGCCAGCGCTTCAGCGCCCAGTACATGACCGTTCCGGCGACGACGTGGTCGCCGGGCTCCAGCGCGCCGAACACCGCGGTCGCCGCCGCCATCCCGGAGCTGAACAGCAGCGCGCCGGCCCCGGCGCCCTCCAGCATCGCCAGGACCGCCTCCGCCTCGCGCACCGTGGCATTGTCGGGCCGCGCGTAGCTGTAGCCCGAGCTGTAGCCGTTGTCGGGATCGCGGATGAAGGTGGTGGAGACGTGCAGCGGCATGACAACCGCCCGCGTCTCGGGCTCGATCCGGCCCATCGCCTGGGCGGCGAGGCTCCGCCGGGTGAAATCCGGCGCGTCGTCGGTCCGGGTATCCGTCGGCCCCTGCGGCGCGTTAGGCTGTGACATCTGGCGATTCTCGGCGGATGGAGACGGGCGCGTGCCACGGCGCGTGGGCCCCGGCAAGCCGCGCGCCCGAGCCCTCTCCGAAGCCATGCCCGTGGAGACCATCGACCATGACTGCCGCCACACGCGTCCCCGAGCGATCGCTCCTGCCGCCCTGGCTGCGCCTCGCGGCCGCGATCCTGCCGGTGGCGGCCACCACGGCCATCGGCTCGGTGGCGACCCAGGCCGAGATCCCGGGCTGGTACGCGAGCCTGAACAAGCCGGTCTTCAACCCGCCGAACTGGGTGTTCCCGGTCGCCTGGACGATCCTCTACACGATGATCGCAGTCGCGCTCTGGCGGCTCCTCGGCGCCATGCCGCGCACCGGGCCGAGCCGCCAGGGCTGGTGGCTCGCGCTGGCCGCCTTCCTGGTGCAACTCATTCTCAACGCCGCCTGGACGCCGGTCTTCTTCACCGCCCACGCGATCGGCGCGGGGCTGATCGTCGTGGCGATGCTGCTGGTGATGGTGCTCTGGACCATCCGCCTGACTTGGCGTTTCGACCGGATGGCGGCCTGGCTCCTCGTGCCCTATGCCGCCTGGGTCGCCTTCGCGACGCTCCTCAACGCCGCGATCCTGCGGATGAACTGATCCCGCATCCGGGCATCAGGCCTCGCCGGCCGGCTTCTCCTCGCCGGCCGGTCTGCCGTCGTCGCGGGCCCGGTGGAGGAGGAAGATCGCGAAGACCATCGTGACGATCAGGCCCGCCAGGACGCCGAGTTCGATCATCGAGGCCTGAAACAGCGCCTGCTTCTCGGGCGACCAGTCCTTGGCGTGGGTGATCTCCGAGGATTGCAGGGTGATGACCAGGACCCGCCGGATCGAGGCGATCAATCCGACGATCAGGAACGGTTCGCAGGTCAGCGCCCCGGACCGCATCGAGACCCGCACCGTGTGCAGGATCTCGATCAGCATCAGCAGGAACAGCAGCCGGTCGATCACCTCCAGGATCTGTGCGGCGCCGCCGAGCGCCCGCATCGCCGCCCAGGTCAGCCCCGCGGCATCGACCAGCGCGATGAGGGCGGTGAGCGCCAGCAGGAGGCCGAGGGCCGCGTAGATCGCGTGTTCGGTGTGCAGGAAGATCGCGCTGGCGATCTTGGTCAAACGTCCCTGTTCTTCTGATGGGTCCGACATCATTTCCCCCCTGGAACGGGCCGAGACGATCAGCTTCCGGCGTGCGCGTCCAGTCCGGCGGCGCGCAGGTTCGATCGATCGGGGCTGGCGTTACACCGCTCCCGGCCCGGGACGTCGCTCAGTGGAAGAACGGCAGCGCGTGCGGTGCGAGATAGCCGAAGCCGAGGAGGGCCGCTCCGGCGAGACCCAGGAAGCCGCCGGCGAAGACCAGCAGGGTGATGCCGGTGATGACCTCGGCCGAGGCCAGCACGATGCCGATCTGGAAGGCCGCCGAGGCCAGCTCGTAATGGTGGTAGCGCAGCAGCGCGAGGTCGCGCCGCTCCTCGGAGGCCCGCGCCTTCGCGGTCAGCTCCTTGCGGCCCTCGCCCGTGGCGGGTTCCGACTCCCACCGTGCCAGGGTCTTGGCCCATTCGGCGCGCTTGGCCGCGATCGCGTCCTGGTTGGGCCCGGGCGGAACGAGCGCCAGGGCTTCGTCGGCGGTCTTGAGCACCGTCGAGCGGATCGTGCGGGCCTGGAAATAGGCCCATTGGTTCGCGGCCTCGACATTGGCCCCGATCGAATCCGTCTGCGACGCCTTGCCCAGCGTCTCGCTGAAGGCGAGGAACAGCGCCAGCACCGAGATCAACAGCGCCACGCGCTTGTTCGACCCCTCGATCGCCCCGTGACCACCCGACATCGTTTCGCGCGTCTCCGTTGATTCGACGGGGGCGAGTCACAGCCTATTGCGGCGCTGCGCGCAATGCGCGCCGCCGAGACAAGGGTAAAGAACGCCGGTCTGCCCGCTCAGCCTCCTGCGTTGGCGTACCGCCGTCGTTCCGGGCCCTGCTTCGCGGCCCCGGGAAACGGGTGGCTGAGACTGATCGACGGCCTGCGGCCCCCCGCCCGCTTGGCCCCGGCTGATCCGCTCTATTCCGCGGCGATCCGCGGCGGCGCGGGCCGCCCGTCATTGGCCGGATCCGCGGGCGCGTACGCGGGTTCATCCTCCGGATCGTCCCGCTGGCCCACGAAGCGGCCGAGCAGCCGCCCGAGAAACCGGGACAGATCGTCCATCAGCACGAAGATCGCGGGCACGAAGACCAGCGACAGCACGGTCGAGACGATCAGGCCGCCGATCACCGCCACCGCCATCGGCGCGCGGAACTCGCCGCCGATCCCGTAGGCCAGCGCGGAGGGCACCATACCGGCAGCCATCGCGATGGTGGTCATCACGATCGGTCGCGCGCGCTTGCGGCCGGCATCGACGATCGCGGTGTTGCGGTCGACGCCGGCGCGGATCTGCTCGACGGCGAAATCCACCAGCATGATGGCGTTCTTGGTCACGACGCCCATGAGCATCAGGATGCCGATCACCACCGGCATCGAGATCGGCATGTGGCAGATCAGCAGCGCCAGGATCGCGCCGCCGATGGAGAGCGGCAGCGAGAACAGGATGGTCAGCGGCTGCAGGAAGTTGCCGAACAGCAGGATCAGGACGCCGAACACCATCATCAGGCCGGCGCCCATGGCCAGGGCGAAGCCCTCGAAGACCTCGCCCATCACCTCGGCGTCGCCGGTCTGGCTGATCGTCACCCCGGGCGGCAGGTTCTTGGCGGTCGGCAGGTTCATCACCTGGGAGATCAGCTCCGCCAGGGCGTCGGTGCCCTGCATGTCGCCCTCGAGGGCGACACGCACGGCGCGGTCGTAGCGGTCGATGCCGGTCGGCCCCTGGCCGAGGCTGATGTCGGCGACGGTGGTGAGCGGCACGGCGGCCCCACCCTTCACCGGCACCTTCAGGGTCTCGAGTTCGGAGAGCCGGCCGCGCAGGCTCTCGGGGAGCTGCACGCGGATCGGCACCTGCCGGTCGGTGGCGTTGAACTTGGCGAGGTTCATGCCGATGTCGCCGATCGTGCCGACCCGCACGGTCTCGGCGATGGTGTCGGTGGTGACGCCGAGATCGGCCGCCACGCCGGGCTTCGGCCGGATCCGGACCTCGGTCCGGTCGAGCGGCGCCGTCGACATGACGTTGACGAGGTGCGGGACCTGCTGGGCTTCGCGCTGGAGCTTGGCGGCGGTCTCGGCCACCACGGCCTTGTCGGGGCCGGCGATGATCAGCGCGAGATCGCGCTGGCCGCCCTCGCGCAGGGCCCAGAAGCGCAGGTCCGGCTCCTCCCGCAGGATCGCCGCGACCTCCGCGTCGACCTGCTTCTGGGTCTTGTGGCGGGTGTTCTTCGGGGTCAGGTTGATGGTGAGGCTCGCGAGCCGCACCTCCTTCTTGGCCGGCAACTGGCGGCCGCCATCCACGAACACGCTCTTCACCTCGGGCAGCGCGCGGATCTTGTCGACGATCCGGTCCGCGACCCGGACGGTGTCGGGCAGGCGGGCGCCCGGCGGCAGCTCGACCACGAACAGGGTGCGAGCCTGATCCTCCGCCGGGAGGAAGCCCGCGGGCAGCAGGCCCGTTGAGGCGATCGACGCGGCAAAGCATGCGATGCCGAGCACGAGCGTGATGAACTTGTGCCGCACCGACCACGCCACGAGGCGGGTGTAGCCCCGCATCACGAACCCGTCGCGCTCGTGGTCCGGCCCGTGGTCGCGCAGGAAATAGGCGGCGAGCAGCGGCGTGATCAGCCGCGCCACCAGCAGCGACATGAACACGGCCGCCGCGATGGTCAGGCCGAATTGCTTGAAATACTGGCCGGCGATCCCGCCCATGAATGAGACGGGCGAGAAGATCGCGATGATCGTCGCCGTGATGGCGATGACCGCGAGCCCGATCTCGTCGGCGGCCTCGAGCGACGCGCGATAGGGCGACTTCCCCATCCGCATGTGCCGGACGATGTTCTCGATCTCCACGATCGCGTCGTCCACCAGGATGCCGGTGACCAGCGTGATCGCCAGCAGGCTGACCGCGTTGAGCGAGAAGCCCAGCGCGCTCATCACCCAGAAGGTCGGCAGCACCGAGAGCGGCAGCGCCACGGCGGCGATCAGCGTCGCGCGCCAGTCCCGCAGGAACAGCAGCACCACCACGACCGCCAGCGCCGCGCCCTCGATCAGGCCCATCATGGCCGAGTGGTAGTTGCCGATCGTGTTCTCGACGCTGGTGTCGATCAGGTCGAAGCGCACGTCGGGATTTGCCGCGTGGAGCGCCGCGATCTTCTTGGCGACGCCCACCGACACGTCGGCGTCGCTGGCGCCGTTCGCCCGGGAGATCGCGAAGGCGACCACCGGCTCGCCGTTGAAGCGCGCGAAGGTGCGGGGCTCCTCGGCAGTGTCCGACAGGGTTGCCAGTTCGTCGAGGCGGACCTTGCGGTTGCCCGGCACCACGATCGACGTCTTGGCCAGGGTTTCCAGGCTCGCCGAGGCGGCGAGCGCCCGGATCGACTGCTCCTGGCCGCCGACCTCGGCCCGGCCGCCGGCCATGTCGGCCGAGGTCAGGCGCAGCTGCCGGTTCACGTCGGCGGCGGTGATGCCCAGCGCGAGCAGGCGGTCGGGCTTCAGGGTGACGCGGATCTCGCGGGCGACGCCGCCGAGGCGCTCGACGCCGCCGACGCCCTTCACGCTCTGCAGGCCCCGGGCGACGACGTCGTCCACGAACCACGACAGGTCCTCGGGCGTCATGGCGGGTGCGGAGGCGCCGTAGACCATGATCGGCAGGCCGGCGATCTCGACGCGGGAGACGATCGGCTCGTCGATGGTGCGCGGCAGGTTCTGCCGGATCTTGGCGATGGCGTCCTTGACGTCGTTGGTCGCCCGATCCTGGTTCACCTCCAGGCGGAATTCGATCGTCGTCGTCGAGGTGCCTTCGGTGATCGTCGAGAGGATGTGCTTGACGCCCTTCACCCCGGCGACCGAATCCTCGACCCATTTGGTGACCTGGGTCTGAAGCTCCGCGGGCGCGGCGCCCGACTGCGTGATCGTCACGGAGACGATCGGGATGTCGATGTTGGGGAACCGGGTGATCGGCAGGGCCCGGAAGCTCACCAGCCCCAGGATCATCAGGACCAGGAACAGGACCACCGACGGCAGCGGCTTGCGGATCGCCCAGGCGGAGACGTTGAGGCGCATGGCTCGGTCCTACCGCGGGGCCGCGTCGGCGATCGGCGTGCCGGTGTTCGCCGGCACCGGGCGCACCCGGTCCCCGTCGCGCAGGAAGCTGCCCGCGCGGGCCACGACGCTCTCGCCGGCGGCGACGCCTGCGCGGATCTCGGTGAAGCCCTCCGCGGAGAGGCCTGTGGTCACGGGCCGCGCCTCGACGCGCCCATCCTTCGCCACGAGGACGCTGGCGCGGCCGTCGGCGGCGTAGAGCAGGCTGGAGACCGGCACCGCGACACCTGTGCGGCGCGCGACCTCCACGTTTCCGCGCGCAAAGGCGCCGATGCGCAGGACCGGATCGTCGCCGAGGCGGATGCGCACCTTGCCGAGCCGCGTCGCCCGGTCGACCTCCGGGTAGACCCGGCGCACCTTGCCGCGCAGCTGGCGGCCGTCATCGAGGTCGAGGCTCGCCGGGTTGCCGACCTGGATGCGCGCCAGCGACGTCTCGGGCACCTCGCCCTCCAGCTCGATCTCGCCCCGGGCGATCAGCCGGAACAGCGGCTCGCCCACCGCGGTGGCGGTGGCCCCGATCCGGGCGGTGCGGCGGTTGATGATCCCGGCCTCGGGCGCCCGGATGTCGGTCCGGGCGCGGCGCAGGGCGATCTCGGCGCCCGCGGCGCGGGCGGTGGCGAGGTCGGCCTGGGCGGATTGCAAACCGCCCCTGGCGGCGGCGAGGCGCCCCTCGGCACCCTGCGCCGCCGAGACGCGCTGCTCCAGCGCGGCCGCGGTGGCGTTGCCGGTCTTCGACAGCGCCTGGGCGCGTTCCAGGGACTGGCGTGCCTCGACGTTGGCGGCCTCCGCCTGAACGATCTGGCTCTGGGCCTGCACGATGGCCGCCTCGGCCCGGGCGATCGCCGCCGCGTTGGAGGCTTCCTGGGTCACGATCATCTCCAGCGACAGCTTGGCGAGCACCTGGCCCTTGGTCACGCGGTCGCCCTCCTCGACGAGGAGATCGGTGATCCGCAGACCCTCGACCTCCGGGGAGACGAGGATTTCGTCCCGGGGCACCAGCGTGCCGGTGACGACGGCCCGCTCGACGATCTCGCGGCTCTCGGCCGGCACGACGGTGACCGCGGGTGCGATGGCGGCGGCGTCGGGGACCGCGGCCGTCTCGACGGCCCGGCTCGGTGACGCGGCGAGGATCGCGAGTCCGCACAGGACGCTGAGGCGGGAGGCGCGCCAACGGACGTATTTCACGATGGTGGCCTCGCAATCGGCGCTAGACTGGTATTGCCTCTCCCTCGCTGGGCAGGTCGGCGTTTTCATGGCGAGCCATCCCGGATCGGATGAGCATAGCGCCATCGGGCGAGGCCGTCGCCGGGTCTGGCGCCGCATGGCGTCGCGGCTGCCGGAGCGCGGCCGTTTCCACCGATCAACCTGCAACCACCCAGGAACAGCGACGTTATCGCCGTGATGGTCTTGTCGCGACCGGGGAGGGATCGATGAGCATTTTCCAGATCAGACAAAAGAAGAGTGGCGCCGTTCTCTGGACCGGAGCGGCCGATGACGAACAGACGGCCCTCGACGCCATGGCGCGCGAGGCCGGGTACCGGGATTTCTCCGCGATTCCGGACGCGATCCGGGGCGACGGGATCGAGGCGGCCAAGCTCGACCTGATCTCCTGAGGCTCGGCCGTTAGGGAGTCCGCCGGAGCGGGCTTCGCTGCGGCGGACTTGCGTTCGAGAGTAAGACTTTCGCCGGTTGTTCCCCCGGTAGGGTCGGGATGCCGGACGCCGATCGTCAGAGGCGCCTGACGAGCGCCTCGATCTCCTCCGCGCATCGGCGGACCGCGTCCGGATCGTGCAGCCCGCCGATCACGGACGGATCGAGGGCGAGACCCGCTCGAATCAGGCCGGGCCAGTCGGAAGCCGCGGGCCATCCCGGATGCACGAGCGCGGCGCCGAGCCGCGCCAGCGCCTCGGCTTTCTCGGTCTGCTCACCGTAGGCCCGCGCCTCCGGCAGGCAGAGGAAGGGTTTCCCCTGCGCAGCTGCCAGCGCGACCACGCCATCGCCGCCGCCGCCAACCAGCAGCGCCGCCCGCGCGACCCGTGCCTCGACGTCGGGGACCCAGCCGTGCAGATGCAGGTTGTCGGGCTTGTGTCCTGAGCCCGAGACCGGCCCCAGAACGTGCCAGGGCCTGTCGGGCACCGCCCGCGCCGCCGCCGCGAGATCCGCGAGGCTGCCCCCCGCGCCGCCGCGGCCGAACACCACCACGATGTCGCGACTCGCCGCGGTCGGGCCCTGCGCCGGTGTGCCGAGGAAGCCCGCGTAAAGCGTCTTGGCCCGGACCCAGTCCGGCACGGCCGCCCCGTCGAGGGCGGCGGGAAAGGGGGCCAGCAGCCGCGTCGCACTGCGGAAGGCTTCCAGATGCGGCCGGTCGGTGCGGGTGCCGGCGAGCCGCACCACCAGGGTCGGCACCGACAGGAGGCGCGCCAGGAGCGCCACCTCCACCGAGACGTCGACGACCAGCAGAGCCGGATCGGTCCGTTCCGCCCAGGCGGCGATGCGCGCCATCCGCGCGCGAACTCCCGGATGGTTCAGGGGGGCGTAGTGCAGCGCCTCGGGCCGCTCGGCTGCGCCGTCCTGGCCGTCGAAGGCTGCCGTGCCGAGGGGGCGGTCATCGGGCAAGTCGACGATGTCGAGGCCTGCTGTGTCGAGGCCGGCGAGCGTTCCGAGGATCGTGCAGGGGCGGGGCAGGGCGGAGGCGACCGCCCGCGCCCGCTGAAGATGGCCGGCGCCCTGGTGATGGACGTACCAGCCGATGCCGCGGGTCACGCGGCGTCCCTCAGCGCGCGCGCGAGGGCGTCGAGATCGGCGACCGCTTGATCGAGGGCGCATTCTCGCGCCGGCGGGCTGCGCGATTCGAGGATCCGGTCGGCCCGCTCCACGAAGGCGATGTCGTTGGGGCAGGCGCCGATGGCGGCGAGATCCTCCGCGTCGAGCCCGAGCTTCGCGCAGGAAGCGGCGCGGGCCTCCGGCTCCAGATGGAAAGCCCGACGCAACGCCGCCCGGCGCAGGATCAGCGCCTGCCAATGGGCGGCCACCGGCAGCAGGTAGGCCTCCCCGTCGAGGACGCGGGTGCGGCGCAGCATCTCGGTGGCCATGCCCCCCGAGACCCGGCCCTGGTGCCGGGACGAGACCAGCACGTGCACGTCCGGGCAATGGCGCAGGCGCGCGCCGTTGGCGCGCAGCAGCCCGACGAGGGCATTGTCCTCGCCGCAGGGCAGCGCCGGCAGACCGCCGACCGCCCGGTACAGGACGGCCGGAACGGCCAGGCTCGCCCCGGTATGGTCGCCGTGGCGGGGCGCGGGATCGTGCGGCGGCGGGTCGAGGAGGTCCTCCAGGCGGCGGACGCCGGACCAGTAGCGCTCGATGCGCGCATGCAGGTCGGCGAGGTCCGGATCCGCGGCGCCGTCATCGTCGATCACCAGCCGGCCACCGACGACGTCCGCGGCCTCCAGGGCACGCAGGTTCGCGCTGACCCAGTCGGCCGGCAGGCGGGCATCGGCGTCGGTGGTGAGAAGGATTCCGTCCGGCTGTTCCTCGGCTGCGAGCCAGTCGGCACCGGCATCGAGCGCCATGCGCCGGGCGGTGCCGACATGGGCCTCCGCGCCGACGAGTTCGGCCTCGATCAAGCGGAGGGCGAGCGTCGCGAGGATGCCCGAGGCTTCGACCTCCCGCACCGCCTGGACGGTCCCGTCCGTACAATTGTTGGCGAGCACCACGACCCGCAGGGGCGCCCGTGCCGAGACGCCGTTCTGCGCCGCCAGGGAGGCGAGCAGGCGGGGCAGGCGCTCAGCCTCGTTCCGTGCGGGGATGCAGACGACGCAGGGCAATGGGGCCGGATGGTCGGCGTCCGTACTCATGGCAGGTCTCCCGTGGCACCCACGTGCGCCGCGGAGGTCAGGGCGGGGCGTCACGCCGCCGGGCTCCGGGCTCGGGTGCGGAATTGCGGCGCGGATCCGCGCCGTTCAGCCGCGTCCTCCGGCGACTCGCAGGGTCGGCCGCGCCCGCTCGGCGCAGCGCGCCATCACGGCGTCGTAGGCTTCCAGATAGCGTCCGGTCATGGCGGTGGCGTCGTAGAGCGCCTCGGCCCGGTCGCGGCAGGCCCGGCGCGACAGGCCGGCGGCCTGACGAATCGCCACCGCGAGATCCTGCGCATCGTCCGGGCGGGCGAGGCGGCCGCAGGACGCGTCCAGGATGTCCGGCATGGCGCCGCGGCGGAAGGCGGCGACCGGCGTGCCGCAGGCGAGCGCCTCCGCCACGACGAGGCCGAAGGGCTCCTCCCAGCGGGGCGAGACGATCGCCACCCGGGCGCGGCCGAGATGATGGGCGAGATCGCGGTGCGAGAGATGGCCGAGATGCGTCAGGTCCGGCCCCAGCCGCGGGGCGATCTCGGCGGCCCAGTAGCCGGGATTGAGCTTGGGGCCGGCGAAGGTCAGCGGCAGCCCGGCGGCGCGGGCCGCGTCGATCGCGAGGTGAAGCCCCTTCTCGGGCACGATCCGGCCCGACCAGAAGGCGTAAGGCGGTGCGTCGGCAGCTTCCGAGAACGCGAAGGTCGAGAGGTCCACGCCGTTATCGACCACCTGCGCGCCGGGCACGAGATGCGCCCATTCCTGCGCCAGCGACGGCGAGACCGCGAGGAAGGCCATGTCGGGATCGGCCTGAACGACGCCGCCGACCAGGGATTCGAAGGGCGGCGTGTGGAGCACCGTGATCCACGGCAAGCCCAGCCGGGCGCTCTCGCGCAGCGGCAGGGCGTGCAAGGAGTTGTTGTGGACGAGATCGAAGCCTCCGGCCGCGACCATCTCCATCATGCGCCGGTAGGCGTCCTCCTCAGTTCGGTCGATCGCCTCCTCGCGCTCCGGGTCGAGGAGCGCGTCCCCGGTCGGATCGCAGAGCATCACCGGATCGAGCGTCGGGTCCGATCCGCGGCTGGCGAACAGCGTGACCTCGTGGCCGTACCGCTTCAGCGCGACGGTGAGGAGATGCGTGTGCATCTCCAAGCCGCCGGCATAGGGCTGGCCGATCGGGTATTTCAGATGTGCGAGGACAGCGATCTTCACGCGCGCACCGAGTCCGGTTGGGTGGGGATTTCTGCCGCCCGCAGCGGCGCGAAAGGACTTCTTTCCGCGGCGAGGGTGGCGGGGATCATGCCGAATGTTTCTTCAACAAGCGTTGCGACGTCAGGTCTGGAGCGACGACAAACGCGACGCTTGCCGGCTTCCTAAGCGCGGCGGCCTGAACCAATGATGATCGAGATGAGTGGCAGGCCGTTCACGCCGGCGCGCGGCGGGCGGGCGGGTTGCAGCACCCGGCGCGCAGTCGCGGCGCCTCCACCGGCCTGTTAGGCTCGCGTGGCCGCGCCGTTCGGGCGGCCGGCAGGGGAGGGGGTGTCGATGGGGCTTCCGTTCGGGCTGAGCGTCTTCGCAGTGATCGTGGCGGCGCTGGCCGTCCTCACCCTGGCGGCAGGCGTGAAGATCGTCCCGCAGGGCTACGTCTACACGGTGGAACGCTTCGGCCGCTACGCCCGCAGCCTCGAGGCCGGCCTCGGTCTGATCACGCCCTTCGTCGAGCGCGTCGGCCGCCGGGTCAACGTGATGGAGCAGGTCATCGACGTGCCGAGCCAGCAGGCCTTCACCCGCGACAATGCCGGCGTCACCATCGACGCCGTGGTGTTCTACCAAGTGCTCGATGCGGCGCGCGCCTCCTACGAGGTCTCGAACCTCGACCTCGCCGCCACGACCCTGACCATGACCAATATCCGCACGGTGGTCGGCGGCATGGATCTCGACCAGCTCCTCGCCCACCGCGACGAGATCAACGAGCGCCTGCTCCGGGTGATGGATGCGGCGGCCTCGCCCTGGGGCGTCAAGATCAACCGGATCGAGATCAAGGACATCGTGCTTCCGGCCGATCTCGCCGGGGCGATGGCCCGGCAGATGAAGGCCGAGCGCGAGAAACGCGCCTCGATCCTGGAGGCGGAGGGACAGCGTGCCGCCGAGATCCTCCGGGCCGAGGGGCGTAAGCAGTCGGCGATCCTGGAGGCGGAGGGCCGGCGCGAGGCCGCCTTCCGCGACGCGGAGGCGCGCGAGCGCTCCGCCGAGGCCGAGGCGGCGGCGACCGGGATGGTCAGCCGGGCGATCGCCGAGGGCGACATCGCGGCGGCGAATTTCCTCGTGGCCGAGAAGTACGTCGATGCCGTGCGGGCGATCGCCACCGCGCCCAACCAGCGGGTCGTCGTGGTGCCGATCGAGGCAGCGGCGCTTGCCGGTACCCTCGGCGGAATCGGCGAACTCACCCGCTCGGTGTTCGGCGATGGCGCCGCGGCGCCCCGGCGCACGGGGACGCCGCCCAACGTTGCCCAGCCGCGGGCCTGACGGGCGATGCTCACCCAAGTCCTCGACGCCGTGGCGGCGCTCGGGCCCGCCTGGAGCTGGGTGATCGCCGGATTGGTCTTGGCCGGGGCCGAGATCCTGGCGCCCGGCGTGTTCCTGATCTGGCTGGGTCTGGCGGCCCTGGCCACCGGCCTCGCCGCCGCCGCGCTGCCTTTGCCCTGGCAGGGTCAGGCCCTGCTGTTCGCGGGGCTGGCCGTCGGCTTCGTCGCCGTCGCGGCGCGCCTTCAGCGGCGCGGTGCCAGACCGCCGGCAGCCGCGCTGAACCGGGCCGACAGGGGCCTCATCGGGCGCGAGGGCGTGCTCGACGCGCCGATCGTGCAGGGGGCCGGCTGTATCCGCTTCGACGACACGCTCTGGCGGGTCGAGGGACCCGACCTGCCGGCTGGCGCACGGGTACGGGTGATTGCTGTCGGCGGGACGATCCTGCAGGTCGAGGCCGCGTGAGCGCGTCTCGGCGGATGCCCCCCTCAGGCTGAAGCCCGGGGCCGTTCGAGCTGCCGGGCGAGGTGCTGCAGCCGAGGCCTGATCCTCAGGAACGCGCCGTAAAGCCGCTCAAGGGCGTTCAGGACGAGGCCCGACCGCGCGAGGAGCCCGAGCGGTCGTAGAACCGGGATCGCGCGCCACATCGCCGCGAAGGCCGCGGCGCCGGTCACGATGCGCCCGCCCTCGCGGGCATGGAAGCGCGCCAGCATGTCCGCCCGCGAGGCCGGGCAACTGCTCGCATCCTCCGCCACGTCGACGAAGGTGATCGCGCCGCGCCGGTCGAGCCGGCGCATCAGCGCGATCTCGCGCCGGCAGAGGGGGCAGCCTCCATCGAACCAGACGACGACCTGTTCCATGGCCTGCGATATAGGCCGCGCCACAGGCCGGGCCAGATTGCGCCCCGGCACCCGGCCTGCGGGGCGGCGTCGCGGTCAGCCGAACGCCCCGACCTCGTGCTGGATCATTCCGGAGACCTCGCGGACCTGATCGAACATCCGCCGGATCGGCTGGAACAGGTTGGCGTGCTCGGCCTCGTAGGTGCCGACGTCGCGCGGCCCTGCCGGCTCGCCGAAATTGAGGCCGAGCGTCGGATCCGGCGTGATCGGGAAGATCGCGTCGAGGAGCTTCAGGCAGCCCTCGATGTCCAGGCGCAGGAAGCGCTCCAGCAGCTGCTCGCGGGAGATGCCCGCCTGCGGGCGGAAGCCCGGGATGTGCACCGCTAGGAACCAGATCCGGTGGATCAGCGCGAGGCGCAGGGCGTGGAGCAGCGTCAGCCGCGCCGACATGGCCGGGAGGTCCGGGGCGGCCGCGGTCAGCGCGAGCCAGTCGCGGGTCAGACGTCCGAACAGGTTCCGGAGCGCGGGGGCGAGATCGAGGCGCTCCAGCGCCCCCGAGATCACCACCAGCTCGTCCCGACGGAAATCCTTCTGCGTGCGCCGCGCCCGCTCCAGCCACACGGCCGGGTCGAGGGTGTCGATATAGGCGCGCAGCACGTCGAGGTCGCCCACCGAGGCGGCGTGCTGCACCAGCCGGAAGGCCCGCGAGAAGCGAACCGAATCGCGGCGCATGTCGCGGAACAGGTCCGGTCCGCGCTGAGCGGCCCGGCCGATCCCGTGCAGGGAATTCGCCAGGAAGCCGAGCTGGTGCAGGATCGCGTTGTTGGGGATCGCCCGCATCTGGCGCGGATGCGTGATCCGCGCCGGGCCGCCATTGTCGGTCTGGCGCGCCACCGGGCGCGATCCGGTCCGGTCGATCAGGCTGGGTCCGAAGGTGCCGAGCAGGGCGGCGTAACCCGGATCGTCGACCAGCGCCTCCATGTCCTGGCGGGCCGCGGTGAAGAATTCGAGGGCGAAATCCGGTTCGGCATAGATCGGATCGACCTTGGCGTCGGCTGCCTTGGGACGATCGTTCAGGGCGTAGTCCGGGAAGGAATCCTCCTCCGTCACATCGAGCGCGTAGACGTGCTCGGCGATGCGGGCGACGCTGGCCCAGGCCAGCGCCTCGGTGCCGTAGAGCAGGTAGCCGTCGGTACCCTGGAAGCTCGATTCGAGCCGGACCCGGATGCCGGCCTTGCGGGCGCGATCCCGTGCATCCTCGGGGGCAAGATAGGCGAGGCGGTCGCGCAGGGATGTGGGATGGGCGCCGCGCCCGATCGACTCGCCATGCGTGTCGAAGATCGCGAGTTCGACGTCGGACAGGCCGTTCTGGACCAGCATCTCGGTGATGCGCAGCCGCAGCCGCTCGATCCAGAAGGTTGCTGCCAACTGGCCGACATAGCGGCCCGAATCGGAATAGCCGAACTGAACGGTCAGCCGGCCGATGCGCTTGAGATACTGGCGCCAGTGCGGGTTGCGCAGGGCGTCGTCGAGCACCCGGATGCCCTGCTCGAGGGCGCTCGCCGTCTCGAAGAGCGGCGTGATCTCCAGCTTGTCGGCGATGCCGTAATGGCGCGCGAGCCAGAGGGCGGCGAGCAGGGTGTAGCCGGTCTCGGTCTCGGCGATGAGGAAGCGCACCGGATGGGTGCCGTCCACGTGCTTGAGGATCTGGGCGATCGTCATCATCAGCCGGGCGGCTGAAGCCCGCTCGGCAGCGAGCGCCCCGAAATCGACGGCCACCGGGCGCACGTCGTTCAGCAGGGTGTGGATCGTCGCGAGGTGCGAGCGGCGCCGGGCCGCGTCGGTGGGCTCGCCCTCCAGGTCGATCACCCGGCGGACCGCGTTGTGGATCTGGCTGGCGTTCAGCCGGAAATGCGGCAGGGCGTTCGACAGACCGTGCGTCGCGACGCCCGCGCGCAGGACGGCGATCCGCCGCTGGTCGCCCGCGTCCTCGGCGGCCTCGAGGGCGTTGGTCAGTGCAGCGATCAGCGCACCCGCATCGGTCTGGGCGCGCTCGCGCTCGATGATCAGAGCCAGGGCGAAGCGGTGGACCGCCTCGAGGGAGGGCTGGTCGCCGAGGCGCGGCGCTACGGTGAGCTGGCGGTTCACGGCCGCGAGTGCGTTCTCGGCGAGGGCGCGCACCTCGCGGCAGGCGGGGATCTCAGGCAGGTCGCGCATCACCCGGTCGAACTGCATGCGCTTCGAGATCAGCCGGTAGCGCAGGGTGTCCCACCAGCCGATATCGGTGCGCCCGTCCGTGTCGCAGCCGACCCAGCTGGCGATGGCGAAGGGACGGGGCGTCAGCTCGGTCCAGCTTTCGGGCCAGCGGGCGCGGGCCGCGTCGAGCAGGGCGCCGTTGAACGCGTCGAGGGCGAGCCGCCCGTTATTGGCCGCGGCGCAGGCCTGCTCGAACTCCACATCCAGGGTGATCGGCGCATCGGGCCGGGTGGACAGGGCCGCCGCCCGTTCGATCAGTCCGGCGCGGTCCGCGGCGTCGGGTAGGCTCGCCGCCTCGGCGAGGAGGGCGGCCACGGCCCGGGGCATGCCGAAGGTGGGGTGGGCCGTGAACACCACCGCGAAGGCGGTGCGGTGGATCAGGGCCGCGAAGGCCTCGACGCTGTCCGACCGGTCGGGAAATGCCGCCACGAGCCGGGCCGGGATCCCCGCCTCGCGATCCTCGGATCCGGAATCGAGTCCGACATAGGCCCGCAGCCGCTCCGCCCGGGCCGCCAGGGACGCGGCGCGCAGGCGCACGAACAGGCCGTCGAGGTCGCCCGTCGCGATCTCGCCGCGATCGAATCGTCGGGTGATCGCCAGGGTCACCGCCAGGACGGGATTGCGGAACGGGTCCTCCCGGGCCTGCTCCCGGGCGGCCTCGATCAGTCCGAGGAGGTGCGCCTCCAGCTCCTCGGGCTCACGGCTCGGCTCGTGCTGCATCGGTCGGTCCCGGCTCCGGTCTGCCCGCATCTACCCGGTCCGGCGGCCCACGCAAGGAGCGTTCCGCGCGCGTTCGAGGACGCGATGGGGTGGCGGCGGGCTGAACCGCAGGTTAGAGCTTGCCTCCTCATGGAGCGCCTGTTCATCATCCTGGCTATCCTGGTTTTCGCCGTCGCCATCGTCGCCGTCGCCGCAATGGCGGCCCGCGGCCGGCGCGAGCCCCTGCGCATGGGATCCGAACTCGACGTCGAGGACGAGGATCTGTTCATCGGCTCGGTCGGACCGCGCAAGAGCCCGATCGACCGCAGCGCGCAGGTGCTCGACCCGCGGGTGCTCGATCTGGACGCGATTGAATTGGAACCGATCCGTGCCCTCGACCGGTCGCAGCGCAGCGAACCGCTCCGCGGCGATCCGCCCGGAGCCGGCCGATGAAGCCGAGCCTGCGCGGGGCGGCCGGTCTGCTGCTGGCCGGCCCGCTCTGCCTGTCGATGGTGCAGCGCGCTCCGGCCGCGCCCGGCGGAACGCCGCCCGCGCCGGCCGTTCCAGCGCAGACCGTCCCCGCTGCACCGGCACCGGTCCCGACGCCGGAGCCGGGCGCCGCTCAGGCGACGGGCCCCGTGCCGGCGGCCGGCCCGAGCCTCGCGCAGCCCTGCGGGACGCAGGCCGCCCGCTTCGAGAGCGGCAAGGGCTTCAAGATGGTGATCACGCGGGCCGGGCAGATCAATACGACGAACCCGCTCAGGCCGCTGACGCCCGAAGTGAACGAGGTTCTCCAGGTCGTGATCGCTGGCAAGGTTGCCACCGCCTACGGGCCGGACTTCACGACGCTGCGGCGCGGCGGCGCCCCGGCGGGGATCGAGGCGATGCTGGGCGGCCCGATCCACTGGCAGCCGACGCTGCCGACCTTCCCCGATCCGGTCGCGATCGTCACCGAGGACGGGATGCCCCTGGCGCAGCTCACCTTCCGCGCCTGCGAGGCGCCGCCCGCCGTGAAGACGCCCAAGGTGCCGAAGGCCGAGCCCCGCAAGAAGGCGCCCCGGCACGCGGCCCCGAAGGCCGCGGCCGAGAAGACGCCCCCGGGCTTCTCCATGCCTCAGGGGGCGATCTCAGAGTAGCGGCTACTTCTGCTTGGCGATGACCTTGTCCTTGATGCCGTCGTAGACGGTCTTCGGGATAATCTTCTTGGAGACGAGGTCGTCCTTCCCGCGATACGGCCGGCCCTTGATGATCGCGGCCGCCCGCGCCGCGCCGATGCCGGGCAGCGCGTCGAGCTCCTCGGCGCTCGCGCTGTTGAGGTCGATGAGCGCGCCCTTGGCGGCATTCGGCGATCCGGCGACCGGTGCGCTCGGGGCCGCGGGCCTCGCGGGGGCTGTCGGCGCCGCGGTCGTCGGCGCCTGGGGCGCCTGCGCCAGGGCGGGTGCCGCGACGAGGCTGTACAGCAGGGCGAGGAGGGCAAGGGTCTTGGTGGAGGAAGCCATGGCGTTCTCCCGAAAGGCGCGGCCCGCTCCGCGGTGCCGTCTCCGCAGACCTGCGCCGCCCCGCTTGAACCCACGCTTAACGGTTGTGGTCCCGCACCCCTAGCCACGAGCCGGCGCCGGGTCTATAAGCGCGCCCTCATCCGTATCCCGCGGTGTGCGTGGCGATCCTCGATCGAGGAGCCGCCCGCGCGCCGCTTTGTCCGCGGCGTCACGAAGGATCCAGCCATGGCCGTTCCGAAGCGAAAGACCTCCCCCTCCCGCCGCGGCATGCGCCGCTCGGCCGACGCCCTCAAGGCGCCGACCTATGTCGAGGACAAGGATTCCGGCGAGCTGCGCCGTCCGCACCACATCGACCTGAAGACCGGCATGTATCGCGGCCGTCAGGTCCTCAAGGTGAAGTCCGCCGAGGCCTGAGCCTCGCGAAGGCGGCGCCTCAGGCGAGGCGTCGCGCGGCCTCCGCGTAGCGCGCGGCGGCCATCTGGGTCCGCGTCAGGCGCGACGGCAGCAGCGACGGATCGTCGGCCGTCAACAGCTGTGCGATGAAGCCGGCGCGCGGTTTTCCCGCGGCTGCGCGCTCCGCCGGCCGGCCCGTTGATTGCCCTTCGGCCCGCCCCCCATCGATCAAGACCAGCG
Organism: Methylobacterium sp. UNC378MF; assembly: GCF_900103195.1. GTDB lineage: Bacteria > Pseudomonadota > Alphaproteobacteria > Rhizobiales > Beijerinckiaceae > Methylobacterium. The sequence continues at coordinate 25,437 of NZ_FMWU01000001.1, read as the reverse complement.
CCTGCGCCGGCTCCGGCGAGTCGTCCGTGTCCGGGATCGGACCGCGCCGGGTGGCGCGGACCTGTGTCGGGCCGAGACGGCTGACTGTTCCGATACGCACCATGCGCACATTCTCCGCACGTTTCCGTGCCTGTGTCGCAAAGGTGGGGCCGGCGTTTACTAATCGTCAACCCTTTATCCAGCCGTGCCGGCCGGAAATTACTTTTTCGCGAGCGCCTCGAGGCGCTGCTGCATCTCCAGCATCTGGCGCTTGAGATCGTCCAGCTCGCCGCCGGCATAGGGCGTGGGCTGAGGCGGCGCCGGCGGCTGCGCTCCGGGGGCAGGCGGCGCGAAACCCGTGAACATCTTCATGGCGTCGCCGAAGAAGTTCATGTTGGTGCGCACCTGCTGCTCAATCGCGTTCTGGAACGCCGACGGACCGAAGCTGTGGGCGAATTTCTCGCGCAGTCCGTCCTGATCCTTGGCGAAATTCGCCATGGAGAATTCGAGAAAGCTCGGCACCATCGTGCGCATGCTGTCGCCGTAGAATCGGATCAGCTGGCGCAGAAAGGCCACCGGCAGCAGATTCTCGGCGCCGGCCTTGTTCTCCTGCTCGAAGATGATCTGCGTCAGGACCGAGCGGGTGATGTCGTCGCCGGTACGCGCGTCGTACACCACGAAGTCCTCGCCGTTCTGGACCATCGTGGCGAGGTCCTCCAGCGTCACGTAGGTCGAGGTGCCGGTGTGATACAGGCGCCGGTTGGCGTACTTCTTGATGACGGTCTGGGTGGCCTTGACGGTATCCGCCATCGGGAACGGCCTTTCTGGACTCGGGACCGGGGGGCGTTGCAGGCGCGCGATGCTGCCTGACGGAGGCTGTCTTCGCGTCCGCAACACGATCCTTAAAGCCTTCCCCGGGCGCAGAAAACAGCAAACTGCACCTCGTCAACGCAGAATAATGCAGTGCGGCCGGGGCGGTTGCGCCATTTCAGTCTCGCGTTCGCGTCATCGGCGCGTTTTGGCGACCGGATGCACAACCTTGACTTCGCCCATCTCAAGCCCTTCATCCCAGGGCCGGCACAGAGCGCGCCCGGGACGTGGAAGGCGCGCCGGCTCGCGAGAGGAGAACGTTCACATGGCAGGCAGCGAAGAGATCGTCATCGTCGGGGCCGCGCGCACGCCGGTCGGCTCGTTCGGCGGCGCCTTCGGGGCGGTGCCGGCCCACGAACTCGGCGCGACCGCAATCAAGGCCGCCCTGGAGCGGGCCAAGGTGTCGCCCGATGAGGTGGACGAGGTGATCTTCGGCCAGGTCCTCACCGCAGGCGCCGGCCAGAACCCCGCCCGTCAGGCCGCGATCAAGGCCGGCATCCCCGAGAAGGCGACCGCCTGGGGCCTCAACCAGGTCTGCGGCTCGGGGCTGCGCACGGTCGCGATCGGCATGCAGCAGATCGCCAACGGCGACGCCAAGGTCATCGTGGCCGGCGGTCAGGAGTCGATGTCCCTGTCGCCGCACGCGCAGTACCTGCGCGGCGGGCAGAAGATGGGCGACGTCAAGCTCGTCGACACCATGATCAAGGACGGGCTCTGGGACGCCTTCAACGGCTACCACATGGGTCAGACCGCCGAGAACGTCGCCCAGGCCTTCCAGCTCACCCGTGAGCAGCAGGACCAGTTCGCGACCCGCTCGCAGAACAAGGCCGAGGCCGCCCGCAAGGAGGGCCGGTTCAAGGACGAGATCGTCCCCGTCACCGTGCCGGGCAAGAAGGGCGACACGGTCGTCGACAGCGACGAGTACATCCGCGACGGCGCCACCGTCGAGGCGATGGCCAAGCTGAAGCCGGCCTTCGCCAAGGACGGCACCGTGACGGCCGCCAACGCCTCGGGCCTCAACGACGGTGCCGCCGCTCTCGTGCTGATGTCGGCCTCGGAAGCCGAGCGCCGCGGCCTGACCCCGCTCGCCAAGATCAAGTCCTGGGCGACCGCGGGCGTCGATCCAAAGGTGATGGGCACCGGCCCGATTCCCGCTTCCCGCAAGGCCCTGGAGAAGGCTGGCTGGAAGCCGTCCGACCTCGACCTGATCGAGGCCAACGAGGCCTTCGCGGCCCAGGCGCTGGCGGTGAACAAGGATATGGGCTGGGATGACGCGAAGGTGAACGTCAATGGCGGCGCCATCGCCATCGGCCACCCGATCGGTGCCTCGGGCGCGCGCGTCCTCGTCACCCTGCTGCACGAGATGAAGCGGCGCGATGCCAAGAAGGGCCTCGCCACCCTCTGCATCGGCGGCGGCATGGGCGTCGCGATGTGTGTCGAACGGACCTGATCGGTCTGTCACGTCAGTATCGGCCCACAACATAGACTTAAGGCCGAAGTCAGAAAAAATCGCGTGCGGACGCCATCCGCACGCGGCATCAAGTGATGCGAACAGGAGGAAACAATGGCTCAAGGACGCGTCGCCCTCGTGACGGGCGGCACCCGCGGCATCGGCGCGGCGATCTCGAAGCGGCTCAAGGACAAGGGCTACAAGGTCGCCGCCAATTACGCCGGCAACGACGAGGCGGCCAACGCCTTCAAGGCCGAGACCGGCATTCCCGTCTTCAAGTTCGACGTGGGTGATCTCGCGAGCTGCGAGGCCGGCATCAAGGCCGTGGAGGCCGAACTGGGGCCGATCGAGGTGCTGGTGAACAATGCCGGCATCACCCGGGACGGCGCCTTCCACAAGATGACCTTCGACAAGTGGCAGGCGGTCATCAAGACCAATCTCGATTCGATGTTCACCTGCACGCGGCCGCTGATCGAGGGCATGCGCAGCCGCAACTTCGGGCGCATCATCATCATCTCGTCGATCAACGGCCAGAAGGGCCAGGCCGGGCAGACCAACTACTCGGCCGCCAAGGCCGGCGTGATCGGCTTCGCCAAGGCGCTGGCTCAGGAGAGCGCCGCGAAGGGCATCACCGTCAACGTGATCGCGCCGGGTTACATCGCCACCGAGATGGTGATGGCGGTGCCTGAGGAGATCCGCAACAAGATCATCTCGACGATCCCGACCGGCCGGCTCGGTGAGGCCGACGAGATCGCCCATGCGGTCGAGTATCTCGCCAGCGACGAGGCCGGCTTCGTGAACGGCTCGACGCTGACCATCAACGGCGGCCAGCACTTCGTCTGATCGCCGTCGGGCGCGCCGGCCGGAGCCGGCGTGCCCGCCACACGGCCGAGGCCCCCGCGCGGCCGGCCGATCTCCCGCCCGATACCGGCTCTGCCGGCCGCGTGGGGCCGCCCCGGCGGATCGCCGCGGAGACGGCGCGCATCTCCGTTCGACCATCGTCGCGGCAGAGCCCGACGGCCGCGCCCGCCGATCCACGGAGCGCCGGACGCCCCCGCGCAGATCCGTCGGGCCGGTTGCGCCCGCGGGCTCAGGCGCGCCAGCCCGGCAATCCTGACGGAAGTCCTTCCCGGCCTGTGAGCTCGGAGGACGCAGGGATAACGGGCATTGCGGGCAGTGATCGGCCCGATTGGCCACGTGCTCTGAGACACGAACAATTCGAGCGGCCTCGTATAGGCCTCCTTCCATCGGCGCAGGGATAGTCCCGCCGATAGAAGTCGAGGCCCCGATCGTCATGAACAACTGGTTTCACGGTAAATTCGGCGTTCAGTTTATCGGCAAGGACCAGATCTGTTCTTCGGGCGATACGGCAGTGCCGAATGGCCGTGTCGAGAATTCGCGCGGCCGCAGGCTGTCCACCGTCGCCAAGCTCGGCCTCGCTGCGGCCTGTGTTCTGGGGCTGGCCGCCTGCGTCACGCCGCAGGAGCGGCACGCGATGGATCAGAACCAGTGCTACGCCTTCGGCTTCGAGCCCGGCACCGACGCCTTTGCCGAGTGCATGATGGGCCTGCATCAGCAGCGCGCCGTCGCCCAGGCCAACAGCAATCTGTACTGGCAGGCGCAGCTCGCTGAGCAGAACCGCCGCCGCGAGGCGCGGCAGGATCTCTACAAGATCGCCAGCCTGCAGCGGAGCGGCGATCCCCGCTTCCCCGTCTGCGGCGCGTCGTCCGATGGCGGCATGGATCACCGGACCATGACTTGGTACGGCCCGAACTGCCGCGCCCGCTGACCTCGATCAGGAGATGAAGACGATGTCGGACGTCACCACGAAAGTCCCGGGGAACGCGAGCAAATTCATCTTCGCCACGACGGCGATGTTCGCGGCCACGATCGGGATGGTTACGCAGGACTGGCGGTGGTTCTTCGTCGCGATGCTCGGCAGCGCTGCCGTTCAGTGCGTGATTTACTTACCGCTTCAGAGATGGTTCGGCTGGAAGCCGCTCGATTTCGGCCATCTGGGTCATCTCGTCCTGCTGCTGTTCCCGTACTGAGACGCCCAGAAGCGGCGGCGCCCAGAGAGGCCGCCGCTCCTGCTGATCCATCACGCCGAGACACCAACCATGACGCTTGCGCTGATCATCACCGGCTTCCTCATCGTCAATTTCATGATGGCGGGCATCTTCTCTCTCGTGGCCCTGTGGGCCGACTGAGCCGTCTTCCTAAGGCGCACCGACGCAATTGGCGTAGAAGGTCGTGGTTGCGGGCCAATCGGAGAAGACGCCCAGCACACCCACCTGACCGTGCAGCACGTCGAGCAGCCGCAGGATGTCGCCGTCGCCGGTCACTACCGGCTTGATCGACTGATAATAATATCCGCCGCCGCCCTTCAGGGGACCCGAGCGCTCCAGGGACCACGCGATCAGCCCCAGCCCTGCCTTCTTCGCCTCCCGCGCGTAGGTCGAGGGCTCGATCGTCCCGTCCGACCCCGGCCGGACCAGCATCCAGAGCGGCGGTGCCAGGATCTTCACGCCCTTCTGCGCCAGCTCGGCCATGCCGGGCTGCCAGGTGGCGGGCTTCTCCGGGTCGAAGCCCTTCGCGGTCTCGTCGCGGTCGTCGAGGAAGATCGCCTGCCGGCCGAAATCCGGGTCCTTCTCGAGCCAGTAGAGGATGTCGCGCAGCTGGAAGCTCTGGGGATAGACGTCGGAGGCCGGGATACCCGCCGCCTTGTATTCGTCGATCAGCTGCTGGGCGTACATGTCCTGCGTGTAGGTGCCCTGGAACGGCATCGCGACCTGCGGTGCCTTCAGCTCGGGGGTGAACTTCCGCCCCATCTCCTTCACCAGCGCGATATATTCCTTGTGGGACATCAGCGTGCCGGTGCCGGCGTAGAGATCGGTGCGCCAGCGCGGGGTCGCGTTCATGTAGGCCGAGACGCTGGTCGCATCCGGATCGGCCGCATCCATCTTCCCGTTCAGCGACTTGAACTCGTCGAGTGTCAGGTCGCTGGTGCAGCACTTGGCCGAGGCCTTGCGGCCGGTGGCCGGGTCGGCCGGCGTGAAGCCCTGCGTGCATTTCGCCGCAAGTTCGGGCCGGGCCAGGATGTCGGTGGTCGTGTGCAGGTCGCACTGGCTGTGCCGGCAGACCAGCTGGCGGTCCTTGGTGAAGGCGACATCGCACTCGATGATCCCGGCGCCCATCCGGTCCGCGGCGCGCAGCCCCTCCCTCGTATGCTCCGGGAACATCAGCGGCGCGCCCCGGTGCGAGATCGAGAAGGTCCTGGGCGTGTAGGTCCGGTCGATCCCGCAGGCGGCGAGCTTGTCCTTCAGCGGTCCCGGCTTCAGCTGGTCGACGAGGTAGAAGGGCCGGGGCCCGAGCTGGGCGGCCTCGCCGGCGAGGCCGGGGCCCGTGCCCAGCAGCAGCGCCAGCCCGATCATGATCGCACGCATCGCGAACCTCCCGTTCCAGGCCGCCGGTAGAGCGCGCCGATGACAGGGCCATGACCCCGGTCTCGCCGACTCGGAAGCCGCATGCTAGCCGCAGGCCATGAGCGCGCCTGCATCGATCTTAACCCTGCGCCCGCGGAGCGCGAGCGCCACCATCGCGGGCTTCGGCGCGATTCTGCTGTGGTCGCTGCTCGCCCTGTTCACCGCCGCCTCCGGCACGGTGCCGCCGTTTCAGCTCGCCGCCCTGACCTTCCTGATCGGTGGCCTCTGCGGCTGTGTCACGTGGATCGCCCGGCCGGGCCGTGCCCGCGCGCTGATCCAGCCCTGGCCGGTCTGGCTGCTCGGGGTCGGGGGCCTGTTCGGCTACCATGCCCTCTACTTCAGCGCCCTGCGCCTTGCGCCCCCCGCCGAGGCCGGGCTGATCAACTACCTCTGGCCGCTGCTGATCGTCCTGTTTTCCGCCCGCCTGCCGGGCTCGGGCGGGCTGCGCCCGGGCCATCTCGCCGGGGCCGTCCTGGGCCTCGCCGGCGTCGCGGTCCTGTTCGCCGGACGGAGCGATCTCGCCTTCGAGGCGGGCGCGCTGCCGGGCTACGCGGCCTCCCTGACGGCGGCCTTCGTCTGGGCCGGATATTCGGTGCTCTCGGCCCGGGTCGGCCAAGTGCCGACCGACGCGGTCGCGGGGTTCTGCCTCGCCACGGCGGCACTCAGCCTCGCGTGCCATCTGGCCTTCGAGGCGACGGTCTGGCCGGCCGATGCGGTGCAATGGGGCGCGGTGCTTCTGCTCGGTCTCGGACCCGTGGGGGCGGCCTTCTACCTCTGGGATATTGGCTGCAAGCGCGGCGACGTCCGGCTCCTCGGTGTCACGGCCTACGCGGCACCGGTCCTCTCGACGCTGATCCTGGTGGCATCGGGCTATGCCAGCCCGAGCCCTACCCTGGCGGTCGCCTGCCTGCTCATCGTCGCAGGCGCGCTCACGGCGGTGCAGGCTTCGCGTACGGGGTCGAAGCGAGGCTAACGCCGCGGCGTCGGCCGCCAATCCGGCGGCGCCATCTCGAACCCTGAGAACTCGAAGCCCGGCGAGACCGTGCAACCGACGAGCGTCCACGCCCCGAGGCTGGTGGCCGTCTGCCAATGGCCCGCCGGCACGACGCATTGCGGGCGCTGGCCGGCGGCGAGATCCGGCCCGAGATGCCGAGCGGTGGCGTCGTGCCCGTTCGGGCTCGTGGTGATCACGAGCGGCGCGCCGGCGTGCCAGTGCCAGATCTCGGTGGCGTCGACCCGGTGCCACGCCGAGACCTCGCCGAGATCCAGCAGGAAATAGATCGCGGTGCCGACCGAGCGCCCGTCGACGTTACGGGGATCGCGGAACGTCTCGCGGTAATGCCCGCCCTCGGGATGGGGCTCCAGTCCCAGGGTCGCGATCACCTCGGCTGCCGTCATGTCCAGCTCCCTGTCCGTCGCGTCCGCGCGATTCGTTCGCGGCTTGCCGGCCCTTGGCCCCGATGCTACCGGCCGAAAAACCCGCAAGGTCCGAGAACGATGCCGAGCTCCACCGTCCGTCTCCACCGCGGCGACCTGCCCGCCGACTACGCTGCAGGCCGGGCGGTGGCCATCGACACCGAGACCCTCGGGCTCAACCCACACCGGGACCGCCTCTGCGTGGTGCAGCTCTCCACCGGCGATGGCACGGCCGATGTGGTCCAGATCCCGCAAGATGGGCCGGAGCCGGTCGTTCTCAAGCGGGTCCTGGCCGATCCCGGGATCCTGAAGATCTTCCACTTCGCGCGGTTCGACGTGGCGGTGCTGTACAAGGCGCTCGGGGTGATGCCGAGCCCGGTCTACTGCACCAAGATCGCCTCGAAGCTCGCGCGGACCTACACCGATCGGCACGGCCTGAAGGACGTTGTTCGCGAACTCGTCGGCGTCGACCTGTCGAAGCAGCAGCAATCCTCCGACTGGGGGGCCGAGAACCTGTCGCAGGCCCAGCTCGATTACGCGGCCTCGGACGTCCTCCACCTCCACGCGGCCCGGGAGCGGCTCGACGCCATGCTGGCCCGGGAGGGCCGCACCGACCTCGCGGCCGCCTGTTTCGCCTTCCTGCCGACCCGGGCCCGGCTCGACCTCGAGGGCTGGCCCGAGACCGACATCTTCGCGCACACATGAGGCGGCGGAGGCGCCTGCGCACTTCCGGTGCCGAGTGAGACTTTCCTGTCACCGCACCGCGATGTGTCGCTGGTAGGTTGTGTCTGCCTGGGCTTCCAGCCCCGGCCAGTCCCTCCTCGCCGGTCACCCACCCGATCAGGCCGGCGAGGAGGGTCCGTCGCATTCATGTGAGCGTCCGGGTGCCCGACGGCGTCGTGATGCGGGCCGTGAACCGGGAGAGGGCGCCCCGCGCGAGGCGCGGCGCGTCGCCGAGGCCCAGCCGCCCATGGAGCGCGGCCACGCCATCGGGGTCCGGATGCGCCAGCTCCACCGCCGCGAGACGGGCTCCCAGATCTGGCATCGTCCGGGCGGGATTGCCGGCCGGTCCCCAGGCCATCGCGCAGGGCGCAGCACCGTCCGCCGGCCATCCCCCGTCCGGGGGCAGGGCGAAGCGCCAGGACAGGTCGCCGCGGGTCATGGTGGCCGCCGCGCCGAGGAGCGCGCCGTGGGCGGTGAGAACGCCGTCGAGATCGTCCGTGCGGGCGACGAAGCCGCGCAGCCGTCGTCCCGAATCCCAGTCTGCCCGCACCCGCGCGGCGTCGCCGAGGCCGAACCAGCGGGTGCGGGACGGCGGCGGCGCGTCGGGGTCGACGGCGATCACCTCCAGGAACAGGGCCTCGCCGAGGCGGAGAAGGTGGTTGCGCGTGCCCATCTCGCGGTGGCGGCCCCCCTCCGGCATGGCGAGGCCGAGGCAGTCCCGGACATGCGCCACGCCCTCCGCGAGATCGGGTGCGACGACGACGAGGTGATCGAGGGTGAGCATCGGGCAGGATCCGTGTGACCGCTTGCGCCTCCGCGGCCGGCCGTCGGGCATTCGCCGGGCCGCGCCGGTCCCGACCCGGCACCCGTCCTGACGGGCGCGCCTCGGATCAGGAGAAGCTGGGAAGTGCCGGAACGTCCCCAAGAAAAAGGCCGGGGCCCCGCGAGAGGCCCCGGCCCGGAGAGAGGGCGCCGGGCCGGGTGCGATGCCCGGCCCGCTCTCACCTCACAGCGAGTAGTACTGCACGAACTCGATCGGGTGCGGGGTCATCTCGTAGCGCAGCACCTCGATCATCTTCAGCTCGATGAACGAGTCGATCTGGTCGTCCGAGAACACGCCGCCCTCCTTGAGGAAGGCGCGGTCCTTGTCGAGGCTGTTCAGCGCCTCGCGGAGCGATCCGCAGACGGTCGGGATCTTCTTCAGCTCCCGCGGCGGCAGCTCGTACAGGTCCTTGTCCATGGCCGGGCCCGGATCGATCTTGTTCCGGATACCGTCGAGGCCGGCCATCAGCAGCGCCGAGAAGGCGAGGTAGGGGTTCGCCATCGGGTCGGGGAAGCGGACCTCGACGCGCTTGGCCTTCGGGCTCTTGGTCCACGGGATGCGGCAGGAGGCCGAGCGGTTGCGCGCCGAGTAGGCGAGCAGCACCGGCGCCTCGTAGCCCGGCACCAGGCGCTTGTACGAGTTGGTCGACGGGTTGGTGAAGGCGTTGAGCGCCTTGGCGTGCTTAATGATGCCGCCGATGTACCAGAGGCACTCCTGGGAGAGGCCGGCATACTTGTCGCCGGCGAAGACCGGCTTGCCGTCCTTCCAGATCGACTGGTGGACGTGCATGCCCGAGCCGTTGTCGCCGTAGACGGGCTTGGGCATGAAGGTCGCGGACTTGCCGTAGCTCTGCGCGACGTTGTGGATGCAGTACTTGTAGATCTGCATGTGGTCGGCGAGCAGGGTCAGCGTGTCGAACTTCATGCCGAGCTCGTGCTGGGCCGAGGCCACCTCGTGGTGATGCTTCTCGACCTTCACGCCCATCGACTGCATGGCGGCCAGCATCTCGCCGCGCATGTCCTGGGCCGAATCCTGCGGCGGGACCGGGAAGTAACCGCCCTTGGTCTGGACCCGATGGCCGAGGTTGCCGCCCTCGTAATCGGTGAAGCCGTTGGTCGGCAGCTCGGTGGAATCGAGCTCGAAGCCGGTGCGGTAGGGGTCGGCAGCGAACTTCACGTCGTCGAACACGAAGAACTCAGCCTCGGGCCCGACATAGATCGTGTCGCCGATGCCGGTCTGCTGCAGGTAGGCTTCGGCGCGCTTGGCGGTGCCGCGGGGGTCGCGGCCGTAGGGCTCGCCGGTGGCCGGCTCCAGCACGTCGCACACGATCGACATAGTCGCGGCGGAGAAGAACGGGTCCAGGGTGGCGGTCACCGGATCCGGCATCAGCAGCATGTCGGACTCGTTGATCGCCTTCCAGCCGGCGATCGAGGAGCCGTCGAACATGGTGCCCTCGTCGAAGATCTCCTCGTCGATGAGCGACACGTCGAACGTGACGTGCTGCCACTTGCCGCGCGGGTCGGTGAACCGGAAGTCCACGTAACGCACGTCGTTGTCCCGGATCGTCTTCAGCACCTCGGCCGCAGTGGTCATCGTGGGCATCCTCCAGGGATCTTTCGAATCGTCTCTCGGGGCGCACCCGCACGGGGGTCGCGTACGCCGGCAAGCGGGGCTTGATATCCGGCACGGGCGTGCCTTGCCACCCGCCGGGCACGGGAATCGGCTGTCGGATGGAACGATCAACCCGCGAGTTCGCGCGATCTCGCAAGCGTGATCGCGCAATCCCGTTTCTAGGGCAGCGTTGTTCTCCGGCAATGGCCCCTCTGGCACGATCCATGCAAAGGCGGCCCCAGCCGTCGACGAGGCGGCAAGCCGTTCGCGTCTTCCCGGGTTGCCCAGGTCGCGCATCGATACGGACGAGAGAACCGGAATGACCAAATATAAGCTCGAGTACATATGGCTCGACGGGTACACGCCGACCCCGAACCTCCGCGGTAAGACGCAGATCAAGGAATTCGACAGCTTCCCGACCCTCGAGCAGCTCCCGATGTGGGGCTTCGACGGCTCGTCCACCAAGCAGGCCGAGGGCGGCAGCTCCGACTGCATGCTGAAGCCCGTGCGCCACTTCCCCGACCCGGCCCGCAAGAACGGCGTGCTGGTGATGTGCGAAGTGATGATGCCGGACGGCGTGACCCCGCACGAGTCCAACAAGCGGGCCACCATCCTGGACGATGCCGGCGCCTGGTTCGGCTTCGAGCAGGAGTACTTCCTGTACAAGGACGGCCGCCCGCTCGGCTTCCCCGCCTCCGGCTACCCGGCGCCGCAGGGCCCGTACTACACCGGCGTCGGCTACTCGAACGTCGGCGACGTCGCCCGCAAGATCGTCGAGGAGCACCTCGACCTCTGCCTCGACGCCGGTATCAACCACGAGGGCATCAACGCCGAGGTGGCCAAGGGCCAGTGGGAGTTCCAGATCTTCGGCAAGGGCTCCAAGAAGGCCGCCGACGAGATGTGGATGGCCCGCTACCTCCTGCAGCGCCTCTGCGAGAAGTACGGCATCGACGTCGAGTACCACTGCAAGCCGCTCGGCGACACCGACTGGAACGGGTCGGGCATGCACTGCAACTTCTCAACCGCGTTCATGCGCGAGCACGGCGGCAAGGCCTATTTCGAGAAGCTCATGGAGGCGTTCAAGAACGCCCGCGAGGAGCACATCGCCGTCTACGGTCCGGACAACCACATGCGCCTGACCGGCAAGCACGAGACCGCCTCGATCCACGAGTTCTCGTACGGCGTGGCCGACCGCGGCGCCTCGATCCGCGTGCCGCATTCCTTCGTCAACAACGGCTACAAGGGCTACCTTGAGGACCGCCGCCCGAACTCCCAGGGCGACCCCTACCAGATCGCCTCGCAGGTGCTGAAGACGATCGCTTCCGTGCCGACCGAGGCCGCCGCAGCCGCGTAAGACGCGACGGGGAGCGCCAAGCTTCCAGACAGAACCAACGGAGCCGGGCCCTCGGGTCCGGCTTCGCCGTTTCCGGGACCAGGGAAGGGCCTGGTTCCGACAGGGCAGCCGCGATCAGCACCGTCATTCCGGGGCGCCGCAGGCAAGCCCCGACCCGGAGTGGCGCGCCGGTGGCGGGCGACCCGGAACCGCTATGCGTGCAAGGATCTGGCCCGTCTCCGCGTCCGGGTTCCGGGCGACGCAGCGCGGCCTCGGGAGGGCGGGGCGGTGTCCGGGTTCCGGCGCGGGGTCGCCCGCCTCAGGGCCGGCGCGGACGCTCGTCCTCGCGGATCGCGGCCTCGTGGTACCACGCGCCGCCGCCAAAGCTCGGAACGGGTGCGGGCTTCGCGTCCGGAGCGGTCCGGGCGATCCCGCGTGCGCGCCGGAACGCGGACAGATCGTAGATCTTGGCGCTCCCGCGCGGGTCCGTGTCGGCCATCGCACATCCTCCTACATCGGGTTCAAGCGGCCGATCAGGCCGGCCGTTCCCGATGATGTGGGGTGCGGACCACGGCGCTCCAGGGCAGAAAGCGCCGATGCCGGACATTCGCGCAGTGCGAAATCTTAGGCAGATGACGAGGGATGAGCGTACCGGCGGCCCCTGAGCCGCCGAAAGGCGGTCGTCAGATCGCGTCCGTGCCGGTCTCACCGGTGCGGATGCGGATCGCCTCCTCGATCGTCGAGACGAAGATCTTGCCGTCGCCGATACGACCGGTCTGGGCCGACTTGCGGATCGCCTCCACGGCGCCCTCGACCAGAGCATCGGACAGGACGATCTCCAGCTTCACCTTAGGCAGGAAGTCGACCACATATTCGGCGCCCCGGTAGAGCTCCGTATGGCCCTTCTGACGGCCGAACCCCTTCGCCTCGATGACGGTGATGCCCTGGAGACCGACCTCCTGGAGCGCCTCCTTCACCTCGTCGAGCTTGAAAGGCTTGATGATCGCTTCGATCTTCTTCATGCCGCTCGGGCCTGCGCTGCAATGCCTGGCATTTCTAACATCCTCGTGACGCCTCCGCCATGCCGTTTTCACGGTGTGTCGGACCATAGTGCCTATTTCATGTGCGTTATACGCACATCCTTAGGGCGCTTCCCGGTATTATGGCGCGGATTTAATCAAGGCTGACCGGTGTGCGGGCAAAAGCGGAGACGGACATGCGGGTGCTGACGGTCGCGGCGATGAGGCGGGTCGATGCCGCGGCGATCGCGGGCGGGGTGCCGGGTATCACGCTGATGGAGGCGGCCGGCGCCGCGGTGGCCGACCGCGCCCGCGCTCGGCTGCCGGTCGGCGGCCGGGCCGTGGTCCTATGCGGGCCAGGCAATAACGGCGGCGACGGCTTCGTCGCCGCGCGCCTGCTGGCCGATGCCGGCTACGGCGTCGAGCTGTTTCTCCTCGGCGACCGCTCGGCGCTGACGGGCGATGCCGCCCGCGCGGCCCAGGCCTGGACGGGCCCTGTCCAGCGGCCCGATAGCGGCGCGGTCCCGTCCTGCGACCTCGTGATCGACGCTCTGTTCGGGGCCGGTCTGTCGCGCGACCTCGACGGAGCCGCCCGCGCGCTCGTCGAGGCGGTGAATGCCGCCGGGCTCCCGGTGCTGGCCGTCGACGTGCCGAGCGGGGTCGACGGCGACACTGGCGCGGTGCGCGGCGCCGCGATCCGGGCGGTGGAGACCGTGACCTTCGTGACCTACAAGCCGGGCCATCTGCTCGAGCCCGGGCGCAGCCTCTGCGGCCAGATCAGCCTGGCCGACATCGGGACCGGGCCGGAGGCCTTGGAGGCCGGCCTGGCCGCCTGCGCGCCGCTCTTCCGGAACGGCCCCGAACTGTGGGGCCGGGCCGTCCCGCGGCTCACCGGGGCCAGTCACAAATACACCCGCGGCCACGCCCTGGTCCTGTCGGGGCCGGCCACCAAGACCGGCGCGGCGCGGCTTGCCGCCCGCGGTGCCCTGCGGGTCGGTGCCGGGCTCGTGACCGTGGCGTCGCCGGCCGCGGCGCTCGCCGAGAATGCCGCCCACCTCACGGCGATCATGCTGCGGCCCTGCGAGAGCGCCGACGATCTCGACGACCTGCTCACCGACGAGCGCCTGAACGTGATCCTGGCGGGGCCGGGGCTCGGCACCGGCGAGCCGACCCGCGAGCGCATCGCGGTGGCGGCGGCGGCCGGGCGCGGCCTCGTCCTCGACGCCGACGCGCTGACGAGCTTCGCGGGCCAGGCGTCGCTGCTGGCCGCCCATCTCGCGGATGGCGATGCCCGCGCCGTGCTGACGCCGCATGCCGGCGAGTTCGCGCGGCTGTTCGAGAAGACGGACGCCGCGGCGGAGGGCGCCGACAAGGTCGCGCGGACCCGCGCCGCGGCCGCGCTCACCGGTGCCGTCGTGGTCCTCAAGGGAGCCGATACCGTGATCGCCAGCCCGGACGGGCGCGCGGCGATCAACGACCATAGCAGCCCCTATCTCGGCACCGCAGGTTCGGGTGATGTGCTCGGCGGCCTGATCGCCGGCCTGATGGCGCAGGGCATGCCACCTTTCGAGGCCGCCGCCGCCGGCGTCTGGCTGCACGGCGATGCCGGCCTGCGCCACGGCCCGGGCCTGATCGCGGAGGACATCCCGGAGCTGATGCCGACGGTGCTGCGGGACCTCCTTGAGGTCGTCCTCAGGTGACCTCGAACAGGGTCCAGAGGCCGGTATCGAACCGCTCCAGCACGGTGGCACTGATCAGCCAGCGCCCCGGATTGTCGGCCAGGAAGCCGATCCGGGCGGTCCGGCCCTCCAGGAGCTGGAACGTGTCGAGCCAGTAGGGCTCCCAGCCGTCGTCGAGGGGGTGGAGCAGGCGGAAGCAGTGGCCGTGCAGGTGCAGGGCCTGCGGGAAGGCGGTTTCGTTACGCAGGGCCAGGACCACGACCTGGCCCCGCTTCACCGAGAAGATCGGCTGCAGGCCCGTGACGCCGCTCGCGCCGTTCACCGACCAGATCTTCTGTGGATCGCCCGTGTAGACCGGATCGGCGGCCGGGCCGTCCTTGGTCCCGTCCTTGGTCTTCGGCACGAAGGCGCCGCCGGTGATCACCACGTCGCGGCGCAGGGCGTTCTGGAGCTTGATCTCGGCCGGCAGACGCTTGTTCTCGCCGATCGGCCCGATCGGCGGACGCTTCTCGGTGATCCTGGCGCCCTTGGTGGTGACGCTCGCGAGCGTCAGGCCCTTCCCGATCAGCGCCTCGATCGTGCAGCGGGCCCCCTCCTCTTCCGGCAGGTCGACCATCAGGTCGTAGCGGGTGCCGGGCGGAAACGGCAGGGTGGCCCGCAGCGGTTCGAACGTGTCGGTGGGCTGCCCGTCGACGGCCGCCACGTAGACCTTCACGCCCTCGAACTTGATACGCGTCGCCCGCGCGTTGCAGGCATTGCCGAGCCGCAGGCGGACCCGGGAGCCCGGCCGGGCCTCGAAGGCGCCCGGCACCGGCTTGCCGTTGACGGTCACGAGGTTGCCGAGGCGCCCGTGCGCGGCCGCAAGCGCCGTCTGCCCGAAGGCCATCAGCGTGCCGTCGTCCTGGAGCCGCCAGTCCTGCAGGACAACGCTGACGTCGGCGTCGACGGGCGGCGGGTTCGCCTCCTCGACGACCAGCATGCCCGCGAGCCCGCGGCCCGACGGCTCGCTCGCCCCGCCGACGATCAGGGGCCGGATCAGGTAGGAGCCGGCATCCGGCGGCGTGAAAGTGTAGAGGAAGTCGCCGCCCGGCGGGATCGGGGCCTGGGTCACCCCGCCGACGCCGTCCATGGCGTTGACGTTGCGCACGCCGTGCCAGTGCAGCGACAGCGGCTTGTCGGTCCGGTTCTCGACCTTCAGCCGCACCGCCTGCCCGAGCTTCACCCGGATCACGGGCGGCAGGGCCTTGCCGTCGAAGCACCAGACCGGCGTCTCGGGCGCGGGTTCCGGCCTGAACCGCGCCGTGCCGGGCGCTGCCGGAAGAGCAGCGGGGTCCGGTTGTACGGGGGGCGGCACGGTGGCGGGGACAGCCGGCGTCGCGCCCGGAGCCTGGGCCCGCGCGCCGTCCGGCACCAGCCCGAAGGCGGCAGCCGTGACGAGAAGCGTCCGGCGCGACGGCGAACCGGTGCGCGAATCGGTCGGCGGCACAGGGCGGGATGGCGGCATGGGATCTCGGCTGCGGCTCGCGACGGGTCCGCTCCTTAGCGGCGCGCGGGCTCCCGCGCCACAGGGGCAAGTTTTTTGCTGCGGGCCCGCCGGCCCATGCTATAGGGCGCGCTTCCGGCGGCCGGCGATGCGCCGGATGTCGGCGCGCGCGGGCGTGGCGGAACTGGTAGACGCGCTGGATTTAGGTTCCAGTGTCGCAAGACGTGGGGGTTCGAGCCCCTCCGCCCGCACCAGGACGTCTGCTGAGGTTGCGGTCCCATCGGGACCCTCCGCCCCGTACCCGACATCTCGGCATCCCGGTCCGCGCGAGCACGATGCCGGTCCGGCCGGCGACCCCAGGTTTCTTTGAAGAGCGACGACGACGATGCAGGTGACCGAGATCAACGCCCAGGGGCTGAAGCGCGAGTTTCAGGTTCTGCTGGCCGCTCAGGAACTCGAGGAGCGCCTGACCACCGAGCTGTCCGGTATGAAGGACAAGGTGCAGCTCAAGGGCTTCCGCCCCGGCAAGGTGCCGGTCGCGCACCTGCGCAAGGTCTACGGCCGGTCGGTGATGGCCGAGGTGGTGCAGAACGCCGTCAACGAGGCCAACCGCCAGATCGTCACCGATAACGGCCTCAAGCTCGCCCTGGAGCCGCAGGTCGAGTTCCCGACCGACCAGGCCGAGGTCGAGAAGGCGCTCGACGCCAAGGGCGACCTCGCCTTCAAGGTCGCCCTCGAGGTGATGCCGAGCTTCGAGCTCGCCGACCTCTCCGACGTCAGCCTGACCAAGCGCGTCGCCAAGCCCTCCGACGCGGAGGTGAACGAGGCGCTGGAGCGGATGGCCGGCCAGAGCCGTCCGTTCTCCGAGCGCGAAGAGGGCGCCGAGGCGCAGAGCGGCGACCGGGTGACCATCGACTTCGTCGGCCGCATCGACGGAGAGGAGTTCCAGGGCGGCAAGGGCGAGGGCATCGACCTGGAGCTCGGCTCCGGCTCGTTCATCCCCGGCTTCGAGGAGCAGCTCGTCGGCGCCAAGGTCGGCGACAAGCGGCTCGTGAAGGTGACCTTCCCGGAAGCTTACGGGGCCGAGAACCTCGCCGGGAAGGATGCCGAGTTCGACGTGACGGTCACGAAGATCCAGGCGGCGGGCGAGGCCAAGATCGACGACGAACTCGCCAAGTCGATGGGCATGGAATCCCTGGAGAAGCTCCGCGAGGCCGTGTCGGAGGCGATCGGGCGCGACTTCGAGGCCGCCACGCGCCGCCGCCTCAAGAAGGATCTCCTCGACGCGCTCGACGGCAAGTACGCCTTCGAGCTGCCCCCGTCCCTGGTGGCGCAGGAATTCGCCGCCGTGTGGGCCCAGGTCGAGCAGGACCTCAAGACCCGCGGCAAGACCTTCGAGGACGAGGACACCACCGAGGAGAAGGCCCAGGCCGAGTACCGGAAGATCGCGGAACGGCGCGTCCGTCTCGGTCTCGTGCTTGCGCAGGTCGGCGAGAGCGCCGATATCAAGGTCTCGGACGAGGAGGTGAACCAGGCCCTCATCGCCCGGGTCCGGCAGTTCCCGGGCCAGGAGCAGCAGGTCTGGGACTTCTACCGGAAGAATGCGCAGGCGCTCGCGGAACTCCGCGCGCCCCTGTTCGAGGAGAAGGTCGTCGACCACGTCCTCGGGCAGGTCAAACTCGTCGAGGAGCCCGTCTCGAAAGAGGCGCTTTTCGCAGACGAAGATGACGACGACACGACCGGCGAGAAGCCGGCAGACAAGGCCGAGGCCAAGGACGAGTCCAAGACCGAAGCCAAGGCCGACTGAGTCCCGCTCTGTCCCAGGACGGCGGGCAAGGGTTAGGCGATGGTTAAGCATCGCCGGTGTTCGCTGACATGCCCGGGGCTGCCCTGATTCGCGGCAGCCCCGGGCCTCACTCCGGGGCAGGACGAGATGAGAGATCCGATCGACGTCTACAACAACGCGCTCGTGCCGATGGTCGTCGAGCAATCGAGCCGCGGCGAGCGCGCCTTCGACATCTACTCCCGCCTGCTCCGCGAGCGCATCATCTTCCTCACCGGCCCCGTGGAGGATTACGGCGCGTCGCTGATCGTGGCGCAGCTGCTGTTCCTCGAGGCGGAGAACCCGAAGAAGGAAATCTCCTTCTACATCAACTCCCCCGGCGGCGTGGTCACCTCCGGCCTGTCGATCTACGACACGATGCAGTTCATCCGCTGCCCGGTGACGACGCTCTGCGTCGGCCAGGCCGCCTCGATGGGCTCGCTCCTGCTCACCGCCGGCGAACCCGGCCACCGCTTTGCCTTGCCGAATGCCCGGATCATGGTCCACCAGCCGTCGGGGGGCTTCCAGGGTCAGGCGACCGACATCCTGATCCACGCCCGCGAGATCGAGGCGCTGAAGCGGCGCCTGAACGAGATCTACGTGAAGCATACCGGCCGCGACTACGACACGATCCACACGGCTCTGGAGCGCGACAACTTCATGACCGCCGACGCGGCCAAGGAGTTCGGCCTCATCGACGAGGTGATCGAGAAGCGCCCGGAACCGGCGGCCGCCTGAGTGCCCCGCGACCCCTGACCGCCGCGGCGTGGCCTTGATCCCGCCGCGGCAGCGTGTTTGCATCCGAGACCGGGCCCTTCGGTCAAAGGCGCGCAGCACACTGTTTCTTTAAACGGGCCCCCTACATTCAAACGATGCGCGTGCGCCCCTAGCCGGCGGCGGACGCGAGGAATCGGAGACCGATATGAGCAAGACTGGCGGCAACGATTCGAAGAGCACGCTGTATTGCTCGTTCTGCGGCAAGAGCCAGCACGAGGTCCGCAAGCTGATCGCCGGCCCGACGGTGTTCATCTGCGACGAGTGCGTCGAGCTGTGCATGGACATCATCCGCGAGGAGTCGAAATCCTCGCTGGTGAAGAGCCGCGACGGCGTGCCGACCCCCAAGGAAATCCGCCGCGTCCTCGATGACTACGTCATCGGCCAGGACTTCGCCAAGAAGGTCCTCTCGGTCGCGGTGCACAACCACTACAAGCGGCTCGCGCACGCGACGAAGCACAACGACGTCGAGCTGGCCAAGTCCAACATCATGCTGATCGGGCCGACCGGCTCGGGCAAGACGCTGCTCGCGCAGACGCTCGCCCGCATCCTCGACGTGCCGTTCACCATGGCGGACGCCACGACGCTCACCGAGGCCGGCTATGTCGGTGAGGACGTCGAGAACATCATCCTCAAGCTGCTCCAGGCCTCGGACTACAACGTCGAGCGGGCGCAGCGCGGCATCGTCTACATCGACGAGATCGACAAGATTTCCCGTAAGTCCGACAACCCGTCGATCACCCGCGACGTGTCGGGCGAGGGCGTGCAGCAGGCGCTCCTGAAGATCATGGAGGGCACGGTCGCTTCCGTCCCGCCCCAGGGCGGCCGGAAGCACCCGCAGCAGGAATTCCTGCAGGTCGACACGACGAACATCCTGTTCATCTGCGGCGGCGCCTTCGCGGGGCTGGAGCGGATCATCTCGCAGCGCGGCAAGGGCACCTCGATCGGCTTCGGCGCGACCGTGCAGGCCCCCGACGACCGCCGCACCGGCGAGATCTTCCGCTCGGTCGAGCCGGAGGACCTTCTGAAGTTCGGTCTCATCCCCGAGTTCGTCGGCCGTCTCCCGGTCCTGGCGACGCTCGAGGATCTCGACGAGGCCGCGCTGAAGAAGATCCTGCAGGAGCCGAAGAACGCCCTGGTCAAGCAGTACCAGCGGCTGTTCGAGATGGAGAACGTCGACCTCACCTTCCAGGACGACGCGCTGTCGCTCGTCGCCCGCAAGGCCATCGAGCGCAAGACCGGCGCCCGCGGCCTGCGGTCGATCCTGGAGACGATCCTGCTCGACACGATGTACGACCTGCCGGGCCTCGAGTCCGTAGAGCAGGTGGTCATCGGCCCGGAGGTGGTCGAGGGCAAATCGCGCCCGCTCTACATCCACGGCGACCGCAACAAGGACGCGCCCGCCAGCGTCAGCGCGTAAGCGCTTGGTAGGGTTGCGTTAAGCGCCCGGCTCCGGCCGGGCGCGCTGCGGGGAACATCTTGAAAACGCTGCACCCCGCAGCCACCTCAGGCTCAGCGCGGTGGCCGCACGCTCCTTCGAGGTCCGGTCCGCGTCGCCAGCCGCAAAGTTAGCGAAATCCCGACCCTCGCGGCCCGGTCGGCCCCTGGCTGTAGGCGCGCCCCATGCATGGAGGCGTCGAACCCGGGCGTCCCTGAGAGGAAGTCAGCATGTCACAGTCGAAATCGCGCCAGCCGGTGGTCCCGGGCACGACGGGCTCCTATGCCGTCCTCCCCCTGCGCGACATCGTCGTCTTCCCGCACATGATCGTGCCCCTGTTCGTGGGGCGTGAGAAGTCGATCCGCGCCCTTGAGGAGGCCGTGCGCACCGACCGCCATATCCTGCTCGCCACCCAGATCAACGCGGGTGACGACGATCCGGCGACGGATGCGATCTACAAGATCGGCACCCTTGCCTCCGTCCTCCAGCTGCTGAAGCTGCCCGACGGCACCGTGAAGGTGCTGGTCGAGGGCGTCGGCCGCGCCAAGGTCACGGGCTTCACCCGCTCGGACGAGTATTACGAGGCGACAGCCGAGGCCCTGCATGACGAGCTCGGCGACCGCGTCGAGGCCGAGGCGCTCGCGCGCTCGGTGCTCTCGGAGTTCGAGAACTACGTCAAGCTGAACAAGAAGATCTCGCCCGAGGTCGTCTCCGCCGTGACCCAGATCGACGAGCCCTCGAAGCTCGCCGACACGATCGGCTCGCACCTGCTCGTCAAGATCTCCGACAAGCAGGGCATCCTGGAGACGCCCACGGTGGCGCAGCGCCTCGAGCGCGTGCTGTCGCTGATGGAGAGCGAGATCTCCGTGCTGCAGGTGGAGAAGCGCATCCGGACCCGCGTCAAGCGGCAGATGGAGAAGACCCAGCGCGAGTACTACCTGAACGAGCAGATGAAGGCGATCCAGAAGGAGCTGGGCGACTCCGAGGATGGCCGCGACGAGCTGGCCGAGCTGGAAGAGAAGATCGAGAAGACCAAGTTCACCAAGGAGGCTCGCGACAAGGCGACGGCCGAGCTGAAGAAGCTGCGCCAGATGTCGCCGATGTCGGCCGAGGCGACCGTCGTGCGCAACTACCTCGACTGGATGCTCGGCATCCCGTGGGGCAAGCGCTCGAAGATCAAGAAGGACCTGCTCGGCGCCCAGGCGCTTCTCGATGAGGACCATTTCGGCCTCGACAAGGTCAAGGAGCGGATCGTCGAGTACCTCGCCGTGCAGCAGCGCGCGAACAAGCTCACCGGCCCGATCCTGTGCCTCGTCGGCCCCCCCGGCGTCGGCAAGACCTCGCTCGGCAAGTCCATCGCCAAGGCGACGGGTCGCGAGTTCGTGCGCATGTCGCTCGGCGGCGTGCGGGACGAGGCCGAGATCCGCGGTCACCGCCGCACCTATATCGGCTCGATGCCCGGCAAGATCGTGCAGTCGATGCGCAAGGCCAAGACCTCGAACCCGCTCATCCTGCTCGACGAGATCGACAAGATGGGCATGGATTTCCGCGGCGATCCGTCGGCGGCGCTCCTCGAGGTGCTCGACCCTGAGCAGAACAGCACCTTCAACGACCACTACCTGGAGGTGGATTACGACCTCTCGAACGTGATGTTCGTGACCACGGCCAACACCCTCAACATCCCGGGCCCGCTCATGGACCGGATGGAGGTGATCCGCATTGCCGGGTACACCGAGGAGGAGAAGGTCGAGATCGCGCGCAAGCACCTGATCCCGAACGCGCTGAAGAAGCACGGCCTCGGGACGCACGAGTGGTCGATCGACGACGATGGCTTGATGATGCTGGTCCGCCGCTACACGCGGGAGGCCGGCGTCCGCAACCTGGAGCGCGAGCTGTCCAACCTGATCCGCAAGGCGGTGAAGGAGATCCTGATCACCAAGACCAAGTCGGTCGCGGTGACCCCGGAGACCCTTCCTGTCTTCCTCGGCCCGCCGAAGTTCCGCTACGGCGAGATCGACGCGGACGATCAGGTCGGCGTGGTCACCGGTCTGGCCTGGACCGAGGTCGGCGGCGAGTTGCTGACGATCGAGGGCGTCATGATGCCCGGCAAGGGCAAGATGACGGTCACCGGCAACCTGAAGGACGTGATGAAGGAATCGATCTCGGCGGCCGCATCCTATGTGCGCTCGCGGGCCATCGATTTCGGCATCGAGCCGCCGCTCTTCGAGCGTCGCGACATCCACGTCCACGTTCCGGAGGGGGCGACCCCGAAGGATGGTCCGTCGGCCGGCATCGCCATGGCCACCGCGATCATCTCGACGCTGACCGGGATCCCGGTGCGCCGCGACGTCGCGATGACCGGCGAGGTGACGCTCCGCGGTCGGGTCCTGCCGATCGGCGGCCTCAAGGAGAAGCTGCTCGCCGCGCTGCGCGGCGGCATCAAGACGGTGCTGATCCCCGAAGAGAACGCCAAGGACATCGCCGAGGTGCCTGACAGCGTGAAGAACGGGCTCGAGATCTTCCCGGTCTCGCGGATGGATCAGGTGCTCGAGAAGGCGCTGGTCCGCCAGCCCGAGGCGATCGAGTGGGAGGAGCCGCTGCCGGTGGCCAAGCCTGCTCGGACCGAGGAGGACGGGGCCGCCTTCGTGGCGCACTGAACCGTCGACTGAACGTGATGAGCCCCCGGAGCTTCGAGCCCCGGGGGCTTTTTCATGCGCGGAGGTCCGGATGCGCATCCTGCTGATCAACCCGAATACCAGCGCCCATGTGACGGACCTCGTCGCTGGGTCTGTCCAGGCACAGCTCGGCGGTCGGGCGGAACTGCGCGCCGTCACCGGCCGCTTCGGGGCCCGCTACATCGCGAGCCGCGCCGCTGCGGCCATTGCGGCTCACGCGGCCCTCGACGCCCTGGCGGAGCACGGAGCCGGGTGCGACGCGGTTTATCTGGCCTGTTTCGGCGATCCGGGTCTGCTCGCCCTGCGGGAGCTGTCGCGGGTGCCGGTCGTCGGCATGGCGGAAGCGGCCTGCCGTGAGGCTGCCGCAGCCGGCCGTTTCGGTATCGTCACCGGGGGCGCGGCCTGGGAGCCGATGCTGCGGGAATTCGTGGCCGGGCTCGGCCTCTCCGAGGTCTTGGCGGCGCTCCACACGGTGGCTCCGAGCGGCGGCGCTATCGCCCGCGACCCGGGCGCGGCTCTGGCGACCCTGGCCGAGGCCTGCCGCGCCTGCGCGGCGTCCGGCGCCGAGCGGGTGATTCTCGGGGGCGCCGGTCTCGCGGGGCTGGCGGCGCGGATCGCTCCGCAGGTGCCCGTTCCCCTGATCTGCTCGGTCGAGGCAGGAACCCGCGCGGTTTTGGCGGCGGCGGGCCCATCCGCGTCGGTCCGGTCAAGGCCGGAACCGATGGAGAGCCTCGGCTTGACACCGGCTTTGGCGGCGCGGCTCGCCGATCCCTGACGCCGGTTGGCGACACGGACCCTTGCACCTGACGGGTGCCATGCCGTAACGGTCGCCGGCCGGGCGGTTAGCTCAGTTGGTAGAGCGTCTCCTTTACACGGAGAGGGTCGGGGGTTCGAGTCCCTCACCGCCCACCAAGATTTTGCGTTTTGTATCAGCGCTTTGCACCTTGCGGTTTCCGGAGAGCGGCCTAGTTTCAGGGCTTATTCTCTAACCATTCTCCAAAAACCGCTCATGGGACGTCCTCAACTCCCGGCTCGCCTCTATCTCCGGAGCAGCAAAAACTCCGCGCCGCGATGGGTGATCCGCTACCGCGATACGGTGGTTTCGACCGGGTGCGCCGAGCACGAGCTCGCGAAGGCTGAGGAGATGCTGGCCGCGTTCGATGAGACCCGGAGGCGCGTGAAGCGGCGGCGCCATCGATACCCGACCGGTCACATCTATTTCATCTCGCGGCCGGACGACCCGTCGTATCCCGTGAAGGTCGGCTACACGGGGGCATCGCTCTACATGCGTGTCGCCAACGTCCAGGTCGGGAATCCGCATCGCCTCGACGTGATCGCCTCGTGCGAGGCGCACTACACGACCGAGCTGAAGCTCCACCTCCGGTTAGGGGAGGGGCGTCTCTTGGGTGAATGGTTCGCTAGGTCCGAGCTGCTCCAAGAGGCCATGTCGGCGGCGAAGGGCGGCCGTCTCGAGGAGTGGCTGGGTATCGTGTCGATGCCGCCTGATCCGCCGGCACCTGTCATCGAGAAGCGCCCGGCGCGCGGCACTGAACGCGTGCTCGCCGCGGCTTCACGAAGGCCGACTTCGGCGAAGCGCCCTTACCGGCCGGCCGCTGCCGTCGACACGCCGACCGGCGCGCGGTAGCCCATACCTATGGCCAAGGAACCGCCGACCGTCTCCGAGCGACACAAGGCGGCCGAGGTCACCGACCAGGAGATCGACGCTGCGGTCGACGCGGTGCTCGCGGATCTCGCGACCGAGGCTTACCCGCTCGCGAAAGGGTGGACGCTCGACCTCGTCGAGACGCTCCGGACGAACACCCGCGCGGCCGAGGCGCTGGCCACCGACAAGGCGGCCTGGAAGCGCAACATGGTCCGGACCGCGGTCCTGTTGGCCCATCCGGTGAAGGCATGATTCCCGAAGAGGATCCCGTGGCCGAGGCCGTGACGGTCCTCACCTCGCGCGGGCATACTGTCGAGCCCGACGACGACTTCGAGAATTGGCGCGTCGACGGAGGCGACTGGCTCAACGCCGGCGACCTGCTGGCATGGGCGATCGTGCTTGGCCTGAACGGCGGCGTGCAGTAGCGGTGGTATGACCTTCACCTGGCGCCGTACCTTTCCGAACACGCACAACGATTTCGTGGCCGAGGAGGCGGGCGAGCACGTAGGCCGCATCAGGCGGATTGACTGCGGCCCGCAGAACGGCATCTGGACATGGAGTTGCACCGGCTGCCAGCGCGGGCACGAAGCCGAGGGTGTCCGGCCGCTGAACGGCATGGTCGAGACCCGGGACGGAGCGATCGAGGCGCTCGCCGCTGCGTGGGCGCGAGCCAAGGCTTGGAGCGCGCGGACCGGGCTGCCTATGGCGTGAGGACGCCATGACCGACGAGCAGAAGGGCTACCTGCAGGCGCTGTCCGATGTGCGCGCATGGCACCAGTGGCAGATCGGGCAGAAATTCGAAGACACGCGAGGCCGGGAAGGCCATGAAGCGGCCGTCGCTTGGCTCGATCTGCTCATCGCCGCGACAGAGGAGCACGCGGCCTAGTGCAGTGACGCGGACGGAGGATTCACGCAGGCGGTGAGGCGTGCGAGTCTGGGCCATGGCTCAGACGGTATGCGTTCTTCTCGATGCGAGCGACGCGGCACGGCTGGCTGCGATCGCCAGCGACCGCTCTCGCCCGCTCAAACATATCCAGCGCGCCCGCATCGTCTTGCTCTCGGCCGAGCGCCTGAGTGTCCAGGACGTCGCCCGGCGAGCGGGCGTCAGCCGTCCGGCCGTGTGGCGCTGGCAGCGGCGCTACGCCGAGGCGGGCGTCGAGGGTCTGCTGCGCGACAAGACGCGTCCGCCCGGGA
>NZ_FMWU01000055.1 GCF_900103195.1 Methylobacterium sp. UNC378MF | reverse complement strand
GGACGCGTCTTGTCGCGCAGCAGACCCTCGACGCCCGCCTCGGCGTAGCGCCGCTGCCAGCGCCACACGGCCGGACGGCTGACGCCCGCTCGCCGGGCGACGTCCTGGACACTCAGGCGCTCGGCCGAGAGCAAGACGATGCGGGCGCGCTGGATATGTTTGAGCGGGCGAGAGCGGTCGCTGGCGATCGCAGCCAGCCGTGCCGCGTCGCTCGCATCGAGAAGAACGCATACCGTCTGAGCCATGGCCCAGACTCGCACGCCTCACCGCCTGCGTGAATCCTCCGTCCGCGTCACTGCACTAGACTGCTAGATATCTCAAATTCGGTAAAGGGTTTCTCCAGAGGAACGGAACAACCATGACCGAAGACAAGAATTACACTTCGACCGAGCACCGTAAGGGCTCGGTCAAGGAGGCCCTCGGCAAGCTGACGGGTGATCCCCGGATCGAAGCCGAGGGACGCCGGCAGAAGCGGGAGGCCCGCGCCGCGGAGGCTCCTGGGACGAAGCCCGCTGGCTCGGACCGGCGCTGACATGCCCGGGGGCGCTTCAAAGTCGAGGCGCCATCCCACCACCCATCACACGAGGACAACGACATGGTTGACACGGATCGGATCACGGGCGCCGCCAAGGAACTGGGCGGCAAGGTGCAGGGTGCCGTCGGCGACATCACCGGCTCGAAGCGGGACTCGGTCGAGGGCCGCGCCCGCGAGGCGGCCGGCCAGGCCGAGAACCTGTACGGCCAGGCCAAGGACACCGTCCGCGACGCCGCCGAGCACGTCGCAGACACCGCCCGCGACATCGGCGGCAGGATCCGGGACAAGGTCGGCGACCTCGTCGGCTCCGACGACGTCGAGCACCGCGCCCGCCGGGCCCAGGGAGCCGCCGAAGAGCACTTCGACCGGGCGCAGCGCTCCGTGCGCCGGGCCGCGGACGACGCCTCCGACTACGCCGAGGACGCTTACGAGCGCGGCTCTCGCGCCCTGCGCCACGGCAACGGCGGGGTGAGCGGCCAGGTCGCCGAGTACCCGCTCGCCTCCCTGCTGATCGCCGGTGCCGTCGGCTTCGGCCTTGCCCTACTCGTCAACGCGAACCGCGACTGAGCCACCACAGCCTCTCGGCTACGAACGACCCAATACCCGGAGTGAAAGCGTGACCACGATCCAGACCACGGCGTCCCCCCTCGCCACCGCAGCCGCGCAGGCCGACACCCGCGCCGTGCTGCTCAACGAGGTGTCCTGGGGCGCCATCTTCGCCGGCGCCGTGACCGCCCTCGTGACCCAGGTCATCGTCAACCTCGTCGGCGTGGGCGTGGGCCTCGCCTCGGTCGGCACCACCGCCGCCGACAACCCCTCGGCCTCCGCCGTCTCGATGGGCGCCGGCATCTGGTTCGTGGCCTCGGGCATCGCCGCCTCGCTGGCTGGCGGGCTCGTCGCCGGCAAGATGTCGGGCAAGCCGTTGCCGGGAGCGGCCGCCCTGCACGGGCTGGTGTCCTGCGCGGTGACGACGCTGGTCGTCCTGTACCTGCTGACCTCGGCCGCGAGCGGCATCGTCGGCGGCACCCTCGGCACCGTGTCGAGCGCGCTCGGCGGCGCGGGCAACCTCGTCGGCGGCACCATCCAGACCGCCGCCACGGCTGCGGCTCCGTCGCTGTCGAAGATGTCAAACCCCTTCGACGGCATCGAGCAGAAGGTCCGCCAGCAGTCCGCCGGCCAGGACCCGCGGGCGGCCAAGGACGCTGCGGTGGCCGCGGTTCGCGCCCTGCTGACCGGTGACGCGGCGCAGAAGGAGCAGGCTAAGACCCGCGCAGCCGACGCGCTGGCCAAGGCCCAGGGTATCTCGCCCGACCAGGCCAAGGCGCAGATCGACGACTACCAGAAGCAGTACGAGCAGGCCGTCACCACCGCCAAGCAGAAGGCCGAGGCCGCTGCCGTGACGGCGAAGTCCGCCGCGACCCAGGGCGCCTTCTACGCCGCCATCGCGCTGATCCTCGGCGCACTGGCCTCCTTCGTCGGCGGTCGCCTCGGCGCCCCGAAGCCGGTGGCCACGGTCGGTGCCTACGGTGCCCGGCGTCTCTGAACCCTTTCCACCGGCCTCCGCGCAGACAGAACGGAGGTCATCGCCGGCCGGAGCATCCGGCCTCACTCGCGAAGCAGGAGTGCACACGATGAGCAGCACGACCGACAAGCTCAAGGGTCTGGCCAACGAGGCCGTGGGCAACGTCAAGCAGGGCGTCGGCAACATGACCGGCAACGACAAACTCGTGGCCGAGGGCAAGGCGCAGGAACTGAAGGGCGAAGCCCAGAAGACGGTCGGCGACGTCAAGGACGGCGCCAAGACCGTCGCCGATAAGATCACCGGTCGCTGAGACTGACCGGGCGGCGCGGGGGTGTCCGGCGCCGCCCAATCCTTCCATTCCCAACAGGAGGCATCCCATGAACCGCGACCAGATGCGTGGCGCGTCCCGTCACCTCAAGGGTCGCGCCCAGACTACCATCGGCGGCCTGGCCGGCGACCCGGTCCGCCAAGCGCGAGGGGCCGTGAACCAGGTGGCTGGCGGAGCCCAGTACGCCTACGGCCGCGCCCGCGACCGGGCCGAGGATCTCGTCGACGATGGGCGGCACCTTGCCCACGCGGCACGGGAGCGGGCCGACGACCTGATCGAGGACGGGCGGCACTACGCCGGGAAGCCCGCCGCCGGGCCCGGACCCACGGCCGGCAGGCAATCCGGTACGCCGACACCCATCGCACCACCACGCTCCTCGCCTTCGTCGGCGTCGCGTTCGCGCTGGGCTGGCTCGCTCCTCGTGCTGAACCCTCTCAATCCAGGAGATCCCGATGATCCGCAAGCTTCTCACCGCCTTCCTGTTGCCGAGGGTGATCGCCTTCGTCTCGCGCCGGGTGACCGGCCGCGCGGCGACGCCCCCGCGCCGGGGCTACTGAGCGGTCCGGGCCGCGGGTAGCGCCGCGGCCCGCCCCACGGCGGTTTCCGCCCATCACCCACGGAAAGGACGCGACATGAGCAAGGGATATCCCTCGATGACGGCCCTGCTGGGGCTGCTCGCGGTGGCAGGCACAGCAGGCCGAGCAGGATAGCCCAGGCCAGCAGGTCGCCGGCGCTGAGCCAGTCGCCTCCATCCACGCGCCAGTTCTCAAAGTCGTCGGGCTCGACGGTATGCCCGCGCGAGGTGAGGACCGTAACGGCCTCGGCCACGGGATCCTCCTCGGGAATCGCGCCTTCACCGGGTGTGCCAACAGGATCGCGGTCCGGACCATGTTGCGCTTCCAGGCCAGCTTGTCGGTGTTCAGTGCTTCGGCCGCGCGGGTATGCTGCGGAGCATCTCGACGAGATCGAGGGGCCAGCCATTCGCGAGCGGGTACGATTCGGTCGCCAGATCCGCGAGTACGGCGTCGACCGCAGCGTCGATCTCCTGGTCGGTGACCTCGGAGGCCTTGCGCAGCTCGGAGACGGTCGCGGGTTCTTTGGCCATCGATTCCCGCGAGCTGGTGGGGCAGATGGTGGGGTGAACCGCCGACCGGCGGAAATTTCTCTTCGCGATCAATGCCTGCTGGCGGAAGGGGTGGGATTCGAACCCACGGTGGAGTTGCCCCCACGGCGGTTTTCAAGACCGCTGCCTTAAACCACTCGGCCACCCTTCCTGGCAGCATCCGCGGCCTCACGGTTACGGCCGCCGCCGAGGGTGCGTCAACAGGAGAACACCCGGTTGACCTGCGGAAACATTCCGCCTATCTCACCGCCACGCCCGGGGCCGCTCGATGCGGCGCGGGTTTAGCCCCGCCACTTCGACATCGGATGCGCCGGGCTTACGGCTGATTGGGGGATAGTTTAACGGTAGAACGGTGGACTCTGACTCCTCTAGTCCTGGTTCGAATCCAGGTCCCCCAGCCACCGAAGCCGCCCGCCCGATCCTTGATCCGGCGGGTTTTTTGTTCCCCGCTCCCCGGCCGACGACGTGGCATCACCAAGATTCCGCCGCATCGAGCGATGCCGGGCCGTCATCCCACGTTGACGCCAAGCGGCGCGACTGCCTAGATCGGCCCATGCGCCGGTGCCAGCCCCAGTCGGTCCGAGGGCGTGCGATCATCGGCATGATCGCGCTCTACGCGCTGCTGCTCCAAGCCTTCCTGGGCTTCGCTACGCCCGCCCAGGCGATGGACCGGCCGGACGACCTGCTCTGTGCCGGTCATTCCACAGGAGAACCCGGCGGCAAGGTGTTGCACGTCCACCCGTGCTGCACCGTCGTGCAGGCCGGGACACTGACGCTGCCGGTCATCGACCCGGCCACCATGGCCTGGCCCTCGGCGCCGGCGACGCACTGCGCGTGGCGGCCCGAAGCCACGATCCCGGCGACCGGACCTCCCGCCTACTCCAACACCGCGCGAGGTCCGCCCAGGGCCTGACGATCCCGATCCCGATCGCTCAGGCCCGGACCTTCCCTCATGTCGATTGTTCTTCACGGCGGCGCCCCCGCATACGGGGCGGCCGCCACGCGGCGAGCGTCCAGCGACGCCATCTATCGGGCTGTCTGGCGGTGGCACTTCTATGCCGGCCTGCTGTGCCTGCCCTTCCTGATCAGCCTGTCGGCGACCGGCGCGCTCTATCTGTTCAAGGATGAGATCAACGGCAGCCTGTTCGCGTACCGGAACAGGGTTGTCCCCCAGACGACCGTGCCGATCGGCCCGGATCGGCTGATCTTCAACGCGCTGCAGACGGTGCCGGATGGCGTACCCGTCACCTATACCGATCCTCCCGCCCCCGACGCCGCCGCGCGCGTCACGATGGCGGTGGGTGAGCGGCGGATCCTCGTCTACCTGAACCCCTATACCGGCGACGTGCTCGACCGCGTCGACCGCGATCGCGAATTCATGGCGGTGGTTCGGGGGCTGCACAGCCTGGCCCTGCTCGGTCCTTTCGCAAATGCGGCCATCGAGATCGTCGCGGGCTTCGCGGTCATCCTGGTCGTGACCGGCACGTATCTGTGGTGGCCGCGCGGCCAGACAGGCGGCGTCGTCACGATTCGCGCCACGCCCCGCCGGCGCGTGTGGTGGCGCGATCTCCACGCCGTCACCGGATTCGTGGCCGGCGGCGGGCTGCTCTTTCTGGCGCTCACCGGACTGCCCTGGTCGATCTGGTGGGGGCAGCAGCTGCGCACATGGTCGAACGCCGCGGGCCTCGGCCAGCCGGCGGCGCTCTGGGCGAACCGCCCGGTCTCGACGGTGCCGTTGCGCGACCGGCTGGAGGATCCGGGCTGGACCCTGCAGGACGCGCCCGTGCCGCGCTCCGCGCCGGATACCGCGGCGGCCGCGAGCGTCGGCATCGACGAGGCCGCCGCGATCCTGGGACGCATGGAGATGCCCCGCGGATTCGAGCTGGCGCTGCCTGTCGGTGCCGACGGCGTCTACGCGGCGGCCGCCTACCCGCGCGACGTCACCCGACAGCGGGTGATCTCCCTCGACCAGCATTCCGGCCGGCCGCTGGTCGACATCCGTTTCGCCGACCTCGGCCCGGTCGGCCGTGCGATCCAGTACGGCATCGGGATCCACAAGGGCGAGCATTGGGGCCGCGCGAACCAGTTCGCGATGCTGGGCTTCTGCCTCGCCACCATCCTGCTCGCGGTCACCGCCGGAACGATGTGGTGGAAGCGCCGCCCGGCGGGCGGGCTGGGGGTGCCGCCGTGGCCGCGGAGCCGGCGCGTGATCCTCACCGTCACCCTGATGATCGTCGGGCTCGGGGCGCTCTTCCCGATGACCGGCCTCGCGATCGCCGCCATGGTCGGTCTCGATCTCGCCGCGGACCGGCTCCGAAGTCGGTGGGTCGGCTGATCCGGATCAGACGGGCGCCATGCCCGTGCAGAAACATCCACCCCTGAAGCACAGGCATCCCGGCCTTCTGGGTGCGGGGCTGATCGTGCTCGCGCTCTGGATCCAGGCGCTGGCCCCGGCTGTCGCCCTGCGGATGGCGCAGGCCACGGCGGCGCTCCCTGGCCTGATCCTGTGCGGGCACGCGCCGGATCAGGCGGTGGACGCCGGCATCGGGCCGCTGGCGCCGGCGATGGCGGGCTGCGGCCTCTGCGGATTGTGTCGTGCCGGTGCCGTCCCGCCGCTTCTCCCGACGCTGCCCGGCCTCGCGCACCACCTGCGCTGGGAGACGGTGGCCTGGCTGCTTCCGCCCTCCGGCCTCGCCGCCTCGGCCGTCCCCGTCCTCGGCCAGCCCCGGGGCCCGCCCCGCTTCGCCTGATCGCCGCCTCCTCCGGGTGGCCCCGCCGCTCTCCCGACCGATCAGACGAGACCTCCGATGATGCCCGACCAGACCGTCCTGCGCGGCAGCGCCCTCGCGCTTCTGCTCGCCGGAAGCCCCCTCCCCGCCCTCGGCCAGTCCGCCGTCACGCTGGACGAACTTTCCGTGGAGGGCGAGGCCGCGCCCGCCGCGGGCCGAGCCGCCCCGAGGCCCTACGGCGTGGCGGCGCCACCGGGCTCGGCGCCGTCGGTCATCGAGCATCCCGTGGGCGAGATCGTCACCGGCATCGGCCGCGACGACACCATCGCGAATCGGCCGGCGACCAGCATCGGATCGGTCCTGGTCAACAGCCCCGGCGTCACGGTGCGGCAGGGGAATGGCGGTCGCGACGTTGTCATTTCGATCCGTGGCAACAACGCCCGCTCCACCGGCGTGATCAAGAACACCGTCGTTCTGGAAGATGGCTTCATCCTGACCCAGCCGGACGGGGCGTCGCGGTTCGACCTCACGGATCCCCGCGCCTACAGCCGGATCGACGTGTTCCGCGGGCCGCAATCGCCGCTCTTCGGCAACTACGCCACCGGGGGCGCCATCGCGTTCCGGACCCGCACCGGCCGGGAGATCGACGGCTACGAGATCGGGCTGGATGCCGGCAGCTTCGGCTATCTCAGCAAGTACTTCACGGTCGGCGGCGTCAGCGGTCCGTTCGAGATCAGCCTGTTCGCCAGCGATGTCCGCGCCAACGGCTATCAGGACCATGCCGGCTACGACACGCAGACCATCGATCTGCTCGCGAGCTACACCCCGACCCCGGACAACCGGTTCACCCTGAAGGTGATCAACAACACCCTCGACGCGAACCTTCCCGCCCGGTCGTCCCTGGCCCAGTACACCATCAATCCGTACCAGCGTGGCTGCGCCGCCGCGACGAGCGCCGCGCCGGGCTGCACCACCTTCAACTTGTTCCGGAACGGGGCTTTCGGCGCGACCGTGCCGGTGACGGCCGACGAGGGCGGCTTCGGCCGCAACGACCGCCGGACCATCGTGGCGGCCCGCTGGGAGCACGACATCGACGCGTTCACCACCTGGCGCACGCAGCTCGGTTTCGACGAGCGCAACTTCAACCAGCCTTTCTACACGACCTCGTCTCGCGGCTCGTATCCGTCCTGGAACTTCCTGACGGACCTGACCCGGCGGGGCGACCTGTTCGGCCTGCCGGCCACCGGTTACGTCGCGCTGGCCTACAACACGATCGACAACCACATCACCACGTTTAACCGTGCGCCTTACGGCGGCCCGCGCCTGGGGGCGTTGATCGGCGATCAGGCGGCGGTGCAGTCGAATCTCGGCGGCCGGGCGCGGCTCGAACTGGCGCTGTCGGACCAGTGGACCGGGATCGTCGGCTTCAGCGCCGAGACCACGTCCATCACCGGCCGCAACCTCGCCTACGCGTATACGGCGAGCGGCACGACGCAGACGGTGGCCGACGCGAACCGATCCTTCCTCAACGTCGCCCCCGAATTGGCGCTGGTTTACCGGCCGGATTCGGCCTGGGCGCTGCGCGGCCGGGTCGCGACCGGCTACACGACGCCGGCGGCGAGCAACCTGTTCATCACCCCGGCTGGGTTGCCGGGCAACAACACGCAGCTCGAGACCCAGGAGAATCTCGGCTTCGATCTCGGCGCGGAGTGGAGTCCGGTGACGGATCTCCGCCTCAGCGTGACCGGGTTCTACGAATTCTTCCGCAACGAGCTGGTCTCGCAATCGCCGGGGGCGGGACTGCTCGCCTACACGTTCAACGCGCCGGCTTCCGAGCATCGCGGCATCGAGGCCGGCGCCGATTGGGCCTTCGCGCCCGGCTGGCGCGGGACGCTCGCCTACACGTTCGACGACCAGATCTACACCCGCTACACCGAGCAGCTCAGCGCCGGCAGCCTGACCCGGTCGTTCGACCGCGCCGGAAACCGGATCCCGGGCGTTCCGACCCACCAGCTTCTGGCTCGACTGGGCTACGACGTGCCGAGCGGCCCGCTCGCGGGGCTCGGCGCCTTCGTGGAGACGGTCGTCCAGGGCGATTTCTACCTCGACAATACCAACCTGCTGAAGGCGCCGGGCTACGCTATCGTCAACGCCAACCTGCACTACGCCACGGATCTGCCCGGCGGCTACGCGAAGCGGCTCAGCCTCTATCTGGAGGTGCGCAACCTGTTCGACACGACCTACGTGGCCTCCGCCCAGAACCTCGCCAACGGGATCAACGGCACGACCGGACTCCAGAACGGCGCGGCCGTGCTGGCGACCACCACCGGGTCGATCTTCGCGGGTGCGCCGCGGAACATCGTCGGCGGGATGAGGCTGGCATTTTGATAACCGCGCCCGGGCTCGCGCGTGGTGCGAAGGCCGAGCTTGCACTATGCTCCAGCGATCGATCGCAGGGGCCGGGCCAGGCGCGCGGTCCGGTCCGCGCGGCCGGGGCCGTAGGCGGAGACGTGGCGCGATGGTCGGATGAGGCGGCGAACGGTCATCGCTGGATTGCCCGTGGCGCTGGCCGGGTGGCCGCGCGCCGTCCGGGCGCAGACGCAGGCCCATGTCGTGGCGTTCTGGCCCTTTGCGGAGGGTGATGCCGAGGGCCGGACCCTCGCGGACGCATTTCACGCCGCTCTGCGCGAGCAAGTCCACGCGGATCAGCCGGTCGACGATCGCTGGGCCGGTGCCGACCGCGCGCGCACAGGCCTTCTCGCCACCGAACTCGTGGCCGCCCAGCCTCAGGTGATCTTCGCCTATCTCAGCGCGCAGCTCTCGGCCGTCGCGGCATTGACCAAGCAGATTCCCATCGTGTTCGTCGGAGCCTCGAACCCGGTCCGTTTCGGATACGTGGAGAGCCTCCAGCGCCCGGGCGGGAACATCACCGGCTTCACGCTCTACGAGGCCCCGCTCGGCGGAAAATGGGTGGCGGCCCTGAAGGAAGCCGTACCGAGCCTGCGGCGGGTCACGCTCCTGTCGAATGCGAGCACCGAGATTCGCGGCGAGAACCTGTATGCCGAGCCGTTCCGCAGCACCGCGGCCGCGCTGGGGATCGAGCCCCTGGTCTTGAAGGTCGAGACGACGGCCGAGATCGATCCGGTCATAGCGGATCTGGCGCGGCAGGGAGATGGAGGCCTGATCGTCGCGCCCGGCACGTTCAGCGAGGCGAACGGCGATCGCATCGTTGCGCTCACCACGAGCCACAAGATCCCGGCGGTCTTCGCCATCCGGCGCTTCGCCTATCGCGGCGGCCTGATGTCGTACGGACCGGATCCGGTGGAGACGGTCCGCCGGGCCGCCGCTTATGTCGCTCGCATCCTCCGCGGCGAGAATCCCGCGACCCTGCCGGTCCAGGCGCCCACGAAATTCGACTTCATCGTAAATCTCAAGACCGCGCGCAGCATGGGCGTGGACATCGCGTCGGCGCTCCTCGCCCAGGCGGATGAGATCGTCGAATGACGGCGCCGCGCCCGCTCGCCCCGCCGCCGGGCGCCAAGCCGCTGCCGCGCTGGTTGCGCCTGCCGCTCGCGAAGAAATTCGCCGTGGCCTTCGTAGGCCTCGTCAGCCTGGTGCTGCTCATCAACGGGGCGGTCGATCTGACGCTGAACTATTACGACGCCAAGCGGACGGCGATCGAGACGCAGCGCACCAAGGCTCGGGCGGCCGCCGAACGCGTCGATGCTTTCCTGTCCGGGATCGAGAGCCAGGTCGGCTGGACGACCCGCGCCGAGTGGCGGCGCGTGTCGCCCGAGCAGCAGCGTTACGACTTCATCCGCCTCCTGCGCCAGGCGCCAGCGATCACGGAGGTCGCGTATCTGGATCCGGCCGGGAAGGAACAGCTGCGGGTGTCGCGGCTCGAACCCGATGCCGTCGCCAGCGGCAAGGATTTCTCGGCCTCGCCGCGTTTCACCCAGGCGCTCAGCCAGAAGACGTGGTTCGGCCCGGTCTACTTCCGGCGCGGCTCCGAGCCCTACATGACCGTCTCGGTGGCGCATGCCGGCCGTGATCCCGGCGTCACGGTGGCAGAAGTCAATCTGAAGCTGATCTGGGACGTGGTCAGCGCGATCAATGTCGGCGATCACGGCTACGCCTTCGTGACCACCTCCGCCGGCCGGCTGATCGCGCATCCGGATCTCAGCCTCGTCCTGCGGGACACCGACCTGTCCGGCCTGCCCGAGGTCGCCGCAGCGCTGCCCGGCTCGCACTTGGCGGGACAGGATTACGAGATCACCACCGGCCTCGGCGGCGGCTGGGTTCTGGCGGCCCACGCCACCATCCCGCGGGTCGACTGGATCGTGTTCGTGCAGGAATCGTTGCGCGACGCGATGGGTCCGGCCCTGGAATCCGTCATCCAGACCACCTCGCTGATGGGCCTCGGCGTACTGCTGGCGGCCGTGGCGGGCACCTTCCTGGCCCGGCGCATGGTCGTCCCGATCCGCACGCTCGAGGACGGGGCGGAGCGGTTCGGCGCCGGAGACCTGTCCGAGCGCATCGTCATCCGCACGGGCGACGAGATCGAGACCCTCGCGCACCGGTTCAACACGATGGCGAGCCGCGTGCAGGATTCCTACGAGACGCTCGAGGCCAAGGTCGCGGAACGGACCCGCGACCTGAACCAGTCGCTCGATGATCTCCAGAGGGCACAGAACCGTCTCGTTCAGTCGGAGAAGCTCGCGTCCCTGGGGCAGCTCACCGCCGGCATCGCCCACGAGATCAAGAACCCGCTGAACTTCGTCAACAATTTCGCCTCGCTCTCCCACGAGCTGGTGGACGAGCTTCGGGACGTGCTCGAGCCGGCCACGCTCGATCCGACCGTGCGCGCGGAGGTCGAGGAGATCGCCGGGCTTCTCAAGGGTAATCTCGAGAAGGTCGTCCAGCACGGCAAACGCGCCGATTCGATCGTCAAGAACATGCTGCTGCACTCGCGCACCGGGTCGGGTGAGCATCGCCCGGTCGAGGTCAACGCCCTCGTCGAGGAAAGCCTGAATCTTGCTTATCACGGTGCCCGTGCGGCCAAGCCCGGCTTCAACGTGAGCCTCGTGCGCGATTACGACCCGGGAGCCGGCATTGCCGACATCTATCCTCAGGAGATCACGCGGGTCCTGCTCAACCTGATGTCGAACGGATTCTACGCCACGGAGAAGAAGATCGAGAGCGCGGAGCCCGGCTACGCGCCGACGCTGTCGGTCGCCACGCGGGATCGGGGCGACAGCATCGAGATCCGTGTGCGCGACAACGGCACCGGCATTCCCGAGAGCGTCAGGGCCAAGATGTTCGACCCGTTCTTCACCACCAAACCCGCCGGTGAGGGCACGGGGCTCGGCCTGTCGCTGAGCCACGACATCCTGGTCAAGCAGCATGGCGGGACGGTTGACGTCGCCACGGAGCCGGGCGCCTTCACCGAGTTCATCATCGTCCTGCCGCGACGGAGCGCGACGGCGGCCACGCCCCCCCAGCCGGCGACCGAGACCGAGAGCCAGCCATGAACGTCCTGATCCTCGTCGTCGATGACGAACCCGACGTCACCGACCTGTTCCGGCAGCAGTTCCGCCGCGAGTTGCGCGCCGGACGCTTCGCGATGGCCTTCGCGCATTCGGCGGCGGAAGCCCTGGAGCGGATCAACGGCTCCAACGAGCCGAGCCTGATCCTGATGCTGTCGGACATCAACATGCCCGGGATGACCGGCCTCGAATTGCTGCCGCTCGTGCGCGCCGCCCGGCCCGACGTGCCGGTCATCATGATCACCGCCTACGGCGATGCGGAAACCCGCGAGAAGGTCCGCGCCGCCGGCGCGGTGGGCCTGATCACCAAGCCGATCGACTTCGCCGTGCTGAAAGCCGAGATCGACCGCCGGCTCTCCGCATTCGCGGGGGCCGAATGACGCCCGGCATGCCCAGCGCCAAGATCCTCGTCGTCGACGACGAGCCGGATCTCGAGGCGCTGATCACCCAGAAATTCCGTCGTCAGATCCGTCAGGGCATCGTCACGTTCCTGTTCGCCCAGGACGGACAGGAGGCGCTGGACCGCCTCGCGGAACAGCCTGACGTCGATCTGGTCGTGTCCGACATCAACATGCCGCGCATGGACGGGCTGACGCTGCTCGCCAAGCTCCAGGATCTCGCCGAGCGTCCCTCGACCATCATCGTCTCGGCCTACGGCGACATGGCGAACATCCGCACGGCGATGAACCGGGGCGCCTTCGACTTCCTGACGAAGCCGATCGACTTCGCCGATCTCGAGACGACGATCGAGCGGACGCTGCGGCATGTCGAGGCTCTGCGCGAGGGGCGGCGGCGGCAATCGTTGGCCGAACGCGCCCACGCTTCCCTGGCCCGGTACTTCTCGCCGAACCTCGCCGAGCGGCTCGCCGGGGACGCGTCGGGTCTCGAACTCGGCGGCCACCGCCGCGACGTGGCCTCCCTGTTCACCGACATCGCCGGCTTCACCAGCCTGGTGGAGAGCCTCGATCCGGCCCAGCTCGCCGAGATCCTCAACGGCTATTTCGCGGAGATGACCGACTTGGTCTTCGCCCACGAGGGGACGGTGGCCAAGATCGTCGGCGACGCGCTGCACGTGCTCTTCGGGGCGCCGGGGGATCAGCCGGACCACGCGGCTCGTGCCGTGGACTGCGCCCTGGCCCTCGACCGCGCGGCGGAAGAGTTCCGCCAACGCTGGCGGGAGCGGGGGATCGAGATCGGCGTGACGCGGATCGGCGTCCATGCCGGGCCGGCGATCGTCGGCAATTTCGGCGGGAGCCGGTACTTCGACTACACGGCCTACGGCGACACCATCAACACCGCCGCGCGCCTGGAGAATGCCAACAAGGCCTTCGGCACGCGGATCTGCGTCAGCGACGCGGTCGTGATCCGGGCCGGTCAGTTCCGCGGCCGCCCCCTCGGCGATCTGCTCCTGCGCGGCAAGCAGACGGCCCTGCGCGCCTACGAACCCCTGACCGAGGCGGCCTATCCGGCTCGGCTGCTCGCGCAGTACCAGGAGGCCTACACCAAGCTCGAGGCGGGCGAGGCCGGCGCCCTGCCGGCCTTCGCGGCCCTGGTCGGGCTGCGCCCCGAGGACGGGGTCGCGGCCTTCCACCTGAAGCGCCTGCTGAACGGGGGGAGCGGGAGCCGCGTCGAGGTTGGCTGAGGTCCGGACCGGCCAGCGCGCATCCCTGCATCGACGGCCGCGATAGCCGCGCCTTAAGGCACCGCCTATTACCGTCCCCTGGCACGCGGTCGGAGCCTTGTCCGAGCGCGGCCGGCCGGAACGGTGGTAGACGGGAGACCGGCGCATGAGACGGCGCGACGTCATCGCGGGCCTGGGTGCGGCCGCGTGGCCCACCTTCGCCGCCGGCCAGGCCAAGGGCCAGCGTCGCCTGGGGATCCTCCTGGTCTACGG
Source organism: Methylobacterium sp. UNC378MF (assembly GCF_900103195.1). GTDB lineage: Bacteria > Pseudomonadota > Alphaproteobacteria > Rhizobiales > Beijerinckiaceae > Methylobacterium. The sequence goes on along the minus strand of NZ_FMWU01000055.1, from coordinate 3,430 downwards.
CGAAGCGCACCCGGACAGTCCCGTCATCGTCGACACCCTGCGGGAGAGTCTGAAGCGCGCCGGCTGGATCTGGGGCCAGAACCTCGCCGTCGACCTGCAATACGGTAATGGCGACGCCGCACGGATGCGCCTGCAGGCGGACGAGATCCTGGCGCAGAAACCCGATGTGGTGCTCGCACAGGGGATCGTCGGTGCGACCGCGCTCCAGAGCGCGACGAAGACGACGCCGGTCGTCTTCATGATGCTCCAGGACCCGATCGGCGGCGGCTTCGTGACCAACCTGTCGCGTCCCGGCGGCAACCTAACCGGCTTCACCAATTTCGACTTCGTCCTCGTGGGCAAGTGGCTGCAGCTTCTCAAGGAACTCAGCCCCGGCGTCACGCGGGCCCTTGCGCTGCTCAATCCCGACTATCGCGCGCGCCTCGCAGGCTACGCGGCCGAGCTGTCCCGGATCGGCCCCGAACTCGGGATCGATGCGCGGATCGCCGGCGTGCACGATGCCGCCGAGATCGAGACCGCGATCTCCGGCTTCGCCGCGCAGCCGAACGGCGGCCTCCTCATCCTGCCGGATGCGGTGACGGGGATCTACAGTCAGCGGATCGTCGATCTGGCCGCGACCTGCCGCCTGCCGGCGGTCTATGCCTATGCGGCACCGGTCCGGCTCGGCGGTCTCGCCGCCTACACGACCAGCGTCGCGCAGGATGTGGAGCGGGCTGCCGGCTACATCGATCGGATCCTGCGCGGCGCGGTGGTCGGCGAGCTCCCGGTCCAGGCCAGCGCGCGCTTCACGACGCTGCTCAACCTGAAGACCGCCGCAGCGCTCGGGCTGACCATCACGCCGTCGCTGATGGCGACGGTGGACGAGCTGGTCGAATAGCGGTTTCGGACCGACGCGCCGTCCGCATCGGCGTCGCGGCGGCCCCGCACGGGGACCGCCGCGGTCGCGACGACGCGGGCGGTCAGCTGAAGGCCGGCAGGCGCCCGTCCGGCGAGTAGCGGTCAACGGCCGAGGGAAGATCGCGCGAGAGGCGGGCCAGCAGCTCGCTCTTGCTCAGGCCAGTCCGCTGCTCGAGAGCCGCAAGGGTGTCGGGGCCGATGGCGCGCTCGAGATCCGCGGTCGGGATTTCGCGGTTCGGCCCGCTGTTGATCCAGGATTGTGCGGTCTCGGCGTGACCGCCCTTGGTGAAATGGTCCACCAGTTCGGTCAGACCGCCGGCGATGAGGCCGCCGACGCCCCCCGCGCTGGCGCCGCCGAGCAGGCGATCGAGATTTGCCGGGACGGTCGATCCCGTTCCGGCCGGAACCTGCGGCGTCGGAGACCGGGACGCGTCCTTGGCGTGGCCACCGAGCCACTCGGCGATCCGGTCGCGGTTCTGGTAGCCGGCCACCGCCAGCAATCCCAGCAGGGCGGTCATCGAGGGATATCCCTTGCTCATCGCGTCGTCCTTCCTTGATGCGGGCTTTCGCCCGGGTGGTACGGCGGTGGGCCGCCGCAACGGGTCATGCCGATCTCGGGGCGGTGTCGGCGGCGACCGTCCTGCCGGTCAACGCGGATCCGTCATCCGCGCTCCGGCCGGCCGTGATGGCGCGCTTGACCGTTGAGCGGGCCGCGTCGATGGCGATGGTCGCCGCCGACATGGTCCGGGCTTCGGTCGGCCGCTCCAGCGCATGCTTGGCGATGTCGCCCGCGAGGTCGTCGATCTCGCGGGCGAGGATCTCGAGACGCCCGGGATCGGCCGTCGCCTGCGCCTCCTGGCGGATCTGGAGCAGGCGGTCGGTCGCCTCCTCGACGCGCTCGCGCCGCAGGCGCGACAGGCGCTGGCCGATCCAGGCCAGAGCCGAGCCGACGCCGCCGCCGAGGAAGGCCAGCAGATAGATCCAGGTCTCGTAACGCTCGATGAAGCTCTGCTGCTCGCGCTCGTAATAGTCGACGGCGCCGGGGTGGATCGGCAGCCGGGCGCTGGTCGCGCCGACGGTCCCGTCATAGGCGGGCGCCTGGACGTAGTCGGCGGCCGGCGTGACGTTGGCCATGGCGCTGCGCAGCTCGAACAGGTGCTGGGTGACGTCGGCCGCCACCGAACGGGCAAGGTCCGCGCGGGCCATCAGCCGGTACGAGGCGCCGACCGTGCGAACGTCCTCGGCCGGCACCTTGGGGCTGCCTCCGAAGGTTTCGGCCGGCATGGTGACGACCTGCAGCCGCGGCAGCCGGGCGACGATCGCCTCGGCGTTCTCGACGTCGACGAAGGAGATCTTGCGGCTGCGGCTGGCGGCCTGAACGAGGCCGACGATCCGCTGCGCGGTCGGCGCGGTCGGCGCGATGACCGAGATCACGGCGTCCACCCGCTTGCGCGCGAAGGCGGCGCCGAGGTCGCTCTCCGCCATCTCGACCAGGGCGACGTGGCGCGGTGGCAGCCCGCCCTCCGGCTCGGTCGTGACCAGCGTCAATCCGTAATGGTCGAGCATGGCGCGGATCAGCGCCTCGTCGGCGTCCCGATGGGCGAGGATCGCGAGGCGCTTGCGATCAAGATCGGGGAAGCGGGCGATGCCGGAGGCTTCGGGCGAGGCGATGATCATCGCCTGGTCCCGCAGGATGGCCAGCGTCAGGCCGTTGTCGGGGAGCTCCACGTCCGGCCGTACGATCGCGAGGTCGGCCCGGCCAGCGCCCAGGGCCTCGGCACTGTCGCGCACGTCGTCGAAGGGCAGGATCTTGAGGCGGATCTCCTTGTGGCTCTTGGCCAGAGCGTCCGCGTAGGCCTGGATCAGGGCCGGTTCCGTACCGTCCTTCGGAGCGACCGCGACGGTCAGGACGGTGGCGCGCGAAACCCAGTAGGCCACGCCGGCGCCAACGCTCAGCAGAATGGCGAGCGCCAGGAAGACGAATTCCTGACGCAGGAAGAGGCTGGCGAAGCGCCGCATCGTCGCTGGTCTCGCGCGTTGGGCGATCCCGCCGGACACAAGGCCGGCCGGCGCCGCGGGACGGGGTCAGTGCTTGCCGGTGATCTTATCGGCGAGGTTTTTGGCGCCGTCCTTGACGTCGCCCACCGTCTTCTGCGCCTCGCCCTTCAGCTCCTGCGCCTTGCCCTCGGCCACCAGCTTGTCGTTGCCGGTCGCCTTGCCGGCCGCCTGCTTGACGTTGCCCACCGCCTCGTTGGCCAGGCCCTTGATCTTGTCGGTCGTGCTGCTCATCGCGTGCGCTCCTTGGGGGTTGGGGTCGGGGTCAGGATGTCCGGTCGGGCAGGTTCCGCCCGCCGGGGTGGACGGCCCCCGCACGGTGGCGGGCGCCGAGGGGGGGGTAAGCGGCCGAACGATCCGGGGCCGAACGATCCGGGACCGGGCCGCGGCCGCTCAGACGCGCCGGGTCTCGTAGGCGCCCGGCAGGCTCGCGGGCTTCGGCGCGCCCAGGCGGCCGCCGAAGAAGGCGGCGAGCGCG